>JAUSNB010000043.1 GCA_030645615.1 Actinomycetota bacterium | reverse complement strand
ACGGTAAGAAAGTGCGGGTTCATCAAGACGCCACTGGGTTGCAAAACCCGGGAAGGCGATGAACCAAGACTTTCAAGCCCGGAGACCGGCCAAGGACAAACCAGCGTATGCGTTGCGGGGTTGCGGCGTGCCGGGGTTTGTGCCGACCCCGTTCATTGCCCTCCCCTCCCGCGCATGCATTTGCCACCTACCGGCTGCGGGGACGCTAGCCGGGGTTCGGGAGTTTTTCCATGCACCAGCGTGTCACCTTCGGTTTCACCCTCGCCGCCTGCGCGGCAGGCTGTCTTTCTCCAAGCATTTCCCTCGCCGCCGATCAACTCGCGGCTGTCGTGGTCACCGCGACGCGCCAGGCGACGCGAATCAACGAAGTCATTGCCGATGTCTCCGTGATCGAGCGCGAGACCATCGAGCAGGCAGGACCGTCGACCACGCTCGGCGACCTGCTGGCGCGCACGCCGGGCATCGAACTGTCCCGCGCCGGCAGCCGCGGCGCCACGGAAAGCGTATTCATCCGCGGCGCCAACGCCGGCCATACCCTGATCCTGCTCGACGGCCTGCGCATCAGTTCGGCCACGCTGGGGCAGAGCTCGCTGGACGCCATCCCGCTGGCCCAGGTCGAGCGCATCGAAATCCTGCGCGGCCCGGCGTCGGCGCTGTACGGTTCCGATGCCATCGGCGGCGTGATCCGCATCACCACCAAACGCGCGGCCGACGCCCCGCGCCTGGAAGCCAGCGCCGGGGTCGGCAGCCGCGGCAGCCGGGAACTGACGCTGGCCCATGCCAACCGGGTCGGCCGCTTCGACTATGCCGTGCGCGTGGCCGACTCGCGCGCCGAGGGGGTCAATGCCATCACCAATCCGGGCAGCCCGGCCTACAACCCGGACCGCGACGGTTTTGCGCGCCGCAGCCTGTCGCTGGCCGCCACCTGGCGCCCGCGGGACGGCATCGAGATCGGCGTCCACGGCATCGAAAGCGACGGCGTCAACCATTTCGACGGCAGTTGGCCTGCCGCCACCCCGGATTGGCAGACGCGGACCCGGGTCGTCGCCCACGGCGTGTTCGCCCGCGCGCGTCTGGCCGACGCCTGGCACAGCGAACTGCGCCTCGGTCGCGGCGAGGACCACTCGATCACCACGCCTTCGTCGACCGCGGGCCGGGACCGCGATGCCTTCCGCACCCGCCAGGACCAGGTGGTCTGGCAGAACGACCTGACCCTGCCGCTCGGGCGCGGCCTGGTCGCCGTCGAGAGCCTGCGCGAATCCATCGACTCGACCAATGTCTATACCCGTCTGCAGCGCCGCACCGATTCCCTGGTACTGGGCTGGAACGGCTCGGCGGGCGCACATTTCTGGCAAGTCGGGACGCGCCGCGACGACAATTCCCAGTTCGGTGCGCGCAACACGCAAACCCTCGGCTACGGCTACCGCCTGACCGACGCCTGGCGGATTTCGGCCAGCGCCGGCACCTCCTTCAAGGCGCCTACCTTCAACGACCTGTATTTTCCCAACACCCCCTTCGCCGGCGTCGGCAACCCGCTGTTGCAGCCCGAATCCGGCCACGGTCGCGAGCTGGCACTGCGTTACGAAATGGGCAGCACCGAGGCTTCGCTGACCGCTTTCCGCAACGACATCGAGAACCTGATCCAGTGGCAGGAAACCGCGCCGGGCTCGTTCTTCTACACGCCGCGCAACGTCGCCACGGCGCGCATCACGGGCTGGACCGCGGCTGCCCGAACCCGGCTCGGCGCCTGGACGATGGATGCCGGCCTCACTATTCAGGAGCCGAAAAACCTGGCCAACGGCGAAGCCCTGGTGCGCCGCGCGCGACAATTCGGCAGCCTCGCCGCGAGCCGCGATTTCGGCGACTGGTCACTCGGCGCCGAACTCCAGGCCAGCGGTCCGCGCTACGATGCACCGGACTTCACGACGGGACTCAACACCAAGAAAATGGGCGGCTACGGCCTGGTGAATCTGCGCGGCGAGTTGCGCCTCGATCACGGCTGGTCGCTGTTCGCCCGCGTCGACAACCTGTTCGACAAGCGCTACGACGTGGTGCGCGCCTCCACCTCGGACTTCGCCGCGCTGGGTACGACGCTGTTCGTCGGCGCGCGCTTTGCGATGAAGTAGCTGCGTGATGCCTGGCCGCCGCCGCGCCCTGCTGG
>JAUSNB010000055.1 GCA_030645615.1 Actinomycetota bacterium | reverse complement strand
GTATTACGGCTTAGCCTCCAACTTCTAAGATGCCGGGATTATGACGACCGCCTTTTCCCTTTCGCTATTCCAGAGTCGCGTCGCACGCCGCATCGTCGGGCTCTTCGTCCTCTGTGCCCTGATTCCAACGTCGATCCTTGGATGGGTTGCTTACCAGCAAGTCACAGATCAGCTGGTCCTGCAAGCGTCAGCCCGCCTGAGACAGGAAAGCAAGGCTCAGGGGATGGTCATCTACGACCACCTCCTCTCACTGAAAGCCGATCTCGATCGTACGGCCGCAACATTGTCCACAGAGAGTTCCGTCACGCAGGACAAGACGATCACGGCCTCGATCAAGGAACTGGGCCACCGATTCCGCGAACTCCGACTGCTCACGTACGGCAGCCCGGATCGTCACCATTTGAACGATGAGCAACTGAAACACCTTCGAGCCGGCAAGACACTGTTACGGTTCCAGCCTACGCCCGACCAGTCCACCGGGATGGTGATGATCCGAGCGGTCAACCGGGATCAGTTGGAAACGGGACTGCTTTCGGCACAGGTTGACGTCACCCTGCTCTGGAGCGCACAGGTGAAAGAAACCCTGCCGTCCGATACGGATCTCGTCGTCGAGGATCAAGGACGGCGGGCTCTGTATTCAACCTTTCCTGGCCAGATCGATCTACCGGACTTCCGCCGGCAGGACCTTGCCGCTCCCATGACGGACGCGTTTGTGTGGCAGACAGGCGGCCACGAATACATCGCGGGAGTCTGGACGATTCCATTGCGATACCTGTTTCTCTCGGATCCCTGGATCATCGCGCTGAGCCAATCCAAAGAATCCACATTAGCGCCGGTCGACCAATTTCGTCACACCTTCTTGCTTGTTATCGCCTCGGCATTGACGGTCGTGCTGCTGCTCAGCCTCTCGCAAATCCGCCGGCAGCTCCAGCCCCTGACGCTCTTACAGGAAGGCACCGCCCGTCTCGCCGGAGGAGACTTTACCACTCGCGTGACGGTGGCCAGCCACGATGAATTCGAAGATCTGGCGGCCTCCTTCAACAACATGACCGGCACACTCAGCCGGCAATTCCACCTCTTGGAAACCCTCTCAGCGATCAGTCATGCCATCCTGTCCAGTCACGAACCGACGGCGATGATGAAAATCCTACAATCCCGGATCTCCGAAACCATTGCCTGCGACGCGATCGGCTTGACCTTGATCGATCCTGACCAACACAGACCTGCCATGATGTCCCTGCGGCATCTGAACCGGCCATCCGAGCATGAGATCACAGAGCCTACCTGTCAATTTTCGACCGACGACCTCGCCCACCTGCAAGCCCACCCACACCATGTGATGGTGTCGTCGCCCGCCTTGCCAGGCTATCTCGCGGCGATGGCTCGGCCCGGACTTTCCTCCTTCGCCATCTTTCCGATTCTTGTGAACCATGAGGTGGACGGCACGTTGATCCTCGCGTACCGCGAGGGGAGCGAGCCATCCACTGACGATGTGGCCTATGCCCGCCGCCTGACCGATCAAGTCGCCGTCGCCCTCACGAACAGCCGGGCCATTGAATCGCGCGTACGTGCCCAGGTGGAATTGGTGGGAGCCGTCGATGCTACGCAGCAAGCCGAAGAACGGGCCGATGTGCTCCAGGCTGCCAACCGGTCGCTGGAAGCGAAGGAAGAACGGCTGCGGCAGCAACAGAGCGCCATGTTGGCGCTCGTGAAAGACCGCACCGTCTACGAAGGCTCTCTTGCAGAAACAGCCAGACAGGTTACCGCCACCGCAGCCCAGGCGCTCGCCGTGGAGCGAGCCAGTATATGGATCTTTGCCGCCCCGGCGCGTGCCCTCTACTGCCTCGACAGCTATGAGCGCACCGTGGATCGCCACAGCCCGGAGGACAAGCTCACGAGAACGCACTATCCTCATTATTTCGACGCGCTGGAGCGACAGAGCCTCCTGGTTGCGGCCCAGGCCGAACACAACGAGCACTTCAAGGAGTTGGCCACAGGGGTTCTTGCGCCGCGACTCGTGACCTCACGATTGGATGCCCCCTTCAAGACCAATGGAGCATTAGCCGGAGTGGTGTCGTTCGAACATGTCGGCCCTCCACGAGACTGGGCGCTCGACGAACAACAGTTTGCTCAGGCGCTCGCCAATTTCATGACGCTCGTCCTGGAGGCGACCCGCCGCGGCGAGGCGGAACAAGCGCTCGCGATGGCCAAGACCGCGGCAGAAGAGGCGACCAAGGCCAAGGCAGAGTTTCTGGCCAACATGAGTCATGAGATCCGTACGCCCATGAATGGGGTGATCGGCATGACTGAGATCCTCGCCCGCACCCCTCTCTCCGAAACACAACGCCACTACGTGGAAACCATTCACAACTCCGGGGACACCCTGCTGACCCTCATCAACGACATTCTCGACTTTTCCAAGATTGAAGCCGGCAAGCTGGACATCGAGACGACCGCGCTCGACCTCAGAGAGGTGGTCGAACGCACCGCAGAGCAGCTCGCCGAACGTGCGCAGAAAAAAGGCCTCCAGCTGCTGGTGCTGTATGAATCGTCTGTTCCCACCGCCGTCCTCGGCGATCCCACTCGTATCCGTCAGATCCTCACAAATCTCATGAGCAATGCCATCAAATTCACCCAGCAGGGCGACGTGAGCGTGCGTGTCACCGTCAATCGACCCCAGTCCGGAGACACCGGCCCTCCCACCACCACACTCGCCGTCTCAGACACGGGGTCCGGCATCAGCCCGGAAGGCCAGGCGAAACTCTTTCAATCCTTCTCCCAAGTGGATGGGTCCTCGACAAGGGTCCATGGCGGAACCGGGTTGGGACTCAGTATTTGCAAGCAGCTGAGCGAATTGATGGGCGGCACGATCGGCGTGCAGAGCCTGATCGGACAGGGCAGTACGTTTTGGGTCACGCTCCCGTTCCTGTTGCAGTCCGGCTCCGGCGCACTGAACGCACCGCGTCCCTCACTCGCAGGCCTCAGGGTCTGCGCCGCCGTGAGCCACCCCCCGACCAGGCACCTGCTCACCCGTTACCTCTCAAACTGGGGCATCACCTGTCGAACGGCCGGCACCGGGGCGGAATTCCTCGAACAGGTCATGGACGAACTGGCCACAGAAGGCGGCCGGGTGATTGCGCTCGTGGACGAAACGTTCACGGATATGACCGATATCCAATTGCTGCATGCGCTGGCATCCGACTCCGTCCTCGCCTCCGTCGGAATCCTGCGCCTGGTGTCCTTTATTCGCCGTGCAGACGTGGAGCAAGAGCCGCTGTTTGGCCACATGCCCTTCGTCACCAAACCGCTCCGCTACGAGGCCCTCCATCTGGCGCTCCAGCGTTTCCTCGACAGCCCGCACGTCGTCGTACCTCAACTAAATCCGTCGCCGGCACGGTCTCCTCGTGTCACCGGCCGCATCCTCGTGGCGGAAGACAACCCTGTGAACCAGGAGATTGCACTCTTGATGCTGGAAAGCCTGGGATGCACCGCGATGATTGCCCAGACCGGACAAGAAGTGCTCGACACGGCACAGAAGACTCGCTACGACCTCATCCTGATGGATTGCCAGATGCCGGTCATGGACGGATTTGAAGCCACCCGCCGAATACGGGAATGGGAATCTGTGATCGGCAACGGCCATTCACGTCATCCCATTCCCATCATCGCACTCACCGCTCATGCCACACCGGAAGACCGCGAGCACTGCCTTGCCACCGGCATGAACGACTATCTCTCCAAACCCTTCACCAGGGAAGGGCTCCGACAGATGCTCATGTCATGGCTCCAGCCCAGGCCGACGGCACAGAGCCTTGAACAGATCCAGTTGGAGGAGGTCACACGAGAGGTGACGACTCGGGTCGAGGCATCCTCTGCGATCGACCGGCAGGCCTGGAGTTCGATTACCGCGCTGCAGCGGCCTGGCCAACCGGACGTCCTGGCAAGAATCCTGTCGCTCTATCTCGCGGACTCGCAGCAACTGGTCGACAACCTACGGGTAGGGCTGACCACCAACGCCGCTCAACTCGTCAATGAAGCCGCGCATAGCTTGAAATCACGAAGTGGCATGCTCGGGGCGATCTCCCTCTCAGACCTGTGCGGGCAGATCGAAACGATCAGTCGCCGTGGCCCGCTCGTAGAAGCTGAGCCTCTGCTCGAACCACTCGAGGCCGCGTTTGCCCATGCCTGCCTGGTGTTTCAAACCGAACTCGACAAGAGAACGCACTGATCGTCCAGACTGACCCGAGACAGCCTCAGGCCTTGAACATCGAGTTCGGGCCTGCCTGATGTTTACGGTGGGGATCGATGCAGAAGAGAAAAGCAGGAACGTACTCCCGTAAACGATGGGTCCTGCTCTTGCACATCAGTCGGGGCGCCGACGCTCGAACGAAATCAGTCAGCAATGAGCGGGTGGAATCGGGAGAGCGGCATGGTACGGAGATCGTACTATGGTGCAACATGAAGCTCTATCGGCTAGGGCGTCGCGCGGACATACGTGTGCTGACCGCCACCAGTGCTCAGATTACTCGCCAGCGAGGCGAACGCCACAAATCCTCCGCTCCCATTCATGGCAGGGGTATCGCTTGCGGCATCACCCGCAACGACACCTCCGCTCGTATTGTCTCGGGACACCAGGCTCGTTGTCGGCCCAGTACGGTCGTGCAGATATACTTGTTGCCCACTGATCAGAGCGATCAGATTGGTTGAGGATGAGAGAAAGGCGACGTACCGTCCGTCGGCGCTGATGGACGGTATATTACTATTTTGGTTCCCGGCATTAGGGGT
>JAUSNB010000042.1 GCA_030645615.1 Actinomycetota bacterium | reverse complement strand
CAACGATTGAGGAGTGATCACCGTGGAGAACTGGGCCGAGATCCGTCGTCTGCATCGGGCGGAGGGAGTGCCGATCAAGGCGATCGCGCGGCGGTTGGGGATCTCCAGGAACGCGGTCCGGCGGGCGTTGGCGTCGCAGGGCCCGCCGAGGTATCAGCGGCCGGCGCGGGGGACGGCGTTCGACGCGTTCGAGCCAGCGATCCGGGCGCTGCTGCGGGAGTTCCCGGACATGCCGGCTTCGGTGATCGCGGAGCGGGTGGGCTGGACCCGGTCGTCGTCGGTGCTCCGTGCGCATGTCGCGGAACTGCGTCCGTTGTTCCGGCCGGTGGATCCGGCGTCGCGTACGTCGTACGCGCCTGGGGAGCTGGCGCAGTGTGATCTGTGGTTCCCGCCGGTCGACATCCCGGTCGGTCATGGCCAGGTCGACCGGCCGCCGGTGCTGGTGATGGCGTCGGGGTATTCGCGGATGCTGGCCGCGATCATGATCCCCTCGCGCAAGGCCCCGGACCTGATCGCGGGCCATTGGGCGCTGCTGCAGGCGTGGGGCCGGGTCCCCAAGGCGCTGGTCTGGGACAACGAGTCCGCGGTCGGGTCGTGGCGGGGCGGGAAGCCGAGGCTGACGGAGGAGTTCGAGGCGTTCCGCGGGATGCTGGGGATCAGCGTCATCCAGTGCAAGCCCGGCGACCCCGAGGCCAAGGGGATGGTCGAGCGCGGCAACGGCTATTGCGAGACCAGCTTCCTGCCGGGACGGTCGTTCACCAGCGCGGCGGACTTCAACTCCCAGATGGTCGACTGGCTGGGCCGGACCGCGGCCGTGCGCCAGCATCGGACGCTGGGCTGCCGGCCGATCGACCGGTTCGACGCGGACAAGGCCGCGATGCTCACCCTGCCGCCGGTGAGCCCGCAGCTCGGCTGGCATGCGATGACTCGGCTGCCGCGGGACCACTACGTGCGGATCGCCTCCAACGACTACTCCGTCGACCCGATCGCGATCGGCAGGAAGGTCACCGTCCACGCCGACCTGACCGCCGTCACGGTCCGCTGGGGCGACCGGATCGTCGGCATCCACGACCGGCATTGGGGCCGGCATCAGACGATCACCGACCCCGTCCATGCGGCGGCAGCCGCCACGATGCGACTGCGGGCCGGGCGGATCACCGGACCGGTCCCCGCTGATGACGACGTGCAGGTGAGGTCGCTGGCCGACTACGACCGGGCATTCGGCCTGCACGAGACGGTCGCCTGATGGCCGCCCGGACCACGACGGCCACGCCGCCGGACGTGACCGCGGAACTGGCCTACCTGACCAGCGCGTTGAAGGCCCCCACGATGCGCCAGGCCATCGACCGCCTCGCCGACCGGGCACGCTCAGAGGGCTGGTCCCATGAGCAGTTCCTCGCCGCCTGCCTGGAGCGTGAGGTCACCGCCCGGTCCGCGCACGGCGGTGAGCTGCGCGTGAAGGCCGCCAAGTTCCCCGCCCGCAAGTCACTCGAGGAGTTCGACTACGCCCATGCGTCGAGCATCAAGCGCGACCAGATCGCCCACCTGGGGACCCTGGACTTCATCACCGCCAGAGAGAACGTGATCTTCCTCGGACCCCCCGGCACCGGGAAGACGCACCTGGCGACGGGTCTGGCGATCAAGGCCTGCCACGCCGGCCACCGGGTCGAGTTCGCGACCGCCGCCGAATGGGTCACCCGCCTCGCCGATGCCCACCACGCCGGGAAGTTCCCCGACGAGCTCAAACGCCTCGGCCGGATCCCGCTGCTGATCATCGACGAGATCGGCTACCTGCCCTTCGAGCCCGAGGCAGCGAACCTGTTCTTCCAGCTGATCTCCGCCCGCTACGAGAGAGCCAGCGTCATCGTCACCTCGAACAAGCCCTTCAGCCGCTGGGGCGAGGTCTTCGGAGACGACACCGTCGCCGCCGCCATGATCGACCGCCTCGTCCACCACGCCGACATCGTCCCCATCAAAGGCGACAGCTACCGGCTCAAAGACCGCGACCTCGGCCGCACCCCACCCGCCAACAAGAACGACTAGCCACCCGAGGGGGTCCATTTTCAATCGGCAGCAGGGGGTTCATCTTCATTCGGCGTTGACACAGCCATTGGTGAGTCCATATCTATGGTCTGTTCGTATCTATGGTCCGACCATAGCACCCAAGGCCTACGGCGACAAGGAAAATCGATAAGTCGCACGAGCTCGTGACGCGTATGACTACGCGGGACAATCCTTATCCAAGTCGCCGATGCGGGCGGCGAGCCTCGCTCTCGGCGCTCTCGTGAAATTGCGCGTCGCCACCCGTCTGATGCGCCGATTTAGTCTGACGGGTCGGATTACCGCGGCACCCATACGGCTCGCTGCAACCCAGCATTCGAGTCGTTACATCGCAAGTTAACGGTGCCAACGGCCGGGGCGACGTGACCTCAACGAGTTGGTCGGTCCATCTTGTCAATGGTGGCCGGCGTTAAAACGACCGTCGTCGACGGCTGGGCCCCGCGGCGTCATCGGTGTGGTCAACTGCGAGCAATCGCAGATTGTCGACGAGATACGGGCCAGCTGCCGACGGGAACTTCACGAGTCTGTGCGTTCTGCTAACCGTTCGACTGGCCGTAGAAATGCTCGATGTGACCCCGTACGAGTTCCGCAGCGCGGGCGCCGTCACGCTTTTCGAGAGCTTCGAGGATCTCCTCGTGCTGGTCACGTAGGTCGGTAACCATCGCGGCAGGATCAGGTAGCGTGTCGAACACGGCGACCATTTCACGCCGCATCGCGTTACGCAGCCCGCTCATCAACAACCCGAGCAGGCTATTTCCCGAAATGCTGCTGACGGTGACGTGGAAGGCAGTGTCCAACTCATTGAAAGTCGCGTAAGGCAGGTTCGGTTCGCGCATCTTGCTGAGAATGTTGCGTAGCGCATCGAAGTCGGCAACAGTCGCTCGCTCAGCAAGCTCACGGACCGCCCACGCCTCAAGCTGCATTCGAACCTCGACTAGGTCTCTCTGACTGAAAGACGCGAGCGCGAGGTGTAGCCTGAGTAGATTGCCGAGCGCAGGGGTCACGTGGCCGTCAATAGTCGACCCAGACGTCGGCCCCGATCCAGAACCGACGCTGATGACGCCCATCGATTCAAGTACTCTAAACGCCTCGCGAACCGCTGAGCGACTCACCCCGAGCGCTTCGGCCAGTTGGCGTTCCCCAGGTAGGCGGTCGCCAGGGCGGAGTCGCCCCTGAACGACTTGATCCTCGATTTGGGCGAGGACGTACTCGTGCGTTCGAAACCGCTCGACCGGCTTCCAGTCCACCGCGTCGTCCTCGGGCACGACACCCTCCCGTTGTATGTCTCTGGCGGTGCAACCACACAATTCTATTGAGCCAAGACTATCTGAGTTTGTCAACTTCATTTGGCCCCACCTTGACGAGGCGAATTCCAGCGAACGTCGCAACGTTCGGTCACGTTGGGGTCGGCTGTAGTCCGGCGAAGACGTCGGCGGGGGTGCGCCATTGCAGGCACTTGCGGGGATGATCGTTGAGTTCGTCCTGCACCCGGGCGAGATGATCGGCTGAGTGCACCGACAGGTCGGTTCCCTTGGGGAAGTAGTCGCGCAGAAGCCCATTGCTGTTCTCGTTGCTGGGCCGCTGCCATGGCGAATGCGCGTCGCAGAAGTACACCGGCGTGCCGGTCTCAGCGGGGATCCGCTGGTGCTCAGCCATCTCCTTGCCCTGGTCCCAGGCCAACCACAGGCGCAGGTGCTGGGGAACCTCGCCCAGGGCGTTGATGCCCCGTCGGCGACGGCTCGAGCGTTTCGCTGACCGTCGGTTTGGGCCAGCAGCCCGAACCTGCTGGTCCGTTCCACCATCGTGCCGAACGCGGTCCTGTTGCCCTGGCCGGTGTATGTCGCCCTCCCAGTGACCCGCCACCGTGCGGTCATCAGCTTCCGCCGGCCGCTGATCGATCATCGTCATGTTGATCAGCCGCCCTGCCGGGCATCGGGGCGGCGGTGGGGTCGCCGGCGACGTCGCCGGGTTCGCAGGCGTGCGTGCGCGTCACGGCCCAGTGGCGTGGCTGGGTCGTAGATCGCCTGGTAGATGCTCTCCACGGCTCGGTGCCGCGAGGGCCGGTCGACATGACGCACCCGCAGTTTCGTGGGCGATCTGCTCCGGACCCCACCGCACCTTCAGCAGGTCCTGAACTCGCGAGCGCAGCCCCGCGTCCGTGGCGATTCGCCGCTGCCGGGGACGGGCCCGCCGTGTCGACGCGCGAGTGTTTGCTGCGTGCGGCCGGTAGCGGCCGTCGTCGCCCGCGTTGCGGTCAAGCTCGCGACTGATGGTCGACGGCGCGCGGCCGATCTCCACAGCGATGGCGCGCACGCCCAGGCCACCGTGATGCAAGTCAGCAATCCGCACGCGCTCGTCCTGAGACAGGTATCGATCCGACAGCGGCCGCGCGGGCGAGAGCGTCACTGCCGGATAGTCGCGCACTTCGCCCGAAGGCGTCGTCAACCTTCGCCCGTGGCGCCAGCGCTGGCCCGTTCGCCGGTTGACTCAGACCTGTCGACAGGCTTCGGCAATGCAGGCGCCTCGACTGATCAAGCGAACGAACTGCTCCCGCTTCTCCGTCAGCGGCGCCGCACCAGGGTCGCGCGGACGACCACGACTTCCAGACATACACCCTCCAACGCCACTCGGTGTTGCGACGTTCGCTGGAATTCGCCCTGTCAGATTCAACTATCTTCGCCGAGGTGGGTCACGCATCGAGCTATCTCAGTCGAGTTTCGCGATGTCCCAGTCGACGACTGGTCGCGCGGAGTCCTCGCTCACCCCAAGGTCCAAGTATGCCTGCTCCTCGCCTACGAAGAACCTACACGTTGCGGTCACCGTTCGCGCTCACGGTGCTAGACGTCCAGCCTGCTCCTCGGATTTCTGCCACTTAGTGATCGCCTGCAACGGCGGCACGGTGGCCAGACCAGCTCTTGAATCAGGTGAGGGGACATCTTGTGTCACGAGCACATCGAGCACGGCGGGTGTGTTCTGCTGTGCCCATGCGAGCGCGGCCGGTAGGTCCTCCGGGCTTGTGACCCGCCGTCCCGACGCACCAAGCGCCTGCGCAAGCAGGTCGTATCGACACCCAGGCAGATCGACGCCGACCGTCCTACCGTCGTACCGCTGGAGTTGGTCGGTCTTTTCGATATTCCAAGCTTGGTTGTTCGCGACTACGTAGACGACGTTGAGGCGGTGCCGGACCGCTGTATCGATTTCCATTGCGGAAAACCCAAATGATCCGTCGCCGATCACCGCAAGCACCTGACGCCCCGGCAAGCTCATTGCCGCCGCATTGGCGAAAGGAAGCCCGACGCCCAGGCAACCAAGCGCACCAGAGTCGAGACGCGGCGGTGGGTTGAGCGCGACGCGCGCGAACGACAGGGTATCCCCACCGTCGGCGACGATTACGGTTCCCTGGTCTACGAAGCTGTTTATGGCGGCCATTAGCTGGTACGGGTGCATGAAGCCGTCTGATCCCAGGGAGGCCGCTTCGGACAATTCCGCTAGGCGTTTGACCGCACCAGCGTTTGCAACTCGCAGCGATTCGACCCACTCGGTGTCGAGGTCCGGCACGGTCAGATGGTCACCCATCGAATCGACGAACGCCGCGACCGAGCAGCGCAGTTCCACAGTTCCGCGTCTGTTGTCGGATAGTTGCGAGGCGTAACTCGCGATCCGTAGGAACTTTGCGTCCGGGTGGAAAACAGCCGGAGAGCCATACGCGAACTGGAAGTTCAGATTCCGATCCAACGTGATGACGAGATCGGCTTCCCGGATAGCGACGCCGCGAACGGCGGACACGACGTTGGGGTGATCGACCGCCACAGCACCTCGGCTCTCGCCACTGTCGACGTAGGGTATCCCAGACCCCTGGAGCAGCGTGGTTAACGGTCCGCTTACCTCGCGCACTCCGCGCCCGCCAATCACAAGGGGCCGACGCGCCGTCGCCACGAGCTGCCTGGCGCGAGCGACGTCAAGAGCGCTTGGCATTACCTGGGGCGGGCTAATCGGCGTCATCGACCAGTTCCGAACGTCGCTCGGCCGTACCATTTCGTCGAGCACGTCCGTTGGGAAGTCGAGGTAGGCGGGTCCCGGTGGCGCATCGTAGCCGGCCGCAGCCATCATCACACGATCCAACTCTGCGAGGACGCGCCGGGGATTGTCGACCGTCAGCGTTGCGCGGCACAACGGAGCCACTACGAGGTCCTGTGGTAGCTCCTGGAGCGCGCCGCGTCCTGTCTGGGGTCGCGGAGGACGCCCACAAAGAAGCACTACCGGCGCACGCGATACCGAAGCATTCGCCAAACCGGTGACCGCGTTCGTCAGCCCAGGGCCCGCCGTCACGAGCGCAATTCCCGGTCGACCGGTGAGTTCGGCTTCCGCATGTGCCATGTAAACGGCAGCGCACTCGTGTCTTACGTCGACGATTGCGATTCCTCGCCGAGCCATTGCATCCCAAATCGGCTGAATGTGCCCGCCGCACAGGCCGTAGACCCTTTGGACACCTCGCCAGACAAAGTACTGGGCAACGAGTTCCGCCACCGTGCCGTCCAGCCAGTTCCTCGCCTGGCCGGACAGCACGGAGTCAATGGTGGGTGCTGCCATCACATCGGCAAGACCCGACGGCCCAGCATCGTGTTCGACAACACCGCTGCCGACGCATACAGGGCGAGCAGTGCGGAAGCGACACCGATCCACGCACCCGTCTTCAGAAGCGACTCGTTGCCTGCAAAACCAAATGCGAGCAGGATCAATGAGGCCCATACGCCGATGAATATGACGGTGAACAACTTCGGATAAGTAAAGGCCAAGATCATCAAGTAGGTGATGATGATGATCCACCCTCCGAGGAATGTAGCGAAGGCCGCGCCGGGGTCGCCTGCGGAAAACGCCGTCACCTTTACTGCAAGGAAATACTGCACTAGCGCAAACGAAAGGAAGAATGCAGAAAGCGAGGTGTAGGTGAAAGCTCCGAAGACATCGCCCAACTTGAACGACACGATGCCAGAGATGAGAAGGGCGAGCGTTCCGTAAGCGAGGGCAAGTGGCAAGACAATCGTGCTGACATCGGCGGACACAGCCCCCGTCATCGTGAGTGCAATCACCCCGAACGTGAGCCCGACGGCAGCAAATGCGAGCGCCGTAGGGTCGGCCAAACCTTTCGCCGCGGCTGGAGCTTCGGCAGCAGCGGACTCTTGGACAGTTGTCATTTGGTTGCCTCTTCCATGGCGTTATGTGGGTTGGGTCCAAGCGGAACGATCGGATATCCAGCAGTCGCGGTCAGAATGAGTCCGGTGCCGACGACATGCCGCGCAACCGCCATCAGCGGAACGCGGTCTTCAAGCGGTCGATAACGATGTCCGGCTTTTCGACCATCATGAAATGACCGCCATCCTCGATGAGCTCCATTGTGTAGTTGGAGTAGTACGGGGGAACCTGATCGACGAGGATGGCAGGCACCACGGGATCACCGACGCCCCACAGCATCGTCACGGGCAGATCGGTGGAGGTTTGATCCAAGTCCGTCCATGGGTTACTCGTGACGGAGAGGTTGGATCGGTAGTAGTTGAAGCCGCCATTGACGTTGCCCGGCTTCATGCAGTTGTCGACGTGGATTTCCAGTTCCTCGTCAGTGAGGAGCGTGTCGCGGTACGACCAGTGGTCCATGAAATGCTTGAAGTAGATCTTGCATGCCTCACGACTCGAAGTCACCAACTCGACCGACATGTCCGTCTGATGGAATTGCGAGTACCAAGACTCCGCGATGTGCGGAATGCCCAGGTAGAAGGGGCCGAAGTCTGGCGTGATCGGATCGAAGATCGCAGCCTTGATAACGCGCTCGCGATACTTACGAATGAACTTGTGTACGACAATCGCCGCGTAGTCATGCCCGACGACGTAGGCCTGATCAATTCCGAGCGCGTCCAGCAAGCCGGCCTGATCGTCAGTCGTCCGGTCCAGCGAATACTTGGAAAGGTCTTTCAGATCAGGCTTTTCCGAATCGCCGAACCCGCGCAGGTCGGGAACAATCACATCGAAACTCTCCGCGAGTGGGCCGATAACCTTGCTCCACTCCCACCAGAATCCCGGCCAGCCATGCAATAGCAGAAGCGGCGGACCAGAGCCCTCGCGGACGTAGTGAATCTTGATGTCGGCAAGCTGTACCTCATGGTGCTTGAAATCTTCTGGGCGTCTGATTGCCATTTCTTTACCTCTCTTCGTTGTCGTTCCTCGATCCGGGCATCGATTCCGAGCCCGGAATAACTACCTAACGCTTGGAGTTGAATAGGTCCTGAGTCCGTACGCTCAATCGACGCTGCCGTACGGGGATTCCGCTCCCGGAGTAAGTGCCATTCACGGTGCGACGTATCGCCGTCCCCGTGCGCGTACCCGATCCGTGATCTCCTGGATTTCGTCGTAGTCGGGTTCAAGTGACAGGGCCTCTTGGCCCGGATACCTCAAGCGGAGCCTGACGTCGTCGCTCAGAAAGTACGCTCCGGCGATCATGTGGCTGACACATTGAAACTCTGCGTCGCCGAGTCCTCGGAGTGCGTCAAGGCCGTCGGCCGGTTCATCGGAAGGCAGTCGGCCAAGCGCAGCAACGAACGCTCCACTCAAGTCGGGGCGGGCCTTGAGAGCTCGCGGGAGCAGCGTGTCAACCATTCCGGCATCCGTCGCCGACGGCATGCCGTTGACATCATCGGTCGGAATCAAGACATCACTGGCCCAGGTTGCTTGAGCGCGAACGCTAGTCAAGTCCATTTGGATCTCCTTCTGAAGGTTGAGGATGTTCACCGCGTTTCTGCACTCACGGGCTGGGACCTGGCTGACTCGACCGCGGCTTCAGCGTTGCGCAAGGCCAGCGCCGCTACGGTTCCCGTCGGGTTCACGCAACCCGACGTCGGCATAACGCTTCCGTCGAAAACGAAGAGGTTAGGCACGTCGTGCGCACGGCCGTAGCCGTCCACTACCGATGTCCGAGGGTCAGTGCCCATGCATGCGGTGCCGAGGAGGTGCCATCCAGTCTCGCGAACGATCGGAGACACGACGGTGTCGTAGGCGCCCGCCTCGCGCATCGACATGTCCGCGTGCTGCTCATGGAAGGCAAGCAATCGTCGAGTGTTCTCCGAGGTTCGGTACGACACCTTGGGGGCGGGCATGCCGTCCGAATCTCTGAGTTCGGGATCGAGAGTGATCTGATTGCTCTCCTCGGGGAGATCCTCCGCAATGATGCCCCAGATTGCGGAGTGCCCGAATCGACTCCGTACCTGCTCGTGGAAACTCGGGCCCCATGCACCTGAGCCGCCCCAAGTCGACTCGGTCGCGGCGAGCGGCCCGCCGGTGCCCATCAACTGCCACTTCGCACCACGGAGGAAATCGCGGTCGGGGCTGGATTCGGCGAACTCGAGGGAGTATGCCCTCTGACCGTAGGGTCCTTGCCAGTCTTCGAAGAACTCGTTGAACAGTCCCACCACCGTACTGAACGGATGGATCATCAGTCGCTTGCCGACCATGCCTGAAGAGTTTGCAAGTCCATCCGGGTGCGTCGAAGAAGCCGACGCCAGGAGGAGTCGCGGCGTGCCGACGCCGTTGGCTGCGATGACTACCGTGCGGCCCGCTTGGAAGTGGACTGTCCCGGTCGCACGGTCGACGTAGGTGACCCCAGTTGCAAGGCCAGCCTTGTCGGTCTCAACCTTGATGACACGAGCCCGCTGAATTAGCGTGACTCCCAAGGAGATGCACAGTGGCCAGTGGGTCCGATCCACGGATGCCTTCGCGGCGTCGTTGCACCCCCACAGGCAACTTCCTCGACGCACGCACGGCGAAAGTGACCCGTGTTTGACCGTGGCGATTGCGTTGGAGCCGGGCCACCAGTGCCACCCGAGCCGGTCATGCGCGGCGGCAAAACGGCGTTCCATGTCACCAAGCGCAAACGGTGGCAGCGGAGGCTCAAAGCCGTCGGGGAATGCGGTGTCTCCGGGCACTCCCGAAACCGAGAAATCCTCTTCGACCCTCGCGTAGAAGGGCGCTAGTTCTTCGTACGTCATGGGCCAGTCGTCGGCAACGCCATCCAGCGTGCGGACCCGGAAGTCGCTCGGCTTGAACCGGTGCCACGCCGCAGCATAAATAACCGAACCGCCGCCGACGCCATTCCACATCAGAGGCGATACATCAGACTCTGCGTCGTTGATGGGGTAGTCCGACGGTGCCTGACGGCGATTCGGGTTCCAGCTGAAGTACTGGTCGCGGGTGAGCTCGAACTCCGGGTCCTCGCCCCGGCTCTGCGAATAGTCCGGATACTCGCCCTGCTCAAGACAGACAACCGACATTCCCGCTTCGGCGAAGCGTTTCGCCGCGACTGCCCCGCTCGGTCCAGCTCCAACGATTACGACGTCGTAGACATCGCGCGGTCGAGATAGTAGATCCATCTTCGTTGTGCTCCAATCTAGTTCCGGACTGTTGGCGAGACTCTTGCGTCGAGTACCGCGAAATCAGGACTGCGCTTAGCCGACTGATGCCTCAGATGACTACAGGGGGGCGGCGGCCCAGTCGGACGTATCGACAAGGGAGTCACTCAGGTTGATACACACATGCTTTACCTGCGTGTACCCCTGAACCGTCTCAAGACCTTCTTCGCGACCGGTGCCACTCTGCTTATGGCCGCCGTGGGGAGCCATCGGAAGTTCGCCGAACCAGTCGTTGATCACGACTCCCCCGACCTGCAGTCGGCGCGCAGTCGACAGCGCGTCGCGGAGGTCCTGCGTCCAAATCGCTGCGAACAGTCCAAACTGGGAGTCATTGGCCTGCCGTACGAGGTCGTCGACGTCGGACCATCCCAACACTGAGAGCACCGGTCCGAAGATCTCCTCACGAGCGATTCGGGCGGTCGGGGCCACGTCGATGAAGACGGTCGGTTCGACGAAATAGCCTCCATCAGCAACCCCCGAAGGCCGCCCGCCACCGTAATAGAGGGTCGCCTCAGACTTGCCAATGTCGATGTAACTCAGTACCCGATCCAACTGCTCGCTCGACACGAGCGGGCCGAACTGAGTTCGACTCTCGAAGCTGTCCCCGATGCGCACAGACTCAAGTCGTTGGGTCAATTTGCCCAAGAACTCATCCCGGATGGCATCGTGGAGGAAAAGCCTGCTTCCTGCGATGCATACTTGGCCGGCATGGGAGCAGAAGCCCTGAATCGTTGCCTCCACCGCGTCATCGATCTTGGCATCGGGAAACACGATGACTGGACTCTTCCCGCCCAGTTCCAAGTTCACCTGGGCGATATGGTCCGCGCCCAACTTTGCAACAATCCTGCCCGTTTCCGTTGATCCCGTGAACGTGATACCGGCGACGTCCGGGTGCGCGGCAAGCGGCGCACCGGCCTCCTCCCCAAATCCCGTCACGACGTTAAAGACCCCGGTAGGGAATCCGGCTTCCTCGACGAGCCTGGCAAAATAGAGGGCGGTCAACGGTGTCTGCTCAGCTGGCTTCACGACAACTGTGTTGCCCAGCGCGAGCGCCGGCGCGATAGATCGTGCCATGACCAACAACGGGTAGTTCCAAGGGACGATGTGAGCAGTGACTCCGAGTGGCTCAAGTAGCGTAAAACTCAGTTTGTCGCCAGGAACCGGAATGGTGCGGCCACCCACTATGTTCGCGAGGCCTGCGTGGTAGTCCAACCAGAGCGGAAGCGCCATGACAAGATCGCGCGCCTTGTCGATGTAGTGCCCGGAGTCGAGCGCTTCGAGCCACGCCAACTCGTCTACATTCTCGACCACGAGGGCGCCAAGCTGGCGCAGCAGCGCAGCGCGAGTGAGGGCATCGGTGAACTGCCAGGCGACGGCGGCATCCGCGGCAGCTTTCACCGCACGGTCGACATCAATCGAGCCGGCCCTCGGCACCGAGGCGATGACCCTGCCTGTGCTCGGATCTACGGTGTCGAACGTCGCGCCCGATTCCGCCGACTGCCACTCGCCACCTATGAACATGCGAACCCCATCGACGGTCCGCGCCATACGATCGATCAACAATCCATCGGACAGTGTCTGTGTCATTCGTGTCACCTCGTCGCTTTGAAGGATCCACGGCCCTTCCGACCCGTGTGCCCTTGACGTTGGCCCTCTGGCGGCCCTTGCCGAGACGCTATTCCGCAAGACCGTGCCGCAGCCCAGACTCGCCTCATAATGCGTGGTCCTCCTGTATGTGGTACGTCCGTAACTATGGTCGGACCATAGAGCAGGATGTGAGGGTAATCAATAGGAACGCGGAAAAGGTTTCGAGTCATTTGCTTCGCGTCAATTCCGCGCATGCACCGGGAGCGAGCCGTTGGTCCGGCGGCCCTTGTACGCTCCGGGTCCTGCAGACGCGCCCGCGGCATAGCACCGCGAGCCGAGAGCATGCCGTCGCCTGGTCAAGTCCTGTGAGGTGGTGTACGACGGCTGATCCTTCGTCGTCGTGGTTCAGGCGCTCAGCGCCTGCAGCGTGATGTCGTCGGTGGCCTCCGTTTCGGTGCTGGTGACAGCTTGTGACTTGGCGAGAACCTCGAGGCCGAGGTAGCGGCGGCCTTCGGCCCATTCATCGCGCTGCTCGGCCAGGACGGCGCCGACCAGGCGGATGCTCGAGCCACGGTCGGGGAAGATGCCGACGACGTCGGTCCTGCGCCGGATCTCGCGGTTGAGCCGCGGGTTCGTCGACTAGGTCTGCCGCCAGATCTCCTTGGGGAAGGCGGTGAACGCGAGGATGTCCGCGCGGGCGCCCTCGAGGTGGTCGGCGACGTCGGGCAGCTTGGTCTCCAGGGCGGTGATGACGCGGTCGAACTGGGCGTGCACGGCCTCGGCATCGGGCTGGTCATAGATCGAATGCAGCATCGTCTTGACCCACGGCCACGATGACTTCGGCGTGATCGACATCAGGTTCGCCGAGTAATGCGTGCGGCACCTCTGCCACGCTGCGCCCTCACAGGTCGCCCCGATCGCGGCCACCAGGCCGGCGTGCGCGTCCGAGGTGACGAGCTTGACCCCGGCCAGGCCGCGGGCGACCACGTCACGGAAGAACCCCAGCCAGCCGGCGCCATCCTCGCTCGTGGTCACCTGCAGCCCCAGGATCTCCCGATGACCGTCCACGTTGACGCCGGTCGCGACGAGGGCATGGACGCCCACGACGCGGCCGCCCTCACGGACCTTCAGCACCAACGCGTCCGCAGCCACGAACGTGAACGGGCCAGCGTCATCGATCCGGCGGGTGCGGAACTGCTCCACGTGCTCGTCGAGGTCCTTGGCCATCTCCGAGACCTGCGACTTGCTCAGGCCCGTGATCCCCAAGGACGGCACCAGCCTGTCCATCCGGCGCGTGGACACCCCGAGCAGGTAGCACGTCGCGATCACCGAGGTCAGGGCCCGCTCCGCGCGCTTGCGGCGCTCCAGCAGCCACTCCGGGAAGCAGGTCCCCGACCGCAGCTTCGGCAACGCCAGGTCCAGCGTCCCGGCACGGGTGTCGAACTCCCGCACCCGGTAGCCGTTCCTGCGGTTCGTGCGGTCCGGGCTCTGCGTTCCATACGCAGCGCCGCAGACCGCGTCCGCCTCCGCACTCATGAGCGTGATGATGAACAGCGTGAGCAGCTCCCGCAGCAGGTCAGGAGACGCCTGGGACAGCTGCTCCTCGATCAGGCGGGCAGGGTCGATACTTGGATTGACGGTCATCGTGGTGTCCTTCTTCGAGTCGGTTGTGAGAGATCACTCGAAGGATCACCCGATGACCGTCGCCTACGTCAGCGCGACACGCTCACCGGGATCCGTACACCACTCTGCCGGACGCAACTCGTTGAGGCCGCGGTGCCTCGCACTCGGGGATCGCACAGTGGCGATGTCACTCCGAATGCGAGGCACCGAGGGGGTCGCACCGTTGACCGGAATGAAGGGGTATTCGAAGAGTGCGTTTCAACGTTGCGTTGATACGCCGACAGAGTTAAGGGGTAGCCATGAGCCAGGCGGTCGCTGACCTTCCCACCGAGATCACAGTCTTGCCTCGCGCGCTGTTCACCGCAGTGGAAGTCGCGACGGCGCTGTCCGTATCCACGACCTTCGTGCGCCAACTCACGATCGACGGCGTGATTCCCTGCCGGCGCATCGGGCGCCTGGTGCGCTACGCGCAGGAGGACATCGACGCGTTCATCGGTGCACGCGACGAGCGCGCGTACTGACCCTGAGGCGTTATCCACAGGCTCCTATCGCGTCTCCACACACTGAGGGCAGCCGGTATACGTGCGACCGCCACTTACGAAGACTGGTGCCGTCGCAAGTCACGAACCGTCCACTGATCTCGGAGGCACAGGTTGGGACGTCAGAAGGGCGGACTCGAGGGATCAGTCCGGCAGAACCCGCCAGGCTCCGGGATCTGGCAAGGCCGGCTTCCCACACGCGTGGACCGGCACCGCCGCCCCATCCCCGGTTCCTTCGACACCGCCGCCGCTTGCCGGCGTGCCCTCAACGAGGCGATCGCCGACATCGACCGTGGCCGCAAGCGCAAGCCAGTCGGCCAGCCCGGGGCACCGGCGCGGCGCCTGGAGACCGTGATCTCCGAATACATCGTCGACCGCCGCAACGACGGCCTCGACCCGATCGCCGTCAACACGGTGCGCGACTATCGGGAGGTTCTCAAGAACGTCATCACCCACCCCCGGGCCAACCTCGGCAGGGTCCCCCTCAGCCGCCTGGACAGCCCCGCCCTGGACGCGTGGCTGCGGGACATCCGCGAGGTCGGCGTGTCCCACCGGCGCGCGTCGAAGGGATACGCGGTGATCCGGGCGGCCCTCGCGTGGGAGGTGCGCAAAGGCCGGCTCGCGGTGAACCCGGCGCGGGAGGTCCGCCGAGCCAGCACGAAGGAAGGCCGAAGCCGGCGCCTGACGGCAGACCCCGTCCTGCTGCCGTCCTGGCAGGAACTGGCCGTACTCGCCTCCCACCCGCCCCGGCGAGAGGACCGCCTCCTGATCCTGCTCATCGCCTGGACCGGCCTGAGATGGGGCGAGGCCGTCGGCCTGTCCGTGTCCGACGTGTGGCCCGAACGCCCCAAGCTCAGCGTCCGGCGGATCTTCGTATGGAACAACGAGGTCGCCGGCTGGCAGGTCGAGCAAGTCAAGGGAGGCAACGCCGCCACCGTGCCCCTGCCGACCCCCCTGTGGACGGCACTGATCGAGTTGGCCGAGTCCCGCGCCATTGAGGATCGGCCCGGAGGTGACCTGCTATTCCGCCCGACTCGGTACGGGCGCGGCATGAAGCCCACGATGACGATCGACCACACCGACTGGAGCAAGCGCGTGTGGTACCCCGCCCGAAAGGCCGCCGGCCTGACGGGTGACCGTACCCTCCCTGAACTCGATCCCCGTCGCCGCGCCCTGCACATCAAGGACCTACGCGCCTACGCGGCCAGCGTCGTCGTCGACAGCGGCGGCACCCAATACGAGGCCGCAGCCCTCCTGCGGCACTCCGACGTCATGACAACGAACCGCTACTACGCCCGCGCCCAGGACGAGAAGAGCCACGACCACGAGCGGGCACGCCTGCGAGTCGACATGGACCTCACCCTGCCCCAACGGATCGACGCCCTCTGGTCCGCCTGGTGCACCGTGCACCCTGCGCACACCGCAGGACTCCTCACCACCACGGACTGACGGACGCCCGTCCGCCACGTCCGAGCGCCCACCGCCACACCCCGGCCCTCGCCAGCCCGACACCGACGTCGAACGAGCCATAGTCTCCGACGGTCCCACGCAGGACCTGACCGGCGAACACCCTCCATGCGCGACCCAGGGCCCATACGGCCGCCGCCAACACCGAGGTCCTTCGCACGCGTCGAGACCCACCGGGACGCGGGTCGACTCATATGAAAGGGCTAAAGAAAGGGCTAGCGGCTCACAAATGAAGAGTACTGAAAACGCCGACACGGCTGATAGTTGTTGGTATCAAACGACTATTCGAAGGTGGGTCGCCGGGGGCTCGAACCCCGAACCTACGGATTAAAAGTCCGCAGCTCTACCATTGAGCTAGCGACCCGGGGGCTCCGCCGTTCGGTGCGGTGACGCAGCCACCACATCCACGGAACAACCTACAGGCCGGTGAGCTCGACAGCCGACTTCCTCGGCGCGCTGCCCGTCGCATGAGCGGCCGGGTTCTGGCCGGTGGTCAGTCTCCTGAGCTGAACGCGGCGTCGAACGCTGCTTCAGGGGCATCGAAGGCGTTGCGGCGCACGAACTCCAGGGCCTCGGGCGCGCCGAGGAGGCGATCCATGCCTGCGTCCTCCCACTCCACGGAGATCGGGCCCTGGTAGCCGATCGTGTTCAGCATCCGGAAGCACGCCTCCCACGGCACGTCGCCACGACCGGTCGAGACGAAGTCCCAGCCACGCCGCGGGTCCGCCCACGGGAGGTGGGATCCCAGGCGTCCGTTGCGTCCGTTGCCCACCTGACGCTTCGCGTCCTTGCAGTCGACGTGGTAGATCAGGTCGCGGAAGTCCCACAGGAACCCGACCGGGTCGAGGTCCTGCCAGACGAAGTGGCTGGGATCCCAGTTGAGCCCGAACGCGGGTCGGTGGCCGATCGCGTCGAGCGTTCGCACGGTGGTCCAGTAGTCGTACGCGATCTCGGAAGGGTGCACTTCGTGAGCGAACCGCACGCCGACCTCGTCGAACACGTCGAGGATCGGGTTCCAGCGCTCCGCAAAGTCGCGGTAGCCGGCATCGACCATCTCCTGAGTGACGGGCGGGAACATCGCCACGTACTTCCACACCGAGGAGCCGGTGAAGCCGATCACGACGTCGACGCCCATGCGTCGTGCCGTCCGCGCCGTCATTTTCATCTCCTCGGCGGCACGCTGACGCACGCCCTCGGGATCCCCGTCACCCCAGACCCGCGATCCGACGATGTCCTTGTGCCGCTGGTCAATCGGGTCGTCGCAGACCGCCTGGCCCTTGAGATGGTTGGAGATCGCCCAGCACTTGAGGTTGTACTTCTCAAGGATGTCGAGGCGCTCCTGGATGTAGGCGTCGTCCTCGGCGCCCCGCCACGGATCCAGGTGGTCGCCCCAGCAGGCGATCTCGAGTCCGTCGTAGCCCCAGCCGGATGCCAGGCGGGCAACCTCCTCGAACGGAAGGTCCGCCCACTGCCCCGTGAAGAGTGTGAATGGTCGCGCCATCGTGTGTGCCCTCCTGTGTCGTCTTCAGTGACGGTGGCCGCCGGTCAGCGGACGCCGTACAGGTACTCGAGTGCGAGCTGGTCGAGACGCTCGAAGTGCATGCCGCGCTTGGCGAGGCCGTCGAGGTCGTAGGTCGCCGAGCGAAGGTCGGCGAGGGTCTCCCCCGGCGCCAGGGTCGCATCCCACAGCCCGAGGATCCGCGACTCGGCCATCGCCTGCTGCACCTCGGGGTCGGCCCGGAAGGCCCGGACCTTGTCGCGCAGGATCAGGTAGTTGCGCATGTTCGCGCGCGCGGTCTCCCACACATCGTCGGCATCCTCCGTCCGCGGCGGCTTGTAGTCGAAGTGGACGTATCCGTCGTACCTGGGCGCCCGCCCGGCCGAGCCCTCCAGCACGTCGACGGCCCAGAACGCGCCGCGGGCGTTGCCCGCGCCGAACCGCAGGTCCTGGTCGAACCTCGGCCCGTGCTGTCCGTTGAGATCGATGTGGAAGAGCTTGCCGTGCCACATCGCCTGCGCGATGCCGTGGGCGTAGTTCAGGCCCGCCATCTCCTCATGTCCCACCTCGGGGTTCAAGCCGACCCTGTCGGGGTCGTCGAGCTCGTTGATGAAGGCAAGGGCGTGCCCGACCGTCGGCAGCAGGATGTCGCCACGCGGCTCGTTCGGCTTCGGCTCGAGGGCGAACCTCATGTCGTAGCCCTGCTCGCGTACGTAGGCGCACAGGGTGTCGACGGCCTCCTTCATCCGGTCAAGGGCGGCGTGCACGTCCTTGGCGGCTCCGGACTCGGCCCCCTCCCGCCCGCCCCACATCACGTAGGTGCGGGCTCCCAGCCGGGCGCCCAGGTCGATGTTCCGCGTCGCCTTCGCGAGCGCGTAACGCCGGACCTCGCGGTCGTTCGACGTGAACCCGCCGTCCTTGAACACCGGGCTGCTGAACAGGTTGGTGGTCGCCATCTCGACAGCGACGTCGTTCTCGGCGAGCGCTGCCGTGAATCGCTCGAGGACTCGATCGCGAGTGGCATCGTCGGGGACGAGGTCGTCGTCGTGGAAGGTGATCGCCGCGGCCCCGAGGGACGCGAGCCGCTCGACCGCCTCAACGGGATCGAGCTCGTCGCGCACCGCGCCGCCGAAGACGTCGACGCCCCGCCAGCCCACCGTCCAGAGCCCGAAGCTGAGCTTGTCCTCGGGTGCAGGCGTCCATCGATCGGTCATGAGGGGATCTCCATCCACGTGCTCTTGTCGGCTGCGCTCTTCTCGACTGCATCGAGGATGCGCTGGACGCGCAGGCCGTCGGCGAACGACGGCCTCGGTGCGCGGCCCTGGGCAATGTCCTCCACCAGGTCGACGACCTGGTGGGTGAAGCCGTGCTCGTAGCCGATCAGGTGCCCCGCTGGCCACCAGGCCTTGACGTACGGGTGCACCGGCTCCGTGACGAGAATCCGCCGGAACCCGGCGATCTCGGAGTCGTCGTTGTTGTCGTAGAAGTGCAGGATGTTCATGTCCTCGAAGTCGAAGGCGACGGATCCCTCGGACCCGTTGATCTCGATGCGGATCGCGTTCTTCCGCCCCGTGGCGAAGCGGGTGGCCTCAAACGTTGCCAGGCCTCCTCCGCTGAGTGTCGAGATGAAGACCGCCGCGTCGTCGACCGTCACCTCGCCCATCTCCGTCCCCGACGTGCCGGACAGCCCGCTGGTGCTCTCGGGGAGGGGTCGCTCCTTGATGAACGTGGCGGTCAGGGCGCTGAGCCCGGTGATTGCCTCCCCGGTCATGAACTGGACGAGGTCGACAATGTGGGCACCGATGTCACCGAGCGCACCGGATCCAGCGACCTCCCTGCGCAGCCGCCAGAAGAGGGGGGCCTGTGGGTCGACGATCCAGTCCTGCAGGTACTGGGCCCGGACATTGCGCACCGTGCCGATCCGGCCCTTCGCGACCAGGCGCTGGGCAAGCCCGATGGCCGGCACGCGACGGTAGGTGAAGCCCACCATGGAGCGAACCCCCGCCTCCGCGGCCTTCTCGGCCGCCGCCGTCATCGCCTCGGCCTCGTCAACGCTGTTGGCAAGCGGCTTCTCGCACAGCACGTGCTTGCCCGCCTCGAGCGCGGCGATGGCGATCTCCGCGTGCGTGTTGCCGGGGCTGCAGATGTCGACGAGGTCGATGTCCGGACGCGTGAGGAGCGCATGCCAGTCGGTCTCGACGGACTGCCATCCGAAGCGCCCGGCGACCTCCATGGCCGCGGTGGCGTTCCGGCCGCAGATGGCCGCCATCTCAGGCCGCATCGGGAGGTCGAAGAAGCTGGGGGCGTTGCGCCAGGCCTGCGAGTGCGCCGCACCCATGAAGGAGTATCCGACCATCCCGATTCTCAACGGGCGGTCAACTGTGGTGGTCATGGTCATCCCTAGGGCGGAGGGGTCCCCGTGGGGGCGCACGTCGCGCACGCCCCCACGGGGGTTGGCATCTAGGACTCGAAGGCCGTCGGCAGGTACTGGTCGACGTTCTCCTTCGTCACCACGGGTGCGTACAGCATCACCTTGCGCGGCGCCTCGATCTCGACGAGGTCACTGAGTGCCTTGCCCTGCACGATCATGCGGGCGAGGTCGATGCCGTCGGCAGCCTGCGTCGACGGGTAGATGACCGTGGCCTTGAGGACCGTGTCGTCGGCCTGGATGGCCCGCATGACGTTGGCACTGCCGGCCCCGCCGACCATGACGAACTCGTCGCGGCCAGCGGCCTCGATGGCTGCCATGACGCCGACGCCCTGGTCGTCGTCATGGTTCCAGAGCCCGTCGATCTTCGGCGCAGCCTGGAGCAGGTTGGCTGCCGCCTTCTCGCCCGACTCGACCGTGAACTCGGCCGCTACGCGGTTCGACACCGTCAGGCCGCAGCCCGCCAGCGCGTCCGCGAAGCCCTTGCTGCGGTCCTGGGTCAACGGAAGGGAGTCGATGCCCGCGATCTCGGCGATGATGGCGTCAGGGTTGTCGCCGAACAGCTCGCACATGTACGTGCCGGCGGAGACGCCCATGCCGTAGTTGTCGCCGAGGATGGTGGAGCGCGCAGCGAACGGGCTGCTGAACTCGCGGTCGACGTTGATGACCGTGATGCCGGCCTCCATGGCCTTGGTGGCGACGTCAGTGAGGGCCGCACCGTCGAAGGGCAGCATCACGATGGCATCGACCTGGTCGTTGATGAAGGTCTCGATCTGGCTGATCTGCAGGTTCACGTCGTTCGTGCCCTCGGCGACGATCAGCTCGACATCGGAGAACTTCGCGGCCTCGTCCTGGGCGGCCTTGGTGATGGCGCCCATCCAGCCGTGATCCGCTGCGGGAGCCGAGAACCCGATCCTGACCATCTCGCCAGGCGTGTCGTTGGCGGTTGCCGCCCCGTCAGCCGCTTCGGACGCGGCGGTCGTCGCGGCATCGGCTGCCGCGCTGGTCTCTGTGGATGTCGTGTTGCTCGTGCATCCGGCGATGAGTGCGCTCGCCGCGACCACGATGCCTACCGTGGTGACGAGCCTCGTGCTCCTTGTTCTCATTGCTTCCTCTTTCTGTGATTTCCCGCCACTCCAGGAGGACGACAGGACTTGCGTTCGTTCGGGGCGTGCGCGCAGAGGTCAGGTGACGGCTCTGCTTCGGTCTGCAATGCGCTGCTGAAGCAGCACGGCGACGACGATGATCACCCCCTTGGCGATCGCCTGCGCGGAGATCGAGAGGTTGTTCAGGGTGAAAATGTTGTTGAGCATCGTGAAGATCAGCACGCCGATGACGGTGCCGACGATCGTGCCGCGACCGCCCGTGAGCAGCGTGCCGCCGATCACCACGGCCGCGATGGCGTCGAGTTCGTAGAGCATGCCGTGCGTGGAGCTGCCCGTGTTGGTGCGCGCCATGATCATGACTGCGGCGACGCCGCAGGTGCTGCCCAGGAGGGCGTACAGCCACAGCGTGTGCCGCTTGACCCGGATGCCGGCCAGTCGAGCCGCTTCGGCGTTGCCGCCTACCGCGAAGGTGCGGCGGCCGAATGTGGTGCGATTGAGCAGGATCCAGCCGATGACGGAGACGACCGCGAAGATGAGGACCAGCACCGGGATCCCGAACACGTCGGAACCGAAGGAGTCCAGGAAGCCCCGCACCGTGATGATCTGCGTCTTGCGGTCGGCGATGATCTCCGCAAGGCCACGCGCCGCGGCCAGCATGGCCAGGGTGGCGATGAAGGGCGCGATCTTGCCGTAGGCGACCATCATCCCGTTCACGAGCCCGACGCACGTGGCGACGAGGATCGCGCAGCCGACCATGATGATCCAGTGGATGTCCTCGCCCATCGTCTGCGTCGCAAGGGTGGTGGCCCAGACCGATGCAAGCGCGACGTTCGCGCCCACCGAGAGGTCGATGCCACCGCCGATGATGACGAACGTCATCCCGATGCTCACCACGCCGATGACCGAGCCGAGACGCAGGATCGTGAGGGTGTTGTCTACGCTCGCGAAGCGCTCGCCGCCGGTGACGACGCCGACGATGATGAGGATGACGAGGGCAAGGACGAGGCCGAGGTTGCGGCCAACGGATCCCCGGAAGACCTTCCTCAGCCCGGATACCTCAGGCGCGGAGTCGTCGGGGCCGACCGGCGGAGGGCCGGACGCTGCGACGGTCGCTGTCGAATCGCTCATCGTGGGCTTCCCTCCATGACGAGCCCGAGAACCTCGGACTCGTCGATCTCTTCTGCCGGGCCGTCGTGCACGATGCGGCCATCCCTCAGGACAAGCACCCGATCGGACAGGCCGATCACCTCAGGCACCTCGCTGCTCACCAGCAGCACGGCAACGCCTGAGCTGGCCAGTTCGCGGATGAGTGCGTACAGCTCACTTCGCGCACCGACATCCACGCCGCGGGTCGGCTCGTCGAGGAGGAGCACGCGGCACCCCTTGAGCAGCCAGCGGGCGAGCACGACCTTCTGCTGATTTCCGCCGGAGAGCGTGCGCGCGTCGCGCTGCGGGTCCGCGGGCCGCACGTCAAGCGTCTCGATCTCGCGCGTGGCCGCCTGGGTCTCCTTGCGGCGGCGGAGGAACGGCCCGAGGGCAAAGCGCCGCAACGACGCGAGCGTGACATTGCTGACGACGCTCTGGTCGAGCAGGAGCGCCTGACCCTTGCGCTCCTCTGGGCACAGGCCCACTCCCGCGCCGACGGACGCCGGGACCGAGCCGGCATGCAGCGCCTTCCCGCCGACGCTCACGGAACCCGAGTCGTACCGTCGGGCGCCGTACACCGTCTCGAGGATCTCCGAACGCCCCGAGCCCACGAGTCCGGCCAGGCCGACGACCTCTCCCGGATGCACGGAGAAGGAGATGTCCTCGAACTCGCGGGCGCGGGAGATGCCGGCGACGTCGAGCAGGGGCTCTCCGGTGAACGCCTGCCCGCTGCGCGGGGGGAACACGTACTCGATGTTGCGCCCGGTCATGAGCCGGATCACGTCGGCGGTCGGCGTCGTCTTCGCCGGCAGGCCGGTCGCCACGGTGCGGCCGTCCTTGAGGACCGTCACGCGGTCGCCGATCGCCCGGATCTCCTCGAGGCGATGCGAGATGTAGATGACCGCGACCCCGTTGGCGGTCAGGTCGCGGATGACTTCGAACAGCCTGGCGACCTCGCCCTGATCGAGGACCGCGGACGGCTCGTCCATGATCATGAGCTTCACGTCGCGCGACAGCGCACGGGCCATGCTGACGATCTGCTTGCCGGCGGCCGGCAGGGTTCCCACGACGGATGTCGGCGAGATCTCGGGGTGGCCCAGGCGCTTGAGCAGGGCGACCGCCGACGTGCGTTCGGTTCGGCGCTCCGCGAAGCCGAGCCGGCTTGGCTCGTGGCCCAGCGTGATGTTCTCGGCCACCGTGAGGTCGTTGACGAGGTCGAGTTCCTGGTAGATCGTGGCGATGCCCAGACGGATGGCCGCCATCGGAGTGGGGAGCTTCACCGGTTGGCCGATCCAGTGGATGGTGCCCTCGTCCGGTTGGTGCGCCCCGGACAGCACCTTGATCAACGTGGACTTCCCGGCGCCGTTCTGCCCGAGCAGGCAGTGGACCTCGCCCGCCTGCACATCCAGGTCGACACCGTCGAGGGCGCGCACGCCCGGGAACAACTTGACGATTCCCGTCATGGTCATCAGGTGCGTGGGGGCCGCTGTGGCCATCGCATCGACCTTCCGGAGACTTAGTTCGTGTGACATCATTCTTATGCAGGTATCATGCGTAAGACAACACGAAACGATCTCAAATAAGCGTAGTTCGATCACAAATTGGTAACGAGCCTCCGGCCTGAAGAGGGGCATCGGGATGAATGGCCACCTGGCGTCGACCGGTCGCCCACGCGACCTAGGATTCGGCGCGAATGGTGCAGTCGAGCGCCCGACATGAGGGGCCTGCCGGTGACGATCCACTCCGCCACGGCGGACCACCTGGTGCCGATCCTCGACCTCATCCGGTTCGGACGCGCGAACACGCGCCCCGAGATCGCCCGCCTGACCGGCCTGGGCCGAACCGTCGTCACGCAGCGGGTCGCCGACCTCATCGACGCGGGCCTCGTGCTGGACGCGTCCATGGCGGAGTCGACCGGGGGGCGCCCATCGCGCGCGCTGGCATTCAACGCCCGGCTCGGCGCCCTGCTCGTCGCCGAGCTCGGCGCCACGGCCGTCAACGCGGCCGTCACGAACCTCGCGGGCGACATCATGGAGCGCCGCCACGAGGACATCGACATCGCGGACGGCCCCGACGTCGTCCTCGGCATCGTCGAGGCGATCTTCGACGAGCTGGTCACCGCCCACCCGCGCCTCGAGGTGTGGGGCATCGGCGTGGGCCTGCCCGGCCCGGTCGAGTTCAGCAATGGGTCGCCCACGTCACCGCCGATCATGCCGGGCTGGGACCGGTACCCGGTGCGCGTGCGCCTCTCGTCCCGCTATCACGCGCCGACGTGGATCGACAACGACGTCAACCTGCTGGCGCTCGGCGAGCTCCGGCGTGGAATCGCCATCGACGTCGATGACGCCATCTTCGTCAAGATCGGCACCGGCATCGGTGCCGGGCTCATCTCCGAGGGTCGCCTGCACCGCGGCGCGCAAGGAGCAGCGGGCGACATCGGCCACGTCCGAGTCACCGAGACGACGGCCGAGATCTGCCGATGCGGCAAGGTCGGTTGCCTGGAAGCGGTGGCCGGCGGCCAGGCGATCGCGCGTCAGGGCCTGGCCGCGGCGCAGTCCGGCAGCAGCCCCTTCCTCGCCGATCTGCTCGCCACGGGAGCGTCGATAACATCCCGTGACGTCTCCAACGCAGCGGCCCGCGGGGACCTGGTCGCCAACGAGATACTCAGTGCATCCGGGCGGCTCGTCGGGCAGACCATCGCGGCGATGGTGAACTTCTTCAATCCGTCCCTCGTCATCATCGGCGGTGGAGTGGCCAACGCCGGGGACAGGTTCCTCGCCTCCATCCGGCAGAGCATCTACGAGCGCTCACTGCCGCTGGCCACGCGCGACCTTCGCGTGCCGCGCTCGGAGCTCGGCGACGTCGCCGGGATCTACGGGGCCGCGGCCCTTGTCAGCGACGAGATCCTCTCCCGCGACCTGCTCCCGCACTGGATCGAACTTGGGCGGACCGCTGGCCTGCCGGAACTGCCCTTGCTCGCCAGCTCAGGTCCGGGGCGCGGGGATCGGTAGCCCGAGCCGGCAGACCCAGGTCGCGCGCATGGTCGACGCGCCGGCGGGGCGTGAACTGTATTCGTCGACCACCCCGATGACGTCGAATCCGGCGTCGGCGAGCGCAGAATGGACCTCGTCGTCCGGGTGGAAGTACTGGCGGTGCGTCTCGCTGACGGCCCCCTGGTCGTCCTCGAAGTCGACCGTCGTGTCCACCGTGCGCGCGGCCGGGTCGACGGCGTTCGCCAGGGAGAAGGCGCGTCCGTCCTCCTCGCCGTCGAGCCGGGGGTTCTCCGCAGCCAGGGCCAGCATCGCGTCGGTGTGGATGTCGAAGACGAGCCAGCCGCCCGGTCGAAGCCGTTGCGCGATGGCAGCGAGGCTGGCCCGGAAGTCGGTGGGAGGGAGGTAGTTCAGCCCGTCGAACGTGGAGACGGCTGCATCGAAGATGCCGTCGACCGGCAGTTCCGGGAGGGTCGCACGTCGGAGGTCGACGACGCGCCCGAGCCGGGCGCGGGCACGGTCGAGCATCGGCTGGGACGCGTCGATGCCGACCACGGCATAGCCGCGCGGGATGAGCTCGGCCGCCAGCAGCCCCGTGCCGCAGCAGACGTCGAGGACTGTGCGCACCTCGTCGGCATCCGAGCACCACAGGACGTCGAGGAAGTCGGCCCACACAGGAAAGCAGGGGTCCACGACAAGCTCGTCGTAGACCCCTGCCAGCCGTGAGTAGGGCTCGACCTCGCCCACGGGTGCTGCGTCGATCAGATGCCGAGGACCTTGGCCTTGGCGGCCGCGAACTCCTCGTCGGAGAGCACGCCCTGGGTGTGCAGCTGGGCGAGGTTCTGCAGCTTGGTCATCTGGTCGTCCTCGGCCGGAGCGGCCGGTGCGGCGGGGGCCGGTGCTGCCGCGGCCTGCTGCTCAGCTGCCTGGTCGTTGTACTTCGCGGCCTGCCGGTGGGCGACGCGACCCGAGACCGCGGTGGCGGTCCCGGCGACGACGGCGGTGCGGGCGGCCATGCGCATGAGTCCCATGAAGTTGCCTCTCGTTTCGGTGGAAGGTGACTAGTCGGCGGTGACGACGGCGTTGACGACGTCGACGGGGATGCGGATCTGGTCGATGACGAAGCCATCGGCCGCCTGGACCGCCTTGACGAACTGGGCCGCCCACGTGTTCTCGAACGCGATGAGCAGGGCCGCGCTGTTGGGCGGCAGGTCCTCGGCGACCTCATCGGCGTCCTCGTCGTTCAGGGCGCCGGGCTGGACGATGTCGATCGTCAGGAAGCCCTCCAGGCCCTCGCCGAGGTCGCCGGCCTCGATGGTCGTGATGCTGCCGTCAGCATCCTTCATGATGAAAAGCAGGTCGATCACGCGGATCGTGCCGGCGTTCACGAGGTCGACGATTGCGGGGGCGATCTGACCGCTGAACTTGTTGCCGGGGAAGCCGATGATGACGACGTCGACGGGGCCGACTGCCATGCGAATCTCCTCGTGGCTAAGCGGCGCGAGGATGGCCCGCGCCTTCTCCGGGCAGGCTATCAGCGGCCCCGCGCCGACGCTCGGCCGTCGCCCTAGCATGACCGGGTGTTCACCCCCGCTGCTGTTCACGGCCCGCCCGGCTCGGCTGCCGTCGCCGCGGGTTCCGCGGAGGCGGCCGGCGCTGCGGTCGAGGCACTGCGCTCAGGCGGCTCCGCGGTCGACGCGGCCCTTGCGGCGGCCCTCGCGGCGGCCGTGTCCGAGCCAGTCCTGACCAGCCTTGGTGGGGGCGGCTTCCTGCTGCACGCGGAGCCGGGCCGGGCGGCCGAGGTCCTCGACTTCTTCGTCGCCGTCCCGGGACTGGGCCAGGGCGGGGCCGAGCCGCACGTCGCACGTGTGGTCATCGACTTCGCCAGTGGCGGGCCCGCCGCCACGGCCAGCGAGCAGGCCTTCCACGTCGGCTGGGGCACGGTCGCGGTGCCAGGCTGCTTCGCGGGGTACGCCGAGGCGCACCGCCGATGGGGGCGGCTCCCGCTGGCCGCGCTACTGGCCCCGGCGACGCACCTGGCCAGGGCCGGCGTCGGCCTCGCTCCGGTGCAGCTGGCCTTCGAGCGGATCCTGCGCGACCTGCTGCTGCTGACCCCCGACAGCCGGGCCCTGTTCGCTGACGTCGATGCCACCGGCAGGTACGCCAACCGTGACTACGCGCGCCTGCTCGAAGCATGGGGATCGGGATCCCTTGCCGGGCCGGACGATCCCGCCTACGCCGGGCGGCTGCTGGAGGGCGCCCATGCGGGAGGCGGGCTCATCGGCGCCGAGGACCTCGCTGCCTACTCCCCGGTGCTGCGCGAGGCCTTGGCCGTCCGCCATCGCGGAGTCGAGATCTCGACGAATCCGGGGCCCTCCGCCGGCGGCCGGATCGTCCTGGATGCACTGTCGCGACTGTCGTCGTCGGGAGCGGTGGCGTGGGGTGACCTCGTCACCGCGCAGGCCGATGCGGTCGAGGCGCATCGCGGCCGAGGGCAGGTGCCGACCGGCACGACGCACATCTCGGTCGTGGACGCCGGGGGGACCGTCGCAGCACTGTCGACGTCGAACGGTTCGGGCTCCGGCACCGTGGTCCCGCACTGGGGCATCCCGCTCAACAACATGCTGGGCGAGGAGGACCTGCGGCCGGGCGATCCCCTGCCGCCGGGCGCGCGAATGGGCTCGATGATGGCGCCGACCATGTTGCGCTGGCCGGACGGCAGCACCGTCGCCATGGGCACGGGCGGCAGCGAGCGGATCCGCTCCGCCCTGGTGTGCTGCATCGCCCGGCTCGTCGAGGACGGCGCATCGCTGGAGGAGGCCATCGCCGGCCCGCGCGCCCACGTTGCCGCGGAAGGCGTCGTGCACCTCGAGCCCGGCTTCCCCCAGGCCGCCATCGACGAGATCACGAGCACCTCCACGAGCAGGGGCTGGCCCGCACCGGAGCGCTGGCCGCAGCAGACCGTCTTCTTCGGCGGCGTCCATGCGGTGAGCCGCGCGGCCGAAGGTTCCGTCCGCGCCGTCGGCGACACCCGTCGCGGCGGGGCTGCCGCCGTGCTGCTCCCGGACGGATCCATCCACGTGGCGTGAGCGCGGGCGAGCCGCCATCGACCTAGCGGGACGCGTAGCGTGGGCAGCACTCCGACGTAAGGGGACGCGATGAAGCCCAGGCACGCATCCGCAGGCAGGTCCGGCACGAGGCGGCTGGCGCGTTCGGCCGGCGTCGCCATCGTCGGGGCCGCACTGGCCCTGACCCTCGCCCCCGCTCCTGCCCAGGCCATCCTGCCGGGCGAGCCGGGCATCCTCTCCCGCGTCCGCACCCCGGGCTACCCGACCGATGTGGAGATCGGGCCCAAGGGCCGGTTCGCCTACATCAGCAACGACGACAGCGGGAAGCTCGACATCATCGACCTCAACACGAACGCGCTTGCCGCGTCGATCAAGGTCGGCCCCGACCAGGGCGGCGTCGCCATCGGCCGTGACGGGCTCAAGGCCTACGTGAGCATGAACGCCGCCAACCAGGTTGCCGTCGTGAATGTCGCGGGGCGCCGGGTGGTCAAGCGGATCGACGTCGGACGCAGGCCCGTCGACCTCGCCGTGAACCCGAAGGGCAAGGAGCTCTATGTCACGTCAGCCGGCGACGACTCCGTCTTCGTCATCGACCTCGCCACGGAGAAGGTCGTGGCCGAGATCCTCGTCGGCCTGTCGCCGATGGACCTCGTGTTCAGCCCCGACGGCAAGCGCGCCTACGTCGCGAACACCGACTCGAACTCCGTGTCCGTCGTCAACACGAAAACGCGCAAGGAGGTCGGCAAGGTCAAGACCGGCGCCTTCACCGACAACGTCGCGATCAGCCCGGACGGCAAGCGGCTGTATGCCACCAGCGACGATGACGACGCAGTCTTCGTAATCGACACCACCACCCTGAAGGTGGTCACGACGATCACGTTCAGGGACGGGCCCGAGGACGTGGCCGTCAGCCCGGACGGCAAGTCGCTGTACGTCGGCACGAACGGCGTGGGCGTCGTGGACACCGCCACCAACAAGCTGCTCTACACAATCTCCGTCCAGGACCGCTCCATGTACTACCTGGCCGTGACGCCGGACGGCACCCGCGTGCTGGCGACCGCAGGGGAGGACTTCACCTACGTGGTGAGCACGTCGTAGCCTCTGTCCACTGACGAACGGGGGGACGTGGCGACTGGATCCGGCGGGCGGGCACTGGGAACGGGGCTGCTGCTGGCGTGCGTAGCCGCCACGGTCCTCGTAGGGACTGGTGCGCCCGCCGGGGCCATGGCCCCGGCGGAGCCATCGCGCGTCGTGGCGAGGCTGATCACTCCGGGTGGCGGCTCGGACATGGTCATCGGCCCCCGAGGTCGCTACGCGTGGATGAGCGGGAGCAACGGGTCCAGGGTGTTCGCCCTCGACGTGCGCGCCGAGGAGGTCGGCTTCACCGTGAAACTCGGGGACGGCCAGTCGGCCATCGCGATCTCCCCGGACGGCAGGCTGGTCTACACCAGCCTGTTCGACAGCACGCGCGTCGTGGTCATCAACGCCAGGACTGGCCGGGTAGTCGGCCGGATCGCCGTCCACCGCGATGTCGTGAGCCTGGCCGTCAGCCCCGACGGTCGGGAGTTGTACGTCGGGTCCCGTGGCAGCGGGAGCGTGCAGGTCATCGACACCTCGACTCGCAAGGCGGTCGCGGACATCCCGGGCAGCCCGGTGCCGTGGCAGATCCTGTTCAGCCCGGACGGCGCCCGCGCCTACGTCCTCGAGACGTCCTCCGGCACCGTCTTCGCCATCGACACGTCGACCCGGCAGAGGGCGGGGCAGGTCGAGGTCGGCAGCGATCCGTTCGCGATGGACATCAGTCCGCTCGGCGACCGGCTGTACGTGGCGGGCAACGAGTCTCGCTCGCTCCGCCTGCTGGACACGGCAAGCCTGCAGGTCCTCACCCGGCTGAAGCTTCCCTTCGAGGCCCGGGACATCGCGGTCGGCCCGGACGGGGACAGGGTCTACCTGGCGACCGATCACCATGGCGGCAGCGTCGGCGTCGTCGACGCGACGGCCAGCACCGTCATCGGCGCCATCCCTGTGGGCGGCAACTCCCTGTGGAGTCTGGTCGTCACCGCGGATGGCCGGAGGGTCGTCACGAACGATTCGGGGCGGTTCACGTACATCGTCGACGTGTCCGGCTTCGCGGGCTAGGGCCGTCATGCCACGCATCTCAGCCAGTCGCGCACTGGTCCGCTCTGCGCTCGTCCTGGTGGTCATCGGCTCATTGGGCGTCGAGGCCGCGGCGTCGGCGCAGGCACGCGTTCCTCGGGACGAAGCCCGCATCGTCGCCAGGATCGCGCCGCCCGGAGGCGCCGCGTACCTCGCCATGGGGCCCAAGGGGCGCTACCTGTGGACGGTGGCGTCGACGGACAACACGCTGACCGCGATCGAGGTCTCCGACAACACGGTCGCGGCCGGGATCTCGACCCCGCGGGGAATCGAGAGCGGCCTCGCCCTGGCTCCCAACGGCCGGACGGCGTACCTCAGCTACTTCTCCAAGCGGACGGTCGCCGTCGTCGACGTCAGGAGCGGGCGGGTCACCGCGCGCATCGACGTCGGACGGCGCCCCGGCGGTATCGCGGTCAGCCCCGACGGCAGGCAGGTCTACGTGTCCTGCTGGGGCGACCAGTCGGTCTTCGTGATCAGCACGGCCTCGAATCGGGTCCTCGCCGACATCCCCGTGCGCGGGCGTCCGGATGCGCTGGCGTTCGCTCCTGACGGCCGGCGGGTTTTCGCGGCCAGCCTGTCCGAGGACCTCGTGTCGGTCATCGACACCAGGTCGCGGCGCGAGGTCGACACGATCGCCAGCCCGAGCCCGAACTCGCTGGCGGTCAGCCCCGACGGCACCCGGCTGTTCGTCTCCAGCGTGGTTCCTGATGACCGGCTGTTCGCGATCGACACCACGAGCCTGACGGCAGTGGCGTCACTGGGCCTTCCGCAACGGCCGGAGGATCTGGTCGTCAGTCCCGACGGCACCCGCGTATACCTGGCCATGAAGGGCCTGGGTGTCGTCGATGCGCGCAGCCTGTCCTTCCTGGGCACCATCCCCCTGGACGGCAAGGCCATGACCCACGTGGCCGTCGGGCCTGACGGCACCCGCGCCTACGCGACGAACGCGGGCAGGTACCTATACGTGGTCGACGTTGCCGGGTACGCCGGCACGTAGCGGTGGACCGTCACATCTCCGAGTAGACGCGCGACGGGTCGTAGCCGTAGTGCTCGGTCCGGGCCGCGCGACGCTGCTGCGCCTCGGCCTCCGACTCGCGGGCAGAGCGCTCGTCCATGTGCGCCGACTCGACCTTCGCGACCGGGTTACGCTCGAACAGCCACTTCTCCAGCGCAGGGCCCGACTCGAAGGAGTTGATCAGGCAGTAGCGCGGCTTGTCGTCGACGTGCCACACCGAATGCCACATGCGCTCGGAGTCGACGATGAGCTGGGCCCCGGCGGGCAGGGCGAGCCGGGTCTCCGTGCTCGGGTCGTCGATGTCCTCGCGCAGGATCATGTACGAGTCGGGGTTGTCGGTGAGCTGCATGAACGAACGGATCACCCATCCCTCGCCGTCGGGGTTGCGGCGGTTGTTGTCGTCGAGGTGCGAGTTGTACAGCGCGTCCGCGTAGGAGTTCGGCTGCAGCTCGATGACGCGGCAGCGGCCGACGCGCGCGTCGACCTCCTTCACCCGCTGGACGAGCGTCGGCGCCTTCGCCGCCTGCGAGTCGATCCACACGCCGTCCTTGTCGTCCCGCGGTGGGTCGAAGTGCCAGAACGCGTTGCACTCGATCTCGCCCGTGGCGCTGGCGATCGGGGCGAACCGGGTGTCGCCCGAGGACTTCCAGTCGACGTACTCCAGCGACATCCACTCCGACGGGTCGACGACACCGTCATAGCGATCGAGCACGACGTAGCCGGTCTCTTCGAGGATGGGCATGCGGTAGTGCGCCACGGGAACCTCCAGCGGTGATGGGCTTCCCGCCATTGTCGCGCCGCGGAAGCGGGGTCCTGCGCGCCGAAGGTCCCGGCTGGACCGGGACCTTGGTCCCTATCGGGGACGCGCGCTGCGCCGCACGAGGTAGGTGATGATGAGGGCCGCTCCCCAGGGGCCCATGACCCAGATGGGCCAGTACGGGGGGAACGAGCCGGGGTTGGTCAGCCAGGTGGCCCACCAGATGACGTTGACCAGGACGCTGACGCCGAGCCAGACCGCCCAGGCCTTGCGCATGTCCGGTCCCTCGGCCGCTGCACCGTCGCCGGCAGCGCCGCTGCCCGGTACCGGCAGCGCAGCCCGCATGACGGGCATCGACGTAGGCAGATCGGCCGTCAGCGCATCGAGGTCGCCGAAGGTGCGGGCCTGCTGGGCCCGGCCGAGCCGGTCGGTGAACTCGGCGTCGGTCAGCCGCCCCTCGGCGAAGGCCTCCCGCAGCACCGCGATGACGCGGTCGCGGTCCTCGTCGCCGGCACGCATGCCGGGGCTTGCCGTCATGCGCCGAGCCTAGCCGCGACGGCACGCGCCAGCCGGTCGGCGGAGCCGGGCGCGTGGGACAGGAAGAGCGACGGCTCGGCGAGCTCGAGTTCGAGGAGCATCGGGGCACCCGTCGCGTCCGGGATCAGGTCGACCCGCGCGTACAGCAGGGCGGCCGGGCCCCCGGGGACCGCGGCGAGGGCCGCCGCCGCGACGGCCAGTTGCGCGGGCGTCGCCTCGCGCGGGTCGATTTGCTCCTGGACGAACAGGCCGCCGACCTTCTCCCCCTCGACGTCGCGCTCGAGCAGCGGTCCCTTGCGGATCGCGTGCGAGAACTCCCCGCCGAGGAAGAGCAGCGCGGTCTCGCCCTCGGTGTCCACGGCGTCGAGGTAGGGCTGGACCATCACGGTACGGCCGCCGTCGACGAGCCGGCGGACGTGCTCGCGCGCGGCGCCGAGGTCTCCGTCCGTGGCGTAGCGCACGGTGTCCCGGGAACCCGCAGAGACCGCCGGCTTGACGACGAAGTCATGGGACCCGGCCGGCGGAGCCCAGTCGTCAACGGCGTCCGCGGGCTCGATGAACGCCGTCGGCACGATCGGCACGCCGGCCTCGGACAGCACGCGCAGGTAGCGCTTGTCGGTGTTCCACCTCACCACGGCAGGCGGATTGAGCATGCGGCTGACGGACTCGACGTGATCGAGCCAGGCGAGGAAGGCGTCACGGACCTCGACGTAGTCCCACGTCTCGCGCAGGACGACCGCGTCGAACGAGGACCAGTCGACGGCCGGGTCGTCCCACACCGCGGGCACGCCGGTGATGCCCAGCGCCGCGAGGGCCGGGATGGCCAGCCGGTCCTCGTCGTCGAGGTCGGGGAAGGCCCGGCAGGTGGCGAGCGCGACGGACGGCATGGGGCTCCTCGGGAGACGTGCGGCAGACTGGCCGTCATGGCCGCGCGCAAGTATGCCCCGCCCCGGACGTGGGTGCGGGCGGGCGGAACGTGGCCGGCCGGGCCGATGGCCGACGACGCCCCGCCGTATGCCACGGTCACGGCCGTCGTCGTGGAGCGCTACCTCGCGGCGGCGCAGGGCCGCAGCCTTCGGTCCGTGGCCCGCGCTGCCGGCATCGACCCGACCAGCCTGGGCCGCATGCTGGCCGGCGAGACCGTGCCGGACGTGCACACCGTCGCGGTGCTGGAGCAGGCCCTCGACGCCGAGCTTTGGCCGCGCTACCCCGATCGTTCGCAGAGCGGCTGACCGCTAGATGCAGCCGCCCGACGCTACTCCGCGATCGTCACGGTGACCGTGCGCGTCGGTCCGTCGCCGTAGGAGATCGTCAGCACGGCCGTGCCCGGGGCGAGGACCTTGCCGCCTGGGTTGAAGGCTGCGCCGCCCTCCTCCTCGTAGGCCTGCGAGACCTCGATGAGGGAGGGGTCGTCGACCGTGACCTCGACGGCACCGAGCTCGTTGTCGCTCACGAGGATGTCGAGCAAGTCGCCCACCTTCGCCTGCGCCTCCGCCTGGTCGGACTGGATGATCACGGGCGGCAGCAGCTGCGCGCCTGCCGTGGGCTCGGCGGATGCCGACGACGACTCGACGGGGCCGGCGTACGACGAGCAGCCCGCGAGCAGGGCGAGGCCGAGGGTGGCCGAGGCGGCGATGGCCGCGGTGCGTCGGGCGGTGATCATGGGGTCTCCCTCGGTCGTCGGCCCGGGCAGGTCCCGTTCCGCATGGTCTGACGCATCACGGGGTCGCTGGGTTGCCGAGGTCGCCCGTCGCGTACCCGACCATCGCTGCCCGGCGCTCGCGCAGCAGCCCTGCCACCGCGGGCCGCGGAGTGAACGCCTCGGCATCGTCGGAGCGCATCGGCGGAGCGGCTCGGCCCGCGGCCAGCAGCCCCGCACCCGCCACCGACGCGTCCGGTGCCTCCGCGGGCACCAGGGCAAGTCCGGTCGCATCGGCCAGCAGTTGCCGGAAGGCTGGGTCGTGCGTGCCGCCGCCGATCAGCGGCACGAGGTCCGGCAGCGCCGGGCCCGCCTCCTGGACGGCGTCGACCGCCAGCGCCACCGCCTGGGCGACCCCCTCCAGCACGCTGCGCAGCAGGGCGCCCCGGTCGGTCGACAGGCCCTGCCGGTGCCAGGCCCCGCGCAGGCCCGCCTGCATGAAGGGCGTGCGCTCGCCCGCGAGGAACGGCACGAACACCGGGTCGTCGGCGTGCACCCCGTCACGCAAGGCAGCGGAGGCCTCGTCGACCGAGGCCCCCAGCCACTCGAGGACCGTGGCGAGGACGAGCCCCGCGCTCTGCACCGCGCCCAGCCGGTACCAGCCCGAGCCGGGCGGCCCCGCAGTGGCGAGCGTGTGGGTGCGCAGGGTGGGGTCACCCGTGGCGTCGGGCAGCACGCGGACGACCTGCGCACCGGTGCCCACGGCGACGAAACCACCGCCTGCCCCCAGGCCGAGGCCGGCCAGCGCGCAGGCCGTGTCGGCGCCGCCGGCGACCACGGGCCAGTCGCGGCCGCCCAGCCGGACGGTGCCGCATGGCTCGCCGGACCCGACGATCGTCGGCAGCATCGCGGGGTCGAGGCCCAGCCAGTCGAGCACGGTCGCGGACCACGTGCCGCTGGCGACGTCGGCCATGAGGGTGCCGCTCGCGTCGCTCGGGTCCGTGGCGACGTCGCCGCCGAGCATCGCCCGCAGCCAGTCCTTGGGCTGCAGGACGTAGCGCGCCCGTCCCATCACCTCCGGCTCGTGCCGGGCCAGCCAGGCCAGGGTCGTCGCCGCGAGTCCGGGCACCGCAGGGGATCCCAGCCGGGCGAGGACCTCGGTCCCGAGGTCGTCGGACATCTCGCGCGCCTGCTCGCCGGCCCGGGTGTCGGCCCACAGGATCGCCGGCCGCAGCGGGACGAGGTCATCGTCGACCACGACGACGCCGTGCATCTGGCCGCAGATCCCGACCGCGGTGGGCCGCTGCGCAAGCCCCGACAGCGCGCTCTCGGCCACCGAGCGGGTGGCGGCCAGCCATTCGCGGGGGTCCGCCTCCGCCCAGCCCGGCCGCGGCGACCTCGCGCGGTAGGGATGGCTGGCCCGGGACGCCACGCGGCCGTCGGCATCGACGATCGCCGCCTTGACCGAGCCCGTGCCCAGGTCGATTCCCAGGGTGGTCACCGCACCTCCTGCAAGCCTGAGAGTATCGACCGCATGACCGGGTGCGTCGTCGTCGTCGGGAGCCTCAACGTCGACCTCGTCGTCACCGTCGACCGGATGCCCGACCCGGGCGAGACGGTGCTCGGCACGTCGGTGCAGCAGCACGCCGGCGGCAAGGGCCTCAACCAGGCCGTGGCCGCGGCCCGGCTCGGCGCGGACGTGCACATGGTCGGCGCGCTGGGCACGGATGCCTCCGGAGAGTGGCTGCGCAGCGTCGTCGTCGGCGAGGGCATCGACGACTCGGCCCTGCTCACTGTCGACGGCCCGTCGGGCACGGCGCTGATCGAGGTGGACAGCGCCGGTGCGAACCGCATCGTCGTCGTGCCCGGCAGCAACGGCCTGCTCACCGCGGACGACGTCGACCGGGCGTTCGCGGCGATCGACGGCGTCGGCGTCGTGCTGGCCCAGGGGGAGGTGCCGCCCGCCGCGGTCGCTGCCGCCATGCGCGCTGGGCGCGCTACGGGGGCCGTCACGATCCTCAATCCCGCGCCACCGCACCAGTACCCGGAGGAGGTGTACGCCGACGTCGACTACATCGTGCCCAACGAGCACGAGGCCGCCCACCTCACCGGCGACCCCACCGGGACGCTGGCGGATGCCACCGGTGCGGCGCGCGCGCTCGTGGACCTCGGGGTCGGCTGCGCCATCATCACCCGCGGCGCCCGCGGCGCGATCTGGGCCAACTCGTCGACGACGGGCACGAGCGGGGCCATCCCCGTCAAGACCATCGACACGGTGGCGGCGGGCGACGCCTACTGCGGGGCGTTCGCTTCGGCGCTCGCCCAGGGACTCGGCATGGGCGAGGCCCTGCGCTGGGCCAGCGGCGCGGGGGCGCTGGCCACCACCGTCAGGGGCGCGGTGCCGTCGCTGCCGCGGCTGGAGGACCTGGAGAACCTGCTCGAGCCGCAGCCGCGCTAGCGGTCCGGCGAGCCCGGCGTCAGCGGGGGCTGGGCAGCGGGGTCGTGATGCTCACGCCATTGCGCGTCACGGTGACGCCGTTCGCGTCGATCGTCACGGGCACCGACTCGCCGTCGATCCGGGGCACGAGCACGGTGACCAGCACCTGGCTGTCGCCACGCGCACTGAGCGGCACGGCGCGGGACAGGACCGCGCTGGGCCGCTTCTCGCCCCAGGCCCCGGTGTGCCAGGCGATCGACGAGCCGTTGCGTGCCGTCTGCACGTTCCAGCCGCCGGGGCCGGACTTGTAGACATCGAGCCGCTTGTCGCCCGCGAAGAGGGTGACGACGTCGTTGACGTTCTGCGCCCCCACGCCCGGCGTGAGCTGCCAGCGCTCGGTGAGCACCCGCGTGGCCGCCGCCCTCTGCGCCGCCGCTCCCTTGATTTTGGTGGCGGTCACGTAGTCGACGACGATGAGGGCGTCGATCGAGCGCACGTAGGTCGTGCACCGGATCACGCCGACGCTGCCCCACGTGCGGTCGTCAAGGCAGGTCAGGTCGTTGCCGCCGAGCGTCCAGTCCGACGTCGAGTTGAGCTTGCGGACGCCCGCCCTCGTGTTGCGGGCCACGTTGCTCACCGTGACGGAGGAGTGCGCCGCGCGCGAGCGGATGTAGCTACGCAGAGCGCTGCCGTTCTCGTAGCGGTACGGGCCGGGGTCGCCGAACCAGCTGACCCCGCGGGAGTAGTAGGTGAGCGAGGCGCCGTCGTCATGCGCATGAGCGGTGGCCGGGCGGGCCGACGAGAACCGCAGGGAGTAGAAGGTGTCGGGGCCACCGGGCTGCGGGTTCCAGCCGGCCCGGCCGAAGACGTACCCGCCGCTGAATGCGGTGTAGACGGGCGTGGGCGGCGTGCCGCTCTGGCCCGCCGTGCGGATCCACTCGGCCCGCCAGTCGCCGAGGCCGAACGTGCCGCGCAGCGACTGCACGATCGTGTCGCCGAGGGACTCGAGCTTGAAGTCGGGACGGACCGCCTGCGCGACGAACTGGTACAGCAGCCCGCGCAGCGACGGGATGGGCTCGGCCGGGATCCCGCAGGTTGCGGCTGCCGCCTCCACGTTCTTGAGCAGCTTCTCGATGTACATCGCGTAGCCGGGCGAGCCCTCGACGTCGGAGCCGTCCTCCTGGATCACGCCGCGCGCGACGGCCACGGTGTTGGTCCAGGCCCGGTCCCGCTGCGCGACGTTGCCCGTCCAGCAGTACGCGGCGAGGGCGCCGACCTGGCGCAGCAGGTCGGTGTTGTTCGTGCCGATGCCGATCGTCCGGTTGGCCCAGAACGAGTTGACCATGCGCGCGGCGTCGTCGAGCGCGGCATTGATGAGCACCGGCTCGTTCAGGGTCTGCGCGGCGCAGACCAGGGTCTGCGTACGCAGGCCGCCGTAGATCGAGGCGTTGACCCAGTAGGAGCGGCTGCCCTTGTTGTCGTCGATCCAGTAGTACAGAAGCTGGCGGAACCGCTCGACGAGGGCGGGGTTCTGCTTGTGCACGCCGCGGTAGAGCAGCGGCAGGGCCCAGTCCAGGGAGTTGATGTGCCGGTCGCCGGACGTGTCGGTGCCGGACTGCGGCCGCCAGTTGGGCCTGGCGCTCAGGTAGTAGGTGCCGCCGTTGCCCATGTCGACCTTGCCGGCCATGAGCTCCTGGGCCTTGCGCTTCTCCACGCGCGGCTTCTGCGACGGGAAGAGGGTCTCGCACCACGAGCCGAGGGCCGCGGGCATCACCAGCGGCGGTGGGGCTGCCGGATCAGGTGCGGGAGGAGCGGGCGGGGCAGGCACGGGAACGGCAGGGTCGGGGGTGGCGGTCGGCGTCGGGCTCGGCGTGGGCGCCGGGTCCTCGGCCGATGCCGGCGCGCTGGCGAGCAGGAGGGCGAGCGACGTCACGCCGACGACCACGACGGTCAGGCCGGCGGTCCGCGTGCGGGCTCGCCTCGTTCGCAACATCCGTCACATCATGACCCGAGACCGCGGCTGCGCCCAAATCTGGCCACGCCGAAGGTGGCTACGCCTGGGCTGGAAGCCCCTCGACCCGTGAGCGGGCGGCGCGCTGCGAGGGGGACGACTGCCCCAAGGCCAGTCCCAGTCCCCCCAGCACGGCCGCGACCGCGGGCCGGGTCAGGGCCTGGGGGTACGCCGGCAGCCCGAGCATCCGCCGATGGGCGTCGGGCAGGGTCGACGCCGCCCCGGCGAAGAGCGCCCGGTAGGCCGGCACGCCCATGGCCGGGACAGGGACGTTGCGGACGAAGTCGACAGTGCGGGCCGAGGCCTCGTCGCCACGCAGGACGGGCGAGTAGCCGTCGATCTGCTCCCGCAGTTCGGCGACGCTGCGCGGCGCGTCCTGCACGCCGACCAGCTCGCCCGCCTTGGCCCACTCGCGCACGTAGGCGTCGGGACCGCCCGGGATCGGGCCGCCCCAGACGAGGTGGGTAGCCAGGAAGGAATCGGTGAAGGCGACGTGCACCCAGCGCAGCAGGTCGGGATCGGTCGCCGCGTACGGGGCCTTGGCAACCGCTCCCCCGTCGGCGATGGCGTCGTACGTGCCGACGACCTTGCGGTGCATGCCGCGCACGCGCGCGCACTCGCGGTCGGCCATCGCGCGGTCGCCGAACGTGACGACCGTGAGCCACTGCGTGGTGCCGGCCAGCCGGCCGAGTGCGTCCTGCTCGTAGCGGGAATGCTGCTGCACACCGGCCAGGGCGGCCGGGTGCAGTGCCTGCATGAGCAGGGCGCGGATCCCGCCGACGATGGTCGGCAGCGCGCCGTGCACCGCCCATGCAGCCGACCCCGGCCCGAAGTAGCCCGCGTCGGTGCCGTGCTCGAGCTGGCGCACCCAGTCAGGGGCGCCGGTCGGGTCGCCGGACACCATGCGGCGGAAGCCGGACGCCACGCGCTCGCGGGCGCCGTCGACGAGGCCGGTGATCATGCGTCAACTGTGCATGCTCGGGCGCACCTCCGCATCCCGGGCCCCGTGCGGGCATGCGGACGGCCCGCGCTCGGGAGGAGTCACGAGTGCGGGCCGTCAGCGGCCTGGGCGGCGGGGGCTGCCCAGGTGTCAGTGTCGTGTCAGGACGACGAGGAGCCGAGCGTCACGGGGACGTCCAGGGTCTGGCCGCCGCGCTCCACGGTCACGGTGACCGAGTCGCCGGGGGCGTTGGACCGGATGGCCACGATCAGGCCGGTGGCGTCCTCGACGGGACTGCCGTCGATGGCGGTGATGGTGTCACCGGCCTGGATGCCGGCGGCCTCCGCGCCGCTGCCCGAGGTGACTTCCTCAACCCGGGCGCCGGAGCCCCCGAACGTCATGTCGAGGGAGACGCCGATGATCGGGGTGGTCGACGAGCCGGTCGTGATGATCTCGTCGACGACGCGCTTGACCGTGTCGATCGGGATCGAGAAGCCGAGGCCGATCGAGCCGGACTGGCCGCTCTCGGTGCCCAGCGTCGCGATCGCGGAGTTCACGCCGACGACCTCGCCGTTGCCGTTCAGCAGCGGGCCGCCGGAGTTGCCGGGGTTGATGGCCGCGTCGGTCTGGATGGCGTTGATGAATGCGGTCTCGGTGCCGCCGTCACCGGCGGTCACCGGACGGTCGAGTGCGCTGACGATGCCCGTGGTGACGGTGCCGGCCAGCCCGAGCGGGGAGCCGACCGCGATTACCGCGTCGCCGACCGACAGGGTCTCGGACGAGCCGAGCGGGACGGTGGGCAGGTCGGTGCCGGCCACCTTGACGACGGCCAGGTCGTAGCCGGCGTTGGTGCCGACGAGGGTGCCGTCGAGCTTCGTGCCGTCGGAGAACGCGACGACGATCGTGCCGCCGCTGGCCGCCGGCCCGGCGACGTGGTTGTTCGTGACGATGTAGCCGTCGGAGGAGATGACGAAGCCGGAGCCGGTGCCGGAGCCTGCCGCGGCCTCGACGTTGAGCTGGACGACGGCGGGCTGGACCCGCGCGGCGATGTCGGCGATCGAGCCGGGCTGCAGGCTCGGCGCGCCCGCGACGGTGGTCGTGGTCACGGTGGACGTCGGCAGGGTCTCGCGGGCGACGACGTAGCCCACGGCGCCGCCGACGACCCCGGACATCAGCGCCAGGACGCCGGCGCCGGCCACGATGCCGATGATGGGCCCCGCGCCCAGCCCGGTCCTGCGCGGCGGCTGCGGCGGCCGGTCGGCCGCGGCGTCCAGCGGAGGAAGGGCGTAGGGCCGCGCCTCGGCGTACACGTACGGGCCGGCCGGCGGCTGCGGTGCCGGGCCGCTCGGCGGCGGTCCTGGGGGGGTCGGGATGCTCACGGGTTTCCTCCTCCTCGGTGACCCCGGTCGGGGCCCACGTCGATTGTCATGGGGTTCGACACTCGCGCGAGCCGCCGCGTTCCCGTCTGACCGGCATCGACGCGACTTCTGACACTCCCCTTACAAATCCGCCGACACCAGCACCTGGCGTCGCATGGCGTCCCCGGGAACGACGCTCGCTGCTGGTCTCGGCGCCAGACACAATGGCGGCATGCGCATGACGGTGGACCCTCGGGAGGCGGCCGACGCCCTGCTCGCGGGCCGCCTCGTCGCGCTGCCCACCGAGACCGTCTACGGCCTCGGCGCGCGCGCCGACTCCCCGCATGCCCTGGCCCGCGTGTACGCCGCGAAGGGGCGCCCGGCCGACCACCCGTTGATCGTGCACGTGCGCGATGCCTCCGCGCTCGCGGCATGGGCCGCCGACGTGCCCGCGTACGCCGCCTCGCTCGCCGGCGCCTTCTGGCCGGGGCCGCTCACGCTGGTCGTGCGCCGCAGCGCCCGGGCGCTCGACGCGGTCACCGGCGGGCAGGACACCGTCGCGATCCGGGTCCCGGCCCATCCCGCGGCCCGCGCGGTGCTCGATGCCCTCGTCGAGTCGACGGGCGACGCGGCGTTCGGCGTGGCCGCGCCGAGCGCGAACCGGTTCGGCCGGGTGAGCCCGACGACGAGTGCACACGTCGTGTCCGAGCTGGCGGACGTGCTGACCGAGGGCGACCTCGTGCTCGAGGGCGGCGCCAGCGAGGTCGGCGTGGAGTCGACGATCGTGGACTGCACGGGCGCGTTGCCTGCCGTGCTGCGACCGGGCCGGGTCAGCGTGGCGGACATCGAGCGGGCCACCGGCCTGGCGACGGGCGAGCCATCAGGCGCGCGCGCCCCCGGGACGCTCGCCTCCCACTACGCGCCGCAGGCATCCGTCCGGATCATCGACACCGCGACGCTCGCGCTGGCGCCGGCCGCGGACGCGATGGTCGGCGTGCTGGCGCTGGCCGGCGTGCCCACCCCAAGCGGGCACGTGCGGCTCAGCGCCCCCGAGACGACGGACGACTACGCCCGCGTCCTGTACGCCGCGCTGCGCGAGGCGGACGCGCTGGGCCTGGCGGAGGTCCTGGCCGTCCCCCCGCCTGCGGGCGGGATCGGTGCGGCCGTCGCGGACCGGCTGTCCCGCGCCGCGGCCGGCGGCTAATGCCTCAGGCGTCCAGCCAGGCGATCGCCTCGTCGCGGGAGTAGAACGCCTGGGCGTGGAAGCCCCGGTTCTGCTCGGCCGTCTTCCAGACCTCGTACGCCAGGCGGACCTGCATGTCGCTCGGCCACACCATGGCGTGGCGCAGCTCGGCGGCGACGCCAGCCGCCTGGAGCTGCTCCATCATCGCCAGCATGTCGGTGCCCCTCGGCACGGCGGTGGCGTCCGTGAAGTCGGACAGGATGTTCCAGACCCCGTCGCGCTCGGCGAGGTCGCGCATCTCCTTCGCGCAGGTGCGCATGTCGGAGGCGGTCACGTCGCCGGCGTGCGTGCACTCGACGATGCGATGCACGGGCATGAGGCTCGAGACAGTGCTGGTCACGGGTCGCTCCTGTCGGGTCGTGCTACTTGGGCGGCATCCGGAGTGCGCCGTCGATGCGGATGACCTCGCCGTTGAGGTAGGGGTTCTCGACGATGTGCTCGACGAGGTGCGCGAACTCGGCGGGCGTGCCGAGGCGGCGCGGGAACACGGGCTGCTTGGCCAGGCCTTCCTTCAGCTCAGGAGGTGCGAAGTCGTAGATGGGGGTGTCGACCAGCCCCGGCGCGACGGTGACCACGCGGATGCCGACCGGGCCGAGGTCGCGCGCCATCGGCAGCGTCATGCCGACGATGCCGCCCTTGCTCGCGCTGTAGGCGACCTGCCCGACCTGCCCGTCGAAGGCGGCGATCGACGCGGTCATGATGATGACGCCGCGCTCCCCGTCCTCGCGCGGCTCGTTCGCGCTCATCGCCGCGGCGCACTGGCTGGCAGCATCGAACATGCCGACGAGGTTCACCCCGATGAGCTTCGTGAATGACATGAGGGTGGCTGCCGCCCCGTCGCGGGAGACGGTGCGCTCGGCCCACGGGATGCCGGCGCAGCCGACCAGGACGTCGACGCGCCCGAACGTGGCCTTGGCCGCGTCGATCGCCGCGGTGATCTGGGCGGAGTCTGTGATGTCGCCCGACGTGGCGAGCGCGGTGGCTCCCAGCTCGTCGGCGAGCGCGGCTGCCTTGTCGGCGGAGACGTCGAAGATGACGACGCCCTTGGCACCTGAGGCGACGCACCGGCGGACCACGGCAGCACCCAGGCCGGACGCGCCACCGGTGACGAACACGACGGAGTCAGTGATCTTCATGGGGCCATCCTGCCGGGTGCGCCGAGGCTATGCGTAGCCGAGTTCGTCGAGGCGCTCGTCGGTGATGCCGAAGTGGTGGGCGACTTCGTGGACGACGGTCACCCGCACCTGCTCGACCACCTCCTCCTCGGTCCGGCACATGCGCAGGATCGGCATCCTGTAGATGGTGATGGTGTCCGGCAGCGCGCCGGCGTACGTGTTCCCGCGCTCGGTCAGCGGGACCCCGTAATACAGGCCGAGCAGGTTGCGGCCACGCGGCGGCACGTCCTCCACGAGCACGACGACGTTCTGCATGAGCCGGCCGAGGCCCTCGGGGATCTGGTCGAGGGCCTCCCCGACCAGGTCCTCGAACTGCTCCCGCGCCACCTGGATCATCCGTCCATCGTCACCCACACGGGCCGGTTGCACCGCGCCGGGGTGCCTCCCTTATGCTTGCCCGGTCGCCAACGGCTTAGCGGTCGACGGGGACGAATTGGTCCCCATCGTCTAGTGGCCTAGGACTCCGCCCTTTCACGGCGGCAGCACGGGTTCGAATCCCGTTGGGGATACGCCTCATCACGAGGCCCCGTAGCGCAGTTGGTTAGCGCGCCGCCCTGTCACGGCGGAGGTCGCGGGTTCGAGTCCCGTCGGGGTCGCCAATCACGAAGCCGCAAGGCTTCGTCATGCCCGGAGCCTCGGCTCCGGGTTCCGGTCGTCACGGTCCGTGCGAGATCGCCCCTTCTCGGCGCGCAACAGGGTCCGCCTCGCACCTAGCCTCGGCCCATGCGCCGACATCTGACCCTCGGGGGGATCGCCCTTGCGGCGGCCACGTCCCTCAGCCTGCTCCTGCCCGCCACGACGATCGCCATGCCGGCGGGTGAGCCCCAAGCCCCGCAGGCGGGCACCCGGGTCCTTGTCCTCGACGTCGTCGGCTTCGTCGAGGCGAAGCAGCTGACCGACAGCACCGGGTCGTGCGTGAACGGCGTGCGCTACGTGCAGCGCAACCGCCTCGAGTTCGACTCGGGCGCCGCCAAGAAGGTCAAGCTGCAGGTGGTGTCCATCCCCGGCAGGGCGTCGATGGCGATGACCACGTTCAGCAAGCCCTCCGGGAGCGCCGATGTCGCCGGGGCGATCCAGGAGCCGTCGTTCAGCTCCACCTGCCCGCCCGATGGGGGCAGCGCCACGCTGCCCACGTGCTCGAGCACCCACGGCAAGGTCACGATGGGCATGCTGCCCACCTCCAACGAGGCCCTCGCGAACCCGGGCGGCACCTTCGTGAACATCGCCGTGCAGCGCGATGGCGGCGGGACGGAACCGGGTGAGTGCCAGGGCCTGTCGCTTCACGGTGACTCCGGGGCCGTCGTCGGGCCGGGCACCGACAACGCGGAGATCAGCACGTCGATCGGCCCGGGCATGTCCCTCAACGTGCCGACGGGGTTGTCCGCGGAGAGCCTGATGAAGGCCCCGAAGGGCAGGGCGATCACGCGCTGGGTCACGTTCACGGGACCGTGCTCCGCGGTCAAGGTCACGGTCAGCACCTCAGACCGCGATGCCCCCGCGGCACCGGCCCTCACCGAGGACGGGGACTGCACGATGACCGGCAAGCTGCGGGTGAAGGTGTTCCCGAGGTAGTCCGTCGCGAGGACTCAGGGCTTCGTCAGGCCCGTCGCCCGGCCATGCTCCCCCACCGCACAGCGGCATCGCGGTCGTAGCCCCGCCCGGACGTCACGCCCATGAACCACATGATTGGCCCCGGCACCTGGCCATGCAGGGCCGCAGCACCGGCCGGGTCCGCGTCGTCGGCCATCCACATCAGGGACGTGCCCATGTCCTTCATCGACATGCCCTTGCGGTAGTAGTTCTTCTCCAGGTACTTCCAGTCGGCGTCGTCGAGGGTCGCCACCACGACGGGCACGGAGTCGCGCTCCTCGTGATCGAGGTGCGGCAACGTCACCCCGGCCATCTCGCCGACCGCTGCACGCAGCGCCTCACGGTTGGCCTCGGAGCCGTCGGCGTCGTAGGCGGCGGCCGCGGCCACCATGCGGTCCGACGCGGCCACCATCGCGTCGTGCTCCGCCCCGTTGACGCCCGCCAGTTCCGCGGCCTCGGGTCGCTTTGCCACGACCCTCGGCCACATGCCCTCGTCCTCGCCCACGTGGTGGTGGTGCACGGTCCGCACCAGCCACGGGACGAAGGCGCAGACCGCCGCCCGGCGGTCCGGCGGCAGCGGGCCGGCCAGCACCGCGTCGAGGCGGGCGAGGTCCCGCCGAAGGGCGTTGTGGATGACGGTGTTCATCGCCATGTGATCGGTGCCAGTGGCCATCGTCGCCTCCCAGAACGGGCGAATCGCCGCCGTCCGGCGAGCGCCCCCGCCCCGGATCCGCGGAGAAATCCCCTGCTATCGTCTGACGCCGGAAGATACGCCCCTGCCGCCCAGAGCGGAAGACCCTTCCGAGCAGCACACGGCCAGGTAGCTCAGTTGGTACGAGCGTCCGACTGAAAATCGGAAGGTCGGCGGTTCGACCCCGCCCCTGGCCACTCGAAATCCTTTCCAGCGCAATGACTTTCGTCGTCGGCATTTCCTACTCAATCAGCAGGCAATACAGGCCTGCCCTATTCTCTGCCCTTTCACACACGCACAATCTGTGGACAACTCGCCGTTCTTCGCCAGTGTTCGGAAGGTCAAGACTCACTTTTCGAGGCTGGTTCGGTGCTGGCCTCAGGCAACAGCCCGCCGAAGGGCGACACCTCACGCATCTCGATCGAATCGGTGTCGACCCCGGTCATGAGTCGGCGAATACCTCGGACGTCGTCGGACGAGATCAACTCGCTCCAGCGGTCGAGATTGCGCATGTGCGGTTCCCCGCGTGTGGACCGCCGAACGCCCTCCAAGTTGCGCGCGAGGGCAGGTCCCCATCGCCTCAAGGACTCGCTCGACAACTCGGAGACCAGGGACTGGTGCAGGCGCCAGCGACGCCTGCTCGAGCGATCAAGCGTCACCGGAACCGACGTACGCACCACTTCGAGGCGGTAGCCCATGCACGACAGCAACCGGTCGAGCATGTCGTCGCTCATGTCGATCCGGCCGTGCAGCATCTGGCTCAAGCTCGGCTGCTTGACGCCGCTGAGAGCCGACAAACGCGACTGCGTCATGCCGGCATTGGACATGACGTCGCGCAAGATGGCGGAGCGATCCACACCAGGAGAATAGCAACTGATGCTATATGTCCGGACCAGTTGGGAATCCCCCTCACGGACTGGTTAAATAACCTAAGTGTCTACGCAATTAGTATGATTAGGTAGTTCCTTGGGAGGTTCGCGTGCTGTCATTTGCCAGCCTTGAGCGATCCATCGGGTCGGTTCCTGGCTCGGTGGTCGCGCGGCTCCGCCGCATCGACACCGGTCGTGGCCGTGAGGAGCTGTACCGCAACCAACTGCCTGCGCTGCTGACCGAACTCGCACTCCGAGCTCGAGTCGAGTCGATCACGGCATCCTCCGCGCTCGAAGGCATCGTGGTGCCGGACCCCGTCCGCGCGGTCCGGATCATCGAGGGCAAGGTGCCGGTGTTCCGCAACCGGAGTGAGCAGGAGTTCGCCGGCTACCGGGCAGCCCTGGACTACTTGATGACGGACACGTGGCAACCGTTGAACGTCGGCCTTCTCCTGCACCTCCACGCCCTGCTCTTCGAGAAGACCGAGGGCGGGGGCGGGGCGTTCAAGACCAGCGACAACCTGGTCGTCGACCGTTCGCCCGACGGCACTATCGAGGTCCGGTTCGTGCCGGTCCCGGCAGCTCGTACGGAGTTCTACACCGCCGAACTGATCAGCCGCTTCAACTCCGCCGCCGGGACCGGTGCGCACCACCCGATCCTGCTCATCGGGCTGTTCACCCTCGACCTGTTGACCATCCACCCCTTCGACGACGGCAACGGTCGCGTGGCCAGGGCAGTGACCAATGCTCTCCTGGCGGACGCTGACTACGGAGTTGGCCGCTACGTATCGCTCGAGGGGATCATCGCCAGCACCTCGGACGACTACTACGACTCGCTGCTCGCGTCCACGCATGGGTGGCACGAGGAGGCCAACGACCCTTGGCCGTGGTTGTCCTACTTCGTCGACACAGTCACCACTGCCTATGACACCTTCGAATCCAGGGCAGCGTCCGATCGCACCCATGGCACCAAGCAGGAGCGGGTACGCGACTACGTGCTCCACCATGCTGACTCTGTGTTCCGGATTGCCGACATCCGCACCGCCCTGCCAGGCGTGTCGGACCAGACCATCAGACTCGCTCTGGACGCACTGAAGACCGAGAGGCTCATCACCCCCGACGGTGTCGGCCGAGGGGCAGTTTGGCGACGGGCCGGCAAGGAATAGCGGTCACGGGCCGAGAGAGATAGACGCCATCCCGGCAAGGTCCGGGACGAACGAAGCGGGCGTGCTGCTACCGCGTCACCGGACTCAGGTATCGGGCAGAGAAGAGATGCGCCCAGTAGCGGAGTTCGTCGACCTTCAAGGCCGCAGCAACGATGTCCTCCAGTAAGACGTGCCGTATCCGGTCCCGGTTCTTCAGGAGGGGGGCGATCCCGGCCACGGCATCCTCGGCGTGCTTGTCGCCAGCTGCCGAGATGACTAGGACGACCCCGGTCCCCACACCGCTGTCGCGGTACGTGCTCTCGGTCAGCTGGGCCAGCATCGTGTTCCGCCACAGTTGGTTGGTGCCCGAGACTCGTGCCTTGGCCACGCTGCCACGTCTGAACCAGCCTTGGGGATCATTGGTGATGGCGGCGTACTGCTCGTAGTCGTACTCCTTGGGGCTGAAGGGCTCGGTGTACTTCGTCTCGATCGCCAGGAACCCTGCACCGTCTGCAGTGTGGATGGGGACGTAGGCGTCGAACGCGGTCGCGTCGTGGAGGACCTTGCGTGCCAGCGGTGGCGCGTACTCGACTCGCATATCGCCGATGGCAGTGACCTTGGTGCGGAGCACCGTGGTCAGCACTCGTGCCGCCGCGCGGGGGTGAGCGTTGAGGTGCCCGAAGAGGTTGAAACACAGAGGCATGCTGGACAGCAGGTTCCGGTAGAGGCGGTCGGTGTTGACCGAGGCATCTCCGAGCTGTCGCTTCCCGGTGGTGCGTTCACGGGCGAAGGCGGCAGCCTCGGCCGTGAGCCATTGGGCATCGCGGGGTGCGTCGTCGGTCAGCATGCTGCCGGTCGGCGAGCCGCCGCCGCTGGTTCCGTAGGGCAGGTGCAGCACGGTCTCCCGCCACCGGGACTGGGCGCGGCGGTAGGCGGCTGTGCGTTCGTCGTCCTTGGCGTAGCCCAGTCGATCGTCGTCCCATCGAAGGTCCCCGTTGCCAGCCATCTGTCGGTCCTCTCGGTTACGCATGCGCATTTCGCCCGTGGTCGTGTTCACCATAGCCACTGGTCGCTCATCAAGAACGAGTGCGAATAGCCGGCCCAGTCGATCAAGGCCGCCTGCAGGTGGGCGCTCGGCGACCCAGTCCGCGATCCCGTCGAACTGGGCGAGCAGCTTGTGGTCGGGGGCATCCGTGCCATACGGGGTCGGCTCGGGCCACGCCGGCTGGACTCGGGTGCGCCGGTCTGCGTGTTCGACGAGCCATCCCGCGATGAGCGCGGCGGACCTGGCGACCTCCGTGAGTTGCGGTCGGTCTACCCGGGGAATCCCTGCCGCGTCCATCAGCTGCAGCGCGAGGACGGCCGACCCCTCAGTTGCGTCCTGGGCGGTCTCCCAGATTGGGCTGACGACGCGATCGCCCGCCAATGCCGCCTCGCCGTTCCGGTTCATGTGGATCAGCACTCGGCCATCAGGAGTCACTAGGGACAGGCAGTCGTACTCCCCCGACATCGGGTGGAGTTCGACCACGCGCAAAGGCTGTTCTGACATGGCGAGGACATGCGCCGCCGTCGCCCAAGAAAGCCGTTCCTTCATCTGGAAGGCCATCGTCTCTGCCGGACTCGTCGGTCTTCGCACGGCTTTCCTCACTGCTCGACCACGCTAGCCTCGCACGATTCCGACCCGAGCAGTGAGGGAGATGCGAACGGCCACTCAGGCGGCCAGGAGCATGTGGTCCTGCTGAGCGATCAGTACAGGTTTGCCCCCGTCAGGGCCGGGAGGAAACGATCCGACAGTCCAGGCGAACCGGGCCGGATCATCGCAGCCCCGCCCGTCGCGCAAGGCCCATACGAGCAGGTCGCCGACCTCCTGTGCGGTGGACGGCAACTGCCACCAGTTCGCGGTCTCGCGGTCAGGCATGCGCCACCCCGCGCGGCGAAGCGCAACTTCGTCCAGGGACCACTGGTCGCCTGGAAGGTAGATGCCGGAGACAACCTCGCAGTACCAACCCGCACCGTCATACGCTGCCTGGGCATAGGGGACGGCTTCGCTGGGTCCATCGACCGCGTAGTCCACGATCAGGAATTGACCCGGTCGAAGTCTCTCAGCAACCGCACCTAGCGACCCCGCCAAGAAGCGCCACAGCATCGACATAACTGCACCGTGGCATGGGCCTCTGACAGTGGGCTCCGGCACGGCGCCAAACCACGACTCGGGGGCAAGGGCAAGGGCGATCGCTCACCCGGGTCGCCGGCGCAAGTCCAACTCCGAGACGTTGCCCCACTCCATCCCCAGCCGCGGGATGACGCTCGGGAACGCCACCACCCACGCCTCCCACAGCGCGTCCAGCCGCTCCGGCAGGCTCGCGCCCCGGTCGATCTGCACGTCTCGTCTGGCGCGGTCATGCGCCCGCTCCTGCATCGCCCGGGCGTAATGCCGCTCGGTCGTCTTCTTGTCGGCATGCCGCAGCAGCAGTGCTGCCTCGGTCAGGCTGCTTCCGCTATCGAGCAGCACCGACGCAGAGAAGGCGCGCAGGTCCTTGATCTTCATCGCGTGGCGGCGCGGATCAAGAGCGGGCAGCGACTTGTCGCCGACGAGGCCCGCTGCCTCGCGAGCAGCGTTCCACACGTCTCGGTGGAAGTTGTTGTTGTCGAGGACGCCGATGCTGTTGGTGAAGGCGGGCGAGATGATCGGCCGGCGGAAGAGCAGTCGACCCGCTGGCATAGGCATTGGTTCGTCGCGCAGCCTCTGGTCGGCGAGGATGACCAGCCGCCGCCACAGCGGCCGAGGCAGCGGCACGGTGGCGGTCACGCCGGCCTTCGGCGGCTCCTGCTGCCAGTAGTTGTTCTCAAGCAGGTGCAGGCCGATACCGGTGTCGGCGTCGACCTCGCTCTGGGTGCGGCGCACGAGCACGCGGTCGATGGTGATCTGCGGCCGGTCGCGCCAGACGGCCTGCTCGTGCAGGCTGATGCCCTCACTCCAGCGCAGCCCGCACCACCCGAGAAGAGCGATGAGCACGCGATCGTGCTCGTCCTCGGGCGTCTCGACGAGCGTGGCGAACTCCGACCACGACGGCAGCAGCACTGGGTCGACGGTCTGCATCGCCGCGCGCCGCGCCTTGCTGGATTCGATCCGCACGTGGGTCGCCGGGTTGACGCCCAGCCGGCCCTCGCGCACCTCCCACGCGAGAGCCGCACCCAGCACGCGGCGGGCGTTGGAGATCGTCCCGCCACCGACCCCGTCGACCGCCAGGTCGTCCATCCACTGACGGATGTCTCGGCCGGTGAGCTTGTGCACCGGCACGCGGCCGATGTCGGCCCGCTTCCGGGAGACGTGATTCGCGAGCACGCTTCGGTAATCGCGCACAGTCCTGATGGCGATCGGCGCGAGCGCGGAGCTCTTCCGGGCCTCGATGTAGTCCGACAGCACGTCGCGGACCCGCCGCACCCTGCCATTGGGCCTGCCCATCGGCCGCAGACCCGCGTTGCGGTCCATGTCGACGACGGCCACCCGAAGCGCCGACCACGCGGCCGACTCGGTCGCGTACGTCTGTGGCAACGGCCGCCGGTGCGGGTCGACCCGGCTGGGAAGTCGCGCCTGCCACTTCCCCGACCCTCCCGGCGTGAGCCGAACCGAGCCCTCACTGCCCTTGCGTCGTCCCATGCCGTCCTCCTCGATTCGCACTGCGCGTTGAATGACAGGCCTGACCCTTAGCGGCTCGCCAGGTCACCGGTAACCCCGATCGCGAACGCTGTGGACGAATGCCTCGATATCGGCGGCTGTGCACGCAACGAACTGGCCGACTCAACGCGTCCCGAAACCGTGCTGGTCATGCGGCCCTCCAAGGTGCGGGCGACCGGTTTGGTCCCGCTACCTCGTACAACGGCGTGAGGGTCATCGGTGCCTCGCAAGGTGCCCTCACAGGGGACATCCCGACCGGTGGGTCCGTGGCAGTGGAGCGCTGAACTGAGATTCTTAGACGACGATATGTCAGTCCCAGTGCTTCTTAATCAGCGTAATGTCGCACACAGCGACCGTTAAATGACACAATGTCGCCGACGGATCCGTTAGATCCCGTTTTGTCGCACGCGACCGGAGGGGCGCCCATGGCTCAGCAGGCCTTCCCAGCCCTCGTGTTCGCCAGCGAGGTCGACCGCCGGAGTCTGTCTCGAGCGCAGGCGCAGGGACGGCTCGTACGCATCGCGTCCGGCATCTACTCCGGCGACATCGGGTCCATCCCGGAGTCGCTCTCGCGCCGATACCTGTGGTCAATCGTCGCGCACGAGATGCCCGGCGCAGTCATCGTCGATCGGTCGGCTCGCGACGGCGGGCTGGGCCGGGACGGCACCTTGTATGTCGTTGCCGATCGCAGCAGGCCTCTCGTGCTTCCTGGTGTCACCGTCACCCCCCGCAGGGGCGCGTCAGCACTGCCCGGCGACATGTCCTTGCCCGACGGGATCTACAAGGCGGGCGAGGCTCGCAGCCTGCTGGAGAACCTGACGCCAAGCCGGCGAACGGCTGCAGGTGCCCGACGCACGCTGACCCGGATCGAGGTCGAGGAGTGGATCGACGCGCTGCTCGCCAGCCGCGGCCTCGACGGCATCAATCGCCTGCGAGATCAGGCCGGACAGTTGGCTCCATCACTTGAGAGGGAGCGGGAGTTCGCCACACTCGACGAGCTGATCGGTGCAGCGCTGTCCACGCGCGACGCCTCCCCACTGACCTCACCCGCCTTGAGGTCGCGAGCGCAAGGCCAGCCGTACGACCACGAGCGGCTCGACGCATTCGCCCGCATGGCCACGTCGCTTGCAGCAGCGGCGCCTGACGTGCTGCCACTCATGCCTGCCGATCAGAGCCGGCGCGCACTGCTGCCGTTCTACGAGGCGTACTTCTCCAACTTCATCGAGGGCACAGAGTTCACGCTGGACGAGGCCGCCGAGATTGTCTTCGAGGATGCCGCTTCGCAGCAGCGGCCACCGGACGCGCATGACGTCCTGGGGACCTACCGCATCACGTCCGACGCCGACGAGATGCGCCGAACCCCCCAGAGTGGAGACGAGCTCGTCGACCTCCTGAAGGCACGGCACGCTGTCCTGCTCGGGGCACGCACGGACAAGCGTCCTGGCGCCTTCAAACAGCAGCCCAACCAAGCCGGCTCCACGGTCTTCGTTGCGCCGGACCTCGTCGAAGGCACCCTGCTCCACGGATTCGAGCAGGGCGCGTCGCTCACGAGCCCGTTCGCACGCGCTGTCTTCCTGATGTTCCTGGTCAGCGAGGTCCACCCCTTCGTCGACGGCAACGGCCGCATCGCGCGGCTCATGATGAATGCCGAACTCGCACGCGCGAATGAGGTTCGCATCATCATCCCGACGGTCTACCGGCTGAACTACCTCGCCGCCCTGAAGGCCGCCACCCACACCGGCAACGACGGCGCCCTCATCGCCGCCCTCGCGTTCGCCCGCTCGTGGACTGGGCGCATCGACTTCTCCGACCGGCGCACCGCCGAGGCCGATCTCGCCCGCACCAATGCCCTGCGAGACGCGCAGGAGGCTGAGGGGTCCGGCGTGCGACTGGTACTGCCATGACGCGGCGGGGCTGACCGAGTCCGTGTTGCTGGGCGCGCCCCGTCGGGTCACTGGTAACCCCGATCGTCGAAGCTGTGGACGAAAGCCTCGATGTCGGTGGTTGTGTATCGAACGAGGCGGCCGATGCGCCGGCATGGCAGTTCGCCGGTCAGGGTGAGCTGGCGCACGAGCGTCGTGGACACCGCGAGGGCCTGCGCCACCTCCTCGGCGGTGAACAGGAAGCGGGCGAGCGCGGGAGCAGCGACGGCGTCCGCCACTGCATCGTCGTCAGGCCACGCGGTCATAGCGACATCCCCATGCCGCGCGACGCCATGGCCGGCCGCCGTGACTCCCACCGAGGAGCCATCGCCTGACGGGGCGAGTCGATGCGATCAAGCTTGCCGACCAGGTGGCTGGCGACACGCTCGAGCACTGCATCGTCGAGTTGGCCCGGTGGCCACTGGATAGACGTGCTCATCTCGAAGTCGGTAAGCCAGTCGCGGGCATCGGCGACGAACACAGTGCGGTCCCGTCCCCGCGTGGCGCTGACATAAAGGCTGGCGACGTCCTTGTTGCGGTCGAGCGTCGCGACGTGGACGGCGCTCGTCTGCCCCTGAACCTTGTGGGTCGTGCCGGCGTAGCCGTAGTCGAGGTGCGCGAACAGCGTGCGGGGCGTGAGGCTCCGGGTGCGGCCGTCATCGAAGGCGATTCGAATGCGGTCGCGACCGGCATCGGTGACGAGGACGCGCTCACCGCGCACGAGGCCCTCGCCACGCCCCCCTCCCTTCAAGGGGACCACCACCCGCAGCACCGTGCCAGCGCCGAGCTCGCGATCGCCCGTGTGCGTGCGGTACCGGGTCACCGTGCCCGGGTCGATCTGACCGCCGGTCACGAGCCGCGCGTGAATGCGCGCATTGAGGTCGTCGACCTCGACGTTCGTCACGGCGTCACAGGTCACCTGCTGAGGACCATGCTCAGCGATCGCGTCGACGACCTTGGCGGCAACGGTGTCGAGCTTGTGCTGGCGGTTGCGGGCAACGAGGACGGCATCGTCGTTGAGCAGGGCAATCCAGGCCGCATCGACGTCGCGGGAGTGCAGGGCCCGGGCGACTTCGCGCCCACCGTCTGTGCGCTGGCGGCGGTTCTCGGTGAGCCGCACGACCCTCTCCGGGTGCGCTGCGCACAGGACGTTGAAGGCGTCGCCGGCGCCGACAGCGCGGAGCTGCCGGTCATCGCCCTGCAGGACCAGTCGCTTGTGCGTGGCGACGCACCAGTCAGCGATACGGGCGAGGGACTTCACGTCCGCCATGGACGCCTCGTCCACCACGATGACCGACCCATGAATCCCCTGGCCGTCATCGATTCGGGCGAGCAGCTCGGTCATGTTCATCCACGGTGCCCCGGATGCGTCACCAGCGCTGGAGGCGGCGATGGTGGCCGTCGACGTCACCAGGAGGCCGCCGACACCTGGTCTGCGATCCACGCTCAGTCCGGCGTGAGCGGCGGCCAGGACGGTGGTCTTGCCCGATCCCGCGACACCGGAGACGAGGGTGATGCGGTCGCGGCCGTCGACGATCGCAATGACGGCGTCGATCTGCTCGTCGCTTGCCCGCCAACCGTTCGCCGCCTGCGCCTGGTTGATCCCCCGGGCCGTCCGATAGGTCCACTCCACCGGGTCGTGGTTCAGGCCTCCCGCGAACGCGGCGAGCAGTCGCTCCTCGGCAGACAGTGCTTCGCGGGAGACCCACCGCTGCCCGCCGCTGCGCATGCCGGTGTCGTGGGACTCATGCCCTCGCAAGAAGCCATGCTCGACGACGAGGCGCGTGATCCGCAGACGCTCCTCGTCAGGCAGACGGCAGCCGGCGAGGTCGACCAGGGCACGGATGCGGGCCAGGCTGGTGGTCGACTCGTGCTCGCATACGACGGACGACACGAACCTGACCCACTCGTCGTCGCTCCACTCGCCGGGCTGAGGGACCCGAGGCGTCGCGCGGCACCTGTCAGCCTCCAGGTCGATCCATCCCCGCTCGGCACGCGCCAGCATCGTCGCCCGCACCTGACCCCACGTCGGCTGCTCATCGGCCTTCGCTGCGGTCGCGCGCGATTTCGCTGAGCGGCCTCGCCGCGCCTGGGCCCGGGCATCGCGTGGCCGGTCATCCGCGGTCTGGCCGAGTTCGGCGCGCACCGCCGTCCGACCGCGGCTGAAGGCAGATATCGAGGCCTTGGAGTAGCCACCCACCTCCCACTGGCGGGTCTGCGGGTTGAACCACGCGTCGACGATCAGCCCGCGATCGAGGGCCTCCTCTACGACGAACGCCTGTCCCCACGCCGCGAACCGCGGCGCGTTGATCACCAGCTCCCGGCCGCCGTCGGCCATGGTCCGCACCAAGCCGTCCTCGCCCACCAGCTGGTTGGGCAGGGTGCAGTGCACATGCAGATGCGGGTCCCCCGCCCTCGAGGAGATCTCCGTCGCAATGAAGCCGGCCCATCCGTCCGCCGGCATCACCTGCACCTCCTGGCCGTCGCCCCGGTGGCCCGTCGAGCAGAAGCCCGCCTCGGCCATCAGCCGCTCCAAGGCCCGGGTGGCCGCAGCCTCCATCACGTCGAGCCACTCCCCGGACTGCGACTCCGGGCCCGAGAGCGCATACACCGAGAACGACTTCGGCAGCGTGAGGGTGAGCTCGTACCCGGCGTTTCCGACCGGCTCCCGCCGTGACGCCGCGCCCGCCAGCTCGGCCCAGACCGTCTCGCCCAGCTCGGCGTCCGTCAGGTCGTCCAGTCGCGTCGATGAGGCGAGCAGATCCATGGACGGCTCCTGACGACGGCGACGCACCGGGACGGGTGCCTCGCTTGCCGCACGGAGATACGAGCCCAGCGCACGGTGCAGGTCGTCCGAGGTCACCCCGATCCCGCACCGCTCAAGCACGCGCAGTGCACCAGAGGCCGTGAGGAACGACACGGACCTGTCCCGTGCCCCCGCCCGGTCGACGGTGCGCCACCAGTTGCGTGCGTCCCGCGAGGTGAACACCGCCACCTCCGCCTCCGTCACGTCGATGCCGCGAGCCGCCAGGGCGGACAGCACCAGGGCTCGGATCGGCTCGGCCGGAACGCGCGCCAACCGGGACCGCTGGGTCTTCACCCCGTGGGTCAGGTGGCTGCCGGAGAACGCCCCCTCGATGATCGCCAGATCCGCTGCGGACGTGACGAGTTCACCCGGCCGGAACTCCAAGAGTTGAGCCGTCGCCCCGGAACCGACGAACCGCACCCGGCGCACGTCCTCGGCGCCGACCCCAGCGCGGTAGGCAACCTGTCGGTTCGCCAGCCCGGTCGTGCCGGTCACCCGGTACCAGACCTGGCCCATCCCCGACGCCGTGTGGGCGATTGTCGTGACCTTGGCGTGGGCGGTCATCGGGACCACCGAGAATCCGGATTCCAAGCCGGATGTGAATTCTGATCTTGGTGGTCGGCAATGAATCCATCGCCTTCGTCGCATGACTCTCGCTTGGTCATGGACCTTGATAGCTTCCATTGTTCTGAAGTTCGTGCTTCGCTGATGGGCTCCTGCTCGTCGACTTTCGTCGTGGTGCGTGCCGTGGCGCTGGGTACTCCAATGCGCCGGAATTCGTCGGCTTCCATACCCAGTCCTCTCAGCCTGTGCCGCCCGAAACGAGCGGCCGAATCACCCTGCTACTCCGTTAACGCGATCTGCCCCTCCGTGCCACACGAAGGGCGGCAGGGAGGCATGGCGCTCTCACTCTGGTCAACGGTGTTACCCCCTCGGTGCCTCGCATTCGGGCGCCAGAAGTGGCGTCGCTCGATGTGTCGTTGGTGTCGAGCGGGCCTTCCTGATAGCGCGAGACGGCCGTGGAGCCGCGAGAAGCTGGTCCCGACAAAGGGGCGATACCCCGGCAATGCCGAATTGTGTGGAAGTCAGTACGGATTGAGGATGGCCAAGAAAGTGATGTCCCCCGGCGAGGCCGTTCTGTCCGGCTTCATGAATCATCGAGGTTTCGCTGGGCGAGCCAGCAGTGCTGATTTCTGGTGGTGGAACCACTTCGCGTTCGGCGCCGGCTACCTCGTACATCTCACGTTGCTGGTCAGGCACCAAGAGATTCGCGGCCGCGTCCGGTCACGGGTGCTCTCGTCGGACACCCGACGACAAGCGCCTCGCGTCAGTGCTCCACCGGTGTTTCGGAGGAGCGAAGTCGTCAATCTGTGCCGTCCCCGACGCCTCGAGTGCCGGTTACGACGGGGTGCACGGTCGGGCTCCAGACCTAAGGCGATCCGTCGCTGCCGCGTCGCGTCGCGTAAGCCATCAGGGACCGCTCATCCACCTTCGATGAGCAGCCGCTCCACACGTACAAACACCGCATCGAGATCCGGGGATGAGTTACCGACGTCCGCCGCCCACGACGATCGCAGCTCGTGGCCGCGAGAGGCGGCCGTCGTTGCCGCACGCTGCGCAAGCTCGCGTGCGCTCATCTCCGGCTGTTCAGCCCAAGCCTGCTGGACAATGCTCCACGCGTCAGACCACCCCACCCCGGCATCACCCAAGGCAACCAACAGCCGGTGTGAGGCCAGGCCAGCGCTCTCGGGCTCCACTCGCGAGCGCATCATCGCCGCGTCAACGACCAGATTCTCCACGACGGACGCCGTCGCAAGGGCCACATGCTCAGTCAACGCGGCCGCGTCGGCAATCACGACCCGCTCAACAGAGGAATGCGTGAGATCCCGCTCATGCCACAGCGGCACGCCCTCCATCACCGGATTCACATACGCTCGGACCAAGCGCGCCAAGCCGCAGATCTTCTCCGACGTGATCGGATTGCGCTTGTGCGGCATTGCAGACGAGCCGGCTCGCAAATCGGGCCTGCCCTCGGCGAGTTCGGCGACCTCGGTGCGCTGGCCCAGCCGCACCTCCAGCGCGATGGCCTCGCAGATCGTGGCAAGCATGGCCAGCGCGAACATCCACTCGGCCAGCCCATCGCGCATGACCACCTGCGTCGCGACGTCCGGTGGACGCAAGTCAAGGGTTCGGGCTGCCGCGAACTCCACATCCGGAGGAATCAGCAGGTACGCGCCCGTCGGGCCGGAGAACTTCGCGACCGCCACGGCGTCGCCCGCGCGATCCAGGCGTGTTCGCGCACGATCAGCGGCCAGAGCAAAGTCGGCGACGCGATGACCCCATACATCCACAGTCGCTTGCTGCCCATGCGTGCGTCCCACCCGAACCGTGTCTCGGTGGGCCAGTGCATGCACGGCGAGAGCGTGCACGAGCCGGTCCGCTCCTGCCCGCAGCAGTCGAGTCGCATCGCGGAGCGCAAGTGCCCAACCCGTGTCAACGATGTCCGAGCTCGTGGCCCCGCGATGCACCCGAGCGCTCAGGTGCGCAGGCATCGCCTCGGTCCACAGCTGGAGGAACGCCACAACGTCGTGACCGACAACGCGTTCCCGATCCAGCACCGCCGACGCCGGAGGGCAGGGCACCGCGCGCACCGCGGCGGCCACGTCCACGCCCCACCAGCCGCGGTCGGCGTACCCGAAGACCAGGGCGACCTCGCTGGCACGCCAGTAATCGAACCGGGACTGGTCGCAGAACACGCCGTCCATCTCCGGCGAGCAGTACCTGTCCAGCACCGCGACCTCCACTGTTAGCGACTCGCGACCCATAGCTCGGTCACAGGCGACGCCGCTGTGGCAGAGTAACGAACGTGGACGCCTTCGTCAGGGAGCTACGACCGGCGGAGTGTGAGCAGTCGCTGCTTCCCTTTGACTTCGATACGTGGGGGACTGGTGTCCCCATTGGCACCACGCGTCCCACGCGCACCGTACGGCGCATGTCTACCTCTCCCGCGACACCTTCGTCCGCGTCTCCCCAGTGGAGTCAGGCGCTGCTAATGGTTGCCGAGTTCCACCGCTCCTTCGGCCTCCCGATGCACGCGTCACCGACACTGGTGATCAGCGACGAACTGCGCCAGTTGCGCGTGGACTTGTTGCGCGAGGAGGTCCAGGAGTTCGCGGACGCATCCGAGCGACGCGACCTCACCTCCATCGCCGACGCCCTGGCTGACATCGCGTACGTGACATACGGCGCCGCGATCACCTACGGCATCGACTTGGACGCCGTCCTACGGGAAATCCACTCCTCCAACATGAGCAAGCTCGACGACGGGCATCCCGTGCTACGTGACGACGGCAAGGTCCTCAAGTCGCCCCAGTACCGGCCTCCGTTGGTGGACGCGGTCCTCTCGGGCCAGCTCGCGCTCCCGCTCTAACCGACCCAAGCCCTGCCCCCTGTCGCACGAGGCCGATAGCCTCGCCCTATGCCAGCCAGCGCAGTACAGCCTGCGTGGACAAACGCCGCCGTCCTCGCCTTCGCCGAGGGCCGCGACCCCGTCGCGGCAGTAACCGAGAGCGCGCGCCAAATCCTGACGGCGGCCCATGAAGCAGGGTTACAGGGCCCACCGGTGGACGTCATCGAGGTAGCCAAGCTGATGGGCATAGCCCTGCGACCAGCCAACACTGTGACTGACGCGCTCATCGCCCCGATCAGCTCGGATCCCACCTTAACCAAGACGGCGCCTCTGGCCCCGCTGGTTCCCGGAAGCGCAAAGCTTGGTATCTCGTACAACCCCAGCCGGCCTCGCGGCCGCTTGCGGTTCTCCATTGCCCACGAGATCGCGCATGCAATGTTTCCCGGCGTCGATCACGGAACCCACCACCGGACGGCAACCGGCGCGGTTCCGGATTCAGACAACGATGAGTGGGAACTCGAGTTGTTGTGTAACGTCTTCGCAGCCGAGTTGCTGCTTCCCGATGACGCCGTGGCAGGCCTGCTAGACGTGGACACCGACATCGACTTCATACTGGAGACGCGCCGCCGATGGGACGTCTCGACCGAAGCCCTCCTTCGTCGTCTCGTGGCCGTCAGCAGCCGCGGGTTGACCATGCTCGCGGCCTCCCGAGTCAACGACGACACTGACGAGCGCCTTCGCATCGACTACGCCGTCGGACCTTCCTCGGGCGAGATTGCCCGCGGTGAAACGTTCTCGCTGGAGCAGAGCCTGTCCGCGCCATTCGCCGTGGGCCAGACCACCCGCTCAGTCATCTCCCTGAAGGGGGTCGAGCACAACGTTCAAGCAGTCGGCATCCCCCCCTATCCCGGTCGCGTCCTCCCGCGGATCCTCGCGCTACTCGAGCCGCAGTGGACCCCGTCCGAGTTTCCACGCGTCCGACACGAGGCACGAGACATCATCGACGTCGGCGCCGACGGCCCTCCCCTACTCATCGCGCATGTCGTCGCGAACAGCGCCCACGGATGGAGCCGGCAAGGTGTGGCCGCCTCGCTCGCGCAGCGCTTCCCACAGGCGGCGTCAGCATTCCGTCACTGGACGATCGCCTCACCCGACAATCTCGTTCTCGGCGCCGTGCACCACGTGCAGATGTGGGCCGGTGAACGACCAGTCACGATCGTCAGCATGGTCGCCCAGGACGGCCACGGTGCAAGCAAGACAGTGCGGTTGCACTACTCCGCTCTGAGTGAGGCGCTCGCCCAGGTCGCTCTGCTCGCCACCAGCCGGCAGGCCGTCGTCCACCTGCCGCGCATCGGTGCCGGACAAGCCGGCGGCCGATGGGACCTCATTGAGGAGATCATCACAGAAGAGCTCGCCGACCGAGGCCTCGACGTTACGATCCACACCCTGCCCGCCGCAGCATCAAGCCGCCGCCGGTGAGCGCCCGAGACCAGTCAACGAGCCCTGCGATCGTTGCGATCTCCGGGCACGTGGGCTCGGGGAAGAGCACTCTGGGCGCGGAGCTGGCCAGTCGATACGGCGCGTTGCACCTGCGAACGCAAGAACTCATGCGTACCGTAGCCGAAGAGCGTGGCGATTCCCTGCCCAACGAGCGAGGCGCACTGCAGCGGTACGGTGAGCAGCTCGACGTCGAGACCGCGGGGCAATGGGTGTCGCGCGAAGTCGCAGACATCCTCACGGCCGATGGCGATCACCCCTTGGTGGTGGTTGACTCCGTGCGTCAGCTTTCGCAAGTCAGCAGCCTTCGCGAGGCGTTTCCCGGTCGCATCATCCATATCCATCTCACGGCGCCGCTTCAGGTACTGGAAGAACGGTACGAGCAGCGTCGGAAGACCAGCTCGATGCAGGAGCTCGCGACATACAGCGCCGTTGCTGCCGATGAGATCGAGAAGAATGTCGAAACCCTGGAGAACGATGCTGACGTCGCGATCGACACCGACCGGTGCACTCATCTGGACGTCCTGACACGCGCTGCTGCGGCACTGCACCTTCTGCCGTCCAGGCGAGACCGTCTGGTCGATGTCCTCATTGGCGGCCAGTACGGCAGCGAGGGCAAGGGAAACATCGCCTACTACATTGCCCCTGGATACGACGTACTCATGCGCGTGGGAGGCCCGAACGCGGGCCACAAGGTGCCTACAGAGCCCGCCTACACGCACCGCCTTCTGCCGTCGGGAACACTGGCGAATCCTCAAGCGCTCCTGCTCATCGGTCCCGGGGCGACCCTTGACATCGCGCAACTGCAAGAGGAGATCGCTCATTGCGGGGTGGAGAGCGGCCGGCTGATCATCGACCGACAAGCGATGATCATCGAGCCGCAGGACAAGATCAGCGAGCAGTCGGTCGTCGCGGAGATCGGTTCGACCGGGCAAGGCGGAGGTGCCGCGGCTGCTCGCCGGATCGTAGGGCGAAGCTCGGCGAGTACGCCACCTGTTCGCCTTGCCCATCAAGTGACCGAGCTTGCAGCGTTCATCGGATCAACGGCCGATGCGCTGCAGGCTGCGTACAGCAAGAACCAGCGCGTGCTGCTCGAGGGAACCCAAGGAACCAGCCTCAGCATCTTCCATGGCATCTACCCTCACGTGACGAGTCGCGATACGACGACCGCGGGAACCCTTGCCGAGGCAGGCATTGCGCCCCACCGGGTGGATCGCGTCATCGTGGTCGTGCGGGCCTATCCCATCCGCGTCGGCAATCCCACGAACACTGACGCGGAAGAGACTGGACAGTCCGGATGGATGGGTCAAGAGATCTCCTGGGAACTCGTCGCCGAACGCTCTGGTAGTGACCTTGAAGCTCTGGTCGGAGCTGAAGTTGGCTCGGTCACGGCCCGGAAGCGTCGCGTAGCCGAGTTCGACTGGCACCAGCTCAGTCGCGCCGCCGAGATCAACGGTGCCACGGACATTGCGTTGACCTTCGCGGACTACATCGACGTGGCGAACACCCGAGCACGCCGATATGACCAGCTGACACCACAGACGCTCCAGTTCATCGAGGGCATCGAGCGCGTGACACAAGCGCCTGTAACACTTATCGCCACACGCTTCGATCCGCGAAGCGTCATCGACCGCAGGGACTGGACCAGATAATGGGTGTAACCCCCGCCGAGTTGTGGACCCGCTACCCGCAGTTGTTTCACATGGCCACCCGTGGTGCTTGGCCCAGCATTAGCGAGCACGGCCTCCTGCCGACGTCCACTCTGGTCTCTTCCTCGGGACTGCCTCGCTCCGAGCAGGACGTACTCCTGCAGAGCATTCGACCCTCGTCGACGGCCATCGAGCACCCGGTCGTCGGCACCGTGAACGTGCGCGATCAGGCTCCCCTCCGCCTAGCGTTCCTTGAGGAATCGCTTACTGACATGTCGATTCAGGAATGGCTCGATTTGCTCAACGGTCGGGTGTTCTTCTGGTTGCACCCTGATCGCCTCACACGTCTGCTCAGCGCAAGGAACTACAAGAACTCCGAACACGATGTCATCACCCTCGACACGCAGTCCTTGATCAGCGCATACGGCGCGAAGGTCGTGTTGTCGCCCATCAACTCAGGTGCGACCTTGTTCCCCAGAGCACGGCCACGCGGGTCAGGTACCTTCACCAAGCTAGCGGACTATCCGGACGAGAAGTGGCGAATTCGGGCCGACGCCACCGCGGTGGCCGAGCTCGCGGTCATAGGCGGAGTGCCGGATATCGCGACATTCGTCGTCAGTGTCGACCGATATCAGGGTCCCGTCCGGAAGAGCACCCTGTTCAAACCGTAGAGGACGAGCTCCCGCGTGCGCGCACCACAAACCGTATAGGCGCATAGGAACGCCGTAGGTCATCGCTTGAGTGTGGCGTTGCCCTCGGGCCGTGGGAACTCCCGGCACAGCGGCGGATGTGCCGTTTGACGGCAATGGGAAGCTCGATGTCCATCGATCGGCCCGTAGCCATGCGTTGGTAGTCACGTAGAAGATCGCTAACCCTCGACTACGGCGACCGTCCCAAATGCTGCGGCAGCCGCACACGTGGCGAGGCCGTCGCCGATCTGGCTGGTGTCGTCCAGTGCGAGCTTTCCGACGTCGCGAGATCGCTCGGTGACATACCAGAGGTCGTGGAGGCAAGCCCGCTCAGCGGTGCAGCGACGTGCGATCGCCTTGACGATGACTCGGACCGTCTGCCAGCATCCGCACATCTCGTTTGGAGTGACGACGACCGGGGCACCGTGGCTCCTCGGACGCAGGTCAAGTCGCCAAGAGTCTGGAGCGGTCCGATGACGTGGGCTCGCATCCTCCTGCTCGCAAGCGCATACAGCCCACTGCCGATGCTGCTTGCCATCCGGGTCGAGACCGGGTGGGTCCAGGCAGTGCTGCTGGCGGCGGGACTGCTCATGCTTGCGGGCCTGCCGCTGGTCATCGCCAAAGCCCGCAAACACAACAACCCTAGGATCTTCAGCCCGTCCGTCGTGCATGAGATCACAGGAGACGTCGCGACCTACCTCGTCACGTTCATTCTCCCCTTCGCCGTGATATCTACTGCCGAGCCGCGCGACTGGATTGCGTACGGAGCCCTCGCGCTTCTGCTCGCGGCCGTCTACCTGCAGCCCCAGCAGCTCGCGTTGAACCCCTGGCTCGTCCTTTTCGGCCGGAGGGTCTTCGCCACCTCGTCCCATCCTCCTGACCTCATCATCACCCGGAGATACCCGGAGGAAGGCGTCACCGTGACCACCGTGCGGCTCGCGAAGGGCCTGTACTACAACATCGACAGAGAGTAGCCACATGCCCACCTCCTGGACTCCTCGATGGACGAACCGCAACCTCTCAACACCGCCGGTTCAGCTCGTCGTCGCCTGGCAGCGCGGAGCCGCCTTCGAGGTCCGCGACGTGCCTCTCAGCCGCTCCGCAGCATCCAGCCTGGAGGCGGCCTGCGGTCAGACTCTCTCGGACCTACAGGCGTGGCGTGCAGCGGCCTACAGCCCGGAGCTGGAACTGGATGACTACGAGTACGCGGTCGTCCGGCGGGACCAGCTCGACGAAGACTCCGGCTTGCTCCAGGCCCTGGAAGCCGATGACTTCACAGAGATCGATATGGAGGACCTGAAGAACCGGACCTTCGTCGCCTACGCCGTCATGACCGGAAGCCCCGGGCATCGGCTGGCGTTCATCAGCCGCAGCAACCCTACGAGCGGACTGCGCAGGGCCATGTTCATGTTCAGCGACCAACTGGTCGCCGTGGAGGATCCGATTCTGTCCTTCGACAGGTCCGGAGCGGACATGGTCCTCGAAGTCGGCGAAGGGCTCGGCGTGTTGAGGACGAAGGCCTTCGAGCGCCTCTTCCGCGATACACCCGAGCTGATGGCGCTGACACCCGCGCGCGTCGCTCAGCTGTCCACCTTGATCAGCCTGTCGTCGACATCACGCGACGTCCTAACAACGGTGGCGGCTCGCAACGGCCGCGTCCGAGCCCGCCTGTACTCCATTCTGGGACGTGGACACCTCGCTGCAGTTACGCCCGCCAAACTCCGCGCCGAGATGCGCAAGCACGGGCTGGATCCCACCCGGTACCTGATAAACGGCGAGCTCACGTTCGATGATGCCGAGGTCGACGAGATCATGAAGCTGCTCAACGAGGACTTCACGATAGGCGGACTGTCACAGTCACCGTTCACAATCAACCGAAAATCGCCCCGCTAGACGATTGCCCACACGGGGTACTACACGCACGGCGACCTACCATGGAACCTGATGACACAATGACCAGCAACAATCGTACGACCGAGCCGGACTGCCACGTGTGGTCAGTCTCCGAACCTCACCGTAGCCGCATCGGACTGCCGTACTCGTTCGTCATGGATGGCGGCATGGTGGTCAGCACCCATCTGGGCATCACCCGACAAGGCGCCGCACGGCGAGCCGGGCACCGCGTGGCGAAATTGCAGCGAACACAGGGGCCATCCGTTAGGCGCTGACTCTCATGTGCTCATGCGGTTGCACCCGGCGTTAAGCGACAACCAGCACCGCAGCGCTCGTGAGTCCCTAGTGCATTCGCTACCTACCTGTCGGTCAGCGCATGAGGCTACGTGGGGTGGTGATGGCAGAGGGGGCAACGGACGGTGATGCGTAGAGCTGGGGGGCGGGGCTTGTCGTTCAGTGGCCGTCCGCGCTCGGGGCAGCGCGAGTGGCATGAGTCGGGCTCGCGCGCTGTCCCGCACACCGGGCCAGCGCCATTCATGTCAGGAGCCCACTTACGGGTGCGGCGCAATCGCCTGGCTGAAGGGCCAGCCAATTGCGTACGGCTGCCTCACCCAGCAAGCCGGAGCAGGTGCTCCCCAACGACCCTCGCCAGCTCCACTGGAACGGCGTTTCCAATCTGGGTGTATTTCGGCACCTCCCGACTCCAGTCACCTGCGTCCGGGTCGCCAGCCCGTCGGCGACCACCAGTCGTCCGTTTGCCGGCGAACTGGTACCAGTCGGGGAACATCTGAATACGGGCCCATTCGCGCACGGTCGGCGTGCGAGGCTGACTGAAGTGGACGTAGTCATCGGGCAGACTCGTCGCCGTAATCGACGGGCGCCCTTCGGGCCATCGGGCTGGGAGCCACCGCTGGGCGAACTTCTTGGTCTGGTGGTCTGAGTGGATCTCGCCCTCGTTGGCAAGCATGTAGCGAAACTTCTCGATGACCCTCGGGCTGTGCTTGCTGTACTCCATCTCCGTGACGGGCCGGCCGGCCTTGGTCGGTCCGCCCCGACCGCCGTGTGGGCCTTGCCGGAGTCGTTTCTGGATTGTGGTTAGGGCATCGCTGGGATAGGTGGGGGTCACGGCCGTGACTCCAGGGACGTAGCTGGGATCTACCAAATCCCCGAGCAGGTCGATGAGGTCAGGTGCGTTCCCTGTGGCGTCCGGCAGGAATCCACCAGCCACGCGCGACAGACCTCGCTGATACTGGATGTCGTCTCGAACCCCCACCATCAGCACACGGGGACGATTCTGCGGCACGCCGTAGTCGCGGGCGAAGATCAGCTTGGGCTGAATGATGTAACCATGCTTGCCGCGTCTCTCACCTATGCGACGAAACGCGGCCTGAACCGCGTCCCAGATGTCCCCCTTGTAGCCCTGACCCTTGAACCAACGGGCGGATAGCAACCCCTCGACGTTCTCGAAGAGGAACATACGAGGCTGCAACTCCTCAACGATTCGTGCCATCTCGCCGTAGAGGTGATTGCTGGGAATGTCGTCCTTGTGAAGGTCGAACGTCCTACGGTGACCAATCCCACTGAAGCCCTGGCACGGGGGGCCACCTGCCAACAGTGTTAGCTCACCGTGCTGGTTCTTTATCAACTTGCCCAGAGTGCGCAGAGCGTTCGGGTCTTGACTCAGGGTGAGAACATCGTTGACGTGACGATCAGCGTCGCGCAGGTCGACTGAGGTGGCGCCATCCCGGTTGAGAAGGTACGTCTCCATGGCATGGTGGTTGAGCTCATTGACGAATACGGGCTCGAAACCCGCTTGCTCGAGCCCGAGGGAAAGACCCCCACAACCCGCGAAGAGGTCGACGACAGTCGGCTTGATTTCCGTCACGCGGCTGAGTTTAGGCGCGTGCCCTGACAAAGTCCAGGTGGCGCTCCCGGCTGCGGGTGACCACCTCCAGCTCGACTACCTGTCGATCAAGTCGTATGTGTCGCTTGGCGGGAAGAGAACGTCGATGTTGTGTTCGTGCAGTTTGAAGAGGTAACCGTGGTCCCGCGTCTGGCCCGAGGGTTTGATCGAGAGGGTGTAGTCCATCGTGACCGCACCGGCCGCAATGGCCGGCCCAAGGTTCCAGACCAGCGGCCTTCGGGTATGGGTCACCCTCGTGAAACGAAACTCTTCACCCACCGCCCCCAGACGAACATCTGCGTTAACCCAGAAGGTACTGGCGTGTTTGGTCTGAAGGCGTTCGCGAAGCAATTCCATCCGCCAACGAGCTAGAACTTCGCTTGCTTCCGCACCCCTCCGCCATCGACTCTCTAGCCATGCTTCAGAAGGGTCCAAACCCAGGTACAACCCCTGTGGGTTCGGCACATTCCGGCTCGTGCAGTACAGCTGAAGACGCCCCGTGGAGGCGTCGACGTAGCCGACCTTGTCCAACAGCGCTCGCCCCGACGGGCAGGGGCTCGAATGCCAGTCCGGGATCTGTGAGAACAGGGAGGTGCGGCTCTTCTTGAGATTGCCTCGCGCGCCACCCCGCCCCGCCTTGATCTCGATACCCTTGAAGTCAGGACTCTTACTGGCGTTCGCTCTGATCCCCAACATCGTCTCGAGCGTGAAGCCGACTCCCGTGGGGCCGGAACGCAGACTAGGCACGAATCCTTGGGATGCCACATGCTCGAGCTTCATCAACAGCTCGGAAGTGGCTGCCTCAACGGTGGAGAAGGACCTCAGCGCCGCGTTCAGCGGAGTTCCAGACACGTCCTTTGTGGCCCAAACCGCCGGGTCACTGATATTGACAACGAAGATCTCGTGGTCGGGATTGCAGAGCACGGCAACGAGATTCCCCGGGCATGCGTGTTGCCCTAAGCCGGAAACCCACACGCGTGGATCACCGGCCTTCGTGCTAGGTCTGTACAGGGACATTCGCGCCCGGAAGTTGGCTGCAGCTCCAACGATGGTCACGTCGATGATCTGTTTGCTCTCCTGACCCTGCATCTGCGTGGCGAAGTCATGGACTTCGTGAGCCCGAAGGTACCCGCGGAAGGACTCGTGGGCGTCCATGATGCTCTTCTCGAGTCCAGTGCTTGTTGGAACGAGATAGGCAGCTTGGGCGCCGAAGCGCGCCAATTCACGCATTGCCACATCAATAGGGAAGTCCGAACTCGCGAGCATCGCACCCCAGTCTCTCTTGGCAAAGCCTACTTACGCACTGCCAGCTCCGATGACACGTGCGCCACTGCACAATAGAAGTGTGCCCAGCAACACCCGAATTACCCTGGCTCCACCGACATCCCAGCTAGACAGCTGGGCGTCCACGCCTGGGCGACGCCGCATCATGCAGTCGATCAAGAGCCGAGACACTGAGCCTGAAATGGCGCTCCGCAGAATCCTTCACGCCATGGGCCTTCGATACCGAGTGAATAGGCGTCCGCTTCCAGGCGTCCGTCGCACAGCAGACCTAGTCTTCAGCCCGGCCAAGGTCGCCGTCTTCATGGATGGGTGCTTCTGGCACCACTGTCCCGATCATGCGGCCGACCCCAAGACCAACTCCGAATACTGGAAGCCGAAGCTCGAACGAAATGTCGAGCGTGACCGAGAAACGGACTCACTGTTGGACAGCGAGGGGTGGCTAAGCGTCCGAGTCTGGGAGCACGAGGACCCGAGAGCGGCCGCGAAACGGGTAGCTCGCATCGTCCGGCAGCGTCGAAAGTCCCACGCGGGTCGGTAGCACCCTTCGGCGCTGCCAGTCAGGGCAAGTCAGTCAAGCCGAGTGGTCGAGGTACCCGTAGCTGAACACATGGAGACTCACAACATCGATCTCTCGACGAGGGTCACCGAAGAACGCGGAGAGTCGGTTGCTGACACGAATGAAGGGACGCTCGCGAACGCCTCCCGTTGCGGTCCAATTCGCGTTCGGAACGACCAGGAAGAGATGCTGGGCATCCGGCGAGATGTGCGCCTTCCAGAGGTCCTTGAGGTCATGGTTGTTGTTGACTGTGCCGCCCCGTTCAACCTCGGCGAGGATCCCACGGTTGGCTGAAATGCGGTAGAAGAAGTCAGGACGAGCACCGGTGACGAAGCCGTCCTCAGGTGTCAGGACAACCTCTTCGCCGAACCCGAGTTGGTCTCGCAAGAGGTCCGCAACGATGGATTGAATAGCGCCGCTCTGCGCTCCGTGGACATGCGCGACGCCAATTCGGTCGTCGCTGGCCTGCAGATGCCCGGCGAGTTCGTCAGCGAGACCGTCGACGACGACCATCTCCTCAGTCTCGGTAGGCGTCAGACTCGCGCGTACGAACCGCGCCGACTCGACCCCCATGTTCTCGAGCTTCGCAGCTAGAGGAGCCAGAAGCTAGTGATAGACCTTTGCAGCCGGCTGCAAAGGCGCTCCGGTGAACCACTTGACCGCTGCCTCAATCGACAGGAGCATCACTCCAACCTTGCAAGCGGCCCGCCAGGTGCATGATCAAGACTCGGTGAATGACACCTCGATTCTGCCCTTGCTTCTGCCCGAACTCAGTGAGCCTGAGTGGTTCCCAGTGGGTCTTGGGGTCCCGCAAGTTGTTTAATACCAACAACTACAGAGGGGCTTCTTAGAGGGGAGGGGTCTGAAAATCGGAAGGTCGGCGGTTCGACTCCGCCCCTGGCTACGTCGAGGCGGCGCGCGGGAACGTGACCTCTCGCCCCTCCTCAGCCGCCCCGACCGCTTCTCGGAAGGTCTCGGTTCGACGAGTCATCGACCCGCGCCGAGGAGAAGACTCCTAGTAGGCGCGCAGTCGCGCCGGAAGTGAGGCAACGCCGTGCCCCTCTCGCGCCGGGACCTGCTCAGGGCCGCCACCGTCACTGCAGGCGTGACGGCTGTTGCCGCCGCCGCACCACCTGCCGTCGTTCTGGGCAGCAACACCCTCAGCGCCGGCGTCGGCGTCGGCGCTCTGCCTGCGCGGCACCCGTACCGCGTCGGCCGCTGGCTGCCCCAGGACCAGCGCGTCCTCGACCAGTGGCTGACCGATCTCGTGCGCGAGGTTGACCGCACCGACGAGGCGCTGCGCCCCGTCATGCAGGAGCTGCAGGACCTCATCGAGTCCGATCCGGCGCTGTACATGTACTTCCACCAGATGTTCGCGCAGGTCCCCCACGAGCCGCCCTACGACAAGACGCCGGGCGGAGCCCCCCAGGTGCGCGACTACCGGCACATGATCCGCCTCATCAACCACATCCTCGGCACCGCTCCCGTCTTCAACCTCACCGGCTTCGTCGGCTTCCCGATCAACGCGATCATTGACTGGCCGATGGGAACGCCTGCCGGCGTCGCGGCCTTCCTCGACCCGCGCGTCAACGCGCAGTTCAAGAAGGTTCTGGACGAGTGGGGCGCCTTCCTCACCTCACCGGAGTCGCGCTACGTGCTCAGCCGCGATCCCAAGCACGGCTGGTTCGGGCGGAACGCCGCCCAGCAGATGCCCGGATTCGTCGACGACTTCATCTGCGATCCGTCGGCTCCCTTCCACGGATTCGGATCCTGGGACGCCTTCTTCACCCGGGAGTTCCGGCCCGGTCGCCGCCCGGTCGCAGCACCGTCCAACGACAACGTCGTGGTGTCGGCGTGTGAGTCGGCCCCCTACAGGATCCAGAAGGACGTCAAGCGGGTCGACCGCTTCTGGATCAAGGGCCAGCCCTACTCCCTGCGGCACATCTTCGACGACGACCCCGTCAACGAGCAGTTCGTTGGTGGGACGGTGTACCAGGCGTACCTCAGTGCCGAGAGCTACCACCGCTGGCACGCACCCGTGAGCGGTCGAATCGTGTCCGTGCGCAACATCGACGGCAGCTACTACGCGCAGTCCCCCAACGTGGGCTTCGACCCGCTCAGCCCCAACGAGTCGCAGGGGTTCATCACCGAGACTGCGGCCCGTGCCGTCGTCCTCATCCAGGCGGACAGTCCGAGGATCGGCCTGATGGCGTTCGTCTCCGTCGGCATGGCGGAATGCTCGTCGAACGAGGTGACCGTGGTGCCCGACCAACGGGTCGTCAAGGGCGACCAGATCGGGATGTTCCACTACGGCGGATCGACGCACCTGCTCATCTTCCGACCCGGTGTCGACATCACCTTCGACCTACACGGCCAGATCCCCAGCCTCAGCGCCCGCAATATCGAGGTCAACGATCGGGTGGCGGTGGTGCGCTAGCGGTCGGTCTCGTGGCGCGCGTGCTCCGGGACGGGGCAACTCGGGCCGAGCGACGGATGCGCCATCCGCACGTCGCCGTGGCGCTGCATCAAGGATCTGGCCCACTGGCGCGCTCGCATCTGTATGCGTGTGTCGAGGTCTCCCAGCTCGCCCAGAAGGGCCGAGGCTGCCAACCCGTGGTTGCTCTTGCGATCCCTGAGGTAGAGGCCCGACTTAGGTCGAACTCGAAAGGGCAGCGCTCCCATGCTCCTCCTGGAGCACATCGTGGCCCACCCGGTCATCAACGCGGCAGGCGCCGAAGCCACTCTCGGCGACGGCACAAGCGTCACGGTCGACTCCTCGGACGCGATCAGGCTCGGCCGATGCGCCCGTTTCCATCGGTGACTGTGTGCTCCGCATGGCCGACATCCGCGCCACCCTGCCAGGGTGTCTACCCAGACCATCCGGCCGGCTCTGGTCGCATTGAAGGCCGAGAGAGAGCCGACGGCGATCTCGGCAGGATCGATCCACGCGACCAACGGAATTTAGTAAGCGCTAGGTTCGGGCCATGGTCGTGGCTGAGTCGGGCGGCACGTGCCAGATCTGCGACATGAACCCCAAGTTCACGCACTCGGTCAACGAGCACGAACTCTCGATGCAACTCGTCGATCCCCTCCTTGATTACGTGAAGACGGACGCCTTCTCGCATGGAGATCGGCCGCTCACCTACGCCGGAGCGCGCGATCGGTTCAAGGTCAGCACGTCCGTGCGACGACTCGGACGGGTCCTCGATGGTGTCGAGCGCATTCTGGCGACCCGTGGGTGGCCGGAGGTGGCCGCTGCCGGAATCACGGCCTACGTGGTCAACTCTGGTTCGGGCAAGCCAGGCGATGGCTGGGTCCAGGTGTGGAACATGAACCCCGAAGACGCGAGGGAAGCGGCTCGCGCCTACATGCGGTTGCTCACGCTCGGTCCCGAGGCCGATGAGTGAGCGCTTCGGCGACGACGAACACGCGCGCGGCGTGCAACGGCGTGCACGCCAAGCCCTTGCGGATGCAGCACGGATAGGTCCGCTCACCCAGCGATGAGTGGCCGACCCTCGGTGAGCGCAAACGTGTATCCGGCAGCCTGAAGTGCGCCTCCGAACTCGCTCTCCTCGAAGAGCGGCTCGGGAGCGTCACTGTTCTCTGGCAGGCGACTGGACCAATCAGGCCGCTCGGCCTCAACTCCTGCAATCCGTGCAACTCCGGCGAGAATGGGAAGGAAGACGTTCTGGAGCCAGATCGGCGGGGAAGTCGCGCGAATATCGTTTCGGAACGACCAGAACGTCGCTCCCAGCTGCAAGGGGCTACGGGGCGCCCCCGCGACAGTGTGGGGCAGGTCGGTGGAGATGCCGGCGAGTACGTCGTGCAGCTCGGCGGTGCGGGCGGCCGGCGTGAGCTCCACCACTCCTCGGACGAGCTGCCCACTGACATTGGATTCGCTATGCACGGTGCCGGGCGGAACGACCGCGGTCTGGCCGGCCGTCAGAACGACCGTCTCCTTCCCGATCGTGAATGTGGCCTCGCCG
>JAUSNB010000038.1 GCA_030645615.1 Actinomycetota bacterium | reverse complement strand
CAACCCCGTTCAGAACCCCTGGCGCGACCCGCGCTGCACGTGCTGGCAGCCCGGGCTTGAGTTCGCGAGGTCCAAGGACGGCCCGGGGGTCATCCGCCAAGGCTCCCTGCCGGTGCGGCTGTTCGAGGAGCGCGGCTGGATCTGGCAGAACATCGACGTGCTGGACTACATGCACTTCGACACCGGCTACCCGTCACGGCCCCGAGCGGATGCGCCGGCTCCCGCCGATGGGACTTCATGACGATGCCTGATTGGGGTCGGACAGGCCGCCGAGGGTGGCGTTGAGCAGCAGGCCGACGAGGAGCACCGCGGACAGGTAGGTGTACAGCAGGGTCTGCGTGGAGTCCGACGACGGTGGCCGAGCCGAGCCGGCGTCCGGTGCGTCGCTGCGCGAAGGACAGGGCCGGCATGATCGCCAGCGACACGGCCACGATGATGATGCCGACCCGCGACGCCTCGCCGCCCTCGCCGGTGAGCAGGCCGCGGACGGACTCGAAGGCCACGTAGCCGGCGAGGGCGAAGAACGACACGTCGATAGCCCGCAGCGCGGTGCGTTCGCGCGTCCCGGGCATGCGGTGGCGGAATTGCCACAGGATGACCAGGCCGGAGGACATCTCGACCAGGGAGTCCAGGCCGAACCTGACCAGTGCTATCGAGGATGCCGCAGCGCCGGCGGCGATGGCGACGATCGCCTCGATCGCGTTGTAGGACACAGAGGCCGCGGCAAGCAGCTGCGCGCGCCGCCCGAGCCGGGATCGGTCGTGCGTCGACAGGCCTGTCGGCGCGGCGCGGTGGTCGGGGTCGATTGCGGTCATAACTGCGCCGGGGCGCCGTAGCCGGGGCAGAGCGTGACGGCGTCCCCGGTCGCGGCCCGCGCGCGGACGGTGACCATGCCGCAGTCGCGCAGACAGCGCAGGTGCGCGGACACCGTCGCCTGCGCCGGCCCAAGGTGCTCGGTCAGGTCGCGGACGTTGTGCTCGCCGAGGGCCAGGTGGCACACGATCGCCAGCCGGCACCGATCACCCAAGCAGCGGAACAGCGCCGCCGCCGAGCCCAGCGCCGCGTCCTCACGCCCGGACGGCATCGCGCTTTACACCATCGCGGTTGGTCAGCATGGTTTCTTCATGCGATCTTGAGGTAACGCATACGCGAATCACTGCGATCCCGGAGCACAGTCTCGGGTAGGCGCCGGGATGCACCCGCCGTCAGTTCAATCGGTGGCCTTGTGTCCTGGCCCGGATCGCGAACCACCTGGGGCGTGCGCCTTCGATCTCGTCAACGGAAGGCGTACCGATGTTTGCTCATGATGCACGCACCCGTTCGATCCTGTTTGGTTTCAGCGCCTTCCTCGCGGGCGGAATCCTGGCGGCCTGCTCTGGCAGCCCGGCTGCCACGTCTCAGAGCGCTTCCCCGGCGTCCGGGTCGCTCGATAGTGCGCCGTCGTCGACCTCGACGTCGACGGCCATGACCTGTGCTGATGCGAGCGGGGATCAGTCCGTGCAGCAGGTGGATACCGCTGGCTACCGGATGGTGCTGGCTGTAGGTGAGCCGGAGGCGATGTACACGCAGGACGAGGTCGACGCGAACTCACCGATGTCCGGCGAGCTGATGGTGGCGGGAACGATGATGGATCCCGGGACCGCAGGAGCATCCGACGGCGACATGATGTCCGGCAACGCGGCGGGCACTCGCCACGTGGAGGTCGCGATCTGCGACTTGGCGACGGGCGCCATGGTGACCGGTGCCGACGTCACGATGATGGTCGCGGTCGGCGGGGCAGCGGCGCAGGCCATGCCGGTCGCTGAGATGCGGGGACTCGACGATCCCGCGACTCAGACCCACTACGGGAACAACGTGCCGATGACCTCGGGTGCCCACATGGTGACGTTCACTGTGAATGGGCAGACGGGCACGTTCACGGTCGGGGAATAGGGACCGATCCCGGACGGGTTTGCCCAAAGCGCACCGGCGTGCGTGCAGGAACCCTGGGCCGAGCGATCTTGCGCGAATCTTCATGACTCCTCAGCAGCTTCGCAACACCGAGAGCGGAACATGGGACTTGCACGCAGGAAGCGGCGGGAATGGGGGGGTCGGCCATGGCAAGCGTCGGCGGGACCACTAGAGCGAACTTGGGCATGCAAGGGTTCGGGTACCTCGATGATGAGGAACAAGCTAGGTTCGCTTGGCCACTGCGGTTCACCCCGGCCGTCGGGACCGCCCTGGTAGCTGTGGGGCTGATCACGGAGTCCCCGTGGCTGCTTGCCGCGGTGTCGGCCATCGCCCTCAGCGGTGCGTTGTTTCCTCACGGCATGGCCATCGACGTGGCCTACAACTACGGCGTCCGGCACCTGTTCCGCGCGCCCCGGCTGCCGGCCACTCCGACGCCTCGCCGCTACTCCTACCTGCTCTCAACCGCGCTCTTGGCGGGCTCGGCAGCGTCCTTCGCGTACGGGTTGACCGCCTCCGGATGGATCCTGGGAGGGCTGGTGGTGATCGGGGGCACGATCCTGGCGTCGACACTGTGGTGTCTCGGGTCGTGGATCTTCAATGCGTGTACGGCGGGAATGACGGACATTCATTCGGCGTGGTCGGCGCGGCCCCGCTGAGTGACGCTAGCCACGCTCGCGAGAGGAAGCGCCAATCCCAAGACAGCCACCGCACAGCTTCGACTCATGCCCACGTGGCGGTTTCCTTTGCGGTAAGTCGCGGCGAGGCTTTTCTGTTGCAATCCAGTCGCAGGCCTGTACCCGTGCCCCACGCGGGACTACGTTGCCGAACGTGGTGCTGCGCCGGTCTTTCGAGTGGGACGTCCTGGCGTATCCCAGTCCGAACTCCTGGCTGGACGACCTGCGTGACCAGGGCTGGACCCGGGTGCCGGGCGTTCCGGGCGTCACCACTGAGCGCGGCACCGTCGTGTACGAGTTCCAGCACCCTGGACCCGCAAGCGCGCTCGAGTCTGACCGGTGGCCGGCCAGCTCCCGGGCCTTCGCGTTCCTTCTCGTCGCGTGCGCCGTTGCAGTGTCGGTGATCGTTGTGGCCGTGCTCGTCGTCATGTCAATAGTCCAGTCCTGAGAGGGGGCTCCACGGCATGAGGCCAGCGGCCCGCACCGCGGTAGGCCGCGGCATGGTCGCCGCCTTGCTCCTGGCCGCACTCCTCGGATGTCGTGCGCCGGCCGCAACGCGCCCGCCGGCCACGCCCGCCCCCACCGCCGCCTCCGCGCCCGCAGCCTCGGTTCCGTCGTCGGACGGCCCGTCGTCGGACGGCCCTTCGTCGGACGGCCCGTCGGCCGTCCCGCCGTCCCCCTCGACGAGCCCGTCGTCGCCCGCCGAGAGCTCAGCGCCGGCCGTCCCGGAGCCGGAGGTCGTCGTCGGCGTGGACGCGCGCGTACGCAAGATCCCCGAGCGGCAGTGGCGCCGGATCGTGTCGACGGGGACCTGGCGACCGGGGTG
>JAUSNB010000027.1 GCA_030645615.1 Actinomycetota bacterium | reverse complement strand
CTGCTGCAGGCCGGCAAGCTGGTGGCGCCGTTGCCGCAGCGTTTCTCCAATCCACGCGCCTACTACCTGATCCTCGCCGCCAGGGCCGCCGCCAATCCGGCGCTGGAGCCGTTTTGCCGGTGGCTGGCGGCGCAGGCCGCGCCGTCGGCAGGCCGCCGCAACCCGGTGGCCCGACGATGAAGGATTCCAACATCGTCCTGCTGCTGTGCGTCGCGGCGATTTTCAGCATGACCGGCTTTTCCACCTGGCCGGCGCTGCTGCCCGAGCTGCAAGCGGCCTGGGGGCTTTCCGGCAAGGAGGCGGGTGCCATCGGCGGCGCCTACTTCGCCGGCTACATGCTGGCGGTGCCGATACTTTCCGGGCTTACCGACCGCATCGACGCGCGCCGCGTCTATGTCGGCGCCTGCCTGCTGGCTTCGCTCGGGCATTTCGGTTTCGCCCTGTGGGCCGACGGCCTGGTCTCCGCCTGCCTGTTGCAGGCGGTCGGCGGCGCCGGGCTGGCCGGCACCTACATGCCCGGCCTGAAGGCGCTGACCGACCGCGTGACGGGGCCGCGCCTGCCGCGCTACATCGCCTTCTACACCTCCACCTTCGGCATCGGCGCGGCACTGTCGTATGCCGGCTCGGGCTGGCTGGCCCTGGTCGATTGGCGCGCCGCCTTCGTGCTGGGCGGGATCGGCCCTTATGTCGCCATCGCCCTGATCCTGCGCGGCCTGGCGCCGGTGGCGCCGCACGGTGGGCATGTACCGGGCGTCGCGGCGCAACTCGGCGCGCTCAAGGATCGCGCGGTGCGCGGCTATGTGCTGGGCTATGCCGCTCACTGTTGGGAACTCTTCGGCCTGCGTTCCTGGATCGTCGGCCTGCTGGCGTTTTCGGCGACCCAGGGCAGCCTGCCGCTGGCGCCGGCCACGGCGGCGGCGCTGATCAACCTGATCGGCATACCCGCCAGCATCCTCGGCAACGAATTCGCCGGCCGCCACGACCGCCGCCGCACCATCCTGGTCATCATGCTGGCCTCCGGCGTGCTGGCCTGGGCGGTGGGCGCCGCCGCAAGCTGGCCGCTGGCCCTGCTGGCCCTGCTGCTGGTGTATCAGGTGGTGGTGATGGCCGATTCGGCGGCGCTCACCGCCGGCCTGGTGGCGGCGGCTGATCCGGCGCGGCGCGGCGCGGTGATGGCGGTGTATTCGATGGCCGGTTTCGGCGCCGGTTTCCTCTCGCCGCTGGTGGCCGGCGCGGTGCTCGATGCCGGCGGCGGCAACACCTCGGCGATGGCCTGGATGCTCGCCACCGGCAGCCTCGGCATCTGGTGCCTGCTGGCGCCGCTGGCGCTAAGGCGCTGAAGCCGGCCAAGGGTG
>JAUSNB010000012.1 GCA_030645615.1 Actinomycetota bacterium | reverse complement strand
CACCGCCGTCGCCCTCGTCACTTCCCTGCGCGCCGCCATCGACAGACCCATCCGCTCACCGTGACCGACCCGCCAGCGAACCGGGCATTGTTACGTGAGGCAACGAAGCCAGCAGGCGGGCAATTTAGGTGAGTCAACCCGAGTTATTGACTCTGATATCAATTTCAAATATTCTCGTTCCTCCGACTAGTTGGCGGGAGGGCCCGTGCGGAGAAGGCTCCTCGAGGCAACGCATCTGGAGTTTCAGGCGCTGGTTCGTACGTTCATCGAACGCGAGATCTCTCCCAATCTTGACGAATGGGTCGAGCAAGGTCTCACGCCTCGCAGTCTCTGGGATTTGGCTGGGGCGAAGGGGCTTCTTGGCATCGGCATCCCCGACGAGTACGGCGGTTCGGGTCTAGATGACTTCCGATTCAATTCAGTCCTCGTGGAGGAACTCTGTCGGGCCGGCACTATCGGCCTGGCGTCGAGTCTCGGGATGCACGCGAACTTGATCGCGCCCTACCTTGTGAGCCTCACGACGGAGCGACAACGACAGGACTGGCTTCCCGACTTTGTAACTGGCCGGATGGTCACCGCGCTTGGGATGACCGAGCCCAACGCGGGAAGCGACTTCGCCGCGATTCGTACTTCGGCGAGCGAGGTCGACGGTGGGTGGCTGATCAACGGTCAGAAGACATTCATCACTAATGGTGTGCATGCGAACCACTTCCTGGTCGCTGCGAAATCGGACTCTGACGCCGGGCATCGGGGCATCAGTCTGTACTTCGTCCCAGAGTCCAGCGAGGGCTTTGCGCGCGGCAGGAAACTGAGCAAAGTTGGACAGAGAGAGTCGGATACGGCAGAGCTGTTCTTTTCGAACGTGTATGTCCCGAGCGGGAACCTTGTGGGCGAGCTCCATCGAGGCTTCTATCACTTGATGGAGGGCCTTTCCCGAGAGCGACTGGAGCTCGCCGTCATGGCCGTCGCCTCGTGCGAATCCGTGATCGCCCTAACTATCGAGCATTGCCGCACTCGGGAGGCCTTCGGAAAGACCCTGAGCGACCTCCAGCACGTTCGATTCGTGTTGGCCGAGTTGTCATCGGAGACCGATATCGGGCGCGTGTACGTCGACCGATGCATTGATGAGTACAACGCGAACGAGCTGTCCTCGACCGATGCGGCGAAGGCCAAGTACTGGACTACGGAACTTCAGAGGAAGGTCACCGACTCATGCCTCCAACTTCACGGCGGGTACGGGTACATGTCGGAGTATCCGGTAGCTCGTGCATGGCTGGACGGTCGCGTGCAGCCGATCTGGGGAGGATCCACAGAGACGATGAAGGACACGATTGGGCGCGCGCTGTTCGCGCGGTGAACCGACGCGTCGTGCAGAGCCGTACTGGACATGATCTAAGGAGTGACGATGGGGAACCTGACTTTTGACTTCAGCGGACGGACAGCGCTTGTCACCGGGTCCGCCCGGGGCATCGGGCTTGAGTACGCCCGCTTTCTCGCACTCTGCGGCGCCAGCGTCGTCCTCGTAGACATCGACGCGGAGGCTGTCAAACGGGCCGCACGTGAGGTAGGAGCGATCGGCGTTGTGGGCGACGTCTCCACTTCGGAGACGGCAGCGAGGGCAGTCGCCGCGGCGCTGGACTCTTCCGGACGTCTCGACATTCTCATCAACAATGCGGGCATTCTTCGCGACGGCGTCGTCTGGAAGCTCACGGACGAAGACTGGGACCTGGTGATGGCGGTGCATGCAGGCGGAACCTTCCGCATGACTCGGGCTGCAATTCCTATCCTCCGCGAGCAGAAGTACGGGCGGATCATCAACGTCACCTCGTACACGGGGCTGCGCGGCAACGTCGGTCAGGCAAACTACGCAATGGCCAAAGCCGGAATCATCGGGTTCACAAAGACAGTGGCAAAGGAGACCAGCCGTTTCGGTGTCACGGTGAACGCAATCTCCCCAAACGCGGAAACGAGCATGATCGCCTCGATACCGGAAGGCAAGAGAAGGGAGCTCGCGTCCGCGATTCCCATGGGGTACTTCGCCGATCCTGCGGACATGTGCGCTGCGGTCGGCTTCCTCGCGTCCGAGGAGGCGGGGTACATCACCGGAGTCGTGCTTGCCGTCGACGGCGGAATCTCGATTTGATGACCGTCCCTGCAATTTCCGGACGATTCGAGGATCAGGTCGCAATTGTGACGGGCGCTAGCCGCGGGATTGGACGCGCGATAGCCGAGCGTCTCGTTCGAGAAGGCGCACGGGTGTGTCTGACGGCGAGGAAGCCAGACCAGCTGCAGCAAGCAGTCGAGTCGCTCGGAGGGGAAGAGTTCGCGATCGCGGTACCCGGTAGAGCGGACGATCCCGAACACATGCGCGATGCGGTCGGGTCGGTGATGGAAAGATTCGGTCGGCTCGACCTACTCGTCAACAACGCCGGCATCAATCCGATCCATGGAGATCTCCTCGACGCGGATCCCATTGCGATACGCAAGGTCCTTGAGGTTAACCTATTGGGATCCATCGGCTGGGTCCGACAGGCGGCGGACGGTGGGTTCGCACAACAGGGCGGAGTCGTCGTCAATGTGGCTTCCGTTGCAGGACTCCGCCCTGCTAGCGGAATCGGTGCCTATGGAGCCAGCAAGGCGGCCTTGATTCACGCGACTGGCCAGCTTGCGCTCGAACTTGCTCCGAGAATTCGCCTCAATGCGGTCTTGCCTGCCGTGGTCCGAACCGACTTTGCCAGGCCGCTCTATGCGGGTCGGGAGGCGGAGGTAGCCAACAGGTATCCCTTGCGACGCCTCGGCGAGCCTCACGACATCGCCGCAGCTGTTGCATTCCTCGGCTCCTCGGATGCCAGTTGGGTAACTGGCGCAGTACTCGTCGTCGACGGCGGTCTGGCGCTTACTGGAGGTATCTAGTCGTGCTGGAAGTGAATCGCCCTAGCGACCTCCTTGAGCACGTTGGGCGCGAACTCGGGCAGAGTTCGTGGATATTGGTGTCTCAGGAACGTGTTGATCTGTTCGCGGAGGCGACTGAGGATCGCCAGTGGATCCACGTGGATCGCAAGCGAGCGGCACAAGGCCCATTCGGAGGCACCATTGCCCACGGATTCCTGACACTGTCACTGCTCTCGGCCTTGAGTTGCGAGCTGATCAACGTTACGGAAGCCGCGATGCTAATCAACTACGGCTTGAACCGTGTCCGCTTTCCTTCGGCTCTGCCGGTGGGGAGGGCGGTGTGCGCATCGGGTCGACTATCGTCCGTAGATGCCTTTCCGGGAGGGGTCCAGCTAGTCGTCGATGTCGAGATCAATGGCGAGCGCGGCGGCAAGCCGGCCTGTGCTGCCGTCTGGGTACTTCGTGCTTATGGCGAGTGATGGAGTGCGGACCTGAATTCGCGTGGTCGACGAACCAGGGTCGGTGGCCCCGGTTCGGAGCCTCGCTGGGAGTTGCCGGGCGGTCAACAGCGTTCAAATACCGCGGCCAAGGCCTGCCCACCGCCGATGCACATCGTGACCATACCCGTTTGGAGATCTCGGTCAGCGAGGTCATGTGCGAGTTTGACTGTCAGAATCGCGCCTGTCGCTCCCACGGGGTGGCCGAGGGCAATCGCTCCGCCGTTCGGGTTGGTCCGGTCCGGGGACATCCCGGTGGCGCGCATGACCGCGACAACCTGAGCCGCAAAAGCCTCATTCAGCTCGATGACGTCAATGTCGTCGATGGTCATACCCGACGCTTGCAGCACTCGCTCTACGGCGACCGCCGGGGCGAATCCCATGAGTTGCGGATCCATGGCTCCCTTGGCCCAGGACACCAAGCGCATTCTGGGCGTAAGACCTTGGGCCTGCGCATCCTTTTCGCGCATGAGAACGACTGCCGCACCCCCGTCGTTGATACCCGACGAGTTGCCGGCGGTCACGGTACCCTCGTCGGCGAAGGCCGGCCTTAGTCGGCTCAGGTCGTCAATCGTGGTCTCAGGCCGCGGGTGCTCGTCCTCTGTCACGAGTGTGACACCCTTGCGACCCGCAACCGACACTGAGGCGATCTGTTCGGAGAATGCGCCACGCGAGATTGCCGTCGCAGTGCGCCGCTGGCTAAGCAGCGCGTAGTCGTCCTGTGCACTCCGACTCACTCCGTATTCGCGCGCGACATTCTCGGCGGTGACACCCATCGGCTGATTACTCCAGGGGTCCGTCAGGATTGCGAGTGTCCCGTCGACGATGGCCCGATCGCCGAGACGGTGGCCGGCACGCGCGTCAGGCACGAGCCAGGGGAGACGGGACATGCTCTCGTTTCCTCCGGCGACGACGACATCGGATGCACCCACTTGAAGTTGGATGGCCCCGGAGATGATTGCCTGCAGGCCACTTCCGCACAATCTGTTCACGGTGAACGCGGTCGTCCCGTAAGGGAGGCCGGCCTCGATTGATACGCGCCTCGCGTTGTAAGCGTCTGGGCCGACCTGGCCGACGCAGCCCATGATCACTTCGTCCACGTCCGCACCTTCGATTCCGGAACGAGAGATGGCTTCCCGAACGGCTGCGGCTCCGAGGACGTAACCGTCGACCGCCGACAATGACCCCGCGTAGCGGCCAATGGCGGTGCGGGCGCCGTTCACGACGACGATCGAAGGCGTGTCGATCATTGCTTCTCCATTAGATCTTGGTTCTGTCAAAAGTGATTGCGATGTCAAGATCAGTCACAGTAGCGCACGCCGGGGTTCAGCAACCCGAGTGGGCGTCCGAGGACTCGATTCAGGGGGCGCACAGAATGGAAGCAGCAGTTGCGGCACCGCTGGGGCGAGGTCCGTCGTGCTTCTGCCCATCAGGCTACTTTGACCGTGCAAGGCGCGAAGTGCAGAGGATGCGGCTTGAGACTCTGCAGGTATAGCCCCAGCGTTAGCCCCAAACGTACCTGCCTGGATGATTGTGCGGCGGTCTGGGTGTGCCTGGAAGCATTGGTACTGCTCACTTTCGGGGCATTTGGAGTGCGATCCTGTGGGCTTTTAATCCGTAGGTTCGGGGTTCGAGCCCCCGGCGACCCACTCGCGAAACCTGTTGCAGCGCAACATGTTTCGGGTGCTGCCAAGTGACAATTATTGCTGTCAAATCGGCAGTCTGGCCCTTTCTTTGGCCCTTTCCTCCTTCAACCTACGGATAATCAATGCGCAGGCCCTGTGGAATCCGCAGATCGCCAGACTCCTGGGGGAGCGATGCGTCGTCGTCGGTCACTGCACCGGCGGATTCCGCACTTGGCCGTTTCCCGGCTCCCGGCGGATGGGCCATCCGGGGCAATGTCGCCACGAAACTGCGGACGCCGAGTCCGTAGGTTCGAGAGGGCGTGCCTCGAGGCCGATTTCCACGACGGCCGTCCGCATCAGGCGCTCGCCCATCAGACCGACAGCCATCACGTCCCGTCCAGCAGGTGGGGTTTCAGCGGATCGTCAAGCCTGGCCAACATAGGCTGTCACCCACACTGGTGGTGGCTCCAGCCGGGCGAGCTACGGATTGTGCGGTCTCATGTCATGGTGACGACGGTGCGTAGGCCGGTGGCTCGCGCGTTCGCGACGAAGGCGTGGGCGATGCCGTCGAGCGGGGCGGTCGCCGTGACGAGTGCATCCAGGTTGAGTCTGCCGCTCCGGTAGAGAGCGAAGTACCGTGGGAAATCGACATGGGGCTGCACGTTGCCGCCGAGGCTGGCCAGGAGTCGGCGCTGGCTTGAGACGAATTCCAGGGCATTGAGACGGAAGGTCTCCTCGCGGTTGGCGGCCCCCATCAACGTGACGGTGCCGCCGCGGCGGGTGAGCCGAACGGCGGTCTCCATCGCGGAGGCCTTGCCCACGCACTCGAACGCATAGTCGAACGGCTCGGAGGACAGGCGTTCGGCCACCTCGTCCGTCGCGTCGACGGCTTCAGTTGCGCCGATGGCAAGCGCCGATTGCTGACGAGGTCCACTGGGGTCGACCACCACGACCCGTTCGGCCCCTGCGAGGACGCAGCCAAGAACGACCGCGGCGCCGACAGCCCCGGCGCCGAGCACGACGACGGTGGATCCCGGGCACACCTGGGCGATGTTCCATACGGAGCCGACGCCGCAGGCGACGGCACACCCGACCACGGCCGCCACTGGAAAGGGGACGTCGCCGGGTATGCGAACCAGGCTCGACGCTCGCACAACAGCCGCCTCCGCGAACCCGCCAACCGCGTAGGCCGCCCAGATGGGCGTGCCATCGAGGCCTGTCAACCGGGCCACGGGATCCTCCCGAAGGTCGCACAGGATGGGGGACCCCCTTTCGCAGTTCGCGCACGTCCCGCAGTGGTTCGTGAGAGCCACCACCACCCGGTCGCCCACCGCGTAAGGCGAGTCGTGACGGCCGACCTCCTCCACGACGCCGGCCGTCTCGTGACCCAGAACGGCTGGGAACTGATCCCCATACTCGCCCGCCGCCCACGCGATGTCGGTGTGGCACACGCCGGTCGCCGCAACCCGGATGCGGACATCGTCGATGCCCAGCGGCGGAAGGTCGACCTCGGTGAGCTCGGGGGCCGATCCGGGCCCTGCGACCACGGCCGCCAGGATCCTCACGATCGAGATGCTCCCGACGTGAGGATCCTGGCGGCCCTCGGACACCGGCCCGCCTGGCTCCTGCGACAGGAGCCTGACTGCGTGATTGTCACCGCTACTTGATGACGACGGGGTTCACCGGAGACCCGACTGCGCCGGTGAACTTCAAGGGGGGTCCGCAGAACAAGAACTCGTAGACGCCGTCGGATGCGCAGTCGTCCGCCAGCTCCTCGAAGTCCAGGATCTCGCCGAGCGGAATGCCGATGTCTCGCAGCAGAACGCAGTGCACGGGATTTGTGATGACGGGGTCCTCGTTGGGGATGACCTCGATGCCCCAGTTGTCCATGCACAACGCGCCAAGGTCCTTGTCTCGCACCCACTGCATTGCTTCCATGCCGAGGCCGGGCTCCTCAGCCATCCATGTCGCAGCGTCGCCCTCATCGACGAACTTCTTCCGCCATCCCGTGCGCACGAGCAGGATGTCACCGGGCAGGAGCTCGACGCCCTGGGCCAAGATGGCGGCATCGAGGTCCGCTGGCGTGATCACGTAGCCGCCTTGGATCCAGTCGACACCCATCATCCGGGCGAGGTCGACGAGCACTCCTCGCCCGACGATCCCCTTGGTGAACGCTGTGATCGAGCACCTCTTGGCACCGTGGGGACTGATCTCGGACTCAGCGAAACCGTTGTAGAGCTGCCCGTCATACCAGACATGGCCGAACGCATCCCATTGTGAACCGGCTTGAAGCGGCATGAACACGTAGTCGTCGGCCCACTTGATGCCGCCCGGGTAGTCCTGGTCGGCCCCCGATTCGGACATCAGCCGCACGGGGTTCATCCGGCCGGCCAGCGCCTGTGGGCCGGTGGAGTCCAGCGGGATGCCGAGCTCGAAGACCGCGCCTCGGCGCACCAACTGGGCCGCCGCCGCGATCCGCTCGGGCGTGATGAGGTTGAGCGTGCCCCGCTCGTCCTCGGGTCCCCAGCGACCCCAGTTGCTGACTCGCTTGCCCACGTCTCGATAGTCCCGTGCCAGATCTGGCATGTCTCACTCCCTCGGTTGGATGGGTTGGCCTGTCAGTGCTGCCGTGCTGGTACTTCGTGCTGCGAGTTGAGTGCGGGCCTGCGCCCAGCGGGAGGTCGCCTCCTCGCACGCCGCGGCCGCGCCGCCCACGTAGTCCTGAGGGGGGATCGGTGCGACGATGATGCCCTGCTCCTGGACGGCCCGTTGCAGCGCGTCGTGCAGAGGGACGTGTGAGGCAGTGCTGGCGCGAACGGCTCGGTAGACAACATCGTGCGCGACTTCGCGGCCCATCGTCGGTGCGAGCTGCATCATGTACGCCTCGGCCATGATTGCTCCGTTATCGATGCCCAGGTTGTCCAGGGCACGGGTCGGGTGCAGGACGAGGTCCTCGATCATGCGGGCAGTCACGGCGAGGGTCGATGCCGCCCAGATCACGGCAGCCGGAACGGCAGACCACTCGATCTGCCACTCGCCCGCTGCCCGCTCGTGCCCCGCCTCCATGGCGCGAGTCATCGGCGTGACCTGCGCGATGGTCGACCAGGCGAGGCCGATGACGGCTTCGGCGTCGATGGGGTTTGCCTTCTGGGGCATGGTCGACGATGCGCCGCGCAGGTGTCCTGTCGCTTCGCGTAGTTCACCGACCTCGTTGCGAGACAGATCGACCACTTCCTTGGCCAGTCGTGAGCAGACGGCTGCGAATGTCGCAAGGGTCGACACGAGCCGCGCCAGGCCCTGTCGACCGACGTGCCACGGGACGTTGCTATGGCGCAGACCGAGCGCCTCGGCCACGTGCGCGCGGACGGCTGCTGCGTGAGTTCCCATCGCGGCTGATGTTCCGCCGGCTCCGTGCATTGACAGGACCGAAAGCCGGTCGATTGCGTCGGTCCAGTCGCCCGTGAGGTCGGTCACCTGGCTGAGGAACACGGCGAACCGGGCGCCCATCGTCGTGGGCACTGCTTGCTGTGCGTGCGTGCGTGCGGGCGCTGGCCAGGTCGCCGATTCCTGGACGCGCCGGCTCAGCGCATCGCCCAGGTGCGCGATCAGCTCGGCCTGTCGGATCGCGGCCGAGTTGATCTGGAGCACGAGGGCGGTATCCATGACGTCCTGGGTGGTCAGGCCAAGATGCAGGTAGCCTCGAAGCTCCGCTGGCAACTGCTCGTCGATCTGCTGGATCAGCGGCAGGACTGGATAGCCCACGTTGCGCGTCTCCCGCCAGAGGCGCTCCGTATCTATCCGTACGGCCTCAAGGGCCTCCGGCAGGCCTCGGGCCGCAGCCCGGGGAATCACGCCGAACTCGCCTTGCGCCACTGCGACGGCGCGCTCTATGGCGATCATGCTGTGGATGTATGACTGCTCGTCCATGGCGCTGGCTGTCACTGTGTCGCCATAGAGGCGGCCGAGCAGGTTCATCGATTCCATGCAGCTAGAACCGCACGTCGAGTGACTTCAGGACCCGGGAGTTGCGCTTGACGGGGTTCCAGTGCGGAACGGGATCGACAAGCGTCATGTTCGGGAACCGCTCGAGGATGGTGGTGAACAGGATCTGTCCCTCGAGCCGGGACAGCGGTGCACCGACGCAGAAGTGGGGGCCGAGCCCGAACCCGATGTGCCGGTTCGGCTTCCTCTCTATGTCGAAGGTGTCCGGGTTCTCGAACTTCTCGGGATCGCGGTTGGCGATGTTCAGCATCTGGAACGCGATATCGCCAACTTTCAGCGTCTTTCCGCCCAGCTCGACCTCCTGCTTGATCAACCGGGGCTGACGGGGGATGGGGCTCTCGAAGCGGACGAACTCCTCGACCGCCGTCGGCACCATCGACGGGTCCCGGCGGAGGCGGTCCCAGGCATCAGGATTGGACAGCAGCAGGTAGAGCCCGTTGCCGACGAGTGCCGTCGTTGTCTCCTGGCCGGCCCCCATCAGGGTGATGCAGGTGCTCAAGAGCTCCGGCTCGGACAGCTTCTCCCCTTCAGCCTCCGCGGACACGAGATGGCTGATCAGGTCGTCCGTGGGCTCACGCCGACGCTCGTTGATCATCTCCAGCAGGTAGGCCTTTGCATCGAGAAGCGCCTGTTGCGCCGTCGCAAGAATCTCCACCGTCGGCTTGTTGACGCCCTGAAAGGCGAGGATGTCGTCGGCCCACTTTCGGAACAGAGGCCGTGCCTCCGGAGGGGCGCCGAACAGGTCCGACAGGACGGTGGAGGGAAGGGCCCACGCAAGCTCGTCGATGACCTCCATGCCACCGTTGGGTACCGCCTTGTCGAGGAGGTCGTTCACGATCGACTCGATGCGAGGGCGCATGGCCTCGACGACTCGGGGGTTGAAGGCCGTGAGGACGAGCGCTCGCAGCCGCGTGTGATCCGGCGGATCGGAATGGAGGATGCCCTTGGTGTTGTAGTGGTCCTCGAAGGGACGGAACTGCTCGCGCGCCTCGGCTGGCAGGTACGCCGACGCCTTGGCCAGTCGGCCCTCATTCGAGAAGTACTCCACCTGCTTGAAGGTCGAGACCACGTCATCGAAGCGGGTCACCAGCCAGCCGCCGATCGCGTCACTCCAATGGACCGGATCCTCCTGCTGGAGTTGACGGAGGGTATCCAGCGGATCCGCGTCGAACTCCGGGGTGCCCAGCCGAGCATCCAACGAATCGATCAGTGCCTTGTTCATTGCCAACCCCTTGTCGAATGGTCGTATGCGGGAACCTCGTGCGGGAAATGGGCCTAGGCGATCCAGACGGTCTTGGCGTTGCAGAACTCCTTCATGCCCAGGTCCGCCAGCTCACGGCCGTAGCCCGACCGCTTCACTCCGCCGAACGGGAGCTCCGGGTAGGAGACGCTCATACCGTTCACGTAGACGGCACCGCACTCAAGCCCCGCGATCAGGGCATCCCGGTCACTGGCCTCGTCGGTCCAGATGCTCGACGACAGGCCGAGGTCGCTGTCGTTGGCGATCGCCAGCGCCTCGTCGATCGTGCTGAAGGTGAAGACCTGGGCGACGGGGCCGAAGACCTCCTCGCGATAGATGCGCATGCTGGAGGTCGTGCCGGTGATGACCGTGGGCGGGAAGTACCAGCCGTCACCCTCGACTCGCGTGCCCCCGGTGAGCACCTCGGCGCCGGCCAGCCGGGCTTCGGAGACGAGAGCCTCAATGTCGTCGCGCCCCGCCTCGGTGGCTATCGGACCGAGCTCGGTCGCCGACTGCATCGGGTCCCCAACTGGCACTGCTGCCATGGCTGACACGAAGCCGGCCATGAACTGCGATGCGATGTCCGAGTGGACCAGGAAGCGCTTGGCGGACGCGCAGCTCTGCCCGTTGTTGAGGCAACGGGACTTCACCCCGACGCGTATCGCCTCCTCGATATCTGCCGACGGCATCACGATGAACGGATCGTTGCCGCCCAGCTCGAGCAGTGTCTTCTTGATCGACTGCGCTGCACGGGATGCCACGGCGCGGCCGGCCCCCTCGCTGCCGGTCAGGGTGATCGCGGCGACGCGCTTGTCGTCGATAACGGCGCCGACCTGGGCGGCCTCGATCAAGAGTGTCTGGAGCACTCCCTCGCCGAATCCGGCGCGCAAGAAGACGTCCTCGATGGCCAGCGCGCATTGTGGGACGTTGGAGGCGTGCTTGAGAAGCACGGTGTTTCCTGCCATGAGAGCCGGCGCGGCGAAGCGCATGACCTGCCAGTAGGGATAGTTCCACGGCATGACGGCCAGGACCACGCCGATCGGCTCCCACCGGACATATGCAGCCTGGGCCCCCACCTCAGGTCCATGCGCGTGGCTATCGCGAAGGAACTCTTCAGCATGCTCGGCGTAGTAGCGCGCTCCCTTGGCGCATTTCCTCACCTCGGCAACTGCTGACTCGAGCGTCTTGCCCATCTCAGCGGTGGCCAACTGGGCGAGGCGTGGCGCCTCGTCGTCGAGGATGTCTGCCGCGCGCTCCAGCCAGATCCTGCGTTGGTCGAAGGACGTGCGCCGGAAGGCGCGAAGGGCCTCCTCCGCACGATCGATCGCAAGCGCGACTGCTGCAGAATCCATCGCGACAAACTGCTGCTCGAGCACCCCGGTGGCAGGATTGCGGCTCTCGATCGTCAACTCAGCTCCTGGTCGTTGCGGCTAGTGGCAAGGGATGCCCGGTCACGGCTGTAGGTGGATGCCGGATATCGACGCGCCCTCGGCGTAGACGGTGGTCCCGATCTCCACTCCTCGGCGGGCCTGGTCGTATGCGACTCGCCTCGCGACGAGCACCGCGCACGGGTATCCCTGCTGGAGAAGTCCACGTTCGGCCTTGGTCGCGAGGCGCGCCCGGACGCTCACGCTGGCCATGCCCATCTCGATCCCGTACTGAGCCCGCATGGTCGCATACAGGCCGTGCTCGGCGAGGGCGTCTCGATCGGGCGCGGGCGCCCCGCCGAGGTTCAGGATGTTGTCGATGAGTGCCAGTGGCTTGCCAGCTGCCTCGCGCAGGCGCCGAATATGCACGAGGGGAGTGCCGAGTGGCACGGCCAGGTCCTGCGCCTCGACTTCCCCGGCGAGGATCTCCTCGAGGCCGAGGACCACGGTGCTCGGGTGCAGGCCCTGGGCCTCGAGGTCATCGTGCAGGCTGGTCAGCCGGGCCGGCCTGCTCAGGACCACAGGAGCGACGAACGTGCCCACTCCGCGCTTCGTGTACAGCCGGCCGGACTGCACGAGGTTTGCCAGCGCCTGCCTGAGCGTGGGGCGACCGATCCCGAGTGCTGCCGCCATGTCAGGCTCGGAGGGGAGCGGGATGTCAGCGGCGTCGTGATAGGCCGTGAGCACCGACTCGATCGCAGTGCTCGCCTGGAGGTGGAGGGGCTGCGGACTGACACGGCTCACACGCATCTGCCGCAAGGACTCCAGGGTCCTTGCTGACAACTCGGCGGGGTCGAGGGGAGACACGTCCCGAAGTTACAGGTTGTGAAGATGTCTTGACAAGTGTTTCGCAGCCCGGTTACCGTCCGGCTACTTCGACGTCGGCCTGTGCCGTGGCGGAGTCCGTCAGGTACATCGGTGGCGTCGCGGACCGGATCGGCAAGAGCGGATCCTGCCGCAGCGGCGGAGCCGCAATCTCTAGAAGGGAATCACATGACCACTCGCGACATGCGGGGCAGCGGGTCCACCCTCCTTCGCAGAAGGGCAACGGCAATCGCCCTGACCCTTGGATCGGCACTGATCCTTGCTGCCTGTTCGAGCTCGGGGACGACGTCGAGCGACGCTTCCTCGTCCGAGGCGGCCCCCGCCTCGAGCGAGGCCCCAGCTTCGAGCGCGGCCCCGGCCGACAGCCCCTCGGCGGCCGAAGAAGCCAAGACGATCGGTGTCGTGCTCAACAACGCTGCCGACAGCAACCAGGCCGACATCCTGCGCGGCTACGAGGACGCAGGCAAGGAGTACGGGTGGACGGTGCTGTCCGTCGACACGCAGGGCGATCCGGCCAAGGCGAACGCAGCCATCAGCACGTTCGTGCAGCAGGGCGTCGACGGAATCGCCGCGATGGTGTACCAGGGCAATGTGCTCCAGTCGGGCATCGACGCAGCCAAGGCCGCCGGCATCCCCGTGATCCTGAACGGCGCCAACGAACTCGTCGACGGCGCCGCCGCGGCGATCCCGGTCGCGGCCGGGACCGAGCAGGGCCAGATCACCGTCGACGGCATCGAAGGCAACGGCTCCGTGCTCATGTTCCACTACCCGCCGGGTGCGCCCTGCATCGCGGAGTTCGAGCAGTCGACCGCTGTGTTCGACGCGAACCCCGGGGTCACGTACGAGAGCCACGATGTGCCTGCTCCGGGCTGGGAGGTAGAGGGCCAGAAGGCGACCGCCACCTGGTTGCAGACCCACCCCGCCGGCGAGGGCAACCTGGCCATCTGGGGTTGCTGGGATGGTCCGCTGTTCGGCGCCATCGCTGCGCTCAACGCCGCCAACCGCGACGATGTGCTGGTGTACGGAAACGGCGGCGAGCCGCTTGCCCTAACGGCAGTGCGTGACGGCACCATGACCGCGACCATCCTGTACGACCAGTACACCGGTGGCGGCATCGCGGGCGCGAAGCTGCTGAACGACGCGATTGCGGCAGGGCCATCATGGACTCCCGTTGTCCAGCCCAACCCGTCGCAGCTGGTGGATGCTTCGAACATCGAGGCGATCTGCACGGAGTTCCCGGATCGCTGCAAGTAGCGAGCCGCCCACCTGACCCGACTCTCGAGCGGAGTGCCTGACGTGACTGAAGCAGCCGATGCAGCCAAGGCTGGAGCCTCGTGGTTCCGGGCCGATGGCCTCGGCAAGAGCTACTTCGGTTCCCCGGCCCTTCGCCACGCGACGATCGAGTTCAGGGCGGGGGCAGTGCATGGCCTGATCGGCGCTAACGGTGCCGGCAAGAGCACGTTCATCAAGATTCTTGCCGGCACCGTTCAGCCCGATCAGGGGACCCTCGAAATCGATGGGCAACTCGTGACCATCCCGAACCCGCAAGCCGCACGCGCATTTGGGCTGGGCTTCGTGCACCAGGAACTGAACCTGATACCCCAGTTCAGCATCGCCAAGAACCTCAGCCTCGGGCAGTGGCCCCGGTTCCGGGTGCCCCACGTGGTGGATCGCCACGTCATCGAGGCTCGCGCGCGGGAGATCATGGCCATCGTGGGCTATTCGGGCCCAGTCCAGGCGCCGGTGGAGTCGCTCAGCGTCGCAGACCAGTGGCTTGTGTGCATAGGCCGAGCGCTGATGCACGACGCTCGCTTCATCGCCATGGACGAGCCGACGGCATCGATGTCTCACACGGAGGCGGCTCGCCTCTTCGAGATCGTGCGGTCCCTGCGGAGCAGAGGCATCTCGCTTCTCTACGTCTCGCATCGCCTGGACGAGATCCTCGACCTGTGCGACCAGGTCACGACCTTTAGGGACGGCACGTCCGTTTCGACCGTGGAGGGACAACGCCTGACGAAGGACCACCTGGTGCGCTCAATCCTCAACCAGGAACTGCCCGAGGGAACAGTGCCGCACGACGCTGCCCAGCAAGCGCCGGAGCGGCGCGCGCAACGCTCGGTCACGGCGGGCCCCCCGGTGCTGCAGGTGGATCGCCTGAGCGATGGGCAGCTGGCGGACGTGAGCTTCTCCGTGGCGAGTGGCGAAATCGTCGGGATCGCCGGTCTCGTTGGGTCGGGGCGCAGTCATCTGCTCAGGCTCATCTTCGGGGTCCATCGACCGCGGTCAGGCCGGCTGATCCTCGATGGCCAGCCACTGGACTTGCGCAGCCCCTTCGATGCGAGGAAGCGAGGAATCGGGCTCATACCGGAGGAGCGCCGTCGCCAAGGGCTGGTGATGGACGGATCGATCGCGCTAAACCTCCGGCTCGCATCGTTGGGCGACGCATCGCCTGTGCGGGGCTGGCCGCTGTACAGCGCCAGGAAGGCCAATGGACTTGGCCGGCTCGTCGCCGGACGGCTCAAGGTCAAGTACGAAGACGTGCGTGACCCGGTCGCGACGCTGAGCGGGGGCAACCAGCAGAAGGTCGTCTTCGGACGGTGGATCAGTGACCGCCTGAGGCTCCTCCTCCTCGACGAGCCGACGCGCGGCGTCGACGTGGGTGCGCGTCGCGAGATCCACGGAGTATCTCGAGGCATCGCTGCGAACGGCGCCGCGGTCATCATGGTCTCCTCCGAGTTCGAGGAGCTCCTCAACTGCGACCGAGTCCTCGTCCTGCGGGAGGGTCGGCTCGTCGGCGAGCTCACCGGGGACCGGGTCACCGAATCCAACATGACCGCACTGTGCTTCGGAGAGGACGTTGCATGAGTCCCGATCAAGGTGGGTCCCCGCCGGTAACCACGGACGCGGAACCTCCGCAGGGATCGCGTCCACGGGGTCTGACCCGCCACTCGGTGCTGTCCTTCCTGGCTCGCTACGGGGCGATCCTCGTCCTCCTGGGGATGTGCGTGGCCTTCTCCTTCCTCTCGCCCTACTTCCTGACCAAGGGGAATCTCCTCATCGTCCTCAACCAGGTGGCCATCGTCGCCGTGATGGCGGGAGGGCTCACGATCGTCCTCGCCGCCGGGCAGTTCGACCTCAGCGTCGGCTACGTCGCGAGCTTCGCCGGGATCGTCTCCACCGGCACCATGGTGTTGCACGGCCAGCCGGTCTGGGTCGGCGTGCTCGCCGGTCTGGCGATCGGTGCGGCGGTCGGCCTGTGCAACGGATTCATCGTCTCCAAGCTCAAAGTAAACGCCCTAGTGGCAACTCTCGGTGTCGGCACGATGGTCATCGGGCTGAACTATCTCTACCACTCCGGAACGTCCATCACGTCAGGGATCCCCGACGCCTTCGTCGCCATTGCCCTGTCGACGCCCTTCCTCGGCATCTCCAACCTCGTCCTGATCTCTGCTGGGATCCTCGTGCTCCTATGGATATTCCTCAATCTGACCGTCCGTGGCCAGGAGACGCAGGCGCTGGGGGGGAGCGAGGAGGCGGCGCTCTTGGCCGGCGTTCGGGTCGACCGGGTACGCATAACGGCGTTCGTCATCGTGGGCCTGTGCGCAGGGGCCGCAGGCGTCCTCCTGGCAGCCTCACTGTCGGGCGGGACGTCCACGGCCGCCGACGGCTACCTGTTGGACGCCTATGCCGCCGCCTTCCTGGGCTCGGTGGTCTTGCGGAACGGGCAGTTCCACATCTTCGGGACGGTCATCGGGGTCATCACGGTGGGTGTCGGCTTCAACGGACTGGCACTGTTCGGCGCCCCATCGTCGATGCAGTACCTGTTCAAGGGTGGATTGCTCGTCGCCGCGATGGCGTTGAGCACGGGGGCGCGTCGATATGGGCTAGGGGCCAAGCGCTCGGGTCCGGTAGTGGTCGCTGCGGACAGTGACGTCGAGTCGGCTGCCCCAGCAGGCACGCGGGCCGGTGATCCGACCGGCTGACGACGGACTGAGCACCACGATCGATGACCGGTGTCGACGAGCGCCGACCCATCCCTAGACACAGGAGAACTTGTCCATGAACACAGCGGCCCGGTCGAACGCGTACTCGGCGCTAGCAATCCCATCCGGCGGTTTCGCCATGGTGGCGAACGATGGGCGCGGATCGCTGCGAGGGCTCATTCATCGCGCAGGCAAGCCGTACGACGACGCTTCGCTAGGCGCCTTCAAGGTTCTCGTGGCACGGCATCTCGGCCCACTGTGCTCGGCCATGCTGATCGACAGGCAACTGGGTGCGGCTGCGCTGCTGGAGTTGGCAGAGGCGGCCCCCAGCGCGGGATGCGTACTGTCCGTGGACGACTTCGACGAGCCCGAGTTCGGCCCTCTGGCGGGGTCACGACTCGACCGGGCCGCCATCGCCGATGCTGGCGCCGCGTCCGGCGCGCAGGCGTTGAAGCTGTTCCTCTTCTGGAATCCGCAGGACGATCCGGAGGAGCGCCAACGTGACGCCGCCGACTTCGTCTCTGGCTGCGCGTCACTGGGTGTCCTATCGCTCCTGGAAGGCGTCGTGCAGGCGCCTGCGGATGACCCCAAGTTCGATGACTACCTCGTTCAGGCGGCTACGGAGTTCGGCGAGTTCCGGCCGGATCTCTACAAGACCCAGGTACCCAGCCTGGGGAGGAAGCCTCTTGACGCAATCGAGGAGACCAGTAGTCGGTTGAGTCAGGCCGTGGGAGCGCCGTGGGTTGCGCTGTCGAACGGGGTGCCCCCCGAGAGGTTCGCCGACACCGTGGCCGCTGTGTGCCGCGGAGGCGCATCGGGCTTCCTGGCCGGACGTGCAACGTGGAGTCCGGCCGTCACCGCTGAAGACCCCGCCAAGGAGCTGTCCACGACGGGTGCTGCCCGCTTCCGGGAGTTCGCCGCCGCCGTGGCGGACAACGCCCAGCCATGGTGGAACGCAGCGGGCTTGCCCGCGCCCTCAGAGAGGCCAGTGCCCAGCAGTGGCTGATGCGGTCATTGGACTGGACATCGGAACGAGCGCCACCAAGGCCCTCCTCGTCGGGGCTGGCGGCGATGTCCTCGCGAGCTCGTCGACCGGCAATGCCGTCCTTCGGCCCCACCCTGGCTGGTTCGAGCATGATGCGGAAGGGACTTGGTGGCGGGACTGCGCGCTGGTCATTCGCGGGTTGATGGCGAAGATGCCTGCCGGAACCCGGGTGATCGGCGTGGGCCTGAGCGCATGCGGGCCGTGCCTCGTGCCGCTGAGCGAATCGGGCGAGCCACTTCGGGGCGGGATCCTCTACGGAGTCGATACCAGGGCTACTCGGGAGGTTGCTGACCTCCAAGCCCGTTTCGGCGTGGACGAGGCGATAGCGGAGTTCGGGATGCCGTTCACCAGCCAAACTGCCGGGGCGAAGATCGACTGGTTCGCGCGGACCGAGGGTGAGACGTTCAGGCAAACGCGGTCGATCCTCACCGCGAACGGGTTCCTGGCGCACCGCCTCACCGGCGCGCATCGCATCGACCACCATCAGGCGGCGTACTTCGCTCCCTACTACCGTGCCGGGGATTGGGACAGCGCCGGGGATCCACTCGGGGTGCTCGATCGGCTGCCAGGCCTGGCGTGGAGCGACGAGGTGGTGGGTGTCGTCACCGCAGAGGCCGCGCGCGACACGGGACTGCCAGTCGGTGTCCCGGTCGTCATCGGCTCGAGCGACGGACTAACCGGGATGTACGGCGCTGGGATCCGCCGCGAGGGGTCGGTGGTCCTCAACTACGGCACGACACTGGGCCTGTCGGTGATCAGCCCATCAAGCGGCATCGGTGGCGGGCTGTGGCGAACGCCCGGCGCGATCCCCGAGCAGGACATGCTCGTGGGCGCGCTGTCCACCGCCGGGGCGGTCTTGCAGTGGCTCTCGAGCGTACTGGCCGTGCCGGGGCTTGGCGATGACAAGGCGTCAGGCCTCGAACGGCTTCTTGAGGCTGCCAGCGATGTGCCTGCAGGCTCGAATGGGCTCCTGATGCTTCCGTATTTCGCTGGGGAGCGCACACCGTTCTACGACCCCGACGCCGCTGGCGTACTGCTCGGCTTGAGGCTCGACCACGCGCCCCCTGACATCTTCCGGTGCGCGTTGGAATCAACGGCGTACGCCGTTCGGCATCTGCTGGACGAAGCTCGCAGGATGGGGGCGGTCATCGACGACGTCCGCGCGGTCGGCGGCGGGACGGCGAGCGACCTGTGGCCACAGATCGTGAGCGATGTCACCGACGCGAGCCAAGGCCTCGTGAGTCCGAGTTACGGAGCGCCCCTGGGCGCAGCCTTCTTCGCGGCCAAGGCGGTTGGCCTTGAGAGTGGCTTTGACGCCCTCGACTCCTGGGTGACCGTCGCGCGCACCCTCCACCCCACGCCCGCTGACCAACCGGTGCACGAACGGCGGTACAGGGCGTTCCTCGATGCCTACGACGCCACGCGGGATGTCATCGCCCGCCTGCGCGACAGCATCCCGGGCGAAGCTGGTCCCCCTATCCCCGCGACCGACTGATCGGAGTCACATGCAGGCCCTGAAGTTCATCGAGCCCGGCACCGTCCGGGTCGTGGACGTCGACGTCCCCAAACTGCCGCCCGGCGGCGTGGTCGTCCGAACGGCATTCGCTGGCGTGTGCGGGTCCGATGTGCGCACCTGGAGGCATGGCAGCACGCGCCTCAAGGGCCAGCAGGTGCTCGGGCACGAAGCCTCGGGCACAATCGCGGAATCGGACGCGACGGGGCTTCCCGTTGGGACGCGAGTGGCGGTCTGCCCAGGGATGCCGTGCCTGCGTTGCGAGCAATGCCAGCGCGGCGGAGTGGCGTGGTGCCCCAATCGGGACTCCCTGGGCTACGACATACCCGGGGCCATGGCGGAGTACTTCGCTCTCCCGGCGGTCGCAATCGAACTGGGCTGCGTCGTCCGGCTGCCGGCATCTCTGAGCCTTCGGACTGCATCCCTCGCCGAGCCGCTCCACACCGTCCTGAGCGGCCAGGATCGCGCGCGCATCGGCCACGGCCAGTCCGTCCTCGTGATCGGACTCGGCCCAATCGGGACGCTTCACGCTGCCGTCGCCCAAAGCCGCGGTGCCGGTCCAGTCCTGGCCGTCGATCGGCTGCCGGAGCGCACGGATACTGCTGCCGCCATCCTTACCGAGATGGGTGTCGGCGTCGCCCTCGCCGAGGACGAGACCATCCGCGATGCCGCCCCGACGCACGGGTGGGACGTGGTCATCGTGGCCGCCGGCTCGGCGGCTGCGATCACCGCCGGGATCGGGCATGCCTCGCCTGGTGGGACCGTGCTGGCGTTCGGGGGCCTCCCACCGGATCGTCCACTGGTCGACGTCGACTTCAACCGGGTGCATTACCAGCAGCTCACCCTGGTGGGGGCGTTCGGCGGCAGCCCGCGACACTTTCGACAGGCAGTCTCCTGGCTTGCAACCAGTCCCCTCGATGGAGCCACGTTCATCACGCAAACACGCGACCTTCCCCACGCGGTCGAGGCGTTCGAGCTCGTGGAGCAGGGGACCGGCCTCAAGACGTCCCTCTCGGTCTCGGCGGAGGACGACAACTAGCGAACGACGACGGAAGGCAGGCAATCATGGCTGGCAATCGCGCGGTGAGCTACCAAGGACCTGGGTCGGTAGCTGTCGTCGACACGGACTACCCCACATTCGAGCTCATGGACGGCCCCGGCGTCAATCCGGCCAACGTCGGTCGGAAGCTCCCCCATGCGGCCATCCTCAAGGTGCTGGCCACGAACATCTGCGGAAGCGACCAGCACATGGTGCGGGGCCGGACGACGGCTCCCGTCGGACTGGTCCTGGGCCACGAGATCACCGGTGAAGTCATCGAGGTGGGCCCCGGCGTCGAGTTCATCCGGGTCGGGGATATCTGCTCGGTCCCCTTCAACATCGCCTGCGGGCGCTGTTCGAACTGCAAGGCGGGCGCGACGGGCATCTGCCTTAACGTCAACCCCGATCGGCCCGGCTCCGCGTACGGATACGTCGATATGGGCGGGTGGGTGGGCGGGCAAGCCGAGTACGCCCTCGTGCCCTACGCCGATTGGAACCTGCTGAGATTCCCTGATCGCGACGAGGCCATCGAGAGGCTCCTGGATCTCACCATGCTGTCGGATATCTTCCCGACCGGCTTCCACGGTGCGGTCAGCGCGGGCGTCCGACCCGGCAGCTCGGTGTACGTCGCCGGGGCAGGTCCCGTGGGATTGGCCGCCGCGTACAGCTCGCTTCTCCTAGGCGCGGCGGTCGTGATCGTGGGTGACCTCAACGCTGAGCGACTGGCGCAGGCGAGAAGCTTCGGCTGCGAGACCATCGATGTCTCGGCTGGCGACCCGCAACTCCAGATCGAGGCCCTTCTGGGTGTCCCCGAGGTCGATTGCGCGGTCGATGCCGTCGGTTTCGAGGCCCGCGGGCACGGGGTCGACGCGAGCGTGGAGATGCCGGCAGCCGTGCTGAACTCCTTGATGGCGCTCACGCGGGCCGGCGGCTCGGTAGGCATCCCAGGGCTCTACGTCACCGGGGACCCGGGCGCCGTTGATGAGGCGGCACAGGTGGGCTCGCTCTCGCTGCAGCTTGGTCTGGGGTGGGCGAAGTCGCTGTCGTTCACGACGGGTCAGTGCCCGGTCATGAAGTACAACGAGAAGCTCATGCGCCTGATCCTCGCTGGTCGCGCGCGGATCGCCGACGCGGTGAACCCGACGGTGCTTTCCCTGGACGAGGCGCCCAAGGGTTACGCCGAGTTCGACGCGGGTGCTGCGACCAAGTTCGTGCTGGATCCCCACGGGTACCTGCGGGGCGCGACAGGGTGAACGGCCTCGACATCGGGAGTGCAGGGCCGCCGGAAACGCGCTTTCGGTGGAACGAGGAGATTGGTCGCACGACCGGTCATGACGGGTCCTCAGCAAGCTGGGCGCATCATGGCATCGCCCTTGACCAAGCCGGGCGCATGATCACCATGTCACCGGCGGGAGACGAGGTGGTCATCGCAACGGCGACCGGACGAGTGCTTGCCCGCTGGGCGGCGCCGGTCACGGCCGGTCATGGCCTGCGCCTGGTTCGCGAGGGCGGCGAAGAGCTGCTGTGGATCGCTGACAACGGGATCCCGCACCCGCCGGGACCCGACGGCTCGTATCCGAGCCTGCGCCGCCAGAAGGGTCAATACGGGGCCGCGGTCAAGCTCAGCCTTGAGGGCGATGAGCTCCTGCGCCTGGAAGTCCCGCCGATCCCCGGCTACACCGAGGGCAACTTCGCGCCAACCGACGTCGCCGTTGACGAGGAGCGGCTGGGCGGGGCCGGCGACATCTGGCTCGCCGATGGCTATGGGCGTCACCTCGTGCACAGGTACGACCGACACGGCATACATCTCGCCACGCTCGACGGGACCGAGGGCTTGGGTCGTTTCAGCCAGCCCCATGGCATCGTCATCGATCGCCGTGGCCAAGCACCCCACCTCCTCATTGCCGACCGTGGCAACTCCAGGATCCAGGCCTTCAGCCTGGATGGCGCCTTTCTGGGCGCCATCGGGCTCGGCGACCTGCCCTCGCCCAGCGGCCTGGCTGTCGGCGGCGCCCTTCTATATGTCGCCGACCTGCACGCGGGCATACAGGCTTTCGACGTCAACGGCGCCCTCGTTGGGGCAGTCGCCCCCGGGTTGGCGGAACCGCCGCCGGGGTGGCCCAACGAGCTCGACTCCGATGGGCTGCCCACACGCCCCCGGCTGACCGCGGGCGTCCTCAACAGCCCCCACGGGATCGCTGTCGACAGTTCCGGCGCAGTCGTCGTCTCCGAATGGTGCATTGGCGGCAGGTTGGTTCGGCTGGACCCGCGCGAGTCTCACACCTCGTCGCGTTTGAGAAGCGAAGGGGACAACGTCCCCGAACACCAGAAGAGAGGACCCTCATGAAGATCGTCGTGGATCTCGACATCTGCCAGCGTCATGCACGATGCTGCCTGTCCGTTCCCGAGGTATTCGAACTCGATGAGGCAGGTCTCCTTACGTACCACGCGACAGTTGACGACGAACTGCGCGATGCCGTTGAAGAGGCAGTTGACGGCTGCCCCACGCAGGCGATCCGGATACTGGACTGAGCTCAGCGGGCAAGGCGATTCTCGACGCATCTGGTGGCATTCGGATAGTCGGCACGCCTCAGGCATTGCCGACACGCATAACCGTGTAGGGCGTACTTGGCCCCTACATGGCCCTTTCATGCTCGCGGCGGTGGCCCTTTCTTGACGGGCCTGCATGGTTCTGGGCGGGTCTGGATGCACCGAAATCCGTTGCAATCGCTTGATACGGTCTCCTCGGCGTGCCGGAGAGACGAGTTGACGGGGTGCCGTCGGGTCGCCTCCGCGTTCATGTCGGCCTGCGTGCGACATGGTCGAAGTGAGTTGACCCTTTGACTCCCGCATACCGTGTGACGAGGCTGAGTCGCGGCTGTCACGGGTCAGTTTGCGTTCGAAGGAGGACGCCATGAGCGTTATTCGACGTGTATCGGTGAAGCGCCCGAGGTTTGATGCCGCCTCCTTGTGAGTCGAGGAGGATGTACGTCATGCCGAAGAGGATCGATCCGAAGGTGAAGGAGCGGTGCGTCCAGCAGATGCTGGATCACGTCTCGGAGTACCCGAGCCCGACTGCGGCGGCCGAGGCGGTCGCCAAGCGCAACGGGGTGGGTGCCGAGACGGTGCGCCGCTGGTACCTGCAGGCGCAGGTCGACAGGGGCCAGCGACACGGTGCCGCGAGCGAGGAGCTCGCCGAGACAAGGGATCGTTGAAGTCCCTTTTAAATGTGCTCTCGTCGTCGGCGGCGAATCTCTCGTGGGTGCGGGGAAGATCTCGAGGGGCATGGGGTTTCTACGAGTCCTTGCTTCAGTCAAGGTCGCCAGCATCCAGCCCGCCCCTCGGGAGTCGCTCCAACTTGATGAGCCGCCCTCCGATGACCCACTCGGACACGTAGACGTTGCCTTCTCCGTCTGTCGCGATTCCATGAGGGGTGTTGAAGACGCCATCAGTGAGAACCGGACGGACGGTCGCTCCTGTGGCGTCAAGGGTGTTGGGCCACCCGGGCCTATTCCGGCCTTCAAGCCCGCCGAGACCGAGGATGGCGACGACGGTGTCATCACCCCCGAGAATGGCCAGCCGGCCGTCGAGTTCGGACACGATCAATTCATCTCCGAGTCTGGCGAACCCGCCGGGGCTGATGAGTGTTCCAAGACCGACGACTCGCAAGAAGGAGCCGCCGGGACTGAACACCTGGATTCGAGCATTCTCACGGTCTGCGACGTATACCTCGGCCGCCCCGCCTCGACGATCGATGTGAACGGCATGAGGGCCAAGGAATCGCCCCGCCCCCTCCTCGCCGGTGAGGGTGTTGAGCAGTCGGCCGGCGGCGTCGAAATGGTGAACGAGGCTCTGTCCGTAGCCATCTGCGACCCAGATGTCTCCGTGCCCGCCGAGGTGCGTCTCGTCGACTGCGACATCAGTAGGGCAATAGCTTGCGTTCTCATATGCCGGATGGTCGGGGGTGGCCAGCCTCAAGAGTTCTCTCCCATCCAGCGTGAGTTGGACCACCGATCCATCGATACGGGATGTTGGGGGTCGTGCGCTGCCATAACTCTGGTCAGGCAGGGCAACCCAGGAGTCGCCGTTGTCGGCGATCCAGAGTGACTCGGTGTCCCCTTCCCTCGCGATGCACAGGCCATGGCCAGTCGCGACTGGCGCTGACCACGAGTCGCGTAGCCTTCCCTCAGCATCGCGGATCTGAACGATCGGCTCTGCGGCCTCGAAAGTCACGATTCGCCCGTCACTGGTTGCGGCAATCCCGTGATGTGCCATGCCCAGCGGTCGGTCGCTAGCCGGGTCGCTGCCCCACCCAGGTGCCCAGCGAAAGCGTGCGGCGTTCTCTCGCCCAGCGCTGCGAACGGTTGACATCGGGCTCGTCTCCCCTGGGCCGTGGGTAGGATTTGAGGCCAGCCATCGGATACACGCATCTAGGCGATCGTGATGGCCTGTTCTGGGCAGGCATTCGCTCCCATTTCGGCGGACTCCATGTGGTGGTCAGGGACCAGCAGTTCGCGAATGGTGCAGAAGCCCCAGTCGTCAAGCTGGTAGACATCGGGCGCCTCGTAGTGACAAATGCCGTGCCCGGAGCACTTCCCCTCGTCAACCATGATCTTCACGCCTCCGGCTCCCTTACCAGCTCGCGCGAATCGCGGATGTCGGAAAGGGGAACGTCCCACGCCCCCTTGATCCGATGCATGCCAAGTGGGTTTCCCGGATCCGAGGGCAATGCGCAGGCAATCACGGCGTTAGCTCCCCCCTCGGGGCCGAATCGACAAGGCTTTGAGGGTCCGCATCGATACGTCGTGGAAGCGCGTCACGCCGGTGACCTCATACCCTGGGTAGCGGGTCAGGAATTGGCGAAGCGCGATTGGGGCCTCAAGACGAGCCAGTGGGGCTCCCAGGCAGTGGTGGATGCCGTCGCCGAATGCGAGATGTCGCACGAGCGGCCGTTCGAGGCGCAGTTCGTCCGGGGAGTCCCAAACACGGGGGTCGCGGTTGGCTGCTCCAAGCACCAGCAGGACTCGTGCTCCCGCAGGGATCTCAACGCCATGGAGAGTCACCGGCTTCTTCGCCACTCTCATCAGGGTCTGGACCGGTGACTCCCACCGCAGAAGCTCCTCGATCGACTCATTGATGGCGTGCGGGTTGGCGGCAAGCCAATCCTTCTGCTGGCGGTGCGTCCCAAGCGCGAGGATCGAATTGGCGATGAGCGTTCCCGTGGTGGCGTTACCGGCCTCGAAGACGAGATTGCACATGCCCACCTGCTCATCGACAGACAAAGGCTCACCGTCGACGAGTGTCGTCGCGATGGTGGTCAGAATGTCATCGCGTGGAGCTTGGCGACGATCGCCCAGCTGCGCCAGCCAGTAGTTCCTAAGTTGTTCGGCGCCCCGAAGGGCCTCAGGCGTGGACCCCTCCTGGCCCGGAACGGTCTCGAGCATCGCGTCCGCCCAGCCTTTGAGCAACGTGGCTTGATCGGCAGGCACTCCTAGCAGCTGGCAAATAATCGTCACAGGCAGTCGCTTGGCAAAGCAGGAGACCACGTCGACTTCGCCTTCGTCTGCTAGTTCATCCAGCAGGGCACCAACGACTTGGTCGACAGTACCTTCGAGCTCGTAGATGCCGCGCGGGGCAAACGGCTTACGCAGTAGGTTGCGCAGCAGGCGGTGCCTGGGTGGGTCCATGGTGAGCGGTGACGGCCCAGCGAGTTCCAACAAACTGTCGATTCGCACACCCTCGGCGCTCGAGTAGGTGTCCCAGTCCATCAGGGCCGCCTTCACATCCTCAAAGCGACTGATGGCCCAGAAGTCTCGGTGAGGATTGTGATAGACGGGAGCCTCAGCAAGTAGGCGTTGGTAGGTGGGGAACGGATCTCGGGTATTCTCGTCGGCGAAGGGGTCGAAGTCGATTATCGGCATCTAGTGGGCTCCATGAGTGGTGTGCGGTGCTTAGTCGTCAACAACGGCAAACCGTCGTTCGATGTCAGAGGTCGCGCAGCCTGTCGTCCCGCGGCACGTGCACGTCCCCCTGAGTCATGACTCACGACTGAGTCCGCGCCTGCCTGTGCGGTCATGCGCCACCCGGCTTAGGTGATGATGAAGACCCCGGTTCTCTGCTACCTAGAGTGGAGTCGGAGTCGGACCACAGACTCTGTGCGAGTGACTGTGGCCGGAATTTGTTGAACTGCTCTACTTGCTCGCGCACGTCAGCCGCTGTGACGCCGGTCGTCTCCTCGATAAGACTCGCGGTTCCGCGCAACGCCCCGCGAGCTTGCCGGACAAAGCGAACGGCGTCAGCCGCAGCTCCGGGCAGTTTGTCCGGTCCAAAAACGAGCAGCCCAATGACTCCGAGCGCCAGCATCTCACCGATCCCGATGTCAAACATGATTCACGGCGAGCGCGCAACCCAGCGGCACTAGGGAGTCGCCCTGCGCCGTCATAATACCTCGTTAGAAGCAGGGCCTCGGGGTACGAGAGCAGTGGTAGTTAGCGCCCGTCGGCCTGTAGCGCAACGAGGAGGATGGGGTTCACTCAACGTAGCCACCTTCCATGACGCGTGAGCGCGACAGTGAATCTCCAGAAATATGCCACAATCGCTTGACGAGAACAAGCGCTTGTTCTACATTTTCGTCAGAAAGTACATGTCGGTCGACCGCCACCCTCACAAATGGAGCAGCAGATGAGTGATGAGGCTAGGGGACTACAAGCAAGTCTTAACGAGTACGCCGGCGGGGGAATGAGTCGCCGAGGATTCCTGATTCGGGCTGCGGCCGTGGGCGTTGGCGCTGCTGCTGCAGGGCAGTTGCTCGCAGCGTGCTCCTCTGCAGACTCCACGGCGAGTAGCAGCGCGGCGGCGACCGGCGCAGCCTCGAGTGCCGCCGGTGGCACCCCGGTGATCGGGGGGATTTTCCGCGAGGGTTACGACCGTGCGCCGACTCCGCCGGATCCAGTGCGCAACGCCTGGGCCGATCCGAATTTCAACGCCTTCTACGAGGCACTCGTGGTGCGTGACCCGCAGGGCGCCATCGTGCCCATGCTGGCTAGCGCGTACGCCAATGACGAGACCGCATGGAAGTTCACGCTTCGTGAGGGAATCAGCTTCCATTCGGGAGCTGCCTGCACGCCCGCCGTGATCGTTAAGGACTTCGACCTCTTCCGAAACCCTGACACGGGACAGAACTCACCATTCTGGGGACCGATTACTGCCGTCACCGCCGAGGGGCAGGTCATAGTGTGCTCAACGGCGCATCCGTTTGCGGCATTCCAAGAAACGGTGGCCACCGAGTACTCGTACATCCTCAACCCCGATGCCCGGGAGGCGGCAGGGGACACCTACGGATCTGAGGTCGTTGATGGCACCGGCCCATTCACGCTGGAGTCCTTCACGCCCCAAGAGGTCAAGGCGAAGCGCTGGGATGCCTACCCCGGTTCGGTCACGCCGTTCTTCGAGAACAAGGGCGTGGCCTACCTTGATGGGATCACATGGGTCTCAATCACGGAGGCATCTCAGCGAGGTCCTGAGGTTGAGACCGGCAACGTCGACGCGGTGAAGAATCCGCCGCCACAGGACGTCGACCGGCTCAAGGGCAATCCTGAACTGGTAGTTCAGGAGTTCCAGGAACTGTCCAACTTCTTCCTTTCCGTGAACGTCGGCGACGCTAGTCTCGGTTTCGATGACGTCAGGGTTCGCCAGGCGATATCCCACGCAATCGACCGTGAAGGCATTGTGCAGTCCATCTTCCTCGGACACGCGGCAGCCACCTACGGTCCCGTCATGCCGGGTTGGAGTTGGTACAACCCGGCCGTGGAGGCATACAACCAGTATGACCCGACGGCATCGGCTGCGCTGCTGGACGAAGCGGGCTGGCTACTCGGCTCCGACGGAATCCGGGAGAAGGACGGAAAGAAGCTATCCTTCACGACCACGCAGCTGCAGGAGACAGTTGAGGTTCAGGTCATGCAGGCTGTGGTGGAGATGGTCAAGCAGGTCGGCATCGAAATGAAGGTCGAAGCCCTAGATGCGGCAGCCTTCTTCCCGCAACTGACCAATGAGACGACCTCGTACGCATTCAAGTGGCTTTGGTCGAGCCCCATTGACGTGGTTGCCCTCTTCGTGCAGTTCTATCAGCCGGAAAGCCCAGTGCTTGACGAGGTCAACGCAGCCTTTGCACTGTGGCAGAACGCTGCTGACAACAAGCAATTGCAGGAGGCGGCCTATAAAGTTCAGGACGTCTTTGCCCGTGATCTTGCCCTGATTCCGCTATACACCCCGAACACCATCTGGGTGAACCGCACTAATGTCATGGGCTGGCGGCCGAACCAAGCGAACCTGTACCCGTTCTACAACGACGTATGGCTTGAAGCCTGATCTAAGGCTGGCTAGGTCAGCGACGCAGGAATGAAGGCAGTGCATGGCGTTCGGCCGCGTAGTGGATGGCTAGAGAGGAGACCTCGTTGATCTACGCGCTCAAGCGTGTCGGCTACGCGGCCCTCGTCATGCTCCTGGCTTCACTGGTGACGTTCGCAGCTCTACGGGTCGCGCCAGGCAGCGCCGTGACGAGCATCCTCGACCCGGCCAAGACCCCGCCGGAAGTCATTGAGCAATACCGGGAGGAATTAGGACTCAATCTTCCCTTGTTCCAGCAGTACTTGAACTATGTCGGGAGTCTACTGACAGGCGACTTCGGGACCTCCCTTTTCGACCGCAAGCCCGTCGTGGACCTCGTCCTAGGAGCGGCCAGCTTCACGATCGTGCTGGCGCTGGCGGCCTTCGTCATCTCCTTCGGCCTGGGCGTCCCCGCGGGTGTGTTGTCAGCGCTAAATCAGGGCGGTTGGTTCGACCGTTCCATGAGATTCGCTTCAAGTGCACTGATGGCCATCCCGAATTTCGTATTGGCGCTTCTCTTGGTTCTCGTTCTCGGTGTGCAATGGCGCCTCCTGCCGGTTTCGGGAGCCACGGGACCCCTGAGCCTCGTCATGCCGGCGCTTGTCCTGGCCGCAGAGCCATGGGCCCTGACGACACGCGTTACTCGAACCGCCACGGCTGAACAGTTGGGGGCCGACTTTGCTCGTACCCTCAGGGCTCGAGGCGTGAGTCGCCGACGTATTCACTGGCGGCACATTCTTCGCAACGCATTGTCGCCTGTGGTCTCACTGGGCGCCGTACAAGTGCGGACCCTTCTGGGCTACACCCTCATCGTCGAGGTGATCTTCCGCTGGCCAGGCATGGGTTCCCAGCTTGTTCAGAGTGTTGTTCGGCGCGACTACCCCGTCGCCTCGGCACTTGCCCTCCTCTTGGCCTTTGTGGTCGTCCTGGCCAGCACCGTGGGCGATCTCGTCCTGCGCTGGGTTGACCCCAGAGTGCGGACCGAGTCGATGGTGGTGAAGTGATGGCTGACCTGGCAATGGCCCACCTTGACGGTGTCCCGGTCAAGCGCTCCCGTGGTCGATTCGCGGGAGTGTCGCTTGGAACGTGGGTGGGGGTCCTCCTGTTTGCCGTCGCGAGCGTGCTTGGCGTAGTGGTCTTGCTCGTGCCCTCGCTGCAGTCTCTCTGGACTGATCAGAGTCTTCGATCGACGTTTCTGGCACCGGCCAGCGCTGGGCATCCCCTAGGAACCGACAGCCTGGGCCGGGACATGTTCTGGCGACTCCTCGCTGGCTTGGGAGTCTCGATATTCGTGGGGGTCGGGGTAGCGATCATCTCGATCACACTAGGTCTGATCGTAGGAATCGTCGGCGGGTTCTTTGGTCGAGCTGCTGACTTGACCACCAACGTCGTGATCGACGTAACGTGGGCCTTCCCAGCGATTCTGCTCGCTGTGGTCTTCGCTGGTTGGCTTGGACCCGGCCTGCCGGCCGTGATCCTCGCGCTGGCACTCACCGGCTGGGCCAGCTTCGCAAGAATCGTTCGGGGCGAGGTTCTGACACTCCGCGAGAGGGACTACATCGCCGCATCGAAGGTCCTCGGGCGCTCGCGCCTTTGGATCAGCGTCCGCCATCTCGTGCCGAATCTTCTCCCGCTCACGTTTGTCATGTCGGTCTTCTTCATCGCGACTGCGATCGTTGCGGAGGCCGGCCTGGCCTTTCTGGGTCTTGGAGCCCAACCTCCGATCCCGAGCTTGGGTGCGATTCTGGCGCAGGGTCGCGACTACTTGACAACGACATGGTGGCCAATTGCTCTTGCTGGCGGCGTGCTGACGCTGCTAGTCCTTTTACTTAACAGCGTGAGTGACCAGTTGCGCGAGCATTTCGATCCTCGACACGGGGGGTCGTGATGGACGCGCGCACACCAGCGATCTCCTACCGCGGGTTTTCACTCGCTCGCCGATCCGGCACCGGCTGGCAGCCGCTAGTCACCGAACTTAGTCTAGATGTCCACGCCGGAGAGGTCCTCGCGCTTGTCGGCGAGAGCGGTTCGGGCAAGAGCTTGTCCGCTCTGTCCTGCCTAGGTCTGCTGCCCGACGGAGTGCGGCAGACGGGGGGCTCGCTAAGTGTGTTCGGTGCAGATACCTCGACATTCTCAGACCGTGACTGGCAGGCCATCCGGGGCTCCCGCATCTCAATGGTCTTCCAAGACCCCATGACGAGCCTGGATCCTTGCTTCTCCGTCGGCAGCCAAATCGTCGACACGATCCGCGCCCACCGAAACGTGTCCAAGGCGGCGGCCCGTGATCGAGCCCTGGAAATGATGGATCACGTGGGAATCCCCGATTCCTTGAGCCGCTTTCGCGCCTACCCACATGAGCTATCCGGCGGACTGCGCCAGCGGGTGATGATTGCCGCGGCACTCGTGATGGAACCCGCGCTGCTTGTGGCCGACGAACCAACGACGGCCCTAGACGTGACCACGCAGGCCTCAATCGTGGCCCTTGTCGGTCGCCTTCAACGCGAGATGGGCCTGAGTGTCATGTGGATATCCCACGATCTCGGCGTCGTGGCGTCCATCGCAGACCGAGTCGCGGTCCTCTACGCTGGCGAGTTGGTCGAACTCGCTCCAACGAAGCAGCTATTTCGCAACCCTCAACACCCTTACACGATGGGCCTGATCGACAGCGCACAGATCAAGAACGCGGGCGCTGCATTTGGTTTCATCCCAGGGACGGTACCGGAGCCAGGCGGCTGGGCAAGTGGATGCCGGTTCTCTCCTCGCTGCTCACGAGTCTCTCCCGCCTGCACAGCTCATCCGCAGGTTGCCCACGTTGGTGAAGCAACGCAAATTCGCTGCATGCATCCGGGGCAGTTGGTGAGCCCGTGAGCGCTCTAGTCGATGTCCGATCACTTCGCAAGTCGTACCAAATCGGTCGAGGCCAGGCTCGACACGCCGTGGACGACGTCACTTTCGCCGTTGACGCGGGTGAAGTGTTTGGCATCGTTGGCGAAAGCGGCAGTGGCAAGACGACGATCGCTCGTACTCTCTTGCGCTTGACGCGCCCCACCGGAGGAAAGATCTCCGTTGCTGGAATTGATCCCTGGAACGGCTCACGCGCAGAAAGGCGCAGGTATCACCAGACCATCCAGGTGGTCTTCCAGGATCCGTTTTCCTCCATGGATCCCCGTATGCGCATCGGCTCCATCGTTGTCGAGGGGCTCGATAAGGGTGCCCGCACTGGAGCGTCACCCTCAACCGTCGGACGTCTCCTGGACATGGTCGGTGTCCCGGAGTCGTACGCGCGGCTCTACCCTCATGAGTTGTCTGGCGGGCAGCGACAGCGAGTGGCTATTGCGCGTGCGCTGGCGGTTGAACCACGGATCCTTGTGGCGGATGAACCGGTTAGCGCACTGGACGTATCGATGCGTGGGCAGATCCTCAACCTGCTGATGTCCCTTCAGCGGGATCTCGACTTGACCGTGCTCTTCATCAGTCACGATCTGGGCCTGGTGCAGCAACTTTGCAATCGAGTTGCCGTTATGCACCACGGCAAGATCGTGGAGACGGGCGACCCCGTCCAGTTGTTTCGAAACCCCTCGGACCCTTACACCAAGAAACTTGTGTCGTCCATACCAATGGTGCCGACGACATGACCTCACCCAGCACCGGTGTGCGCATAGTGGAGTTGGCCATTGACACCGCCTCGGTGTGTCTTGCCGAGCGCCGTGACGTCCTCAACCCCTTGGGCATGTGCGTCCTCGTCCACGATCAGCACGGGGATCTCGATCGCATGCGTCAGTTCGTGGGAGCACTGGATCGATACTCGCTCTCGTCTTTGCTGATTGATCTTCCTGGCCACGGATTGAGTAGTGGTGACGCCGCCAAAGACTCGGTTGCAGCGGTGGAGGCTGTCCTGTTCTACGCGCACGCTGCCGTGCAGCCTGTAACGGTCATTGTGGACGGAGCCTCGACTGACACGCTGTTGCGGGTCTATCCGCCAGAATCCCTGGCTGCATACGTGATGCTGGCGCCCCGCAGCGACATGCCCGACGAGGACTTCTGCCAAACTGCCTGGAGCCGCATTCCCTCGATCAGCATTCTCGACCCTCACGATGAGGCCGCTGATCGAGTTGCCGGGATGGTGGCCAGGAACACCCGGGCGGTTGCGGGACGCGTCTTCGCCCACAAGGCTGCCGTGCTGGGAAGTGGACGCGCCGCGTGGCCCATCCAGTCTGCTCAGTCGGCTGCCTCATTCCTTGCGGAACATGCCACCTTCTGGCGATCCGCGAACAAGCCCATGACAGGGAAGGAGATCCAGTGACGGCGCCACCCTCCTTGGAGGACCTCTATCTGCGCATGCTGCAGATTCGCCTCATAGAGGAAGAACTGCTGCGAGCTGTACAGGACGGTCGTGTCACCGGCTCGACCCACCTGTGTATCGGGCAAGAGGCCATTCCAGTCGGCACCTGCGCCGCACTTGGCCCGAACGACCCCGTCGTAGCCACCTATCGAGGCCATGGATGGGCACTGTCGCGAGGCGTGCCCGCGGAGGAACTCTTGGCCGAGGTCTTCGGCCGCGATTCTGACCTGAATGGCGGGCGAGCGGGTTCCGCCTACCTTTCAGGACCGCAGTACGGCTTCTACGGTGAGAACTCGATCGTGGGGGCGGGAGTTCCTATCGCACTTGGCCTAGCCATGGCGTGTAATCGCCTCGGCGGCAATCGCATTCCCGTCGTGTCGATCGGCGACGGGGCGATGAACCAAGGAAACGTACACGAGTCGCTAAACATGGCGTCGGTGCTGAACATTCCGCTGATCGTCGTGGTCGAGAACAACGGCTATGTGGAGATGACTCCTTCCGCGACGCTCACCGCAGTCCCAGCCGCGGCGCGAGCGGCTGCCTATTCCATTATCGCGATGGAGGTGGACGGAAACGACCCCTTGGCAGTTGCGGCGACGGTCAGCGATGCACGCGAGGCAGCCTTGCAGAAGTCCGCTCCTGTTCTCGTGGAGGCTCACACGCGAAGGCTCGGCGGCCACTACTCCGGCGACGCTCAGCAGTACAGACCCGCAGGCGAGTTGGAGGGCTGGAGGGCCACCGATCCGCTGACTCTCGCACGTTCTCAGCTGACGAGCGAGGCGGCGGCTCGCTGCGAGCAACAGGCGGAGGGTGCTGTCAGTGCCGCGCTAGCGCTTGCTGAGGGAATGCCAACACCGAACGTGGAAGAGGTGATGACCCATGTCTTCTCGGGTTGACAGTTCAGAGTCCAGCTACATTCGCGCCGTCAATCAGGCCCTCGACGACGCGCTGGGGGCCGATTCGCGGGTTGTGATTTACGGCGAAGACGTCGCCATTCCGAATGGTCCCTTCGGAGCAACCAAGGGCCTGCACGACAAGTACGGCGACCGCGTATTCGACACGCCTATATCTGAGTCAGCCATGATCGGGGCCGCCCTTGGCGCGGCGATGGGTGGACTACGGCCGATTGTCGAAATCATGTATGCGGACTTCCTGATGGTCGCAATGGATCAAATCGTCAACCAAATCGCGAATACTCGCTACGTTTCCGAGGGGCGGCTCGGTGCTCCTTTGGTCATTCGTACCCAACAGGGCAGCACCCCAGGGTCATGCGCCCAGCACAGTCAGAGCCTGGAGGCGATGTTTGCGCACGTCCCGGGGCTGCAGATAGCTGTCCCGGCCACACCTCAGGACGCTTACGGAATCCTTCGAGACGCCGCCAGTAGCGACGATCCAGTCATGGTGTTCGAGTCTCGGAGGCTGTACCCGACGAAGGGTGCCGTAGCGACAGGATCGGGCTTGGGACGAGTTGGTCAAGCCGATGTTGTGCGCTCCGGAACTGATGTAACCATCGTGACATGGGGCACGGTGCGTGCATGGGCCGAGGAGGCGGCGGATCACGTATCCGAGTCCGGAATCTCCTGCGAGGTACTTGACCTGCGATGGATATCCCCTTGGGATCGTGACGCCGTCGTTGAGTCAGTGAGCAAGACCGGCCACCTACTGGTGGCTCACGAGGCCGGGCGAGTCGGCGGCTTCGGCGCCGAAATCCTGAGCAGCGTTGTCGAAGAACTCGGTCCAGGCCTCAAGGGAGCACGCCGCATCGGCTCAGACCCTGTGCCCATGCCATCCTCCCCAATCTTGTCGGCGGCAGTCCTACCTTCCGTCGATCGACTCGTCGCAGGCATCCATTCCCTACTGAAGGAGAACGTGGCATGAGCTGTACCCGATTGACCGGCAAGATCGCACTCATCACAGGTGGTGCCAGCGGTGTGGGTCGTGCGACGGCCATCCGCTTCGCGCAGGAGGGAGCGGAGGCAGTGGTCATTGCCGACCGCAACGCCGAAGCCCTTCCCCGCGTGGCCGATGAGATCAGGGCATTGACCGGAGCCAATATCGTCGAGGTCGCCGGCGACGTATCCGTAGATGAGGATTGCGAGCGGTTCATCGCGGCCGCGACGGATCCCTTCGGACGACTCGACGTTCTCGTGAGCAACGCCCCAGCTCACTCGGCAGTTCCCTTCCTGCAAATGCCACGCTCCGACTGGGACCGAGTCATGGCCGTCATGCTGCGCGCCAGCTTCGTCCTCGGGCAGGTGGCTGCCCGAGCAATGGTCGAGAGACAAACCCGCGGCGCCATCATGTACACCGCATCAGTCTCAGCCCTGGGTGCATCCGTCGAGTACGCACACTACGGAGCCGCCAAGGCCGGAATCGTCAACCTGACGCAAACCATGGCAATCGAGTTGGTGGACTACGGCATCCGTGTCAACGCGGTGAGCCCTGGTCCTCTGGACACTCCCCAGTCGCGCGATGTGCTCGGTAGTGATGAGGCGATGGAGAAGGCGCGTGCCTATTGGCCACTCGTTCCGATGAAGAGGCTCGGCAAGCCCGAGGAGATCGCCGCGACCTTCGCGTTCCTGGCCTCGGATGATGCCGGCTACGTGACGGGCCAGAACATCATCGTCGATGGAGGTCTGCGAGCACACAGCTATTCGATCCCGGAGGAGTTGATCGCAAAGTGAAGATCAACGAGAGCATGTACATCGTCGGAGGAGGCGATTACGGCTACAACCTGTCCAACCGTCTAGACAGCAACAGCTACGTCGTCGACACAGGCGACGAACTATGGCTGATCGACGCCGGATTCGACGGCGGGGACCGCATCTTGAAGAACATCAAGGACGATGGGCTTGATCCCGGCAACATCACACGCCTGTTCGTCACCCACTACCACGCCGACCATGCGGGCGCGCTGGCCTACATGCGCCGCACCCTTGGAGACGATCTTCAGATCGCAATTTCAGAGCGTGCTGCTCCGACCGTCCGGGCAGGTGACGAGAACACGATCGGCCTGACCTGGGCAAAGTCCTTCGGGTTCTATCCAGACGACTTCGTATGGGAACCCTGCCAGATCGACGTGGACCTAACCCACGACCAGTCCGTGCGCAGCGGCGATTTCGAGCTGACTGCAATCGAGACCAACGGCCACTGCAACGGCCACATGAACTTCCTGGTGACCGGAGGTGGGAAGAGCTACCTATTCACCGGTGACCACGTGTTCTGGGGCGGCAAGATCGTCCTTCAGAACGTTGTCGACTCCAGCGTCCAGGAGTATGCCGACTCCATGAATCGACTCCTGGAGTACGAATTCGAAGCTCTCATGCCCGGACACCTGAACTTCTCTCTCGAGAACGGCCGCCGGCACGTCCAGAGCGCCGCAGACCAGTTCAACCGGATAGGGCTCCCTCCGAGCCTGCTGTAGACCTGAGCATGAGGAGTGTGATGGGTGCCGCCGTCTTCCATGACCCGCCGGTTGGGGACTATGAATCCGAGACCGAGTGGGCGATTCGCGCAAGAAATGTGATGTTGTCCGATGGCAATCTTGCGACGGGGCTCGATGTTGTCATCGTTGGGGAGGTCATCACCGACATCGTCGAGTCTGGCTCGGGAAGAGTCCCCGTCGGCAGGACCGTGGACTGGCCTCAGGGAACACTCATCCCCGGGCTCATTGACAGCCATACGCACCTGACGTTCAGCGCGGACAGTCAGGTAGTGCGCCATGTCACGTCAGAGCCGCCAGCAGAGCAGGTGGCGCGTGCACTGGGTAACGCTCAACGGGCTCTCGTCCGCGGAGTCACCACCGTCGTGGACTGCGGTGGGCGGATCGACGTTCTGCTAGCGGTGCGTCAGGCAAGCCAGGCTGGGACCATCACCAGTCCCCACGTCCTAGTGAGCGGGGCCCCCATAACCACAACGGCCGGTCACTGCCATTGGCTTGGAGGAATCGCCGACACGACTGACGAGGTCGTCCGCCTCGCGCGCCAGCTCACGCAGGACGGTGTCGATTTCATCAAGGTAATGCTCACCGGCGGCAACATAACCGCTGGCAGCAATCCGCTCCAGCTCCAATACCCCGAGCACACCATGATGGCCTTAGGCGCCGAGTGTTCCCGGCTGGGAAAGCCACTGGCGGTGCACGCGCACACCGAATTCGCTGTGGAGCTAGCTGCTCGAGCCGGCGCCACGGTTATTGTGCATGCCTCCTGTCAGGATTCAGACGGTGCTCTGGAGTTGTCAGCTACAACCTTGGAGGCGCTGACGTTGTCGGGGGCAACCGTTGACCCGACAATCACGGTCGGCGCTCTTGAGAATTTCCGTGACGCCCCGTCAGGAGCGACTCGACGCCATCAGCAGCGAAGGGATATGCTTCCGCTCTTCAGCCGAATGGATGACGCCGGGGTAATCCTCTTGGCAGGAACCGACGCCGGTGTTCCAGGAGTACCCCACGGGAATGTCGCTCAGGCGATGGTGGCTCTCCATCACGAGGTGGGTCTCACTCGAAGCGACGCGCTACTCAGCGGGACCGGCCGCCCCGCGGCGGTCTTCGGCATTGCTGATCAAGTCGGTTCGATCCGACCGGGCATGCAGGCCGATCTCGTTCTCCTCGACGCTGACCTTGAGGAGGACATAACCGCTCTGCATCGCCCAGATCGTGTATGGGTGGCTGGCCGCATGACGGTGCTGGGGGGCCGGCTGCAGACCGAGCGTCGCGAAGCGGCAACCGTGCCGGCGCGATGATCCGCTACGTGGTCGTCCTGCGTCGCTGTGACGGCGTCGATCGCGCGGCATTCCTAAAGGCATGGCTCGGCGAGCACCTCACCTTGGCAAGGGCGCTACCTGGAGTCCGGATGGTTGCCTTTCATCCAACAGTCGACGACGAGGACGTCCACGACGGTGTCGGGTACTTGGAGTTCAGCAGTGAGGCAGATCTGCGGGAGTGCCTGATGACTGAGGAAGCGCGCCGTCTCCGGGAACACACGGCGACGTTCGCCGATCCCGAGTCGGCCATCCGTGTTGTGGTGGACACCACCACCGGAAGATCATGGGCCAAGACGGATGCCTAATCATCCCTTGTATCGTGAGGCCTTCGAGTACCGGTTCTCCAGTCTGGACCCGCACTCAGCACATGTCGACCCGCCGGCAGTGGCCGTTTACGAGACCCTCCTCACGCGCGGCCCGGACGGCCGGCCACGGCCTCGTCTTGCGCGATCCTGGAACGTCAGTGAGAACGGCCTTACATGGGACCTGGAGTTGCGAGCTAACGCGGAGTTCCACTCAGGGTCACCCTGCGATGCCGACGCAGTGGTCAAGGCCTTGGACGCGCTGAGGTGGGACATGCACGTCCTGCCGGGTGGGCGCCAGCTGTGGTACTGGGATCCCGTGGACCGCGTGGAATCGCTGGACTCCCATACCGTGCGTATCCACCTCCACTACCCGTACTCACGCCTGTACACCTTGCTTTGGGGTACTCACACAGCTATCCACAACGAGAGCCTGAGACAGGTGGATCCGAGCGGCTTCGGCATCGAACGTGCCGACGGCACAGGCCCGTATCGACTGACGGCGTGGAGCCCGGAGCGAATCGAGACGGCCCGGGTGGACGATGGAAGCCGCTCAATTCAGCACGCCGCCTGGGTCTCACTACCCAACAGCCGTGACCGATACTCAGCCTTGCTCGCGGGTGATGTCGACTGTGCTCACGCTCTGGATGCCGACGCTGTTGCGGAGCTCCACACCGACTCCCGATTCGTGCAGTGTCGTCAGGCACAGCCGTCCAGCATGTACCTGACAGTCGACTGGAATCGCAAAGAACTCGGCTTCCACGAACGCGATCTGCGACACGCGTTGAGTCTGGCCATCGACCGCCCTCGACTTGTGCGTGTGGCACTTGGAGGACTGGGAACACCAGCCTGGGGGCCGATCCCGCCCACGCATGAGTTCTACGACGAGACCGTGGACGAAAGAGGCGAGCTGGATAGAGAGCGAGCCACGGCCCTTCTCGAGTCCTTGGGGTGGACCCTAGGAACAGGTGGGGTCCGGCAGCGTCAGGGCGTATCCCTGGCATTCGACTGCCTCGTGCAGAAGGACGACACCTTCAAGGTGGTCGCGGAGCTCGTTGCCGAGGATCTTCAAGGCATTGGGGTCAGCGTTCGGATCCGGTACGCCGAGCCGTTTGCCGACTTTTATGCCGAGGTCCAGAAGGCACCGGCCGCGGCAATTTCCAAGTGGCTTTGGCCCGATCCGGTCGAGGCGCTCAAGGGCTTTTGCTCGACGTCCACTGCTCCATTCCCAAATTGGGAACACGCGTCCGTTGCGCGTTTAGATGCGGGCTTCGAGTCCTTCCTTCGGGTGCACGATGTGCGTGAGCTGCAAACTGCGGCGTCGAGGGTGCAGTCCATCTTTGCTGAGGAACTTCCGTACATTCCGCTGCTCACGCCTGATGACGTTTGGGCGTGGCGGAGCAACGTTGCGGGATTTCAACCACGTCACGGCGACCTCTACCCGTTGTATGACGACGTCCACTGGAACCCGCCACACTGATGGATCGCTGGCTGGGTACGGGCCAACTGGATCCCATGTGTGTTTGGCTTGACTAGAGTCAGGATGTGGGAAAACGCACATCTGCGACCGGGCTTCGACGGGGGGTGACCCTTGTCGATGTAGCGAAGGCAGCCGACGTCGACCCGTCCACCGTGTCGCGCGTCTTGCGCGACGATCCGCGTACCAAGGCGACGCCCGAGACCCGTGACCGCATCCGTCGAGCCGCAGAGCGCCTGGGCTATGTCGCCAACGCCACAGCCCGCAGCCTCGCCGTGCGCAGCACGTCGACGATCGGCTTGCTCATCCCCAACGTCTCCGGCTTCATCTACGCCGACATCATCCGTGGAGCGAGCGACGCGGCCCGCGACCTAGGTTACGTGCTGGTGGTGGCCGATGGATCCGAGCTTGGCCACGCGGGGGACGCCGTCCGCCGACTGGTCCTCGAGGGGCGCGTTGACGGACTGCTTCTCGCCAGCGGCACAGTTACCGACAACGTGGCCCAGGATCTCGTGGGCGAAGCGGGCAACATAGTCGTGCTGAACCGCCAGATTGGCGGTCGAGGTCCGCGAATCATCGAAGATGATGAGTTCGGCATGGTGTTGGGCATGCAGGAACTGATCTCCTATGGGCACACGCGAATTGCCTGCCTCGCCGGACCTCCGAATGTCGACACCTCGCGGCGCCGTATCAAGGGGTACCGCCGTGCGCTGCGCGAGGCCGGCCTTCCTTTCCACGCAGGTCTAGTGGTCCATGCCGGCTTCGACGAGGCGGATGGCTACCAGGGAATGCAGGTCCTGCTCCGGAAATCGCCACCGCCGACGGCCGTAGCGGCGGCTAGTCTTGCGGCGGCGGTCGGCGCCATGGCCGCTTCGAGGGATGCAGGCCTGGGTATCCCCTCGGATGTATCGATAGTGGCCTTCCACGATGCTCCCTTGGCCAACTACCTGACACCACCGCTCACCACGATCGCGATGCCCCTCCAGGAACTGGGGCGCCAGGCGGTCGAAATGCTCCACAGGCGACTCATCGGAGAGCCAGGCCCACTGCTTGTCAAAGTAGAAGAACCAGCTCCGGTACTCGTGCGAAGGAAATCAGTAGCTGTCCCATCTAGGTGAGAACAAGCGCTTGTTTAGATGGCCGCTTTGAGTACACTAAGACCATGATTCGGGCATATGTAGATCATCAATCGGTCGAACCCGGTGAGACGCTGCGAGTCCATGCATCAGGCATGGGGCGCGCGGACCTGCGGGTGCGTTGGTGGGAGCACTCGGATCCGAGTCCACGGGGGCCGGGAGTCGTCGTGGAGGATTGCCGATGGGGCGATGCTGTGGTGCAACTCGACGAGGCCGACACGCAGGTCGGGTCATATGGAGTGGCACGGGGCGTACTGCCGGCTGACTCGGACTTCAGCATTGCTCTATGGCACCTCCCCACCAATCTTGAGCGTGGAGCAACGCTTATCGCCTGGACCGGATCGGCCGGGCCAGTAGCTCTTGCGATCGATGGCGGACGATTGTGCCTCAGCACGCCAACGGAGTCCGTTCCGACGGCAATTCGCCTGCGAGAGCGGCAGTGGTGCTTCGTTGGCGTATCGGTTCGCCTAGGCATTGGACAGGAGCCGGCTTCAGTGGGCGTCTTCGGTGGCTACTGGGGGAGGACCGGTGGCCCGCTGATCGAGGAGCTCCAGGTGCCGCTCGCGCTTGCATCCGGTGATTCGAGCCTTTGCATTGGATCCCCTTTTGACTCGCGTAAGGGTGATCTCGACGGGGTTGTCGCTGGTATTGGTGTCTGGGACGCTGCCCTCGACATCGTTGATCTGATGGATGTCATGAGTGGAGTGGGAGCGAAGCCTACTCGAGAATGGGCAATGGACGCTGTGCGAGATCCGGACCGCGTCCCGTCGCTCACCGCGACAGCGATGGATATGGAATTGTTCAATGCGCCCGCGTGGAGTTCCCAAGTGCCAGCGCCGCTTAGTTCGGACGGGCGCCCCTTGATCCGACCGGGATCGGTGCACTTTCACACGGATGACGTTGCGGATTGCTCGTGGCCCGTGGTGCACGAGGTGACCATTCCCCCGGACGCTGCGTCGGGCTTCTACACCGTGAGCCTGTCGGACGAGTCGTGCGCTATCGAGGTCCCGTTCATCGTTGCGGGACGATCCAATACCGCTCTCCTCGTGTCGACTCTGACGTGGCAGGCCTACGGAAACCTCGGTCGCGACCCGCAGACGTTCCCTGGTCGATCTCACTATTCACTCCACGACGATGGGTCCCCCGTCATCGTGAGCACGTGCCTCCGCCCCTGCCCCACGCTTGACCCACACGCGCGGCTCGAGGTGGAAGGGGGCGACGGCTTCGCGGACCATGAGGCAGTGGTGACGCACCTCATGATGGCCGATCTATACGCGTGGCACTGGCTCCGTACGGAGGGCGTGGAGCCGGTGGTGATCGATGACCGGGCATTGCATGCAGACGGAGCAGCTGCACTGGACGGCGTCCGCGTACTGGTGCTGTCGGCTCATCCCGAATACTGGACCAGCAGCATGCTTGACGCCCTGCAGGAGTTCACCGGGCGCGGCGGCCACGTGATCTACCTAGGTGGTAACGGTCTCTATTGGGTCACATCACTTCACCCGAGCAAGCCTTATCTGATGGAGGTGCGCCGATGGGGGGGATCGCAGACGTGCTCAGTCGAGGAGGTCGATCGACGACATCAGTTCGAAGATCGGCTTGGAGGTCTCTGGGCCGACTCCAAGCGACCACCGAACGCCTTCGTGGGCGTCGGATTCGCCGGCTTCGGCGCCGGCCCGTCTATGACATTCGAGCGTCGTGCATCGAGTTACGCCGACGAATGGGCATGGGCGTTTGAGGGAGTCGAGGGACCGAGACTCGGAGGCGAGGGGATCAATGTCGGCGCATGCAATGAGTTTGACAGCTTCAACCCGGCACTGGCGCCTGACGGTCGGTCGACGATCCTGGCCAGTTCTATCCCCACCAGCAACGATCATTTCGGAGTGTTTGAGGCAGGTGGCGGCAGGGCACCTGCCGACGGCATCGAGGCGGATCTCGTCGTCACGGTCAATGGCAGCGGCGCAATGACTCTCGCGTTGAGTTCAATCACTGCGAGCGGGTGCCTCGTGGTGCAGGGCCGAGATACTCCAATGAAGCGCCTTTGCTCCAACTTCCTCCACCGCATGCTCAAGACCTAGAGACCAACTATCGCTTGAACAAGCGATTGTTCTTGACATCCGTCGGGCTCCCACCTAGCCTCTCGGTAGAGAAGAAGCGGACGGAGGCTTTGACATGATTGGTCAACTGCGGGGCTGGGAGTGGCTCATCCTGGTTGCGATCGTTCTCCTCCTTTTTGGCGCCAAGCGGCTGCCCGACACGGCACGCGGTCTGGGGCGGTCCCTTCGCATCTTCAAGGCGGAGACCAAGGGTCTGGTCGACGATGGGGATGACGTAGCAGCTGTCGCTGCCAGCGCGAAAGCCGCTGTGACGGACGCGGTCATCCAACCGCAGGCGGCATCAGCGACGCCCGTCGATCGCGAACGTACTGGCAGTTAGACCTGCGGTGACAGCCGTCGCCACTGCATCTGGCATGACGCTCTCGGAGCACTTGCGCGAGCTACGCAATCGAATGGTGAAGGCTCTAGTTGCGGTCGTGGCGGGCATGGTGGTTGGCTGGATCTATTACGACGGCCTCTTCGCCTGGCTGAGTCGGCCCTTCATGACGGCAGTCGATCAGGCAAAGGCTGAGGGTCGCCAAGTCACTCTCGCGCTGACGGGCGTGGCTGATCCGTTCGTTCTTCAGATGCAGGTAGCAGCCGTGGCAGGTCTGCTGCTCTCGTCACCGATTTGGCTCTATCAGGTCTGGCGATTTGTCACTCCCGGACTGCACACTCATGAGCGTCGTTGGGGGCTCGCGTTCGTTGGGGTCGCTACGCCGCTCTTTGCCGCAGGTGTCTTGCTCGCGTATGTCATTCTGCCCCTTGGCCTCGAGCTGCTCCTGGGATTTACTCCGAGCAGTGTCGAGAACATCGTCTCAGTGGACAAGTACCTGTCCTTCTTCATCCGGACGATCCTCGTATTCGGCGTCGGGTTCCTGGCGCCGTTGCTCCTTGTCGCATTGAACTTCGCCGGGGTTCTGAGCGGTCGCCGGCTGGCCTCCTGGTGGCGGTGGATTATTTGTGCGGTCTTCGTCTTTGCTGCCGTCGCTACCCCGACTGGCGACCCGATCAACCTGGTCCTCCTGGCCTCGCCCGTTCTGCTGCTGGTAGTTCTGGCCATTCTGGTCTGCCTCGCGAATGACCGGCGTCGATCTCGAAGGGCGATGCTGGCCGGTGACGAGTCTGCGGTCGACTATGGCACTTTCGACGACGACGAGGAGTCCTTGCTCTAGATGCCACGAGTAACCCTTGGAAGCCCCGGACACCCCAAGACGGGGGTCGCCGGAGCCTTCGATGTCCTTGCGGCCCGGACCTTGGTCGTGGGGCCGAGGGGCTCCGTGTGACACCGGGTCCTAGGTCTCACGGGACTCAAATCTGTGCCGATAGGCCGTTACCGGTGATCTCATGTTTCGCTACCAGACGTCACGGAAGGTACTCTGGCGGGGCAAAGCTACAAGTACACAGACGGCGGCCAGAGACTTCGCAGGGCTAGCCCCAGCGTTAGCCCCAAACGTACCTGTCTGGGTGGGTCTGGAGCCGTCTGGGTGAGTCGCGAAGTGTTGGTACTGCTCACTTTCCGGACATTTGGATGGCGATCTCGTGGGCTCTTAATCCGTAGGTTCGGGGTTCGAGCCCCCGGCGACCCCACTCTCGAAACCTGTTGCAGCGCAACGGGGTTCGGCGCTGCAAAGGGAGAATGGCTCGCGGCAAATCTGCATTGTGGCTACTTCTTTGGCCCTAACTTCTACAACCTACGGATATTCAATCCGCGGCCCCTCTGGAATCCGCAGATCGCGTGATCGGGGATGCGGCGATCTCCTTATGGAAATCGAGGTGGGGGCGTGTCTCTTGGACCTGATGCGGGCTCAAGATGACCGGGAGGCGCTCGTGGGCTGTCCGGTTGACGCAGTGTCGGCCACCGGCCGGAAGGAACGCGACGAGCACATCCGGCGCGAGGCGGTCCTGGTGTGCGACGCGACGACGACGAGCGGATCGCCGATTCGACGCTTACGGCGAGCCAGGCGGGCCTTCTTTCTCCGACCCGCCATTATTGTAGTACGATATTCAAGTGCACGAATTCGGAATCAACGCCAGTGCCCGTCGGCACGGGATCGTGGATGACGACATCAGGCACGCGATTACTCACGCCGTATTCAGCTACGACATCGACCCCGAGCCGCCTGTTCGCCGACTCCACTTGGGACCGGACAGGTCGGGCAACATGCTTGAGGTCGTGACATTGCACTTCGACGACGGCGGTGTGCTCGCGATCCACGCGATGAAGATGACCAAGCAGTACCGGCAACTCCTGGAAGGACACCGCAATGACTAAGAAGAAGATCCTTGGCGTCTCCGGCGGTCAGCCGATCACCCAGGCCGACGTCGAGCGCATGGCCGACGAGGCCGAACGTGGCTACAGCGACGCCCAGCTGCGCCACGTCGGTCGGGGTCGGCCCACTCTGGGTGACGGCCCCGCCAAGGCAGTCCAGGCCAGGCTGGACCCGGAGCTGCATGCGGCACTCGAGCGACGCGCCAAGGCCGATCACAAGACATCGAGCGAGATCGTCCGCGAAGCACTCCACGAGTATCTCTCCGCGTGAACTTGTTGCTCGCTTCCTCTGGCGTTGGCCCTTACAAGGCCCTTCCATGCGCGGGGCGGTGGCCCTTTCTTGACGTGCCTGGGTGGTTCTGGGAGGGTCCGGGTGGGCCGGAAACCGTTGCAATCGCTTGATATTCGGCTGTCTGCGCCGTGATCGGGAAGGCTCCTAATCCGTAGGTTCGGGGTTCGAGCCCCCGGCGACCAACTCGCGAAACCTGTTGCATCGCAACATGTTTCGGGTGCTGCCAAGCGACAACGAGTGCTGTCAAATCGGCAGCCTGGCCCTTTCTTTTGGATCTCCTGACGCACCCGTGGGTGCTGTGACGCTGCCGTGAGACGAGTGCACGCCGCTCTCGCAATAGATTTCGGGCTGTTGAGGACCTGGAATCTCGAGCGGAGAACGGCGTGCAGGAAACAAGGGTATGGCGTGCCCTGCTGGGGCTGGCGAACACGGCCGTGGAGGGCGTGGAATTCGACGACGCCGCGGGCGTGGTCGTGGTGCACGTGCGGCCGCCCGCGTCACGGCGTGGTCGTGGTGCACGTGCGGCCGCCCGCGTCACGGCGTGGCCGGTGCGGGACGTGCCAGCGGCGCAGTCCGGGCTTCGACCATGGGGACGGCCGGCGCCGCTGGCGGGCGCTGGACCTGGGGACGGTCCGGGCGTTCGTGGAGGCCGAGGCGCCCCCGGGTCAGCTGCCGCCGCCATGGGGTGACCGTCGCGTCGGTGCCGTGGGCGCGCCACGACGCCGGCCATACGCGCGACTTCGACGATCAGGTCGCGTGGCTGGCGGCGGTGACGTCGAAGACCGCGGTCACGAACCTGATGCGGGTCGCCTGGCGCACGATCGGGTCGATCGTGGCCCGGGTCTGGGCCGACACCGGCGGCGCCACCGACCGGCTCGAGGGCCTGGCGCGGATCGGGATCGACGAGATCTCCTACCGGCGCGGCCAGCAATACCTGACCGTGGTGGTGGACCACGATTCCGGGCGGCTTGTCTGGGCCGCGCCCGGGAACAGCGCCGCGACCCTGCGCAGCTTCTTCGACGCCCTCGGCGAGGCCAGGAGCGCTGCCATCAGGCATGTCTCCGCCGACGGGGCGGACTGGATCGCGGTCGTCGTCGCGGAACGGACCCCGCACGCGGTGGTCTGCGCCGACGCGTTCCACATCGTCCAATGGGCCACCGCCGCGCTGGACCAGGTCAGGATCGAGGCGTGGCGTGACGCGAGGGCCGGTGCGAGATCGGAGCCCAAACGTGGACGAGGAGCACCACGCAAGGACGCCCCACCACGGCCGGCCAGCACCCTGGCCCGAGGCATCCAGCGGTCGCGCTACGCCCTCTGGAAGAACCCCGAGGATCTCACCGACCGCCAGCACGCCAAGCTCGCCTGGATCGCGAAGACCGACCCCCGGCTGCACCGCGCCTACCTGCTGAAGGAAGGCCTGCGCATCATCTTCCAGCTCCCCTACGACGACGCCGTCGAAGCACTCGACCTCTGGCTGGGCTGGGCCAGACGGTGCCGCATCCCCGCGTTCATCAAGCTCGCCCGCAGCATCAAGAAGTCCCGGCAGCTGATCCTCAACGCCATCGCCCACCGGCTCTCCAACGCCCTCGTCGAATCGGTGAACGCCAAGATCCGCCTCATCACCCGCATCGCCTTCGGGTTCAAGAACGTCGACGCCCTGATCGCCCTGGCCATGCTCAGCCTCGGCGGCCACCGCCCTGTCCTGCCAGGCCGAAACTGACCCACGGATGCGTCAGGAGATCCTTTCTTTTGGCCCTTTCCTCGTTCAACCTACGGATGATCGATGCGCAGGCCCTGTGGAATCCGCAGATGGCGAGACTCCTGGCGGGGCGATGCGTCGTCGTCGATCACTGCGTCGGCGGATTCCGCACCTGGCCAATTCCCGGCTCTCGGCAGATGGGCCATCCCGGGCAATGTCGGCACGAATCTGCAGAACGCGTAGTCCGTAGGTTGAGGCGTGGGTATGCGGATCACTATCGACGAGCGCTGGGGTCTGCAGTTCGATACGGACCACCACGAGTCCAGCCTTCCCCCAGAGAGTTGTGTGGCCTTGCCGACATCCCCCCGCCGCTGTCGCAACGTCGCGGCCTCAATCGCGAGCGAGACTCGCTGCAGCGTGTCCGGCCGCGCGGTCAGACCTTCGCGGCCGCGGCTGCGGCGGAGTGGGCGGCTGATTCGATGACGGCGAGGTCGTCGTCGGTGTGGGCTGCGGAGACGAACCACGCCTCGTAGGCCGAGGGTGGCAGCCACACGCCGCCGTCCAGCATGGAGTGGAAGAAGGCCGCGAAGGCGGACGTGTTCTGCGTGCGTGCGTCGTCATAGGTACGCACCGGCGTTGCGGTGAAGAAGAAGCTGAAGAGGTTTCCGGCCTGGGGTGCCTGATGGATGACACCGTGCCGGGTGAGGGCTTCGGTGATGATCCTCCTTACGGCCCCTGCGGTGGCATCGAGGTGGGCGTAGACCTGCGGGGTGCATAGGCGGAGGGTCGCCAGCCCTGCCGTCGTGGCAACCGGGTTCCCGCTCAGGGTGCCGGCCTGGTAGACCGGGCCGGCCGGGGCGAGCAGGTCCATGGTGGCGGCGGGGCCGGCCACCGCTGCCAACGGCATGCCTCCACCGATGACCTTCCCGTACGTGAACAGGTCCGGCTGCCATCCCTCGGTCGCGCCTTCGATGCCCCACCAGCCGGCCGCTGACATGCGGAAGCCGGTCATGACCTCGTCGAGGATGAGCAGCGCGCCGTGCTCGCGGGTGATCGAGGCCAGACGCGCGTTGAAGCCCAGCGGAGGGGGCACTACGCCCATGTTCGCCGGCACCGCCTCGGTGATGACGCAGGCGATCTCGCTCCCGCGGGCGGCGAACAGCTCCTCGAGTGCGGCGACGTCTCCGTAGGGCAGGACCAGGGTGTCCTGGGCCGTGCCCGGGGTGACGCCGGGCGAGTCCGGCAGTCCGAGGGTGGCGACGCCGGAACCAGCGGCGACCAGCAGCGAGTCGGCATGACCGTGATAGCAGCCGGCGAACTTCACGACGACATCGCGACCGGTCTTCGCTCGCGCGAGGCGGAGCGCGGTCATCACCGCCTCGGTGCCGGAGCTGGTGAACCGGACGCGTTCCGCAGGAGCGACGCGGCGGGCGATCTCCTCGGCCAGCTCGACCTCTGGTGGGCAGGGGGCGCCGAAGGAGGCGGAGGCGGCAACTGCCCTGGTCACCTGTGCGACCACGCCCGGGTGCGCGTGGCCGAGGATCATGGGCCCCCACGCGCCGACAAGGTCGACGTATTCCCGGCCCTCGGTGTCAGTGATGCGCGACCCGTGGGCGTGGGCGACGTAGCGGGGCGTGCCACCCACGGAGCGGAACGCACGCACGGGCGAGCTCACCCCTCCCGGGATGACGTTCTGTGCGCGGGCGAACCACTCCTCGGAGCTCGGTTCCACGGGTCTTCCTCCTGCCGAACTAATGGGCTGTCGACTCGGGTGCGGTTAGCGGAGCGAGCGGGCAACCTCGGTCGCCCAGTAGGTCGCGATGACGCCCGCCCCGGCACGCTTAACGCTGGTGAGGACCTCGTGGATGGCCCGATCGCGATCGATCATCCCCGCAGCCGCAGCTGCCTCGATCATCGAGAACTCACCGGACACGACGTACGCCGCCACCGGGACATCCACCTCGTCGCTGACCCGCGCGATGATGTCCAAGTAGGGAAGTGCGGGCTTGACCATGACGATGTCCGCCCCTTCGGCCACGTCGAGCCGCACTTCGCGCAGGGCCTCGACCGCGTTGCCCGGATCCTGCTGGTAGCTCTTGCGGTCGCCCTGCAGCTGGCTCTCGACGGCCTCGCGGAAGGGCCCGTACATCGCCGAGGCGTACTTCGCCGCGTATGCCAGGAGTGCTGTGTCGGTCCAGCCGGCGGCGTCGAGGGCTTCGCGCACCGCTGCCACCTGGCCGTCCATCATGCCGCTGAGGCCGAGGATGTCCGATCCCGCATCCGCCAGTACGAGCCCCATCTGCTTGTACACCGCCAGGGTCGCGTCGTTGTCGACGCGACCCTGGCGGTCGAGCACGCCGCAGTGCCCGTGCGTGGTGAACTCGTCCAGGCATAGGTCGGCGATGACCGGTAGGTCGTCGCCGGTCGTGTCCTTCACCCAGCGCACGGCTTGCGCGAGGATGTTGTCCGGGGCGATTGCCACGTCTCCGCAGGCATCACGGACCTCCGGTACGCCGAAGATCATGACCGCGCCGACGCCAGCCTCCGCCGCCTCGGTGACGGCCTGGCGCAGCGAGTCGCGCGTGTGCTGCACGACACCGGGCATCGATCCGATCGGGTTCGGAGCGATGGCCCCCTCGCGGACGAACACGGGCAGGATCAGGTCGGCCGCGGCGAGGCGCGTCTCGCGCACCAGCCGTCGGATGGCGGGTGTCCGCCGCAGCCGCCGCGGCCGCTCGGTTAGGTCCATGACCAAGGGAGCCTATCCGCGGCTCAGCAACCGGTCACGACTGGCAGGTCGGCGCGGGCGTTGCGGCAGCACGTCAGCGAGCACAGGCTGGGCTCGGGCGAGGTCGGTCGTCCGGCCAGGGCATCGGCCATCACGTCGACGAGGCTGCTGACGAAGCGGGGGTCCACGCCCGGCGTGGCAACCCGGGTGAAGCCGATCCCGATGTCCTCGGCGATCCCCCGTGCCTCGTGGTCGAGGTCCCACACGACCTCCACGTGGTCGCTGACGAAGCCGATCGGGACCACGATGACGGCCGACTTACCTTCGGCCGCGGCGCTTCGCACGGCGCTGCCGATGTCGGGCTCGAGCCACGGCACCTGCGGCGGTCCGCTACGGGACTGGAACACGAGTTGCCAGTCGATCGGGCTGATGGCCGTGGCCGCCTCGACGGCGGACATCACCCGACGCGCGACGTCGAGGTGCTGTCGCTCGTACAGCCCGGGAAGACCGTGGCGCAGTTCGTCGGGGCCGCCGGCCTCGGCCATGGCGACCGGGATCGAGTGGGTGGTGAACAGGACACGCACCGACTCCGGTCCGGTGACGCTGGCGAGCGCATCGACCACGCCGTCGATGAAGGGAGCGGCGAAGCCCGGCCGCTGGTGGTACGGCCGCGCCTTGACGACCTCGATGCCACCGGCCAGGCCTGCCTCCTGGGTCGCGGCGGCGAGGTTCTCCCGGTACTGCCGGCAACCGGAGTAGGAGGAGTACGCGCTCGTCGCGATCGCCAGGACGCGCCTGTGGCCGGCGGCGTGCATCTCGCGCATGGTGTCGACGAAGAACGGGGCGGAGTTACGGTTGCCCCAGAAGACTGGCAGGGCGATCCCGCGCCGGTCCATCTCCGCCCGCAGGTGCCCGATCAGGTCCCGGTTCTGCCCATTGATGGGACTGACCCCGCCGAGGGCAAGGTAGTGCTGCGCGACGGATTCGAGCCGCTCGCGGGGGACGCCTCGCCCGGTCGTGACACGCTCGAGGAACGGCATGACCTCGTCGCGGCCCTCGGGCCCGCCGAAGGAGGCGAGCAGGACGGCTTCGAAGGTCACGCGAGCAGCTCCACGACGGACGCCGCGTCGATGCGGCGTCCGGTGTAGAAGGGGGTTTCCTCGCGCACGTGGCGCCGTGCCTGCGAGCTGCGCAGGTGTCGCATCATGTCGACGATCTCGTGCAGCTCGTCGGATTCCAGGGCGAGGATCCACTCATAGTCGCCCAGGGCGAAGGCGGCGACCGTGTTGGACAGGATGCCGCCATAGCCGCGCCCCATCGTCCCGTGCTCGACCAGCATTGCGCGGCGTTCGTCATCGGGGAGCAGGTACCACTCGTACGAGCGAACGAACGGGTACACCGTCGCCCACTCCAGCGCGCCCTTGCCGGCCATGAATGCCGGCACGTGCCCCTTGTTGAACTCGGCTGGGCGGTGCAGGCCCATCGCAGACCAGGTCTGCTCCATCGAGGGACCCACGGCTGAGCGGCGCAACCGGCGCAGCCCCTGCTGCACCAGCTCGGCAGCGGGCGCGTGCATCCACACCATGAGATCGGCGTCGCCGCGCAGCGCGCTTACGTCGTAGAAGCCCCGGATCACGACGTCAGTGGCGTCCAGCTCGGCGATGACCGACTCCAGGTCGGCCTGCGCGCCGTCCGGGGCGGGCATTCCCGTTCGCCGGTAGACGGTCCAGCAGGTATAGCGGATCGTGTCGTTGATCTCCCGCGCGGTCACGCGCTCACGCTCGTCAGTGGTCACGTGCCCAGTCTCCCATCCAGGGTGGATCAGCGCTCGAGCTGCCCGGCCACCGAGCGCGCCAGCGCGATGGTCCCGGCAAGACCGTTGCCGCCGATGCCGGCGCCGATGACCGCGAGCCCTGGCGTGGCCGCGACCGCGGCACGCACCTCGGCAACTGCGTCCTGGTGCCCGCTGCGCGGGAAGACGAGGGATCGGTCCCAGCGGGTGATGCGCAGGTCCAGGACATCCGGCTCGTCGAGGGCGAAGATGGTCGACACGTCGGCGCGAGCGATGGCCGGGAGGTCGTCCATGTTCTCCTGCACCCGCCCGTCGCGGCCGTAGGACAGCCGGACGAGATGCCGACCCGGACCGTACGCCTCGAGGATCCATGCCCACTTGGCGGTGGCATGGGTGAGTGCCTTCGCGATGATGCTCGGGTGCCCGGGGGCGACCAGAAGGCCGGAGCCGACGGGTTCGTCGTCGAGCTCCGTGGCCGCAAGGACCATGGCCACGACGGCGACGTCTCCCACGGCGATCCGGGCGAGCGCCTCGCGCGGCATCGGCTCGGTGTCCAGCAGCCGGGCCGCCGTCGGGGCGTCGACAGCCAGCACGAGGTCGTCGGCCTCCACGGTGACGCCATCGACCACGACCGACCAGCCGGTCGCCCGACGGGTCGCCCCGCGCACCGTGGATCCGACCCGCACGTCCACACCCAGTCGCGTCGCGTCCTGCTCGAGAGCCCCGACGAGGGTCGTCATCCCGCCGCGCAGCCCAGCGATCGCGGCTCCGGGCACCCCCGCCGCCGAGCGCAGCCGTGCGGCAGCCGACGCGAGGCTCCCGGTCTCGGTGAGTGCACGCTGCAGGCCCGGGATGACCGCCTCGCACTCGACGAGGTCCGGGTCGGCGGCATGCACCCCGGCGACGACCGGGGTGAGGATGCGGTCGGCGACGGCGTCGCCCATCCGCTCGCGGACGAGGGCCCCGAGCGTCAGGGACACGGCGACATCCCGGGGTGCTTGACTGTCGAGCCCGCGGGCCCGGGCGGCGGCATCGGCGCCGAGGATCTCGATGACCGCGGACTCGGACAGGTCAGTGGGGACGCCGAGCAGCGCGTGGGGCATGGCGTGCATGCCGTCCGTCAGCAACAGTCGGGCATCGGACCGACGGGGAGCGACGACGTGGGCTGCGAGGCCGAGCTCGTCGATGAGGCTCCGCGTCTCGGGTCGGGTGACGGCGAAGGCCTCCGCGCCCGCGTCGACCGCGACGCCGGCGAGGGTTGCCGAGCGCAGCGCACCGCCCGTGCGGTCGGATGCCTCGAGGACCGTGACGCGGTGACCGTCGCGCGCCAGCTGGCGCGCGGCCACCAGGCCGGCAACGCCTCCGCCGACCACGACGACCGTGCGGGCCACGATCACCCCTCTTCGTGGACCAGCGCGACGAGCCTCGTCAGGACGTCGGGATCGGCGTCCTTGGGCACGCCGTGACCCAAGTTGACCACGTGGGCGGGTGCAGCCAGTCCGCGGCGGAGGACATCGCGGGTGTGATCGGCCAGGACGTCCCAGTCGGCTGCCAGCAGGTCGGGATCGATGTTGCCCTGCAGTGGCGTGCGTCCGCCGAGCAGGTCGTTCGCCACGTCGAGGGGTGTGTGCTGGTCGACGCCCATGACGGTCGCGCCCACGTCACGCATGGCCACGAGCAGGTCGCGCGTGCGGGTGCCGAAGTGGACGCGCGGGACCGGGAGGTCGCTCACGGCAGCCATCACCGAGGTCGAGTAGGGCGCCGCGAAAGCCTGGTACTCGTCGTGGGTCAGCGCTCCCGCCCAGGAGTCGAACAGCTGCACGGCGCTCGCCCCGGCCATCGCCTGTGCGCGCAGGAACGTGCCCGTGACACCGGCCGCCCAGGTGAGAAGGGCCTCCCACGCCTCCGGGTCGTCGCGCATCATCGCCTTGGTGTGCACGTAGTCGCGCGACGGGCGCCCCTCGATCAGGTACGACGCCAGGGTGAAGGGGGCACCGGCGAACCCGATGAGCGGCGTGGCGGCGAGCTCGGCGGTCAGCATGCCGACGGCCGTGACGATCGGCTCGAGCGCCTCGGCCTCCAGCGGTCGCAGCCGCTCGACGTCTGCCTTGGTGCGCACGGCGGACCCCATCACCGGCCCGACCCCGGCGACGATGTCGACGTCAACCCCGGCGAGCTTGAGGGGCACGACGATGTCGCTGAAGAAGATGGCTGCATCGACACTGTGTCGGTAAACAGGCTGCAGGGTGATCTCGGTCACCAGTTCGGGGCGCAGGCAGGACTCGAGCATGGGAATCCCGGCCCGGACAGCGCGGTACTCCGGCAGGGATCGGCCCGCCTGCCGCATCATCCATATGGGTCGCCGCTCCGGCCGAACCCCTTGGTACGCCTGCACAAGTGCGGACTGCGCGGTCCGGCCATCGACCAGCGGGTGCGTCGTCGGCAGGGCCGATCCACTATGCATGCAGGCAACCTATCCAAGGCATGCGGGGCTCTGAGCAGTGCGTAGCATTCACCACCATGGTCATGGTGCTCATCGGTACGAGTCATCACGACGTCACTCTCGATGAACTCGATCGCCTTGTTGCCGCCGAGCAGGGGCTCGCGCAGCGCCTCGTGCAGTCGGGCGACGACATCGCCGGCGCCGTCGTGCTGTCGACGTGCAACCGCTTCGAGATCTACCTTGACCTGAAGCGGTTCCACGGCGCAGTCGAGACCACGACCGACACCGTGGCCGAGCTCGCCGGGCTCGACAAGGACTTCGTCGTCGATGCGATGCGCGTGGTCGTCGGCACGTCGGTGGCCCAGCACCTGTTCTCCGTCGCCTCGGGCCTGGAGTCGATGGTCGTCGGGGAGGACGAGATCGCAGGCCAGGTCCGGCAGGCGCTCGCCACCGCGCAGCGCGAGGCGACGACGACACCGTCCCTCGAGAGGCTCCTGCAGTGCGCCCTCACGACGTCGAAGTCGGTGACCAGCTCGACCGGCCTCGGTGCGGCGGGCCGTTCCATCGTCAGCGTGGGCCTCGACATCGTCGAGCAGCGACACGGGCATGTCGCCGGCACCCGAGCGCTGGTGCTCGGCACCGGCTCCTACGCCCGCGTCGTCGTCGCAGCCCTGCAGCGCCGCGGCTGCACCGACATCGGCGTCTTCTCCTCCTCCGGTCGCGCCGCGCACTTCTCGCAGTCCCACGACGTGCAGTCCGTGCAGATGGATGACCTCGCCGCCTTCCTCGGGAGCGTCGACGTCGTGGCGGCGTGCAGCGGTGCGCCGCATCCGCTCATCGACCAGCCGCTCGTCGAGGCCTCCGGTGCAGCCCGCGACCGGGTCCTGCCGATCATGGACCTCGCGCTGTCACCCGATGTCGCGTCGGATGTCCGTGGCATGCCCAACATCGACGTCATCGACCTGAACGTCATCCACGAGTTCGCACCACGCGAGCACTCGTCCGCCATCCTCGAGGCGCAGGACATCGTGCTCTCCTCGGTCCGCTCCTTCGACGAGCTCGAGTCCGGCCGCAGCGCGGACCACGCCATCGTCGCCATGCGCTCGCACGTCATGAGCATCATCAGCGAGGAGATCGAGCGCATCCGCCGCCGCGTCGACCCGGACACCGCCGACGAGGTCGCCAAGTCCCTCAACCGGGTGTCCAACGCCATCCTGCACACCCCGTCCGTTCGCGCCCAGGAGCTCGCGCGGACAGGTGACTTCGCCGAGTACACGCGAGCCGTGCACACGCTGTTCGGCATCGATGTGGACGCTGCCGAGCGTGACTGAGCCGATCCGACTCGGAACCCGTGCGAGCCAGCTGGCGAGGACCCAGTCGGCGGCCGTGGGAGTCGCCCTCTCCGAGTCATCACAGCGACCATGGCTCGAGGTCCTCGTCCGCACGCCCGGCGACGACACCACCAAGCCCCTGGCCCAGCCCGGCTCACCGGGCCTGTTCGTCTCCACCCTCAGGCGCGCCCTCCTCGCGGGCGAGGTCGACGTCATCGTCCACTCGTTCAAGGACCTGCCCAGCGCACCGGAGCCGGGCATCGTGCTCGCTGCGGTGCCGGTCCGCGCCGACCCGCGCGATGCACTCATCAGCCGTGACGGTCTGCGCCTCGCCGACCTGCCTGCCGGGTCGACCGTCGGCACGTCCTCGCCCCGACGTGCGGCCGCGCTTGCGCGCCTGCGTCCCGATCTCGTGTTCACCCCCATCCGCGGGAACGTCGACACCCGGATCGGCCGGGTGCGGGATGGCGAGGTCGACGCCACGGTCCTCGCCGTGGCCGGCCTCACCCGGATCGGTCGCGCGACGGAGATCGCCGAGATCCTCGACGACCTGCTTCCCGCCCCGGCGCAGGGGGCACTCGCGGTCGAGTGCCGGGAGGACCACGCCGACATGCGCGCGCTGGTGGCGAGCATCGACGACCCGGAGGCCCGGCTCGTCACGTCTGCCGAGCGCCATGTCCTGGTGGGCATCAACGCGGCCTGCACGACCGCCGTGGCCGCGCTGGCGACGTACGAGTCGGGGCAGCTGCGCCTGCGTGCGGAACTGACGATGTACGGCCGCCACGCGACCGCTGATCTTGTCGAGTCCTGTGCTCCAACGGACGTGGCTCGGGCACGGGCGCTCGGACTCCGCGCATCGGCTGTCCTCGCTGGCAGCGAGCGGCCCGTCCTGCTCATCCGATCCGAGGGCAACGAGTCCGATGCCGAGAGCCTCGACCAGTTCGGCATTGCGAGCATCACCGAGCCGTACGTGCGCATCGCGCCAATGCTGGACGGCGCGGACGCCGCGTCCCTTGTCGCGCTGCTGCGGGTCAGTGCCGCCGACACGGACCGGGCCGAGAACACCTGGCTGGTGGCAACGTCGCCGATGACGGTCCCCTCGTGGCTCACCGCCTCGGGACGCGCCGGTCTCACAGAAGCCGTTGCCCTGGCGGCCGCGGCAGGTGTTCGTGCGGCTGCCACCGGTGAGCGCACCGCAGCCACCCTGCGCGACCTCGGATTCCGCGAGGTCCGCGTGCCGCAAGAGGCCTCAGCACGCGGTCTCGTGGCCGACTTGGCCGGTGTCACCCCCGGCCGAGCCCTGTTCCCTCGAGGCAACCTTGCGCTGCGAACGCTGCCCGACGGCCTGCGTGAACTCGGCTGGGAGGTGGACGAAGGCGTGGTCTACCGGACCACGACGGTTCCCGAGCGCCCGGCCAGCGCGGACATGATCGAGCAGGCCCAGGTCTCGGCCGTCGTCGTTCGCTCCCCGAGCGCGGTCCGAGCCCTCGTCACCCACGCCCAGGTGCCGCCGTCGGTCCCCGTCGTCTGCGCGGGACGCACCACCGCGGAGGCCGCCACCGAAGCCGGACTGGCCGTCGCCGCCGTCGCCACGTCCCCCTCCTCCGCGGATGTCGCGCGAGCCGTTGCGGGCCTCCTCGGCTCGGCCGGCCGCGGATGAGGAGCCGCTCCACCGCTCTGGGCGCGCTGCTGCTCTGCCTGCTGCTCGCAGCCCTCGACCAGACTGCCGTGGCGACCGCACTGCCGACCATCAGCGCAGAACTGGGCACTAGCGCCGCGCTCAGCTGGGTGATGTCCGCCTACCTGCTCACCGCCACGGTGAGCACCCCGGTATGGGGCAAGCTCTCCGACCTGCATGGCCGCCGACCGCTGCTGCAAGCTGCCGTGGTCGTGTTCGTTGCGGGCTCGCTGTGGGCGGGGTTCGCGTCGGACATCGTGGGGCTTGTCGCCGCGCGCGCGCTCCAGGGCGTGGGGGGCGGCGGCATGGTCGTCCTGGTGTTCGCTGCGGTCGCCGACCTGGTGAGCCCGCGCGAGCGCGGTCGTTTCGTGGGCCTGTTCGGCGCGGCCTTCGGCCTGGCGAGCGTGCTGGGTCCCGTCGTGGGCGGCGCTCTCACCCAGGCCGCATCCTGGCGCTGGATCTTCTACCTCAACATCCCCCTGGGACTGCTCGCCCTGCTCGCGATCACAGTGGCGCTGCGCCTGCCGCGGCCGACCGGTGCCGGTCGCGTCGACTGGCTCGGGGCACTGCTCCTGGTCGTCGCCGTCGGTGGCGTGATGCTTGGCCTCCTGAGCGCAGACCCCGCGAGCGGATGGCTGGCGGTCAGCACGTTCACGCTCGTCGGGGTGGGCCTCCTGGCCACGCTCGCCCTGCTCCGGGTCGAACAGCGGTCGGTGGAGCCGCTCCTGCCTCTTCGAGTCGTCAACCACCCGGTGGTGCGCATCACCGCAAGCCTCGGGCTAATCGTCGGGCTCGTCACCCTGGGCACCATCGTCTACGCCCCCGCCTACTTGCAGGGAGTCCTTGGCGCGACACCTGCCGCGTCCGGGATGCAGCTGCTGCCGTTCGTCGTCGGCACGCTGATCGCCTCCGTGCTCGTCGGGCGCCTGATCAGTCGCACGGGCACCTACCGGGCCTACCCGATCGCCGGAACCATCACTGCCACGCTCGGACTGCTCATGCTGTCCCGCCTCGGCGTGGACACGCCTTATGCATGGGCAGCGGTGGGCCTCAGCCTCGTCGGGGCCGGGTTGGGCGCCATCATCCCCGTGCTCACGGTGGCCGCGCAGAGCGCGGTGGCGCCGCGGGACATCGGCGTCGTGACGAGCACCGCGTCACTTGCCCGGTCACTGGGCAGCACGTTCGGGGCGACCGCATTCGGTCTGGTCTGGGGGCTGGCCCTGACCGCTGGACCTGGCTCAAGCGCCGGCCACACACCCTCGGCAGAGTCGTTGGCCAGCGCGACCCAGGTCACCTTCCTGGCCGCTGCACTCGTGATGGCCGGCGCAGTCCTGCTGTCGCTGCGTCTGCCGACCGTTCACCTGCGTGCCACGAGCGCTGCCGACGTGGACAGTGCGACCTAAGCCCAGGACTCGATTCAGCACTGGATGAGGCTGTGAAGCGAACCAGATGAATCACGGCAGGAACGTGTTGGGCAATTCGTTCGTAGCCCCGGCCCGGACAGTTCCGACTGGCCCTTACATGGCCCATTCATGCTCGGGGCGGTGGCCCCTTCTCTTTCAACCTACGGTGTCAGCGGACTGCATCGCGACGGCGAGAGCCATTCGCCTGCCGTCGCGTACCAAGGCGATCTTCCCGCTCGGCAGCGCCCGTAGGGTGCGATACGCCGATTGTGGCCGCTACCGCGCACCGCCAACAGGGTTCGTGATAGGCCCAACGCGAGCAGCCCGCACTGCGATCGTGTAGTTCGATCATGTCAAGGGCGGGTTTCGATCAGACGTGAAGACCTTGCCCGTTCTTAACCTCTGCATGTCCCCGTTTTGGGGACTGCATGGCAATACTGAAAGGGCAGACCTGACTAAGCACAGGCACGGCTAACCATGGAGGTTGTCATGAAATCCAGACGTCGACGCACAGCAGTTGCCCGACTCGCCTTGGCGAGCGTGCCCTCACTGTTGTTCGTGCCCGCGTTCGCATTCAGTTCGCCTGCGCAGGCGACCCCGTTGCCGACCTGCATGGGCAAGACCGCGACGATCGTCTCGGGTGCGTTGCGCATCAAGGGAACGGCTGACTCCGACGTCATCGTGATCACCGGACGCGGCAAGCACACCGTGTGGGCCGGCGCCGGTCGTGACCTGGTCTGCGGAAGCTCAGGAGACGACACGATCTATGGCAACGGCGGCAACGACCGGATCCACGGCCGGTCCGGAAACGACATGCTCCTGGGGGGCCTCGGCCAGGACTACCTCGACGGCGACGACGGCGACGACGACCTCGATGGCGGCGACGACGACGACGATCTGGTCGGTGGCCACGGCGACGACTTCGACGACGATGACGACGACGACCTCGACGACTTCGACGACGACGGCGATGACGACGAGGACGAGAACGATGATGAGAACGACGACGACGCCGACGAGAACGACAGCGACGACTAACTGCAACGAGTGACAGTCGGGGCGGGTCATCCTGCAAGATGAGCCCGCCCCGACCGTATCGGTGCCGATGACGCACGTCGATCAGCACGCAGCGTCGGCGACTGATCGACGTCGCGTTCGGAAGGCCCTTGCCGCTTCGATCTACGGACCGGTCCACCGGGCAATCCGAGACGGAAGCAGGGCAAGCTCCCAGCTGTCGCAGAGAATCCCACCCTGTTCCCGTGACGTCACGACCCAGCGCCGATCCGTCAATGCAACAGCTACACCGAAATCCTGACAGTCCCGGCCCTCGAACACGGCAACGACTCGATCAGCCGTGCAGGGCGGGGACCGTCAGATGGCCACCAGTGGGTACATCTACGCGGCCAACAGTGGGTTCTTATTCATGGCCACGGACAACGGTGATGCGTCGTCGGCGATCGCTGGCGGTGCGGATATCGCCACTCGCCCTTTCCCGGGTGCCGCTGATGCGCCCATGGAGGGCACGAACGCCTTGAAACTGCGGACGCGCAATCCGTGGGTTGACGATCCCTGCTCACCATGGATGCCGGCGTTGTCGATCACTGTGTTCAGTCCCGTATGTCGCGCGGCCCGCAGCCGGGCATGTTGCCGCCTGGGTCTGCCCAGACTTTGGTTGACTCCTGGACCAAAGCGGGGGCAGACCCGACCTCTGTCAGGTCGGCTTGACGGCGAGCAGTGAGATGCTCTTGACGCCGTATGTCCAGGTGGCGCCCTGCGCGGAGTCGGACAGGAACGCGTAGGCCGGATTGTCGCGGACCTGCTGCACTCGCAGTCCGGCGGCTTCGATCGCGGCGATGTAGTCGTCCACCTGGGCCGCACCGCCGATGCAGGCGGCCCACAGTTCGGCACTGCACACGATGGCCTGTGTCAGGGGGCGTTCGGTGACGATGTCGGACAGGGCGAGCCTGCCTCCGGGGACCAGGGCCCGTGCTACCTCCTCGAAGACGGCGGGCTTGTTGGCCGACAGGTTGATCACCCCGTTGGACACGACCGCGTCGAAGGCTCCGTTGGGGACCGGCGGGTGCTCGATGTATCCCTCGACGAAGCGGACCGTGGCGACATCCGCGCCGGCTCGCAGCTGCTCGGCCTTCGCGAGTTGTTCCGGGGTCATGTCGACCCCGGTGACGGAGCCGCTGGGCCCGACCAGGTGCGCGGCGGCGAAGGAATCGGTTCCTGAGCCGCTGCCGAGGTCGAGAACCCGCTGCCCGGTGATGTCGCCGAGGAGGTCGAGGTAGTACCCGACTCCGGCGAACGACGCCAGCGAGTCAGCGGGAATCGCGTCGAGGAGCGCGGTGGGGTAGCCGAGCCGTTCGGCCAGGGGGCGGCCCATCTCGAAGTGGTACTGCTCGTCGGGGTGCTCGGCCACGTGACGGTAGACGTCCTTGACCCGACGCTCGAGGTCGGCGGTGTCGAGTTGCGTGGTCTCAGCCATGCTGGGCTCCTTTGTTGTTGGGGATCTGCCACACGCCTTGCCCGATGGCAAGCACGCCGAGGGCGGGGAGCGGAATCGCGCCCATGTCCGGGTTCGGGTTCGCGCGTGTCGCGCCGCCGAGATCGATTCCGTCGAGGACGGCGGTGGCTTCGTCGATGAAGTACATCCGCTCCGGCATCAGGATTCCCTCGTGGCCGCTGGGCATCGTCCTGGACATCCGGATCTGGCCTAGGCCGAGCGCGCGCTGTGCCATGACCTCGCGGGCCCGGACGAGCCGCGGGGACCGCCACGTGCTCAGCGGCATCCGGGGGCTGATCGCGTTTATGACGCGCCGGATCGGGGTCTGGCGGGCGGTCAGGGTCCAGTCCAGCTCCGGCTCGTCCACGGTCACGCGAAGCGAGGCGGATGCGGTCCACTCAAGCCGGATCCGGGCGTGGCCGACGTGCGCGCATGCCGGGCCCAAGTAGCGGGGGCCGGCCGTCTCTAGGTGCTGGCCGTCGACGTGGATGGACCATCGACGTTGCGGGTCGCGGTGCCACAGTGTCCGGTACGACGAGAAGCCGTCCTCGGGGAACACGCGCAGCGCCAGGACGTGCCCGGACGCGAAGGGAAGGGTGAAGACGCCCCAGCCCTTGACGTACTCGTAGCCGGGCCACGGCGGCCCGCCCTGCCGCTCGGGCAGGTCGGGCAACGGGCTGGCCACGTCGAGCACGGTGCTGTTCTCCCGTCAGAAACTGAAGGTGGTGGCGCCGTCGCCGATCCATTCCCAGAGCTGGACGGAGCCTCCGAGCGTGGCGTTGGAGATCATGCCGTCGGGGTCGAGGTGCTTGGCGTTGAAGCAGACAGGGCAGACGAGCAATTCGCCGCCTGCCGCCTCGTACCGCCTCATCAGGTCGGGCAGGCTCGGGCAGCCCTCACAGGCCACGCCGACCGTCGTGCCTGCCAACGCCAGGCGGACGGCCTCCTTGGTGAGGAACATGACGGTGGGCCGTCCGCTCTCGGCGGCCCCGACAGCGACGAGCAGCGCAATCGTGACCTTCTCGGAGTCTTCGAGCCCGGTGGTGAGGCTGATAGCGGCCTTGTTGCCCATGAGGGGTGTCCTTTCAGGAGGGGTTGCGGGGGTCGGGCTGGAAACCTGAGCAGAGCAGGTCGATGGAGTCGATCCGTTGGCCGGCGCGTAGGTAGGCCTGCTGCTCGATGACGTGCCAGCTGTCGTCGCCCCACGGTGTCGGGCGCATCCGCAGGCGCCAGGACACATGCACCCGGCCGCCGACCTCACCCACGGTGCCGTCGAGGACCTCGAACTCCTCGGCGCCCCCGAACCAACCGCGGATGCTGTCGACGATCTGGGGGGCGCCCTCGCACTCGCTCAGGCCGGGCGGGATCAGCGCCCGCATGGTGGCCGCGGGGGTGAAGCAGTCCGCCATCCGCTTGAAGTCGCGGACGGCGAGAGCCTCGAGGAGGAGGCCACCGACGGACCAGGGCGGTGTCGCGGGGTGGTCCGGCGGTGCGCTGGCAGTCATGCCGTCTTTGTACGCGGAACTCGACGGTGGCCGCGTCGGGCGTTCGCCCGATCTTTCGAGCTCAGTCGGCGAGCTCAGTTGTCGAGCTCGGCGACGCTCACCAGACCGTGTCGCATGGCGAACAGCGCTGCGGCGCCCCGGGACGTCACGCCGATCTTGCCGTAGATGTGCTCCGCGTGGGTGTTGACGGTCTTGGCAGAGATGCTCAGTTGCTGGGCGATCTGCTGCTTGGTCCGGCCGCGGGCGAGCAGGACGAGGATCTCGACCTCACGGGCGGTGAGCCCTGCAGGGTGGTCTGTTCGCCGTCGCACCCGGTGCCCGGCGGCGTCCAGCACTGCGCGAACCGCATCGCCGTCCAGGCGACCCGCCGTCACCTCGGCACTTACCAGGTCCCGTGCCTGCTCGCGTGACAGGGGAGGGCGGTAGGGCCGGGGTTCGAGCAGTGCGTGGTAGACGTCGGCGGCCGCGATCACCCGGGCTGTCATCGGCAATGCTTCGGCGGTCAACCCGGACGGGTAGCCGGAGCCGTCCATGCGCTCGTGGTGCAGTGCGGCGAGCTGCCCGATTGCGCCGAGCGCCGCAGGCCTGGAGAAGGTGCGGGAGGTCAGGTACGGGTGGGTGCGGATCCGCTCGCGTTCTGCCACGGTCAGTGGCCCGGGCTTGTCCAGGATGCTGGCCGATACTCCGATTGTGCCGACATCGTGCACCAGTCCGGCACGTCGTACCAGCGTGACGTCGTCGCCCGGCAGCCCGACGGTGCCTGCGGCAGCGGCCGCGAGCGCTGCCACGCCGCGGGAGTGCCCAAGCATGTACGGCGACTTCACATCCGCATAGTCCGCGAAGGCCTCCAACGCCACGTCCAGTTCCGGCTCGGTCAGCTTCCGGTCAAGGCCCTCGTGCCCGCTGATGAGGGCGTCCCAGCCGTCGGCCTCGCCGAGGGAGGCCAGCACGTCGTCAGCATTGCCGCAGAAGGCGTCGACCAGCGCTGGGTCGAACTCGGTCCCGCGCCGCGAGCGCAGCATCTCGCATGCTGCGTCGGCACCGCCCAGGCGATGCAGCATCTCGACATCGTTGGCGATGTGGACGATGCGCATGATGCGGGCGATCTCGTCGCCATGGAGGCGGGCCGGCGAGCCCTTGCCGTCCCACCGCTCGAACGCCTGCTGCAGCGGGTCGCGTACGTCCGCGCCGAGCCCGAGCCGCAACGACAGGTCACCGGAGGCCTCGCAGTGCGAGGCCATGGACGCGCGCACCTCGTTCGAGCCGCCGGCCAGGAATCGCCCGATCATCGTCAAACGCTGGACCGGGGAGCCGCCGCCCCCGACGTGCCCGAGCATGAAGCGCATCATCGGTACGCCCGTCATGTCGACCAGGTAGCTGTCGGCGCGCACCTGCATGTCATCGCCGAACCACTTGCCCATCTCGTGGGCGTCTGCGACGCACCCGACCCACGCGAGCAGCGAGACGTAGAAGATCGCGACGCGCTCCTCGTCGGACAACCCTTCGAGCTCGGCGACCCGCATGGCTATGAGGGTCTGGCGGATGACGTGCTCCTGTGGCTGCCCCAAGCCCAGGTCGGTGGCGAGGGACAGCGCGGCCACCAGCTCGGCGAGCCGAACTCCTTCGCCCGCCGCCGTCATGTCCGAAGAGTAGTGACTTACCCCTGCTCCTCGGGGCAGTTGCTGGTCGAGGCCGAACGCTCGGCGAGGGCCGACACGGGGATGGCGCCTCGACTTGGAGGGCCGGGTGGCCACGGCGGTACAGCAGCCACAGCGCGTCGTCGGCGTGGGGGCAGTACGGCCGCGGTCTTGCGCCACGATGTCGCTTCCGCGGTTAAGGCCCGCCCGCCTCCAGGCCACGGCGGCGTCAGGGAGTGAGCGATCCCGGCGACGAGGATGGGGAAGAGGCCTCGGGCGAGGCAGCGCTTGAGGCAGCGGACTATTTCGCGGCGTGAAAGCCCCTCTTCGGTTCGGGCATTGGGCATAGGTGCGGGTGGCGGGGTCGCTGCAGAGGCGGACTATGGCGATGATCCAGAGGGCGTTGTTGTCCTGGCGGTCGCCGGACCTGTTGAGCCGGTGCCGGCTAGTCATTCCTAACGATGCGGAGATGGGGATCGACAGCGACCCAGCGCAACGCCTGGCCACCACATTCGGCGAACTCGACTGGCAATCTGACTGCTCCCGACGACCGACCACGAACCTGCGCGCCCCAAGATCGCATAACGCAACGGTGCCGTTTGTGGCCTTCCACCCGCAGACGGACGGCCTTGGGCGTCCCGCCAGCGTGCGAGAGCACTGTCCGATGCCATCACGCCCGACTACGCACTGTCAGATCAGATCCACACCAAGGCGAAGCGCCGCGGGCCGCAGGCAGGAACAGGGCGTGAGCAGGTCGACGGACGATCCGCCGGTGCCCCGTGATCAAAGGCGCTGTGCCTTGGGAGCTCGATCGTTGGCTCCCGAGTGCAGGTCAAGCCGTGACGGTGATTTCGTGCACCTCGTCGGCCGGATGGCCGGCCCGCTCGTGGACGCGACGGACCGCCTCGGCGCTGGGCGCTTCGGACAGGCAGAACACGTGGCCCGACACCGGATCGGCCCACGCTCGCTGGAAGTCGACTCCTTCGTCACCTTGGATGTCGAGATCGGCCTGGTGCGCGTCACGCAGGGCATCGTCGGTGACGCCGACCATGCTCGTATGAACGTCCATGAACATCGGCATGGATACTCCCTTCGGGTCGGGCGCCGCCCACGCCGAGCGCGGCCCGGGGCGAACGCCGAAAGCCTCAGGGTAGACCCGACACTCGGCTCTGGGAATAGCGCGCGTCGCGGGCGCAATGGATCTCTTGCCGATTTCTTATCGGAAGACAGACCGTTTCGGTGGCTGAAATGTAGGCCACGGTTGCGTGCTGCCTAGTGTGCTGTGTTCTCTGCGCGTTCAGAGGGAATGGTCAGCTTCGTGTCCTTGAGTCGGTAGCTGTGGCCCTTGAGGGTGATTGTCCCTGTCGACGACAGTTCGACACCGTCCTACGCGAATTGCGTTCGACCAACCCGGACCCCGCGTCCGAGAAGTCCGCGCTCCAAGCACTCCTCACACAGATGGGGGTCTAACCCTCGATACAGAGGAGGCTCAGAGTCGTGCGGCGGCGTGCGACTGGGCGCATGACCGTGAACAGCGATGTCGACGTGCTGTACGTGCTGCGCGACGGCGTTCACCTGGGGTGGGCGATCAACGGCCTGTCGGATGAGCTGGAGCGAGTGCTGGGACGGCCGGTGGACCTGGTGTATGCGGCGTGAGTTGCTCCTGTTCCATGAGATTGCTGCTGCCTGCACCCGGGCGATCGACATCGCCGCCCGACACACCGCGGACGAACTCGCCACGAGTTTGGACGCCCGTGACGCGCTGCGAGCGTGCTAAGTGAGGCGTTGCTGGCGCAGGGGGCCGATCGCCTGCGGGTGGTGTCGAACACCGGGCCGTTGGCGCCATGATTCGATGGGCGCGTAGTCCGTAGGTTGACCGTGTCATGCCGGTGGAAGGACTGCCCCGCCTTGCGGTGGCTCGCTCTCGCGTGGGTCTGGACGTCCGGTAGCGACCGACCACTTCGGTGCCGTATCAGCCGTATCAGCCGTATCAGCCGACTCGAGGGGCGACTATCGGCTCGCGGCCGTGCTGGACGTGGACAAGACGCTGCCCCTCCTTATCTCCTGCCGGACGTTCCTTCCTATCTACCGGTTGAGTCCGGCGATGACGTTGATTGTCACGGCAATGATGATGGCGCCGAAGAGGAAGGAGATGAGGGCCTGTCTCAAGACGGTGGTGCGGATCTCGGTCTCCTCGACGTCCGTGTCGGAGACTTGGAAGGTCATGCCGACGGTGAAGGCGAGATACGCGAAGTCGCGGTAGCTGGGCCCGACATCCTGCTTGAAGTCGATTCCACCTTCGGGCTGGGTGTAGTAGAGGCGCGCGTACTTGAGCATGAACACGGTGTGCACGACCATCCAGGACACGACTATGCACGAGATGCCGAGTGCGACCAGCAGCCAGCCTGTGCGTCCGGCGGGGATGATGATGATGGCCACGGCGATGATGCTGGCGGTGGCGACGCAGATCAGCAGCAGGTCGCTGGCGGGTCGTGACGGGTCCTCCCGTCTAGCGAGCATGGCCGTGCGGCCTGCATCCGAGGGCCACAATGAGATCCACGTCCAGAGCAAGAATGTTGTGGCAGCGACTATCCAGGCGACCAACCCGCCGATGGCCCAGGAACCCGCTAGGGCCACCACTGCCCCCGCTAGCAGGCCGGTAAGCACGGAGACGACGAGCCGGACGCCGGAGCCGGAGGGCTGCCGGGGACTCGGTGTGACCCTCGACATTGCGCCTCGAGATGTCCCGATCATCGTGACGCCCGGCCGCTTGCATGCTGGGCGACACGGTCGCGCAGGGCGGGCTCGAACGCCTCCCCATAGGTGGGGAAGGCATGGACGATATCGAGCACGACGGTGAGCGGGATCTGGGCGCGGATGGCCAGGGTCGCTTCCGCTAGCCATTCGTCGGCCTTCGGCCCGATAGCGGTGGCGCCTACGAGCAGCCCGCCCGCGCGGTCTGCCGTCAGCACGAGGATTCCCCCCGAGGGGCCGTCGATAGCGGCGGCAAGGAGCGTCGAGAGCAACTCCCCGGCCGACCCGCCCCCCAGGACAACCATGTCGAATTGCTCCATCGTCTTCTCCTCGTGGATGGCCACTGGAATTCGGCTACGACCGTGGCCTACCTATTGGAATGGTGGCTACGGGTTCACGAGTTGTCGCGGACGAACTCCGCCGGGTCCACGTCGTCATCCGATATCCCCCGTGCCGCGCCGTGAACGGCGTGAAATTCCTGCCAGCGAGCACCAAGCTTCCGCCTCAGGGCTACGTCCGTGTGCAGTCGGAAGTCGGGGATCACGTCGCGCTCCTCCTCGGCGAGGTGCTCGTCGTTGGCCGTGCGGCATGCCTGTACTGCGGCCCACCAGAAGTCGGTTCCCGATGCGACTCGGGCTGCCAGCTTGATGGCGTCGCGAATCTGGTTGTGGTCCCGGATGGCATCGACCGTCTCTGCTGGTGCTTGACCACTGCCACGCTTGAGCAGCACCGGATAGAGGATCTCCTCCTCGGCGGTGGCGTGGACCTCCAGAAGGTTGGCGAGCACCCGCCACGCGACCGCCCGAGCGGCGACGTCGCCTTCGCCGCGCATCACCCACAGACTTGCGAACCGCGAGCGGAACTCGTCGTGCTCGACAAGCACCAGGTCCGTGATGTCGGTGCCCGTCACCGTGTCGGCCATGGTCATGCTCGGACGTCCTCGAGGGAAACGCTGACATCGGCAAGGCGATTGGCATCGACCGCGAGACCGGAAGTGATGATCGCCTCGATCTGCTTGCTGACGTCCCACGTGTTCACGTTCATCCCTGCCAGAACCCGATGCCCTGCCAGCCAGAACGCGATGAACTCGCGTGACTCGACGTCGCCCCTGAAGACCACACGGTCGTAGTCGCCGGCCTCGGCGTACCCGGTGTACTCGAGTCCGAGGTCGTATTGATCGCTGTAGAAGAAGGGCAGGCGGTCATAGGTGGCGGTCCTGTCCATCATGCTCATCGCCGCGATCGCGGGCTGGTGCTCGGCATTGGCCCAGTGCTCGACGCGCACGTGCCGATCCAGCCGCCTGTTGAAGGCGTTGGCGACGTCGCCGGCCGCGAAGACTTCCGGGTCGCTCGACTGGAGGTGCTCGTCCACGACAATTCCGTTGTCCACATCGATGCCCGCTTCATCGGCGAGTGCGACGTTGGGAGTGATTCCCACGCCGACGATCACAAGGTCCGCGGGGATGATGGAGCCGTCCCCCAGTGTCACGTCGGTGACTCTGCCGGCATCTCCTGTTAGCCGCTCCACCTCCACGTTGCATCGCAGGTCCACGCCGTTGCTCCGGTGAAGCTCCGCGAAGACCTGTGCCACGTGCGGCCCGAGAACACCGACCAGCGGCAGGGCAGCGGTCTCGAGGATGGTCACCTGCAGGCCTGCGGCCCTCGCGGCGGCAGCGGTCTCGAGTCCGATCCAGCCGCCACCGATGACGACAACGCGCGGCGAGCCGGCGAACGCCTCCTTGATCCGCTCGCTGTCCTCCATGCGCCGCAGGTAGTGCACACCATCCAGGTCGGCGCCCGGAATCGTGAGGGACTTCGGGGTCGATCCCGTGCACAGCAGCAGCCTGTCGAACGGCCGTCGAGATCCATCGGCGAGGACGACGTTGTGGTGGGTGCGATCCAGACTCGTGGCGGCGGTGCCGAGAACCAGGTCGACGTCGTGGTCGCGATACCAAACGGCCGGATGCACGAAGAGCGACTCCTGCTCGGCTTTTCCCTGCAGGTAGTCCTTTGACAAGGGTGGCCGCAGGTAGGGGCGAAGCGGCTCCTCACCGACGAGGGTGATCCCGCCGTCGAAACCTTCGCGGCGCAGGGCCTCGGCCGCTCTCGCGCCTGCGAGGCCCCCGCCGATTATCAGGAAGTCCGACGTGGCAGTCATGGCACCATCCCGGGCAGAGCATGGATCAGGCTGCCGGGTCCGGGACAGGGCGGTCGAAGACCGTCCTGTTGACTATCGCAGGCCGTTTCCATGCCGTCAAACCTTCGACGAGACTCACGAAAGCTGCCCGCGAAACGGTGAGGGGATTTCATGTTCGGGAAGCTAACCCTCCTTGCCTCGGCGATCAGCCGCGGTTGAGCGCCCGCTCGAGCCCGTCGAGGATCAGATCCAGTCCAAGCGTGAATTCCTCGCGCCGGCCCGACGTCATGACGTGACTAATGACCTCGGTGACGTGGGGGAACTCGTCGAGGGAGATCTGGGGTAGCACCTCGGCTGAAACCCGGGGCGCGTCGTCGGCATCGAACGGGAGATTGAGCTCCTGCAGCGTGAACCCGTACAGGTGGCTGTCGAGGGTGTTCCAGGCATCGAGGGCGTGCTCGATCGAGAACCCTCCTTCGCGCAGGCGACCGAGTGTCGCGTCGAGGTAGCGGGTCATGCCTGGCCCGATGTTGTAGCGCGACATCAGGAGCATCGCAGCCCAGGGGTGGGCAAGCAGGACGTCGTGCGCAGACACGGCCCGAGCACGCATCGCCGCCTTCCATGGCGTGCCGGTAGGGGGCACGTGGATGTCGCCCACGATCAGGTCGACGATGCCGTCCAGGATGTCGTCCTTGCTGTGCACGTGGTTGTACAGGGACATGGCCTCGACCCCGAGGGCACGGCCCAGCCCGCGCATCGTTAAGGACTCGATGCCATCGCGGTCGGCCAGCGCGACGGCGGCACGAAGCACGCGCTCCCGGCTCAGCGGGATCCGCCGGGCTGCGTCGGCACGGGGCGTCTTGGGCACAGGATCCTCCTCGGTCCGGAAACATACACCGTAAGGCTTGACAAAGGCTTGCCGTGGCCCTACCTTACGACGTAAGCATACAATGTAAGTTCACGAGGGCCCAGCGGCCCAGAAGCCAGGAGACTCAGATGAAGGCGATCGTGCAGGACCACTACGGCTCGACGGACGTGCTCGAGCTTGGCGACATCGACCGGCCCGCGATCGCGGACGACCAAGTGCGGGTGCGCGTGCACGCCGCCGGTGTCGATCGCGGCGTGTGGCACCTCATGACGGGGCTGCCCTACCCCATCCGGGTCGCCGGCTACGGGCTGAGGGCGCCCAAGTCGGCCACCCTGGGCCGCGAGTTGGCCGGCGTTGTCGACGCGGTCGGCGACCGGGTGACTGCGTTCGCGCCCGGTGACGAAGTCTTCGGGATCGGTGAAGGCGCTTACGCGGCGTATGCCGTCGCCGCCGAGGCAAAGCTGGCACTGAAGCCGGCCACCCTGACCTTCGAGCAGGCCGCGTGCCTCGGCGTCTCGGCCCTGACGGCGCTGCAGGCCGTGCGGGACCATGGCGGCGTCCAGCCCGGCCACAAGGTGCTGGTCGTCGGAGCGTCGGGCGGGGTGGGCTCGTTCGCGGTCCAGATCGCGAAGGCCTACGGCGCGGAGGTCACCGGTGTGTGCAGCACGTCCAAGGTCGACCTGGTCCGCTCCCTGGGAGCCGACCACGTCATCGACTACACACTCGCGGACTTCGCAGACGGACGAGGTGGCTATGACGTCGTCATCGACATCGGAGGCAACGCCTCGCTGACACGACTGAGGCGCGCGCTTTCCCGCACGGGCACGCTCGTCATCGTCGGAGGCGAGACGGGCGGCCGCGTCCTGGGCGGCTTCGAGCGGGGGCTGCGTGCAATGGCCCTGTCCCCATTCATCGCGCCGACCCTGAAGACCATGGTCTGCTCCGAGAACTCCAGGGACCTCGTCGCGCTGGCCGGGCTAGCCGAGTCCGGCCAGGTCACCCCCGCGATCGAGCGCGCCTACCCCTTGGCTCAGGTTCCCGACGCGATCAGGCACATGGCCGACGGCCGCGCCCGGGGCAAGGTCGTGATCTCCCTCTAGGCGGCCCGTCCGGCCGTCGCGTCGCGGACCGAATGCTTGGACGCCAAGCAGACGTCCCACCAATTCCATCAGGCCGACGCCGGGACACGAGCTAGCTTGCAATGCCCTCAGAGAAGTCCCGGAACAACGACGAGAAGGAGCACGACGATGGGCAAGCCACCCAGCACACCGATGATCGGCCGCACGGTCCTTGTCACGGGCGCGACGTCGGGCATCGGCAAGGCGACAGCGCTGCAGCTGGCAAGGATGGGCGCCCACGTCGCCATCACCGGGCGGGACAGTGAACGAACAGCCGTCGTGGCCACCGAGATCCGGGCCGCCGGGGGGACTCGGGTCGACGCCTTCGTCGCCGACATGTCGTCGCAGGTCGAGGTGCGCCGACTCGCCGGGGCGATCCGCGCGGTCCTGCCGCGGATCGACGTGCTCGTCAACAACGTCGGCGGGTACTGGAACACCCGGCACGTCACCGTGGACGGGCTTGAGCGCACCTTCGCCGTGAACCACCTCGCTCCCTTCCTGCTCACGCATCTCCTGCTCGACCGCCTCAAGGAGGGTCCCGCTTCGCGCGTCGTGACGGTCTCGTCCAACGCGCAGGCCATGGGCCGCATCGACTTCGACGACCTGCAAGGGGAGCGGGACTACTCGGGCGCCCGCGCGTACAACCAGTCGAAGCTCGCCAATGTCATGTTCACCTACGAACTGGCCAGAATGCTGGAGGGGACCACGATCACCGCCAATGCGCTGCATCCTGGCGTGGTGAGCACGTCCTTCGGGGCGGAGGACCCCGGGCGCGCCCAGCGACTCCTAGTCCCGCTCATCCGACCGTTCATGAAGTCCCCCGCCCAGGGGGCCGAGACGTCCACCTACGTCGCCACGCATCCCGGGCTCGAGCACGTCTCCGGCTGCTTCTTCGCGAATAGCAGGCCCAAGCGATCGTCCCAGCGCAGCACCGACCGGGCCGCCGCCGCACGCCTGTGGCAGGCCAGCTGCGACCTGATCGCGGGGACGGCTGCCGCTTGACCGAGGCAGCCCGGTCATGAGTTCCCGGTACTCGCCTACTTGGGCTGCTTCGAAGGCTTGCCGTGATCCTTCGTTGGTTTGGGCGCAGGCTGATCGACGGTCGGCGGGGTTGATGCAGCTGGAGGCTCGGCCGAAGCCGTTCCCGGCACGGAGGTCGGCGCCGGCTGGGTGGCCGCCGGGGTGGGAGTGGGGGCTGGCGGATCGGTCGGCGCGGATGCTGTCTGGCCGATGATGATGGCGATGGCTGCTCCGGCGAGAAGGAGGGCTGCGACCGCAGCCACGACGGCGGCACGCCGCACGCCGGAGGCCTCCGGCCCGGCAATCTTCCCGGCTGGTTCCAGTCGGGTGGCGGGTAGGGCGAGCGTGGGGTCGGGGGTACCTGCCATCAGCACGGTAGGAGCGTCCTCGCTCGCAACGGGCGCAAATGCGAGTCGGCCGAGTCGGCCCCACCTGCTCGCCACGTAAGCGGACACCGTGGTGGGGTCGGTATCGAGGGCGTTGAGGATCTCGCGCCAGTCGGGTCGATTCTCAGGGTCCTTGTCCAACGCCGCCGCGACGAGACCCCCGAGCGGCTCGCCGAGCGGGGGTACTGCTGGCGATTCGTGAAGGACGCGATAGCCCAAAGCCTCGCCGGTGCCCGAGCCGAAGGGATGCGTGCCGCCGGCTGCGAACGCGACAACGGCGCCCCAGTTCCAGATGTCGCCTGGGGGCCCGTGCTCTGCACCACGCCACTGCTCGGGCGACATCCACGCGGGAGTGCCGATGGACATCGCGGTGGTCGTGAGCGACGTGGTATCCGTGGACTTGGAAACGCCCAGGTCCAGGAGGATCGGGCCTCGCGGCCCAATCTGGATGTTGGACGGCTTCACGTCGCGATGCACGACTCCCGCGCTGTGCAGCCGGCCGAGCGAGTCCGCGAGGGCAGCAGCGAGCGCCGCGACCTCGTCGGCCGCGAGCGGCCCGTGACTGCGCACAGTCACGCCGAGGTCTTCCCCGGGCACGTAGACCCACGCGATGAACTGCGGCGTCAACGAGGTGCTCGCCTCGCGCGCCTCGGCGAGGAACGGGCCGCGCACCCGGAGGGCATGACGCACCTCCTGCGTGAACCGCGATCGAAACTGCGGATCCGCGGTCAGGTCAGGCCGGATGACCTTGAGCGCGACCAGATCACCGTCACCTTGGCGGGCCAGGTAGACAACGCCCATTCCACCCACGCCCAAGCGACCAAGGAGCGTCATCCCGCCAACGTCACGCGGATCGGACGGATGGAGGGGCAGCATTGCGTCCCGACCTCTCGGAGAGCTTCCTTGCGTTCAGCCGATGCTCCGATCCGTCGCTAAATCCGTCGGACCGGTCGGTGCGAGGAGGCAAGAACAGGACACCTCGCAAGTGCAACTATCCCATGCCACGTTGACGTGCCCGTCTGCTGAACAGCTGGAGGGCATGCGGCACCGAGGCAAGCGAGTGCGTGTGGCGTGAACCTCGGGCGTCACATGCCCGTGCCGGGCATGATGTCGCCGGTAGGCATGGTGTGGCGGGGGGCCCAACCCCGTGGCGGTCAGGTCACCACGCGGCCGATACCGCTGAAGCGTTCCGCATACCACGGTCCGAGATAGTCGATGATCTCGACGCCGTCCCCAGGGTTTGACGCGCTAACCATCTTGCCGCCGCCTATGTAGATGGCGACGTGGTGGGCACCGAGGCCGAAGTAGAACACGAGGTCCCCGGGCTGGATGTCGCTGGTCGGGACGCGCTGGGTCTGGTCCCATTGCGTGTAGCTGAGCGCGGTGAGGCCGACGCCGGCCGAACCCCATGCGGCTGCGGTGAGCTTCGAGCAGTCCCAGGAATCCGGTGGCTGGGCGCTGAACGAGTACGGCTCACCCACTTGAGCGAGGGCGTACTGAACGGCGGCGGCGGCGCGGCCGCTGCCGGATGATCCGCCACCGTTGTAGCCGGGCTGTGCCGCGGCAGCAGCGGCTGCCTCATCCCTCTGCTGCTGGCGCCGTTCCTCCTCCAGTTGCGCGAGCCGCCGGCGCTCCTCCTCCTCCAGTCCGGCCAGGACGTCCTGCGCCTGGGCGAGGGCCGCGTCAGCCTCTTCCTGCGCGGCTGCCATCTCCGCAGAGACATCCGACGCGGCAGCCTCGCGGTCGACGATCTGTGCTTCCGTCTGGGCGAGGCGGAGCTTGGTGGTCTGGGCGGCCCGCACCTGCCCGATCTGGGTTTGCTCGAGCTGCGCGAGGACCGCGGCCTGGGCTAGGAACTCCGATGGGTCCTCGGCCATGAGGACCTCGAGGGTCGGGTCCAGGCCGCCCGCGACGTAGGTGGCGCGAGCGAGGTCGTCCAGCGTGGAGACGGCGACGTTCAGCTCGTCGCGTTCGCGCGCGGCGCGCCGCTGGATGCCGCCCAGGTCCTGCTGGATTCCCTGCAGCCGGGCCCGCGCGTACCGGGCCTCCTCGGTGGCGCCCGCGGCCTTCATCTCCAGGTCCCGAACCTGGGACCTGACCTGCTCGATGTCGGCCCGAGGCGCGGCCGTCACATTCGCCAGGGGCAGGCCGGCGAGGATGACTGCTGCCGCGATCGCGCTGCCGATGATCGTGCGCGTTGATCGCATGCCTTCATGGTGTTGGGGGTCCGCTCAAGGTTGGCTCCATGAACGATGAAGAAACGATGAAGATGCCGACGGAGCGGGCCATCTCCGCGGGTGAGGGCTACGGTCGGGCCGGGAGCTCGACGGTGAAGCTCGAGCCGTGCCCTTGCCCGTCGCTCCGGGCCGTCAGCGTACCGTCGTGATCCATCACGATCGCTCGGGCGATCGTGAGTCCCAGCCCGCTGCCGCTGCCATCGGTTGATGTCCGGGATCGGTCCACGCGGTGGAAGCGCTCGAAGATCGAGGACAGCTGCTCCGGCGGGATCCCTTCGCCGCTGTCCGTCACGCTGATCGTGACTCGTGCCGGGGTCGAGCGGGTCACGACCTGCACCGTGCCACCTGCTGGGGTGTGCCGCAGGGCGTTGTCGAGCAGGTTGGCCAGAACCTGCTGCAGGCGCACGTCGTCGCCGCTGATCCAGCAAGGCTGGGCAGGGTGCTCCTCGGCCAGCGAGACGCCCTTGGCGTGGAAGCGCGGGAGTGCGCCCGCGACCGCGGAACTGCTGACGCTGCGGGCATCGATGCGCTCGAGGGCCAGGCCAAGGGCGTGCTCCTCGGCGGCCGCGACCTCGCGGAGGTCCCCGGACAGGCGCCGCAGGCGCATGACCTGGGTGCGCATCGTGGCCCAGGACGACGCCTCGACCGGGAGCATGGCGTCCTCCATTCCGTCGATATAGGCCTCGAGCGTCGCCAACGGGGTCCGGATCTCGTGGGCAAGGTCGGCGAGCAGGCGGATCCTGGTCGCCTCGAACTCGGCGAGTCGGTCCGCCATGTAGCTGAACGAGCCCGACAGCTGCTGCAGTTCGCGGGAGAAGGTGGCGTCAGGGACGTCGACGTCGTACCGACCCACGGCGACCTCCTGGGCGGAGTGCGCGAGCTCCTCGACCGGCCGAGACACTCGTCGGACGAGGAACAGCGACACGATGAAGGCCGCGGCGAGCGACGTCAGCGTCGCCACGGCCACCGATATCGCGAAGGACGACGCGAATGCTTCCTCGGCGTGCAGCTGGACCTCTGGCTCGGTCACTCCGGCGTGCACGAGGTGGTCGTGGAACAGCACCGGTGCCACGAGGGCGGCAGCGATCACCATGGTCACCGCGCCGACGCTGACGACGATCGCCTGCGCGACCATCAGGCGGGTCGCCAGGCGGGGCTGTCGGGCTGTCACCCCGAGCCCATCCCGTACCCGACGCCCCTAACGGTGCGGACGAAGCGAGGGCTGGTCGCGTCGTCGCCGAGCTTGCTACGCAGGTGCCCGATGTGGACGTCGACGACGTGGTCGTCACCGATCCAGGTCGTTCCCCACACGTCCTCGATCAGCTGGCGGCGGGTGACCACGGCCTTCGGCCGGGCCGCCAGGACGGCGAGCAGGTCGAACTCGGTGCGCGTGAGCTCAACGGCGGTCCCGTCGACGGTGACGATCCGCGCGGCGGAATCCAGCCTCAGCCCGCCGAGGGTGATCGGCTCGGCGTCCGCGGGGCCGGCGGTGGAAGCCCGCGGACGCCGAAGCATTGCCCGGACGCGGGCAATGAGCTCGCGAGGGGAGAACGGCTTCACGATGTAGTCGTCGGCACCCATGGACAGGCCGAGGACCTTGTCGATCTCCTCCTCCTGCGCGGTGAGCATGATGATGTAGGCGTCCGAGAACTGGCGGATCTGGCGGCACGCCTCGACGCCGTCGAACCCAGGCAACATGACATCCAGGACGATGAGGACTGGGTCGACCTCCCGCGCGACGGTCACGGCATCCGGCCCGTTGTGAGCGAACGCCACGTCGAAGCCCTCGGCTCGAAGGTAGCTTCCGATGACGCCGGTCAGGGGGATCTCGTCATCGACGACGAGCACCCGCAGGCTGCTACCCACGCAGGGATCCGCCCCACCCGGGTGCCGTTCCGCTGCTGCTCACGCCCCGGGCGTGGCGCTGGACTCCGTGCCCGGCGACTCCAACGTCCGGCGCGCGCTCGCGTACTCCTGGGCGTCGATCTCGCCCGCTGCGAACCGCCGGTCCAGGATCGTCCGGCCAGGCTCATGCTCTACGCCGGCGGGATGCTCGGTCCTCGTGGCCCGCGCGATCAGCCAGATCGCGCCGGCAATGATCACCGCCCAGACGGCGACCATCAGCACCATTCCCAGGACGCCCATCGCGCCCCATCCGTTGGGGTACCAACCCATCATGGCCGGCCCCTTCCTGATTGTTGGGTGCTGGATGCACCCGATAGTGCGATGATCCCGTGCCCAACGTATATCCGCGCTCACGCATCGGTGAAGAATTGATCAAGCCTCGCTTCGTGGCCTTGACGCGATCTTGACCCGTTCTCGGCCCAGGCCATACCCGGCGGGGCGCATGCTTGGCGCAGAGCGCGGCATCAGCGGGAGGGCGGGCGATGGGCACAGTGGAGCGGCGCACGTTCCTGCTCGCCGCGGCCGGTACCGGGGCCGCCCTGGGCCTGGCGGCCTGCGGTGCGGGGGCCGCGAGCACCCCCGTGGGTACAGCGGCGATCACGCCTCGCGATACCGCGCGGACGGGCAGCGGCGCCACGCGCCGGCTGGTGCTGCGCGCCCAGCCGATCGAGGTCGACCTCGGCGGGACGATCGTGGCCACGTGGGCGTACGGCTCGACGATCCCCGGAAAGGCCTTCCGCGCGACCGCGGGGGACAGGGTCATCGTTGATTTCCGCAACGACCTGCCCGAGCCCACGAGCGTGCACTGGCATGGCCTGGCCATCCGCAACGACATGGACGGCGTCCCGGGGGTCACCACGCCCGAGACCGCCCCCGGTGGTCGGTCTTCGTTCGACTTCGTCGTCCCCGATCCCGGCACCCACTGGTTCCACCCGCACCACGGCCTGCAACTCGACCACGGCCTGTATGCCCCGTTCGTCATCGACGACCCCGACGAGCCAGGCGACTACGACGCCGAGTGGGTGATCGTGCTCGACGACTGGACCGACGGCGTCGGCCCTGACGCTACGGAGATCATGGCCAGCCTCGTCGCGGCCGGGGAATCCGGCGACGGGATGGCCGGCATGGGGATGGGCATGGACCACGGCATGGGCGGCATGGGCGGCATGGGGATGGATGGCGGCGATGTCACGTACCCCTTCTACCTCGTCAACGGCCGCGTGCCGTCCGACCCCGAGACGTTCGTCGCGCGTGCCGGGGACCGCATCAGGCTGCGCATCATCAACGCCGCCGCCGACACCGTGTTCACGGTGGCGTTGGGCGGGCACGACCTCGTGGTGACCCATTCCGACGGCTACCCTGTCCAGCCCGTCGCCACCCCGGCCTTGCGCATCGGCATGGGCGAGCGGTACGACGCGGTGGTGACCCTCGGAGACGGGGTATTCGCTTTCGCGGCAGCGCCCGACGGCAAGAAAGGCCTTGCCAGGGCATTGGTCCGGAGCGGCTCAGGGTCCGTCCCGATGGCGTCGGCGCGGCCGGCCGAGCTCGCCGCATACCCGCTCACGGTCGATGCGTTGCGGGCCGCCGACTCGGCCCGCCTCCCCAAGAGCGACCCCGATACCGTGCAGGACGTGCTGCTGTCCGGCTCGATGGCGCCGTACGTCTGGACGATCAACGGCACCACGTACCATGACACGATCCCGCTGGTCATCCGCCAGGGGCAGGCCGGACGGCTGTCGATCCGCAACATGTCGATGATGTCCCACCCCGTGCACGTCCACGGGCACACGTTCCAGATGGGCACCGCGGGAGGGTCCGGCCCGCGGAAGGACACCGTCCTCGTCCCGCCAATGGGCGGGTATCGCGTCGACCTCGTCGCAGACAACCCCGGGAAGTGGATGGTCCACTGCCACAATGCGTACCACGCCGACGCGGGAATGATGACCCGCCTCGAATATGTTGCCTGACCCAAACAGCATCACAACCCAAACAGCATCACAAGGAGCCGCATGAACCGCATCACCCGCGCCCTCGCCCTGGCCGCTGCAACAGTGCTGGGCGGTGCCGTGCTCGCCGGTTGCGGCTCGTCGACCCCGGACACCCAGCCAGCGCAGTCTGTGCCGGCGTCCCAGGTCGCCGTTGCGGATGGCTCGGAAGCCGACGTTGCCTTCGCCCAGCTGATGATCCCCCACCATGCCCAGGCCGTCGAGATGGCCGACCTCGCCCTGCAGCAAGGGACCTCACCCGACGTACTCAGCCTAGCGAGCCAGATCAAGGCCGCGCAGGGCCCCGAGATCGAGCAGATGCGAGGCTGGCTGGGGGCCTGGGGAGCCCCCGAACAGATGGACGGCGCCGAAGGCGACGACCACGGCGACATGGACATGGGCGGGATGAACGCGTCCGGGATGATGACGGACGAGGACATGAACTCCCTGATGAACGCGTCCGGGGAGGAGTTCGACCGCATGTGGCTTCAGATGATGATCACCCACCACCAGGGGGCGATCCAGATGGCCGAGCAGGTCCTCGCCGACAGCACGAACCCCGACGTCATCGCGTTGGCCGATGCGGTCGTCGCCGGGCAGACCGCTGAGATCGACGCCATGCAGCAACTGCTGGCGAACTAGTCGACGAAGGGCAAGGCAGCGTGACTATCACCACCAACGTCGCGGTTTCCGGCATGACCTGCGGCCACTGCGTCTCTGCCGTGTCGGCGGCGATATCCGCACTGCCGGGGGTCGTCTCGGTGTCGGTCGACCTTGCTCCCGGCGACGTGTCGCGCGTCATCGTCTCGAGCCTCGACGCGCTCCAGCCGACCGAACTGGAGGCTGCCGTGGACGAAGCGGGGTACGAGGTGGTGCGGCCGTGAGGCCGCGAGCCGCGGGGGCGAGTGGAGTAGCCGGCGCGGCCGCTCTGGCGATTGCCGTGGCAGGTGCGCTGGCGTCCTGCGCAACTTCCTCGCCGACCTCCGAGGCGCCGTCCGCGACGCCGCCGGCCAGCGCAGGGCCTGCCTCCCCTGCCACCCAGGCTCCCGGTCCGGTAGCTCCTTCCTCCCCGCCCGCAGGGCCAGTGGCTCCGGAGTCGACGACCACCGTCAGCGGCCGCGACGTTCCCGGGCACATCCACAACATCTCCCTGCGCGATGGCGTGCTGCTGCTGGGCACGCATGAAGGGCTGTGGTCCCAGGCCCCCGGCGAGCAGCCGGTCATGGTGTCCCGTGATCCCTTCGATGTCATGGGCTTCACGATGGGCGGAGACCGCTGGTTCGCGTCCGGCCACCCCGGCGAGGGTATGGACGGCCCGGGGCACCTAGGACTCATCCAGTCGACGGACCAGGGAGTGACCTGGCAAGGAGTCTCTCTGGCGGGCGAGGTCGATTTCCACCGGCTGGTGACCTCCGGCGAACGGCTGCTGGGAATGAACTCGGTCGACGGGGCCCTGCTTCGATCCGACGACGCCGGCGCGACGTGGACGCAGCTGGGAACCCCGCCGCTGTACGACATCGCGGTCGATCCCATGCAACCCGACACCGTCGTCGGCACGACGCAGGACGGCCCGGTTCGCAGCAGGGACGGGGGAGGGAACTTCGAGCCGATCCAGGCCGACACGCTCATCGCCCTGCTGGCGTGGGACCCGCAGGCACTCTTCGGGGTCGACGTGGACGGCAGGGTTCATGCATCCACCGACATGGGCGAGTCCTGGGAACCTAGGGGAGAGTCCGGCGGATCGCCGTTGGCCCTCGCGGCCGAAGGAGAGCGAGTAGTCGTCCTGACCGGCGGGACGGTGTCCGAGTCCATCGACGGAGGCCGGACCTTCACGCCCAGGCTGACCGACCTGTCCGGCCACTGACGCGGAGGCAGTGGTGACCGCTACCCGCACCACGGTCCTGGACGCCTCTGGCCAGTGGTGGGCCAGCTCGAAGCCCGCCACCGAGCGCACGCTTGCCGGGCTCCCCGGCGTCGTCGCGGTGGAGGCGAACCCCGTGGCGCAGACGGCGACAGTCACCTACGACAGCACGCTCACCTCCGTGCCGGAACTGGCCGGCTGGGTGCGCGATTGCGGGCTGCACTGCCAGGGGAGGTCCGTCCCGGCGCACGTATGCGACCCCATGGCCGACGGTCACGCCGGGCACGCCGGGCACGTGGCGTCCGTCCACGAAGGCCACGGAGCCCCGGAGGCGAGCCCGCACGACGTCATGGGCCATGGCGGCCACGGCGCATCCATGTCGATGGATGACATGACGCGGGACATGCGCCGGCGCTTCTTGGTGGCGGCCGTCTTGTCGGTGCCCCTGCTGCTGTGGTCGCCGATCGGTCGCGAGGTCCTGGGCTTCAGCGCCCCGGCGCCGTTCGGTCTGCGGGACGACGTCGTGTCGCTGCTCCTGAGCCTGCCCGTCGTGTTCTATGCGGGGTGGATCTTCTTCGACGGCGCCTACCGGGCGTTGAGGGCCCGCACGCTGGACATGATGGTCCTGGTGGCCGTGGCCGTCGGGGCCGGATGGGTGTACAGCGTCGTGGTCACGCTGACCGGCGGTGGCGAGGTCTTCTACGAGGCCGCGGCCGTGCTGACGTCGTTCGTCCTGCTGGGCCACTGGTTCGAGATGCGCGCCCGCGGCGGGGCCAACGACGCCATCAGGACCCTGCTCGAGCTCTCCCCGCCCATGGCCTTGGTCCTGCGGGACGGCGAGCCGGTCGAGGTGCCCACCGCCGACGTCGTCTCCGGTGACCTGCTCCTCATCAGGCCGGGCGCGAAGGTGCCGGTGGACGGGGTGGTGGTCGAGGGCCGCTCGGAGATCGACGAATCGATGGTCACCGGCGAGAGCCTCCCGGTCGCCAAGGAGCCTGGCGCCGCAGTGATCGGGGCGTCGGTGAACACCACCGGGACCTTGCGCATCCGGGCGACGAAGGTCGGCGACGAGTCGGCCCTGGCCCAGATCGTCGCCATGGTCCAGGCCGCCCAGAACTCCAGGGCCCCCGGCCAGCGGCTGGCCGACCGGGCGGCTTTCTGGCTGGTCCTGGTCGCCCTGGTCGGCGGGACGCTCACGTTCGCCGGATGGATGCTGGCCGGGGCCAGCGCCCAGGAGGCGATGCTCTTCGCGATCACCGTGGTGGTGATCACGTGCCCGGACGCGCTCGGCCTGGCCACGCCGACCGCCATCATGGTGGGCACGGGGCTCGGCGCCCGCCGCGGAGTGCTGTTCAAGAACGCCACGGCGCTGGAGGCCTCGGCCCGCATCGACACCGTCGTCATGGACAAGACCGGCACGCTGACCAAGGGCGTGCCCGACGTCACCGACATCGTCACTCTCGGTGCCGCCGAGGACGACGTGGCGTGGCTGGCGGCTGCCGTGGAGGCCGAATCCGAGCACCCTCTCGCGGCCGCGATCGTCCGGCGAGCAGGCTCTGGATACCCCGCGGCCGTTGACTTCACCAGCACGCCGGGCAAGGGGGCCCAGGCCACCGTCGAAGGCACGGTCGTGCGGGTCGGCTCGCCCGGCCTCCTCGCCGACGCTGGCATCACCGTCCCGGCTGCCCTGCGGGACGCCGGGGAACGCCTCGCGGCGGCCGGCCGCACCGCGGTGTACGTGTCCGCGGGGGACAGTGCCCTGGCGGTGATCGCGATGGCCGACGCGTTGCGCGACACCGCGGCCGCGGCGGTGACGGCGCTGCAGGACCGCGGTGTCCGGGTGGTCATGCTCACCGGGGACAACGAGGCGACCGCGCAACGGATCGCGACCCAGCTTGGCATCGACGAGGTGATCGCCGGGGTGCTGCCCGGTGGCAAGGCCGCGCGCATAGAGGCCTTGCAGGCCGAGGGACGCCATGTCGCGATGGTGGGTGATGGCGTGAACGACGCGCCCGCCCTGGCACAGGCTGACCTCGGGATCGCGATCGGTGCCGGTACCGATGTGGCGATCGAGACGGCTGACGTCGTTCTCATGCGGTCGGACCCCCTGGATGTGGCGATCGCGCTGGCCATCGGCAAGGGCACCGTCCGCAAGATGCGGCAGAACCTTGGCTGGGCGATCGGCTACAACGCGGTCGCGCTACCGATCGCGGCGGGGCTGCTCGTTCCCGTGGCGGGGCTCGTCCTGCGGCCGGAGATCGCCGCCCTGACCATGAGCGGCTCATCGCTACTGGTCGCGGTCAACGCCCTCATGCTCAAGCGGCTGCGCCTCCCGCGACCGGCCGCGGGCTAGGTGCTGCCGCAGACGACCCGAGGTGCCGGGCGGTACTCCGTGTGGATGGGCTCGCGCCTGACCTCCGCGCCGGCGACGTAGAAGACGCGGTCCACCGTGATGTCGAATCCGCTGACGCCGCTCTGGCCAAGGCATTGCGGGCTGGTGTCCGTGATGGTGTCGAACGGCACGATGTCGGTGCGCGGCCCGAACTCCGCCTTGATCTCGTCATAGATGCGCGTTCCCCAGAAGGACACGGTCATGCTCGTGTTGGTGGTCCGCGCCTTGAGCAGGACCGCGTACGGGGAGTCGTTCCGGAACCTCATGTCGAACACGCCCCACGCCACCGTCGCCTCCAGCCCGGGCTGGTACCGGGAGATGTAGATGGAGTGGGCGCGGGTCTCGACCCGCTCCATCCCGGCGAAGAAGGCCGCGGTCCATGTCGTCGTGGCGGCGGCCGACACCCCGCCGCCGAGGTCCTCGCGGAACACCCCGCCGGGCCCGATCACGATGCCCTCGGTGTAGCCGTTCTCCCGGGTCCGCTCCTTGATCGTCTGGTTCAAGGAGAAGGTCTGCCCCGGCAGGAGGATGGTCCCGTCGATGAAGTCGGCAGCCCGGCCGATGTTCTGCACTCGGTAGGGGGCATACGGGAAGGCCTGGGTGAATCGGGACAGGCGAGCGGTGATCCCCAGGGCTCGCGCCTCGTCGGCCGTGAGGTCCGGCTCGAGCGCTGCCAGGGGGACGGTGACGCTGCCCGACGACGGGTAATTGAGGAAGGCTGCCTCGACCGCGGCCGCCAGCCCTGCCTCGTCGAGCGTCGTCCCGGGCGAGCCTTCTACCACCACGGGGACCCCGGCGCGGATGCGGAAGGTCGCGTCGCGGCCGGGCACCTGCAGATCAGGGTGGCGGGCCACGAGCTCCGCCTTCAGCCGTGCGCCGTCGACGACAGCGCTGATGGTGCCGTCGGCGGTGCGGAACGACACGGAGCGGGCGAGCTGCCGACGCGTCACCCGTGCCTGCCCGTCCCCGGCGGTGATCGTGAGCGGTTCGCTGATGAGCCTGCTGGCGTCCTGCCATGCGCGGTGGGCCTCGTCAGCCGGGACCGATGGCGCCTCGGGCCGCAAGGGAAGGTTGACGGGCACCTCCGCTGTCGGGAAGGCCGCGAGCACGCCCGCCCGCAACAATTCAGTGTCCAGCGCCTGGCCGTCGCGACCCGGGACGAGGACCGGAGCGGTCCCCTCGAATCGGAGCACCGGCTCCACGGGGGGCCGCGCCACGGCGTCGGCGAGCTCCCGGATGCCCGCGTCCAGGCGTGCTTCGTCCACGGTGACGACGGGCTCGACGTGGATCCGTGCCATGAGCCAGGCGGCGAGGTCGGGCGGCGCCCACCCGAAACTCGGTACCAGTCCCATGGTGGCATCGACATCGATGCCCAGGCCGGCGTCCCGCGCCACGAGGGGATCGAGAATGGCCGGCGCGGCCAGTTCGATCGGTTCCTGCTCGCGCGCGGACGCCCATGCGGCAACCGCGGCGGACGCACGCCCCGCATCCATGCCTCCGACATCGATTCCCGCGACGATGGTGCCGGCCGGCATGCGGGTGCTCATCCACCAGGCGCCCGCGACGTACGCACTGGCGATCAGGAGCACGAGCCCGGCCACCGCACCGAGAGTGGCGCCGGCCCAGCGCCTTGAGGGTTTCGTCATGCGTCCGAGTTGCCCTTGTCCAGCAATACGGGAGCCAGCACTCGGGCCGACAGGGTGCTGCTCGGCGGGGCGTCATGCGCGTGAACGGCTGACTCCAGGATGACGAGGATTCCCAGGCTCGCGAGTGCTGCGGCCAGGGATGCCACGACGGTGCGTGCCCGTGACCATCGGCGCATCCCAACGGCGGCGGCGGCGAGGCAGCACGATGCCAGTCCGAGGAGGAATGCGACGGCGGGGCCGGCCGCCAGCGCCACGATGCTTGATGCCTGCTCGCCAGGGATGGCGGCGATGGCAGCGGGATCGACGCGAGGCAGCGTCACGGTCCCCGAGATCGAGGCCTCGATGGCCAGCCAGACCACGGGGAGGAGCAGTGGCCAGCCGGCCCAGGTCTGGACCATGCGGGCGATCGCTCCGTACGCCGCCCCGGCAGCGGCTGAGACGGCAATCGCCACGGCTGTCGCCGTCACGGTTGACCCGGTGGCGCTCGTGGCTTGCCAGGCGCCGAGTGCCACCGCTCCGGCCAGGGATCCGGCGATGATCGCCGACAGGGGCCGTGCCTGGAGCGTGCTCAACGCCAGCAGCGACAGCCCGGCCACGGTCATCCACCAGCCCACCGGACCGGCGCCTGCCGATCCGACCAGCAACCCGGCCAGCGCGGCGCTTGCCGCACGCCATAGCGGTGCGTCCGGGCGCCGCCGCGCGTGGTCCAGAAGGCCGGGTCCCGCGGCCCTTGTGATTGTCTCGGTGCGCACCGGCACGGACTGGGTCCTCCTCCCGATGCGGTCATGCCCGGCAACTCCCACCTCAACCGAGTCTGCCGGGCGCCGAATGGCAAAAGGCCTCACAACTCGTCAAGGTTTGGTCAAGCCGCCATGACGGTCGCCGGCTGGTTCGTGCGGGGCCCGCGACTTGACCAGACCTTGAGCCGATGCCTGCCTGACGTCCATCGAGCCGAGCAAGAATCGTGAGGCGTCAGGGTCGCAGCGGAAGGGCACGGCTATCGAGGAGCACTGGTCGGCGGCGGTGAGGGTCATTGCGGCGTCCGACATCACGGCGGCCGGGGTCATCGTCGCGATGCTCGCCGCATGGCTGGTCGCCGGTGCCTTGCAGTTGCGCACCGCAGTGCCGTCGCTTCCTGCTGCCTTCTGCCTGGCGGCCGGTGGCCGGTTCAGCGGTGCGGCGAACCACCTTCCGCACCGAGCCGGGGGCGGCGAGGACGACCTCGTCCATGCCGTGCGCATCGTCGCGGCGACGCTCGTCGGCGCGACCGCCATTGTCGCGTCCGTCATGCTCCTCGCCCGCGGTCACTCTGCGGCCGGGGGAGCGGTCAACCTCGCGATCGCCTGGCTCATCCTCTCCGTGGTCGCCGTGATCGCCGCCTGGTCGAAGGTGCCGAACCGCACGGACGTGCGCTCGGCGACGCGGGAGTGGCTTGCCCGCCGCGGCCCGCACCTGGTGCTGCCGACCCTCGGGGGCGAAGCGCTCATCGCTGCTGCGACCGCATGGGCCGCGGTCTCCATGGCCCACACGGCCGGCGCGATGATCAGCCCGTTCGAGGCCGCCGCCGCGGCCGTCGTCGCCCGCTCGCTCACGCACCTGCCCCTTCCCCCGTGGGGCCTCGGCATTGCCGATGCGTCACTGGTCGCCACCCTGGTGGCGATAGGCGCGCCCGCTTCCGCGGCGCTGGCCACGGCTGCGCTCTGGCGCAGCGTCATGATCGTCGCCTGGGTCGTGTCGCGACGCGCCGGACCGCTCCCGGCTACGTCCGCAGACCCTCGTCCCACGGGCTCGCGACTGGGCGGCTGGTTCCATCGCTGGGCATTCCGGAGCCTGTCCGTCCTCCCCGCGCGGTTCGCGAACCGCACTCGTCGCCGCATCTTCGAATCGCTCTTCCGTGCGGCATCTGACCCGTGGCAGTACGGCACGATGCCGTACGAGCACGAGAAGAGGCAGCGGCTCGTGGACTCCGTGCCACCGACCGCGCGGACCATCGTCGAGTTCGGTTGCGCCGACGGCCACAACCTGCTGGCCCTCGGCACCCGGTTCCCCGGTGCGCGCGTAGTCGGCCTAGACATCAGTCCGCTTGCCGTCGAGGCTGCCCGCGAGCGAACCGGGGAGCTCGGCAACGTCACGGTTCTCGTCGCCGACGCTGTAACGGCGGCTGCCCGTCTTGGGGCGTTGGGCGTGCTTGCCGCGGACACGGTGGTCGTCGCCGAGGTCCTGTACTACCTCGGCTCGCCGGCGCACGTCCGGCGCGAACTGGCGGAGCTGGCGGGCCTGCTGTCCCCCGGAGGTTCAGTGGTCCTGGTGCACCCCGCAGGTGACGCCGACAACCTGCACGCCGCTGCCGCCGGTGCCCTGGGCATTGACGCGCTCCGCCGCCAATCCTTCGACCATCCGGAGCGTCCCTACGCCATCGACACAGGCGTCCGACCGCTGGATCCCCGTGACTGCGCCGGTGCTTGAGCAGCTCCGGCTGAGGGCCGTTGCGCGCGAGCCGGGCATGCCCTCCCGGGCGGTCCTTGCCGTTGCGGCCGCCGTGGCCATGGCGGCCGCCTTCCCGCCTGCCAACCAATGGTGGGCGGCACCGGTGTCGGTTGGGCTGCTCGCGCTCGCCACCAAGGGTGTTCGATTGGCCCAGGCCGCGATGCTCGGGACTGCCGCTGGGGCGGTCTTCTTCGCTTCGTCACTGGCGTGGCTACGGGTCATCGGCTGGGATGCCTACCTGGTCACGGTCCTGCTGTGCGCGGGCTGGTGGGCCCTACTCCTCACAGCCCAGGCACTGCTGCAACGCCAGTCGTTGTGGCCACTGTCGGTGCCCTTGGCGTGGGTGGTCGTGGAGGCCGGGAGGGGAGCGTTGCCCCTGGGCGGATTCCCGTGGTTGAGGCTTGCCCACAGCCAGGTCGACGGGCCTCTCTCACCCGCCCTGTCCGTCGTGGGCGCCGCGGGCGTGACCTTCCTCGTGGCACTGGCTGGCACCGCGGCGGCATGGGGGCTCCTGAACGCCCAACGGATGCGCCCACGCCAATTCGGGGTGGGCGCCGTCGCGGCCGCGTCGCTGGCCCTGGCCACGACGTGGGCAGTCGGCAGTGCCCACGGCACCGCTCGCGAGGGACCCACGGCCCGCGTCGCGGTGGTGCAGGGGGGCGGGTCCGAGGTGAGCGAGGACGGTGGGGCCCGCGTCCGCGACGTGCTTGGGCGGCATGCGCGCCTGACGATGACCCTCGCGCCCGCGGGTGAGCAACTGGACCTCGTGGTGTGGCCGGAGAGCGCGAGCGACCTGGACCCCTTCGCGGACGCGGGGGCCGCCCGGGTGATCTCGGCGGCCGCGAGGTCGGTCGGCGCGCCGATCCTCGTTGGAGCGACCATCGCGTCGGCGGCACGCCCGGGCCGCCTGGAGAACACCGCGTTGGCCTGGGATCCGGCCGAAGGCCCGGGCGACCGCTACGTCAAGCGAAATCTCGTCCCCTTCGGTGAGTACGTGCCGTTCGGGGACGTGCTGCGGCCGCTGATCGGGCGCTTGGCCGCCGTTCCCCGTGACTTCGTCCCCGGGCCGGGACCGGCGCTGCTGCGGGCCGGTGACCTGAGGGTGGCGAGCGTCCTGTGCTTCGAGGTGGCGTTCGACTCCACCGTGCGAGAGGCGATGCAGATGCCGGCGCAGCTGCTCGTCGTGCAGTCGAACAACGCCACCTACACGGGAACCGCGGAGCCCGTGCAGCAGCTGCTGATCTCCCGCGCCCGAGCCATCGAGCACGGCGTATCCGTGGCGGTCGCCTCGACCACCGGCGTCAGCGCCTTCATCGCGCCCGACGGTTCGGTCGTGAGCATGCTCGATGACGGCGAGGCAGGCACGTTGACGGCTGACGTGGTCCTGCGGACCGAGCAGACGGCGGCGACCCGATGGGGCGGATGGGTCGAATCGGCCCTGGTCCTCGCCGGGCTGCTGGCCGTGGCGCTGTCCGCATCACGGGTCGCCTGTCAGTCGCACGGGGGCAGCACTGCCAAGGTCGCCCGTCGACTCGGCGATGGCCTCCCCCGCCTCCTCGGTGGGCGTGGGCCGGGATCCCGCCAGCCGCCGCATCCACACCCGGGCGGGTTCCTCGACGAGCCGCCACATCAGCCAGGCGATGCCCAGGGATCCGACGAGCAGGACGGCAACCGCGGCGGTGTACGCAAGCCCGCCGTCGAGGCCCGTGGCTCCGAGGGCGGCTCGCCAGAGTCCGAGCCAGACGACGTGCGTCATGTATAGCGAGTAGGAGATGAAGCCGCCGAGGACGAGTGAGCGAGTCGACAGCCACCGAGCGAGCCCGCGTCGTGACAGGGCCAGGGCACCGATCCAGGCGACGAGGAACGGCACGAGCAGCAAGTGGTAGTAGGGAGGCAGGGGTTCGACGCCGCCCGCCGGCGTGGTGCCCGGTGGCTGGGCAGCTGGCCAGTTGGCCAGGAAGACCGCTCCGGCGACGACCATCAGCGGAAGCAGGACGGAGAGGATGGACGCGACCCGCTCCACCCGGGGCGCGGGGTCCGACGAAGTCGGGCCACCCTGCAGGAGGCGTCGCACCACGAGGTACGTGATTGCGCCAGCGGTGAACTCACTGAAGATGCGGTACGTCGACCCCCAGTTGCTGCCGTAGTACGGGTCCGCCGTCGACAGGCCGTATTCCATGAGAGGGGTGAGGGCGACGCCCCACAGGACCACGAGGGACCAGGTCGGTGCGCCCCGGTGCAGGGCCCAGAGGGCCAGGGCGAGGAGCGGGAAGGCCAGGTAGGCCAGCCATTCCATCGACAAGGACCACGCCACGTAGTTCCAGCCGCGGCTTGGGTCGGAGCCCCATTCCTGGATAAGCAGGAGGTTCTTGGCGAAGTCGATCGGGTTGAGCCAGGCGCGGCCAGGCTCCTCGCCCGCGACCTTCGCCTGAATGACGACGGCCAGCCCGGCAACCACCAGCATGACCAGGTGGACGGGGTAGATCCGGGCGAGGCGCAGCCACCAGAAGCGCAGGGTGGACCGGCCTCGTAGCGCGGGTCCCATGCCGCTCAGGTAGGTGTGCGTGAGGATGAAGCCGGACAGCGCGAAGAACAGGTCGACGCCCAGCCGGCCCACCCGCAGCGTGTCGGAGACGACGGGCAGGGGCAGGAGTCCTGCGGCGGCCAGTGGGCCTTGGTAGTGGTAGAGCACGACCCACGCTGCGGCTACGAATCGAACACCCGTGAGCTGCCGGATGAACACGTTGGCGGAGTCAGTGGCCAACGTCGACCGTTCGAGGATTCTCGTGTTGGGTGCTCGCGCTCATGGCACCGGCCAGGTGACCTCGACGGGCTCAGCCAAGCCGTCCAGGCGCAGGACAAGGATCGAGCCGTCACCGACATCCGCGGAGAAGGTCAGTGTCCCCTCGCGATGGTGGCCGCCGGGCTCCTGCCCGACCCACGAAGCGGTCCCTGCGTCGCGACCGTCGACCGTGAGCGTGGCGGCTGCTGCGAGGTCCATGTCCAGCTCCACCGAGTGCGTGTCGAGGACCAATGCGAAGCCCGCCTTGCCAGATGCCATCGTGGGCGTCACGGTTACCTCGATCTCCCCGGCCTGCACTACCTGGGTCGACAGGCTCGGCCCAGGCTCAGGGACCGCGGATAAGGTGGAACGCCACAGGAGCGCGGCGACGATCACGACGGCGATGACGGCCCCGAGGGCGATCGCCCATCCGAGCCATCTGGCCGATCGCCCGCGGCGGGTGCGCGAGGGGCCCGGCAAGCCGGTCATGGTCGTGTACCGTCGGCTGGCGCCCCGACCACCACAGGCGCGCGGCGAAGGCGCCTCAGTGACAGTGCAATTCCGATCCCCGTGACGACGACACCGACCAGCATTAGGGGCGTGCGGTATGCCGTCAGGAAGACGGCGGCTCCCGAGGCACCAATGAGTGGCAACAGGTCGGCTGCATGGTGGGCGCAGCAGGCGACCATAGCCCCTGCGCTCGCTCCGCCACCTGCGCCCGCGGCCGACCCTGACTGAGCGTCGAGGCGCCCCCTGCGCCGCAACTCAAACAGGAGGGCGGCCTGGAGTCCGAAACCGGCGCTCAGGATCACCACCCACGGCCCGTCCTGGACGAGTTGGTCGCCCAGGTGGCCGATTCCACCGAAGAGGGTCAGCACGGCTACGTAGAAGGCCAATAGCGCTAGGGCGGCAGCGAGGCCGACCAGTATCGAGCCCGCGGCGAGCGAAGGGAGGAAGCTCGCATTCCGGCTTGGCGGTTCACGGTCCCTGCTCGTGTTCGACGTGCCCAGCCGTTCGGCCGCCGCCATCTGCTCTGCCGTGGTGGGCAGCGGAGGGGTCAGGACCATCCCGCGCCTCCCGTCCCTCTGGATTGATCTGTGCCACCCCAACTATCTGCCCGGATCCCTGCAATTCTTCCGTCCTTCAGGTGAAGATCGCGTCAAGGATGACTCCCTGCACGGGGGGCACCCGAGCCCGCGGGTCGCTGGATCCGTCCGTGCGACTGTAGGCGAGTCCCGCATGGGTGCATCGTCGACCCCGCTGCCATCGCCAACGAGGCGACGTCAACTCGAAGCCATCGCTTTGACCGTGGACGTGACGGTTACCTGCGGCAGGTCAAGGCGACAACCCAACCGACAGCCAACCCCTAGCGCCCCTGAAACGGAGGGGACCGTGGTCCATGGCCCACGAACGACGAGGCGGACGCGTCACCTCAACTATGTGCGTGGGTCTCGTCGTCGTGCTTCGTATCCATGCCGTGGTTCATCCCGTTCCCGCCCATCAGCAGCATCATCGCCACCATCATCAGCGGGCAGGCGAGGATGAAGGCGAGCAGCAGCACGGTCGTGATTGGCAGGCCGACGGCGGCCAGGACGGCCATCAGCACGGCACCGACGCCCAACATTCCGACGATGTGTTTAATGGACATGTTCATGATTTGACCTCCCGGTGCGGGATCCGCCCTTGTGGACCCCGCATCTCCAGACTGCCCTCCGTGGGTGTCGGTACCCGTGAGGCGGGGTAAAGGTTCTCTGTGCCCTTACGCGCACAACTCCAGCCGGCGCCTGGCCGTGGCTGGAGGCGCGAGGGGATCTTGCCGAGCTTCAGCCGACGACGCGGCCAACTCCGCTGAACCGCTCGTTGTACCAGGGGCCGAGGTAGTCGATGATCTCGACGCCATCCCGGGGGTTGGACGCGCTGACCATCTTTCCGTTGCCGATGTAGATGGCAACATGACGCGCACCGCTGCCGAAGTAGAAGACCAGGTCACCCGGCTGGATGTCGCTGACGGGAACTCGCCGGGTCTCGTCCCACTGGATGTAGCTCAGCGCCGTCAGGCTCACGCCGACACTTCCCCATGCGGCCGCCGTGAGCTTTGAGCAGTCCCATGAGTCCGGAGGCCGCGCACTGTAGGAGTACGGCTCCCCGACCTGCGCGAGGGCGTATTGCACGGCGGCCTGGGCGCGGGAGCCACCGGCGAACCCTCCACCGGACTCAGCCGATCCGTTGTCGGGCGACCCGCCGCCCGAGGGTCCGTTGTCGGGCGACCCGCCCTCCGAGGACGCATTCGCCTGTTGGGCCGCCTGGGTGGCCGCAGCCGCCTCGGCAATTTGCTGCTGACGGCGCTCCTCGGCGATCTGCGCGAGGCGCTGCCGTTCCTCCTCCTGGAGGGTGGCCAGCACCTCCTCGGCTGCTGCGAGCCGTGACGCGAGGTCTTCCTCGGCGGCAGCCAGCTCGTCCCGAACCAGTTGAGACGCCGCCTCGCGGTCTGAGATCTCCGCCTCGGTCTGGGCGAGGCGAAGGCGACTCGTCCGGGCGCGCCGCAACTGGGAGAGCTGGGTCTGCTCGACTTGCCCCATCACGGCGGCTTGGGCGAGAAACTCGGCCGGATCCTCGGCCATCAAGATCTGCAACGTGGGATCGAGGCCTCCACTGGTGTACTGCGCTCGCGCGATGTCGTCGATGGTTGATACCGCCACTCGCAGTTCGGCTCGTTCGCGATCGGCCCGGTCTTGGATCGTGTCGAGCTGGCGCGAGATTCCGTCGAGCCGAGCCTGCGCGCCCTTCACGTTCTCCTCAGCGAACCCGGCCTCCATCTGAAGCTCGCGCACTTGCTGCTCGACCTCCTTGAGGTCCTTCCGCGGCGCGGCCGACGATGTCGACAGGGTGCCGAGCGAGACGAACATGGCGCTGATGAGGACGCTCGACAGGGCCGCACGCCTTTTCCTCATGCGACTTACCATGGCGGCAACGCCCGGGTGGTTAGCCCGATGAACCGTGAAGATTTGGTCAAGGTGCCGGCCGGGCCGCGCGATCGCTCATGGATTGACGTGCCGTTGGCCGCCGGGGGCGCGGCCGCGACGCTGGAGGATCCGCGCGATCATCCTTAGTTGCATGGCGGTGGCCGCCGTCAAGCCCACGTACCCGATGGCGCGGAGATACGCGGCTCCTTCAGCGTCCCCGGTTACGCCGGCGGCCAGCAGAAGGATCGACGAGACCAAGAGGCCCGTCAATGAGGAAGCCGCCCAAAGGACTTGATCGAGCCATGTGTCGACTTGGATCTTGTCGCGTCCCGCATATCGCTCGACACGGACTGCGAGCCGGCCCGCCCGGGCTTGGACGGCGATGTCCTCGAAGATGCGCGGCAGCGACCTCAAGGTGGGCAGTGCCCGCAGGAGCTCGTCGGATATCGCCTGCGCTGGGGAGTCGGCTTGCGGGAAGCGGTCAACCAGCCGGTCGGTAGCCCCTGACATGTCGTAGCCCGGTGACAGGGTTCGTAGGGTCGCTTCGATCGTCATTGCCGCTCGGGCCAGGACACTGAGCGACTTGGGTACTGGGACTTGGTGTCGTTGAAGAACGTGGACTACTTCCGAGATAGCCGCTGGGCTGAAGCCGACATCGTCCACGGAGCCGAAGATCTGTCCAATGTCGAACTCCAAGGTGGGGATGTCGAGTTCGACCGCGCCACCGGATAGTCCGCGCATCGCCCGCGCGAGCATGCCCGGGTCCCTGAGGGTGAAGCCGATCGCGATCTGTTGGAGTGCCTCGAGGGTGGTTGGGTCGATGAACCCGATTGCGCCGAAGTCGACGTACCACAGTTGTCCTTCATGGTCGACCAGAACATTGCCCAGGTGGGGATCGGCATGGAATATGCCGTCCTGCAGCACCTGGTTCAGGAAGTCCTTGAACAGGCGGTCGGCAAGAATCTCGCGAGGGACCGCGCACGCATCAACGGCGTTGGTATCCGAGATCGGTTCCCCTGCCACCTCTTGCATGACCAGCACACTTTCGGTCGTGAGATCCCCGTAGACCTCGGGAAGGGCCACGTCACCGGAACTGCGCCTACGCATGGCGGCGTTGTTGGCCGCCTCCCGCCGAAAGTCGAGTTCCTCCAAGACCGTATCGACAAGCTCCTCGGAGAGGTCGACGATCTTGAGCGAACGTGCGCTTCGTGATCTCCTCTCGAGGCGTCGAGCCCCCCACAACAGGACGGAGCAATCGCGCCGCACGATGCCATCGACGTGTGGGCGCTTCACCTTGACCACGACGCGGCGTCCGTTTAGGAGCGTTGCCCGATGCGTGACCCCGATGGATGCCGAAGCCAACGGCTCGTCCTCGAAGGTTCGAAAGTGGTCCGTCCAGTGCACTCCGAGCTCGGCCGCGAGAACGGCCCGCACGCTCTTGATCGGCAGCGGCTTGGCCGCGGAGCGGAGTCTCGCGAGTTCGACCGTTAGATTCGGGGGGAGGAAGTCATCCCTTCCAGCCGCGAGCTGGCCGAACTTGACGAAGATGCCACCGCAGTCCTCGAGCGTCGCTCTCAGGGCGCGTGCGCCTTCGGGGGTGGCGATGGTGACGCGAGTCAGCCCCCGTCTTCCGATCAGTCCATGCCGCCTTGCTGTCGCGATTACATCAACGATCCGTCGAGCCGTCGCGAGCTTCGCCCGGATCCACTTCCGCGGCCCGGGAATCCGGAACGAGCGTTCCTTCGTGGGTCGAAGAATCACTTCGATCACGACGCTGGTGACCATTGTTGCGAGCAGGACCGCACCCAGGAAGCCGATTCCGTGGGCGAGGAGATCACTGGGGTTGCCGAACGACGTGTGCTCGCCCAGTTGCTGGGTAATGAGGATCTGCCCGGCGAGCAGACCTACCAGTCCGGCCGCCGCCGCTCGCAGGAATCCACGACGCACGCCTAGCAAACGTCCGGTAAGCCACCCAATGATGATCAAGACGGCGATCAACTCGAAGAGCCCGGCGTGCAGGTTGACGGCAAAGGCCTCAGCCTTGATGACGAGGACCACCTCCAGGGACTGACCTTCCGCATGGTGACGTGCCAGGGCCCCGGTGAGACGCCGAATCCTCCCACCATCGTTGCGGCACCCTCGGTGCATTCGATGTCGTGCGGGTCAAGGTTTGGTCAAGGCCGCGGGGCGCTGGAGTTCCCGCTGCCCACGTCGCCCTCGTGGTGTCGGCATTCCTGGGGTGGTGAGCAGCGTGCACGTGCCCTACGAAGGCGCCAGTGCGGGCACGGAACTCACGGTTGCCTTCGATCAGATCCGAGCCGGCGCAGCGGAGCTGCCACCCGACCTTCGCGCCCCGATCGCGATCTACTGCCGGAGTGGGCGGATGAGCGCTATGGCCACGGGCACGCTGGCCGGCGACTAGGCTTCCCGGATGAGCGTGGAGTGGGCGGCGGTGCGGACCTGGTCTGCGCGCCGATGGATCGTGGGCGCGTTTGGCGGGATCGCCATCGCCGTGCTGGTGGCGATCCCCACCGACATCATTCCTAACCCGTACTTCACGCGCAGCATGGCAGTCACCTGGTGGTCCTACCCCGTTTTGGTGATGACCGGGATCCTAGGGGCCTTGCTCGTCGGCACGTACGTCCGCCAAGGGGACTCGCCAGGCGAAGAAACTGTCGAGCGGGCGTCACGGCTCGGCGTCGCTGGCGCCGCCCTGGTGTTCTTCGCGGTCGGCTGCCCGGTGTGCAACAAGCTGGTCATTGTGGCCCTGGGCGCCTCGGGTGCCATGTCGTGGTTCGCGCCGTTCCAGCCCTTCTTGGCGGTCGGTTCACTCGCCCTGATGGTGGTTGCGGTGCGGGCTCGCCTGCGGAACCAATCCGCATGCGCCGTGCGACCCAACCAGCCGGACGCGATGGCTGCCGGGGGATTCCCGCCCAGGTGAGCGGGTCATCCCACCGAAGCGTAGGCGGCGGGCTCCCCCGTGAAGGAGTCGCGACACGACACCGAGCAGAAGTAGTAGACGACCCCGCCGTGCTGCGCGGTCTCGGCTGCATCCAGCGGGTCCACTGCCATGCCGCAGACCGGGTCGACTGCCGGTTGCCGGTCAGTCCCGGCTAGTTCCACCCCAACCGCTTCCGTGCGTTCCCCGATTTCCACCAGCGGGTCGATCCCGGGCGCGATTGGGTCGTCACCGAGCACGGCAGGCGTGAATCGGCGGAGCCGGTTGGAGTTCGCGACGACGGACAATGATGAAAGGGCCATGGCCGCGGCAGCGATCACCGGGCTGAGTCGCAGTCCGAATGCCGGGTACAGGGCACCGGCCGCGATGGGAATACCGAGCCCGTTGTAGAGGAAGGCGAAGACGAGATTCTGGCGGATGTTGAGCATGGTGGCCCGGGACAGGTCGATCGCGGTCACCAGACCGCCGAGGGCACCGGAGATGAGCGTGATGTCCGACGATTCGATCGCCACGTCAGTGCCCGTGCCGATCGCCGACCCGACGTCGGACTGCGCGAGGGCCGGGGCGTCGTTGATCCCATCGCCCACCATCCCGACGACACGTCCCTCGGCCTGCAGCCGCCGGACGTCTGCCGCCTTGTGCTCGGGCAGTACCTCGGCGACCACTCGAGTGATGCCGACCTGGCGGGCAATCGCTGCCGCGGTGGCTCGGTTGTCGCCCGTCATCATCACGACGTTGATCCCGCGCTGACGCAGGGCGGCAATCGCCGCGCCCGATCCGTCCTTGATCGTGTCCGCGACGCCGACGACCCCTGCGGGCGTGCCATCGATCGCGACCAGGATCGGTGTCTTGCCATCCGCGGCGAGTCGCTCGAAGTCCTCGGCCAGGACCGTGGGGTCGATGCCGGCGTTGACGAGCAGTCGCCGATTCCCTACCAGCACTGCGTGGCCGGCGACCGTTGCGCGGACCCCTTCACCCGTGACCGACGCAAAAGAGGTCGGCTCGTCGAGGGTGATCCCTCGTTCGCGCGCGCCCGAGGCGATGGCAGTTGCCAAAGGGTGCTCTGACATCTGCTCCGCCGAGGCGACGAGGCGTAACAGGTCCTGCTCGTCGTAGTGGCCTGCCGGGGCCACGTCGGTGAGCGCCGGCGTCCCCCGCGTGACGGTGCCGGTCTTGTCGAGCACGACCGTGTCGAGCTTGTGGGCCGTCTCCAGCGATTCGGCCGAACGGATCAGGATGCCGGAGGTGGCTCCCTTGCCCGTGCCCACGGTGATGGACAACGGCGTCGCCAGGCCCAGGGCGCATGGGCAGGCGATGATCAGCACCGAGACGGCCGCGACGAGCGCGAAGATGAAAGCCGGCGGCGGCCCGACCATCTGCCACACCACGAAGGTCCATATGGCGATGATCATGACGGCCGGTACGAAATACCCCGAGACGGTGTCGACCAGGCGCTGGATGGGCGCCTTCGAGCCCTGGGCCTGGCGCACCAGCGCGATTATCTGGGCCAGCATCGTGTCGGCACCCACGCGGGTGGCTTCGTACCGGAACGAGCCGGTGGCATTGATCGTCGCGCCGATCACGACGTCACCGATGGACTTCGTGGCCGGAATGGGCTCACCAGTGACCATCGATTCGTCGACCGACGACTGGCCCCACACGACGACTCCATCGACCGGCAGCTTCTCGCCGGGGCGGACGACGATGACATCTCCGGGGACCACGTCCTCGATGGCAATCTCCCGCTCACCGGTCGACCCCATGACACGCGCGGTGCGGGCTTGCAGGCCGATGAGCGAGCGAATCGCCTCACCTGTTCCTGCCTTCGCCTTCGTCTCGAGAAGGCGGCCGAGGAGGATCAGCGTGATGATGACGCCAACAGCCTCGAAGTAGACCTCCTGGACGTCGGTGGGCAGCAGGTCCGGGCCCGCCGTGACGACGATGCTGAAGCTGAAGGCGGCGAAGGTCCCCAATGTGATCAGCGAGTTCATGTCGGCCGCGCGGTGCGAAAGGGCGAGCCAGCCGGTGCGGTGGATCGGCCAGCCCGTGTAGAACATCACGGGCGTGATCAGCGCCATCTGGAGCCATCGGTTGAGGAGGAGCTCCGGCATCCAGCTCACGCCGAAGAACTCGGTGAACATGACGGCGAACAGGACGGGCGCGGTCAGGATCGCCCCGACGACGACCCGACGCTGCAGGTCGGCGACCTCCATGCGCCTCTCGGCCGCCTCGGGATCGCCCGCGTCCTCGCCCGCGCCCGGCAACGAGCCCCCCGCGCCATGCGCACGCTCGGCCGGGGTCTCGGCGGCGGCGCCGGCGGAGAGAGTGCCATGCGGCATCCCCATCCCACAGTTGAAGTCGTAGTCGCCGGCGGCCAGCGGCGGCAGGTCGATGACCGTGGTCGCGAATGAGTCAAGGACGACGTCGATGCCCAGGGCGGGGATCAGAAGGCGCTCCGAGCACGCGGATCCCTCCTGGCGGTCGACCTCAATCCTGACAGGGACCCCGCTGGGCACCAGCAGCCGGTCGGGCCGGTACCCGCCCCGGACGGTGAGGCGAGCCACTGGCCCTACGTCGCTTGAGGCGCGGGAAGCGGCTTCATCCTGGACCTGGATCGCGCCTGTCCCTAGTCGGGACCCGTCCTCGACCACCCTGAGCCGTCCGCGAAGCATGTTCATGCCGCACGCGAAGTCGAATTCGCCGAGCTCCTCCGGGAGGATGTCCACGGCGGTCATCTCGAACGCCGGTAACGACTGGTTCACCTTGAAATCAGCCATCACCAACCGTGACGAGCAGTCCCCGGACTCCTGGCGGTCGAACATGAGCCGGACGGGCACGCCACGGACAACCTCGATCAGGTCGGGGCTGTATCCGCCCTTGACCGTCACCGTGATCGCCTGCACGCCCCCCTCGAGCTCGGCGCTCCGGCTCTTCTTGGGGCCGAAGAAATACCAGCCCAGGAATCCGGTGAGGACGATGGCTCCCAGCAAGACGAACAGGTGCGTGAAGGTCATCGTGCTCTCCGGTCATGGTTGTCGTGCGGGCCTGCCAGGTGCGCGTATGCGCCTGCAATGTGGAACCCTCCACGCGACAGCTCTCTCGAAAGCCGGGTCACGCTGACCCCCGGCTCGCCGGTGACCGTGACCCAGGAGCGGCCATGCTCGACACGGCCCACGGCCCACGGCCACCTGCACGACCCCGGGAACCAGGTGCACGCGTTCCATGATGTCGCCGATGCACAACGCGCATGTCAGGCCTGCCACGCGGAGGGTTACCGTGCTGCTCATCAGCGTCCCCGTCGAAGACAGGGGGAGCGGGGGTCCTCACACGTTGCCGCGCCCCGGTAACCTCGCCCCTCCCGGGAGGGGTGACCTTGCACCGTCGTCTGCTGGAAGCTCCTCATGGCCGGTACGCTCACGTCCACCTCAACGGTTCCTCATGGGTTCGTCAGGTTCAACCATCCTCGCCCGCTGTATCGATCGCCACGAAGATTCGTGAAGATTTGCTCAATGTGCTGTCCCGCTGCCGATTCCCGTGTGCAGCACCACGGACGAGACGGCGACGGTGACGGCCGACAGGATGAGGGTCGTTGGCGTCGACGGCGCCGACCCGGACCATTTGCTGATGCTGGCCGCCGCACTGGAGGACGCCTCCGACCAGGAGATCGCTGCGGCCATCGCTCAGGCGGGGCGTGATTCGCTCGGTGCTCTCCCGCCGTTGCGCGACTCCTCCACGCCCGGCCTAGGGGTAGCCAGGACCGTGCTGTCCGACTTGGTACGCGCGGGATGACCCGATTGACTGCCGGATGGCTGGTCGGTAGTCCTTCCCCTGCGCTGGTCATGGCAGGGCCACGGCTGTAGCCACGGGCCAGACCCGATCGCCGTTGGCTCGGGGCAAGCCAGCCGGCGTCAGTGTCGTCGGCGGCACGCTGTCGCGGACGCCATCGCGTTGCCTCGACGCACCCCTTGGACGAACACGAGGACGCTGTTCTGGGCCTTCGCCTTCGCCGGTTCCGCGGCCGGACGCAACCGAGGTCCCAGAGCCACCGAACTCGGGGCCGCCACTGTCTCTGGCAAGCGCCACCGCCGTCACGTCCGGGGTACTCGCCGGCTTGATCCAACCTTGACCACGCGAACATCCGCCATGCGGGATTGAGGCGCGAGGCTCTGAGCACCTACCCGTCCCAGGAGACCGATGTCCAAGCAATCACGGGCCAAGCGGAAGCCTGGCCGAGGGCGGCCGGGCAGGCTGCCAGCCAGCCCCTCGTCCCGCACCGGGATCCCGCCTGCAACACCCGCGCCCCGTTCGCCGGGCGCCCTGCTCCTCGGTCATCTGCCGCCTACTCGCTCGGCTGCCGTCCTTCCCGAGGCGCCCACGCCAGCCGTTTCAGTGGACGTGGTGGCCGGCGGGCCGACCGGTCGAGTCGAGGTCACGAGCGTCAACTGCGATGCGCTGGACGAGCTGGAGCCCCAGAGGCTCGGCGTGACGTACTGGTTCGAGGCCCCGGCCGACGGCGAACCCCACGACCTCGAGGTGCGCTTCAGCGGCACGCGGACACCGGTCGAGGCCGACGAGGAGCCGGCCGAGTTCGTCGCGAGCCGCACTGTCCACGGCGTACTGCCGGGTGCCGGGCGGGTGGCATACACGGCGCGATTCGCGGACGTCGCGCCGGGGGCCTGGCATGTCACGGCGGCGCCGGCTCTTCCGACTGCGGCCCCCCGTCCGTCCGCAGCGTCCGCCATCGGCAGGACGGCATTCCTGCCCGTGGTGCGCGAGCTCGCCCCCGGGATGTCGATGGGTTCCTGGCCAGCCCTCGTGGCCCTTGGCGCTGTTACGGGCGTGGCGTCCTTGCTGGTACTCGCCAGCCGGCATGGCATCTCCGTCGCAGGCCTGGCGGTGGTGGCGTTGGTGGCGTGCATCGTGGGGCTGGCGGGGGCAAAGGCGTACTTCGTCCTGCAATCGGACTCCAAGACGAGCCTGCTGTCGACAAGCGGCATGTGCATCCAGGGCTTCGTGATCGGGGCCTTCGCGACGGTCGCGGCCGGGTCCCTGCTCCTGAACGTCCCGACGGGGACGTTGCTCGACCTCGCCGCGCCGGGGGTGATGTTCGGAGTGATGTTCGGGCGAGCCGGGTGCTGGAAGACGGGCTGCTGCGCAGGCAGGCCCTCCACCCACCGGCTCGCGCTGTGGTCGACCGATCGGGAACTCGGGATCAGGCGGATCCCCGTCCAACTGTTGGAGGGCGCCGCCGCCGCCGCGATCGGCATCGTGGCCTTCGTCCTCGCATGGCGGAGCGTGCCCCATCCTGCCGGAGCACTGTTCGCCGCTGTGTTCGCGGCGTATGTGGTCCTCCGGCAGGTGCTGTTCCCGCTCCGCAGCAGCCCGCACTCGCGACGTGGCCGGATGATGGCCTTGGCGGTGGGGTGCCTGGTCCTCGCCATCGCCGTTGGCGCGCTGGCCGTGGGATCAACACACCTGTGACGGTCGTCATGGCCGCTGCGACCGGTGGCACACGGTGGGCGGTCGCCGCGATCGCGACGGGCGCCCTTCTGGCGGGATGTGCCGGCACCGCGGACGGATCTCCGGGCCCGGCGTCACGGAGCTACGAGGCGGCCGACGGCAGCATCACCGTCCTTTCCGCGGCCGAGCGCAACCCGGCACCCGATGTGGCTGGAACGACCCTTGATGGGGGCAGGTGGTCGCTGGCCGAGCACCGGGGCCAGGTTGTTGTCCTCAATGTCTGGGCCTCATGGTGCGCGCCGTGCCGCGCCGAGGCCCCGGCTCTGAAGAGCGTGTCCGAGGAGTTCGCGGGCCAAGGCGTCGCCTTCGTCGGGCTCAACACCCGGGACAGCGACGTACCTGCGCTCGCTTTCGAGCGCCGGTACGCCATCTCCTACCCGAGCCTCGTCGACCGCGACGGCCGGCTCCAGCTGCTCTTCGCTGGCGACCTCAACCCGAATGCCATCCCCTCCACCGTGGTCGTGGACCGCGACGGACGAGTGGCGGCCCGCATCCTGGGCCGGGCATCAGAGGCCACCCTGCGGTCCGTGCTGACCGCCCTGCTGGGCGAGGACCGAGCGAGCGGTTCGGCCGACTCCACCGATGCCATGGACGACTGACCCGAGTGGGCGACGTCGTCCAGTCCGGATCTCTGCTGCTAGCCATTCCGCTGGCACTCGCCGCGGGCCTGGTCTCGTTCCTCAGCCCGTGCGTGCTGCCGCTAGCGCCGGGGTATGTCGCCTACGTCACCGGCATGTCCGCGAGCCAGCAGGCGAACCAGCGTCGCTCCGGCGTGCGTATCGCTCCGTGGCATCGTCGCCGGGTTCACCGGCGTATTCGTCTCCTTCGGCCTGATGTTCGGCGGCCTGGGGGCCCAGCTCCTCGCCTACCAGGAGCCCCTGACCCGGGTGCTCGGCGTGCTGGTCGTGGCCATGGGAGTCGCCTACCTGCTCGACCTACCCGCACTCAATCGCGAGTGGCGGTCGGCCCACCGGCCGTCCCGAGGCCTGTGGGGAGCACCGGTGCTCGGCGTCGTGTTCGGCCTGGGCTGGGCGCCCTGCATCGGGCCGGTCCTCGCCGTCGTGCAGACCCTCGCGTTCACCGAGGCCAGCGCCGCCCGCGGAGCCCTCCTGTCCGTCGCGTACTGCATCGGCCTGGGCGTGCCGTTCATGGTGGTCGGCCTGGCGTTCGACTCCACGGTCTCCACGGTCTCCTGGGCTCGCCGGCGGACACCGCTCATCCTCCGGATCAGCGGAGTGGCGATGGTGGCCATCGGCCTGCTGCTCGTCACGGGTGCGTGGACGGAACTGAGCATCTGGATGCGCGTGCAGATCGGCGGGTTCGAGACGGTCCTGTGACAGGCTCCGCGGCCGTACCCCGCTCTAGGGGGCGCCTTGCATGAGCAGGGATGCGATCGCCTGCTGCCGAGCCTCGAGTGCCATCAGGACCACGACCACCAGACCGACGAGCAGCCACCGAAGGCGCGGGGTCCACGTGACCTGGACGTGGATCCACCGGTGGAAGGCCGCTCCCACGGAGGCACGCACGGCGAGGAGGCCGGCCGCTCCGACCGCCGCGATGCCAAGCGGGTTGTAGGTCCAGGCGAGCCCGAACTGACCGAGCATCGTGTAGCGGGCTGCGCGGGTGCCTCCGCAGAAGGGATCCATGATTCCCAGGCGGTGCAGCGGCCCGTGGAGGTCGACTGCGGGGAGCCCCAGCACGGCGAGGCCGAGGGCCACCGCGAGCGCCCCGAGTGCCAGCCACGTGAGGGTGCGGTGGCCATCCGACCGGGTGACGGCTAGGGCGATGGATGGCTGGGCCACGGCATAAGCGTGCCGCGTTCAACCGCATCCTCCAAGCGTGCGGCGGGACGTGGCCCACTCCTTGAGCAAACCTTGACCGGGGCTGTGGGGGAAATGCAGAAACCCGGGCAGATGGTTGGCGCATGGCGCCACTCAGCGCCCACGTTGGAGAGGCTCATCATGAACATGTCCATGAAGCACGTAGCCGGCACGGCAGCCGTTGGCGCCCTCGTCGTCGTGGTGCTGGTCTGGGCGGGCCTGCCGCTGGCGACAGTCCTCCCCTTTGCGTTCATCCTCGCGTGCCCGCTGATGATGATCGTGATGATGGTGATGATGGGCGGGCACGGCATGGACTCCTCGTCGGACCACCATGTCGATGACCGCGACAGCACCAATCGCTGACAGCAGGCACAAGGACAGTGTCGCGGCAGGTCGAAAGTCCCGCAGGAAGCCGACGCCGGGGCCTGCGGCAGGCACCTTGACGAAACCTTGATCGGAACTTTCCGATCCTTGCTCTAGTGGGTCAGACACTCGCAGCATGAACACTGAAACGGCGCTTGAGCACGATGGGCCAGCGACCCTCCTGCCCGAGGTGACCATTGTCGCTTCACCCGGCTGTCACTTCTGTGCAGATGCCGAGTCCGCGATCGCCGAGATCGCGCGGGAACACCCCCTCCGCGTCACTCGGGTGCGCTTCACGAGCCCCGAGGGCTCGGGCCTGATCCAGCAGTTCGGTGCGTCGATGAGCCCATTGGTGCTCCTCGATGGTGAATACGTCAGCTCGGGGCGACTGCCTCGGGGTCGCCTCCGCAAGCTGCTCGCCGAGAAGGCGGCCGTCCGTCAGCCGAGCACGCCATGACCGACCTGCTGACAACGGGATCCGTGCTTGCGGCATTCCTCGCGGGCGGCGTCGCCCTGTTCGCCCCCTGCTGCATCGTCTTCCTGGCTCCGAGCTACCTTGCGGTGGCTGTTAAGAACCGTCGCTGGCGCCTCCTTCCGCTGACCTTCGTATTCGCGGCCGGATTGGCCATGGTGCTGATTCCCCTAACTCTCGGGATGAGCCTGTTGTCGGCAGCGATCGCCCAGTACCACCAGTGGCTGTACGCGGCCGGAGGGATCCTCATGCTCCTGCTGGCCGCGTGGTCGCTCAGCGGCCGCATGTGGAGCCTGCCATCCTTCCTGCGCGCACCCGATACCCGCGGGGGAGACTCCGCCAGCTTCTTCGCCCTCGGCGTCTTCTCGGGTGTCGCGTCCGCGTGCTGCGCCCCCGTGCTGGTCGGCGTCATGACCCTTTCCGCCCTGTCCGGGAATGCCGTCGGGGGCCTGATACTCGGGCTGGCCTACGTCTTCGGCATGGTCTTCCCGCTCCTGGTCATGGCCCTGCTGTGGGACCGGTTCCGGCTCGGCGAGCGCCGCTTCCTGCAGGCGCGCCCGGTGACGCTCCACCTGCCCCGCGGACGCACGTTGCACACCAACACGATCAACATCGGCGTAGCCGCCGCCTTCGCGATCATGGGCGCCTTCGTCTTGTACCTGGCCGACACCGGAACGATGACGACCGGCCCCGGCTTCCAGGTGGCCGTCGGCACCGGCATCGCAGTCGCGTTCGCCCAGATCCAGGCGTGGCTGGCCCCTGTGCCCGAGGCCTTCCTCGGATTGGGCCTGGTCCTGCTTGCGGGAGTGTTCGTGATGGCCACGCTTCGTCGACGAGCACCGGACCGGCGGCAGACGTCCGGGCCGGACGTCCCTGATCAGAATCCGCCAGGCGCCGAAGCCGGACCAGGACACTGCCACCCGTCCGGATCCGGGTCAACCAGCAACAAGGAGGTAGGCAAGTGACCAGTGGACGTGCCACCAGGCAGCGCGGGCGGTCGATCCGCGAACTCGAGGCGAGCGACGAGCAGAAGTCCCGGAAGAGCCGCCGCACGGCTCGGTTCGCGTGGGGCGCCGGAGTAGTGCTCATCGCTGCCGCAGTCGCGGTGGGCCTGGCGACTAGCCGACCCAACGAGTCGACGGCGATGCGCGCGGCACCTCCCTTCACCCTCACGGACACGAGCGGTGAGACGCGCAGCCTCAGCGACTTCCGTGGACAGAACGTCGTGCTCTACTTCAGCGAAGGCGCCGGATGCCAGTCGTGCCTGGTCCAGATGGCGGAGATCGAGAAAGCCAGCAGCCAGTTCGCCGCCGCGAACCTGGTGGTCCTGCCCATCGTGATGAACACGCGCGAGCAGATCGTCGCTGACATGGCTCTCAACGACGTGCGCACGCCATTCCTTCTCGATGACGGCGCGGTGTCCGCGGCCTACGGGACCATTGGGAAGGGGATGCACTCGAACCTGCCTGGGCACAGCTTCGTCGTGATCGACGCCAACGGAATGCAGCGCTGGTATGGGGAGTACCCCGGAATGTGGCTCAATCCCGATGACCTGCTGGCCCAGGCCGTGGGTGCGCTGGCCGGCTGAGGGTTTGGGCCGCGTGCAGGCGACGCTCCAGTGATTGACACGCCGGCCAGGGCGGAGGCCGCAGGCTTCCGGGGATCGCCGACGATCCTGGTGGGCCGTCGTGCCGCCTGTACCGCACTCCGGAGGGGCTCCAAGGCTCACCGACGACCGCGCAGCTCGTTTCCGCGCTGGAAAGGGCAGGTAGGGCTTGACGTGCAGGTTCCGACGGCATCGGACGACGCAAGTGCCCGGCTCAGGCAGGCTTAGGAAGCGTCAGCGTGAATGTGGCTCCTGTGCCTGGTCCGGCGCTCGCCGCCCTAAGGGTTCCGCCGTGCGCCTCGGTAAGGGACCTCGCGATGGTGAGCCCGATGCCGCTGCCCGCGCCCGGTGAATGCGTCGGGCTCGCACGGAAGAATCGCTGGAACAGTCGATCGGCATCGTCGGGCGCGAAGCCGGTCCCGGTATCGCTGACCGTGAGCAGGGCGTCCGAGCCGGATGACGACACTTCTACCGTGATGCGGTCCCCGGGCGAGCACGCGTTGAGCGCGTTGGCGAGCAGCTGGCCGATCACTTCGAGGATGCGATCGCGGTCCACACGCACTAGCGGCCCGAGTCCCGGCGGTGCGGTGACGTCGACTCCGTTGGCTGTCACGAGAGCCGAGGTGCTGGCAATCGCCAGTCGGGCAAGCTCAGCCAGGTCCACCTCGGAGATGGTCAGCCGGAAGGAGCGCTCCTCGGCGCGGGAAACGGAGGCAACGTCGTCAACCAAGCGCGAAAGCCGCTGGGCGTTTGCAGTCAAGGTCGCCAGGGTCTGCTCGTCCGCTGCTAGCACGCCGTCGGTGATCGCTTCGACGGTGGCATCGATGGCGGCCAGCGGCGTGCGGAGCTCGTGGGCCAGGTCGGCCATGAGCCGGATGCGTGCTCCCTCGGTGGCTTCGAGCCGTTCCGCCAGGGAGTTGACGCCGTCTGCCAGGGAATCGAGCTCCGGACCCATGCGAGGTGACGGGACCCTGGCCGAGTAGTCGCCGTTCGCGAGCCGGGTGGTCGCCGAAGCCGCGATGGCGACGGGCCGGCTAATGCGCCGCGACACGAGTGTCGCCATCGCGGCGGCAACGGCCGTGGCGATGCTGACCCCCACAAGGGTCGAGACGACGATCGCGGTCGCGAATCCCTCGTCCACGTGGGTGGCGAGCACGTCGTTCCGGGCGAGCCCGGCCTGTTGGAGGTGGTTGTAGAAGATCGCCGGGGCGAGCAGGAGAGAGACGATGACGAGGGTTCCGGCACCGGCAAGGACCACCAGCGCCATGGCGCCCAGGATGCGCGTGCGCAACCGGGGCCCGCGCGGATCGCCGGGCCCGCTCACCCAGGACCCATCTTGAACCCGACGCCTCGAACGGTCAGCACGTACCGGGGCTCGGCGACATCCTCGCCGAGCTTGGCGCGGATATGGGCGACGTGTACGTCCACGACCCTTTCGTCGCCGACCCAGCCCTGACCCCAGACCTCGTCGACGAGGCGGGCGCGACTGTGCACGCGGCGCGGATTCGCGCTGAGCACGTCCAGGATGTCGAACTCCGTGCGGGTGACGTCGATGGGCGCACCCGCAAGGGTCACCTCACGGGATTCAGGATCGACCCGGAGCGCGCCGAACACACGTGCCTGCACGTCGCCTGCGACCGGTTGCGCTCTCGGCCGGCGCAGCATGACCTTGATCCTCGCCACCAACTCTCGCGGACTGAATGGCTTGGTCAGGTAGTCGTCCGCGCCGACGGACAGTCCGATGAGCTTGTCGACCTCGTCACTGCGTGCCGTCAGCATGATGATGTACGCGTCGGTGAAAGCCCGTACCTGCCGGCACACTTCGATGCCGTCGATACCCGGCAGGCCGACGTCCAGGACCAACACGTCCGGTGATTCGCTCCGAGCCAGGTCGACGCCCACGTGACCTTCCGCAGCCTCCGTGACCCGGTAGCCTTCTTGCTCCAGATAGCCCACGACGACCCGCCGGATCATGTCCTCGTCTTCGATGACGAGGACATGCAGCGGGTCGTCCTGGGATCCAGTTTCGGCCATCGTCAGGCGCTGCGACCGCTCATGGCCGGTGATGCAGCCCATCGACCCTGACCCATCATTCCGCCTCCTGTGGTGCCATTGGTGGCGTTGCCCCACCCGCCGCCCATCATGCCGCCGAAGCTCCGGCCGTTGGTGGCCAGGACCTGGCCGGTGTCGTCGTTGACCATGACGTGCGCGATGGTGCTGCCGTCCTTGCTGGCCACGAACCAGTACCCGATCGGCATCGGTGTCCCCGCGCCGACCGTGGCGCCCGGGTAGTTCGCCGCAATCCAGTCACCGGCGATCTTCGTGGCCTGGTCCAGCGTCACTGCAGGAGCATCCTCGGAGGCGCCTTGATTCCACCCTTGTCCGAACATCCCGCCGTTGTTCCATCCGCCGTTCATCATCCCGCCGTTGTTCCAGCCGCCGTTCATCATCCCGCCGTTCATCCACTCGTTCCAGGAGCTGTCGTTGCTCCCGGTCGGTCCACCGTCGGCGGCATACGCCACGGCACCGATCATGGTTCCGGCGAGCACTACGCTCGCTGCGCCGATGGCCACCGTGTACATGCGTCGTGATGCGTTCATGACTGCTTCCTCATTTCGCTAAGCGCGCCTCGTCGGGCGCGGTACGTCTGCTCATCGATCTCGCCAGTGGCGAACAGCCGGTCAAGGATCTGCTCGGCGGACTCTTCCGTCCGCGGGCCGGATGCGGCAGGCGGCTGGCTTGCAGTCCCGCTGCCAGGCAGCAGGCGCACCACCAGGAAGATGATCAAGGCGATCAGGACGATCCAGAACAGGCCCATCCCGATCCACATGAACGGTGCGGCCCCGTTGAGGCCACCTCCGTACCAATCCATCATCGCCGTGCTCCCTTCATTCCGGCCCGCTCGATTTCACTGGCTCTGAAGACCATCATCCGCGTGCACCTTTGAGGTCGTGCTGCGGTGATCGTTAAGGTTCTGCGTGCATTCGCGGCGCCCGCCGAGTGCGGCGAGGAACCCGTCACGGTGCGCCTTGACCATTCCTTGAGGATTCCCTGAACGAACCTGTACCGGCGCGGCCCCACGGTGGACTCATGACGTCGCCGACCAAGCTCCCCTTGTTCCCTGCTTGGACCGGCGTCGGCACGGCTGCTCCGGCTGCGTTCGATGTCCGGTTGGTCGAGGCGCACGATCTTGCCTTGCTGGTGGAGGTCCACCTTCAGCAGTTCCCTGACGGCTTCTATGCCCGGCTCGGGCCGGCTTTCATGACGCGCTACTTCCAGCAGTGCTTCCGCTCGCCGGCCGCGATCGGCCTGATCGCGGAGCAGTGCGATGGTTCGGGCCTCGTGGGATACCTCGTGGGTACCGTCGACAATGACGCACATGACCGCTTCATGAACGGACCTGCGTCTCCCGCGCTTGCGGCCGCGGGCGCTTCGGCTCTCGTGCGCCGCCCCTCGCTCTGGAGCGACTTCGCGCGGCTGCGAGCGCTGTGGTACGCGCGGCGATTCGTTTCGAGGGCGGTGAGGCCACGCCGCCCGTCGGCGGAACCTCGCCACGGCGAGCTGCTGTACATCTGCACGACGGCGGGGCATCGTCGCCGGGGAGTCGGGGCGGCCTTGCTACGTTCCTACGTCGAGGGGGCTAAACGGGCCCGTGCGGCCAGCCTGCACTTGGTCAGCGAGCGGGAGAACGCCTCTGGCCGCGACTTCTACGAGCATCGCGGCTGGCGGGTGGTGTCCGAAAGCGTGACGCGTGATGGTCGTCCACTGGTGAGGATGGGACTGTCTCTGGGCGGCTTCACGGGATGAGGCCGGCAGTGAACACCGCGATCGGCGTCGGCGTGGTGAGCGTCTTGGCCCTGGTCGCCGTCCTCGGATGGCGTGCGGCGACTCGTGCACCCGCGCCCTCCGCGTCGAGCCCGTCGTCGTCGAGCGGCCCTTCGGCGAGTCTGCCGCCTCCACCCGTGAGCCCGTCGTCGCCCGCCGAGAGCTCAGCGCCGGCCGTCCCGGAGCCGGAGGTCGTCGTCGGCGTGGACGCGCGCGTACGCAAGATCCCCGAGCGGCAGTGGCGCCGGATCGTGTCGACGGGGACCTGGCGACCGGGGTG
>JAUSNB010000010.1 GCA_030645615.1 Actinomycetota bacterium | reverse complement strand
TTACGCCGATGCGACGCTCCACGGCACTCCAGAGTTTCTTCAGGAAGCGGATATCTTCAATGAAATCCTCGGCGCTGCAACCTTCGGCGGCGGTGCGGGTCAGGCCGGGGGTGGACCGCCGGGCGACCGGCAGCACCCGGGCCTCCAGCGCCGCGCAGGACTCCCGGAACGCCTCGGCGTTCGGGCCGTCGGCCTCCCACGCGCCGTCCAGGCGCGCGACGGCCTCGACCAGGGCGTTGACGTGGGCCATGGTGACCTGCCCCCGGGCCAGGGCGTCCCTCGTCGCGGCGAGCGGGCCGGCGAGGAGGCGGGCGGTGTCGATCCGCTGCTGCGCGGTCACCGGCGACATCCGCAGCGCGCAGGCGACCTCCTCCCGGACCGCATCGGCGATCCGGATGGTGCGCTCGCAGTCGGTCACGGGGTCCAGGACCAGGACCTCCTCCACCCGCCGATGCCCCGATGCCGCCGACACCAGCCAGGTGAGTTGCTCGGCCTGCAACCGGGCGATGTGGGACTCGAACAGGGCGACCATCGTCACCGCGAGCTCGGGCCCGGCCAGCAGCTCATCGACCACCGACACCATCGGCATCAACGGCGCCGACCGGAAATCCATCTCCATGACCCGAACCTAGACACCCCCACTGACAGTCGACCCCGCCCGCGAATCCGTTCATCCACAACGGTTTCGCGGCTCAGTGCAGACGCGTCACTGCGCCCAGCCGCGCGACCGGCTGACCGCGTCCCGCCACCGCCGATGCGCCTCCGCGTCCGCCGGGCCAGGCTCGAAGATGCCGGATGATGCGCGCGTCGTGGCCAGTGCCCGCGTCGACGGCCACACCCCGGTGCCGAGGCCGGCAAGGAAGGCGGCTCCGAGTCCGGTCGTCTGCAACTGGGCGGATCGGTCGACGATGACCTGGGCTGCCGTGGCCTGCAACTGGCACAGCAGGTCGTTGGCCGCCGCCCCACCGTCGATGGCCAGGCGCGCCAGCGGCACGCCACCGTCCGCGGCCATCAGGTCGACGACATCGCTCACGGAGAAGGCGATGGCCTCTAGCGCGGCGCGCGCGAGATGCGCCCGGGTCGTGCCACGCGTGATGCCGATAACGAGGCCGCGGGCCGCAGGATCCCAGTCGGGTGCGCCGAGGCCGGTGAGGGCGGGCACGAAGACGACGCCGCCCGAGTCCGGCACGCTGGCGGCAAGTGCCTCGACCTCGGCGGCCGACGAGATGATGCCGAGGCCGTCGCGAAGCCACTGGACGGCGGCACCCGTCACGAACACCGCGCCCTCGAGCGCGTAGTCGCGACTGCCGTCCGGGTGGCCGAGGGCCACGGTGGTGAGCAGGCCATGCGAGGAGCGGGCCGGGGTGCGGCCGGTGTGCACCAGCAGGAAGGACCCGGTGCCGTAGGTGCACTTGGCCGCACCTGCGGTGAAGCCGGCCTGTCCAACCAGGGCGGCCTGCTGGTCACCCGCAATGCCGGCGATCGGTGCGTTGATGCCGAGGAAGGCCGTTGCATCGGACCGGCCACACACGCCGTAGGACGGGACGATCTCGGGCAGCGCGTGCATGGGAACGCCCAGGAGGTCGCACAGTTCCGGACTCCATGCGCCCGTGTACAGGTCGTACAGGAGGGTGCGCGAGGCGTTGGTTGGGTCGGTGACGTGGTGCAGTCCGCGGGTCATCCGCGCGATCAGGTACGAGTCGACGGTACCGACGGCCACCCGGCCCGACTGTACGTGTGCCCAGGTCCGCGGATCGTTCTCCCGGACCCAGGCGAGCTTGGTTCCGGAGAAGTAGGGGTCCAGCCGCAGTCCCGTCAACTCCTCCACCCGGGGACCGTGCCCGGATGCGCGCAGGTCTTCGCACATCGCTGCGGTGCGCCGGTCCTGCCACACGATGGCCCGGCGCGGGGCGCCGAGTGTCTCGCGGTCCCAGAAGCAGACCGTCTCGCGCTGGTTGGTGATGCCGATGGCGGTGATCGTGACGTCGGCGCGGCTGAGCGCCTCGCGGGTCGCCGCAAGAGTGGCGGTCCACATCTCGGACAGGTCGTGCTCGACCCATCCGTCGGCCGGGAAGTGCTGGGGGAACTCCCGGTAGCCCTGGGCGATGACGGAGGCGGAGGAATCGACCAGAAGGGCGGTGATGCCGGTCGTGCCGGCGTCGATGGCAAGGATCGCGTCCACCCGGCTGACCCTAGTGACCCTGCGCCCTCGCCGCCGACCGGATGACAGCGATTACATGCATGGCTAGAGTTGGGGCACGAGTCCTGACCGAAGGGGTGCTTGAGTCATGCGCGTAGGCGTTCTCACTGGTGGCGGCGACTGCCCTGGCCTCAATGCGGTGATCCGCGCCGTCGTGCGCCGCGGCGTGACTGAGTACGGCTACGAGTTCGTCGGTTTCCGGGATGGCTGGAAGGGCCCGCTCGAGGGCTCGACGATGCCCCTCGACATCGCCGCCGTGCGCGGGATCCTGCCGCGCGGCGGAACCATCCTGGGGTCCTCCCGGACGAACCCGATCAAGGTCGAAGGCGGCATCGAGCGGATCGAGCAGAACCTCCAGACCCTCGGCATAGACGCACTGGTCGCCATCGGCGGCGAGGACACCCTCGGGGTCGCGACGACGCTCACCGAGCACGGGTTCCACGTCGTTGGCGTCCCCAAGACCATCGACAACGACCTCAGCGCCACGGACTACACGTTCGGGTTCGACACCGCTGTCGGCATCGCGACGGAGGCCATCGACCGACTGCACACCACGGCGGAGTCGCACCACCGGATCCTCATCTGCGAGGTCATGGGTCGGCACGCCGGCTGGATCGCGCTGCACTCGGGCATGGCCGGCGGCGCGAACGCGATCCTCATCCCCGAGGTCGAGTTCGACCTCGACGAGGTGATCGGCTGGGTCGAGTCGCGCTTCAAGGCCAGCTACGCGCCGATCATCGTGGTGTCCGAGGGAGCCCTCCCGAAGGGCGGGGACCTCGTCACCAAGGACACCACGCTCGATGCGTTCGGCCACGTCAAGCTGTCCGGCATCGGCGACTGGCTGGCCCAGCAGATCGAGTCGCGGACCGGGCATGAGGCCCGGACGACCGTCCTCGGCCACATCCAGCGTGGCGGAACGCCGACCGCCTTCGACCGAGTACTGGCGACGCGGTTCGGGCTCAACGCGATCTCGGCCGTCAAGGACGAGGCGTGGGGCACCATGGTCGCGCTGCAGGGCACCGACATCGTTCGCGTGCCGCTGCAGGCGGCGACGGGAGTCCTCAAGACCGTGCCGCTGGCCCGTTACGAGGAAGCGCGCTCCTTCTTCGGGTAGCCGTCGGCCACAACCTGCGCGTCACGCGCCTGCGTGGCCGTGCCCTAACCTTGTCGCATGCCCATGCCGATCACGTGGCCTGACCTGCCGGCTGCCCAGCAGCCGCCATGGCCCGATGCTGCCGAGCTCCGGGCAGCCGTCGACGAGTTGTCCACGCTCCCGCCGCTGGTGTTCGCGGGGGAGTGCGACGTGCTCGCTTCCCGGCTGGCCGCCGCCGCGCAGGGCCAGGCCTTCGTGCTGATGGGCGGCGACTGCGCCGAGACCTTCGCGGCCAACAACGCGGAGTCCATCCGGGCTCGGCTCAAGACCGTGCTGCAGATGTCGGTCGTTCTGACGTACGCGGCTTCCCTCCCCGTAGTCAAGGTGGGCCGCCTCGCCGGGCAGTACTTCAAGCCGCGCAGCCAGCCGATCGAGAGTCGCGGCGGCGTCGAGCTCACGTCCTACTTCGGCGATGCCGTCAACGCCATTGAGTTCGACGCCGCCCTGCGTCGCCCCGATGCGCATCGTCTTGTCCGGGCCTACAACGCGTCCAGCGCTGCCCTCAACCTCGTGCGCGCCTTCACCCAAGGCGGCTATGCCGACCTGCGCCAGGTCCACGCGTGGAACCAGGACTTCGTCCGGGATTCCGTTGCAGGCCAGCGGTACGAGGCCATGGCCGGCGACCTCGACCGAGCGCTCGCCTTCATGCGGGCCATCGGGGCCGACCCGGAGGAGCTCCAGCGGGTCGAGTTCTACGCGGCGCACGAGGCCCTGTCGATCGATTACGAGCGTGCCCTCACCCGGATCGATTCCCGGACCGGCCTGCCCTACGACGTGTCCGGCCACTTCCTGTGGATCGGGGAGCGGACCCGCCAGCTCGACGGCGCGCACGTGCACTTCGCATCCACGATCCACAATCCCGTGGGGGTCAAGGTCGGCCCGACCGCGTCACCGGACGAGGTCGTGCAACTGTGCGAAGTGCTCAACCCCGATCGCATCCCGGGCCGGCTGACCCTCATCACGCGCATGGGCGCGGGCGCTGTCGGCGAGGTGCTTCCGAGCATCGTGCAGAAGGTCGACGGCAGCGGCATCCCCGTGGTGTGGGTCTGCGACCCGATGCACGGCAACACCCGCGAAGCCGCCAGCGGCCACAAGACGCGGCTGTTCGACGATGTCGTCGGCGAGGTCGAGGGCTTCTTCGAGGTGCACCGGGCCCTCGGCACGATCCCGGGCGGCCTGCACATCGAGCTCACCGGCGACGACGTGACCGAGTGCATCGGCGGCACCGGCGGCGTGCTCGAAGGCAACCTCGGTGAGCGTTACGAGACGGCGTGCGATCCCCGGCTCAACCGTGAGCAGAGCCTCGAACTGGCCTTCCTCGTCGCCGACATGCTGATCAAGCGGTAGGCCCGATGCCTCGGGCCAGCGAGTACACCCCGGGGCCGCTGCTCGCCGCCGTGTACCAGACCCCGGCCGGGCCGGTCGGCATCGTCGTCGACCCGCATGCCGCGGGTGACCTCGGCCCGGCGGAGTACGGCGCGGTCGTCTCGTCGTCCTTCCGTGGGATCGACGACGCACTCGGGCACCTGATCACGGTGGGTCGTGATGTCCACCCACGCAGCCCGGTTCCCTTCCTCGTGGACGTCCTCGCCCGTTACGGCGACGGAGACCTCGACGCCCTCGAAGAGGTGTCGGTGAGCCAGCCCGGCGGGCCGTTCCAGCAGCAGGCGTGGCGGGCGATGCGCACGATCCGCGGTGGCAGCATCGACACGTATGCGGGACTCGCACGTCGGGCCGGCCGTCCGCGCGCGGCTCGGGCCGCAGGCACGGTGTGCTCGTCGAACCTGGTGGCACCGTTCATCCCGTGCCATCGCATCGTGTCCTCCGACGGCATCGGCGGATATGGCTACGGCCTGGACATCAAGATCGCTCTGCTGGAGCACGAAGGCGTGCTGCTCTAGTGGTCAGACGATGTTCGCCTCGCCTCGCATGTCGCCGCGCGCGAAGCGCTCGGCGGACAGCGGCGACACGTCGACGAACGGCCGACGCGCGAGGTACAGGTCTCGGATGATCTCGCCCACGGCCGGCGCCTGCAGGAAGCCGTGCCCGGAGAACCCGGTGGCGTAGAGGAAGCCTGGCGTCGTGCTGGACTGGCCGATCAGGGCGTTGTGGTCTGGGGTCACCTCGTAGAGGCCGGCCCATCGATGGGCCAGCCCCACGTCGAGCAGCGCGGGACAGCGCCACGACACGGCCTCCATGAGGTCGGCCATCCACTCGTCGCTGTACTCGACATCGAAGCCCGGTCGCTCGTCCTGGTACGACATTCCGAAAAGCACGCCCGGTCCTTCGCGGTGCAGGTAGAAGGTGGACGCCGCGTCGATGGTCATGGGCATCGTGTCCGGGAGGAGGGCGGCGGTGGACTGCGTGATCGGCTCGGTGACCAGGATCTGCCGGCGCAGCGGCGTGACGGGCAGGTGCACGCCAGCGGTGCCGGCGAGGGACTGCGACCACGCTCCCGCGGCCAGGACCACTGCGGTCGTGCGCACCGCGCCCTGCTTGGTGAGGACGGCGCTCACCTGGCCGTCCTTGGCATCGATGCCGGTCACCTCGACCCCGGTAACGATCCGCGCGCCGAGGCGCCGAGCCGCGGTTGCGTAGCCGAGGACGACGGACTCAGGACTGCAGTACCCGTCCCGGGCGTGGAAGGCCGCGGCGATGACGTCGTCGGTGACGACGCCGGGGCTCAAGGCTGCCGCCTCGTCCGGTGCCATCATCCGGCTCTCCACGCCGAGGGCGTTCTGCAGCGCCACGGACCGCTCGTAGAGCGCGACCTCGTCTGGCGTCGTCAGGAGGAAGAGGTAGCCGGTCTGGTGCAGGTCGATCTCCTGGCCGGGTCGGACCGCGAACTGCTCAAAGGCGTCTAGGCTGCGAGCGCCGAGGACGACGTTGATGGGGTCGGAGAACTGCGCCCTGATGCCTCCGGCCGCCTTCGACGTGGAACCGCTGCCAAGTGCGTCCCGTTCGAGCAAGAGCACGTCGGGCACGCCTGCCTCGGCCAGGTGGAATGCGATGCTCACGCCGATGGCTCCGCCGCCGATCACGATGACGCGAGCGTCGTCCGGGAGCCGACCACTGCCGGTCATGCGAAGTTGACCCCTTGCGCGAGGGGAAGCTCGTCGGAGTAGTTGATCGTGTTCGTGGCGCGGCGCATGTAGCCGCGCCAGGCGTCCGAGCCGGACTCGCGTCCACCTCCGGTGGACTTCTCGCCGCCGAAGGCACCGCCGATCTCCGCGCCGGATGTCCCGATGTTGACGTTGACGATGCCGCAGTCCGATCCGGCAGACGACATGAAGACCTCGGCCTCCCGCTGGTCCAGGGTGAAGATGCTCGACGACAGGCCTTGGGGCACGCCGTTCTGCAGGGCGATGGCCTGGTCTAGTTCGGTGTAGGTCATGACGTACACGATGGGGGCGAACGTCTCGCGCCTGACGATGTCGGTCTGTGCCGGCATCCGCACCACGGCGGGCCGCGCGTAGAACGCGTCGGGGGTTCCCACGTGATGCCGCTCCCCACCGGCCACGACCTTTCCGCCCTCGCGCTCGGCCGCGGCGAGCGCCTCCTGCATAGCGGTGAACGCCGACTCGGAGATGAGCGGCCCGACGAGGGTGCCCTCCTCGAGGGGGCTGGCCACGCGCAGCCTGCGGAACACCTCCGCCAGCCGGTGAACGAGCTCGTCGGCCACGCTCTCGTGCGCGATGACCCGGCGCAGCGAGGTGCAGCGCTGGCCTGCCGTGCCGGCCGCGGCGAAGACGATGCCGCGGACGGCCAGTTCGAGGTCGGCCGACGGGGCCACGATCGCTGCGTTGTTGCCGCCGAGCTCGAGGATGGAGTGCCCGAAACGGGCCGCGACGCGGGGACCGACGTCGGCCCCCATCCGCTCGGAGCCGGTCGCGCTGACGACGGCCACCAGGGGGCTGTCGATGAGCGCGGCAGCCGTGTCGCGGTCGCTGAGCACGAGTTGGTGCACGTCTGCTGGAGCGCCGCACGCCGCGATTGCCCGGTCGAGGATGGCCGAGCAGGCGAGGGACGTGAGCGGGGTGAGCTCGGAGGGCTTCCAGACGACGCTGTTGCCGCAGACAAGGGCCACCGCGGTGTTCCAGGCCCAGACCGCGGCGGGGAAGTTGAAGGCGGAGATGACGGCCACGACCCCGCGGGGATGCCACGTCTCCATGAGTCGGTGGCCAGGGCGCTCCGACGGCATGGTGCGCCCGTCCAGCTGGCGCGACAGGCCCACGGCGAAGTCGCAGATGTCGATCATCTCCTGGATCTCGCCGAGCGCCTCGGCGGGGATCTTGCCGACCTCGATGGTCACCAGCGTGGCCAGGTCGTCCTTGTGCTGCTCCAGCAGGCGGCCGTACTCCTTGACCAGTGCGCCGCGACGCGGGGCAGGCACCGCGCGCCAGTCCCCGAAGGCCGCCTGCGCGCGGGAGAGCACGTCGTCGACGTCCTGGCGGCTTGCGGCCCGGACGTCGACGAGGCCGGCACCGGTGATCGGCGTCCGCGCCTGCAGGCGGGGTCCGCCGTCGGTGGCCTCCGGGAGCACGGCCCCGCATGCGGCGAGGGCTCGGTCGGCAAGGGCGCGCAGGTCATCGGTCATGGCGCCAGTCTGCCGTGCCGCGGCTGACGTGTCTGGGAGCCCAGTGCCCGCGGGCTCAGATGACCCGGATGGTGACGGTGCTCCCACGGGGCACCTCGGTCCCGGCTGGCGGGTCCTGCGAGTAGACCCGGTTCAGGGGAGTGGCAGCCCCCTCGACGACGTTGGCCTGCAGGCCGGCCTTCTTCAGGGCTGCCAGCGCCCGTCCCTTGGGCATGTCGATGAGGTTCGGCACGACCACGGGTGGTGGGCCTTTCGAGACCACGAGGGCCACCCGCGATCCGGAGTCGACCACGGTCCCGGCCTTGGGCTTGACGGAGATGACCACGCCATCGGCGACCGAATTCGAGTACTTCTGGGTCACGTCGACCTTCAGCCCGGCCTCCTGGAGGGCATCGCGCGCGGCCCCGATCTTGCGGCCCTCCACGTCGGGCACGGGCACCGGCCTCGGGCCCTTCGAAACGACCATGTCGACGGCGGTGCCGGGCTTCTGCGGTGTGCCGGCCTTGGGGTCGCTGGACACGACCGTGCCCGTCTTCGCCTTGTCGTCGAATGCCTCGGTGACGGCGCCCACGAGGAGGTTCGCGCCCGTGATGGCCGACTGTGCCTCGGCCACCGCCATGCCCTTGAGGGCTGGGACGTCGTAGCGCTCCGGGCCCTTGGACAGCACGGCGTTGACCGTGCCCTCAACCTTGATGCCGTCGCCGGCGGGTGGGTCAGTACTGATGATCGTGCCCGCTTCGGCGGTCTCGCTGAACTCCTCGGCCGACACCGCGATCAGCAGGTTGGTCGCGGCGAGCGTACGGGTAGCCTCCTGCAGCGTCTCGCCGACGACATCCGGAGTGGCCACGGACTTGCCCGGGCCTGCGGCGACGTACCAGCCGCCCACGGCTGCGAGGAGAACGGCGAGCACCAGTCCGGCGACGACCCAGGGCGCCTTGCTGCGGCGGTAGCGCACCGTCGGCTCCGACCCGGTCTTGGGGACGCCGGAAGGGCGTCCGGGAACCGGCCCGGTCGTCCGCGTCGCGGACGCCCGCGCGCCTGCGGCGGCGCCCGCTCCCGCCGCCAGCCGTGCCGTCATGGTGGCATCGACCACGAGGGTGTCGTGGGTGTCGACGAAGGGCCGTGGCGGGGGAAGGATGCCCCGGACCTGGCGCACGTCTGCGAGGAAGTCCGCGGCGTTCTGGTAGCGCAGGGCAGCATCGCGCCGCGTCGCCGTGACGACGAGCGCGTCCACCTCCGCCGGGAGGCCCGGCCGCAGGGTCGACGGCGCGGGAACGTCGTTGTTGACGTGCTGGTAGGCCACGCTCAGCGGGCTCTCCCCGGCGTGCGGCACCTGCCCGGTGATCATCTCGAAGAGCAGGATGCCTGCGGCGTAAACGTCGGAGCGGCCGTCGGCCTCGCCACGCTCGACCTGCTCGGGAGACAGGTACGCGACGGTGCCGATGATCATGCCCTGGGTCACGCTGGACGCATTCGCCTCCAGGGCGCGGGCGAGGCCGAAGTCGGCCACCTTGACCCGGCCGTCGTCGGAGATCAGGACGTTCTCGGGCTTGATGTCCCGGTGGACGAAGCCGGCCGCGTGGGCGGCGGCGAGGGCCTCCAGCACAGGGTCGAGGAAGACGAGCGCCTGCTCGGGGGACAGCGGGCCGTACTGGCGAAGGACGTCGCGCAACGTGCGCCCGGGCACGTACTCCATGGCGAGGTAGACCAAGCCGTTGGACTCGCCCTGGTCGTAGACGGCGACGACGTGGCCATGCGTCAGCCGGGCGGCGGACTTGGCCTCGCGCTGGAAGCGCGCCACGAACGCCTGGTCGTGGGCCAGGTGCGCGTGCATGACCTTGAGCGCCACGATGCGGTCGAGCCGGAGGTCGGTGGCCTGGTAGACCGTGGCCATGCCGCCCCTGGCGAGCAGGGAGATGACCTGGTAGCGGCCATCGACAAGGGTGCCGACCAGGCTGCCTTGCCCAGACGTCTCCACCCTTGCGAGTCTAGGTTGGCGCGGCGAACCCCCGGTGGCGCCACGCCCTCAGCGTGGTTGCCACCCGGGCCTCGGTCGGACCACTCACCCGGACGACGTCGATCCCTGCCGGCTGGAGTCGCTCGCGCACGAGGTCGCCGATCAGCGAGTGGACTCGGGCGCGGTGCTCGGGGCCGTCGCGCTGGCCCGGCTCGGGCACCCATGGCAGGTCGATGTCGCACCAGATCAGCAGCGAGTAGGCACGCGCGTGCGCGATCGCCTGATCGAGCAGCGAGTCGTCGTCGAAGTAGGCGAGGCTGTACACGGCGGTCATCAGGACGGCCGGGTCGGCGACAACCGTGTCGTCGGTACACGCCTCGGCGACCCTGTCCTCGGCCGCGCGCTGCTCGACCAGAATGCCCGCCTGCTCGTCCGCGTGCGGCGGCCGACCCATCGTCGAGACGAAATCGCGCAGGTGCTCGGGGACGACGCAGCCGGGCATCGCGGTGCCGAGCCGTTCCGCCAACGTGGTCTTGCCCGAGCATTCCCCGCCGAGCAGCCCGATCCTGCGCACTCGGCGGTCCACGCAGGCAGGCTATTCGGTAGCGTCGTGAACCGTGCCCACCCACCTCGCCTACGTCGCCGTCCTGGGCTTCGTGCTGCTCGGCTGCCTGTGGCTCGAGGTCGGCCTGCGCACCCGGGTGCTGGCCCGACCGCGGCGGCTGGCCCTGACCATCGCACCGGTCGTGGCGGTGTTCTTCGCATGGGACGCGTACGCGGTGAGCCAGGGCCACTGGTGGTTCGACACGGACCGGATCCTCGGCTTGTACGCACCGGGGTCAGTGCCGGTCGACGAGATCTTGTTCTTCATCACGATCCCCTTGGCATCCGTGCTCACCCTGGAGGCGGTTCGAAGCGTGAAGGGATGGCCCGCCGGGGACGAGGCTCCCGGATCGGGCGGGCGATGACGTACACGCAACTCGGGCTGGCGGCCGTCGTGCTCGTGGCCGTCGTGGACCTCGCCGTGCTGCGGACGCGACTGCTGGGGCGGCGGGTGTTCTGGGTGTCGTACGCCATCATCGTGTTCTTCCAACTGGTCACGAACGCGATGTTCACGGGTTTCGGGATCGTGCGCTACGACGGCTCCGCGATCATCGGGGGGTCCTCGCCGGTCGACGGAGCCCCCCCATTCATCGGCGACGGCCGGCTGGCATTCGCCCCGGTCGAGGACCTGTTGTTCGGCTTCGCGCTGGTGGTCCTGTCGCTCTCATTGTGGGTGTGGTGGGGGCGACGCGGGATCGATCGGACGCCGGCATCGGGCCCGCCTGTCTGGCGCCGCCCCTAGCCGGTGCTACCGGGGCCGTAGCGCCTTCGGGCGCGCCGCGCGCGCACCAGGGCCGGCCCGGCGACAGACAGGCGCCGGCGCATAGGCACGGTCGCCCGCGTCGAGAACACGTCGTAGTCGTTGCGCTCCACCTCGTCGACGATGCCGCAGTAAAGGATGCGCGCGGCCTCGATGCAGTCTCGAGACGCTGGATGCAGCATCTCGATCCCGGGGCGCGCGGACTGCTCGAGGTCGCGGACCCGCTGCACCTGGAAGGCGATGGCCTGCCGGACCGCGGGGGTCATGCGGCGGGCCTCGAGGTTTGCGCGGGTCACGCCGAAGCGGGCCAGGTCGTCGAGGGGGAGGTAGACGCGGCCGCGGTCGAGGTCCTCGCCTACATCCCGGATGAAGTTGGCCAGTTGGAAGGCCACGCCTAGCTCCGTCGCCCGCGGGTAGGCCTCGGGCGTGGTGGGCTCGAGGATCGGGACCATCTGCAGGCCGATGACCGCGGCGGACCCGTACACGTACTCGTAGAGGTCCCGGTAGGTCGGATACTCGGTCACCGTCAGGTCCATTGTCATCGAGTGCAGGAAGGCGTCGAAGTGCTCGAGCGGGATCTGCCAGCGCTTGACCGTGTCGACCACGGCGATGCAGATGGGGTCATCCGACCGGCCGCGCTCGACATCGTCGAGGAAGGACCGGCCCCAGGCCCCGAGCATCTCCGACTTCTCGGCCTGGCTCAGGGTGGACGCGAGGTCGTCGACGATCTCGTCCGCGTAGCGGGCGAAGCCGTACAGGGCATGGACGTATGGCCGCTTGGCGGGGGGGAGGAGCAGGGTCGCCAGGTAGTACGTCTTGCCGTGGGCGGCGTTGAGCTCGCGGCACCGCTCGTAGGACTCGCGCACGCGCGGGTCGACGATGCCCGCGGCGTCGAGTTCGCGGGCGCTCACGAGCGCATCCTCGCATCGGCCGGCCATCGCATCGCGTCCGCGCGGCTGGACGCGTCCTCATCCTGCGGCATGAGGCCGCCCACGCCAGGCGGTCCCAGCGCCAGCATGCGTTCGCGCGGGCTGGCCAGGAGCAGGACGAGGACGATGCCTATCGCGACCGCGAAGGTGATGGTGTCGGAGATGTCGGTGAGGTTGTCGGCGTTGATGGTGCTCTCGATCATCCCGTGCACCGTGAAGACGCCCGTGAGGAAGACCGCGAGTCGGAGCTCGCGCACGGAGAGTCCGGTGGCGGCGAACAGCGGCAGGAACCACAGCAGGTACCAGGGCTGGACCACGGGACCGAGCAGGACGACCACGCCGAACGCGAGAGCGGCTCCGCGCACCGGGCTCCGGCCGCCGGGCCGCAGGACGAGGTAGGCCACGGCGAGCAGGGCGACGGCCAGCCCGAGCAGACGCACGACGGACAGTGCCGTGGAGGCGTCGGCGGTCAGGCCGGCCGATGTCAGCAGGAGCCCGATGGGCCTTCCGATGGCGGTAGTCGGCGACAGCCAGGTCAGCACCCCGGAGGGAGTGCGGAAGGCGGCCGAGAGGACTCCCGCACCGGCACCCACGACGAGGAAGACTGACGCGAGCGTGCAAGCGGCGACGAGGGCAGTGGAGAGCCAGGCCCGTACGCGGTCCAGCCACGAACCCTCTCGCCCCGCCCACAGCAAGCCGGTGAAGGGCAGGGCCAGCAACGCGATCGGCTTGACGGCCGCCCCCAGCGACACGGCCACGGCCCCCCAGACACAGGAGCGTTCCGCGGCAAGGGCCAGCCCGGTGACGACCAGCCCCACCATCAGGGCATCGTTATGGGCTCCCGCGATGAAGTGCATGAGGACCACGGGGTTGAGCACCCCCAGCCACAGGGCGCGGGCCGGGTCGATGCCGTGCAGCCGTGCGAGGCGCGGCAGGAACCAGGCGATGAGCACGACCCCGACCACGGCGGCGAGCCGGAAGATCAGCCCGCCCAGGTAGGCGTTGGGATGGGCGAATTCGGCCACGTTGCGTTCGATCGCGAGGAAGAGCGGCCCGTATGGCGTGGGCGACTCGACCCACGTGGGGTCGGCGCCGTCATCGAACCATCCCGGGACGACGCTGACGCCCGTTGTCGTCGGGTCATGGCCCTGCGCGAATACCCGGCCCTGCACGTAGTAGGAGTAGGCGTCCCGGCTGAACAGCGGAGGGGCGAGCAGGAGGGGAGCGCACCACAGGGCCAGGACCTTCGCGATGTCCCTGGTCGACGTGACCACGCTGGCACGGCTGCGCGAGAGCAGTTCGTAGCCGATGACCAGCCACGCCTGCAGCAGGATGGCCAGGCCAATGATGACGAGTGCCCGAGCGGCCATCGAACCCGCGAGCGACGTGTGCAGGATCGCTACGACCGGGGTGTCGATCATGCTGGAGCTAGGCGGCAGCCAGCCGACCCCGAGTGCGCCGATGGCGATGAGGCCCGTCCCGGCCACGCCGGGCAGTCCGTGCCGGAGCACGAAGGTGGACGACGGTGTCACGACCGGCGGGCGCGGGACCGGTATGACGAATCCTTGCCGGTGATTCGTTCCGCGGCCAGCCGGCCGGAGATCAGGACCATGGGAACGCCCACCCCCGGCTGGGTCCCGGAGCCGGTGAAGACGACGTTCTCGCCCCAGATGTTGCCGGGCCGGAAGGGCCCGGTCTGGCCGAAGGTGTGCGCCGAGGCGAACGGGGCGCCACGCTCCATCCCGCGCGCCTGCCAGTCGAGCGGCGTCGTGACGTCCTCGACCTCGATCGCATCGCCGAAGCCGATGTAGCCGCGCTCCTCCAGCGTCCGGACGACCTCGTCGCGATATCGAGGACCCGTCTCCCGCCAGTCGATCGGGGCATCGAGGTTCGGCGTCGGGAACAGGACGTAGTAGACATGCTTGCCGTTGGGGGCCAGGGACGGGTCCGAGTGGGTCGGGTTGGTGACGAGGATGCTCGGATCGCTCATGAGCCGCTGCTGGTCGATCAACTCATCGAAGACTCCACGCCACGACCGGCCGAAGTGGATGTTGTGGTGGGCGATCTTCGAGTACGAAGCCGAGGACCCGGCCAGCAGCAGGAAGCAGGAAGGCGAGTAGGCCAGCCGGCGCACCGACCACGGCTCGCGACCGAGCAGGTCGCGGTAGGCGACGGGAAGGTCAGGATTCAGGACGACGGCGTCGGCAGGGATCCGCTCCCCACCCGACGTGTGCACCGCCACGGCGCGGTCGCCGGCCAGTTCCACCGACGTGACCTCGGTCTCGTACCGGAAGGTCACGCCGTGCTTGGCGGCGGCGGCGGCCATTGCGGTCGGCACCGCATGCATGCCTCCCCGCGGGAAGAAGACACCTGCGACGGAATCCATGTACGCGATGACCGCGTAGATCGCCAGGGCGTCGTAGGGCGACAGCCCCGCATACATGGCCTGGAACGAGTAGATCCTCTCGGTGCGCGGGTCCTTCAGGTACTGCCGGACCTTCGGCGCAAGCTTGCGGAAGCCGCCGATCGCCGCCAGCCTCGCGAGGTCCGGGGTCAGCAGGTCGAGCGGTGAGTCGATGTTGCGGTCGATGAAGTCCTTCATCTCGTAGCGGTAGAGCCTCGACACGAAGTCGACGTATCGGCGGTAGCCGGACGCCTCTTCCGGCCCGATGACGCGGTCGATCTCGTCGGCCATCTCGTCGACGTCCGCGTGCACGTCGAGGACGGAGCCGTCCGGATAGAACGAGCGGTACAGCGGGGCCACCGGGTCGAGGGTCAGCCAATCGGACATCTCCTCGCCAACGCAGTCGAACGCGTCCGCGATCAGGTCGGGCATGGTGAGGACGGTCGGCCCGGTGTCGAACCGGTAGGTGCCGCTCGCGACGTCGAGGTTCAGCCGTCCGGCGCGGCCGCCGGGAAGGGCCTCGCGCTCGAGGACCGTGACGGTCCGCCCCGCCCCGGACAGCCGCATCGCCGCGGACAGGCCGGCCAGCCCGGCTCCCACGACCACGACGTTGTCGGTCGGGCCCTTGACCGTGCGCATCACACGGTCCGCTGGGTGGCCGCGTACGCGAGGCCGTGGAGGACGCCACGCGCCGTGGGCTCGAGATCCGTGGTGTCCAGGGCGCCCAAGGCCTCGGCCAGCAGCCGCTCGATGAGTTCCTCGGTGTGGTCGAGGGCGCCGGTGGCGCTGATGATCTCGCGCAGGGTGGCCACGCCGGCCTCGTCGAGACCGGGGTCGCCGAGGTGGCGGCGGATGAGGCCGGCCTGGGCCGGGGTGCTGCGCTCGACGGCGATGGCCACCAGCACGGTCCTCTTGCCTTCACGCAGGTCGTCGCCGGCGGGCTTCCCGGTCTCGGCGGGGTCGCCGAAGACGCCGAGGATGTCGTCGCGCAGCTGGAAGGCCTCGCCGAGCGGGAGGCCGTAGCCGCTGTACGCGGCGATGACGTCCTCGCCCGCCCCGGCCAGGGCGGCGCCGAGGTGCAGCGGCCGCTCGATCGTGTACTTGGCGGACTTGTAGCGGACCACCTTGAGCGCCCGCTCGACGGAGCCGCCGCCCCTGGCCTGCTCGAGCAAGTCAAGGTACTGCCCCGCCATCAACTCGGTGCGCATCTCGTCGTATACGACCTTGCCGCGCCGCAGGGCATCGGCCGGCAGGTCGCAGCCGAGCAGCACCTCGTCGGCCCACGACAGGCACAGGTCGCCGAGCAGGATGGCGGCCCCGATGCCGAACGACTCGGGAGAGCCGAGCCACTCCGCACCGCGGTGGACGCCGGCGAAGCGGCGGTGCGCCGAGGGCAGCCCCCGACGGGTATCGGAGCCATCCATCACGTCGTCGTGGATGAGCGCACAGGCCTGCAGGAACTCCAGTGATGCGGCTGCGCGCAGCGCCTCGTCGTCAGAGTCGCCCGGGCCGCCCGCCCCGCGCCAGCCCCAGTAGCAGAACGCCGGACGCAGCCGCTTGCCGCCGGCCAGCAGCGCGGTTAGCGCCTCGACCATGGGGACGAGGTCGTCGCTGACACCGGCGAGCACGCTGGACTGGTGGGCCAGGACCTCGTCGACGACCGCCTGGACGCGGCTGCGCAGGGCCGCCTCGTCGAGAGGGCTGGACTGCTGGGGCACCCTGCGAGCCTAGGGCCATTCGCGGCGAGTGGCTCCCCGTAGTCTGTGCGCATGCAATCGACGGCTTCCCTTGGCGAGATCCTGTCGAGCGGCCAGCGGTCATTCTCGTTCGAGCTCTTCCCGCCCAAGACGGACGAGGGGGAGCGCACGCTCTGGCAGACCGTGCGCGAGATCGAGGCACTGCGGCCCACCTTCGTATCGGTCACGTACGGCGCGGGCGGTTCCACGCAGGACCGCACCGTCCGGATCACGGGCGAGATCGCGCGCGAGACGACGCTCACCCCTGTGGCCCACCTCACGTGCGTGGGGGCCAGCCGCGACGAGTTGCGCGGTGTCATCGGCCAGTACGCGGCCGAGGGCGTGAGCACGATGCTGGCGCTGCGTGGGGACCCGCCCACCGGGCTCAACACCGAATGGCGGCCGCACCCCGGCGGGCTGCAGCACGCCGTGGACCTCGTTGCCCTGATTCGCTCGCTTGGCACGTTCAGCGTGGGCGTGGCCGCCTTCCCCGAGGGGCATCCCGAGTCGACCGACCTCGACCAGGACGCACGCGTCCTGGCGATGAAGCAGGACGCCGGCGCCGAGTTCGCGATCACGCAGTTGTTCTTCGACGTCGCCGACTACGAGCGGCTGGTCGAGCAGGCGGCGGCTCACGGCTGCACGATGCCGATCGTGCCGGGCATCATGCCGGTCACCAACGTCTCGCAGATCCTGCGCTTCACCGAGCTGTCCGGCGCGGCCTTCCCGGCCGATCTCGCCGCGCGGTTCGACGCGGTCGCGGACGACCCCGAGGCGGTGACTCGGCTCGGCGTCGAGGTGGCTGCCACCATGTGCCAGCGGCTCCTGTCCGGTGGCGCCCCTGGCCTGCACTTCTACACCCTTAACCGCTCGCGCTCGACGATCGAGGTGTACGAGGCCCTGGGCCTCGGCGCGCCCACGACGTAGGCCGGTGGCATGACGCTCGACGGACTGGCGGCCGCGCTGCTCGTCGGCGCCGCCATCGTCCTCGTGTCGATCGTGGGCGCCCGCTTCGCCGGCCGGCTCGGCGTGCCGGGCCTGCTCCTCTACCTGCTGCTCGGCCTCGTCCTCGGGGCCTCGTTCCCCGTCTTCGCCTTCGACGATGCCCAGCTTGCGACGGTGCTCGGCTACAGCGCCCTCGTGCTCATCCTTGCCCAGGGCGGACTGACCACTCGGCTCAGCCAGTTGCGGCCGGTGATGTGGCCGGCCCTGACCCTCGCCACGCTCGGCGTGCTCGTGAGCATCACCGTCGTGGCGATCCCCCTCGTCCTGCTCATGGACGTCGCTGCCCAGCCGGCGATCCTGATCGGCGCCGTCCTCGCTGCCACGGACGCGGCCGCCGTCTTCGCGGTCATGCGGCGGATGCGGATCGGCTCGCGCGTGCGCTCGCTGCTGGAGGCGGAGGCCGGGTTCAACGATGCGCCCGTGGTCGTCCTCGTGTCGGTAGTCGCGAGCGGATCCTTCGGCTCCGACCCCTGGTGGCTGATCCCCATCATCGTTGCCGTCGAACTGGTGGGCGGAGCCGCCGTGGGCATCGCCTTCGGCTACTCCTCGGCGTGGCTGCTGCGCCGGATCGCCCTGCCCGCCGTCGGCCTCTACCCGATCGCCGCGCTCGCGCTCCTCGTGGCGTCCTACGGCCTGGCCGACTTCATCCACGTCTCCGGCTTCATGGCCGTGTACGTGGCGGCCGTCCTGCTCGGGTCAGCTGCCCGCCTCCCGCACCGCCGGTCAATCGTCGGGTTCGCTGACGGGCTGTCCTGGATCGCGGAGATCGGGCTGTTCGTCATGCTCGGCCTGCTGGCCAGCGTGAGCAGGCTGCCTGCGGCGGTGCCGATGGCGCTGGGTGTGGCCGTGATCCTGGTCGTCCTCGCCCGTCCGCTGGCCGCCATCGTGTCGCTGGCTCCATACCGCTGGCCGCGAAACGCGATCGCGTTCGCGTCCGTCGCCGGCCTGCGTGGGGCCGTGCCCATCGTGTTCGCCGCCATCCCCTTGGCGATGGGGATGCCGGAGGCAGAAATGGTCTTCGACGTGACCCTCATCGTCGTGCTGGTCCTTGCGCTGGTGCAGACCCCCGCGTTGCCCGCGATCGGGCGGCGCCTTGGGGTGGTACTGCCGGAGGAGGCCATCGAGCTCGACGTCGAGAGTGCCCCGCTGGATGGCATGCACGCGTCGGTGCTGGGCATCGAGATACCCGCGGGGTCGGGCTTCGTTGGGACCTTCGTCAGCGAGATCGGGCTTCCGGAAGGGGCGGTCGTGTCGCTCGTCATTCGTGGCAACACGGCGCTCGCCCCCGATGCCCACACGCGGGTCCGGGCCGGCGACCGCGTGCTCATCGTCGCCACGGAAGAAGCCCGCAACGCGACTGAGGAGCGGATCAGGGCGGTTGCCCGCGGCGGCCGCCTGGCCCGCTGGCTCAAGGACTGACCGTCCGAACCACAAGTCGGCGGTGGCAGTGGGGTTAGGGTCGGGCCGTGGCTGATGACCTCTCCGGACACCGAGCGATGGCGATCTCGACGTACAACCGGTGCTGGCACCTGCTTGAGGCGCCGCGTGACGCTGATCGCGACGCCGACCTGCTCAGCGCGGCCTTCGCCTCGCGCTACCACTGGTGCGCCGTCGGCGGCGACCAGGAGTTGATTGTCGCCGACTGGATGGCCAGCCGGGCAGCTGCTGCCTGTGGCTACGCCGCCTTGGCCGTGGAGTTCGCCGACCGGGCGGCCGCCGGCGTGGCGACGGGGGACCACCCCGCCTGGTTGCGGGCCAGCGTGCAGGAGGGCCGCGCCCGCGCCTTCGCGGCGGCCGGGAATGCCGAGGCCCGGACGGCGGCCATCGCCCTGGCCGAGAGCGAGCTCGCCGAGGAGCCGGACCCGGAGGACCGGGAGCTCATTGCCGAGCAGCTCGCGACGGTGCCGGAATGCCAGCACCCCGAAGGCTGAGGTCCAGACAGGCCGGCGAGGTGGTTGGCCGGCGGTAGGCGCTAGCCCGCGGCGCTCGTGCCAGCGTCCGGCCCATAAGCGGCCGGCCCCCAGCCTGCCCCGTTGCGGGCCTGCACCCGGACCGTGTAGCCGAGGGTCGGATCCAGGCCGGTGATCCGGCAGGACAGGGTCACCGTCCGGCAGGCCACTCCGGGCAGGCCCGGGCCCTCCACGATCGGCGTGGCGATGGCCACGTACTCGGTCACCACGCCGCCACCCGAGGCCGGCGGCTGCCACGAGACTGTTGCCGTCCGTCCCGACGCGGTCGTGCGCACCGACAGCGGCATGGTCGGGGTCGCCGGGATGGATGCCAGAGAAGCCGTGGCCAGCCAGCCGCGGGGGCCGGACAACGAGGCGTGTACCCGCAAGCCGTCCGGGCTGACCGCCACTTCTTGGGCGCTCAGTCCGCGCCGCCCGGCGCCGTCCAGCGAGAGCGTCCCGATGACATGGCTGGAGCCCGCGTCGATGACGGCCACGAGGCCGTTGGAGCCGGCCGGGCCACCGGGCCCGGAGCCCGCAACCGTGACATAAAGCCGCGTGCCACCCGGGCCGAGGGCCGCGTCGCGAAGGTCCGCGCCCACCGGGATGGTGCCCGCCAGTCGGCCCGCTGACAGGTCGACGACGGCGACGAACCCTGGTTGGGGCGGCCTCGGGTTCGCCATCGCGTAGGCGCGTCGGCCATCCGGGCTGACGGCGAGTGCGGTGCCCAAGGGGTAGCCCGTCTGGCCCAGGTCGATGACCGTGCGCACGACGTTGGAGGCGACATCGATCACGGCAACGCCGAAGCGCGGGTCGTCGACCATGGCGAAGAGCCTGGACCCGTCCGGATGCACCGCGAGGGAATCGGCCAGTCCGGGCACCGGGATCCTGGCGAGGACGGCGCCGTTGGGCAGGGCGTGGACCACCACCTCGCTGTCATCCCACGCGGCCACATATAGCCGCGTCCCGTCCGGGCTGATCGCCGACGCGACTGGCGCCCCGCCGCTGCGGAACTGGCCCGCGCCCGTGTTCGTTGCGGTGTCCAGGATCGAGATCCAGCCGGTGGAGGCGCTGGCGACGTAAAGGCGCGAGCGATCGGGGCTGAGCGTGACGGCACTGGGGATGGGCTTGACCGGCACCCGCCGGCTCACAAGCGAGGTGCGCGTGTTGACCACCGTGATCTCGCCACGCGTGTCCTGGGAGGCGACGTAGGCGCGTGTCGAGGTGACGGCCAGGTCTCCTGGGTACGTGCCGACCCGCACCGCCGTTACCCGGACCCCCTTCTGCCCCGGCGCAAGCGGCGCCGCTGCAACCGGCGCAAGGACGGCCGTCGCCATCGCGGTGGTGACCGCCGCGCAAACGAGGGTCGTGCGCATCCGTGCCCGTGTCATGTCGGCTCCTGGTCCTGACCTGGCTGGTCGTCTCAGGGGAGTGTGTCAGGTGCGTCCGATGAGGGTGGCGACTATCTCGGCGCTCATGCCGACGAGGGGCAGTCCGCCCCCGGGATGGGCGGATCCGCCGACCAGGTACAGGCCAGGTATCGGGGACGCGTTGGCCGGCCGCTGGAAGGCGGCGCGAGCACCGTTGCTCGACGTGCCATAGATGGATCCGCCAGGCGCCCGGGTCGCCCGCTCGAGGTCCGCCGGCGTGCGTACCTCACGCCAGCCGATGCGGTCGCGCACCTCCATGCCGCGCGCGGCGAGGGTGGCCAGGACGTGGTCGGCATAGTGCTCCGCCAGCCCGGGTGCGTCCCAGTCGACCGTGCGGGTGCCGTCGATGCCGTGACGCGGTGCGTTGACCAGCACGAACCACGCCTCGCTTTCGTCGTCGGGTCGCATGCGCGGGTCATCGGGCACGCACGCGTAGATCGCCGGGTCGTCTACCGGCTTGGCCGGCCTGCTGAAGATGTCGTCGAACTCCGCGTCGTAGTCGGCCGGGAACCACACGTTGTGGTGGGCCAGCCCTGGCGTGCGGCCACGCACTGCCAGGAGCAGCACGAAGCCGGCCAGCGATGGGGTGGCCTTCGCGAGCGCTCGTGCCGCGTGATCGGCCCGCCGGTCGTCGAGGAGGTCCTCGTAGACGTGCGCCGCGTCGGCATTGGCGACGACGACATCGGCCGGCAGGACCTCGCCACTGGAGAGGCGCACCCCGCTGACGGCCCCGTCGGCCAGCTCGATTCCGACGGCATCCACCCCGAGTCGCATGGCTACGCCCCGCTCGTCGCACCTCGCAGAGAGCGCATCGGCGAGCGTGGCCAGGCCGCCGCCGAGGTGCCATGCGCCGAAGGCCTGCTCGACGTAGGGGATTGTCGCCAGCACGGCGGGGGCCTGGCGTGGATCCGAGCCGGCGTAGGTGGCGTACCTGTCCAGCACCTGACGCATCCGCGGGTCGGACAGGTACTCCTCGCCGAGGCGGCGCAGCGACGTGCGCGGAGCGACCGTGCGCACGTCGCTCGGGTTCGCGAGGGACAGAAGCGTGCGCCAGCCGGCGAGCGGTGACTGCAGGAACGGCTCGCGCGTGATGCGCCACATCCGCGAGGCGCGGTCGATCAGCCGGAGCCAGTCGTCCGCCGCGGTTCCGCCGAACGCATCGCCGAAGGCGGCGGCTGCCTTGGCCGGGTCGACGCCGGGGACGACGACGCTGCTGCCGTCGGCGAAGTGGTACGCGAAGCCGGGCTCGACGGCCTGGAGGTCCACTGCATCCTCGAGGGGCCCGCCCGTCTTGAGGAAGAGGTCACGGTAGACCGCGGGAAGCGTGAACAGGCTGGGGCCAGTATCGAAGACGAAGCCCGCACGCTCGTAGCGGGCGAGCTTGCCGCCAGGGGCCAGCGCTTGCTCGACCACCGTGACCGTGTGCCCCTTGACCGCGAGCCGCGCGGCGACGGCGAGGCCGCCGACGCCCGCGCCGATGACGACGACCTGGCTCATGGCTGCCGGACCGGGGCCACGCCCCTTCCCTTCCAGGTGTTGGCGCCGCGCAGGTGCCGTTGCCACGAGACAGAGTTGAGGGCCGTGAATGCAGCAATCGACAGCGGCTGCAGGAGGGTGTCCGGGAGGCGCGGCTCGCCGGTGCGCCGGGCGACCATCGCCCGGCTGGCCACTCCCGCCGCGTACCCGGCCAGTCCCCAGCGGCGCGTGGCCGATCGCCGCGCCGCGATCATCGCCACCGCCGGCGCAACGTAGGCACTCACGAGGGCGGCACATACGGCAGCGGAGCCGATCGGTCCGCCGAACGCCGACCACAGCGACTTGGCGTACCCGTCCACGACACCCCCGGTGCCGTGGTACATCCGGCATTGGGCGAGGTGCGACCCGTCGACCGTCGCCGTGCGGTGTCCGGCGGACTTCGCTACCCGCATGAGCGCGACGTCCTCGAGGACGTCGTCGCGCACGGACGCGTGCCCGCCGATCGCCCGGTACGCCGCGGTGTCGAGGACGAGGAACTGGCCGTTGGCCGCGGACAGCGACGGGCGATGCGACCGTTCTGCCCACGCAAGCGGAAGAGTCGCGACCCACGCCCACGTAACCAGCGGTTGCACGAGCCGCTCGGCCATCCCGTGGGCCAGTTGCAACGGGTAGGGCGCGACGAGGGAGAAGCCGCCGTCGCGGAGCGTTGCCACGGCCGCCCGGATCGCGTGCGGGTACAGCATGACGTCGGCATCCACGAACACGAGCACGGTGCCGGTGGCCTCATCGGCGAGCCGGGCACACGCCCAGGGCTTGCCGAGCCAGCCTTCGGGCAGCGGCGCATCACCTCCGCGCACGAGCCGCAGGCGGGGGTCCCGCGCGGCCATCGCAGCGACGATCCCGGCCGTCGCATCGGAGGATCCGTCGTCCAGGACGACGACCTCCAGGGCTGGCAGCCCGGTCTGCGACAACACCGACTGCACCGTCGCGGCCACGTGCCCGGCCTCGTCGCGGGCCGGGATCAGGACCGTCACCGGCTCGTCGACGGCCGCCGCGCCCGGATCGGGACGTCGCAGGTGCCGGAGGTTGACTGCGGTGTGCACCGCCAGAGCGCCCGCGGCGACCGTGCCGGCGCGCACGATGGCGCGCCCAGCGGTCGCCATCACCATTGCGGCTGGCTCCACAGGCGCCAGAGCCAGGGCGCGATGACGACCCCCATGCACAGGCCGCCCCACAGGGCCACGCCCGGCCGGTCGAAGAACAGCAGGTTGGCAACGACGTTCGACGCGAACACCCAGGTGAGCATGAGCGTGGGGACCGCCTCGCTCGCGACCTTCCGGGGCAGCCGGTCGAGCAGGAACATGAGCACGATCGCGCCGAGCAGCCAGCCCAGGAAGTTCTGGAGCGGGATGCCGGGGATGCCCGGCAGTGCCCAGCCGGCGTCGGCCCACGTCCAGTAGCCCTGACCGACCATCTGGGGGTCCAGGAAGAGATCCCATGAGGCCAGCAGCCAGCCCCCGACCAAGGCCGTGCCCAGGCCTGTCGCCGAAAGCCGCTGGGCGGCAAGGAGCACGGGGTACGCCATCATCGCCCACGCCATCGGGATGACAACGGGAACGCCGCCGACCGAGGGGCCGAGGGCATCGGAGTAGGCATACTCCCCGAACGGGAAGGACGTCTGCAGCCCGAGGAACTCGATGCCCCAGCCGAACACCAAGGAGATCGCCAGGTAGCCGGAGGCCCACGCGGCTCCGCGCGTGATGAACGCGTGCGTCGCCGACGACAGGAAGAAGGTCACGACCGTGAGGGCGGTGAGCACGGTGCGGCCGCCCGAGCCGAGCGGCACCCAGGTGATCTGGCCAAGGATGGTGAGCCCGGCGAGGGCCCATGGCAGGTAGCTGATCCACCCCGATGGCCCGCCCCCACGATCGGAGTGGGGACCGGTGTAGACGCGGACGCTCACGGGTCGAGTCTAGGGTTGGCTGCGTGAGCCTCCGAGCGGACATCGTGGACACCGGATCGCCCTGGGCGAAGTCCGCGCGGATCCGCATCGACGCTCCGGCGCAGGCGATCTTCGACGTGCTCGCCGATCCGGCGATGCACGTCGTCCTTGACGGCTCCGGCACCGTGCAGGGGCTGGTGGCCGGGCCCCAGCGGCTGTCTTTGGGAGCGCACTTCGGCATGGGCATGCGAATCCGGCTGCCCTACCGCACCGACAACACCGTCGTGGAGTTCGAGGAGGGCCGTCTCATCGCCTGGTGCCACTTCTACCGCCACCGCTGGAGGTATGAGCTCGAGCCCGTCACGGACGGGGCCACGATCGTCACCGAGACGTTCGATGGCCGCACCTCGCTGTTCCCGCCTGGCCTGCTCGCCATCAACGCCTATGCCAACAATCAGGTGGCCGTGGCCAAGACGCTCGTGCGGCTGAAGCGCCTTGCCGAGACCGGCTCGGCAGACGACGAAGGCGCCGTAACGTGACGGTCGCGGTGATCTTCACGTCGCGCCGGAGCCAGTCGCATGACGAGGAGTACGCAGCCGTCGCGACGCGCATGGAGGAACTCGCCCACGAGCAGCCCGGCTTCATCAGCATCACGGGGGTCCGGGATCCGGTCAGCCGGGAGGGCATCACGGTGTCCTTCTTCCGCGATGATGACTCTGCCCGGGCATGGAAGGCGCAGGCTGAGCATCTGCACGCCCAGCGCCGCGGGATCGAGGACTTCTACGAGGAGTACTCGGTGACGGTTGCGGAGGTCATCCGCGACTACCGGTTCGCCCGTCCCTAGGCGGGGCGATCAAGGAGGTCGAGTTCGACACCGTAAGGACCTCGTAAGGCCCACGCCACTATCGCCCGGTGGCGGGGCGCCGCAGACTCGAGGGACACCGATCAACGGAGGTCCCATGCTCGCCCGTCTGCGCCGCCCCGCGGTCCTGGTACCCACTGCGCTCGTGCTGGTCGCCGTGATGGGGGTGGGCCTGTACCTCTTCCAGCCCTGGCGCTTGTTCGTCAACACGACCGTCGACGAGGCCTCTCCACTCGCCGTGTCGACGCCTGCCGTGTCACCGCCGGCAGAGGATGACGGGGCGGCAACGACACCAGCGCCAGAGGAGTCTCCGAGCGTCGCGGCCCAGGCGACGGTGATCGCCACCGGCGAGTTCATCTCGCACGAGCACGGGACCTCAGGGACGGTGAGCGTGATCGCGCTGCCCGGCGGCGACCGCGTGCTGCGCATCGAGGGGCTCGACACCAGCAACGGGCCCGACCTGCACGTGTGGCTCTCGGATGCGCCTGTGATCGAGGGGCGCGACGGGTGGTTCGTGTTCGACGACGGCGACTACGCCGACCTCGGCGAGCTCAAGGGCAACCGGGGCAACCAGAACTACCGCATACCGGCGACCGTCGACCTCGGCGACCTGACCAGCGTCACCATCTGGTGCGACCGCTTCTCGGTCTCATTCGGGGCAGCGGAGCTCGTCGCTGCATGATGGGGGCATGACGGCTGATCGCCACGTCCTCGTCACGGGCGCCACGGGCTTCCTGGGGTCGCACCTCGTGCGCGAGCTGCTGGCCCGCGGGTACCGGGTACGCGGGACCGTCCGCTCGACCGCGCGAACGGCTGCCTATGCGCACCTCATCGGGCTGCCGGGTGCCTCGTACGGGCTCGACCTGGTCGAGGCCGACCTGGCCGAGCCGGACTCCTTCGATGACGCCATGGCCGGGATCACCGACGTCATGCACGCCGCGAGCCCATACCTGCTCGATACGGCTGACCCGCAGCGCGACCTCGTCGACCCGGCCGTGAACGGAACCCTCGCTGTGCTCGGCGCGTGCGCCAAGGCCGGCACCGTCCGGCGGGTCGTGCTGACCTCGTCGGTCGCCGCGATCACCGACCAGCCCGACAGCACTCATGTCCTGACGGAGGCAGACTGGAATACATCGTCGACGCTTCGACGCAACCCGTACTACCTGTCGAAGGCAGCCGCCGAGCGGGCCGCATGGGACTTCATGGGGCAGGCCAGCCGAGGCTTCGATCTCGTCGCGGTGAATCCGTTCGTGATCATCGGACCCGAACTGGGCACCGGCGTGAACACGTCCAACCAGATCCTCGTCGACCTGACGAAGGGCACCTACCCCGCGGTCCTGGCCCTGGCCTGGGGCTTCGTCGACGTGCGTGACGTCGCGGTGGCCCACGCCTTGGCCATGGAGACTCCCGACGCATCCGGCCGCTATCTCTGCGCCGGGGAGGTCCTCACGATGCGTGAGGTCATCGGGGTCATGCGCGAGGGGCTTCCGCTCTCGGTGCGCCTGCCAAGCCGTCCGATGGACAACGCGATCGGCACGGCGGTGGCGAAGGCGGCGTCCTGGTTCCAGCCGGACGGGGCCGGCAGCTACCTGCGCACCCACCTGGGCCGCGTGCCGCAGTACGACACGTCGCGCATCAGGTCCGAGCTGGGGATGACCTTCCGCCCTGCGCGTGAGTCGGTGGCCGACACGGTGGTCGACCTCGTGTCGCGAGGCAAGATCGCGGTCACCGGCGGCGACGTCACTCAGTCGAGCGGCTGAGCACCAGCTTTATGCCGGGCTCCAGCCAGGCCTGCTCCGCGTCATCCCAGTCCACCACGTGCGTCGGCACGGCCAGCGGGTCCAGCCGGCCGGCTTCGAGCAGGGCCAGCACCTCGGGCAGGTAGGCGCGCGAATCAGCACGGGACGTGTGGAACGTGATGCCGCGCGTGTACATCTGCAGGAGGGGCAGCGCGGCCGGGGTGAAGTGGATTGCGACGCTGGTGAGGTAGCCGTACGCATCCGTCGAGCGAACGGCGCACTCGAGCCCCTGCGCGGTTCCGGTGTTCTCGATGACGATCCCGGCCCGGTCGAAGGACGGGGGCCAGTCGCCGTCGTGCCTGATCGCCTGCGCGCCAAGTCGCGCCGCGACGGCCAGCCGCTCGTCGTCGGAGTCGATGTACCGCACGGAGCCGGCACCGAGGGCGACCGCGCAGGCAACGGCGTACAGGCCGATGGATGCCGCGGCCCCGCCAACGACGAGGACATCGGATCCGGGTCGCTCGGCCAGGTGGCGGCCCACCGTGCGGTACCCATCGACGACGTTGTCCGGCAGGGTCGCGAGGGCGGCCGCCGGGAGCGACCGCGGCGCCGGGACGAGCATGTGCTGGGCATGCGGGACGAGGAGCAGGTCGGACATGGCCCCGCCGTGACCGCCGCCGGCCGCGCCGAACCCGAAGGCGGCGCCCGCCCGGGCCGGGTAGGACTGGCACCCGCCGAAGCGGCCCTCCCGGCACGCCCGGCAGCCACCGCAGGAAACCTGGAAGGGAACGAGTACGAGGTCGCCCACGTGCAGCCCGGCCACGTCACTGCCGAGCGCGGTGACCTCGGCCACCGTCTCGTGACCGACCGGGAAGGGACCGGGGAAGATCCCGAAGGCGCCTTGGATGGGGTCAAGATCGCAACGGGCGACCGCCAGCGGGCGCACGAGGGCGGCGTGCTCCTGTGCGAGCACGGGCTCGGGGGCGTCCTGCCAGGCAATGACGCCCGGCTCGACGTAGGTCAGCGAGCGCATGGGCGTGTCCCTTCGTCGGCCGATCCGATCGTCCGTGGTGGAACCTAGCCGCGTCCGCCGTCGCGGGTGCGATCATTTCGCCATGGCCGAAGCGTGGAGTGACCTGCCCATCGGGGCGCCGGCACGACGGGCGTTGGTGGGTGCGGGCCTCGCCAGGCTGGAGGATCTCGCAGGCGTCAGCCGCGCCCAGGTGGCCGCGCTGCACGGCATGGGCCCCAAGGCCCTCGGGATCCTCGAGAGCGCGTTGGCCGCCGCCGGCCTGTCGTTCACGGCCTAGGCGAGTCGCGCCCGTCCCACCTGATAGACATCACTCGTGCGCCTGTCCCCCCTCGCCTCTGCACGCGCGGCGGCGGCCGTGATCGCGGTCGTCATGGCCTTCCAGCTCGCCCTGGTGCTCGGTGCGCCGTGGGGCGACTTCACGCAGGGCGGGGCGTACTCCGGGACGCTGCCTGCGGTGGGACGGGTGGTCGCGGGGATCTCGTTCCTCCTGCTCGGCCTCATGGCTGTCGCCCTCCTGGCGCGGGCCGGCGAGGGCCCCCTGAAGTCGGCGCCGCGAGTGATGGTCGCCATCCTCGGCTGGCTTGCGGTCGTGTACCTCGCCGTGGCGATCGTGGTGAACCTCGCGACACCGTCCATGGGCGAGCGACTGATCTGGGCACCCGTGTCGGCGATCGCCTTCGTGCTGGCGCTCCTGACGATGCTGCGGACACGAGCCGTCCAAGCGTGAGGGCAGGCCCCGTGCCACCCAGTGCGCCGTCGCCGACCGCACGACTGGCGTTTCGTCCATGGCACGCGGACGATGCCGAGGCCCTGCTGGACATGTACGGCCGGCCCGAGGTCTACCGCTTCCTGGGGGCCAGCCCCAGCCCGGTAGTCGACGTCGACGATGCCCGCCAGCGCATCGCGCGATGGTCGACGCGCATCCGTGACGGCCAGGGCGTATGGGCAATCGTGCGGCGCGAGGTCCCCGAGGCTCGGCCGGTCGGCACTGCGCTGCTGGTCGAGCTTCCGCGCAGCGACGGCGCCGCGTCCGACGCCGTTGAGATCGGCTGGCACCTCCATCCGGACTGGTGGGGGCAGGGCTACGCCACCGAGGCAGGCGCCGCACTCGTCGCGACCGCGGCAGCACGCGGCCAGGGCACGGTCCGTGCGGTGCTCTACCCGGAGAACCACGGTAGCGCGGCCGTGTGCGAGCGGCTCGGCATGACCATGGTCGGCATCACGGGGGAGTGGTACGGCGTCGAGCTCGTCGAGTACCGGCTGGACCTGGCTCGGCTCAGTCGTTGATCTCGCGCAGGCCCGGCGTCAGCAGCGCCACGAGTGCCGTCGCCGCGAGGACGACGGCGAGACCGAGGTAGGTGGCCTCGACTCCGTAGCCCTCGACGGCAGCGCCCACGGCAAGCATCGCGATCGGCGGCGCTGCGTAGAACGCCGACAGCTGCACGCCGTACACGCGGCCCTGCTCGTCCGGGCGCACCCTGCGCTGCACGACCGTGCTCATCAGCGGGTTGAAGGGGCCCCAGCACAGCCCGAGGGCGAATCCGGCCAGCGCCATGACCGGCAACGCCGGAAGGAGGGCCATGGGCACGATGCTGAGCGCGGTGCCCAGCAGCACGATGCGCATCATCGTCAGGCGGGTCATGCGCCGGGACAGCCAGCCGTAGCCGAACGCGCCCACAGCCGACCCTGCCGCCAGGGCGGCGATGATGATGCCGAGCGACCCCGGGTCGCCGAGCCCCTCGAAGTGCACCGGCAGCAGGACGGCCTCGGTCGGCATGTAGATGGCGACGAGGACGACGACGGCGATCGTGATGGTGCGCAGCAGCCGGTCGTGCCACAGGACGGAGAAGCCCCGCACCAGGCCCTGCCAGCCCCCGACATGCTCCCCGGCGGCAATCGCCCGCTGCCGCTCCTGCTGGCCCTGGTCGCGCACCCGCATGACTGCCACGCAGGCAGAGGCCAGCAGGAACAGGCCAAAGGGCGCCCAGAACGACGGTGCCGCGCCGAAGGCAGCGATCAGCACGGCGGCCAGCAGCGGTCCGATGGTCCAGCCGACGGCGAAGACCCCCTCATGGATGCCGTTCAGGCGGTCCACCGGCATGCGGGCGGCCATGGCCGCATCGGGGATGAGGGCCCGGCGGGCCGTGTACCCGGCCGGGTCGAATGCCGCGCCCACGAGCGCCAGGGCGATGATGAGCGGCAACGTCAGGTCACCGGCCAGCGCCACGACGGGGATGGCGGCCACGGACAGCGCGGACATCACGTCCGAGGCCACGCTGATGACGCGCCGGCCGAACCGGTCGACGAGCCAGCCCGCAATCGGCGAGACGAGCAGCGACGGGATCGCGCTCACGGCGGCCACCAAACCGGCGGCCGCTGCCGAGCCGGTGAGATCCAGCACGAACCAGGGGATCGTGATCATCACGATGGCGTTCCCGACGCCAGACGCCAGGTTGGCCAGCTCGAGCAGGCCGACCGGGAGGTAGCGCGGCCAGTGCCCGCTCATCGGGACATCATGCCGGGCCGCCGAGGGATACTGCAGGGGCGAACCGATCGCGGGGAGCGGGTGATCACGAAGGAGCAGGCATGGGGCAGCCCGACATCGCGACGCACGACGATGTCGTCGCGCTGATCGAGGCCTTCTACGGCCAGGCCTTCCTGGACGACCTGCTCGGCCCCGTCTTCATCGACGTCGCCCGCATGGACCTCGCCGAGCACATGCCGGTGATGTGCGAGTTCTGGGAGACCGTGCTGTTCCGGGCCGGCACCTACAAGCGCAACGCGTTGAAGGTGCACGTCGACCTGCACGAGCGTGCAGCCCTGACCCCCGAGCACTTCGGGCGGTGGGTGGACCTGTGGCACGCCACCGTCGACGCGATGTTCACCGGCCCGACTGCCGACCTGGCCAAGGTCCAGGGCTCGCGCATCGCGTGGTCGATGAGCCGTCGCCTCATGGGCGAGTCGGGCAGCGAGTTCATCACGATCCGTCGCGCGACGCTGTAAGGCGCTCGCGCCGACCCGATCGTCAGGGCTGGAAGCGTCCGTCGACGAGGTGCAACGTGGCGTCGCACTGGGCGGCCAGTTCGTCATCGTGGGTCGCGAGCACCACCGCGGCGCCCGCGTTCGCCTCGGCCCGAAGGGCGCGGAAGACCACGGCAGCCGTGTCGGCGTCGAGTTCGGCCGTCGGCTCGTCCGCCACCAGGAGGGCAGGCGCCACGGCGAGCGCCCGTGCGACGGCGACCCGTTGGCGCTGGCCGCCGGACAACTCCTCGACCAGTCGCTCAGGGACGTCCGCCAAGCCCGCCCTGGCCAGGCAGTCCTGGGCTTGCGTGCGCGCCTCGGCACGGACGACGCCGTGCAATTGAAGCGGGAGTTCGACGTTCTCCGCGGCCGTCAGCATCGGCAGCAGGCCGTATCCCTGGAAGACGACGGCAGCGTGCCTCGACCGGTCCCGCGGCTCCACGGAGCCGCCATCCGGTTGCAGCAGCCCAGCGAGCACCCAGAGCAGGATGGTCTTTCCCGCGCCCGACGGGCCGGTGACGGCGAGGATCCTTCCGGGGAGGACGACGGCATCGACCCTGTCGAGCACATTCCTGCCACCGCGGACGACCACGATGTCGCTCGCCTGCACGGCCAAGCCGTCGCGCGGGCGCACGTGCGGGTCGCCCGTCATGTCGGCCTCCGACGCATGTGCACGCCATCTTCGGTGCGCTCGACCAGCACGTGCGTCCCGGGCGGCCACTCGGCAACGACGTCGTCCGGCAGGTGAACGCTGCCGTCCTTGCCCACGACGGTGTACTGCTGCCCGCGGTCGCCTTCGTTGCCCACGCGTCCGTAGCGCATCGACACCGTTCGGCCCAGCCGGGCGCCGACGTCGGCGTCGTGCGTCACCACGATCACGGTCGTGCCGAACCGCTCGTTGACGAGGTCGAGCAGGTCCAGGACCGCGTCACGGCCCGCGGTGTCCAGCTGCGAGGTGGGCTCGTCGGCGAGGAGCAGGCCAGGGCCGTTGGCGACGGCCACCGCGAGTGCGACACGTTGCTGCTCCCCGCCCGCCAGCGAAGGAACCGGCCGGTCGGCGACCGGGCCCAGGCCGACGACGTCGAGCAGTTCGCGCGGTTCCATCAGGTCGCGTCGCGCACTGCGGCGCACTGAACGGTGGGCGAAACGGACGTTGTCAATCGGCGTGCCGTACTGCAGGAGGTTGCGGGCCGCGCCCTGGAGCACGAAGCCGATGCGCTGGGCCCGCAGGCCCAGGAGCGCGCGCTCGGATAGGCCGCCGGTCTCCTCATCGCCGATCCACAGTCGGCCGGCAGACGGGGGGATGAGCCCGCCGAGCATGCCCAGCAGGGTTGACTTGCCTGAACCTGACGGGCCCAGCAGGGCCACGCGCTCCCCGGCCCGCACGACGAGGTCGACACCGCGTACGGCAACGACGTCCACGTCACCCGTCCGGTAGATGTGCACGAGTTCCTCGCACCTGACGCCGAGCCCACGCGACTGCTTCGCGGTGGCGGGGGCGCTCATTCCTGCACCTGCCTGAGCAACTCGGGCACGGCCTTGCGCGCGATCCGGCGGGATCCAGCATCAGCGACGAGCAGCAGCAGGGCGAGTGCGCCTGCGACCACGACACCGACAGGCACCCAGGCCGGGCCGAACCACGGGGGTGGCCCGCCAGCGGCTGACGCGCCGAGCAACGCAGGGATGGCCAGGCTGGCGGACCAGAGTCCCGCTGCCGTGCCGAGGGCCACGCCCGTCCCGGCGAGAAGCGACTGCTCGGTTCGCCCGGTCCCGACGAGGGTACGAGTCGATGCGCCGAGTGCGCGGAGGGCAGCCAGCTCGTAGCCTCGGCGCCGGGTCACCACGTACGCGGAGGCCAGGAGGGTTCCCGCAGCCAGCGCCAGCGCCAGGAGAGCGGCCAGGACGAACAGTCGCAGCGACAGCGCCTCGCTGCTGCGGTCCAGCTCGGCCGAGCGCGACGCGATGGTCTCCTGCCCGAGGACGACCAGCCCGGCGCGCTCCAAGTCAGCGACGGTGTCCGGCGGGGCGGATGCGCCGAGCCAGACCATTGCCGTGAATGGCCCCGGGGCGGATTCCATCGCGGCGAGGGCGTAGGGGAGGTCGGTCAGGGTGCCCTGGCTCAGCAGGCGCGGCAATACCCCCTCGCCGCGAACATCGATGCCGACGAACCGGCCATCCAGCCCGGACACGACGGTGGATGTATCCGGGCGGGCCGCAAGCTCGCTGCCCTGGACGACCGGCAGCCGGTCCGGATGGTCGGCGACCTGGACCGCGGCGTCGGCCGGCCCATCAAGGCTCACCTGCAGGCCGAGCGTGCCGGCCGTGGCTGATGCAACGGCCGCTCCTGCGTCGACTGGGACCTGGATCGAGCTGGCACCGGGGCGCCAGCCGGCCGCGCCCACGGGGGCCAAGTCGACAGGCCCGAGGGAATCGGAAGCCGCGGAGATGCCAATGTCGGCCTCGACGGCGGTCGACGGGATCTCGATCGGCTGGCGGAACGTCAGGGCAGTCAGGGTGCAGGGCTGGTCCTCGCACATCGGCAAGTCGGCCGTAACCCGCTGGCTGCCGTCGGCGAGCTCGCCCGCCTCGATCTCGTGGGGGACTCCCCGAGCGTCCCGCACGGCGACTGCGAACAGCACGCGGGCATCGCCCGAGCGCCGGTCGAGGGTGACATCGGCGGTGAGCCCGCCCTGCACTGCAATGGAGGGCGAGGGCGATGGTGGGTGCAACGTGGATCCGATGCCAGTGGGCGTGTTCCCGGCCCACGTCGGATCCCAGGACGACACAGCAGCGAGCCGGGACGCATCGACGGCGATCAGTCCGCCATCGCCGTTGCTCACGGTGACGGCCGCCAGCGCTGCGTTGCCGTCGGGGTCCACCTCGTCGACGGCGGCAAGGAGGGCACCAGGGGAGTCCGTGCTGACCGTGAGGACTGTCGCCGACCCGACCTGCGCCCGGGCCAGTTGGTCGCGGTTCGCCGAGGCAACGAACCAGCCGTCGATGGCGAACACCGCGATGCCGATCGCGAGGGTCAGGAGGACGACGATCCGCAGGCCGGACGGCCGTCGCGCGATGTTGCGCACGGCGATGAACGAGGCTACCGACGACGACGTCCGCGTGCGCGAGACGGCGATCCGGGCGAGACGGGGCAGGGCACGGGCCGCCAGCAGGCCAGCGGCCAGGGCGATGAGGCCGGGGGCGAGCAGAGCCAATCCATCCGTCGACCCCCGGCGCAGTTGGTAGATGCCGGCGACGGCCAGGGCGACGGCCATCGCATCGACGGCGCTTGATCGCAGGAGCCTGGCCCGGCGTCCGCTCGTGCGACGCAGTTGCTCGAGAACCGGTGCGGTGAGGATGCCGCGGGCAGCCAGGGCCGCTGCCAACGCCCCGCCGAGGCACGTGGCGATGGCAGCGATCAGGGCGACCGGCGTGACGGCGACGTCCGTTCCCGCGCCCAGGTAGGCGCGAGCGAGGAACACGTCCGCCAACCAGGCCAGCGCCAGGCCGATGGGCACGGCCACCAGGAGGAGCAGGACGGGCTCGGCCAGCCCGAACGAGACCGTCGATCGCGGCGTCATCCCGCGGAGCTTCGCGAGGGCGATCTCACCCGCGCGTTCCTCGCTGGTCGCCGAGACGAGCAGGAACAGGACGAACCAGGCGAGCAGCACGAGCTGGAGGGTGACCGCGACCGTCGCGGCCCGCATGGAGTCCACCTGGGGCTGGAGGCTGTCCAGGAAGGCGGGCAGGCCGCTCGTGGCAACCGTTCGTGCGCCACTGATGTCGTCGGGATTCGGGATGGCAGTGGCGGTCTCCACCGCCGCGCGCATCGCGTCGACGCCGCTGAGCCCGACGGATTGCGCGTCCAGCTGGCGAAGGCTCGACACGCTGACGTCGCCGCTGATGCCTGACATCGTGGCCTCGTCGACGAGGACCTCGTCGAGCCGATCGGGCTGGCCCTCGATCGCCGCTGTCCGGAACTGCTGCGGAGTGCCCAGTCCCCAGACCGCTGGGTCTGCCGAGGCCGCGTCATACAGCCCCACCACTGTCGCCTGGTCCTGCGCGGGGTCGGCCGTGATGCCGAGCCGCACCTGCTCGCCCAGGCCCACGCCAGCCTGGTCGGCGGTGCGGGCCGACAGCATGGCCTCGCCGGGTCCGCGGGGGCACTGGCCGGCGAGGATGATCACGGCTTCGCACTGCCCGCGATACCAGCTGACCTGGGCAGAGCCGAGGGCGCCGTCGGCGGTGGCGGGCGAGCCGTTGACCACGCTCATGGCGAGGGTCCCGGTCAGGTACCACGGGTCGAGCGCAGGATCGGCGGCCTGCTGTTCGACGGCGTCACGTATCTCGATCGGCGTGAACTGCGTCTGCCCGGCCACGCCGCCGCGGTACTGGACGCTCGTCGTGACCGTCGGCGCCTGGGCGAGTCCGTCCCTGACCAAGGACTCCTCGGCGCTGTGCGCATACATCGGCCCGAGCGCGGCGCCGCCGACGGCAGCCACCGCCACGAGCAGGACGGCAAGCGATGAGCCGGCTCGCCAGCGCAGCCCCTTGAGGGCCAGGCGCAGCGAGGTCATGGCCGGACGATACGGGCCTGCTGGAAGACCGTGAGGAGGACCAGGGAGGTTCCCAGAGTCAGGACGGCCAGTGCGGTCGACCTGGCGAGCGAGCCCGACGCATCGACCTCCTTGCCGATCACGGCCCAGGCCACGATGGCGAGGGCGTAGACCGACTCGCCGAGGAAGATGAGCAGGCGGCGATCCCTCGGCGCATGGCGGCTGTCCTCGTGGGTGGCCGACCCACCGGTCAGGAAGGACCAGAACAGGCCGAAGACGAGCAGGCCCGTCGCGGATGCGCTCAGCAAGAAGCCCATCGGTACCTCGAGGATCGCTGCTTGACGCACCAATGCCGACATCACCAGCAGCAGCAGCAGGAAGCGCGCCCGCTGACGGGACAGGTGGCCCCGGGCCAGCCAGGCGACGGCTGCGCCAGCCGCCACCAGCACGCCGATGTCGCCGATGTCGCCGGGGCGCCACGCCCAGTCGGCAAGCGCGGCGCCAGCGGTGCTGGCCTGGAGCGAGGCAAGAACCACCGCATCGACGGCCGCGATCGCTGCAAGGACCGGACGCCTGCGGCGCTTCAGGAGGATCGCGGCGACCACCAGTGCCACGATGAGCAGCCACCTCGAGGCGTAGACGGCCCCCTCGGCCGACAGCGAATCGATCAGGGCGCCCAGGGCGGCCGGATCGGTGTCGGGGGCGAACACGGACAGCCCGATCACGACCATGGTCAGCAGGGCGGTGAGGATGACGATGGCGTTCAGGGCGTATCCGATCGGCAGGCCGAAGCGCCCGGACCGCTCGACGATGCTGGCTGCGCTGCCACCTCGTGGCCCCGCGGAGCCGCCCCGCCGCCTTTCCGCGAAGAGATGCCATGCGCCCCAGGCGAGTGCGATCGTCACCGCGGCTCCGGCCAGGTGCCTGAGCCAGTCGCCGAGGTCCTCGTCGAGGGCTGACCTCATGTTGCCCACCGTGACCCATGCCTGCCACGCGCCGACGAGCACGACCATGGCCAGGACCGTCCGCCGCCGCACGGAGCGGCCCGCGAAGCCGACTGACCACGCACTCGCGGAGACCCCGACGCCCACGGCGCTCAGGCCGGCCGCGAACGCCACCGGGCTGGCCAGGAGCGCCAGGTAGGTCAGCAGCAGCGCGGTGGTGGCGATGTCGAATCGCAGCTCGCTGGACGCCTGCCCGAGCACCGTCGCGCGGTATGCCGCCACGATGGTCGCCTCGAGCAGGACGAGCAGGACGAGGAAGTCGATGCCGGTGGGACCTGGCCTCCACCACCTCATGACGCTGTACGCGCCGGCCACGGCCAGGCAGGCGACTGCCAGCCACCAGGCTGCGCCCGCCACCTCGCGGCTGGGCACGGCCATCACGAAGGATCCCAGCACCGCGAGGACGACGGCGAGGATCGTGGCGCGCACGGCCCGGTGCGCTTGCAGCGAGCCGGCCAGGACGAGGGCGAAGGCCAGTCCGAGCACGAACAGCATGAGAGGCACGAGGAACGCGGGGATGACGCTGACGTTCCCGCGCGACGTGTCGGCGACGAACTCGCTCCCGGCGCGCAGGGGCCGGGCCGCCGCAATGGCCACCAGCAGCAGCGCGTACACGGCTGCGACGAATACCGCGATGCCAACCACGAGGGGGGAGTGCCCGCGCAGGCGCAGGGTGCCCCGTCGAACCGGATCGATGACGACGCTCGAGGCCAGCCCGGTGACGAAGTCCCGGACCAGCGAGACGTAGCCCGTCATGAGCCCTCCGGCCATGGCAGCAGGGTGCCCCGGTCGGTCAAAAGCAGGAAGGTGCCCTTGATTCCGATCACCTGGAGTTCCGTCACGGCTTCCGCAGTCGGCTCCAGGAGGTCGGTCGCGAGCGGGGCGATGGATCCATCGGCCCCGACCCGGGCGAGCCGCCCGCGCATCGTGGCCAGCACGGAGGGACGTCCGGCCACGTCGCCCCACACGCTGGCCGCGGCCCACTCCTCGTCCCGCCAGCGCTCGTCGCCGCTGGAGCGGGCCAGGCCCTGAAGACCGCCGGTCGTGGGCAGCACGACGACGTCACCTGCCCGCTGCGCCGGGCCTCGCAACGATCCCGCGAGCACGGCCGTCCACTCGATGACACCGGTCGGCGCGATCAGGTGGCCATACCCGTCATCGTCACCGACGAGCACGGACCCGTCTGCCAGGGCCGTGAGCGGATCGGTCACGGCGGCCGTCTCGACCGACCAGGCCACGTCGCCCGAGGCGGCCAGCGACCGGACCTGGCCGGCGATGTCGGCGACGACGACATGCCCACCGGTCGACACGGGTGCAGCGACGACCGCATCGCCCATCGTCGTCGTCCAGCGCGGCGCGCCGGTCTGCGCGTCGAAGGCGTGCACGCTGCCGTCGAGGGTCGCCACGACGATGGAATCGTCGACGATCGCTGGTGCCCCGGCCGCCACGTCGGGCGTCGTGGCCGTCCATCGCAGCCGGCCGGTGCGATCGATGCTGGTGACAGCGCGACGGGTCGTCGTGAGGTAGAGGTTCTGGCCGTCGCCGGCCGCGCCGAGGATGTCGCCGTCCGGATGCTGCATCCACGCCACCGCCAGGGTCTCGGGCGGATCGTCGCCCGGCACTGCAGTCGGTGGCTGCATCGGAATCGCCAGGGCATCCTCACTGGAGGCGTTGACGATGGCCAGCAGGTCACCGGCAACCACCGCGGGCTGCAGCACGGACGGCGACAAGAAGGGCAGCGGCGCCGGTGCGGGGTAGCCAGGCGCGCCGGGCGGGAAGGCGTCCGCGAGCGGGAGGGCGCCTGGCGGATCGACGACGAGGACCACCTGCCCGGAGTCGGTGTCGGTGGACCGGGTGGAACCGCGGCCCAGGCACCAGGTGGACCTGGTGTTGCTCGCGAAGAGGTCCGAGCCCTCGAGCCGGATCGACAGGGCCGTCACGATGTCGATGCAGCCCTCGTCGGCCGACGCCTCGACGCGGCCCTCGCTCTCGTACTCCGCGATGCCGTTGACCGAGCCGGCCCCGGACCACGTGGACCCGACGACCGGTTCGGCGGGCAGGTCCACGATCGGAGGGGAGTACACCAGGGCGAAGCCGTTCGAGCTCGTCTCGGCCACCTTCAGCAGCCCCGTGCTAGCGAGCAGGAAGGCCGAGAAGGTCGTCACGACCTGTCCGTCCGCGTCCACCTTGGCACTCATGCTGCGCAGGACCTGCTGGTCCTCGAGTGCACCGAGCTCGTCGGCGGCCGCCGCGACCTCCGCGGCCAGGAACTGGTCCGGGATCCCGGTCAGCCCACCCAGGAAGCCCGACACCGCCGAACTGGCGGTGACGTACTGATCGGCTGACCCATCGGCTGGCATGACGACGATGGATTCCAGCCCAGCGCCCGGGTCGAGGTATGCTCGGTACCCGGTGGACGGCTCATCGCGTGGTGCGGACCATGCCAGCGAGGCGCCCGCGAGCCCCGCCACCGCCGCGCACGCCAGGAACGCAGTCACCGCCAGGACTGCGCCCTGCCGCGACGACGTCATGCGTCGGGACCATATCGCCAGCCGGCCGGACACCGATGATGCGCAAGCGTCAAGGTCGCGAAGGGGTGGTCGCTAACCGACCTGGACGACCCGCGTGTCGCTGCGATGGCTCAAGCCGTCCTCGTTCACGGCATACACCACGACGAACCACTGGCCTGCTGGAACATCCCGCATGTTGCAGGTGCGCCGGGACGCCGGTGCGGAGCAGAACACGGACGTACGGGTCGCCCGATTTGCGGCCCAGACCCTGTAGTGGTCAATGGGGGTACGACCGGAGGAAGTGGGGGGTTGCCACGCGGTGACGATGGTCGACGACCCGGACGCCACGGTGACGGCCAACGGCCACGAAGGCGGCCCTGTCGCAGCGGGCTCGCCCCACACAGGGGCGGAGGCTGGGCCCCAGCCCTTGGCGTTCTTGGCCTCGACGCTGACGAGGACGTGCCCGCCGGTTTCAAGTCCGACGACGGCGCACCTGTTCAGTTCGATGTTGACGCCCGTGCTGGGTTCGACGATGCAGGTCTTGTCCGGGCCGGCCGGCACGTCCACCGTGACTCGATATCGAAGGACCGGCATGCCCCCGTCCGAGGCCGGCGGCTTCCACTGCACGTACACGCCCTGGTACATGCCGGCAACCCTGACGTCTTCCGGCTTTCGCGGCGGGTTCTGCGCAGCGGGTGCGATCGGCGTGGTCCGCAGACCTAGGCTCGCTGGCCCCTGGCCAACCGAATTGCGGGCGCGCACGACGATCGTGACCGCCCTGCCATTCACGAGGTCCCTGATCGTGCATGAGCGGGCGGGTGCGTTGACCGTGCAGCTTCCGTTGTTGCGCCCCTGCGCCGTGGCGTAGGCGGTGTACGAGAGCACCTTCGATCCGCCGTCCGCGGCGGGTGCCTGCCACTTGACGGTGACCGTCTTGTTGCCGGGGGTCACCTCAAGATCTGTCGGGGCACCCGGGGCGGTTTCCGCCGCCGGCGTGCTTTCGCTTCCGCTTCCGCTTCCGGTTTCGCCGCCGATCGAGGCACCTGCTGCCGTGCAGCGTGATGGGTCGATCCCCGCCCCGCAGGTGAACCGGACCGGGCCGATCCCCAGGGCGACCGGACCCGAGGTGTCCAGCACCGCACCCTCCCACGTCTGCGCGGTCAGCTTCTGGCCGCGCGAGTACGCCACGGCGGCGACGGTTGGCGACATGGCGATGTAGAACGGGTCACCCTTCGTGAAGAAGCACCGGATCGCCCCGTCGCTGCTCGTGTCGCATCCCGTGAACGTGGCCCCGCTCGTCCATTCCCTGACCCGGTTGTACGCGCCGATCGTGCTGTCCGTGCCCTTGTGCATCTGGACGCCGAGCAGGGAGTAGGGGCCGTTCGTCCAGAGGTACCAGAACGTCGCGTCGATGCCTGCGCGGATGGAGTCGACGAAGGTCCGCGCCACGTAGGCCCCGCTGGTCGTGGCGTCGAAGTCGGTGTGCGGGGTTGTGCCCGGCCCCGCCAGTCCGTAGTTGACCTCGGTGTCCCACACTTGCTTGGCCGCTGCGCGGTCATCGTTGCTCACGGCTCCCATGAGGATGCTGGTCCAGTCGGTGATGCCCGAGTAGCGCTCGACGGGGCTGGCGTTCCCGGCGGGGTAGGTGTGGATCGACCATGCGTCGAACGGGAAGCCCATCGGCTCCATCGCTGCGGCATAGGGGGCGAAGAAGTTGCGCATGGAGGCTGGCAGTCGCGTCGTCGTCGAGGCCGCCAGCACGACCGTGCCGGGGCTGTTCGCCTTGATTCGGTTGTTGGCAAGTGCGGTGAGGTTGGCCATCTGGACCGGTGTGCCCGTCCAGAACGTCCTCAGGTTGGCCTCGTTCCAGACCTCGACGGCAGCGATGCGGCTGCGGTAGCGGCTCATGAGCTCGTTGAGGTAGTCCTTGTAGTAGCTGAGGTCCCTCGGCATCGACGCGGAGCCGACCCCCCACCGGGGATCGCCATCGGTGCTGCTGGCGGCCCACTCGGGGGTGAGGCCGGCGACGTAGAGCACCTTCGCCCCGGCCGCCTCGACCTGCGCGATGCGCTGGTCGAGCACCGTCCAGACCCAGACCCCCGGCGCCGGGTTCACGTCGCGCCACGCCACGCCCATGTCCCACAGCCGGATGTAGCCGGCCGGGACGCCCGGTACGCCGGCCTCCTCGGGCGCCATCCCGAGGCTGAACTGGTCGGTCGTGATGGTGACGTCGGCCGACGCGGGAGACGCGACCGGGACGACGAGGAGCGTGGTGGCCACCAGGGTGGCCGAGGTCATCGCCACGAGCCCGGCCGTAGGGCGCCGGGCCCGATGCGTCATGGGTGATGCTTACCGCAGATACCCGCTCCAGGTGCCACAACACGCAAACGCTGCCCGGCCCCGAGGATGACAAGGGCCTGAGCGGATGCGGGCCTTTCGACACGGGGGACGAACCGACAGGATGGCCTCGGCCGCCGTCGACGAAGGGACGCCATGTCCGAATCCATGCACACCCACCCTGTGGCTGTTCTCTTCGAGGAGCACATGCAGGCCGAGCTCGACGGGGACCTCGATCGCACCATGGCGACCATGTCGGCCATCCCGCACCTCAACCATGTGCCGGTGCGGGCCGGCGGCCACGGCCGCGAGGCTGTACGCGCCTTCTACGACGAGCACCTGGTCGGCAAGTTCTTCCCGCCGGACGTGGAGATCTCGCTGGTCTCGCGGACGGTGGACGACCACCAGGTGGTCGATGAGCTGCTCATCGGCTTCACCCACACGCAGGCAATCGACTGGATGCTTCCGGGCGTGGCTCCGACTGGACGCCACGTGCGGATCCCTCTCGTCGTCGTCGTGCGCGCCGATGACGGCAAGGTCGCGCACGAGCACATTTACTGGGACCAGGCGTCCGTCCTCGTTCAGCTCGGCCTGCTGGATCCCGCTGGCTTGCCGGTGACCGGCGCGGAGCAGGCAGACCTTGTCGCCGATCCGTCCGGCCCGCACCGCACCGACTACTAGCCCACTCCATCGCCGGCTGCGAGGATCCAGCATGACCTTGACCGTGGGCTTCGATGACAACCTTGGCTGTCCACCGTCGGTCGTCGGCAGTGACGACATCCAGGCGATCCCGTACCACGACCTCGATCGGCTGGTGGCTGACTTTGCGACAGGCGCAGTCGTCGCGGCGTTCGTGCCCGCTGGATCCATTCCCTACCTGCGCGGCACCGACTATTCGATTCTCGCCCAGGCAGAGGTCGGCGAGTCGACGCTCATGCAGTCGGACCTGTCCGTGCGACGGGGGCAGCCGTGGAGCATCGCGGAGGTCGTCGCTGGCAGCGTGCGACTGGGCGCGATCAATTCCTCCTGCACGACGAGTTACTGGGCGCCGCAGATCGTCCTCATGGGCCTCATGCCGGCCGGGTCGGCGATCTCGTTCGTTCAGGTCAACGGTTTTCAGGACCTCTTTGAGCATCTGCTGTCGGGCGGGTGCGAAGCAGCGATGGTGTGGGACCAAGTGAGCTCGCGCCAGCGCGACAAGGCGGCCGACCTGGACGTCGTGCTTCGGCTGGACAACCTGCCAGCCCCATTGGTGCTCGGTCATCCGTCACTCACCGATCCAGAGCGCGCCGTGATCTCGACGGCCTTCTGCTCGGCGCCCCTTCAGGGACCGCCCGCGTTCTTCGACCGGTTCACTGCCCCGAACGTGGCCGCCGTCTCAGCATTCGCAGATCTGTGCGCCGCAGCACAGGGGCACTTCGCGGCCGAACCCATTGCGGTGGCGCCGGGCTGACGGGTCGACGGGTCGACGGACGCTAACGGTCGGCGGCCACAACGGGACCGGCCCCGCTGGTTGCTCTGGAATCCCACTACTCCCGGGCCGTCCACCTTGAGGCTGGCGTGGAAATCGGGGCCGGAAAGGCACGCCAACCTCAAGGTCGGCGGGGGCTGAGGGGTGCTAGGCGCCGACCTCGCTGGCCTCGCCGGCGGTGATGCGCAGCAACTCGTCGTACGACGTCGGGAACACGTAGTGCGGATGCCCTCCGGCAGCCCACACCACATCGAAGCGCGACAGCGCGATGTCGACGATCGTGCGCAGCGGATGCGAATGGCCCACCGGAGCCACGCCGCCGATCGCGAAGCCGGTCGCCTTGCGCACCTCGTCGGCCGTCGCCTTCTCGATGTGGCTGACCTCCAGGACCGCGGCCAGCTGAAGGGTGTCGACGCGATGGCCACCGGAGGCGATGACCAGCACCGGCTCGCCATCCGCGACGAAGACGAGCGAGCTGGCGATCTGCCCGACCTCCACGCCGAGGGCGTCGGCCGCCTCCTTCGCCGTGCGGGCGCTGTCGTCGAGCTCGCGCACCTCGCCCTGGGCCCCCAGGCGTGCCAGGGTCTCGCGGACCCTGGTGACGGATTGCTGCTCGGCTCGCCCGGGGGATGGCTTCGACATGGGGGAAGGGTACGCGTGCGGCCGCCCGTGCCTCGATGACCGGCACTAGGCTCGCCCCGTCCACGCACGGACCGGGAGGCAGCAGTGTCAGAGACCAAGGACCGTCCCTTCAGCGTCACACTCGTCGTCGCGGTCATCTTCATCAGCGGCATCCTCGGCGTGGTCGCCGGCTTCATGCGCATCTTCGGCTGGGGCGTCGACGAGGCACAGAAGAACGTCCTGGCCGGCTCCATCACCATCGCGATCGGCGTCATCTACCTCCTGGTGGCCAATGCTGTCGCCCGCGGCAGCGGGTTCGCCCGCCTGCTGGTCGCCTTTGTGACGGTCATCAACATCGGCCTGGCCATCTGGGTCATGTTCATCACGCCGGGCCGCTGGCTGGACTCGCTCATCCTCATCTTCCTCGGCCTGGTCGTGCTGGCCTTGCTCTTCAACGGCCGGGCCCGCGAGTTCTTCGGCCGCTGACGTGGTTCGCTCGGCGGCCGGCGCACCGGCCAGCTTCGCCGGCTTTCCGGCCGAGGGCTTCGAGCTCTACGAGGCGCTAGCGGGCAACAACACCAGGGCGTGGTGGGCGGACCACAAGGCCGACTACCACCGTTTCGTGCGCGAGCCCATGGAGGCGCTGCTCGCGGAACTGGCCGCGGAGTTCGGCGCGGGACGAATGTTCCGCCCCTACCGCGACACCCGGTTCAGCAAGGACAAGGAGCCCATCAAGGACCACCAGGGCGGGGTCGTCGACGTCGAGGACGCGATGGGCTACTACGTCCAGGTCTCGGCCAGCGGCCTCATGGCCGGGGGTGGCTGGTACGACGCGCAGGGCGCGCAGCTGGCCCGCTTCCGCGAATCGGTGGCCGGGCCTGCCGGGGCCGAGCTGGCGGCGATGCTGCCTGCGCTGCGCCGCCGGTTCGCGGTCGACGGTCGCCAGATGAAGACCCGGCCACGCGGATACGGCGAGGACCACCCCCGGATCGAGCTGCTGCGCTGCCGGGGACTGGTGGCCACCCGGACCTACGCCCCCGGGCCGTCGCTCGGCACGCGCGCCTCGCTGTCGAAGGTGCGGGCTGACTGGCGGGCACTGCGGCCGGCCATCGAGTGGCTGGCCGATTTCGTGGGGCCGGCCTCGGACCCGTCCGCGGAGTAGTGGGGGCTCGTCCGGTGCCACGCACCGAACACGGATAGCGCCCCGAGCACGACGGCCGCGACCACGACGGTCGGCGGCAGCCACGCCGGCACCGCCGGGCTCTGTCCGGTCAGCAGCAGCGCGACGAGCAGGAGCAACGTCGCCATGGTGGCGAGCAGCAGGGTTGGGCCTCGGCTCACGGATGAGACGGTAGGGCCGCGGGCTGACAACGACAACCCCACGGGCCTCACCAGTCCAGCAGGCCCCTCACGACGCGGGCCTCGTCGACCGGGAACTCGGGCCACAGGGCGGGCAGTTCCGCCTCTGCCAGGTCGAGCAGGCCGCGGGCGGCCTCCACCGCCGGCCGGGCGAGCGCGGCATCTATCCCTGCAGCGATCCGCGGCTCGGCCGTCTCGAAGCGCCGCCAGACGTCGAGCTCGTCGAGCTGCCCGCGTCGGTCGGCTGGCAGCAGGTCGCGCAACAGACGCAGCAGGTGCTCGGTTGCGTAGAAGCGAGTGAAGGCGTTCGCGCTGAGCCGCTCGCCACGGCGGCCCCGGCCGGTCGCGATGTAGACCAGGCACAGGAAGTTGCGGAACTCGGCCAACCGGTCCACCGGACTCGGCGCCAGGGAGCGTCCCTGGATTCTGGCGGCCGCCTCGGCGATGCCGGCCTTGTCCACCGCGACCGCGTAGTGGTTGAGCACGCAGCCGGCGAACTCGACCCGGTCGAAGACCGCGAACTCGACCAGGAGCCCCGACCGATACAGCACCTTCAGGCCGTGCGGGGTCTCCCGGAACCACAGGGCGATGCCGGTCGGGTCCGGCAGCCACGACAGGTCGGTGCGGTAGCGCTCCGGGGTGCCGTCCTCGGTGATGAGCAGGAAGTCGTGGTCGGACCACTCGTCGCGGCGCTCCACCTGGGCCGACGACCCGGCCAGTACCAGTCCCACGACGTCGGGGTCGGCCTGAGCGGCAGCGACAAGGTGGGCGATGAACGGGTCTTCCGGCATGCGTTGAGGTTAGACCGCGACCCGCTCGCCCGGCTGCGGGACGATCACCGCGACATCGAGCTCGCGCCGGATCCGCTCGGCCAGCGCGTCGGACGCGTCCTGCTCCCCGTGGTTGACGAATACCTGCTTCGGCGGCGGGTCGGCGGACCGGAGCCAGTCGATCAACTCACTCGCGTCGGCATGGACGGAGAAGGCCTCGATCTCGACGATCTCCGCTCGCACCGCGACGTACTTGCCGTGGATCTTGATCTCGTGCGCGCCGTCGCGCAGCATGCGGCCCGGCGTGCCGACGGCCTGGAAGCCGACAAGCAGCACGGTGTTGTCGCGGTCGGGTAGGAGGGCCTTGAGGTGGTGGGTCACCCGTCCGCCACTGCCCATGCCGGACGCCGACACGATGATGCGCGCGCCGCCGCGATCGAGGGCCATCGACTGCTCGGGCGTGGTGGCCTCGTGCAGGTTGGGCAGGTCGATGGCGCCTGGTCCTTCCGCTGCCGTCGCCGTGTTGATCTCCGCGTCGCCGCCTGCGATCGCGTCGACGTAGACGCGCAAGCCGGCCAAGGCCATCGGGCTGTCGACGTGGATCGGCGACACCGGGATCCGCTGCTGGTCCTGCAATGAGCGCAGCGCCTTCAGCAGGACCTCGGTCCGGTCGACGGCGAACGCGGGGATGATGACGGTGCCGCCACGCTTGAGGGTGCGCGTGATCGCCGCGGCCATCTGGTCCATCTCCTGCTCGACGTCCTCGTGCTCGCGGTCGCCGTAGGTGGACTCGATCACGATTGCCTTGGCACTGACCGGCTGCGCGGGCGGGGCCAGCAGCGGGTGGTTGCCACGGCCGAGGTCGCCGCTGAAGACGACGGTGCGAGCCGCCTGGTCGTCGGTGACGGTGACGATGGACGAGCCGAGGATGTGGCCAGCCGGGTCCAGTCGCGCGGTGGCCCCGTCGGCGGGGGAGAAGGCCACGCCGAACTCGACCGGTGCCAGGAGCGAGATCGCCTCCTCGGCGTCATCGATGCCGTAGAGCGCCTGCGGCTGGGCGTGCCGGGAGAAGCCCTTCTTTCGGGCGTAGCTGGCGTCCTCTTCCTGCAGCCTCGCGCTGTCGCGCAGGATGATCGCGGCGAGCGTGGCGGTGTTGGGGGAGCAGTGCACCGGCCCGGAGAAGCCGGCCCGCACGAGCGCGGGCAGGTAGCCGCAGTGGTCGAGGTGCGCATGGCTGAGGACCACGCTGGACAGGGCGGTCGGCTCGACGGGGAAGGTGTCCCAGTTCCGCGAGCGGATCTCGCGCGGGCCCTGGAACATGCCGCAGTCGACGAGGAACTGCGGATCGCCGGGTGCCCCGCGGTCGAGTTGCACGAGGGTCTTGGAGCCGGTGACGGTGCCTGCTGCGCCGAGGAAGGTGAGGAACATGCCTCCGGTGTAGCACGGAGGAGGACGGGGTTGCCGCCCGAGAGGTGCGGAGCGGCAGGGCGGCCGCCGTTCACCCCACCAGGTGGTAGAGGCGGAACTGCTCGTGGCCCAGGTCGACGACGTTGACCTGGGCGAAGCCGGCTGCCGTCGCGTACTGGATCACCGTGGATGCGCGCATGACAGTTCCGGTGCCGGCCGACGGGGTCGCGGACAGCCCGTCAGGCAGGCAAACGGAAAGCGAGTATCCATACAGCAGGCGTTCCATGGGGGAGGCGTTCGGCGTGAAGTTGTCCTCCGTTCGTTCGTCGACGATGAGGACGTCCGAACCACGCCCCAACGCGCGCATGGCCGCCAGTGCCTCGACCGGCCGGCTCATGTCGTGGAGGCACTCGAACGCGAACACGGCGTCATAGGCGGGCACGTCCCGCACGTCGGAGATGTCCGCGACGTGGAAGCGCACGCGATCGTGTACCAGTTCTTGCGCGGCGTTGTGTCGCGCTGCCTCGATGCTGGGGGCATCGATGTCGTACCCATCAACGTGCAGGGAGGGAAAGCCTTGGGCCAAGGCAATGCCCGCCCAGCCCATCCCGCAACCGACCTCCGCGACGCGGGCGCCTGCGTGGTCGAGGCGATCGCGCACCTGCGGCACTCGCGCGAGCCAATCCTGAACCAGCAGCCGTCGGAAGATGGGCCTGTTGGCCTCAGCCTGGCCTTGGCGCATCTCCGGGCCGTGGTCCTCCCAGCCGAACGTTCGCTCACCTCGATAGGTGCGTACGAGCTCGGGCAGTGCGCGGCCCGCGACGATGGAGCAGCGGATCGAAGGCGCGAGGAAGGCAAGAGAGTCCTGGTCGAGGAGTACCTCCGCAACCTGGCCTGGCAACTCGAACCGCCGGTCATGCGGCTCGGCCAGCGGGTTTTCGCATGCGAGGAGGCCGCTCGCGGCCTGAGCCTCGCACCACTCACGCGCGTAGCGGGCCAGCACCCCGGTGCGTTCGGCGAGCCAGCCCGACGAACGTGGTCCTTCGCCAGCAAGCGCTTGGTAGAAGCCAAGCCGGTCACCGAGGTAGATCGCGTTCAGGTCCATGGCGCCCACGAGAGCGTTGAAGATCCGCCCCGCCACGTCCTCCGTGGTCGGCTGCCCCGTCGCTGTCATGACAACCTCCCGCGGGCGCGGAGCGTCGACTACTCGGCTGCCCGACCCCACACGTGTGCTCCGCCCCAGTCGATCGCCTCGACGGGCTCGTCGCCGACCACCCAGGCGTCGTGTCCGGCGGACAGCCAGTTCACGTCGCCCGGTCGGGCCTCGAATTCGCTGCCGTCCGCCGTCCTGACGCCAATCCGTCCGGCGATCAGGTACTGGAAGTGCGGAGCCTGGCAAAGGTCGGTCCCGGCGGCAGGCTTGACGTGTTCGGACCATCGCCAGCCCGGCTGGAGCGTCATGCGCATCACCTTGCCGCCGCCGATGTCGACAATCTCGCCGCGGCCGAATGGGAACTCCAGCACGTCATCCGGCTCCGCGAAGTTCTTCAATTCGTAACTGGTCATCGGCTGTTCCTCTCCTCCGGGAGCCGGCGGCGTCACGGCACATCGAAGGTGACGGTCTGGCTCGACAGCGACTACCCGGAGCCACCGGGTTGGCTGAGGCTGGCTTGACAGTACTCACGGACCGGTCGGCGTCAATAGCCCGGGTTGACTCACCTAAATTGCCCGCCTGCTGGCTTCGTTGCCTCACGTAACAATGCCCGGTTCGCTGGCGGGTCGGTCACGGTGAGCGGATGGGTCTGTCGATGGCGGCGCGCAGGGAAGTGACGAGGGCGACGGCGGTG
>JAUSNB010000061.1 GCA_030645615.1 Actinomycetota bacterium | reverse complement strand
CTCAGGGCTCAGCCACTCCAGGCAAACTTCCGCATGCCGCATCTCATGCGGAACCACACACCGCGCCATATCAAAAGCACACATCTCTGGCGGGTGTTTCGTGCTCTGACAACTAGGGCTTCTTCTCCGATGCACCGGCCTCCCCTTCTGTGCGATAATTGTTTCTATGCTTCTGAAACGTTGGCTGGTTGGCGATCCACTCAAAACCGCACAGGCTGCAGACGAACGGCTCTCGAAAACCCTCGCGCTGGCAATTTTCTCCTCGAATGCCATTTCTTCCGTCGCCTATGCCACGGAAGAAATATTGCTCGTCCTGATCCTTGCGGGAACCGCCGCCATCGCCTGGTCTATCCCCGTCAGCTTTGCGATTCTGTTTCTGGTCGTCGTCCTGACCATTTCCTATCGCCAGATCATCTACGAATACCCGGAGGGCGGCGGGGCCTACATTGTCGCCCGCGACAACTTAGGAGAACTCCCGGCATTGATCGCCGCGGCGGCGCTGATGATCGACTATGTCCTCACCGTGGCCGTCAGCGTGGCAGCGGGGATCGCAGCCCTGACGTCGGCCGTACCGAGTCTGTTCGAGCATCGTGAAGCCTTGGGACTCGTTGCGAGTCTCTTCATTGTCGTCATGAACCTTCGCGGCGTGCGGGAGTCGGGCAAGTTCTTCGCCGTCCCCACCTACTTTGCCATCGGCGCCCTCGGGGTGATGGTGGTGATCGGAAGCGCCCAGGCCCTGTTCGGCCCAGGCACGTCGATCCCGCCAGACAACCAAGTCGCGATCGAGGAAATGACCCTGTTCTTGATCCTTCGCGCATTTGCCGCCGGCTGTTCAGCCGTCACCGGCATGGAAGTTATTTCGAACGGGGTCAAAGCATTTCGCCGGCCGGAATCCAAAAATGCGGCCACGACCATGATTCATATGTCCTTGATTCTGGCCGTCCTCTTTCTGGGGATCAGCTTCATGGCCGACCACTATGGGGTGCTGCCCAAAACGGATGAAACCATCATCTCTCAACTGGCACGCCTCACCTTCGGCACCGGAGCGGTCTATTACGCGCTCCAAATCGGCACGATGCTGCTGTTAATCCTCGCCGCCAACAGCGCCTATGCCGGCTTCCCCCATCTCTCATCGATCCTGGCGCGCGACAGCTACATGCCCCGTCAGATGGCGACATTCGGCGACCGCCTCGTGTTCTCAAACGGGATCTTCATTCTCGGATTCTTCGCCTGCTTCCTCCTGATCCTCTTTCACGGCGACACCCACGCCTTGATTCCGCTCTATGCCGTCGGCGTGTTCATCTCCTTTACGTTCTCTCAAGCCGGCATGGTGCGCCGATGGCTGACCAAAAAAGGACCGCATTGGCGGAAGAAACTACTTGTGAACGGGGTCGGCGCCATTACGACCGGTATTGCCACCATCATCATTGCCAGCACCAAGTTTACACATGGTGCCTGGATCGTCTTCCTCCTCATCGTCATCTTGGTCTGGATGTTCCGCTCGATCCACTCGCATTATAAAGCCGTCTCTGAACAGATCGCGCTCACACGTGATCACCGCCCGCCGCTTCCGCGGCGCAATATCGTCATCATTCCCATCAGCGGCGTCAATCAGGCGGTCATTCGAGCTGTCGATTATGCACGCAGCCGGGGCGGCGAGATTCGGGCGGTGCTGGTGGATGTGGACCCGGAATCCACGGCTCGCCTACAAATCCAGTGGGCCCAATGGGGCTGTGGCGTGCAACTGATGGTCCTGGCCTGCCCCTATCGCTCAGTCCTACGTTCTCTGCTGGACCATATCGAGGAGCTGCTAGAAAAGAACCAGGACTATTGGGTCACCGTCGTGATTCCGGAAATTCTCCCGGCTCGCTGGAGGCAGAACATCCTGCAC
>JAUSNB010000056.1 GCA_030645615.1 Actinomycetota bacterium | reverse complement strand
CTGGACCGAACAATGGTCGGATTTGCAGCGGCTGCAGGAGCCGGTGATTTTGGTTTTCCAGTCGGTGGTTTTCTCGTCGAATCGGCAGAAGGTCTTTCCACCCTTCGAGACGGTGGTCCAGGGTTTGTCGGTGCCAGGAATATTGGCCACGAGGCAGCCGGTGGGGAAAGGGACCTGACAGCTCTGCGAGGCCTCTCCTTTGGCCATCCCGAAACTGCAGACCTGCTCTGTGGTGGCGGTCGATTCAGAGAGTGTTTGAGCCTGAGCTGCCGCCGAGAGGCTCATTAGGCTAATGGTTATGAAAAACAGGAAGGGTAGTCGTTTCATCTTTTGCATCCTAGCACAGAGGTATTTGGACGAGTCAATCACGTCTCACGGGTCGCTGTTAGTACTCGCCTGGTTCTGCATGGTTCTATATAATCGCGCCATGTTGTGGCGTGTGGTGATCATCGTCGGCTGTCTGGTGCTCGGCTGGTCCGGGTGGAGCCCTGCGACCGAGCCGGTTGTACTGGATGTTCGGACGGAGCCCACCGGCGGCGTGCGGGCGACGGCTACGATTTTCTTGCCAGCGCCTGTTTCAGTTGTACAGGCCATCCTCACGGACTATCCTCATTGGCCCGAGCTCTTTGAGGTACAGATGAGGGTGGTGGATGTGACGATTCAGAATGGAGTCGCCACCACGGACATACGGATCGAGCATATGTTGTTGCCGGGGGAGCGCCGGCTGGTGACTGAATCGAGGATTTTACCAAGCGGGGAGTTGGTGGCCGATCTCAAAAGCGGAGACTTCAAACGCTATCATCGCCGGTGGAAGCTGACAGTAGTCGATGGCGGCGCGCAGACCCGCGCCGACTTCGAGCTTGTCGTCGAGATTGAGTCGGTGTTGCCTGACAGACTTATCGCTCTCGCGACGAGGCGAGACCTCGAATCGCATTTTCGAATTTTGAAAGAGAAGACACTCGCGCGCGTTCAGGAGCAGCAGTCTGGGCGATCACAGTGATGGTCAGTGAATCTCTGGTTAGCAGGATGCGGGAAAACGATTTGGCGCTACTAGCACTTCGATAGGTCGCACGTGTGCGGGGAAGGAAGTATCCCCGCAGACTTTTTCAACAGCCTGCTACTGAGGGAAAGTGAATTGGGTCAGCTCCGCCTTCTCGATCCCCTGCTTCACCAGCGCATCGATATCGAACATCTTCTCGATTTTCAGAATGTCTTCGAGTCTGGTTTTCGTGCTGGGGTGTGGCGGAGTGAAGAGTGAGCAGCAATCTTGATCCGGCTCGATCGAGATGGCGAAGCTGCCGATCTGCTCAGCCTGGTCGGTAATTTCCAGCTTGTCCATGCCGATGAGTGGGCGCAGGAGCGGCAACTCTGCCGCCGCTTCGATGACCGTCAGGTTCTCCGGTGTCTGCGAGGCCACTTGCCCCAGGCTATCGCCGGTGACCAATCCCCAACAATGCTCACGTTTGGCGAATTCCTGCGCGATGCGGATCATGACGCGCCGGTAGAGCACCACGCGATAGGGGGCTGGCGCACTCGCCACAATGTCCCGCTGAATCTCTCCGAACGGGATGACGTAGAGCTTCGACGTATATTGATGGGCCGTGAGGAGCTGCACGAGTTCTCGCACCTTTTCTTCTGAGGCGCGGCTGACGAGCGGTCGACCGGAGAAATGGACGAAGAGGGCCCGGCATCCGCGTTTCATCATACGATAGGCTGCGACCGGCGAATCGATTCCGCCAGAGATTAAGCAGGCGACTTTTCCACTGACGCCAACCGGCATGCCACCAGGCCCTTGAACCTTCTTGATCGAGTAGTAGACCTCTTTGGCGAGTAGTTCGAGATAGACCGTGAGATCTGGATCTTTCAGGCTGACCTTCTTGTCGGTTGCGTCACAGATGGCGGCGCCGACGTCCCGGG
>JAUSNB010000051.1 GCA_030645615.1 Actinomycetota bacterium | reverse complement strand
CGGCTCGCCGCGGATGCTGGCGGCGGCCGTCGGCAACTCCGGCATCGGGGAGTATTTCGACGCCGTGCTGTCGGTCGAGCAAGTCGGCGTATTCAAGCCGCATCCCAGCGTGTATGGCATGGCGCCGAAACGCCTCGACCTGAACAAGGAGCAAATCTGCTTTCTCTCGTCCAACGGTTGGGATGCCTTTGCCGCCAAAGCCTTCGGTTTCCGCGTGTTGTGGTGCAACCGTTTCGGCCAGATGCCCGAGCGCCTTCCCGGCACACCGGACGGCGAAATCACCGACCTGTCGCTGCTGCCGGCCCGGCTCGCGCGCTGAATGCACGCTGCGGCAAGCCCCGTACTGCGCGACATCGTGCTGGTCGGCGGCGGCCACAGCCATGTCGTGGTGCTGCACATGTTCGCCATGCGGCCACTGCCGGGCGTGCGCCTGACGCTGATCTGCACCGACACCGACACGCCCTACTCGGGCATGCTGCCGGGCTACATCGCCGGGCATTACGGCTTCGACGAAGTGCATATCGACTTGCGCCGGCTCGCCGAATTCGCCGGCGCGCGCTACTACCACGACGAAGTCATCGGCATCGACCGCGCCGCGCACCAGGTGATCTGTCGCCAGCGCCCGCCGGTAAGCTACGACGCGCTGTCGATCAACATCGGCTCGACGCCGCAACTGGGCAGCGTACCGGGTGCCGCCGCGCATGTCGTACCGGTCAAGCCGATCCGCCGCTTCAACGAACGCTGGCTCGCATTGTTCGAGCGCGTGCGCAGCCATGCGGGCACCACGACAATCGCCGTGGTCGGCGCCGGTGCCGGCGGCGTCGAACTCACGCTGGCGATGCAATACCGCTTGCGCAATGAACTCATCCTGCACGGACGCAATCCGGACGAGCTGCGCTTCCATCTTTTCTCGGCCGAGGCGGAGATTCTGCCCACGCACAACGCCGCCGTGCGCCGCGCCTTCGAGTCGGTGCTTGCCGAACGTGGGGTCATGGTCCATTGCAATGCGGAAGTCAGCCGGGTCGATGCCGGCCGGCTGCAAACGCAGTCGGGCGAAATGTTGGAAGCCGACGAAATCGTCTGGGTCACCCAGGCCGGCGGCGCGCCCTGGCTGGCCGACACCGGGCTGGCGCTGGACCAAAGCGGATTCATCCGCGTCAATGAGGCCCTGCAAAGCGAAACCGATCCGCTGATCTTCGCCGCCGGCGATTGCGCGGCGATGACCGGTCACCACCTGGAAAAGGCAGGCGTCTTTGCCGTGCGGCAAGGTCGCCCGCTGGCCGACAACCTGCGCAATAGCGTCACCGGGCAGCCGCTGCAGCGCTATCGCCCGCAGTCGCGCTGGCTGGCGCTGATCAGCACCGGCGACAAACACGCCGTCGCCTCGCGCGGCGCGCTCTACGCGCGCGGCGACTGGGTCTGGCGCTGGAAGGACTGGATCGATCGCCGCTTCATGCGCACGTTCACCGAGCTTGAACCGATGAGCACCACGGCACCGGCAACAGCGGCGGTGCCGCTCGCCGCCGAGGAACAGGCGCAGGCCATCTCTGCCGTTGCCATGCGCTGCGGCGGCTGCGGCGCCAAGGTCGGCGCCACGGTGCTGTCGCGCGCACTGGCCAAGGTGCAGCCGATAGAGCGCGACGACGTGCTGATCGGCCTGCATGCGCCGGACGATGCCGCAGTCATGCGCGTGCCGCCGGGCAAGGCGATGGTGCATAGCGTCGATTTTTTCCGCGCCTTCATCGACGATCCCTGGGTCTTCGGCCGCATCGCCGCCAACCACGCGCTGGGCGACATCTTCGCCATGGGCGCCGAGCCGCAGTCCGCCACAGCCATCGCCACCGTGCCACCGGGCCTGGAAGCCAAGGTGGAAGACCTGCTGCTGCAGATGATGACCGGCGCGGTCGAGGTGCTCAACGCCGCCGGTTGCGCCCTGGTCGGCGGCCA
>JAUSNB010000019.1 GCA_030645615.1 Actinomycetota bacterium | reverse complement strand
GCCGAGCCGGTCGCGGAGGCCGAGCCGGTCGCGGAGGCCGAGCCGGTCGCGGAGGCCGAGCCGGTCGCGGAGGCCGAGCCGGTCGCGGAGGCCGAGCCGGTCGCGGAGGCCGAGCCTAGGCCGGATCGGGTGGGCGATGAGCCAGCCTGAGCCGGAGGAGGCCAGCGACCGGATCCTCACCATCCCGAACGTCATCAGCTTCGCCCGGCTGCTTGGCGTACCACTCTTCCTGTGGCTGGTACTTGTCCCGGAGGCCGATGTGTGGGCCTTCGTCGTCCTCGCCATCGCCGGGGCGACGGACTGGATCGACGGCGCCCTGGCTCGGGCACTCAACCAGCGCAGCCGGCTGGGGATCATGCTCGATCCGCTGGCCGACCGGCTGTACATCGCCGCGACGCTGGTGGGCCTGGCATTGCGCAGCCTGATCCCGTGGTGGCTGGTGGGGGTGCTGGTTGCCCGCGAGCTCATGCTCCTCGCGATCCTGCCTGTGCTGCGCAGGCACGGGCGCCTCGCACTTCCCGTGACGTACGTCGGCAAGGCTGCGACATGGTCCCTGCTGTGGGGCTTCCCGCTCCTGCTTCTCGGCGGCCTGGCCGAGCCGTGGGGGACCCTCGCGATCGCGTGCGGTTGGGCATTCGCCCTCTGGGGCACAGGACTGTACTGGTGGGCCGGAATACGCTACGTGCAGCAGGCACTCGCGCTGCGTGAGCGAGTCTGACGACGGGGTACGGCGATGCAGGCAGTGGTCACGGCCGGAGGAGCGGGAACCCGCTTGCGCCCGCTCACGACAGCCGTGCCCAAGGCGCTACTGCCAATCGTGGGCGAGCCCATGCTGTCCCGGGTCGTGCAGCTCCTCGGGCGACACGGCGTGGACAGGTGCGTCGTCACCCTGCAGCACCAGGCGAGCGTCGTCCTGAAGTACTTCAGCACCGACCGCGTCGAGCACGTCGACCTTCGCTTCCTCACCGAGCCGCGACCCCTGGGCACCTCGGGCAGCGTGCGCTACGCCCTGAACTGGCTCGAGGACGACGACATCCTCGTCATCTCCGGCGATTGCCTGACCGACATGGACGTGCAGAGCCTCTACGAGGGCCACGTGGCATCGGGCGCGGACCTGACGATGGCCCTCGCCCGACGAGCCGACCCCCGCACCTTCGGGGTCGTCACCGTGGACCCGGCTGGCCGGCTACTGTCGCTCGTGGAGAAGCCGAGCTGGGGCGAGGTCGCCGACGACACCGTCAATACGGGTATCTACATCGTGAACCAGAGGGTGCTCGGCTCCATCGCGCCCGACGAGCCAAGCGACTGGGCCCAGGACATCATCCCGCGCCTCATCCGCGAGGGGGCGAGCGTCTTCGGCCGGGTCCTGGACGGGTACTGGGAGGACGTCGGCAGCTTCACCGCCTACACCAAGGCCCATCGCGACGTCCTCGATGGCCTCGTCCGCAGCGCGGTCGATGCGTTCGAGGTGGCGCCCGGCATCTTCCTGGCAACCGGGGCTGAGCTCTCGCCGGACGCCGTGGTGGTCCCACCCGTGTACATCGGGCCATTCGCCAAGATCGAGGCCGGAGCGGTGGTCGGCCCCTACACCGTGGTCGGGACCAATGCCCTGATCCGATCGCGAGCGGTGGTCGACCATTGCGTCCTGCACCCCAATGTCTTCATCGGCAATGACGCCGACCTGAGAGGGGCGGTGGTCGGACGGGCCACTGAGGTGCGGCACGGTGCCCGCGTACTCGAGGGCGCCGTCATCGCGGACAACTGCACCGTGATGGACGGGTCGGTGATCGGCACGGATGTCCTCATCTACCCCGGCAAGACCATCGACGAGGGCACGTACGTCGACGAGTCCGTCGTATGGGAGTCGCCGTCGCAGCGGCAGGTGTTCGGCGATCACGGGGTGCGCGGCATCGTCAACGTGGACATGACACCCGAGCGGATCGTGCGGCTGGCAGCGGCCTTCGCCACGACCCTGCCCAAGGGCGCGACGGTCACGGTGGGGCGCGACCACAGCAAGGCCGCGCGCTCGCTCAATCGCGCCCTCGCCGGCGCGTTGACGGCCGCCGGGCTGAACATCCGCGACCTGCGGGCGGTCACCACGGCCCTGGTGCGCAACGATGCTTCGCGCTACGCAGATGGCGGCGTCATCCTGCGCACGACTCCCGGGCGGCCCGACAGCATCGACGTGCTCTTCCTGAATGCGCACGGGGCCGAGATCGGCACGCACCAGCGGGAGGCGATCGAGCGGATCTACACCCGCAAGGAGTTCCGTCGGCCGCTGCCGGCCGACATCGGTGACATCCGCACCCCGCACCGGGTGCTCGACGACTACGCCAACGACATCGAGGCCGAGATCGGGACGGAGGCGATCAAGCGCGCGGCGCCGCGGCTGGTCATCGACGCAGGGAATGGCCCATCGATCGGCGTTCTCTCCGTCATCATGGGTCGGCTCGGACTCGACGCCCTCACCGTGGGCACATCGCTTGAGGAGGATGCGGCCGCCGACGTCAGGGAGCATCGCGAGGCATCCCTCGCACGGTTGAGCGGGCTGGTGGTGTCATCAGGGGCCATGCTCGGTGCCCGCGTAGGGCCCGCGGGGGAGCGGCTCAGCGTGGTGGACGAGCTCGGCCACGTCATCGATGACGGGCGGATGCTGCTCATCATGCTCGATCTCATGTCGGCTGACCGGCACAGCGGCGTCGTGGCAGTGCCGGTGACGACCAGCCGCCTGGCGGAGCAGGTCGCTGACTTCCATGGGGTTGCGGTGCGCCGGATCGGGTCGGGCTCTGCGGCACTTGCGAGCGCCGCGGATGACCCCGCAGTGATCCTGGCCGGGGACGGCCGCGGCCGGTTCGTGCTTCCGGCGGTCGGGCCCGGGCCTGACGCGGTTGCCTCGCTGATCATGCTGCTGTCGCTGATGGCGAACACCGAGATGTCGTTGAGCCAGCTCAATGCCCGCATCCCTGCCACCACCGTCATCTCCCGCTCGATCGCCGTGCCATGGCTTCGCCGGGGGGCAGCGATGCGCTGCGTGCGTCAGCATGCCGAGGGGTTCGAGCTCGACACCCTTGACGGGATTCGCGTGCTGCAGCCAGACGGGAGCTGGTGCCTCGTCCTGCCGGAGGACGCCCAGGCGAGCTTCACCCTCTTCGCGGAGGCCTCGGACTCAGAGGCAGCCATGCGCATGCTCGATCACTGGCAGTCGGTCGTCGAGGCGGCCTCGTGAGCGCTGCCGCTGGAGGGACCAGCCCTCCCGATGCGGTCCTCGAGCGGTTCCTGTCCGACATGACGCAGGACGACTACGCCGGCACCTCGGCCCCGCTGCCCGGGCCTCCTGCTCGCCGGCCCACGGCGTGGCTGGCGCTTGCCGTGGCCGTCGTCATCGGGCTGGTGGTCACGGCGGCCTTGTGGAACGCCCGGTTATCGACTGCGGAGCGCGGCCAGACTCGGGCGGCGCTCGAGGAACGAGTCCAGGTTCTGGCGGGCACGGTGGCCGAGCGGCAGGCCGCCGTTGATGCCACGACGGCGCAGGTGCAGGGACTGCGCGACGCCCTGCTCGCGGAGTCCGATGCGGGGCCGGCGCGAGCGAGCGAGATCACCGTCCTGTCGGCGCAGGCAGGCACGTTGGCACTCGAGGGCCCAGGTTTGGTGATCACCCTGGACGACGCCCCCGGGGCGGAGGCCGGGTCGCTGAATCGCGTCCTGGACCGTGACCTGCAGGACGTGGTCAACGCCCTCTGGCAGGAGGGCGCCACCGGAATCGCCGTCAACGGGCAGCGGCTCACCGCGGGCACGGCGATCAGGAACGCCGGCGAGGCGATCCTCGTCAACTACCAGCCCTTGACCCGCCCCTACGTCATCGCCGCGGTCGGCGCGCGGACAGCGAGCGCCCCCACGTCAGGGCCCCGGGCACTCCTTGACGGGCTGAGCAGCGACTACGGCCTCGTCGGGGACCTGGACCTTGCTGACGTAGCGTTGCCGGCGGGTGAGCTGCGCAGTCCTCGGTTCGCCGCTCCGGACCTACAGCTGGAGGGGGGCTCCCCGTGATCGCCATCATCGGCCTGCTGGTCGGGATCGCCATCGGCATCCTGTGGCACCCCACGGTCCCGCTGTGGCTTGAGCCCTACCTGCCGATCGCCATCGTGGCGGCCCTTGACGCCGTGGCCGGCGGCTTCCGAGCACTCATGGAGCGCCGGTTCGACGACCGCATCTTCGTCGTGTCGTTCCTCTCGAACGTCGTGATCGCCGCCTTCCTGGTCTTCCTCGGAGACCAACTGGGCGTGGGTGCCCAGATGTCCACGGGCGTCGTCGTCGTTCTGGCGATGCGCATCTTCGCCAACGCCGCCGCCATCCGCCGCATCCTGTTCCGGGCCTGATCGTGGCCGAGCCATCGGAGGCCCGTGAGGCGCTGCGCCGGCTTGCCTTCACTCCGGCACGGCCGCACCTGGTCATCGGGCTGCTGTTCCTCGTCCTGGGACTGCTCGTGACGGTGGCCCTGCTCCGCCCTGACGGCGACGAGCCCTGGCGCAACGCGCGCACGGAGGACCTCGTGCAGATCCTGGACGACCTCGGAGCCCGCCAAGGTCGCCTGGACGCCGAGGCCGCTCGGCTCGCACGGCTGCAGGACGACCTCGAGCGCGGCTCGACGGTGGAGGCGCTGGCGGAGTCGCGTCGCACACTGGAGGGGCTGCAGGTGCTCACCGGCACCACGGCCGTCTACGGGCCAGGCGTCACGATCACGATCACCGACCCAGACGGGGCGGTCGACTCGGTCGTGCTCCTCGACGCGGTCCAGGAGCTGCGGGATGCGGGAGCCGAGGCGATCCAGGTGGGCTCGACTCGCATCGTCGTGGACACGTGGTTCGGCGACGGCCCCGAGGGGATCGTGGTCGACGGTCAACCGGTGCCGAGCCCGATCAGGGTGCTGGCCATCGGCGACGCGGAGGGACTCGCGGCGGCCATGAGCATCCCCGGTGGCGTGGCCGACTCGGTGCGCACCCGGGGCGCCGAATTCGAGGCTTCGGTCGATGAGAGTGTCAGCATCTCGGTTACAGTTCCTGAGTCGGCTGGATGACCGGCCGCCGCACAGGGGAGGAAGGCATGTACCCACAGGAGTTGCGCTACACGGCCGAGCACGAGTGGGTGCGCAGCACGGAGGCCGGGACGCTCGTCTTCGGGATCACCGACTTCGCGCAGGATTCCCTGGGGGACATCGTCTTCGTGTCGCTGCCGACCGTGGGGGCCGCGCTCACCGCGGGCGAGCCCTGCGGCGAGGTCGAGTCGACCAAGAGCGTGAGCGACATCTATGCGCCGCTGTCCGGCGAGGTCGTGGCCGTGAACGAGGCGCTCGACGCCAAGCCGGAGACGGTCAACAGCGACGCGTACGGGGCCGGCTGGATGGTCGAGATGGTGCCGTCGGACCCCGGAGCGCTCGACGGGCTCCTGTCGCCGGCCGACTACCAGGCAATCGTCGAGAAGAAGTAGCGGCGTGGCGAACACCTGCGCCAAGTGCGGGCACGACAACGAGGACGATGACCGCTTCTGCGGCTCGTGCGGCACTCCGTTGTCGGCGGAGGCGTTCGACTTGCTGGAGCACACGGGTTCGATCACGTCCATCATCCCCTCCGGACCGGCCACGGGGTCGGGCGGAATGAGCCCGGTCGGCTCGGGCCGGCAGTTCGAGCTCCCGACGGGCAACGCGCTGCTGGTCGTGCACCGCGGGACGGGGGAAGGGACGGAGTTCCTGCTCGATCCGGGCTCTGGGGTCGTGACGGTGGGCCGGGCGCAGGAAGCCGGGATCTTCCTTGACGACGTCACCGTCAGCCGCCACCACGCGGAGCTGCGGCACGGGCCCGAGGGGTGGAGCGTGCGGGACGCCGGCAGCCTGAACGGCACGTATGTCAACCGCGTCAGGGTTGACGACCTGCGGCTCAGCGGCGGAGACGAGCTGCAGATCGGCAAGTTCCGCTTCGTCTTCCTGCTCGGTCTCGACACACCCTCATGAGCGCTGAAGCAGGCCGATGACCGAGGGCATGGGCGAGGCCGCTGAGGGCATCGTGACCGGCACCATCAGCATCGGCGAGGTCCTCACGTTGCTCCGCAAGGACTTCCCTGATGTCACGATCAGCAAGATCCGGTTCCTGGAGTCCGAGGGGCTGGTGTCCCCGGAACGCACGGCGTCCGGGTACCGGCGCTACAACCAGCACCACATCGACCAGCTCCGCGCGGTGCTGAAGCTCCAACGCGACCAGTATCTGCCGCTCAAGGTGATCCGGGACCAGATCTCCGAGGTCGGGCTGGACCCGGAGGGGCCGCCTCGGGGCCCGGTGGCCGGGAGCGGCCTCCAGCCCGAGGACTTCCGGCCCGGCGCGGGCCGCGTGCGCCTCACCCGGGCGGAGCTGGCGGAGGCATGCGGACTCGGGGAGCCGACCTTGGCCCAGCTCGAGGGGATCGGCCTGGTGTGGGCCACCCCGGCGGGCCACTACGACGAGGACGCGCTCGCGATCTCCACCATCGTCGCGAAGCTGTCCGCCTACGGGGTCGAGGCCAGGCATCTGCGGCCCTTCCGGGTGGTGACCGACCGCGAGGCGGGTCTGGTCGACCAGATGGCCACGCCCTTCAAGAATTCCAAGGACCGCGACGGGCGCGCTCGTGAGCAGGAGATCATCCGGGAGCTCGCCTCCCTGCTCATCCACTTGCACGCCGCGCTCCTGCGTGCCGAGCTCGTACGCGGCGGGCGGGGCTGACCACGAGGCACCCGGTGCCGCGTCGGGCTACCCTGAGCAGGTGCTGGAACTCGAGGTCGTTGGCGTCCGGGTGGAGATGCCGTCCAATAACCCGATCGTCCTCCTGCGCGATCGGGCCGGCGGCCGCTACCTGCCCATCTGGGTCGGGGCCGGCGAGGCAACTGCCATCGCGTACGCCCAGCAGGGCATCGTCCCGCCGCGGCCGTTGACCCACGACCTGCTCCGCGACGTCCTCGCGGCTCTCGGGGCCACCCTGTCCGAGGTGCGCATCACGTCGCTGGAGGACGGGGTCTTCTACGCGCTGCTCGTCTTCAGCAACGGCGTGGAGGTCAGCGCCCGCCCCTCCGACGCCATCGCCCTCGCGCTGCGGGTGGACGCCCCCATCCGGGGGACGGCCGAGGTGATGGACGAGGCGGGGATCGACCTGCCCGACGACGAGCCGGCCCCCGATGAGGACCAGGTCGAGAAGTTCCGGGAGTTCCTCGATCAGGTGTCGCCGGAGGACTTCGGGGAGCCCGGCGGCCCCTCGTAACCTCAGGATGAGGTTGAGACTTTGCCCCACGACACGCCGCGGCTGGCCTTTGACCGCAACGGAACGCGCACCTAACGTCAGGGACGCGGTCGCTACAGTGGCCGAAGACGATGGAGGACGACGTGACCGCACCCGGCTCGAAGCCCGAAGTTCACCCGGAGGTCCAGGGTGCCCTCTTCGACGATGCCTCGCTGCGACCGCTGCCCGCGCACATCGGCTACCGCGGTCCCGTCGCGTGCGCGGCCGCAGGGATCACCTACCGGCAACTGGACTACTGGGCGCGCACCGGACTGGTCGTCCCCACTGTCCGCCCGGCTTCGGGATCGGGCTCTCAACGGCTCTACGGCTTCCGCGACATCCTGGTCTTGCGCATCGTCAAGCGGCTCATTGACACCGGGGTCTCGCTGCCGAACATCCGGGCGGCCGTCGACCACCTCGCGGAGCGCAGCGGTGAGGACATGGCCGGCCTGACGATCATGAGCGACGGAGCGAGCATCTACGAGTGCCGCAGCGCCGACGAGGTCGTCGACCTCGTCCGGGGCGGACAGGGCGTGTTCGGGATAGCGGTCGGCAGCGTCTGGCGCGAGGTCGAGGGGACCCTGGCCAACCTGCCCGGCGAGGAACCGACGACCGACCACGAGCCGGTCGCACCCTCGGACGAGCTCTCCGTGCGCCGGGCCCGCCTGCACGCTGTCTAGCAAGTCGCTCGCCTAGGCAAGGCGCCCTGGGCGCTCACCGAGTAGCATGAGCGCGCTGACTGATCCCGTGCGGGAGAGTCCTGGGCAACCAGGCGCCGAAGGGGCAATCTCCCCGTCAACCTCTCAGGCACATGGACCGCACGGGAGAGGCACCTCTGGGTGACAGAGGGGGATCGGCGACCACGGCCGTGGTCGCTCTGCCCCGCGTGCCGCATGGCACTGGCCACGAGGTGACCCGATGAGCGCTCCTGAATTCACCGCCCGCCACGTCGGCCCGAACGACGAGGATCGCGCGCGCATGCTCGCCCTGCTGGGCTTCGCGGACCTGGAGTCCTTCAGCAGCGCGGTGGTCCCCGAAGCGATCCGCTGGCGCGAGTCCCTGCACCTGCCAGAGCCAGCCACCGAGCACGAGGCGCTGGCGGAACTGCGGGGGATGGCCGCTCGCAACGAGGTCATCACCAGCATGATCGGCCTGGGCTACTACGGCACCATCACCCCGGGCGTGATCCTGCGCAACATCATGGAGAACCCGGCCTGGTACACCGCGTACACGCCCTACCAGCCAGAGATCTCCCAGGGCCGCCTCGAGGCACTCCTCAACTTCCAGACGATGGTCGAGGACCTCACCGCCCTGCCTGTCGCCGGCTCGTCCCTGCTCGACGAGCCCACGGCCGCGGCGGAGGCCATGGGCCTTGCGCTGCGCCAGGCCAAGGGCCGATCACGCATTCTCGTGGACGCGGACACCCACCCGCAGACCCTCGCCGTCCTGCAGACGCGGGCGCTGCCGCTCGACGTGTCGATCGACGTGGCCGACCTCGATGCCGGGCTGCCCCCGGGTGACTACGCGGGCGTGCTGCTGTCGTACCCGGGAACGTCGGGTCGCGTACGCGACATCGCACCCCTGATCGAAGCGGCACACGCCGGCGGCGCGCTGGCCATGGTGACGACCGACCTGCTCGCCCTCACCCTGCTCACCCCGCCGGGGGAACTCGGGGCCGACGTGGTGGTCGGCTCGGCCCAGCGGCTGGGGGTCCCGTTCGGCTTCGGGGGACCGCATGCCGGCTTCATGTCCGTGCGCGCCGGGCTCGAGCGCGGACTCCCCGGCCGACTGGTAGGGGTGAGCATCGACGCCGACGGTGCGCCGGCCTACCGGCTTGCCCTGCAGACTCGCGAGCAGCACATCCGTCGGGAGAAGGCGACCAGCAACATCTGCACGGCGCAGGTGCTGCTCGCCGTGATGGCGAGCATGTATGCCGTCTACCACGGCCCCGAAGGCCTGCGCGCGATCGCCGAGCGCGTGCGCGCCCAGACCAACTGCCTCGCCGCCGGCCTCGAGATGCTCGGCCACCGCGTGCAGAAGAGCGCCCTGTTCGACACCGTGCGCGTCTGGCCGAAGGACGGCAATGCGGCCAGGACCCTGCAGGCGGCGCTGCAGAAGGGCATCAACCTGCGCGACTTCCGCGACGGCAGCGTCGGCGTCACGTTCGACGAGACGGTCGAGACCGAGGACCTGATCGACGTGTTCGCCGCGTTCGGCGGCAGCCCGCTGCAGCTGCGCATCGACGGCTTGGCCCCCGAACTCGGCAGCCTGGCACGCACCAGCACCTTCCTGCAGCACCCAACGTTCCATCGCTACCGCAGCGAGCACGAACTGCTGCGCTACATCCACCGGCTGCAGCACAAGGACCTGTCGCTGACGACGTCGATGATCCCGCTCGGCTCGTGCACGATGAAGCTCAACGCGACGACCGAGATGTACCCGGTGTCGCTGCCCGGCTTCGGCGCGATCCATCCGTTCGCGCCGCTCGACCAGGTGAAGGGCTACGCGACGATGTTCGACACGCTGTCGAAGTGGCTCTGCGAGATCACCGGATTCGCCGGCTGCTCGCTGCAGCCCAACGCCGGTTCCCAGGGCGAGTACGCCGGCCTGTCGGTGATCCGCGCCTGCCACCGGAAGAGCGGCCAGGAGCAGCGCAACGTCTGCCTGATCCCG
>JAUSNB010000008.1 GCA_030645615.1 Actinomycetota bacterium | reverse complement strand
GGCGGCGGCGGCGGCGGCGGACGGCGGTGAACGCCGGCTACGGGACCGTGGCCGCCCGCGCGCCGAGCGCAATAGCCGTGGCGTGCCAGACCAAGAAGGCCGACACGCCGTCGGGCGTCCCGGTCGCGTAGCCGCGCAGCGCGGACACGTACGCCGGACGGCCCTGTTCCAGCATCCCGTGCTCGGGGATGCTGAACAGGCTCGGGTCCACGCCACGGCCGGCCAGCACCAGCCGCGTCGATGCCCGGCCCAGCAGCCCCGAACCCCAGGCGAACGGCCGGGCCGACGCCAGCTCGGCATGGGCCACCGCGGCCACCACCGTCGCGGGCGCCTCGGTCGGATGGGTCAGCACCTGCGCGAGCGCCATCAGCCGCTCGGCGGCGGCCGTGGCGGGCGGCGGCGGGCCCAGGTGCAGCGGGTCGTCGGCCTGCGTTCCGGCCCGCGGCCGGCCCAGGTCGTCGGCCGGCAGGAAGCCGTGGGCCACGACCGCATGCAGGTGGGCAAGCACCTGCAGAGGCGCCGTGGCGAAAACGTCCACGTGTCGCGGGACCTCGGCCGTCAGGCGCAGCGCCGCTCCCAGGACGCGACCCATTGGGGAGTCGTCTGGTTCGACGACATCGGCCCCGTCGATCGCGGCGGAGTCGCGGCCCCCACGGTCGACGGACGCGGCCGCCACCTCCTTCGCGGCCGCACGCACGTCCCGTCGCCAGAGCAGCGCGTCGACCTCGGTCCTCGCCGCAGCGGACGCGGCCGCCACCTCGGGGCGCGCCGCCAGCACCGCCAGCGGGTCGGAGTCAGGCACGGGGGGACGTTATCGGCCGTCGATACCTCCCGCGACCGCCGGACCTTTGGGTAGGTTGCCTGACGAGCGTCGCCGTGCCGAGGAGAGGACCGCCCGTGAGCCACGAAGCCCTGGACAACCTGTCGCACGAGGACCGGGCCTTCCCGCCTTCGGATGCCTTCGCCGCGCAGGCGAACGCCACGGCGGGGATGTACTCCGATGCGGAGGCGGACCGGCTGGGCTTCTGGGCCGACCAGGCCCGGTACCTGTCGTGGGAGCGGCCCTTCGAGGAGGTGCTGGACTGGTCGGGGGCGCCGTTCGCGAAGTGGTTCGTCGGCGGAACCTTGAACGTGGCCTACAACTGCGTCGACCGTCATGTGGAGTCCGGTCACGGCGACCAGGTCGCGATCCGGTTCGAGGGGGAGCCGGGCGACCGCCGGGACGTGACCTACGCGCAGCTGATGGTGGAGGTCAGCCAGGCCGCGCATGCGCTGGCCGAGCTGGGCGTCGTCGCGGGCGATCGGGTGGCGATCTACCTGCCCATGATCCCCGAGGCGATCGTGGCGATGCTGGCGTGCGCCCGGATCGGCGCGGTGCACTCGGTTGTGTTCGCGGGGTTCTCGGCGGAGGCGCTGCGCAGCCGGATCGACGATGCGCAGGCCAGGCTCGTGATCACCGCGGACGGGCAGAACCGGCGGGGCGCGGTGATGGCGCTGAAGCCGGCCGTGGACGAGGCGGTGGCCGAGACACCGTCGGTCGAGCACGTGCTGGTCGTGCGCCGCACGGGCGGGGACGTGGAGTGGGCCGAGGGCCGGGACGTGTGGTGGCATGACATCGTCGCCCGGCAGCCGTCGGTGCACGTGGCCGAGGCATTCGATTCCGAGCATCCCCTGTTCATCCTGTACACGTCCGGGACGACCGGGAAGCCGAAGGGGATCCTGCACACCACCGGCGGCTACCTGACCCAGGCCGCGTACACGCACCGCAACGTGTTCGACCTCAAGCCCGACAGCGACGTCTACTGGTGCACGGCCGACATCGGCTGGGTCACCGGCCACTCCTACATTGTCTACGGGCCGCTGGCCAACCGGGTGACCCAGGTGGTCTACGAGGGCACCCCGGACACCCCCGGCAAGGACCGCTGGTGGGACATCGTCGAGCGGCACAAGGTGACGATCCTCTACACCGCGCCGACCGCGATCCGCACGTTCATGAAGTGGGGCGACGACCTGCCCGCCGGCCACGACCTGTCCAGCCTGCGCCTGCTCGGGTCGGTCGGCGAGCCGATCAACCCCGAGGCGTGGATGTGGTACCGCCGGGCGATCGGCGGCGACCGCTGCCCCATCGTCGACACGTGGTGGCAGACCGAGACCGGCGCAATCATGATCTCCCCCCTGCCCGGCGTCACCTCGACCAAGCCCGGCTCGGCGATGCGGCCCCTACCCGGCATCGGCGCCGCGATCGTCGACGACGCGGGCACGCCCGTCGGCAACGGCCACGGCGGCTACCTGGTGCTGACCGAGCCGTGGCCCGGGATGCTTCGCGGCATCTGGGGCGACAACGACCGCTACGTCGACACCTACTGGTCCCGCTGGCCGCAGTACTACTTCGCCGGCGACGGGGCCAAGTGGGATGACGACGGCGCCATCTGGCTGCTCGGCCGGGTCGACGACGTCATGAACATCTCCGGCCACCGCATCTCCACCACCGAGGTCGAGTCGGCGCTCGTCTCCCACCCCAAGGTCGCCGAGGCGGCCGTCGTCGGCGCCGCCGACGAGACGACCGGCCAAGGCATCGTCGCCTTCGTCATCCTGCGTGCCGATGTCGACGCGACCGATGGCGAAGCGATCGTCGCCGAACTGCGCAACCACGTGGCCCACGAGATCGGCCCCATCGCCAAGCCCCGCCAGGTCATGATCGTCCCGGAACTGCCCAAGACCCGCTCCGGCAAGATCATGCGACGCTTGCTGCGCGACGTCGCCGAGCACCGCAGCCTCGGCGACGCCACCACCCTGGCCGACCCCGCCGTCATGGGCATGATCTCCAGCGGCCTGGCCGCGTCGTCCGCCGAGGACTGACGATCGGCATCCGGGACGCGTAACTAGGGTGGTCGGGTGAGCGACCGGGAGTTCCTCCAGCGGCCGACGCTCCTGCAGCGGGGCTGGCTGGTCGAGCAACTGCGCGACGAGACCTTCGGCGGCATCCTGCTTCTCGTAGCAGCGGCGGTCGCGCTAGTGTGGGCCAACTCGCCCTGGGGCGCGTCATACGAGGCTCTCGTCGACCTGCAGGTCGGGCCGATCTCGCTGCACCTGGACCTGCCCCTCGGCGTGTGGGCGGCGGACGGCCTGCTCGCGGTCTTCTTCTACGTGGTCGGCCTGGAACTCAAGCACGAACTCGTGCTCGGCTCCCTCTCGAAGCCGGCGCGCGCCGTCGTGCCCGTCGCGGCCGCCGTCGGAGGAATGGCCCTGCCGGCGATCATCTTCCTGGCCGTGAACTCCCTGGCGGCCGACGGGTCAACGGTGGGCTGGGGCATCCCCATGGCGACCGACATCGCCTTCGCCCTCGCCGTCCTCGCGGTGATCGGCCGTCGGCTGCCCGTGGCCCTTCGCGCCTTCCTGCTGACCCTCGCGGTCGTCGACGACCTCGGTGCGATCGCGGTCATCGCGATCTTCTACTCCGACGCGTTCTCGATCTGGTGGTTCCTCGCTGCGCTGGCGACCTTTGGTGTCTACGCGCTGGCGATGCGGCTGCGCATCACGACACCATTCCTCTACGTCCCGCTCGTGCTGCTGGGCTGGTACTTCACGCACGAGAGCGGCATCCACGCCACGATCGCCGGCGTGGTGTTCGGCTTCCTCACCCGCGTGCGCACCGATCCTGGTGAGGCGCAGGCGCCGGCCGAGCGGCTCTCCCACCTCATCCACCCGATCAGCGCAGGGGTGTGCGTACCGCTGTTCGCCTTCTTCGCCGCCGGCGTCGACTTCCGCAGCACCGGGTTCATCGAGGGGCTGTCCTCACCCGTGGCGATCGGCATCATCGCCGGCCTGGTGGTGGGCAAGCCGATCGGCATCATCGCCGGTGCCTGGCTGACGGCGCGCTTCACCCGGGCCTCGCTCGCCCCGGACCTGGCCTGGAGAGACGTGGGGGCCGTGGGGGTCGTCGCGGGAATCGGGTTCACCGTGGCCCTGCTGATCGCCGAGTTGGCCTACGTGAGCGACCCCGGCCAGCTCGAATCGGCCAAGCTGGCGGTGCTGGTCGCCTCCGTGATTGCCGCCGTGCTGGCCGCCGGGGCAATCCGGACGCGCAACCGCCACTACGCGGAGGTCTATGCCCGTGAGCAGGCCGACGACGACGGGGATGGAATCCCGGACGTGTATGCCGAGCCTGACTCCCGATAGCCTGACGTACCTGACGAGCCGGAGGTAGTCATGCCGCCCCAACCCAAGCCATCCCTGAAGGCCCTGCTCACCAAGGCCGCCGAAGATGCCAAGCGGCTCGCCAATGCCCAGCTGGCGCTGGCCAAGACCGAGATCAGCGCCTCCGGCCAGCGATTTGGCACCGGCGCAGGCCTGGGCATCGCCACCCTCGGCATTGCCATCTTCGCGGTCCTGTTCCTGCTGGTGACCCTCGCCCTCGGCATCGCCGCCCTGGGCCTGCCGGAGTGGGCTGGCTTCCTCATCGTGGCGGTCCTGCTGATCATCGCCGGGACCATCACCGCGCTGGTGGCCCGCAAGCAGTTCGAGAAGGCCAGCGGCCCGAACCTGACGATGATCGAGTTCGAGAAGACCAAGGCGGCGCTCTCGGGCGCGGTGGCGCCGGAGATGGCCCCGGACCCCGTCGTCATGCCCGTTACGTCGCCCCAGGAGTCCTAGCGCGTGACCCTTCCCGACCCCGACGCGGCGATCCGGGCGGCGGGTCCGTGGAGCCACCGCGATGTCTCCGCCAACGGGGCCCGGTTCCACATCGTCGAATCCGGCGACGGACCAGCCGTGCTCTTCCTGCACGGATTCCCGACCTTCTGGTGGACGTGGCGCAGCCAGATCGTCGCACTCGCCGACGCCGGCTACCGGGCGATCGCCATGGACCTGCGCGGGTACGGGGGGTCCGACCACCCGCCTGAGGGCTACGACCCCCGGACGCTGGCAGCGGACGTGGCCGGCGTCATCCGGTGCCTGGGCGAGGAGGACGCCGTCATCGTGGGCCATGGCTGGGGCGGACTCGGGGCGTGGTCCACGGCAGTCGTCGAGCCTGACACGGTGCGCGCGATCGTGCCCGTGTCGATGCCGCACCCAAGGCAGCTGCGACGCGCGCTGATGCGAAACGGCCGCCAACGCGCCGCTCTGGGGTACGCCCTCGGCTTCCAGGTTCCCTTCGTTCCCGAGCGCCGGCTCACGGCACGCGATGGGCAGCGCGTCGTCGACCTCATCCGCTCGTGGTGCGCGAGCGACGACTGGCTCGACGAGCAGACCGCCGACGTCTACCGGTCCGCCTTCCTGCGCTGGCCCACGGCCCACACCGCAATCGAGTACCACCGCTGGGCCGCTCGGTCCTCCGTGCGGCCGGACGGGCTCTCCTACATGTCGTTGATGGAAGCCCCCATCCAGCGGCGGGTGCTGCAGGTGCATGGCAAGGCCGACCCGATGACTCTTCCTGGCTCGGTCGACGGCAGCGATGCATACGTCCGCGGCGACTACCAGCGGATCGACCTCGATGCGGGGCACTTCCCGCACGAGGAGTCTCCGGACGAGTTCACCGCGGCGCTCCTCGACTGGCTCCCGGGCGTGGCGAGGGGATGACCGCGGAGCGGCCACGCGACCGGCTCGGCCGGCCGCTGCCCTCTGGCGGGGACCCCGCAACGGCCGTGCCGCCGGTGCTTCCGGGCGATGCGGCCAGCGACGATGCCGCCTGGCGGTCGGCCATGGGTTACCTCTCCAACGGGCTGCCGTTCCATGCGCACGAGGTCTTCGAGCTTCGGTGGCGGCTGGCCGAAGGAAGCCAGCGCGACGCATGGCGCGCACTGGCCCAATGGGGCGCCGCGCTGACCCACGAGGCGCGCGGCAACGGCGTCGGTGCGCAGCGGCTGGCCGGTCGGGCGCTGGCGACGCTCGACGGGGCCGTCAGCCTGCCGCCATGCATCGACGAAGGCCTCGTCCGGCGTTCGTGCCTGCGTCTGGCCGAATGAGGAGGAGGATGGATGCCGTGCGCTCATCCGTGGGTCGCCTCGTCCTGACCGTCGCTGTTTCGGCAGCAGCGCTCGCCTGTGCCACGCTCCCTGCCCCCGCCAGCGCCGCGACCCGCTACCCCTCGGTGGCGAGCAACGCCGTCGCGGAGACCGAGAAGGGCACGACACTGACGCTGGCGGTCGTCGGAATCTCCCGGGCCAAGCCGGTCACGGTGCGGTGGGGCGAAGGCCGCAAGGCCGTCCTGCGGAGCACGTGCTCCACGGCCCGGGCGGCCGCCCGGCCCCGGTCCTGCGCTGCCACCGGGACGCACACCTACGGTGATGCCGGCACCTTCGTGGTGACCGTGCGGGTGCGCGCCGCTGCCCCCTTCTTCACCACCCAGGTCACCAGCCCCGGGGCTGGCCCGGTCGCAGATCCGGCCGAATGGCAGCGCGAGATGCTGGGCGACGTCAACGCCATGCGGGCGAAGGCCGGCGCGGATCCGGTGCGCCTGTGCGCGGCCCTGAACCGTTCCGCGCAGGCGTATGCCCAGCTGATGGGCGAGCGCAATCACTTCGACCACCATGGGCTGGATGGCTCCTCGCCCGGCGACCGCATGGAGGCGGCCGGCTACGAAGGCGTCCGCGCCTGGGGGGAGAACATCGCAGCGGGGCAAACCGACGTTGCCGAGGTGATGGCGGCGTGGCGCGACTCCTCCGGGCACTACACCAACATCGTCGAACCTCGGTTCACGCATCTCGGCGTGGGGTTCGCCACCGTGGAAGGCAGCGAGTACGGCACCTACTGGGCGCAGAACTTCGGGGCCGGCGGCACCTGCTAGCGACACCGCCTCCTCGGGCTACTTGGTGGCCAGGCCGCGCAGCAACGAGTCGACCATCGCCCCGAAGGTGCGCTCAGGGTCGGCGGCAAAGGTGATCCCGGCCAGTTCCAGCATGACGCCTCCGTGCAGTCCGTTCCAGACCTGCTGGGCCACCTCGACCTGGTCGCCACCCGCGAGCAGGCCGGCCTCCATGGCGTCGGCCACGCGGTCGGCCAGCTGGGTGAACGTCTGAGCAGCGGTGTCGAGCGACTCGGCGGACAGGTCCAGCTCCAGCATCTTCTGGAACATGAGCTGGTACAGGTGCGGGTGCGCGACCGCGAAGGAACGGTAGGCGCGGCAGCCCTTGCGCAGGCGGGCAAGGGCGTCGCGGCCGCGGCTGGCCGCGATCGTGGCATGCAGCTCGTCGAAGCCGTGCACGAAGAGCGCCTCGATGAGCCCCGGCTTCCCGCCGAAGCGCGAATACACGCCCATCGGTGCCACGCCGGCACGGGCAGCGACGGCCCGGACGGTGAGTCCGTCAGGGCCCTCCTCCTCCAGCAGCTCAAGCGCGGCCGAGACGAGGGAGTCCGTGACATCGGTGCTCGGGGTGCGGTGCCGGCCTTGCGCGCTCGTCATCTGTCTAGTATAACGTGCTACATATCTAGAACGTTGTTCTACAACAAGGAGCCAGCATGAATGAGAGCACCCAACGCAGGAGGTGGGCGATCCTTGCCGTCCTGTGCCTAAGCCTGCTCATGGTCGTCATCGACAACACCATCGTGAATGTCGCCCTGCCGACCCTGAGCGAGGACCTCGACGCCTCGATCTCCGAGCTCCAGTGGGTGGTGGATGCCTACACGCTGGTCTTCGCCGCCCTGCTCCTGGCGTTCGGCCACTTCGGCGACCGGTTCGGCCGGAAGCTGGCCCTCCAGCTGGGGCTGGTCCTCTTCGCGGCCACCTCGTTGCTCGCCGCATTCGCCACCACCTCGGAACAGCTCATCGGCGCGCGTGCCCTCATGGGCATCGGGGCCGCGTTCATCTTCCCGGCGACGCTGGCGATCCTCGTCACCGTCTTCACGGACAGGCGCGAACGGGCGACGGCGATCGGGATCTGGGCGGCGTGCACAGGGCTCGCCGTCGCGCTGGGCCCGGTTACCGGCGGCTACCTGCTCGAGCACTTCTCCTGGGGCTCGATCTTCCTGGTCAACCTCCCGGTCGCGGCCATCGCCCTTGGCCTGGGCGCAGTCCTGGTGCCCACCTCGCGCGATCCCCAGACCGGTCCGATGGACCACCTCGGGCTCGTGCTGTCCGCTGCCGGGGTCGGCCTGCTCGTGTGGGCGATCATCGAGGCCCCACACCGCGGGTGGACCTCCGCTCCCATTGCTGTCGCCGGGACGACGGGGCTCGTCATGCTTGCGGCGTTCGCCGTGTGGGAGCGGCGCAACGCGCACCCGCTGCTGGACGTCACGCTCTTCCGCAACCTGCGTTTCACGGCGGCCAGCCTGTCCGTCACGACGGCCTTCTTCGCGCTCTTCGGCTTCATCTTCCTGATCACGCAGTACCTGCAGCTCGTCCAGGGCTACTCGCCGCTGGAGGCGGGGCTGCGCACGCTGCCCTTCGCTGTCGCGACCGGCATCACGTCGCCGCTGGCCATGGTCGCCGTCCGCCGCTTCGGCACGAAGTCGGTCGTGGCAACGGGCCTCGCCGTGATGGCACTCGGCTTCGTCATGGCCTCGCGCGTGGACGTCGACACGCGGTACCTCGGCTTGACCGTAGCGAGCATGGTGACGATGGCGATCGGCCTGGGGCTGACGACCGGGCCTGCGACCGAGTCGATCATGGGCGCGCTGCCGCCGGCCAAGGCCGGTGTCGGCTCCGCGGTCAACGACACCACCCGCGAGCTTGGCGGCACCCTCGGCGTCGCGGTCGTCGGCTCGGTGTTCGCGAGCGTGTACGGAGCGGCGGTGCTTGATGCCCTGGGCAACCTCGGCCTGCCCGATGAGGTACTCGCCAGCGTGCAGGAGTCGGTCGCGGCCGGACTGGGCGTCGCCGGGTCGCTGCCTGCTGACGTCGCCCCAGCAGTCGCCGCTGCTGCCCAGGATGCGTTCATCGACGGACTGTCCGCCGGCTCCCTCATGGCGGCTGCGGTCGCGTTCGCCGGGGCCGTCGTCGCCCTTGCCCTTCTGCCCGCCCGCGCCGCGCACCCCGCCGAGGCCCGGCCGACCGCCCTCGTCTCGAGCTAGTCGCGCAGGCGGCAGCTGCCGGTGTCGACCGGATCCGTCGCCGACCGGCCCGCCTCGACGGCGGGTGCCACCTGCGCCGCAGTCAGGACGTAGCCGATGTCGGGCTCCTCCTCGTCGGAGCCGAACACGACGCCCAAGGCCCGACCGGACGGGTCGAGGAGCGGGCCGCCGGAGTTGCCCGGCCGCACGAGGCCACGAACGATGTAGACCTCGCGGTCGACCCCGGCGTTGCCGTAGATGTCGTCGCCCCGTGCCGTGACGGTCGTGCGCACCCGGGCGGGCTCGACCGAGTAGGGGCCGCCTCCGGGGAAGCCCGCGATGACCGCCGAGTCGCCGGTCTGCGCGGACTCGAACGCGAAGGGGACCGCCGCGGCATCGAGCCTCGGCACATCGAGGATCGCGATGTCGACGTCGGCATCGAAGTACACGACGGTGGCGGGCAGGGCAGGGCTGTCGAGGCGGACCCGGACGACCGGCTCAGGAACCCCCGCCACGACGTGCGCGTTCGTGATGACGCGGTGCGGAGACACCACGAAGCCCGACCCGGTGACCCCGTCGCGACACTCCGGGGTGTCGCCGCTGACCCGCACGACGGAATCTCGCACGGCCTGGATGGCGGCGGACTCGGTGTCGGAGTCCGGCGGCGGCACGTCCGGCCCGGTCACCTGTGCGAAGCCGGAGAAGATGCGGGGCACGTCCGAGGAGCCGACCAGGTCGCGAAGGCTGCCGAAGGCATTTCGCACCGGAGGCGGGACGACCGAGTCGAGTGCGACGAGGACGCGCGACGCGGTCAACTGCTGGGACACGGGCGAGGACGGGAGATAGGCGACCGCGCTCACCACGATCCACGTGACGACCGCGAGGGCGAGGACGTTGAGGACGGCGCCACCGGCGTTGTCAACGACACGGACCGGCTTCCAGGTCATGGTGCCGCGGACCATCCGACCCACGATCGACGCGAGGATCTGGCCCGCGATGGCCATCAGGAGGACTCCGCCAGCGACGATGAGCGCGCGGGCCAGGTCGGGGAGCCCGGTCGCCGCGACGATCGGCGGCAGGATCAATGCCCCGATGATGCCGCCGCCGAGGAACCCGGCGAACGAGAGCGCGCCGGAGACGAAGCCGCGCTGCCACCCGGCGATCGCGAAGACGATCAGGGCGCCGATGAGGATCCAGTCGACGAGGTTCACGCCGGTGCCGCCCCCGGCAGCCACGCGGCCATCGGTCGCCTCATGGGTCGAGCAGCTCCTCGGGCAGCGCGATCATGCGGGTCTCGTCCCACGGCACGGCCCAGCCCAGCCGGTCCAGCAGCCCGGCGATGAGCCCGGCGGTGAACCCCCAGACGACCAGGTCCGCCACGGTGAACCCCGCGCCGATATATCCGGACGGGTGCAGCACCCGGCACCGGTTTGACGGGTCGATGAGCTCGGCGACGGGCACCCGGTGGACGCTCTCCACCTCGGCCGGGTCCTGTGCCCGGACCGGCGACGGCTCCCGCCACCAGCCGAGCACGGGCGTCACGACGAAGCCGGTGACCGGGACCCAGAGATCAGGCAGTGCCCCGAAGACGAGCACCCCGGCTGGATCCAGGCCGGTCTCCTCCTGTGCCTCGCGCAGCGCGGTGGCCGACGCGTCCTCGTCGACCTCATCGACCGCACCCCCGGGAAACGCCGGCTGCCCGGCATGGCTGCGCATCGTGCTCGACCGCTGGATCAGGAGGAGGTCCGGACCAGCCTCGGATTCCCCGAAGAGGATCAGGACAGCCGAGTGCCGGCCCTCGCCATGGGGAGGGATGAAGCGAGTCAGGTCCTCGGCCCGTGTCGTGGCGAGCATGCCCGACAGCCCGGCCAGCCAGTCCGGCAACTGCGACTGCGCCTGGACGTCGACGGAGCCGATCCGCCGCCACTCGGCCATCAGCCGCGTCCGGAGTCGCGGACCAGTCGGGCCGCCTCAGCCTGGTCGGTCGGGCCCTCGCCGAAGGACGGGCACCACCGGGCGACCGGGCAGGCACCGCACGCCGGGCGGCGGGCATGGCAGCGTCGCCGGCCGTGCCAGATGACCAGCTGTGACATCCGGGTCCAGTCCTTGCGGGCGAACAGGCCCTGCAGTTCCAGTTCGACCTTCCCCGGGTCCTCATGCTCGGTCCAGCCGAGCCGGCGGGCCAGCCGGCCGAGGTGGGTGTCGACCGTGATCCCGGGGATGCCGAACGCCTCGCCGAGCACGACGTTGGCGGTCTTGCGGCCGACCCCGGGCAGGGTGACCAGGTCCGTCAGCCGGGCCGGCACCTCGCCGCCGAACCGGGCGCACACGTGCTGGCCGATCGCGACCAGGGTGCGGGCCTTCTGCCGGAAGAACCCGGTCGGCGCGATCAGTTGCTCCACCTCGAGCAGGTCAGCGGACGCATAGTCCGCGGCCGTGGCGTAGCGGCGGAAGAGCGCCGGGGTCACCGAATTGACCCGCTGGTCCGTGCACTGGGCGCTCAGGACGGTGGCTACCAGGAGCTCAAGGGGGGTGGTGAAGTCGAGTTCGCAATGGACATCGGGGTAGGTATCCGTGAGCACGCCCAGCACCTTGCGGGCACGCCGGCGGCGCGTCGCCAGGTCGACGGTGGGCGCTTCGGGCATGCGGCAACTGTATGCGGGACGTCCCATGCTCCCGGCCAGCCGGCGACCGACACCCCACTAGGATTGCGGCACTTCGGGAGGGGGCACAGCATGGGCGACGTTTTCATGCAGGCACCGCTGTTCGCTGCCCTCGATCCCGAGGACGCGGCGGCCCTGCGGGCCTCGCTGCGCGAGACCTTGGTGCCCCGGGGCGAGGCCCTGTTCAACGAGGGCGAGCCGGGTGACCGGATGTACATCATCATCGACGGAAAGGTGAAGCTGGGTCAGACGTCGGCCGACGGCCGGGAGACCCTTCTCGGGGTACTCGGGCCTGGCGAGAACTTCGGCGAACTGAGCCTGTTCGACCCGGGATTGCGCACGTCCACGGCCACGGCACTCACCGATGCCGTCGTGCTCGGGATCGGCAACGAGCAGCTCCGGCCCTGGCTGGCGGGGCGGCCGGAGATCGCGGCAGCGCTGCTGCAGGCACTGGCCCGGCGGCTGCGCCGCACGAACGAGGCCATGGCCGACCTGGTCTTCTCCGACGTGCCGGGCCGGGTCGCGAAGGCCCTGATGGACCTCGGTGAGAAGTTCGGCACGGTCACGCCCGAGGGGCTCATGGTCACCCATGACATGACGCAGGAGGAGCTGGCCCAGCTCGTCGGCGCTTCCCGCGAGACGGTCAACAAGGCGCTCGCCGATTTCGCCCAGCGCGGCTGGATCCGGCTGGAGACCCGGCAGGTGCTGATCCTGGACGTCGAGCGACTGGGCCGCCGAGCCCGCTAGCGAGGAGTGAGCGCAGCGAGCCCCGCAGCGCGGGCGCAACGGCCCGAGCCCGCTAGCGAGGAGTGAGCGCAGCGAGCCTTCGTTGAGTGGCCAGGCGTGGGGGTGATTCCGCTTCGCGGAACCCCCACGCCTGGCCACTCAACGCGATTGCCGATGGCCGAGGTACTCCAACTGCGCACGCACGTTCATCTCCGCGGCCGGCCAGACCTCGCGCGGCACATCGGCATACACCGTCGCCACGATGGCCGCCGGCTCGGTGACCCCCCGGGCCACGACATCGGCGACCTCGGCCAGACGGGCCAGGCGATGGTCCAGGTACGCATCGATAGCGCCCATCGGGTCCGCCAGGACGGGACCGTGACCCGGCAGCAGCCGGTCGATGGAGGTGGCGCCATCGGCACTGCCGCCGAGTCGATCGCGCAGCCTCCGCAGGCTGGCGAGGTAGTCGCCAAGATGGCCGTCGGGCCAGGCGACAAGCGACGTCCCCCGCCCCAGGACGGTGTCGCCGGTGAGCAGGCTGCCGTCGTGCGGGAGCACGAGGCACACGCTGTCGCTGGTGTGGCCCGGGGTTCCGACGACGTCGATGCGCCAGTCACCCATGTCGATGACGTCGCCGTCGGCCAGGCCCTCGTCGCCGAGCCGGTGCTGCGGATCCCACGCGCGCACCGGGGCGCCAACCTCCCGAGCCAGCCTCCCCGCCCCCTCGGCGTGGTCGTGATGCCCGTGCGTCAGGAGGATCAGGGCAGCCCCGCCACGCTCCTGCGCCGCATCGCGCACAGCGGCGAGGTGGCCGGGGTGGTCCGGCCCCGGATCGACGATGACGACGGCACCCGAGTCAGGCTGGCCGAGCAGCCAGGTGTTGGTGCCGTCGAGGGTCCACGGCGACGGGTTGGGCGCGAGGACGCACCGCGCCGACGCCGTGACCTCCCCGCCGGCCCACGGGTCGACGGAGCCCTGGAGAGGCAGGACGTGCCCGCTCATAGCAGGTGCGGTGGGAACGACAGGCCGTCCGTCTCGCGGGTGTGCGGCGCTTGGACGTCGTCGACGATCACCTCGCCCGTGCGGTCATGGACCAGCGCCCAGCGCACGGTGCCGTCCTCGTCAACGATCCGCTTGGGCAGCAGCGGCACCACTGGGCGCCGGGCGCCGTCTGCCAGCGCCTCGCCCGTCGTCGCGAAACCGGACAGGTACTTCAGGGTCGCCTCGGTCGGCGGCAGCATGGCCACCGTGCCTTCACGCCTCCCCGCCAGAGCGTCGCGCGGCGAGATCCAGAAGGCCGCCTCCGCCTCCGTGGTCCGCAGGTCCGCATCCTGGCCAGGCGGTACTGCAGCCATGAAGAACCTCACGTCGTAGCGCTTGCTCTCGACGTCCGGGGTAACCCAGTGATCGGCCACCGGCAGGGCGGCCGGGTCGACGAGGAAGCCTCCGTTCACGGTGAGGGCCGGCAGCGTGATCCCGGTCTCCTCCAGCACCTCGCGCACCGCGCACGAATAGAGCGCCCGCAATCCCGCGACATCGGTGCTCGCCCGTTCGGCGAGAGCGGCGACGGCGCTGTCGGGCACCGTGAAGTCGACCTGAGCGTCGAAGTCCGCTGCGTCGACGCGGCCCCCGGGGAACACATGCATGCGCGGCGCGAAGGCCATGGTCGTTGCCCGGCGCAGCAGGAACGTCTCCAGCCCGCCGTCCCCGTCACGCAGCAGGATGACGGTCGCTGCCGCACGAGGTGCCACCTACGGTGCCACCTCGACGATGAGCTCCACCTCAACGGGCGCGTCCAGCGGCAGGACGGCCACGCCGACGGCGGACCGGGCGTGGGCACCGGCCTCGCCGAACGCCTCGAGCAGAAGGTTGCTTGCCCCGTTGATGACCCCGGGCTGACCCGTGAAGCCAGGCGCGCTCGCGACGAAGCCGACCACCTTGACCACGCGCACGACAGACTCCAGGGGGACGACCGACTTGATCGCCGCGATCGCGTTGAGAGCGCACACGGCAGCCAGCTCGGTGGCCCGCTCGGGGGTCACGTCGGCGCCTACCTTGCCGGTCGCCTCGAGCTTGCCGTCGACGAAGGGCAGTTGGCCGGACGTGTAGACGTAGTGGCCGCTCACGACGGCGGGCATGTACGCGGCGACCGGCGGAACGACCTCGTGGACCGTCAGCCCCAGGGCGGCCAGCCGCTCCTCGACCGTCGCCATGTCAGCCGTTGTCCCGTGGTCGCTTGAGGTAGGCGACCAGGTTGTCCGAGTTCGGCCCCGGCACGACCTGGACGAGCTCCCAGCCGTCCTGCCCCCACGTGTCGAGGATCTGCTTGGTGGCGTGCACCAGCAGCGGGACGGTCACGTACTCCCATGTCGTCATGACCCGACCCTAGCCCGTCCTGCCACCTGCTCCGAGCCGGATTAGGCTCGACTGGTGGCCCCCTCCCCCGCTCCGGCTCAGGCCGGCCATGCGGGCGTGAGCGCTGCGAGCCGGTGGGCCGGCGTCGACCTCCACGTGGTGTCCGGGAAGGGCGGTACCGGCAAGACCACCGTCGCGGCGGCCCTTGCCCTGGCGCTCGCCCGGGACGGCCGGCGCACCCTGCTGCTCGAGGTCGAGGGACGCCAGGGAATCGCCCAGCTCTTCGACACCCCGCCCCTGCCCTACGAGGAGCGCAAGGTCGCGGTGGCGCCTGGCGGCGGCGAGGTGTGGGCGCTGGCCGTCGACCCACAGGAGGCCCTGCTCGACTACCTCGAGTCCTTCTACAACATGCGCCGCGCCGGTTCGGCCCTGCGGCGCATGGGAGCCATCGACTTCGTCACGACAATCGCGCCCGGGCTGCGCGACGTGCTGCTGACCGGCAAGGCAGTCGAGGTCGTCCGGCGCAAGGAGAAGAAGGGGTCGGACGTCTACGACGCGGTCGTCATCGACGCGCCGCCGACGGGTCGCATCGCCAAGTTCCTCAACGTCAACTCCGAGGTGTCCGGGCTGGCCAAGGCCGGGCCCATCCACAAGCACGCGGACCTCGTCATGGGCGTCATCGCATCGCCTCGGACGGCCGTGCACCTGGTGACCCTGCTCGAGGAGATGCCCGTCCAGGAGACCATCGACGGCTTCGCCGAGCTGGCAGCCAACGGCCTGCCGGTCGGAGCGGTGTTCGTCAACATGACGCGGCCGCCACTGCTGACCGACGCCCAGTTGCTCATGGCCGAGCACGACACGCTGCCGCAGGAAGGGATTCGCGCCGGCCTGGCCCAATGCGGCCTGGCCGCCCATGAGACGGAGATCCTTCCCGCACTCCTCGCCGAGGCCGCCGACCATGCCCAGCGCGTCGCGCTGGAGCGCCGCGAGATGCAGCGGATCGAGGTGCTCGGGCTGCCGACCTTCGTGCTGCCATTGCTCCCCGGCGGTGTCGACCTCGGCGGCCTCTACGAGCTGGCCGACCTTCTCAACGAGGCGGACACGCCGTGACCCGCACGACGTTCGCGCAGGCGCCGAGCCTGGCGATCGACGACATCCTCGCCGACGAGGAACTGCACGTCATCGTGTGCACAGGCGCCGGCGGCGTGGGGAAGACGACCACGGCAGCCGCACTGGCGCTGCGAGCTGCCGAGCAGGGCCGCAATGTGTGCGTCCTGACGATCGATCCGGCGAAGCGGCTCGCGCAGGCCATGGGGCTGTCGTCGCTCGACAACGTGCCACGCCAGGTACCCGGCGTCAGCGCACCCGATGGGTCGGGCGCCCTCTTCGCGATGATGCTGGACATGAAGCGCACCTTCGACGAGGTGGTGGAGGGCCACGCAGACCCGGCCCGGGCGCAGCAGATCCTCGCCAACCCCTTCTACCAGACACTCTCGTCGTCGTTCGCCGGCACGCAGGAGTACATGGCGATGGAGAAGCTGGGGCAGCTGCGGGTCCGCGCGGAGGCCGAGGGCACGTGGGACCTCATCATCGTCGATACGCCGCCGTCGCGAAGTGCGCTGGACTTCCTTGATGCGCCGGCCCGCCTTGGTTCATTCCTCGACGGCCGCTTCATCCGGATCCTCACGGCGCCGGCGCGCGGGGCGGGCAAGGGCATCGGGCGCATCGCGGCCTTGGGCTTCGGCCTGTTCACCAGCGTCCTGAACAAGATCCTCGGCGCCCAGGTGCTCGTCGACGTCGGCTCGTTCGTCGCCGCCATCGACACGACCTTCGGCGGGTTCCGCGAGCGTGCCGACGAGACGTATGCCCTCCTCAAGGATTCGGGCACGTCCTTCGTCGTGATCGCCGCACCCGAGCGAGATGCCCTGCGCGAGGCCGCCTACTTCGTCGAGCGATTGCGCGCCGACGGGATGCCGCTCGCCGGGCTGGTCCTCAACCGGGTGCAGAAGCTCGACGACCCCGACCTCAGCGGCGAGCAGGCCGCCGCCGGCAGCCAGACCCTCACCGAACTCGCCGGCGAGTCAACGTCGGCCGAGGCAGAGAGCCAACGACTCACCGCCGCCCTCCTCGCGCTGCATGCCCAGCGGACCGACGTCGCCGCGCGGCAGCGGCATCTGGCCGACCGGTTCACGGCGGCGCACCCAGGGGTCGCGGTGAGTTCCGTTCCGGCACTCGCCGAGGACGTGCATGACCTCGACGGGCTCCGCGAGATCGGGAACCTGCTGGCTCTGGGCCGGTAGCCGGAAGGCTAACTGGCCCGCTCGGACGTGCCGGTCAGGATGCGCTGGCGATCGTACTCGTCGTGGGCGGTCTGCAAGAGGTGCTGCCACGAGGTGACGTTGGGCCGGCGCCGCAGCAGGGCCCTGCGCTCCCGCTCGGTCATGCCGCCCCAGACCCCGAACTCGACCCGGTTGTCCAGCGCATCAGCGAGACACTCGGTGCGCACGGTGCAGGCGACACAGATGGCCTTGGCTCGGTTCTGGGCTGCCCCCTGCACGAACAGTGAGTCCGGGTCGGTGGTTCGACAGGCGGCCTGGCTGGCCCATTCGGAGTCCAAGGACATGTGTATGTGCACCCCTCATCTGCTCATGTGTCGGCGGACGTTACGCCTGCGGCCTGTGTGACAGAAAGGCTATAACTAACTAGCCCATTCGAGCCATACGCGGTTCCGGCGCGCGCGATGCCATCTCGCGGAACCCGGCGGCTTACCCTGAACGTCTGATGAGCATGAGTGCGCCCCCCGGGCATCGCCCCGGGCCGATCGCCATCCTGGTCCGGATAGCCGGGATGGTCGTGGCTGCCGTGCTCGCCGGCGTCCTCGTCGCCCTCATGCTCACCCCCTTCGTGGGGGCCTTCGGGACCGTGACGCGGGACATCATCCAGAGCTTCGAGAGCCTGCCGGACGACCTCAGCACCCCGCCACTCCCGCAGCGCTCCTTGATCCTGGCCTCGGACGGCTCCGTCCTCGCCACGCTGTACTACCAGAACCGGGTCGAGGTGCCGCTGTCCAGCATCTCCCCGCTGATGCGGCAGGCCACGGTGGCTATCGAGGACTCCCGCTTTCTGGACCACAACGGTGTCGACCTGCGCGGCGTCCTTCGCTCAATCGTGTCCAACGTGGATGCCGGCGGGATCGAGCAGGGCAGCTCGACGCTGACGATGCAGTACGTCAAGAACGTCCTCGTCAACCAGGCGACGAGCGCAGACGAACTCGACGCCGCCCGCGGCGACAGCGCCACGCGCAAGCTCCGAGAGATCCGCTACGCCCTTGGCCTGGAGAAGATCTTCACCAAGGAGCAGATCCTCGAGCGATACCTGAACATCGCCTACTTCGGCGCAGGCGCGTACGGCGTCGAGGCCGCCGCGCGCCGCTACTTCTCCAAGTCCGCGGCCGATCTCACCCTGCCTGAGGCCGCGACCCTGGCCGGCATCGTCCAGCGCCCGACGGCCTACGACCCGCTGCGCAACCCCGAGCTGAGCACCACCCGGCGCAACATCGTGATCAAGCGCATGGCCGATCTCGGCTTCGTGACCCCCCAGGAGGCCGACCGCGCTTCGCTGCTGCCCATGGGACAGGTCCTCAACCCCACGCTGGCCACCAACGGCTGCACCTCCTCCTATGCCCCGTTCTTCTGCGACTACGTCGTCCAGACCATCCGGTCCGAGGCGGCGTTCGGCGCCACCCCGGACGAGCGCGAGGCCTTCCTGCGGCGAGGTGGCTACACGATCCGCACCACCCTTGACCCCAAGGCCCAGCAGGCCGCGTTCGAGACGGTGACCAGCTACATCCCCACCAACGATGCAAGCCGTCGCGCCGCCGCGATCTCGATGGTGCAGCCGGGCACCGGCAACGTCATCGCGATGACGCAGAACCGCGAATGGGGCACGTCCGGGCGTGGCAAGACGACATACAACTACAACGTGGGGCGTGACAAGGGCGGCACCATCGGCATGCAGGCGGGGTCGATCTTCAAGATCTTCACGCTGGCCGCCGCCTTCGAGGCGGGAGTCAACCCGTACGAGTACGTCTCGGCGTACAGCCCCAAGACCTTCGAGAACTTCACCAACTGCACCACCGGGGAGAAGTTCGAGCCGGTCACGGTGCGCAACTCCACGACGTCCGGCACGCTGAACATGGCCCAGGCGACGGCCTACTCGACGAACACCTACTTCATGACGATCGAGGAGCGGGTGGGGCTGTGCCGGCCCGCGGAGATCGCCGAGTCCATGGGCGTCACGCTCGGCAACGGCGACCCTCTGCTGCGGGTGCCTTCGTTCACCCTTGGCACGATGGAGGTCACGCCCCTCATGATGGCCAATGCGTATGCCACGTTCGCTGCGCATGGCATCTACTGCAAGCCCGTCGTCATCCTGGACATCCGCGACCGGGACGGCAACGCCCTTCCGGTCCCCAGCGGGGACTGCACGCGCGTGATCAAGCGCGAGGTCGCCGACAACGTGACCTACATGCTCAACGGCGTGGTCAACGGCGGCATCTCGGGGCGCACCGGCCAGGCCATGGCACTGGAGAAGCGCCAGGTTGCCGGCAAGACCGGGACGACGAACGACTCCGCCGCCGTCTGGTTCGCGGGCTACACCCCGCAGCTCGCCGCGGCCGTCTGGGTCGGCGACCCGCGCGGCGGCTACGCCTACCCGATGAAGGCCGTGACCATCAAGGGCACCTATTACTCCCAGGTGTTCGGCGGCACCATCCCCGGGCCGATCTGGCGCGACGCCATGGAGGCGGCCCTCATCGGGACCGAGCCCGAGGACTTCGAGATCCGCAGCAGCTACGGCTGGTCCACGAGCGGTCCGAACGACTACGTGTACGTGTACGTGCCGCCGCAGCCCTCGGACGAGCCGGACGCGCCGGACGCAGCCGACCCGCCGACCTTCGACAACTCGGAGCCGATCGAGCCCCCCGCGGAGCCGCCGGCCGAGCCTGCACCGGTTGATCCCGGGGCGAGCACGCCGGCGTCGGGCTGACCGACTACATCCCCAGAGCGGACTTGACCAGCGCGGCAACAGCGCCACCGTCGGCCCGGCCCTTGACCCGCGGCTGGACCAGCTTCATCACCGCTCCCATCGCCTGGCCCCCGGTCGCGCCCGAGGCCGCGACCTGCGCCACAGCGTCAGCGACCACGGCCTGCACCTCGGCCTCGGACAGCGGCTGCGGCAGGTACCTGCCCAGCACTCCGAGCTCGGCCCGCTCGCGGTCGGCCAGCTCGGGGCGCGCGGCAGCGTCATAGGCCTCGGCCGACTCGCGGCGCTTCTTGGCCTCGCGGCCAAGGACGGTCAGGACGTCGTCGTCGCTCAGCTCACGCTGCTCCTTCCCGGCGACCTCCTCGTTGGTGATCGCGGTCAGTGCCATGCGGATCGTCGCGGACGTGAGCTCGTCGCGGGCCTTGATCGCAGTGGTCAGGTCGGCCTGCAGTTGCTGCTTGAGCGGACTCATCTACTCGCCTCTCGTCATTCGTGCGACCATGGTCGCATGCGCCGTTCGACCGCCGCCGTGCTCGGCACCCTTGCCGCGGGTGCCGCCGGACTGGCGTATGCCCGGTGGGAGGCGCAGCACTACACGCTGCGCCGGGCCACTGCGGCCGTCCTGCCGGCGGGCCAGCCCGACCTGCGCCTGCTGCACCTGTCCGACATGCACCTCGTCCCGGGCCAGTCGAAGAAGCAGGCATGGATCGGATCGCTTCGCGACCTGCGTCCCGACCTCGTGATCGTGACGGGCGACTTCATGTCGCACGTGGACGCCGTGCCGCACGTCCTCGATGCCCTCGATCCCCTGTTCGACGTACCGGGGGCGTTCGTGCTGGGCAGCAACGACTACTACGCGCCCATGGCAATCAACCCGGCGCGATACCTGGCTGGCCCCTCCCAGCTCGAGCCGAGCAGCCGGGAGATGCTGCCGTGGGGCGACCTCGTCGACGGTCTGACCACCAGCGGATGGCTCGACCTCAGCAACGCGCGCGCCACCATGAAGGTGGACGGGCGCGAGATCGATGTCCGCGGGGTCGATGACCCGCACATCAGCCGAGACCGGTACGCCGAGGTCGCCGGCCCGTTCGAGCCCGAGGCCGACCTGTGCCTGGGCGTCACCCACGCCCCGTACCTGCGCGTCCTCGACGGCATGGCTGACGACGGCGCCGACCTCATCCTGGCCGGGCACACTCATGGTGGGCAGTTGTGCCTCCCCGGTGTGGGCGCCCTCGTCACCAACTGCGACATCGACCGCAAGCGGGCCAAGGGGCTGTCCAGCCACCGAGAGTCCGCCCTGCACGTGTCCGCCGGCCTGGGCACCTCGCCCTACGCGCCGGTGCGCTTCGCCTGCCCCCCCGAGGCGACGCTGCTGACCCTCACACCGTGAGCACCACGCGTCCCTTCGCGGCACCGGTCGTCAGGTGGTCCATGGCGGCCACGGCCTGATCGAGCGGGAACGTCCGGTCATCGACCACGGGACGGATCCGGCGGGCTGCCAGCAGGTCGGTGATGGTGGCGAGGTTCTGCTCGCGCGGAGGGCCCGACCGGATCCCGGGAAGCTGCTTGACCACGGGCGAGATCGCGAGCAGGGGGAGCATCCGAGTGAGGCTGCCCAGCACACGGTGGCGCGACCGCCCGTATTGGTCGTGGCCGATGAGCACGAACGTGCCGTCGGGTTCGAGGGCGCGACGCACCTGCCGGAACGGTGCCTGCGACACGACGTCGAACACGATGTCGTACCGGACGCCTGACTGCGTGAAGTCCTGCTGCGTGTAGTCGATGACGGCGTCGGCGCCGAGGTCACGTAGCAGGTCCAGCTTGCCCGGACCGTCGACGGCCGTCACGTGCGCGCCGAAGGCCGCGGCCAGCTGGACCGCCCAGACCCCGACCGAACCACCGGCGCCGTTCACCAGCACCCGGTGCCCGGCCCGCACGCGGCCCTCGTCGCGCAGGTTCGTCAGGGCGATGAGGGAGGCGGTGGGGACGGCCGCTGCCTCCACGAACGACAGGTGGTCGGGGAACGCCGCGAGCAGGGTCTCGTCGACCGCGGCGAACTCCGCGAACGTGCCGGCGTTGGCCCACAGGTTCACGCCCCGGGTGACCTCGCCATACACGCGGTCCCCCGGCGTGAACCGGGTCGCACCGTCGCCGACGGCGACCACGTCACCCGCGAGGTCCGTGCCAGGGACTCCCAGCCTCGGGCGGCGCAGGCCCGACCCGAACAGGCGCATGACATAGGGGATCCCGTGGACCGCGTGCCAGACGTCGGCGTGGACGGACGTGGCGCGGACCCGCACGAGCACCTGACCGGGGCCGGCGACGGGCTCCGGGATGTCCCGGAGCTCGAGCACGTCGGCATGCGGGCCGTAGCGCTGCTGGACGATCGCCCGCACTAGCTGGCTCCTTCCCCGTTCGCCCGGGCGCTCGTCAGGCCCGGAAGAGCGCCGAGTAGGCGTTGAGGGCAGGCTGCCCGCCGAGATGCGCGTACAGGACGTTGCTGTCCTTCGGGATGTCGCCGCTGGCTACGAGGTCGACCAGCGCGGCCATCGACTTCCCCTCGTAAACGGGGTCGATGATCATGCCCTCGAGACTCCCGCTGAGCCTGATCGCGTCGAGCGTGGACTGCACGGGGATCCCGTAGTAATCCCCGGCCCACCCCTCCAGCACCGTGATCTCGTCGTCGCGGAGGTCGCGACCGAGGCCGATGAGCTCGGCGGTGTTCCGGGCGATGCGGGCCACCTGCGCCGTCGTGGCCTCGAGCTTGGCGGAGGCGTCGATCCCGAGCACCCGGCGCGGCCGTTCCTGCCCGGCGAACCCCGCGATCATCCCGGCCTGCGTGGACCCGGTGACGCTGCAGACCACGATGGTGTCGAAGAAGATGCCCATCTCCCGCTCCTGCTGGGCGACCTCGTATGCCCAGTTCGCGAAGCCCAGGCCGCCGAGGCGGTGGTCGGATGCTCCAGCCGGGATCGCGTAGGGGGTGCCACCACGCTCCTTGACGTCGGCAAGGGCCTGCTCCCATGAGTCCCGGAAGCCGATGTCGAAGCCGGCCGGATCCAGCCGCACCTCCGCTCCCATGATGCGCGACAGCAGGATGTTGCCGACGCGGTCGTTCACGGAGTCGGGCCAGTCGACCCACGCCTCCTGCACCAGCACGGCCTTCAGGCCGAGCTTGGCGGCGACCGCGGCCACCTGCCGGGTGTGGTTGGACTGGACCCCGCCGATCGACACGAGCGTGTCGGCCCCCTGCGCGAGGGCGTCGGGCACGAGGTACTCCAGCTTCCGGGTCTTGTTGCCGCCGAAGGCAAGCCCGCTGTTGACGTCCTCCCGCTTGGCCCACACCTGGGCGCCGCCGAGGTGCTCGGTCAGCCGCGGCAGCGGGTGGATCGGGCTGGGCCCGAACATGAGCGGATAGCGGGGAAAGTCCTCCAGTCCCATGGCAGTCCTTCCATTCGGGGCCACGTGCGGACCCTAGCCCCGACTCGGTTAGACTCGCCGACGGCCTGCGGGGTGTGGCGCAGCTTGGTAGCGCGCTTCGTTCGGGACGAAGAGGCCGTGGGTTCAAATCCCGCCACCCCGACGAGGAGGATGGAGTGAAAGCGCTCGCGCTTTCACTCCATCCGACAAGTCCCGCCTGACCGGTAGGAGCCTCTCGTGGACGATCGTCGCCCCAGGAAGGCCGACCTCGGCCCGGTGACGGCGGAGTACGTGCGGGCGATGGGCTGGCGATCGGTCAACCTGCACACCCACATCTCGCTAGTGAACCGGTACGCCTACGTCGAGGTCCCGAAGGCCGGCTGCGGGACGATGAAGGCCACCCTCGGCGGCATGGAAGCCGCGCGCATGGGTCCGGCGATGGCCGAGCGGGTCCAGGCCGCCCCGCACAACCGGCTCGCGGCCACCCCCTTCGTCAAGCCCTTCCAGTTGCCGCCCTCGATGCTGGAGGAGGTGCTCACCTCACCCGGATTCCGCCGGTTCACCGTGGTCCGGGAGCCAGCCTCGAGGCTGCTGTCGGGCTACTTGGAGAAGATCGGCCAGGGCCTGAAGCAGAGCGCGGCGATCGTCGACGACTGGAAGGCGGCCACCGGCGAGGAGATCGAGCCGCAGGACATCACGCTCCCGCAGTTCATCGAGATCGTGGCCGCGCAGCCCTCACGTGACCAGGACCCGCATTGGCGTCGGCAGGCAGACCACCTCGGCTTGGGCATCGTGGCGTACGACGCCGTCGTCCACCTCGAGGGACTCGACTCCTCGTGGGCGCTCATCGGTGAGCTGACGTCGACGCCGGACCTGCTCGAGCAGTTCTTCTGCCGCAACTCCACCGGCGCTCGGGCTCGGATGGCCGAGTACTACACGCCCGACCTGCTCGCGCACGTCGCGGCGATGTACGAACGCGACTACGCCGAATTGGGCTACGCCCACCCAGCCCTGTAGCCAGGCCGTCAGAGGCGGGCGGCCAGCAGCTCGGCGATCTGCACGGCGTTCAGCGCGGCACCCTTGCGCAGGTTGTCGTTGCTGACGAACAGCGCCAGGCCCCGCCCACCTGGGACACCCGGGTCAGTCCGGATGCGCCCGACGAACGAGGGATCCGCACCGGCCGCCTGCAGCGGCGTGGGCACGTCGGAGAGCTCGACACCGGGAGCGGCGGCCAGCAGCTCGGTGGCCCGCTCGACGGACAGCGGCCGGGCGAACTCCGCGTTGATCGACAACGAATGCCCGGTGAAGACGGGCACGCGTACGCAGGTACCCGACACGAGCAGGTCGGGGATGCCGAGGATCTTGCGGCTCTCGTTGCGGAGCTTCTGCTCCTCGTCGGTCTCGAACGACCCGTCCTCCACGATGCTGCCGGCGAGCGGCACGACGTCGAACGCGATGGTCCGCACGTACTTCTTCGGGGCCGGGAAGTCGACCGCGGAACCATCGTGGGTGAGCGAGGCGACGTCCTGGTCCATCACGGCCCGCACCTGCGTGTCGAGCTCCTCCACGCCGGCCAGGCCGCTGCCCGAGACCGCCTGGTAGGTGCTCACGACGAGGCGGACCAGCCCGGCCTCCTCGTGCAGCGGCCGCAGGACCGGCATGGCGGCCATGGTCGTGCAGTTCGGGTTGGCGATGATGCCCTTGCGGGCATCGGCCATCGCCTGCGGGTTGACCTCACTGACGATGAGGGGGACGTCCGGGTCCATGCGCCAGGCGGACGAGTTGTCGATGACCACGGCGCCAGCAGCGGCGTACACCGGAGCCAGCACCTTCGAGGTCGACCCGCCGGCGGAGAACAGCGCGATGTCGATGCCGGACAGGTCCGCCTCGGCTGCGTCCTCGACGAGCACCTCCGTGCCCCGCCACGGGAGCGTGCTGCCGGCCGAGCGGGCCGAGGCGAGGAAGCGCACGCGCTCCAGCGGGAAGTCCCGCTCGTCGAGCAGGCGGCGCATCACGGTGCCGACCTGGCCCGTGGCTCCGACGACGGCGACGGTCGGCCTCATCGGCCCGTCCCGCCATAGACGACGGCCTCTCCGTCGGCGTCGAGCCCGAACGCGCTGTGCAAGGCCTGCACCGCCCGGGTGGCGTCGTCGACACGGGTCACCACGGAGATCCGGATCTCGGACGTCGAGATCATCTCGACGTTGATGCTCGCGTCGGCCAGCGCCTCGAAGAAGGTCGCGGAGACGCCCGGGTGCGAGCGCATGCCGGCCCCGACGAGCGACACCTTCGCGACCTGGTCGTCGACGAGCAGCGCCTCGAAGCCGATCGCGTCGCGCTGGCCGTCGAGAGCCTTCATGGCGGTGTGCGCCGAGCCCTGCGGGCAGGTGAACGTGACGTCGGTGCGGCCGGTCGACGCAGCCGAGATGTTCTGCACGATCATGTCGACGTTGATGCCGGCCACGGCCAGCGCCTTGAAGATGGCCGCGGCCTCGCCCGGCTTGTCGGGAACGCCGACCACCGTGATCTTGGCGTCGTTCACGTCGGCGGCGACACCGGAGATGATCGGTTGCTCCATTGCTCTTCCTTCGGCGATTGCGGCTTCGATGGCTTCGGGCGACAGCACCATCGTTCCCTCGCGCTGCGAGAACGACGAGCGGACATGGATGGGCACGTCGAAGCGCCGCGCGTACTCCACGCAGCGCAGGTGCAGGACCTTGGCGCCGACGGCGGCGAGTTCCAGCATCTCCTCGTACGTGATGAACGGCACCTGCCGGGCAGCAGGCACGATGCGGGGGTCGGCGCTGAACACCCCGTCGACGTCGGTGTAGATCTCGCAGACGGCCGCCCCGAGTGCCGCGGCGAGGGCGACGGCCGTGGTGTCGGAGCCGCCCCGGCCCAGGGTCGTGACGTCCTTGGTGTCCAGCGAGTGGCCCTGGAAGCCCGCGACGATGGGGATGGCCCCCTGGTCGATGGCCTCGCGGATGCGGCCGGGCGTGACGTCGATGATGCGGGCGGCACCATGCTTGGAATCGGTGATCAGGCCGGCCTGGGACCCGGTGTACGACCGCGCCTGGGCGCCGAGATCGGAGATCGCCATGGCGAGCAGGGCCATCGAGATCCGCTCGCCGGCAGTGAGCAGCATGTCGAGCTCGCGGGCCGGCGGCAGCGGCGAGACCTGCTCGGCGAGGTCGAGCAACTCGTCAGTGGTGTCACCCATCGCGGAAACGACCACGACGACGTCGTGGCCCGCCTTCTTGGTATCGACGATCCGCCGCGCGACCCGCTTGATGCTGGTTGCATCAGCGACGCTGGAACCGCCGTACTTCTGGACGATGAGGGACACGGGCACCGAGTCTACCCGCGCGAAAACCCGGCCTCGGTCACGCGTTCAGTCGGCGCCGGCCCTCGAAGGCCCGCCCGAGGGTGACCTCGTCGGCGTACTCGAGGTCACCGCCCACGGGCAGCCCGCTGGCCAATCGCGACACCGCGATGCCCAGGGGAGCGATCATGCGGGCGAGGTAGGTGGCCGTCGCCTCGCCCTCGAGATTGGGGTCGGTGGCCAGGATGACCTCCGTGGTGGCGCTCTCGGAGAGCCGGGCGAACAGCTCGCGGATGCGCAAGTCGTCTGGCCCGATGCCGTCGATGGGGCTGATGGCACCGCCGAGGACGTGGTAGCGGCCGCGGAACTCGCGGGTCTTCTCGATCGCGACGACGTCCTTGGGCTCCTCGACGACGCACAGCACGGTGAGGTCGCGCCGCGGGTCGCGGCAGATGCGGCACTGCTCCTCCTCGGCGACGTTGCCGCAGATGCTGCAGAACCGGACCTTCTCCTTGACCTCGCGCAGGGCGTCGGCAAGCCGCAGCACGTCGACCGGGTCGGCGGCGAGGATGTGGAAGGCGATGCGCTGGGCGCTCTTGGGCCCGACCCCCGGCAGGCGGCCCAGCTCGTCGATGAGGTCCTGAACGATCCCTTCGTACATCAGTGCTCGATCTCGCCGATGCGGGTCGCACCGAGCTCGCGCATCGCGAGGTCGACGCCGCTGACCGGGTCGACGTCGGGGTCATCGAGGCTGGGCGCGTCGGGCTCGGCCGACACGGCAGGCTGCGCGGCGGCGTCGGCCGCCACGGCGGCCCCTGTCGCCCTCGCCGCGTCGGGCACGACGTCGATGCGCACGTCGATGGCGAGCACGTCGAGGATGGCCTGGCGCAGGCGCTCGTCGTGGCCACCGTCCTTGATGTTCTTCACCTTGCCGGGCTGATCGACGGCGACCGCGAGGATCCCGTTGTCGAGCGACACCGGAGCGGACGGGCTGAACAGGGTGTAGGCCACCCGGCCGGCGGATCGGACGACGTCAAGGACGGCCGGCCACATGGTGACGAAGTCGGCAAGGGTCGCCGTGCTGGTCGCCGGTGCCGCCGGGGGCTCGGCGACGGGCTCGGCAACGGCCGGCCGCGGGGTCGGCCGCTTGGGCGGTGCCGCGGGTGTCCGCGTGCTGGCCGCCGGCTCCGAGGTGGGGGCGACCTCGGGCAGTCGCTTGGGTGGCGCCGGCACTGCCTGCTGCACGGGTGCCGCGGGAGCCGGGGCTGGCTCAGCGGCCGGAACGGGCTCAGTCACGGCGGCTGGCACCGATGCCGGCACGGGAACGGTGCCGGGGGCGTGCGCCGCCGCGGACGACACCCGGCGCTCGAGCTGGTCCAGCCGGGCCCGCAGCCCGGCTTCGTCGAGGTCGGTGCCTGGCAGCAGCAGCCGGGCCACCATGAGCTCCAGGTGCAGGCGCGGTGCGGTGGCCCCCTTGAGCTCGCTGAGCGCCTGGCTGATGACGTCGGCCGCCCGGGTGAGCTCCGACGGGCCGAAGCGCCCGGCCTGCTCGATCTCGCGGACGACCTGGTCCTCGGGTGCGTCGACCAGGCCGAGCTCCGCGGCCTGCGGCACGTTGGACAGGACGATGAGGTCGCGGAACCGCTCGAGCAGGTCGGTGACGAAGCGCCTGGGGTCGTGCCCGGCGTCGATGACCTGGTCGATCACGGTGAACAGTGCGGCCCCGTCGTGGTCCGCGAGGGCCATGACCGTGCCGTCGAGCAGCGTGGCATCGGTCATGCCGAGCTGGGCCACCGCCTCGAGGTAGGTGACGCCATCGGGTCCCGATCCGGAGATGACCTGGCCGAGGATCGAGAGACTGTCGCGCACGCTGCCGGCACCGGCGCGCGCGACGAGGGCGAGCGCAGCCGGCTCCGCAGCGACCCCCTCGGACTCGCAGATGTGCGCGAGGTGCTGCTGGAGGGTGCGGGCGGGCACCAGTCGGAAGGTGTAGTTGTGGGTGCGCGAGCGGATGGTCGGCAGGACCTTCTCGGCCTCTGTCGTAGCGAAGATGAACCGCACGTGCGGGGGCGGCTCCTCGACGAGCTTGAGCAGCGCGTTGAAGCCGGCCGTGGTGACCATGTGCGCCTCGTCGATGATGTAGACCTTGTAGCGCGAGGAGGCCGGCGCGAACATCGCCCGCTCGCGCAGATCCCTGGTGTCGTCGACGCCACCATGGCTGGCCGCATCGAGCTCGATCACGTCGATCGACCCTGGGCCGTTGGGGGCAAGGTCGACGCAGCTCTGGCACACGCCGCACGGATCGGCCGTGGGCCCCTGCTCGCAGTTCAGCGAGCGGGCGAGGATCCGGGCCGTGGACGTCTTGCCGCAGCCCCGCGGGCCGGAGAAGAGGTACGCGTGATGGACCCGGTCATTGCTGAGGGCCCGTCGCAGGGGGCCGGTGACGTGCTCCTGGCCCACGACCTCGTCGAGCACCGCCGGCCGGTAGGTGCGATAGAGGGCCATGGACACAGGGGAACCCTAGTCCCGGCTCCGGACATGCAGGGACCCCCCGCGCACCCGCCAGAGCCCGCTTACCCTTGCTGCCTTCCGGCCCTGGGGGGGTTCACGCGATGACGCCGCACGAGGGGTCGGCCCAACTGTACGGGGCGGCCCGAAGGCTCCCGGCAGTCGGGAGGTAGCCTCCTCCGCGGAGGATTCGCATAGTGGCCTAGTGCGCACGCTTGGAAAGCGTGTTGGGAGCAATCCCTCACGGGTTCAAATCCCGTATCCTCCGCCAGCACGCTCGACCGTGCACCGCCTCGGCCCGCCGGACCCCCGGTGGGCCGACGCTGTTTCGGCGTATACCCTCGTCCGCGGTGGCGTGTCCGAGCGGCCAAAGGAGCGCGCCTCGAAAGCGCGTGTGGGGGCAACCTCACCGTGGGTTCAAATCCCACCGCCACCGCTGACAGGAGTGGCGCTCTCGCAGGTCAAATCGCTGCGACAGCGCCCCTCCTGCCATTCAGTGTCAGAAGGCAGCCAGGGCCGGGCCGACGATCCCCTCGCGCGCGCTGAGCAGCGTAGGTCCATACCAGGTGAGGGATCGGCCGGGGATCAATGCCGTTCGGACCGGCAGTGCGTCGGGGCCGTCGGTGGCGTCGAATCGGTACGGCTCGTCCGGAAGCAGGACGAGGTCGACGTCCGACGACACGATCGCGTCGACGGTCACCTTCGGGTACCGGGCACCCGCATCCGCGAACGCGTTGTGGAACCCGCAGCGGGCGAGCAGGTCGTTCGCGAAGGTGCCTGGACCAACGACGAACCAGGGGTCGCGCCACACGGGCACCGCGACGCGAATTCCCAGATCGACGATCGACGCATCCCAGATGTCCCGAGCCGAGCCGAGCCACTCTGGCTCGTCGCGCTCGAGACCGTCGTGGAGCAACCGTGCCATCGACGTCAGCGACTCAGCGACGGACTCAATCCGTGTCACCCAGACGCATACCCCGGCATCGCGAAGACGTCGTACGTCGATTTCTCGGTTCTCCTCCATGTTGGCCACGACCAGGTCCGGGGCCAAGGCGATGATCCGGCGCAGGTCCGGGTTCTTGGTCCCGCGCACGCGAGCGGCGCCAAGGTCCGCTGGGAATTCGCACCAGTCTGTGATCCCAACTAAGAGGTCGGGGTCAACCGACGCGATCGCCTCAGTGAGCGACGGGACCAGTGACACGACACGTCGGGCGGGATGCCGCAGTGGCACCGGCGCCCCGAGATCGTCCCGAAGCATCGCGCGGCCGACCTGGGATCCCACGTGCGCCACCTGCTCCCCTGCATTCCGCCTGCCGTCCACGGTAGCGGGGGATCCCAACCCCTCGACGAACGGCCAGGCGTGGCGGTTCAGCGCCGCATCGAGACACCCACGACTGGCCGCGGAGGGTCAGCCGACCTTCTCCCAGCCGCGCTTGGGCGCCTGGCTGCCAGCCCCGTGCGGCCCGCGGTCGCGGTAGACCACGTACGGCCGGAACAGGTAGCCAATGGGCGCGGAGAACGCATGCACGAGCCGCGTGAACGGCCAGATGAGGAAGAGCAGCATCCCGGCCACCGCGTGCACCTGGAAGGACGGCAGTGACTCAGCCATCAACTCCGGCTGCGGGTTGAGCAGGAAGATCGAGCGGAACCACGGGGACACCGTCTCGCGGTAGTTGTAGCCGTCGCCGATCACCCCGGACCCGACGATCGTCGTGAGCAGGCCCAGGCAGATGGCCGCCACCAGGAAGACGTACATCGTCTTGTCGTTCTTCGTCGTGGCGGCGAAGACCGGGCCTGTCGTGCGGCGGCGATAGATCAGCATGGCAACACCGAAGAGCGTGCACGCGCCGGCAACCGCACCGATGCCCACGGCCATGAGGTGGTAGGCGTCCTCGCTGAGCCCGGCGGCGTGGGTCCACTGCTCCGGGATCAGCAGCCCCATCACGTGGCCGAGGAGCACGGCGAGGATGCCGATGTGGAAGATCGGGCTGGCGATGCGGATGATCTTGCGCTCGTACAGCTGGCTGGAGCGCGTCGTCCAACCGAACTTGTCGTAGCGGAACCGCCAGATCGTCCCGGTGACGAACACCGCGATCGTCACGTAGGGGAGGACGACCCACAGCAGGATGTCGAGGGCGGTCATCGTCGTGCTCCAATCGGGTCGATCGTGACGCTGACACCGAACGGCTCGAGGCCGACGGATTCCACCGGGGGGCCCGATGCTGCGATGTGCGCCATGCGCTCGCGGATGTCCGGGGTGATGCGCGGCAGGGTCGCCACGACGGCATCAAGGACGTGCGCGTATGCCGACTCCATCCGCGCAAGGGCATCCCGCAGCAGGTGGATAGCCTCCTGGTGCTCCGCGAGCAGTGCCTCGCCGGTGAGCGTGTCGCCGATGGCGGCGAACTCCAGCACGACCGACAGGTGGTCCGGCAGTTCCTCGCTGCCGAGGTCGAAGCCGGCCTCGAGGTAGGCCTGCTTGAAGCGCAGGATGGCCCGCCCACGGTTCCGGGTGTCGCCGTCGGTCCAGTAGGTCAGGTACGGACACGCCTTGCGCTTCATGTCGAACACCGCCACGTAGTGCTCCTGCACCTCGGCCAGCGGCGTGCCGGACAAGTGGTCGAGGAAGGCCTGCAGGGGCTTGCCTGTCTCCGGTGGCAGATCGGCGGCGACGGCGGTGATCTCGTCCAGTCGAGCCATCAGTGCTTCGTCGGGGTATCCGAGCAGCCAGGCCGCCGCCAGCCGCGCGGCCGCTGTGCGCTCACTCATCGCGGCCACCGAGCCCGTCCCAGTTGAGCAGGTTCACGCGCAGCGCCTCCACCGGGATGATCACCTCGGTGGTCTGGCGCTGCTTGAGGGCGTGGAAGGTCTCGACCGCCACAGGGACCGGGCGGCCGGATGCCTCCCCGAAGGGTCCCGAGCCGGGCACCGAGTCGTCGGCGTAGTCCACGGCGCACGCGAGCTCCTCGAGGTCGCGCGCCGTCTCCGCATGGGCTTTCGGAATGACGTAGCGGTCCGCGTACTTCGCGATGGCGAGGAGCCGGTACATCTCGTACAGCGACTCCTCATCCATGCCCACCGCCGCCGGGATCTCCGGCCGCGGCTCACGCCCGAGGTTCACGTCGCGCATGTACGAGCGCATCGCGGCCAGCTTCGCCAGCGAGGCCCGCACGGGGCCAACGTCGCCGGCAGTGAACAGCTCGGCCAGGTACTCGATGGGGATCCGCAGGGAGTCCAGCGCCCCGAACAGGTTCCCCGCGTCCTCGGCGTCGTTGCCGGTCTCGCGCAGGGCATCGACGATCGGCGACAGGGGCGGGATGTACCAGACCATCGGCATGGTGCGGTACTCCGGATGCAGGGGCAGCGCCACCTTGTAGACCTTGGCCAGCCGGTACACCGGGGAGAGCCTGGCCGCCTCGAGCCAGTCCTCCGGGATCCCGTCGCGGCGGGCCGCATCGAGGACCTCGGGGTCATTCGGGTCGAGCAGCAGGTCGAGCTGCGCCTGCAGCAGGTCGTGCTCGTTCTCGGTTGCGGCCGCGGCAGTGACCTTGTCAGCGTCGTAGAGGAACAGTCCGATGTACCTCAGCCGCCCCACGCAGGTCTCGGAGCAGACGGTGGGCATCCCGACCTCTATGCGTGGGTAGCACATCGTGCACTTCTCGGCCTTGCCCGTGCGGTGGTTGAAGTAGACCTTCTTGTACGGGCAGCCGCTCACGCACATGCGCCAGCCGCGGCACTGGTCCTGGTCCACCAGGACGATGCCATCCTCGCTGCGCTTGTACATCGCGCCGGAAGGGCAGGCCGCCACGCACGCGGGATTCAGGCAGTGCTCGCAGATGCGCGGCAGGTAGAACATGAAGGCCTGCTCGAACTCCATCTTGACCCGGTCGCTGACCTGGTCCTTGATCTTGACCAGGACGGGGTCCTTCGGCGCCAGCTCCGGCCCTCCGGCCAGGTCGTCGTCCCAGTTGGCCGACCACTCGATCTTCATGTTCTTGCCGGAGATGAGCGACTTCGGGCGGGCGACAGGCGTGTGCTCGCCCAGCGGCGACGAGAGCAGCATGTCGTAGTCGTACGTCCACGGCTCGTAGTAGTCCTGCATGGTCGGCAGGTTGGGGTTGCTGAAGATCTGGGCCAGTCGCTTGAGGCGCCCGCCGGAGCGGAGCCTCAGCTTGCCGCGCCGGACGACCCAGCCGCCCTTCCACTTCTCCTGGTCCTGGTACGTGCGCGGGTACCCCTGGCCCGGGCGCGTCTCGACGTTGTTGAACCACACGTACTCGACGCCGGCGCGGTTGGTCCACGCCTGCTTGCAGGTGACCGAGCAGGTGTGGCAGCCGATGCACTTGTCGAGGTTCATCACCATTGCCATCTGGGCCATGACGCGCATCAGTACTCGACCTCCTGGGAGCGGCGGCGGATCACGGTGATCTCGTCGCGTTGGTTTCCTGTCGGCCCCAGGTAGTTGAAGGCGAAGGAGAGTTGCGCGTAGCCGCCCACGATGTGCGTGGGCTTGATCATCAGGCGGGTCAGCGAGTTGTGGATGCCGCCGCGCAGGCCCGAGGTCTCCGTCTTGGGGACGTCGACCGTGCGGTCCTTGGCGTGGTACATGTACACGGTGCCTGCGGGCATGCGGTGCGAGACGATCGCGCGAGCAACCACGACGCCGTTGCGGTTGTAGGACTCGATCCACTCGTTGTCCTTGACCCCGATTGCGTCCGCGTCCTGCGGGCTCATCCAGATCTCCGGCCCGCCACGCGAGAGGGAGAGCATGAACAGGTTGTCCTGGTACTCCGAATGGATGGACCACTTGGAGTGCGGCGTCAGGTAGCGCACCGTCACCTCCTTGCCCGCCCCTGTGCGCTGGTCGCCGTCCAGCCGGTGCAGGTTCAGCGGCGGCCGGAACGTGGGCAGCCCCTCGCCGAGCTCGCTCATCCAGTCGTGGTCGAGGAAGAAGTGCTGCCGCCCGGTGAGGGTGTGCCAGGGCTTGAGCCGCTCGACGTTGATGCAGAAGGCCGTGTAGCGGCGGCCGCCGTGCTCGCTGCCGGACCATTCGGGGCTGGTGATCACCGGGACCGGCCTCGCCTGGGTGTCCGGGAAGGTGATGCGCTTGCCCTCCTCCTCGATCGCGAGGTCGGCCAGCGGCATCCCGGTGCGCTTCTCCATGGCGCGGAACCCCTGCACGGAGAGCCGCCCGTTCGTCGTTCCGGACAGCGCGAGGATGGTCTCGCAGGCGTGGATGTCGGTGACCAGGGACGGGCGCCCGGCAGCGAAGCCGTCGGGGATGACCCCGTTCTTGGCGGCCAGCATCTGGACCTCCTCGACCGGCGAGAACGGCACGCCCTTCGTGAGCATCCCCGCGCTGGCGGTCAGCGGCCCGAGGGCGGACATCTTCGCGCCGATGGTCGTGTAGTCGCGCTCCACGACGACGAACTTCGGCGCGGTGACGCCGGGGACGAGGTCGACCTCCCCGGACTTCCAGTCGCGCACGACACCACCGGGCACGGCCATCTCGTCGGGTGTGTCATGCAGGAGCGGCACGGCGACGAGGTCCTTGACCACGCCCAGGTGACCCGGCGCCAGGGCCGATACCGCCCGGCCGAGGTCCTGGAAGATGTCGTAGTCGCTCCGGGTCTCCCACGGCGGGTCGATGGCCGGGGTGAAGGCGTGCACGTACGGGTGCATGTCGGTCGTCGACAGGTCGTGCTTCTCGTACCAGGTGGCGGCCGGGAGCAGGATGTCGCCGAAGAGACCCGTGCTCGTCATCCGGAAGTCGATGCTGACCAGGAGGTCGAGCTTGCCCTCCGGTGCCTCGTCCCGCCAGGTCACGTCCCGGGGTCGCTCCCCCTCGGGGGCCTCCTCAGCCCTGACGGCGTTGCTCGTGCCGAGCAGGTGCCGCAGGAAGTACTCGTTGCCCTTGCTGGACGAGCCCAGGAGGTTCGCCCGCCAGACCGTCAGGACGCGCGGCCAGTTCTCCTCCGCGTCGGGGTCCTCGATCGCGAACCTCAACTGCCCGCTCGTCAGCTGGTCCGTCACGTAGGCGGCCGGCTCCTGGCCGGCGGCGTCGGCCTCGGCGACCAGGTGCAGGGAGTTCCGGTCGAACTGCGGATACGAGGGCATCCAGCCGGATCTGGCCGACTGGGCGAGCGCGTCGATCATCGACGTGCCGGCGAACCGGCCCTCCCCGAGCGGCGTGGCGAGCAGGTCCGCCCCCAGCCGGTCATAGCGCCACTGGTCGGTCTGCACGTACCAGAAGGCCGTGCCGATCATCTGGCGCGGCGGGCGCGACCAGTCCAGGCCGAAGGCCAGCTGCGCCCACCCGGTGACCGGCCGGCACTTCTCCTGCCCGACGTAGTGCGCCCAGCCCCCGCCATTGATCCCCTGCGTGCCGCAGAGCGTGGTCAGTGTCAGGAACGTCCGGTAGATCGTGTCGGAGTGGAACCAGTGGTTGGTGCCCGCACCCATGAGGATCATCGACCGTCCACCGGAGTCCTCCGCGTTCTGCGCGAACTCGCGGCCGATGCGCTCGGCCATGGCGGCCGGTACGCCCGTGATCTCCTCCTGCCAGGCCGGGGTGTAGGGCTCGGGATCGTCATAGCCGGTGGGCCAGTCCCCCGGCAGGCCATCGCGCCCCACGCCGTACTGGGCGAGCAGCAGGTCGAACACGGTGGTCACCAGGCGCTCGCCGGTCCCGGTGGCAAGTCGCACGGCGGGAACGCCACGGCGGTGCACCCCGCCGCCCTCGTTGTCGGCCTGGCCGATGTCGAAGCGCGGGAGGAGAACCTCGGCGCACTCACCGCCGGCGGCACCGTGCAGCGACAGTGCCGGATCCACCCCCTCGAGGTCGAGGTTCCACTTGCCCATGCCGGATGCGTTGAAGCGGAAGCCGAGCGATCCATTCGGGACATGGGGGCGCCCGGTGAGGATGTCGACGAGGACGGTCTTGAACGCGGCACCCTCGGCCGTGTCACCGAGGTCGGCGGAGGTGACGAACTTGTCCGGCACCCAGGCGCCGTCCTTCTCCTTCAGGCTGACGAGGAACGGCAGGTCGCTGTACTTCTTGACGTAGTCGACGAAGCGTGGAACCTGGCGCTGAACGAAGAACTCCTTCAGGATGACGTGGCCCATCGCCATCGCCAGCGCCCCGTCGGTGCCCGGATGCGGGGCCATCCACTCGTCGGCGAACTTGGTGTTGTCGGCGTAGTCAGGCGAGACCGTGACGACCTTCTGGCCGCGGTACCGGGCCTCGGTCATGAAGTGCGCGTCCGGCGTCCGGGTGACGGGGACGTTCGAGCCCCACATGATCAGGTAGGCCGCGTTCCACCAATCGGCCGATTCGGGGACGTCGGTCTGGTCTCCGAACACCTGCGGGGAGGCGACCGGCAGGTCGGCGTACCAGTCGTAGAAGGACAGCATGGAGCCGCCCATGAGGCTGATGAACCGAGCCCCCGCGGCGTGGGATGCCATCGACATCGCCGGGATCGGCGAGAAGCCGAACACCCGATCCGGCCCGTGCGCCTTGACGGTGTGCACGTGGGCTGCCCCGATGATCTCCAGGACCTCGGGCCAGGACGCGCGGACCAGCCCGCCCTTGCCCCGCGCCTTCTGGTACCGCCGGCGTGCCTGCGGGTCGCCGACGACCGCTGCCCAGGCATCCACCGGATCGGGGTGCTGCTGCTTCGCCGTTCGGTAGGCCTCGAGCAGGACCCCGCGCACGTACGGGTAGCGGACCCTGGTGGGCGAGTAGGTGTACCAGGAGAAGGCAGCCCCGCGCGGGCAGCCGCGCGGCTCGTACTCCGGGCTGTCCGGGCCCACGGTCGGGTAGTCGGTCTGCTGGGTCTCCCAGGTGATGATGCCGTCCTTGACGTACACCTTCCACGAGCACGATCCGGTGCAGTTGACGCCATGCGTGCTCCGCACGACCTTGTCGTGGCTCCAGCGGTCCCGATAGAACGAGTCGCCCTCACGACCGCCGGTCTTCGTGACCGTGCGCAGGTCCCCGGAGACCTTTCCGGGCGTGAAGAAGCGGCCGGCCTTGACGAGGAACTCCTGGGTGGCGGTGCTGGTGTCGGTCGTCACGAGCCGGTTCCTTCCTGGGGTGTGATGTAGCCGTTCTCATCCACGTCGATCGTGCGGGCCGGCACGAGGTCGGGGCGGCGCAGCCGGGCAGTGCACATGCCGGGCCGCGACCAGACATCCATGGCCTCGACGGACACCGGCTGGCCGGTCTGCCCCAGCAGCCGCGACACCAGGGCGGTGTGAATGTCGCAGATGACGGGGTTGTCCGCGACGAGGTCGGCGTAGGGGCAGTCGGTGACCGCGATGGCATCGCCGACGGGACTCGCCTTTGCGTTGAAGCCGAGTCGGATCAGCGCATCCGTCGCCTGGGCGACCGCGTCGTCGGGGGTATCGGCCACTGGCAGGTCGGGCAGGGCCTGGCCCCAACGCTCGGCGGCCGCCCGGGCAATCGACGGGTCGCGCACCTCGGTGAGCTGGGCGCTGAGCGCCTCGGCGAGGGCGCGGAACGGGGAACTGGGCAGCTTGGCCGACCGGTAGAGCCAGCGCGGACGGCCGCGCCCGCGCGCGTCTGCCGCCTCGCGCGCGATGAAGCGGCCCGCCCGCAGCACCTCGAGGTGACCCCGCACGGTGTTGGCGTGCAGCCGGGTCCGCTCGGCGATCGCCTCGACGGGCAGGGGTTCCGGCGAGGCCTCGATCACGGCGAGCACCCGGGTCCGGGTTTCGGAAGGCACAGACTCAGGCACGGTCATTTTCTACCACACTTCTCGGCATTTTTTAATATTAACGGTGATAAATCAGAGACTGTGCTTTAATCTGGTCCCGTGACTCCGGAAACACTGCAGAAGGGGCGCATCAGCGTCCTGGTCTGGTCCACCCTCGGCTTCACCCTCATGTTTGCCGTCTGGCTCATGTTCGGTGTCCTGGGCATCCCTATCCGTGAGGAGTTCGGCCTCACCGACGTCGAACTAGCCTGGATCACGGCCGTCGCCGTGCTGAACGGCGCCATCTGGCGGCTCCCGGCCGGCATCGCGGCGGATCGGTTCGGCGGCAAGCGGGTGTTCGTCGCGATGCTCGCCGTGACCGCCATTCCCGCCTACATGGTCTCCCAGGCGCAGTCCTATGCCTGGTTGCTTGTCTGCGCGTTCCTCGTCGGCTTCGCCGGCAACTCCTTCAGCGTGGGCATCGCCTGGGTGAGTGCGTGGTGGCCGCAGAGCCGTCAGGGCTTTGCCCTCGGCGTCTTCGGTGCGGGCAATGTCGGTGCCTCGCTCACCAAGTTCATCGGCCCGGCGCTGATCGCGGCGGTACCGGCGGCCGGCTTCCTCGGCGGCTTCGTCCCCGGCGGGTGGCGCTTCGTTCCGTTCCTCTACATGGGCCTGCTGATCGCGGTGGCCATCGGCATGTGGCTCTGGACGCCTCACCGGGACATCAAGCCCAGCCAGGGACGCACCATCGGGTCCATGCTGAGCCCGCTGAAGCACATGCGGGTGTGGCGGTTCAGCCTCTACTACGTCGTCGTGTTCGGCGCGTATGTCGCGCTCGCCGCCTGGCTCCCGAAATACTACGTCGACGTGTACGGGCTCGAGCTGAGCAATGCCGCCCTGCTGACAGCGCTGTTCATCTTCCCGGCATCCCTGCTGCGTCCTTTCGGCGGCTGGCTCTCAGATCGACTGGGAGCGCGCAGGGTCATGTACTACACGTTCCTGGTGATGCTCATCTCCTCCGGCATCCTGATGATGCCCTACGGATACATCGTGCTCAACAACCCCGACGGCACGACCAACGAGGTCCTGCCATGGAGCGTCGGCGTGGGCCTGTTCACCTTCCTCGTCTTCACGATGGGCTGCGCCATGGGCATCGGGAAGGCCGCGGTGTTCAAGCACATTCCGGAGTACTTCCCGCATGACGTCGGCGCGGTCGGCGGCCTCGTCGGCACGCTCGGCGCCCTTGGCGGCTTCTTCCTGCCATTGCTGTTCGCCTACACGACGGGGTGGACCTCATTGCCCCAGTCGACCTTCTTCGTCATCTTCGTCGTGACGGCGATCGCCGCCATCTGGATGCACAAGACCGTCATCTCGATCATGCACATGGCCACACCTGAGCTCGCCAACAAGTTCGAGCACGACCATCACGCACCGCTGGACAAGGAAGCGCCGTTCGTCGACAGCGACGAACTCGAGGAGACTGGAGCCAAGGCATGACCACCCCCACCACGCTGGTACGCAGCGGCAAGGACTGGCTTCCCGAGTGGGATCCGGAGGCCTCCAACTGGGACTCGGGACGTGCATGGAAGACGCTGTGGGTCACCACGTTCGCGCTGACCCTGGGCTTCATCACCTGGTTCCTCGCCTCCGCGATCGCGCCCAAGCTCAACAGCCTCGGCTTCAACCTGAGCGAAGGCCAGCTCTACTGGCTCATCGCCATGCCCGGTCTCGCAGGTGGCACGCTCAGACTCGTCTGGACCTTCCTCCCACCGATCATGGGCACCCGCAAGCTCGTCACGCTCACGACGGCGCTCTTCCTCATCCCGCTCATCGGGTGGGCCCTGGCCGTGCAGAACCCCGAGACGCCCTATGCCGTCCTACTGCTGCTCGGGATCCTCGCCGGAATCGGCGGCGGCGCCTTCTCGGGCTTCATGCCCAGCACTTCCTACTTCTTCCCCCGCTCCAAGCAGGGCACCGCACTCGGCCTGCAGGCCGGGATCGGCAACTTCGGCGTAAGCCTCGTCCAGTTCGTGACCCCGTGGATCATCGGGTTCGCGATCATCGGCGGCGCCTCGCAGATGATGACGAACAAGGACACGGGTGCGACGAAGGAGGTGTGGTACCAGAACGCCGGCTACATCTGGGTGCCGTTCGTGATCGTCGCGGTCATCCTCGCCTGGTTCCTGCTCCGCAGCGTGCCCGTGCAGGCCCGCGGCGTCCGCGAGCAGATGGACATCTTCAAGAACAAGCACACCTGGATCATGACCTACCTCTACGTCATCACCTTCGGCACGTTCTCCGGTCTCGCGGCCGGCTTCGCCCTGCTGATCAACAACCTCTACGGCACGAAGTCGTTCGGCGACGCCGGCATCGACCCAGTGAAGTACGCCTTCCTAGGCGCCCTGATCGGATCCGCCGCCCGGATCATCTCCGGACCGATTGCCGACCGGCTCGGCGGCGGACGCATGACCGTCGTCGCAACGGTCGGGATCTCTCTTGCGTCTCTCTACACGTGCTTCCAGCTCTCGCCTACTTCAGCCGACCAGTTCCCCCAGTTCCTGTACGGGATGCTGACGATCTTCTTCTTCGCGGGGGTCGGCAACGCGAGCACCTTCAAGCAGATGCCGATGATCTTCGAGCGCCGGCAGGCCGGCGGCGTGATCGGGTGGACGTCTGCCATTGCCGCCTACGGCCCGTTCATCTTCGGCGTCATGCTGGCCTACATCTCACCAACGCTGTTCTTCGCGATGGGCGTGGTCTTCGCCCTGATCGCAGGCGGCATCTCCTGGTGGTACTACGCGCGGCCGGGTGCCGAGAAGCCCTGCTGACCACCCATCGACCCTGCACAAGGTTTGCAACTGGAGCACCCGGCAGGTGGGCCAGGCGCCCCGCAAGCGGTCGCGCGCCCCCGGCTAACCTGCACGGCACCCAGCAACCTCGAAAGGACCACACCCATGGCAATCCGACTCGGCGACGAGGCCCCGGACTTCACGGCGGAGACCACCGACGGAACGCTGTCGTTCCACGAGTGGAAGGAAGGATCCTGGGCCGTGCTGTTCAGCCACCCGGCGGACTTCACGCCCGTGTGCACGACCGAGCTCGGCCGCACCTCGGCCCTGAAGTCGGAGTTCGACCGCCGGGACACCAAGGCGATCGCGATCTCGGTCGACCCGATCGAGAGCCACCGCGGGTGGGCCGGTGACATCGGCGAGGTAGGCGGAACCGACCTGAACTTCCCGATCATCGCCGATCCGGACAAGACGGTGTCCCACCTCTACGACATGATCCACCCGGCTGAGGGAGACACCTCCACGGTGCGCTCGGTGTTCATCGTGGACCCGAAGAACAAGGTGCGGCTCACGCTGACCTACCCGAAGTCCGTCGGCCGCAACTTCGACGAGATCCTGCGCGTCATCGACGCGTTGCAGCTGACCGACCTGGCCCCGGTGTCGACCCCGGTCGACTGGACACCGGGCGACCGGGTCATCGTGTCTCCCGCCATCTCGACGGCTGACGCCATCGACAAGTTCGGCGACGTCGAGGAGGTCAAGCCCTATCTGCGCTGGACCCCCCAGCCAAAGGTGTAGCCGCAGCGACTAGCCGAGCAGGCGCTCGCGGTATGCGGCGTACGCGGGCCGGCCGAACTGGTCGAAGCCGGCGCGCGCCTCGGGCGGCATTCCGGACAGCATCAGCTCAGCGATGTCGGACGTCGTGTCGTCCAGGATCATGCCCATCGCGATCACGAGCTTGTCGGGCGGAAGCGAACCACGGGCATGCTCGCCAACAGCGACGAACTCCGCTGGGCTGAAGGTCGCGGCGATGACCGGCAGCGTGTCGGTCTCCTCATGGCTGAGGTGGTCGAGCAGCAGGCGTTCCAGCCGGATCAAGGACGTATGCAAGGCCGCCCGGTTGTTGACGTGCGGGTCGGCCTGCCATACGGCGACCTGAGCCCGGACCGTGACCAGCATCGCTTCGAGGGCGTGGTGCTGCTCGACCATGGACTCGATCAGGGCTGCGTGCTCAGGTGCCCGCTCCTGCAGGATGGGCCACACCGTTGCATCCTCGCCCTCGTGATGGCTCTGCAGCAGGTCGCACATGAACAGGATGTGGTCGCCGACGATCCCCGCCCGCTCGGCGTCGCCGTCCGCGACCCCCTTCTCCATCAGCGGAAGCGACGCAAACTCCTTGCGGAGGGCGTCGTGGATGCCCAGCATCTCCCGGACGTCGATGGAATCTTCGGTCATTCCGCCTCCTCGCGTAGGGGGTCCAGATTACGGGTGCGAGGGGGGTTCGACGGCCGAATAGGCCGTGCACTCGAGCTGGAACGTTGTGTGAACGATGTCGAAACGGTCCTGGGCACGCTGGCGCAGCTCGGCGAGCATCGCCGCGCCGAGGTCCCGCCGGAAAGCGGCGTCGGACACCTCCACGTGAGCCGACAGCGACGCCATCCCCGACGTGATCACCCACGCGTGCAGGTCGTGCACCGCCGTCACCCCGTCGACGTCCAGCAAGGCCCGTCTGACTTCCTCAAGGTCCAGGTCACGCGGTGCCGTCTCGAGGAGCACCGACAAGGATGCGCGGAGCAGGATCAGGGTTCGCGGGACCATGAAGAGGGCGATGGCGATCGACACCACGGCATCCGCCTGCATCCACCCCGTCGCCACGATGACCACCGCGGCGATGACGACTCCCGCTGAGGCGAGGGTGTCCGAGAGGACTTCGAGATAGGCACCCTTCACGGTGAGGCTCTCGCCCGCACCCTTGCGCAGGAGGAGCAGCCCCGCGCCGTTCGCCGCCACCCCGTACAAGGCGGCCACGATCATGATAGACGGGGTCACGTCGACCGGCGTCAGCCAGCGCTGGATCCCCTGCCACAGGATGAACGCCGACAGGGCCAGCAGGAGGAAGCAGTTGCCGGTCGCCACCAGGACCTCGAGCCGGAACAGGCCGAATGTGCGCTTGGGCTGGGTCGGTCGGGCGGCGATCGTCACCGCGAGCAGGGCCGACGCCACCCCCATCACGTCGGCGAACACGTGGACCGCATCCGCGAGCAGGGCCAGGGATCCCGACAGCACGGCACCGATGAGCTGCACGACCAGCACCGAGACGCCCAGCCCGAGGACGATGGCCAGGGGGCGGCGGCTGCGCATCGCCGCGCTCATCCCATGACCGTGATCGGCGCCCACGCGCTACAGGATGCCGCATGGACCCATCCTCAAGGTCGCGCCGTGGGCAGGAGTGTCGCTGCCTGCGGGCGACGTGCGGAAGGCATAGTGGCATGCATGAACGGATCCCGCGCCAGCCGGCTGATCGCCGGCCTCCTCTGCTCAGCCGCCCTCGTCGTCGGCACCGCTTCCGTGCCGGCCGCTGCCAGCCCCTCGGACGAGGCGCTGTATCTGTCGGCGATGAAGGCCGCCTGGAGCGATCTTCCGGGCAAGGACCAGCGGATCACCTGCAAGGCCTACCGGATTGCCCCACGGAAGATGATCACCTCATCGGTGGACCAGGTGTGGCAGGACGATGCCTCGCGCGAGGCCCTCAGCAAGCCGGCCTGGCGACGCGTCGTGACGGCCTACCTGGAGTGGGCCTGCCCAGGCGGCCGGCCCCGCTAGCCCTCGACCGGACAGCCCGTCCCCGACGCCGACGGTGTCGGCTCGATCATCATCGCCGTGATCTCCTCTACCGGGGCCAGCCCGGCGAACTCCTCACCCATGGCCAGATCCACGGTGCGGCCCTTGCGGGTGTCCTCGACCAGCTCGGCTCCGGGCACCTGGAAGGCGAGGACCTGGGCCGAAGCGGCACCCTTGGGCCCGTATCGGATCTGGGCCACTCCGGGGATCTTCTGCTCCAGCGGATCGTTGGAGATCTTGACGACCTGGAAGTCCCGGGCGCCGAGTTCCTTGGCCGCCCGGCCCGCCAGCCCGGCGACCTCGGTGGCGTTGTAGACGTTGACCCGGACCCGGTTTGCCGCGGGTAGCACGTCGGCCGGGATGACCATCGTGGTCACGCATGGCGACGGCGAGGAACCGGGAGCCGCGGGCGATGCCTCATCCGAGCCGCTTCCCACAAGCCGAACGACCGCGAACACCAAGCCGATCACCACGATCGCGGCTACCGCGATCAGGACGGGCAGCAGCCAGGGAGGACGGCCTCTGCGCGGCCGCTTGATCGGGCTCTCCCGAAGGGACGTCATCGCTCCTCCACAGGTTCCCGGCCCTGCCCACCCTCACGCCGCGACGCGAGGAATGCCCGCACCATCGCACCACACTCGTCCGCCAAGATCCCGCCCGACACTTCGATTCGGTGCGGCAGCCTGCGATCGCGCGGGAGGTCCCAGCGGGAGCCGGCCGCCCCGTACTCCTCGTTCCACGCCCCGAAGCCCAGCCTGCCCAGCCGGGACATGACTGCCGCCCCCGCGCACATCGGGCAGGGCTCCAGCGTGACCACGAGGGTGCAACCGTCGAGCCGCCACGTGCCCAGCGCCTCAGCAGCCCGGCGCAGGGCGAGCACCTCGGCGTGCGCCGTGGGGTCCGAAGTGGCCTCCCGCTCGTTGTGCGCCCGTGCGACCACGGTCCCGCTGCTGTCGAGGACCACCGCGCCGATCGGGATGTCGCCCTGGCCGCCGGCCAGCGCCGCCTCGGCCATGGCCATCCGCATCGCCGGCACGAGTCCCCGCTGAAGCGCCGCCGTCACGAGCGCAGGGCGGCCGTCAGCTCCCGGGCGAAGCCGAGCCGCTTGGCGATGGCCCGAACCTGCTCGTCGGGGTACAGCTCCTCGTCCTGGCAGATCATCACCAGTTCCGCGCCATCGAGCCCGAAGTCCGTGCACAGCGACACGTCGCCGGCAGCCTCGAACTCCTCGAGGTCGGCCTCGTCCCATTCCAGCCCGATCACCTCGGCGGCTTCGCGCGCCAACGACCAGTCCAGCAGCGCGATGGCATCGCTGATCATGATCCGGACGCCGTCACGCACCGTGTGAGCGAGCAGGAAGAACTCGTCGGCCACGCAGACGAAGCCGAAGACGCCGCCCTCGCCTGGCAGTTGGCGCAGCGCCGCGACGAACCCCTCCGCGGTGACGACAGCGCGGGCCGGCAGCGACACCACGATCCAGCGACCCTCCTCGCGGTAGGCCGCGACGGAGAAGTCGACGTGCTCAATGGAGACAACCTCGGCACTCACGACTAGATGGTGGCACGCGGGAGGCCTCCGTGGGTAACGGACGACTACTCTCGGCGGCATGCGCACCCTCGTCATCGACCATCCCCTCGTCGCCCACAAGCTCACCCGGCTGCGCCGTGAGGAGACGTCATCGACGACCTTCCGGCTGCTGGCTGAGGAGTTGGTCACACTCCTCGCCTACGAGGCGACGGATTCCCTGTCCGTCCAGCCCGTGCGCATCCTGACCCCGGTCGCCGAGATGACGGGCGTCGAGCTCGCCGATCCCAAGCCCCTGGTCGTGCCCATCCTGCGCGCTGGGCTGGGCATGCTCAACGGGATGGTCAAGCTCATGCCCACCGCCGAGGTGGGCTTCCTCGGCATGGTGCGCGACGAGGAGTCGCTGCTGGCCACCACCTACGCCGACCGGCTCCCGCTTGACCTGCACAACCGGCAGGTCTTCGTCCTCGATCCCATGCTCGCCACCGGCGGGACGCTCGTGGCCGCGATCTCGCTGCTGCTGGACCGCGGGGCGCGCGACGTGACGGCGATCTGCCTGCTCGCCGCCCCCGAGGGACTGCAGCACATGGAGGAGGCCTTCGCCGGCCGCGACGCCGAGGTCACCGTCGTCACGGCAGCCCTCGACGAGCGGCTGAACGAGAAGGGCTACATCGTCCCCGGCCTCGGCGACGCCGGGGACCGGCTATACGGCGTGGTGTAGCGGTGACCCGGCCGGCACTCCTCGTGCCGCCGAAGTGCCGGCCCGGGGACCAGGTGGCCGTCGTGTCGCCCTCGTGGGCGGGCCCGGGCTACTTCCCCGACGTGCACGAGACCGGCATGCGCGTGCTGCGCGAGGAACTCGACCTCATCCCGGTCGAGTACCCCACGACGCGCCGGCCTGACTCCACCCCTGAGGACCGGGCAGCCGACCTGGTGGCGGCCTTCGCCGACCCGCAGATCACCGCGGTCCTCGCCACGATCGGCGGCGACGACGAACTGACAGTGCTGCCGTACCTGGACCCGGGGGCCATGACGGCCACGCCCAAGGCCTTCTTCGGGTACAGCGACAACACCAACCTGCTCAACTGGCTGTGGAACCTCGGCATCGTCGGGTACCACGGCGGGTCGACCCTCGTGCACCTGGCACGGGGCGGTGGGCCGCACCCTGTATCGCTGGAGTCGCTGCGTCGGGCCCTCTTCACGAGCGGCGAGTACGACCTCGAGCCCCAGCCGGAGTTCACCGACCTGCACGCCGACTGGGCTGACCCCGCGACGCTGGTTAACGCGTTGCCGATGACGCCCGATCCGGGCTGGACCTGGCACGGGGCCTCGACGGCCGTCACCGGGCCGACGTGGGGCGGCAACCTGGAGATGCTGCACTGGAACCTCGCGGTCGGCCGCTGGATCCGGCCCGTCGAGGACTACGCGGGCTGCATCCTCCTGCTGGAGACCTCGGAGGAGATGCCTACGGCGGAAGAGGTGTTCCGCATGCTCCGCAACGCCGGCGAGCGCGGATTGCTCGCGCAGTTCCCCGCCATCGTCGTGGCCAAGCCGAAGGCGTGGGACCGCGATCGCGACGAGACGCCTGAGCAGCGCACCGCCTATCGGGACGCCCAGCGGGAGGCGGTCCTCCGGGCGCTCGGCCGGTATGCGCCTGACGCCATGGTCGTCATCGGCCCCGACTTCGGCCACACCGACCCGCAGTACGTGCTGCCCTACGGCGGGCAGATGACGGTCGACGGCCCCGCCCGCCGGATTTCGTACGCCGTCTGAAGCGCACCTAGCAGGACGTCAGACGTTCTTGAGGGCCGACACGACCTTGGTGAGGGAATCCTTGGCGTCGCCGAAAAGCAGCATCGTCCTCTGGTCGTAGAGGATCTCGTTCTCGATGCCGGCAAAGCCGGGCCGCATCGACCGCTTGAGGAAGACCACCTGCTGCGCCTGGTCGACATTGAGGATCGGCATGCCGTAGATGGGCGCGCTCTTGTCAGTCCGTGCGGCCGGGTTGACGACGTCATTCGCCCCCACGACGAGCACGACGTCGGTCGACGAGAACTCCGGGTTGATCTCGTCCATCTCCTTCAGCTGCTCGTACGGCACGCTCGCCTCGGCGAGCAGGACGTTCATGTGTCCGGGCATGCGGCCGGCCACCGGGTGGATCGCGTAGTCCACCTCGACTCCTCGCTCGGCCAGCATGTCGGCGAGCTCGCGCAGCACGTTCTGCGCCTGGGCCACGGCAAGCCCGTACCCCGGGACGAGGATGACCTTGCTGGCGAAGCCCAGCATGATGGCAACGTCGTTCGGCGACCCCGAGCGCACGGGGCGATCCGAGCCAGGGCCAGCACTGCCCGCGGTGGTCCCCGAGAACGCGCCGAACAGGGTCGACGTGATGGGCCGCCCCATCGCCTTGGCCATCTCGCGGGTCAGCAACGTTCCGGAGGCACCCACGAGCGTGCCCGCGATGATGAGGAGGACGTTGCCGAGGACGTATCCAGACGCCGCCACGGACAGGCCGGTGAAGGCGTTGAGCAGGGAGATGACGATCGGCACATCGGCGCCGCCCACCGGGAGCACGAACAGCACGCCGAACACGAGGGCGAGCGCGAGCAGTGCCACCAGAAGCCACGTCTGCGGTGCCATGACGAGCCACACTGCGCCGACCACGGTGGCCACGGCGACAAGGATGGTGACGTACTTGCCGGCGGGCACGATGACCGGGCGGGTCGTCATGAGTTCCTGCAGCTTCATGAAGGTCACGATCGATCCGCTGAAGGAGACCGCGCCGACGACGACCGTGAAGACGGTCGCGGTCAGGGCAAGCTTGTCCTCGCCGCCGTGCTCCAGGTACTCGATGACCGAGATCAGGGCCGCTGCTCCGCCGCCCACGCCGTTGAACAGCGCGACGAGCTGCGGCATCTGCGTCATCTTGACCTTGCGAGCCGAGACCGCGCCGATCGCGCTTCCGACGGCGATGGCCGCGATGATCAGCGCGAGGTTCTCCAGCGGGATGCCGCTGAAGAACAGGACGGCAGTGCCGATGAGGGCGCCCAGCGCGCCGAGCAGGTTGCCGTTGCGGGCCGTGCGGGGTGACGACAGGCCCTTGAGCGCGAGGATGAACAGGACCGCCGCCACGAGGTAGCCGAACTGCGTCCACGTGCTGCTCATGCGTCACCGCCCTTGTTCTGGGCAGGTGCCTTCTTCGGCTTGAACATCTCGAGCATGCGGTCGGTGACCACGAAGCCGCCGACGAGGTTGATCGCACCCAGCAGGATCGCGACGATGCCCAGGGCGACCTCCAGGGGCTGGGTCGCCTGGCCCGTGACGATGATGCCGCCGAGCAGCACGATGCCGTGGATGGCATTGGCCCCGGACATCAGCGGCGTGTGAAGCACGGTCGACACCTTCGACACGACCTCGAAGCCGACGAAGACGCTCAGGACGAAGATGGTGAGCAGTGCGATGTTCGCATCCACGGTCACGCCCCTTCCTGCAGCGCATTGCGCGCTGCCTCGTTGCGGACGTCACCATCGAGCACGACTGCACACCCGGCCAGGACCTCGTCCTCCATGTCGACCAGGACGTTTCCGTCCTTGACGGCCAGGGCCAGCAGGTTGAGGACGTTCATCGAGTAGAGCTGCGAGGCATGGACCGGCATCTCGCTCGCCACGTCCTTGCCGCCCCACACGAGGACCTCGCCGTAGCGCTGCTCCTCGCCGGGCAGTGACCCCTCGACGTTGCCGCCGGTCTCGCTGGCCAGGTCGACGACGACGGCTCCGGCCTTCATCGTCTCGACCATCGCACGCGTGACGAGCAGGGGCGCCCGCCGGCCCGGCACCGCGGCCGTCGTGATGAGGACGTCTGATGCCGCGATGTGCGGGGTGAGCAGCTCTCGCTGCCGCTCGGCGCGCTCCTCGGTCATCTCCCGCGCGTAGCCACCGGTGCCCTCCAGCGCCTCGAGCTCCAGGGTGATGAAGGCGGCCCCCATCGACCGGACCTCGTCGGCGCTCGCCGGGCGCACGTCGTAGGCCGACACCTTGGCACCGAGCCTCTTGGCCGTGGCGATGGCCTGGAGCCCAGCGACGCCGGCACCCAGCACGAGGACCTTGGCCGGCTGGATGGTCCCCGCCGCCGTCATGAACATCGGGAAGAAGGAGGGCAGCCGGTCGGCGCCCACGAGGGCCGCCCGGTAGCCCGTGACCAGGGCCTGCGACGACAGCGCGTCCATCGACTGCGCTCGCGAGATGCGCGGCAACGTGTCGAACGACAGGCCCGTCGCGCCGGCGTCACGCAGCCCGCGCACGGTGTCGGCATCGTTGGCCGGGGACAGGAAGGAGATGGCCACAGCCGCAGCCCGCAGCCGTGACGCCTGGTCGTAGGCCAGCGGCCGGACGGTAGCCACGACGTCCGCGGTCGCCAAGGCTTCGGCCATGTCCTCCCCGGCGATGACCGTGGCGCCTGCGGCACGGTAGGACTCGTCGTCGAAGTAGGCCGAACGCCCGGCACCGGACTCCACGTGCACGTCAAGCCCGAGCTGGATGAACTTCGCCACGACGCCCGGCACGACCGCGACCCGGCGTTCACCGGGCCGCGTCTCTGCAGGAACCAGGACCCTCATGCGCTTCCTCTCGTCCGGGACAGCCTAGGACGTGCCGCCTGGCCACCACTGACCCAGATCGGGGCAACGTGGCCGAAACATGCCCGCCCTAGGGTGGCCTTCGTCACATGTGCACAGGCGAGGGGAATCGGAGGAGCTGCGCGTGGACCAGCTCGAGCTGACGCCCCCCGGCTCGGTGGCGCCCTTCGACGAGATGCTGCTGCCGGATGGCCTGCCGCGCGACACCCACGCGGACATGCACCGCACGCTGGTGAGCCTCGGTGCCGACGGGCTGTCCGAGCGGGCGCGGCAGCGGGACGCCTACCTCGACCGGCACGGCATCACCTTCACCCTGGGCGAGCGCGAGCGCCCGCTGCCGATGGACCTCGTGCCGCGGCTGCTCACCCCGTCCGAGTGGCAGCACATCGAAGCGGGAGTGATCCAGCGGCTGCATGCCCTCGAGGCTTTCCTGGCGGACATCTACGGGCCTGGCCGGGTCCTCGACGATGGCCTCATCCCCCGAGGTCTGGTGACGACCTCGACCCACTTCCACCGTGAGGCGTGGGGCATCGAGACGCCCAACCATGTGCGGATCCACGTGTCGGGCATCGACCTCATTCGCGACGAGGCCGGCGAGTTCCGGGTCCTGGAGGACAACCTGCGCAACCCGTCCGGGGTCTCCTACGTCCTGGAGAATCGCCGCACCCTGGCGCACGTGCTTCCCGAGGTGTTCGCCCACCACCGCGTCCGCCCGGTGAACGACTACCCCGAGCGGCTGCTCGACGCCCTCCGGGCTGCTGCGCCCCCGGCCATCCGGCACCCCACCGTTGTCGTCCTCACCCCGGGCGTGCACAACTCCGCGCACTACGAGCACGCATTCCTGGCCCGGCACATGGGCATCGAACTGGTCGAGGGCCGCGACCTGTACTGCCGCGACAACACCGTATGGATGCGCACCACGTCCGGACCGGAGCCCGTCCACGTCATCTATCGGCGCATCGACGACGACTTCCTCGACCCCGTGCACCTGCGCCCCGACAGCGTCCTGGGCATCCCCGGCGTCGTCAACGCCGCGCGGGCTGGCCGGGTCACGATCGCCAATGCGATCGGGAACGGCGTAGCCGACGACAAGGCGGTGTACCCGTACGTCCCCGCGCTCATCAAGTACTACCTCGACGAGGAGCCGATCCTCCCCAACGTCGACACGTACGACCTGTCCGACCCCGACCAGCGCGAGTGGGTGCTCGGCCGGCTGGACCGCATGGTCGTCAAGCCCAGCGACGCGTCCGGCGGGTACGGCCTGGTCATGGGTCCGTGGGCGACGGACGAGCAGTTGCACGACGTCACCGCCAAGGTGCGCGCCCATCCCCGCGGGTGGATCGCCCAGCCGGTCGTGACGTTCTCGACCTGCCCGACCGTGGTGGAGGACGGCCGCCTGGCACCTCGGCACGTCGACCTCAGGCCCTTCGCCGTCAACGACGGCACCAATGTCTACGTGCTCCCGGGTGGCCTCAGCCGGGTGGCCCTGCCGGCGGGCAGCCTCGTCGTGAACTCCAGCCAGGGCGGCGGGTCGAAGGACACCTGGGTCATCGACGACGGAAGCCACGAGGAACGGATCACCCTGGCCGCCCAGGCGGCGCCGGCCGGATCGGTCGTCCACGATGACGAGGTGCTGCGCCCGCGCCGCAACTCCCCGCCGAGCCACGACGACCGGATCCTGCAGCAGGAGCGCCAGCAGCAGCAGGGCGTGCAGCCGTCAGGCGGGACGGCAAGCCCGGGGCAGCCATGCTGAGCCGGATCGCCGAATCCTTCTTCTGGCTCGGCCGCTACGTCGAGCGGGCCGAGGCCACGGCCCGGCTGCTCGCTGAGCACCACCAGTTGCTCGTCGAGGACCGATCGGTGCCCGACGCCATCGGCTGCCGCGCACTCCTCGAGGCGCTCTCGATGTCCGCCGAGGGGGTGGAGTCCCCGGTCGAACTCGTCCGGGTCGTCGTCGGGCACGAGGCGGACCCGTCGACTATCGCGGGAGCGGTCTCCGCCGCGCGGACCAACGCCCGGGCGATCCGGGATTCGCTGTCACAGGACACCTTCGAGGCGCTGAACTCCGCACACCTCGCGCTGTCGCGCGGCATGGCGTTCACGGCCAGCCCCGGCGTGGCGCTGCACCGGGTCCTGGAGCGACTGCTCGTCGTCAATGGCATCGTCGACTGGACGATGCCTCGCGACGAGGCGTACCACTTCATGGTGCTCGGCCGCGAGCTCGAGCGCATCGACATGGTCGGTCGGCTGATGGCGATCCGCCATGACCAGCTGTGGCCGTCGTCCGGGCCGGCAGCCACCCTGCGGGCCGCGGCCGCGCTCTCCCCGTTCCTGCGCACCGGCCGCCCGATCGCCGCGCTGCCCGTGCGCACCTTCCTGGTCCTCGACCCGGCCTTCCCGCGGTCCATGCGCGTCTGCGCGGCCGACGCCGAAGAGGCCGTGCGCGGGCTCTACCGAAGCGGCGTCAGCGACAGCGGCCAACTGCTCCGCGAGGTGGGGATGCTGCGCTCGGAACTGGAGTACGCGAGCCTGCCGACACCGGAGGACATCGAGAAGTTCGTCGGCGAGGCGCGCAGCGCGGCCGTGCGGGCCGGCGACGAGGTCTACGGAGCGTTCTTCCGGCCGCACGGCACTATCGTCTGGAGCCACTGACGTGCCGGGAACGCCGACGAGCGGGCCGGGCCGCCGCCTGCACATTACTCACCGCACCGGCTACCGCTACGCCGACGTTGTGGAGGCATCGTTCAACGAGGTGCGCATGACCCCGCTCACGGGGGACGGCCAGTTCCTGCTCAGCCATACCCTCGAGGTGCATCCATCGGCCAGCATCCAGACCTACGGCGACTATTGGGGTGCACACGTCGAGTCATTCAACGTCCACGTGCCCCACCGCGTGCTGGAGATCATCGCGATCAGCACCGTAGACACCCCGCCGCTCCCGGCCCCCGTACCCGGTGCCTCGTGGGCGGACGTGCTCGCTCCTGCCATCCAGGACCGGCACTCCGAGCTCCTCGTCGACACCGAATACGTCGACAGCGCCACGGCCGATCCCGATCGGGCGGCGATCGTCGAGGACATGCTGCGGCAGCCCACACCGGGGGCTGCCGCGCGCGTGGCCATTGCGGCCGTGCGTGACCGGCTCACCTACACCCCCGGTGCGACCGACGTCTCCACCACGGCGAGCGAGGCCTGGCAGACCCGGCACGGCGTGTGCCAGGACTTCACCCACACGACGCTGTCCCTGCTCCGCGCCACGCGGATCCCGTCGTACTACGTCAGCGGCTACCTGCACACCGAGGAGCCCGCGCACGGCCAGACCGTGACCGGGGAGTCACATGCCTGGGTGGAGTACTGGGACGGGCACTGGCAGGCGCTCGACCCGACCAACGACAGGGCGGTGGGCGCCGCGCACGTCGTGGTCGCCCGGGGCCGGGACTACGCCGACGTGCCGCCGCTCAAGGGCATCTATGCCGGCGGGCACAGCGAGGCACTGGGCGTCAGCGTCGACATCACCCAGCTCTAGCCGGCCGCGTCGAGCCCCCGCCGACACCAGCAGGAGGCGTCGTTCCCGGGGCCGCGGACTGACTCCAACTGCTGGTGTCGGCGTCCGGGCGGCTTGTGGGTTATCGTCGAAGCCCACCCAAGGAGGAGTCCCATGGTCGCCGTGCGCCCGGCTGCCGCCGTCATCGGCGTCGCGGCCCTCATGCTCGCGAGCGGCCTGACCGGCGCGACCCCCGCGGCGGCGGCCCCCGTCGTTGGCTCCTGCTTCGACTACCCCGTGGCCACGTTGGAAGAGATCTCCTCCCCGGCCGCGGCGATCGGCTGCGAGAACCCGCACACTGCCGAGACGTTCGCCGTGCGCACGCTGGGCGAGCAGTTCGGTCCCCCGTCGAAGGCGTCGGTGGCCGCCCAGCTGGCTGCCGCGAGCGGCTGCACGGTCAAGGCCATGAACGCCTACCTCGGAATGCCAGCCCGGGTCCTGCCGAGCCGGTTCCGGGTTGCCACGCTGTTCCCGACCAATGCCCAGTGGGCTGCGGGCGAGCGCTGGGTCAGGTGCGACGCCGTGCTGCAGAGCGGGCTCGGCCTGCAGCGCATCACCGGTCCGGGAGCAGCCTTCGTGGCATCGGTGCCGCAGGCCGACCTCAACTTCTGCACCCCGAGCACGCCGAGCGCGCGCAACACGGCGGCCGTCAGGTGCACCAACCCCAAGCGCAACTGGATCAAGGTGCTCGAGCAGCGCCTCGGGGGTCCGACGGCCCGGTTCCCCGGCGAGTCGAGCATCCTGCGGCGCAGCGCGCTGATCTGCCAGAAGATCGCCAAGAAGTACGACGGCAAGGTCCCCTACCCAGGCTGGTGGCGGATCAACCCGACGGAGACCGGCTGGAAGCTCGGCAAGCGCTCGGTGCAGTGCTTCGTGCCGTACCAGCAGTACCTGAAGGAACTGGCGCAGAACGCCCCGGCGCCCACGCCCATCCCGGCACCGACCCCCGAGCCGACACCCAGCACCGAGCCCCCGCCCGCCCCGACCGCCTAGCGCGAGTGGGCACTCGTCGCTGCTGAATCCGCGTGACCAGCAGCAACGTCTGCCCGTTCGCGGAGATTCAGTCGATGACCGTGCGGCGGGGACCGATGCCCCACGCGACGTAGTTCCAGAACCAGTCGGCGATGACGCTGATCCGCTGCCGGCCGCCCGCGAGGTAGAACACGTGCAGCCCCAGCCAGGCCAGCCACGCCAACGTGCCGCGAAGCTTGAGCCCGCGGGGCATCTCCACCACCGCGCGACGGCGCCCGATCGTCGCCATCTGGCCTTTGTCCTTGTAGGCGAACGGGGTCAAGGGCTGGCCGGCCTGTTCGCGCACGATGGCCCGGGCGACGTAGCGGCCCTGCTGCATGGCGACTGAGGCGACCATCGGCAACGGCCGGCCAGTCGGCCCGGGCACGCTGGCCATGTCGCCGATCACCCAGATGCCGTCGCCCAGCTGCAGGGTCGGGGACACCTGAAGCCGGTTCGAGCGGTCGGTGGGGCCCAGGCCCTCCCACTCCTTGGGCGCGGCGACGCCCGCGGCCCACACGATGGTCCCCGCGGTCAGCACCTCCCCGGACTTGAGGTGCACGTCATCGGGGTACATGCGGTCGACGGCTGTCCCCAGCTTCACGGCGACCCCGAGGTCCTCCAACTGGTCCCTCGCATGGGCGCTGGACTTCTCGGAGAACGACGGGAGCAGCCGCGGGCCGGCCTCGACCAGCGTGACCGACGCCGCCCGGTAGAACTCCGGGAACTCGCGGCGCATCGCCCGCTGGAGCTCGGCCACCGCGCCGGAGATCTCCACACCGGTCGGTCCGCCGCCCACGACGACGACCTTCAGGGCCTCCCGCGGGCGGCTGCCCAGCTCGACGTCCTCGTAGGTCTGCAGCAACTGGCGGCGGATGGCCCGCGCCTCCTGGATGGACTTCATCTGCAGGGCGTGCTCGGCAACGCCAGGAGTGCCGAACGTCGTCCCCGTGCTCCCGACCGCGAGCACGAGGTCGTCCCACGGGATGACCGTCCCGTCGGCCAGGCGGAGGCGCCGAGCCCGGGGGTCGATGCGCACCACCTCGCCGCGCCGGAACGTGGCCCCCGGGACGGCGGCGCGGACGGAGTAGGCAAGGTCGTCCTCAGGCAGCCCCCCGGTCGCCAATTGGTACAGCAGGGGCGCGAACACCTGGTACGGATGACGGTCGACGATCGTCACGTCGATGCCGGCGCGGCCGGCCAGCTTGCGGGCGCACGCCAGCCCACCGAATCCGGCGCCCACGATCACCACCCGGCGTCGGGGCCCCGCTGCCGCTTCGGCTGCCATCCGGGACTAGGCGAGCGGGCTGCGCGGCAGGTCGTCGCCGTACTTCGAGCCGTGCGCAGGCACGGTCGCCTGCAGCCGGCCGAACTGCTCCTCGGAGAGCGAGAGGCTCACCGCCCGCACGCACGACTCGACCGTGGCGGGGCGAGTGGCTCCGGGGATCGGGATCATGACCGGGCTCAATCGCAGCAGCCAGGCCAGCACAACCTCCTGCGCTGACGCCCCGAGTTCCACGCCCACCTCGGCGAACGCGGTGTAGTGCGATCCGACGTCGTGCGCCTGATCGGAGCCGCCGAGCGGCGACCACGGCAGGAAGGCGATGCCGAGCCCCGTGCAGCGCTCGAGCACATCCGCGTCGTCCCGGTAGCGGGGCGAGTACTCGTTCTGGACCGACACCACTCCGCCGTCAGCCGGTCCGCCCAGGATGTCCAGGGCAACGGCAAGCTCTCCGCCGTTGACGTTGGACAGCCCGATGCGCCGGATCAGGCCTGCGTCCTTCAGTGCGGCCAGGGCGCGGACCTGGTCCGGGTAGGTCTGGGACGGGTCGTGGCGGTGGTGCTGGTAGAGCTCGATGACGTCGACTCCGAGCCGGGTGAGGCTGTCCTCCGCCGCGCTGCGCAAGGCCGCAGCCGAGGAGTCCCGGCCCCACGTCTCCCCGGGCCCGCGGGTGATGCCGCCCTTGGTCGTGACCAGCAGGTCGGTCAGGTCGGCCTCGCCCTGGTAGGTCCGCACCGCTTCCGCCACGAGGGCCTCGTTGTGCCCCACGGCGTCCCACGCCGGCGCGTAGATGTTCGCGGTGTCGAGCAGCGTGATGCCGAGGTCGAGCGCGCGGTGGATCGTGGCGATGGCCCGCTCGCGATCATCGAGCATCGTCTCGAAGGACATGGGCATGCACCCGAGTCCGATGGCGGAGACCGCCAGGTCGCCGATGGTGCGCTGGGGCAGGGTCATGCCCCCTAGCGTAGGCGGGCGGACTTGGGCCCTCGTCACGACAGGAGCGACAGCCACTGCTCCTCGAGCGCCTCACGCTCGATGCCGATCGCGCGGAGTTGCTCATTGAGGACGGTCACGGCCTCGTAGTCCGTGGCCTGCTCGGCGAGCTGCTCATGCAGCCGTGCCTCGCGCTGGGAGAGCTTCTCGATCTGCCGCTCGAGCCGAGCCTGTGCCTTCTGCTCCTCCCGCTGCCTCGCGGCATCGCTCTTCACCGGCCCGGTGGCCGGGGCAATGGCGACGGGCGCGGCCTCGATCACGCCCGAGCGCAGGGCCAGGTACTCGTCGAGGCCGCCGGTCAGCGGGCGCATGCGCTCATCGCCGAGAAGCGCCACGAAGTCGTCGCACACCCGCTCGAGGAAGTACCGGTCGTGGGACACGACCAGCAAGGTGCCCGCGAACCCGTCAAGGAGATCCTCCAGGGCGGTCAGCGTCTCGACGTCGAAGTCGTTCGTGGGCTCGTCGAGGACCAGGACGTTCGGCGCCCCCATCAGCAGGCGGGTCAACTGCAGCCGCCTCCGCTCGCCGCCGGACAGGTCACCGACCGGGGTCCACTGGCCGTCGGTGCCGAAGCCGAGCCGCTCGCACAGTTGCGATGCGGTCAGTTCCCGGCCCTTGCCCAGGTCGACCCGCTGCGCGACCAGTTCCACCGCCTCCAGGACCCGCCAGCTGGGGTCCAGCTCCTCAAGGTGCTGTGACAGGTAGGCCGGTCGGACCGTCTGGCCGGTGACGATGCGCCCCTGGAGCGGGGGGATCTGGCCCAGGAGGGTGCGCACGATGGTCGTCTTGCCCGCGCCGTTGGCCCCGAGGATCCCGATCCGCTGGCCCGGCCCGATGTTCCAGGACAGCCGGTCCACGAGCACCCGCCGGCCCACAGACACGGTCGCGTCGTGCGCCTCGATCACCGTCTTGCCCAGGCGGGCGTCGGCGAAGGACAGCAGCTCGACGGCGTCGCGCGGCGGCGGCTCGGTGGCGATCAGCTCATTGGCCGCGTCGACCCGGAACTTCGGCTTGGAGGTCCGTGCCGGTGCGCCGCGCCGGAGCCAGGCGAGCTCCTTGCGGATGAGGTTGTTGCGACGCGCCTCCATCGCCTCGCCCTGGCGGGTGCGCTCGGCCTTCGCCAGCACGTAGGCGGAGTACCCGCCGTCGTACTCCTCGACGGCCCCGTCGACCACCTCCCAGGTCCGCTCGCACACCTCGTCGAGGAACCAGCGGTCATGCGTCACGACGACGACCGCCAGGGCGGGACGTGCCCTGAGGTAGCGGGCCAGCCAGCCGACCACCTCGACGTCGAGGTGGTTGGTGGGCTCGTCGAGCAGGAGCAGGTCGAGCTCGGCGACCAGCAGGCGGGCCAGCTCGACGCGGCGCCGCTCACCGCCGGACAGGTCGCCGAGCCTGCGGTCGAGGAGGTCGTCGTCGTACCCGCCGAGCAGGCCATCGAGCACCTCGCGCACGCGTGGCTGGGCCGCCCACTCGTGCGTGGCGCGCTCCCCCACGACGGCCTGGAGGATGGTGGCCGCGGGATCGAAGGGCGGCGACTGCCGCAGGTAGCCCAGGTGCACCCCCGAGACCACGCTCACCCGGCCCGCATCGGGCGGCTCGACGCCGCCGAGGACGTCCAGCAGCGTGGTCTTGCCTGCGCCGTTGCGCCCCACGACCCCGATCCGATCGCCGTCCCCGACGCCCGTCGACACGGCGCTGAGCAGGGGGCGATCGCCGAACGCCTTGCTGACGGCCTCGAGGTTGACCAGGTTGCGGGGTGGCACGGGCGCATCATCCCCCGCGCCGCCGGGAGTGCCGAGACGCCCCCACCAGGTCGGGCGCGCCGGTACCCTGCTCGGCGTGCGCCTGCCCTGGACCGCGCGCCGCCAGGCCGACGCGCCCGCGGTGCAGCCCGGCCCCACCGTCCCGAGCCTGGGTAACGGCATCGCGGTCCCGATCACGCCAGGCACGTGCCGTGAACTGCTGGAGTCCCTCCGCGCCGACGAGCCGGTCGCCGCAGACCCGGAGTTCTACATCGACTGGAACGGCGTGCGGACCCGCGTGTCGATGCTGCCCTGGGCACCGGCCGAGCTCGCCGGCACGGTCAGCGAGGCGCTGCCCATCCCCGATGACGGCTACCGCAGCGAGGACGTCGAGTACGCCGGGCTTGCCCAGGCCATCAACACCGCTGAAGGCACCTTCCGGATCGTCGAGGTCGGCGGCGGCTGGGCGCCGTGGACGGTGTCGGGGGTGGTCACCGCGAAGCGGCGCGGCCTGCAGGCGTTCGGGGTCGCGGTCGAGGCCGACCCCGTGCGCTGCCGATGGGCGGTCCAGCATGCGCAGGACAACGGCCTGACGGTAGCCCTCGCCGAGGGCGACCCCGATGAGCTGGCCTCGAGGGTCGCGGCAGCAGACCCGGGTCTGGACGTGCTCGTCGTCCGGGCGGCCGGGTGGCACTCACGGACCGTCCTGCAGTTCCCCGACATCCCCGACGACGACATGGGCGCCGCCGTGTGGACCCTGCCGGGCACCGACGTCGACTACCGGGGGGTCCACCTCACCCACCATGACGTGCCTGCCGTGGCCATCGCGGACCTGCTGGCGGGGCCGACCCAGACGGACCTCCTCCACATCGACGTTCAAGGAGTCGAGTTCGACTTGCTGGAGCCGGCGAGCGATGTCATCCAGCAGAACGTCCGCCTGATGGCCGTCGGCACGACCGACCGGCTGACGGAAGGCCTCCTCCAGCGGCACTTCCTCGCCCGGGGCTGGGGCCTGATCGTGGACCAGCCGTGCGCCACCAACTTCACCATGACTCATCCGACCCTGGCGGGCTTCACGATCCAGGACGGAAACCAGCTGTGGGAGAACCCGTTCCTGCGGGAATGGCCGGTCGCCTAGTCGGAGTCGGGCCGCCTCCTCGTGACGAACCGGGCGTGCGCATCGTTCAGGCCAAGGCTCACCGCGCGGGCGCTCGCGGCCACCGCCTCGTCCACCCGCCCCAACCGGCCAAGAAGCTCCGCACGCGATGCGTGCCACCACGCGTAGCCCGCGAGCCCGTCGACGGCGTCGACGGCGCGCAACCCCGCCTCCGGCCCGTCGCGCTCGGCAACAGCGGCCGCGCGCCCGAGCCTCGCGACCGGCGTGCGCTCCACGGTGAGCAGGACGTCGTACCAGGACAGGACGGCGTCCCAGTCGGTGGCCTCGTAGTCCGCTGCGAGCGCGTGGCAGGCGGCGATCGCCGCCTGCACCACGTACGGGTCCGGCCGGTCCGGGGTCCGTCGCAGGGCTGCCCCCACGAGCTCCACTCCCTCTCGGACGGCCTCTGGGTCCCACAGCCCACGGTCCTGCTCGGCGAGCGGAACGACGGTCCCGTCGGCGGCAACGCGCGCGGACCGGCGGGAATCCTGCAGCAGCATGAGGGCGAGAAGTCCGGTCACCGACGCCTCGTCGGGCATGAGGTCGTGCAGCAGCCGGCCGAGCCGCACGGCCTCGTCGATCAACGGACCGCGCATGGCGGTCTCGCCCGCTCCCGCGGCGTACCCCTCGTTGAACATCAGGTACACAGTGGAGAGCACGCCGTCGAGGCGAGCCGGCAACTCATCGTCTGCGGGCACCCGGTAGGGGATGCGGGCCTGCCGGATCTTCTGCTTGGCGCGGGTCAGTCGCTTGGCCATGGTGGCTTCGGGCACCAGGAGCGCACGTGCCACGTCCGCCGTGCTGAGCCCGCCCAGTGTGCGCAGGCTCAGGGCGATCTGCGCATCCCGCGACAGCGTCGGGTGGCAGCAGGTGAACACCAACCGCAGCAGGTCGTCCCGCACGACCGACTCGACCGGCTCGGGCAATGCGTTGTCGAGGAGCCACACCGCGTCAGCCTCCTTGCCCTGTCGTGACGCGTCCCGGCGGATACGGTCGATCGCGCAGCGACGCGCGACGACGGTCAGCCAGGCCCGCGGCTCGTCAGGGACTCCGTCGCGCGGCCATGTCTGCAACGCGCGCAGGACTGCGTCCTGCACGGCGTCCTGGGCCAGGTCGACGTCGCCCGTCACGCGGATGAGGGTGGCGAGGATGCGGGCGTACTCCGAGCGGACAGCCCGCTCGGCCGCCTCCTCCGGTGACGTGGCAGCCGTCACTGAATCACATGACGGGCAGGACTGGCCGCACCTCGACCGCCCCGTCCCAGGCAGCAGGGATCCGCGCCGCAGTCGCGACGGCCTCGTCTAGGTCGGCGCACTCGAGGATGTAGAAGCCGGTCAACGCCTCCTTCGTCTCGGCGTACGGCCCGTCCGTCGTCAGCACGTCGCCGCCCTTGCCGCCCGCGACCCGGACCGTGGTGGCCGTCGCAGTGGGGTAGAGCGCGGCCCCGCCACGGATGACGGCTGCCGCAGCCTCGCCGAAGGCCCCGTACTCGGCCATGTCGGCCGCCTGGTCGGGGTGGGACCAGTCGACGTCCTTGGTGTAGATGATTGCCACGTACTGGGGCATGACGACCTCCTCGCTGGCCGGCGCGGATCGCCGGGTTCATGTACAGGACGAGCACGCAGGGCACGAATGGACAGCAGCCCGATCAGATCTCGCGCAGGCCGGGCACGACGTTCTCTCCGAAGCGTGCGATCCATCCGACCGGGTCGTCACCGGGCGGCATGATGTGCACCTCCTCGACGCCGGCGGCCACGAAGCGGGCCATCTCCTCGACGAAGGCGGCACCCTCGGTGGGCGAGGGATCCAGCGGACCGGTCCACAGGATCGTGCGCCTGATGTCGTCGAACGCCCTCCCCTCGCGTTCGCAGTGCTCCGCGAGGATGTCGAGCTTCGCCCGTACCGCGTCGGGCCCGGACTGGGGGCCGGCGAAGATGTTGCACGCATCGGCGTAGGCAGCGACGAGGCGCAGCGTCTTCCGCTCGCCCGAGCCGCCGATCATGATCGGCGGGTGCGGGCGCGTGATCGCCTGAGGCACGTTGATGGTCTCGCCGAGCCGGTAGTGCCGCCCGTCGTACGGGCCGTCATCCTCGCTCCACATCTGGTGGACGATCTGCAGGGTCTCCTCGAGGCGCTCGAAGCGCTCCGACAACGGGGGGAACGGCACCCCCAGTGCGAGGTGCTCGCGCTCGTACCAGGCCGCTCCGATGCCCAGCATGGCGCGGCCGCCCGACAGGACGTCGAGGGTGGTGACGATCTTCGCCAGCAGGCCCGGGTGCCGGTAGGTGACGCCCGTGACGAGCAGCTGCAACTCGACGGTGCTCGTGTGGGCCGCGAGGAAGCCCAGCGTCGTGTAGCCCTCGAGCATCGGACTCGCCGAGCCACCATAGGGCTCCATCTGGAAGTAGTGGTCCATGACGGAGAGGTTGTCGAGGCCCGCTGCCTCGCTCGCGCGGCCGACATCGGCGATGGTCGAGGCCAGCGAGCCGGGCCACCCGGGCAGGTCGAAGCGCACGATGTGCACGCCGGACTTCACGGCCGGACCACCTTGATGTTGAACATGCCCGTTCCGAGTGCCTGCATGGTGCGCAGCCACAGCGGCAGGAACATCTCGGGGCCCCGGCTCGTCGTGATGTCGCCGAGGTCGATCACGTCGGTGTGGCCGAACTCGTGCAGCAGGGCCACGACGCGTGCCTTGGCCTGCAGGTCGTTCCCGCTGACGAACACCGAATGCTCGCCGCCGCCGACCCGACGAGGCTCGATCATCAGGGCCGCCGTCATCGTGTTCAGCGACTTGACCACGAGCGCGTCCGGGAAGGCCGCCTGCACCTGCTCCCCCAGCGAATCGCTGTCCTTGACGAAGAGGGTGGGAGGGAAGCCCTGCGAGAAGTCGAGCGGATTGGAGATGTCGAGAAGCACCTTGCCGGCGAGGTTGGCCGCCCCCGCCTCGGCGAGGGCGTCAAGCGTGACGGCACCAGACGTCGCGTTGACGACGAGGTCGCTCGCCGCCGCGACGTCCGCGAACGAGGCAACGCGCACCGCCGGATGGTCGGCGGCCCACGCGGCGAACGTCGGGCTGCCTCCCTCGTCGAAGGGCGGCCTCGACATCGTGATGTCCACGTCCCGCGTGCCCACGACGACCGCGTGCCCGAGCCCGTCCAGTCGCCCTGCGATGGCCTGCCCCACCATGCCCGTCCCCAGGACCGCGATCGTCATCGCCACTCCGTTCGCCCAGCCGTATCCCCCGGCGCCCCGTGCGCCTACGATCCGATGGTGTCAGTGATTGCAGGGGTCCGTGGCGTCCTTGCCCCGCACGCCTACCCGCAGGAGCGGATCACCGAGGCGTTCAGCAGCGTCGTCTCGCCCGATGGCGAGCACCGGGCCGCGATCGAGCGGATTCACGCCGCCACCGGAGTGCGGTCGAGGAACCTGGCCCTGCCGCTCGAGGCCTACGCGCTCCTGGCCGACTTCGGCGCCGCCAACGATGCGTTCATCGACGTGGGCCTCGGACTGGCCCGAGAGGCCATCGAGGGAGCCCTTGCGCAGGCCGGGCTGGCGGCCGCCGACGTCGACCTGCTCGTGTCGACGACGGTGACGGGGGTTGCGGCGCCCTCCCTCGAGGCCCGACTGGCCCTGCCCATGGGGTTCCGGCCGGATGTCCACCGGCTGCCCCTGTTCGGGCTCGGCTGCGTTGCGGGGGCAGCAGGGATCGCCCGAGTGCACGACTACCTGCTCGGGCGCCCGGATGGCGTGGCCGTCCTCGTCTCCGTCGAGCTGTGCTCGTTGACGGTCCAGCGAGACGACGCGTCGATGCCCAACATCGTGGCTAGTGGGCTCTTCGGCGACGGGGCCGCAGCGGTCGTCATGGTCGGCAGCCGTCGCGCCTCGATGCTCGGGCTCGACGGCCCGACGGTCGTCGCGTCGCGCAGCCGGCTGTACCCGGACACGGAGCGCACGATGGGCTGGGACATCGGGGCATCGGGCTTTCGCATCGTGCTCTCCGCGGGCGTACCGGAGGTCATCGGTCGCTACGTGGGCGACGACGTGGCCGACTTCCTGGCCGACCACGACCTCAAGACCACGGACATCGCGCGCTGGGTCAGCCACCCCGGCGGGCCGAAGGTCCTCGAGGCCATGCAGGAGGCACTGGACCTCCACGACGGGCAGCTCGACGTGACATGGCGATCCCTCGCTGCCATCGGCAACCTGTCGTCGGCCTCCGTGCTGCACGTCCTCGCCGACACTCTTGCGGGCACCGATGCCGCGCCCGGGGTGGCCGGGATGCCCCGGCCGGAGCCGGGGAGCCCCGGCCTGCTCATGGCCATGGGTCCGGGGTTCTGCGCCGAGCTGGTCCTGCTGCGGTGGTGAGGCCTTGACCGGCACGTGGGCCTTCACCATCCTCGTCGTCATCGTGGCGGCCGAGCGCGTGGCGGAGCTCGTGGTGTCGCAGCGCAACCTGCGCTGGAGCAGCGCGCATGGCGGGATCGAGTTCGGCCGCGGTCACTACCCGTTCATGGTCGTGCTGCATGTGGGCCTGCTCGCGGGGGCGCTCGTCGAGGTGTGGGTGTGGCCCACGCCGATGATCCCGTGGCTGTCGTGGACGATGCTCGCCCTCGTCCTCGCCTCGCAGGCGCTGCGGTGGTGGTGCATCCGCACCCTCGGTCCGCGCTGGAACACGAGGATTGTGATCATTCCGGGGTTGCCCCGAGTCACCGGTGGCCCCTATCGATGGCTGAACCACCCCAACTACGTCGCCGTCGTCATCGAGGGGTTCGCCCTGCCCATGGTCGGCTTCGCCTGGGTGACGGCCATCGTGTTCACCCTCCTCAACCTGCCACTCCTGGCCGTGCGCATCCGCGCGGAGAACGCGGCCCTGGCCACGCTGCCCAGCCAGTGATCGACGTTCTCGTCGCTGGCGGAGGGCCCGTCGGCCTGGCAACGGCCCTCTACGCCTGTCGCGCCGGGCTGTCGGTCGCGGTCATCGAGCCGCGGGCGGGGGACATCGACAAGGCCTGCGGCGAGGGCCTCATGCCCGAGGCGGTGGCCCGCCTGGCCGACCTCGGCGTCGACCCGCCCGGACGGCCGTTCCTCGGCATCAGGTACCTCGACGGCACCAGGAGCGCGGAGGCCCGCTTCTCGCACGGCCCGGGGCGGGGCGTGCGCCGGACGGTGCTGCACCAGGCCCTCCGGCGCCGGGCAGAGGCCGCCGGGGTTGCCTTCGTGACCGACCGGGTGACCAGCGTCGTCGCGACCGGCACCTCCGTCGAGGCCGGTGGCATCACCGCCCGGTACCTCGTCGGTGCCGACGGCCTGCACTCCTCTGTTCGCGCCGCGACGGGCCTGGACCGGGAGGCCCGAGGCCCGCAGAGATTCGGGGTTCGGCAGCATTTCCGCGTCGAGCCGTGGACCGACCTCGTCGAGGTCTACTGGCTGCCGGACGTCGAGGTGTACGTGACCCCCGTGGCCGATGACGTCGTCGGGATAGCGGTGCTCGGTGGCCGGCCATTGAGCCTGGATCGGGCCCTTGCGGCCACGCCCGCCCTGCAGCGCCGGATCGAGGGAGCTGCTCCTGCCAGCGACGAGCGGGGCGCCGGGCCCCTGCGCCAGTCCTCATCGGCACGCACGGCCGGCCGCACGCTGCTCGTGGGCGATGCCGCCGGCTACGTCGACGCATTGACCGGGGAGGGGCTGCGGATCGGCTTCGCGCAGGCGCAGGCGGTCGTCGACGCGATCGGCCGGGACGACCCCCATTCGTACGAAGGCGAGTGGCTGCGCATCACCCGGTCCTACCGCTACCTCACCGGGACGCTCATCCGCGTGGCCCAGCGACCAGCGCTTCGCCGCCTGGTGGTCCCTGCCGCCCGGGCCGTCCCGGGGGCTTTCGCACGGGTCGTGGACCTGCTGTAGTTGGCCCATGGAAAAGGGATCAGGGACCCGCGACGACCCGTGGCAGCTCACGACTGCGCCCGGCTCGTCGGAGTACACGATGTACCGCGACGACGATTCCGATCCGCCCTTGCTCGTCTGCCAGGTCGGGTCGACGCGATTGACCTATGACGCGCGAGCGGTCGACGACCTGCACGCATGGCTGCTGGCCCAAGGCGACTGGGTCCCGCTCGGCGCGGCCGACGAGAAGAAGCCGGCAGCGGACGGGACCGTGGAGGCCTTCGGGCGCGATCCGGGCAACCCCGTGGGCGGCTGGTACGGGCAGCGCAACGGCTACCGCGGCAGGTTCGGCATGTACCTGCCACCGCTCCTGGAGCGCCTCGGCCTCGCCGAGCTCACCCACGAGCCGCGCAACAACAGCATGCGCGGGACCTGACCCGGCGGCTACGGGATGACCTTGCCGATCGACTTGGCCACCTTGATCCCGAAGTTGTTGCCGCCCAGGTCGGCCCCGTAGTACATGAGGTAGCCACCACCGGACGCCGCCCGGATGATGTCCGCGTCCCCGCCCCCGACGACGACCAGTTTCTCCTTGCTGAAGTTGATGCCGTCCTTGCTCGTCGAGACCCAGATGCCGTAGGTGCTGCCGCGGTCCGCCGCGTAGTAGAGCGCCACCTTGCCCGTCTTGTCCGTCACCGCGAATGGGTGGGATCCGCCTGCTGCGACGACCGACGGGCCCATGGTCCAGGTCATGAGGTCGGAGCTGGTGGCGGTGCGCATGACCCGCTCGGCATGCACGCCGGGCTTCTCCAGGTTGGAGAAGTACGCCCGGTAGACGCCCTTGTGCTTGATGACCGAGATGACGCCCGGCTCGAAGCCGGCCTGCTCGGTCGTGATGACCGGCCCCTGGCGGGTGAACGTGACCCCGCCGTCGCTGCTCACGGCCGTCTGCACGGTGCCCGCCTCCGCGAAGAACAGCCGCAGGCTGTTGCCACCGAGCGGGAAGGCGCGCGGCTGGCCGACCGGCGTCCCGGGGAACGGGTCGGTGCCGTCACTCACGAACGACGTCCCCGCCTTCGTCGTGGATGTCGCCGACCGCAGCCCCGGCAGCCCCGTGGTGACATTGACGAAGGCGAGGATCCGGACCCGGCCGTCCGGCAGCCGGAAGGCCGTCGCGTCGGCAACCTGCTTCCCGGTCGACCCGAACGTGTCCTGGGACAGCGCGGTTCCGACCGGCTTGAAGATCTTGGCCACCTTGGCCGTCGACCCGGCGCCGGCCGACGGCGTGCCCAACGGAGGTGGCGGCGCCGTGCTGGACGCCTGCCAGACGCCGTTGGTGCAGACGAGGAAGCCCGTGCCGAGGTTCTGGATGAAGCCTTCCGTCGAGCACGGCTCGCCTGGCTGGTCGGCTGCCCGCGCCAGCGGCATGACCGCCGACGAGACCACCAGTGCCAGTACGACGCCGACCGATACGTGCCGCAATCTCAGCATCGTGGGAATGTAGCGCCTTTCGTGCCGCTGCTGCCCGCTACTCCGCCGGATCCTCCGGAAGCCGGCAGGCGGCTGCCTGGAGGCTGGCCCATGTCTGCGGGCCGACCAGACCGTCCACCGTGATCCCGGCGTCGGACTGGAAAGCCCTGACCGCGCCCTCCGTCGTCGCGCCGTACACGCCGTCGACCGCGCCGGCGTCATACTCCAGCAGTCCGAGGGCGACCTGCAGCACGCTTGTCGCGAACGCGTCGGACGTCGGCTCGGTCACGTCGCCCAGCTCCTCCACCGCGACCGAGCAGAGATAGCCCATCGCCTCGTCAGCCGATGTAGCCGGCGTGACGGGAGGAGGAGAGCTGGCCGTGGGCGACGGGCTCGCCCGGCCGGTTGCGTCGAACAGGACGCAGTCGGCCAAGGTGGCCTCCTCGACCAGGACCCCGGCGCAGGCTGGCCCGAGATTGATGGACGAGGCGCCGCTTGCGTCGTCGGCCAGTGCCAGGCTGCCGGTCGCGCCCTGCGACCCCGAGAAGGTGACGTCGATCGATGTGGGGCCGGTGACCCGGACGGTCACGAAGACCTGGCCGTCGACGGCTCCATCGTCGTCGCGGTGGAAGTAGCGGCCGTCGTAGACGTCCGGGCGAGACGTCGCCGACAGTGCCATCACGTAGCCGGCACCCGCCTCGCGGGCGGACGCCGACTCCCACGAGAGCGGGAGCACGATGCCCGTCGGCGGCGGGTCCAGTGCTGGCTCCCCCGACGGGGATGCCGGCACCTCGGTGGAAGGGCCGGTTGCGCTCGCCTCGTCGGCGGCCGGATCAGTGGACGACGAGCATGCGGTCAGCAGCGCAAGCGCGATCACGGCGATGCCGGCCGCGCGATGCGCGACGGATCTGGACGGACGCAAGAGGACAGCCACCACTACAGGTAAGCACACGGCGGGCGTGGCCGGCTGGAGTGGCGCGCCCCGAGGTCAGCCGAACGCGCGGATCGGACGCACGTAGTTGGCGAAGGCCTTGTCGCTCGGCGCCGGCACGTAGTCGGAGTAGAAGTCCTGGATCCACGCCATGCTCTCGCTCGCCTGGGTCGAGCTCCAGTAGCCGTGGAAGATGAACGCTCCCACCTTCTTCTGGTGCAGGAACAACTGCCGCAGCTCGGTCTTCGAGGGCAGGTACCAATCGGCCTTGCCGCCGCCCCGGTATCCCTGGACCGCCGCCGCGGCGCCCGACGTGCACACCGCCAGCATCGCAGCGGTATTGGCCTTGCCGGCACCGAGACCCGCGCCGTCCGTGCCGGGGAGCCGCGTGGCCACGTCCTGGCACCACGCGAGGTTGGGGTCACCCGTCGGGGCATACCAGGAACTCGGGGCCGCCTCGAGGTAGCGCCCCCAGGGCTGGGCCGTGCGGGCGGAGTAGAAGACCCGGCCGCGCCCCGGGCCGACGTCGCCGACGACGCAGGCCCCGCCCCGGGCGCAGGACCGGGCGAAGCCAGTGTTCACGTTGACGCACTTGGCCCGCGCCGCCGGGCGAAGCTCCGGAACGCCAGCCTGCGCCGGGGCGGCGGCCGCGGCGACAATGCTCCGGCCGTCATCGCCAGGGCAAGGAGGACGGCGGGAAGCCGGCGGTTGCGGCTGAGCAATGGGTTCATGAGGGCACCTTCCGTGGGGATCGGACGCGTGCTGGTTCACCGGGCGTATGGGCCCGCGTTGTATCCGTGAGCCCGTCGTCGCTGTCCTGACCAGGCGAGGGCAACGAGGAAAGAGGAAGGGTGCGCCCGAAGAGATTCGAAACTCCCAGCCTTCTGATCCGTAGTTCGTCAGGGACCGCCCAGGGGTTATCACCCGCGCCGGCCCCTCGCCGCTATGGCTACCTGACGAAGCGCAGCGCCGGCTCGACTTGGCGAGCCTCGAATGGCGGTGCGCTCGGACTCTCCATCACTCGAATGAGACCGACGACGCCGCCCACATTGAGGGCCAGGCCCACGGCGAGGCCCAGGAGGACGTCGAGAAGGGACATCGACGACCAGAAGCCGATGAGGAACCAGGCGGAGATCGGCAGGAAGAGGACGAGCGAGGTGGCCATACCGGGGTTGTAGGGCATGCGCCCTCGCATCGGGATGACCGCGAGATGCAGGACGCAGTTGCCAATCGACACCGTGATGGTGGCGAGGGCCAGCCACAATGCGCGCTCGGCGAGCAGAGCGGCCAGCACATAGCCCACCCACCCCACCCCCACGTTGACCGCGAGGCCACTGCGCACGTTGAGCGGAAACCTCCAAGGATCCGCGGAGCGGAAGAGGACGACGTTCAGCATGCCGGGGAACCAGCCGGGCCTGCGCCACTCCTCCACCTGATGGGCAAGGAGCGACAGCAGGCTGATCCACAGCAGCAGCGAGAGTGTGGACATCGACGATCCGGTGAAGCCCAGCACGGCCGCCAGGATCAGGCCGAGAACGCCCCCCACGTCGAACCAGTGCCGTTCCATGAAGCCCACGCGTCGACCTCCGCCATGAGTGTGCGGTCGACGTGGATGCTAGTCATGCTCGTTCCTGCCCCACGAGCATGGGCATGCCACGGATAGCCTCTCTCACAGAGTGCGCCCGAAGAGATTCGAACTCCCAACCTTCTGATCCGTAGATAGAGCCAGCGGCCAACTCACTTGTGTTGGTAGACCGATCTTAGAGGAAGCTGATGCTCAGGAGGTTCACCATGTCTCACAGGGTCCCAATGCTGTGGCTGAGCAGTGGCTGATCACGACGCGTGACGCTCGCCCACTCCCGTTTCGTGTCAAGACTTCGTCAATCCCGCGGTCTCGCATCATGGGATGCAATCATGAGCGCCAGGGGGCTCTATGACGATTGTCGTTGCCGTATCCGTCGCCGATGGCCTGATCCTCGCTAGCGACAGCGCCACCACTCAGTCGATCACCCTCACTGACGGGCATGTCGACACGATCAATATCTGGAACAGCGCGAACAAGATCTTCAACCTGCGTAAAGGCCTCGCGCTTGGCGCGATGACGTGGGGCCGAGCCAACTTTGCCTCGATATCGATCGCGTCGCACTGCAAGAACCTTCGCGAGATCCTCACCAATGGAGGCGGAACACCACACGCGGACGCCCTGGACCCGACCTCCTACACCGTCGAGGAGGTGGCAGAGCGGGTTCGCGACCATTTTGCGGCCCTGTATGCCCTTGAGCCCGTCGGCGTATTCGGGATGCTCGTGGGTGGCTACGGAAGTGCTGATGAGAAGCCGAGCGTGTGGGAGATCGAGATCTCTGACCAGGGGGTCAAACTCTCTCAGCCGTGGCCGTCGGGCGAGGAAGGCATTTTCCAACAAGGTCAGCCCGAAGCAATCGCTCGAATAGTCGATGGCGTTAGCAGGAGCCTCCCGATCGCCCTGACTCGCCTGGGTGTTGATGCAGACCAAGCTGACATGTATGCCGATGCGATTCGGGCCGAAATCGGCCTGCCGATCGTGCACCTTGCAATGCCCCTCGCAGAGGCAATCGAATTGGCCGACTTCCTGGTCGATGCGACGATCAAGTTCGTCAGATTCACACCCGGCGACGCATTCGTTGGAGGTCCGGTCGAGGTAGCAGCACTAACTCGGCACGAGGGATTCAAGTGGGTAAGTCGAAAGCACTACTATCCAGCAAACCTCAATCCTGGAGTGGAGCCATGACCATGGAAGCGAACGCTTCAAAGCCACAGGTCTACCGCGTCCGCCCTACCGGAGGCGCTCAGAAGAAGGCGGGGGCGGGAGCAACTCCCGTGGTGAGCAAGAAGGCCCCATCAAGGCAGCGGGCCCTTCCTCCCTTGAAGTTCAACGTCAAGAAGGCGGTCTAGCGGCTTCCTCGGCGCGCCTGCGAGTCTCCTAGAACACCCAGGTGGTCCGGCAGTTCGAGCAATGCGCTTCAGTCACCTTCTCCTTGCGGGAGAGGCCGGTCGCGAGGATGGAAATGCCGCCGGTCAGGACTGCGCCAGTCGCCTTGCCGCCGGAAACACCCTTCTTAGCCTTGACGCTCTTGGTCGACACGCCGCCCTTCACTTGGCAGTGAGGGCAGATGAGGCCAGTGGACCCTGCCGGGACCGTTGCAGATTGCTGCGGGCCCGCCGCGTGTGTGTGGTCGGTCCAGACAGATCCGTCCCAGTAGCGAATCGTTGCGGCATCGCTCGGGTTCGGGTACCAGCCAGCCGGAACCGCAGCCGCGAGCTCAACGGCAGGCGCTAATGCCATTGCGTCAGTATGGACCGCTGCGGCAAGGGCGTATCCGCACTGCGCGCAGAACTTTGCCTGAGCTCCGCTTGCTTGTGTGCCGCACTCAGGACAGAACATCGAGACCCCCTCGCGGAATGTTAGCGGCAGCGACCGGGCTCAGGCGCTTGGCCGCCGTCAGCCTGCACCTTTGGCCAGTTCGTCGGCGATCAAGGCGCGTTCCGCTCTACTGAGGCCGTAAAGCTTGGCGACTTGGTCCTCGATGTCCAGTCGTGCGCGATTGATCCTCTTTAGCGCGGCGTTCTTTTCGGCTGGGATTCTGGTGGATCGAATGGTCGCGAGATCGTCGGAGATCGACACGGCAAGTTCAACGATGGCATCGTGGTCCGGGTCGCCGGGCTTACGTCGCGGTATGGGTAGTTTCGCGATCGTGTTGTGGAAGTACTCGTAGGTACCACCGCCGACGAGTTTCCCGATGAACCTGAACCGGTAGGTGAGGATGTCGGAGTTGAGGACCGCAGCGACGTAGTGCAGGCTTTCGGGCTGGCTGTTGTCGTACAGGACGGTGGTGTCGGTGATCCCCAAGTAGGTGTGATTCTCGTCGACCGCGAACCTGTTGTCGCGGGCCCTGTAGGGGGCGAGAATGACCGGGTCTCCAAAGTGGTCCTTATGAAGCGGCCATGTGTATCGCCACCAGTCGCAGTTGCCGCGCTCGTATGCCTTACGGGCAGTAAGCGACGCCTTCTGGTGGTTCAGATGCCTCTTGATCTCGTCCGGGAGGCTGTTGAACGATGGCGCGTCCTCAACGTAAAGCAGCCACGGCCCGTTATCGGCGATGTCGAAAGCCGTGATGTCGCTGTTGCGTGCACGGCGGTAGGTCATGTGATGCTTCTTGGCGGCTGCAAGTAGCGCCTTATCAGTTTCCGGGATCGCAAACGCTTTGTTGTCTCCAGTTTGCATGCCCTGACCGAGGTGCAAGATCGAGCCGACTTGCGTACCCGCCGCGTCGATCTTCGCGAGCAGCGCAGCGTTGTCGTCGTGGGTGACCACCCATGAGGCGGCACCCAGCTCGCTTAGAGGGGCCATGTTCTCTTCGAACTGGGTCGCATCGTGCAGGTGGGTGTGCCGGTAGCCGGACGGCAGCGACTTGTTCGCGTACTTGCGGAAGCGGACCTTCTTGACCGCTTTGGATCCGGAGAATCGGACGATGGCTGTGTTAATGCCGACGCGTGGGAACACGAGGGCCTGCCGGAAGTCGAGAACCTCGCGTACGCGGGTATGGCTGGATAGCCAGCCTCGAAGTTTCTGCGCCTTGTCTGCTTCGAGGAACGAACGGGACACGATGAAGCCGACTTCTCCGCGGGAGATCTGAACGGCGCGTGCGAGGAAGTAGAACAGGATGTCGGTCTTGTCGGTGTGAATGTCGGGGTAGTGCGACTTGATGTACGCAAGCCTAGGGTCGTGGCGTCCCCACGTTGCGTCGATGCTCAGGTACGGCGGATTGCCGATGACAGCGTCGAAGCCTCCGGCATTCATAATGTTGGGAAACTGCGCATCCCAGTTGAACGGGTTGACAATCAGGCGCTCGGCTTCGGTTACGTCCATCGGCATGGGGTAGTCGATGTCAATGAGCGTGTTTCCGCAGCGGATGTTCGCGTCGAGGTCCGGAAGGATCCGCCCGACGGCGAACTCCATCTGGGTCTGCCCTTCAATGACCTTCAACAGGAGCGACAGTTTCGTAACTTCCACAGCCTGCGGGTCGATGTCGACCCCGTAGATGTTGGCCAGCAGAATCCGCTTACGCTCGGCCGTGTTCAGGCGGACCCCTCCGCCAGGAGTCTTGTCGAGGTACTTCTTCGTGTTCGTCGGGGTCGTCGCGTAGTACGACGTGTGCCAGTCGATGAGGTACTGGTATGCCGCAATCAGGAACGAGCCGCTTCCGCACGCCGGATCGACCACTGTGAACTTGGCGACGTCCGCAGGCTTCGCCCCCTTCAGGAGCGGGCCGAGAGTGGCGTCCACGATGTACTCGACGATCGGGACGGGCGTGTAATAGACGCCACCTGCTTTACGGACCTCGGGCTTCTCTTCAACGGTCGCCTTGTGGTTCTTCAGGGTGATGGTGGCACCGAGGAACTGCTCGTAAACACGGCCAAGGATGTCCGCGGGCATCGCCTTGAAGTCATACGGGTGCGGGTAGTAGAGACGTTCGATGATGTGACGGAGGGACTTGTCGCTAACCGTCAGCGCCGGAGCAACCGTGTCCGGGGCCCCGTTCTGATCCTTCGAGTTCCGGAAGTGGAACAGGCCGGAGTTGTACCGGTTGTCCGCTCGCTTGAACAACCCCATCAACCGGGTGTAGACGCCGGGGTCGGCGTTGTCCGCAGCGGCCTTGAGGTCGCCAAACGCCTCCAGACCGCGCGCCTCAGCGATTCTCAGGAAGATCACCCGGTCGATCAGCGTCTGCACTGCAGTGTTCAACTCGACAACGTCAAGGTCCCTGTTGTGCTTCGCGATATCAACAGCGAGGGACTGACGCCATTCGCTGATCTCCTTCAAGAAGGCCTGATCGACGGTGAGCGTTCCGCGCGGGGTCGGGTTCGTGTCCGCGAACTTCGCCAACGACCCGGCGAGGACGTTGTCCCGCCCGAAGAGCGCAACAAGTTCGTCCCACCGCTCGTCCAGTTCGTCGTACGTGAAGTAGATGACGCGCCCGACGCTGGAGTTGTCGCCCGTGTCCGGCTCGAAACGGCAGTCGTAGATGGCCCACTCTTCGAAGTCGGTCACGATGCCCAGCGGCAGGCCAGCGTTCCAGCCGTATCGCCTGATCTGGTACGCCGACGCCTTTCCGCCCTTCACGTTCACCGACGGGCGCTTGGCTTCGAGGTAGAACTGGCGCTGTGAGCCGAACATGAAGGCGTAGTCGGGGGCCTTGTCCGTACCGTCAATGATGAGTGAGTCTTCCTGCGTCACCTCACGAGCTGTAACCGAGAGCCCCGTGTTGTTCGGATCCCAGCCGAGCGCCTTCAATACAGGGTTGAGGAACTCGCTGCGCAGCGCCATCTCCTTGAAGTCGCTGCTCCGGAAGTGCTCAGCGCCCTCCCGGTACGCCTCAATGCGCTCCAGAACCTCCGGTGGAGCCCCCATCGCGACGTCCTCCCCGTAAGCGATCCAGACACAAGAAGCCACTCATACGCTAACGGGTCCCGAGGAGTGCAGGGCGGGGACCGTCCCGCGCTCGCTACGGTTTGGAGATGTGCGGTGTGGGCGGTGGCGCATGCTCGTTGGCTGACTCCGCAGCTCGCGCGTCGGCAACTTCCGCGAGGGCTTCCCACACGTCACTGTCGTGGCGCATGACAAGCAACTCCGACGGGTGCGTCAGGAACTTGCCGGACCACCCATGTGCGGGAGTGGGGCTCGGACGGTCAGTCATAACTAAGTTCTACTCCGGTTGGTATCCCGAAGCCAGCAGCCCGAGTGCTCCTGCCGGGCCGATACGCACCTAGACGACGTACGCGGGGGAGATCCGCTCGATCGCCGCCTCCAGTTCCGCGACACTTACAAGCGGTGCGGATTCCTGCGACTCGGCTTTGCGACGACGTCCAATCGGTCCCCACCGTTCGGGGTATCGGCGTTCGAGGATCCAAGCAGCTGCTCTCCAATTTCCGCGGTGTGCCGCTTGTTCGATCTCTCGCAAGGCATTGACCTCGGCCGTCGCACGCACCACCGTAAGTCGGTCCAGAAAATCCAGGAATGGCTGTTCTGACGCAGCGACTTCGTGGCCGTCGTTTCGCGCTTCCTCTGCCTCTCGACCACGACTCAGCCAACCGAAGTAGGTGGAGCGGCCCACGCCCGCGTAGTCCGCAACCACGTCCGGCGCGAGCAGCGCCGCGGTAGCCTCCAAGAGTCTCTTGACGACCTCGGGGTCGAGAATGCGCGGTCGACGGCCACGTGCACGCCAGGATCCCTCAAGCGCGGACGTCGAGGACATGAGCGTCTCCAGGTTCGGGCGGGTTGGGTGTGGGAGCGGGAGGCAGTACGGCGCTAAGCCCCTCAATGAACTCGTCGTTGTAGCGCGGCACGACACCTGCGTAGATCTGCTTCGTGGTATCGATGCGGGTGTGCCCGAAAGCCTGGCTAGCCTGTTCGATTGGAACCCGGCCGCCGTCCAGCGCCATCACCGCAACCGTGTGGCGGATGTCGTGGAGCCGGATGTAGCGGAGCCCGGCAGCCGCGAGGAACCGCTTGTACCGGCGGCGAAGGTTGCTCAACGAGTAGGGCGTGCCGTGCGATGTCGTGAAGACATACCCGGATTCGACCCAATCGTCCCCGGCACTCATGCGCTGCACTGACTGCCTCATCTGCTGGCGATCGAAGGCAGCCATGAGTGCGTTAGAAATCGTCAACGTCCGACGGCTTGCCGAGGTTTTGGGCTCGTTTCGTACCTGACGCACAACGCCGTGGCCGGACGGGAGAATCGCTCGGACCTCCTTCAGCGTGCCGCTCACGACCAGCCGCTTGTCAAAGAGGTCAACGTCTTGCCAGCGCAAGCCGACTGCCTCTCCCGGGCGCAGCCCCGTGTGCAGCATCAAGTGGAGGAACCCGTCGAGTTCGTCGTCGCGGACGGCTTCCAGAAGGGCGCGAACCTCCTGCGGCGACCATGGAGGGCGCACTTGGGTCGGATCACCGAACTGTCTTTTGACCGGATCTGTCGCCGTCACCGGATTGCTCGCGAGGATTCCGGTTCGGTAGGCGTGCTTGCACATCGCGTTCAGCACTTGACGTGCGCCATTGATCGTCGAGGCGCTCTTGCCCATACGGCGGAGCGAGGCCATCCATGCGTCAATGTGCCGTGGCCCGAGGTCAATCATGCGCACACTGCCTAACCCCGGGAAGACCTCGCGACGGAGTCGGGCCTCGTAGTCGTAGGCGGTCGATGCCCGCACCTGCTGAGACTTGACGTCGCGTACCCATTCGAGTCCGTATGTGCGCACGGTCTGCGCATGAATGATCGTCAGGCGTCCGTCGAGGTGTTGGACGGTTAGGCGTGACCGGAGTTCTTGGGCCTCGCGACGGGTCTTGACCTTGCGTCGGGTGCGCACGCGCCGCCCTTTCGAGTCTCGCCCGAGACTCACCTCGACGGCGTACCCGGTCACGGCCCCAGACTTGTCCTTGATCTCGAAGATTGAGCCTTCGCCATTTCGCGCCTTCTTCGTCACAGGGTCACCAGCCCTTCGCGGCGCTGGCGCTGAATGTCATCGAGGAAGCGGTCGATTGCGGAGCGGCGGACTCGATACTTGCTCCGAATGCGCACTGCTTCGAGTGTGCCGTCGGCGATGAGGCGGTAGACCGTGCTGCGAGAGACGGCGAGCAGGACGGCTGCCTGGGGAATCGAGAAAACAATCGGTGAGTCGGGCACTTGTAGCTCCCACGGCGGACAAGCCAGCAAGCGGTGCTGGCTACCGTCGCTCGGCCACTACATGCGCCAGGCAGAAGTCCGTGAGGGACAACGCTCGGGCGAGGAGGCCTAGGGCGTGTCTGATGGTTCATAGCCAGAACAGGACGATCGCGGCGAGAACCAGTGCGGCACGGTAGGTGCGGGCGTGCTTGTCGTACCTGGTGGCGATGCCGCGCCAGCTCTTGAGTCGGCAGAAGGCGCGTTCGACGA
>JAUSNB010000006.1 GCA_030645615.1 Actinomycetota bacterium | reverse complement strand
GCGACGTCGAGTTCGCAGTGCAGCTCCTGCAGCTCGTGCACGGCCGCGGCGACGAGGCGCTGCGCAGCCCGACGACCATCGAGGCGCTGCACGCCCTCATCGACGGCGGGTACGTCGGGCGCCGCGACGGCGCGGCGATGGAGGAGGCGTACCAGTTCCTTCGCACCCTCGAGCACCGCATCCAGCTCTTCAGGCTGCGCCGCACCCACGTCGTCCCGGACGACCCGGAGGACCTGCGGCGCCTCGGACGGAGCATGGGGTTCACGACCAACCCCGCCGAGGGGCTGCAGCGCGAGTGGCAGGCGCACAAGCGCGTGGTGCGCCGCCTGCACGAGAAGCTCTTCTACCGCCCGCTGCTGCAGGCGGTGGCCCGGCTCGACGCGGGGGAGGCCCGGCTGTCGATGCAAGCGGCCGAGCAGCGGCTTGAGGCGCTGGGCTACGTGGACCCGCCAAGCGCGCTCCGGCACCTGCAGGCGCTGACGTCGGGCGTGAGCCGCCGGGCCGCCATCCAGCGGACCCTGCTGCCGGTGATGCTGGGCTGGTTCGCCGATGCGCCGGACCCCGACAGCGGCCTCCTCGGCTTCCGGCGGGTCAGCGACTCGCTCGGAGCCACCCACTGGTACCTCGGCCTGCTGCGCGACGAGTCCGTAGCCGCCGAGCGGCTGGCCCGGGTGCTGGCGACGAGCCGCTACGCCACCGACCTGCTCCTCCGGGCGCCCGAATCGGTGGCCATGCTCGCCGACGGCGCGGAGCTGGCCCCGCGGCAACTGACCTTGCTCCAGGCAGAGGTGACTGCGGTCATCGACCGGCATGGAACCGCGGAGGAGGCGGTCGCGGCGATCCGGGCGATGCGTCGCAGGGAGCTCTTCCGGATCGCCGTCGCCGAGCTCCTGGGGCTGGCCAGCCCGGAGCAGGCCGGGGCCGCGTTGAGCGATGTCGCGGTCGCCACTCTCGACGGCGCCGTTCGGGTCGCCCGGGAAGCCCTCGAGGGCTGCGGTGCGGACGTGCTGGAGTTCGCGGTCATCGGGATGGGCCGTCTGGGCGGGCACGAGCTGGGCTTCTCCAGCGATGCCGACGTGATGTTCGTGTACGAGGGCAGGCCCAACATCGACGAGACCGTCGCCCGGATGGCCGCCGCGGCGATCGCCGAGCGGTTGCGGCAACTGCTGATGACCCCGACCAACGACCCGCCCCTTGATGTCGATGCCGACCTGCGGCCCGAGGGGAAGCAAGGCCCGCTGGTCCGCTCCTTGGCCTCGTATGCCGCGTATTACGAGAGGTGGTCGGCGACCTGGGAGGCGCAGGCCCTGCTGCGGGCCTCGTTCGCGGCGGGCGACCGCGGGCTGGGCGAGCGCTTCCTGGCGCTGGTCGACCCGATCCGGTGGTCCGGCGCCCTGAGCGCGGCCGACGTAACCGAGGTGCGTCGGTTGAAGGCCCGGATGGAGTCCGAGCGGCTGCCTCGCGGAGCCAACGCAAACCTGCACACCAAGCTGGGCCGTGGCGGCCTCAGCGATGTCGAGTGGGTGGCCCAGTTGCTGCAGATGCAGTACGCGCGGACGGTCCCGGCACTGCGGACGACGCGGACGCTCGAGGCGCTCGACGCGGCCCGGCAGGCGGGGCTGCTGGCGGCCGACGATGAAGCGGCCCTGCGAGAGGCATGGCGACTAGCGACCGCCATGCGCAACGCGATCATGCTGGTGCGGGGGAGGGCGAGCGACATGGTGCCGGTGGACGTGCGCGACCTGCGGGCCGTCGCCTTCGTGCTCGGCTATCCCGTCACCGATTCGGGGAGGCTGGTCGAGGACTACCTGAGGGTCACCCGACGGGCCCGTGTCGTGTTTGAGAGGCTCTTCTACGGGGACGCGGCCGACGGCGCCTGATCGGCTAGCGCGGGCGGCGAAGGCGGGGGACCAGCGCGCCCGTGCTGCCCGCCCAGGTCGTCCACTCCTGGCCGTAGGCCTCCGCGAGCAGGCGGTCCTCCCACCGTGACTTCGCGAAGAAGAAGACGAGGATGAGCAGTCCCCAGGCCCAGCTGACCCAGGACCCCACGGCCACGAGCAGGCCGAGCACCATCAGCAGCACGCCCGAGTAGATCGGGTGCCGTACGTACCGGTAGAGGCCACCGGTGCGCAGGGACGAGCCCGCGATCGGGACCGGGGTCGGAGTGAGCGCGCTTCCGAGCGCGCGCATCGCCGCGATGAAGACCGTCATCCCGGCGAGCAGCAGGACCGCGCCACCCGCCAGTGACAGCACGCTCGGGTCCCGCCAGGGAAGCAGGATGAGCACGATCAGCAGGACGAACTGGACGACGACGAGCAGCCAACCCACCGTCCCGCGCCCCATCCCTCGACTGTAGAGGCAGCGGACCCAAGGCGAAGGGCGGCCACCCCGGAGGGTGGCCGCCCTTCTTTTCCCTGTGCGCGCGAGGCGAATCGACGCGGAGGGAGCCCGGCTGGCGGGATCGTCCCTAGTTGGGTCCCGTAGTACAGCTAGATCCCGTAATACAGCTCGAACTCGTGCGGGTGCGGGCGCAGCCGGATCGGATCCACCTCGTTGACCCGCTTGTAGTCGATCCAGGTCTCGATCAGGTCGGCGGGGAAGACATTGCCGGCCTGCAGGTACTCGTTGTCCTTCTCCAGCTCGACCAGCACCTCGGCCAGGGATCCGGGAACCTGCGGGATGCTCGCCAGCTCGTCCGGCGGCAGCTCGTACAGGTCCTTGTCCACGGGTGCGTGCGGCTCGATCTTGTTCTTGATGCCGTCGATGCCGGCCATGAGCTGCGCCGAGAAGGCCAGGTACGGGTTGCTGGACGGGTCCGGCACCCGGAACTCGATGCGCTTCGCCTTGGGCGACGAGCCGGTGACCGGGATGCGGATGCAGGCCGAGCGGTTTCGGGCCGAGTACACGAGGTTGACCGGCGCCTCGTATCCGGGAACCAGGCGATGGTAGGAGTTCACCGTGGGGTTGGTGAAGGCCAGCAAGGACGGGGCATGGGCGAGCAGGCCGCCGATGTACCAACGGGCCAGGTCCGACAGTCCGCCGTAGCCGCGCTCGTCGTACATGAGCGGCTCGCCGTCCTTCCAGAGCGACTGGTGGCAGTGCATGCCCGAGCCGTTGTCGCCGAAGAGCGGCTTTGGCATGAAGGTCGCGCTCTTGCCGTGCGCCCAGGCAACGTTCTTGATGACGTACTTGAACAGCATCACCTCGTCTGCGGCGTGCTGCAGGGTGTTGAACTTGTAGTTGATCTCGCCCTGGCCAGCGGTGCCGACCTCGTGGTGCGAGCGCTCCACCTGAAGGCCGACGTCGATCAGGGTGCGGACCATGTCGTCGCGGATGTCAGCGAAATGGTCGACCGGCGGCACGGGGAAGTAGCCACCCTTGTACGGCGTCTTGTAGCCGAGGTTGCCGCCCTCCTCCACGCGGCCGGTGTTCCACGCGGCCTCGACGGAGTCGATGAAGTAGTAGGAGGCGTTCTGCTTGGTCTCGAAACGCACGTCGTCGAACACGTAGAACTCGGCCTCGGGCCCGAAGTAGACGGTGTCGGCGATGCCGGTGGACTTCAGGTAGGCCTCGGCATTGGCGGCCACGTTGCGGGGGTCCCGACTGTACGGCTCGTTCGTGAAGGGGTCCCGGATCGAGAAGTTCATGACCAGCGTCTTGGCGTCCCGGAACGGGTCGAGATAGGCGGTTGCCGGGTCAGGCATGAGCTTCATGTCCGACTCGTGGATGGCTTGGAAGCCGCGAATCGATGACCCGTCGAACATCAGGCCTTCCTCGAAGACCTCGATGCCGAAGGACGATGCCGGCACGTTGAAGTGCTGCATCACACCCGGCAGGTCCATGAACCGCACGTCGACGAACTCGACATCGTTGTCCTTGACGTACTTCAGCACCTCGTCAGCGTTGCTGAACATCACACCTCCTGCTCGCCTGGCGAGCCATGGTCATGCACCCCTCGGGTGCGTTCGCCTCGCACGGGCTAGGCCCGTCGGGTCGGGGCGGGTGCCCTCGACTGTGGCGAGCGTAGGCAAGGGGGGTGTCCCGGGCGTATCCCGCCTGTTTCGGACGTGTTAACGCCCGCCGGTAACGTGGGACGGTGCCCTCGCGCCCGCCTCAGGCCTCCCTGCCCTCGCCCCCGTCAGGCATGCCGGGCGTGGTGTCCGGACTCGGCCGGCGGCTTGGCGCCCTCTGCGTGGACTGGCTGGCGAGCCTGGTGATCACGGTGCTGCTGTTCCGGCAAGTGGCCTACGGATCCACCGCGTCTTCGCTGGCAACCCTGCTTGTCTTCGCGGCCGAGGTCATCGTGCTGACCTGGCTCACCGGGGCTTCGTTCGGCCAGCGAATCCTCGGGCTCACGGTCGTGCGGGTGGATGGCTCCCGGCTCCCGCTGTGGCGGGTAGCGCTGCGGACCCTGCTCATCTGCCTGGTGATCCCCGCGGTCGTCTACGACAGCGATGGTCGCGGCCTGCACGACCGTGCGGTGGGCTCCGTCGTGCTGCGGGTGCCCGCCGCCAGCGACGCTCCCCGCTAGCCCAGGCCCCCCGCGCGCCCAGGCTCCCCGCGCGCCCAGGCTCCGCGAGCGCCCAGGCTCCCCGCGCGCCCAGGCTCCGCGAGTGGGCAGTTGTCGCGATGCGCGCTTGGGCGC
>JAUSNB010000002.1 GCA_030645615.1 Actinomycetota bacterium | reverse complement strand
CACCGGGTTTGCCACCAAGGTCGCGCCGCGCCCAGAGGTTGGAGACGCCGCCGGCATCGATGCGTTCGATGCGAAAGCCGAGCCGGATCAGCCAGGAGGCGATCAGGTCGAGGCAGCCGGCATCGTCGGGCGTCACCGACGGGCGCGCGATCAGCGCCCTGGCTTTTTCCAGGACCGGCATCAGGCGTCCATGTTCAGCTTGAAGTCGCTGAATGATCCGGGCGCAACGGACTTGGTGTAGTCGGGGGCCGCGGACGGGTCGGGCTGCGCCGCCGCGGCTGCTGCGGCGCCGGCCGCTGCCGGAGCGGCGGCGTTGTTGATCACCTGCTGCAGGTTGTTGGCCGAGTCGGCGTTGTTCAGCGCCTCTTCGAGCGTGATGACGCCGGTGCTGTAGAGCGTGTACAGGCATTGCTCGAAGGTCTGGCTGCCGGGCACCATGGACTTTTCCATGGCGTCCTTGATTTCGCCGAGGTCGCCCTTTTCGATCAGCTCGGCGATGTAGCGCGAATTGAGCAGCACTTCCACGGCCGGCGCGCGACCGCCGTCAGGCTTCTTCACCAGGCGCTGCGAGATCACGCATTTCAGCGTGACGCCGAGGTCGGCGAGCAGGGCCGGACGATTTTCCAGCGGGTAGAAGCTGATGATGCGGCTCATCGCGTGGTAGCTGTTGTTGGCGTGCAGCGTGGCCATGCACAGGTGGCCCGACTGGGCATAGGCAATCGACTGGCTCATGGTGTCCTTGTCACGAACCTCGCCGATGAAAATGACATCGGGGGCCTGGCGCAAGGCGTTTTTCAGCGCGATGTGGAAGGCCTTGGTGTCGGAGCCGACTTCGCGCTGATTGACGATGGATTTCTTGTTCTGGAAGATGAACTCGACCGGATCTTCCAGGGTCAGGATGTGGCCCGACTTGCGCGCGTTGCGGTAGTCGATCATCGAGGTCAGCGTGGTCGACTTGCCCGAGCCGGTGGCGCCGACCATCAGGATCAGGCCGCGATTTTCCATGATCACGTCCTTGAGCACCGGCGGCAGGCTCAGCGAGTCGAAATCCGGAATGTCGCCGGGGATGTAGCGCACCACGATGGCC
>JAUSNB010000059.1 GCA_030645615.1 Actinomycetota bacterium | reverse complement strand
GTGGTGGCCAGCACACTCATGTACTTGATGCCTGCCGCATCGCCGGTCAGGTACTCGTAACCCCATTTCCATTGATAACCGGTGGCCTTCACCGTCATGTCCGGCTGCGAGGTGTCGCGCATCGCCACCAGCGAGGTGGTTGCGGGAAAAGCAATCAGAACCAGGATGAAGAAGGGCACCACGGTCCATAGAATTTCAATTGGCGTGTTGTCGTGGAAATCGGCAGCCTTGTGACCCTTTGACTTGCGATGCGCATAGAGCGAATAGCTGAGGACCCCGAACACACCGACAAAGATCACCACGATCAGCCACATCACCATGGTGTGCAAGTCGTAGGCCAGTCGGGCTCCGGCACTCGCCGGAGGCTGCAGATCGAGTTCCCAGGCGGCGACGGCCATCTTGGCGCCAAGGGCAAGCACGCCGGCTGTGAGGCCGCGGACAAGACATGCGGAACCCCGCCCTCGACAGGATTTGGATGTATTGATTGCCATGCTTCCCCCTGGATCGCCTTTGTTAACCATCGTTGGTCATAGTGGCGGCTCTCTTTGTATTCGCGCGCCCAAGGCGCAACGCCCGCCTGCTGACATTCCTTCGCCCACGAAAACTTTACTTTAATACTCAACTATTCCGAAGGTTAACACAGCTTCTTTGACATTTGTCAAAGTACGTTATTGAGATATGTGTTTGTCCACAGCGAACCTGCGGGAGGTTTCGGCTGTCGCCGCTGCATTAGGGGCCGAAAGAACTGGCATTGACCACCACTCAAACTTCGTTTTCGGCACATGCCAAGAGCAGGCGGCGATCGAGCGGCGCCGATGCGGCCGAGGCTTTACCTGCCCATCCAGCAATTTCTGGTGGCCGATGGCGAAGAAGCCGCGACGCTGCACGAACTGGCGGCCGAGTACGGCGTATCGGCCGAGCGCATCCGCCAGATCGAAGTCAAGGCGATGCAGAAGATGAAGAGCAGCCTCGCCGCCTGACTATTCCTGGGCGACAAAAATGGGCAGCTCCGCAAGGGGCTGCCCATTGTTTTGGGCCGGACGAAGCAGCGGCCGAGCGCCGTCTGAGGTTCTGCGGCGGTGTTGCGCCGATTTTGCGCCCTACGCTGCGGCGTGGCGCCGATGGCGCTGCGTCAGGCCGGCAGGTAGTGGTCGATCAGCAGGGCGGCGAACAACAGCGCGAGGTAGAGGATCGACCAGCGGAAGGTGACGCGCGCCACGGCGTCCGAGTAGTCGCGCCAGATCAGCCAGGCGTAGCCGAGGAAGATGGCGTCGAGCAGTACGGCAGAGGTCAGGTAGAACCACCCGGTCATGCCGATAACGTAGGGCACGAGGGTCACCAGGGTCAGGCCGACGGTGTAGAGGAAGACATGGCGCCGGGTGTATTCGGCGCCATGCGTCACCGGCAGCATGGGCAGTCCGGCGGCGGCGTATTCCTTGGTGCGGTACAGCGCCAGCGACCAGAAGTGCGGCGGCGTCCAGACGAAGATGATGAGGAACAGCAGCCAGGCTTCGCCCGGTGCGTCGCCGGTCACCGCGGCCCAGCCGAGTACCGGCGGCATGGCGCCGGAGGCGCCGCCGATCACGATGTTTTGCGAGGGGTGGGGTTTGAGGAAGATGGTGTAGATGACGGCGGAGCCGACGAAGGTGGCGAAGGTCAGCCACATGGGGTAGGGGTGCACCCGGACCTACAGCAGGACCAGTCCGAGGC
>JAUSNB010000049.1 GCA_030645615.1 Actinomycetota bacterium | reverse complement strand
CGCCCCGACTCGACTTCCTGCTCGCGACCGTGCGGTGTCGCGGTAACCAGCAGCCGCGCGTGCCTGAGTTTTTCACGCATCACGGTCTCGTGATAAGTGCCTTTGGCGACCGCGACCACCACGCCGGGCTGGTCGATGTCGGCCCAATTCCTGACCCGGCGATTGCTCCTGCTGCTGATGGCATAGATGTCGCTGGCCAGATAGGGGCGGGTGAATCGCAGCTTCTGGGAACGCGCTGGCGTGATCCCGATGGCGAACATGGCGATGTCGCAGCGATCCTGGCTCAGGTCGTCCACCAGCGTGGCGAAGGAACTCTCCTCGAAGCGCAACCGGACGCCCATATCCCCGGCCAGTTCGTTTGCCAGATCGATATCGATGCCCGACAGTTCCAGGGTCCTCGGATTGCGGTAGGAAATGCCGTAATAGTCGGTCCAGATGCAGACCCGCAGCTCATTGGCGGCCAGTATCCGCTCCAGGTGGCTCGACTGAGCCAGAACCGCGCCGACAGACAGCGCGTACAACAACAGGAAGGTCAGCACTCGCTTCATGAACATCCGAATCTGATCAGAATTGGGCACTCTGGCCCTGGGAAAAGACAGTGCGAGGAAGGCTCGCCTGCCGGATTCTATAGAAACCCGGCGAGGTATATGGCGCGGGACGGGAGTAGCCGTGCATTCGGTGAATCCGGCGCAACGGATCCGCGCGCCGAAAGCGGCCGGTACCACGCCCGGCCGAGGCTACAATTCGACGAGACAAGCAGATCGCCCACGATCGCTGAGGAGCAGCCGAAATGCATACGCAAGACCTGTCGGCCTGGACGCACAAGCACAGATTCGGCACCGGGAGCCATGCCGCGGAACGCGGCACGCGCAACGTGATGTGGATCACGCTGGCGATGATGGTGGTCGAAATCGTCGCCGGCTACGGCTTCAACTCGATGGCCTTGCTGGCCGACGGCTGGCACATGAGTTCCCATGCGCTCGCCATCGGGCTGTCGGCATTTGCCTATGCCGCCGCCCGACGTTACGCGAACGACCCGAGCTTCGCCTTCGGCACCTGGAAGATCGAAATCCTGGGCGGCTACACCAGTGCCATCCTGTTGCTGGGCGTCGCCGCCCTGATGCTGTTCGGCTCGATCGAGCGCATCATCGCGCCGCAACCGATCCATTACCGGGAAGCCCTGGTCATTGCCGCGCTGGGCCTGGTGATCAACGTCGCCTGCGCCCTGATCCTGGGCCGTGCGCAGAGCCCCGAAGAGCACGAGCATGGGCACGGCCATCACCACCACGACCTCAATCTCAAGTCGGCCTACCTGCATGTGATCGCCGATGCCGCGACATCCGTGCTGGCCATCGCCGCACTTGCCGGAGGCATGGCCTGGGGCTGGTCCTGGCTGGACCCCGTGATGGGCATCGTCGGCGCTGCTCTGGTGGCTTCGTGGGCGCGCAAGCTGCTGGTCGAGACCGGCAAGGTTCTGCTCGACCGGGAAATGGATCATCCAGTGGTGGCCGAAATTCGCGAGGTGGTGGAGAGCGGAACCGAGGGCGCCGATACGCGCATTGCCGACCTGCATGTCTGGCGCGTGGGCAAGGGCGCCTACGCCTGCGCGATCAGCCTGGTGACCCGCGATCCGACGCTGACGGCGCGACGGGTGCACCAGCAGCTTGGCGTCCATGAGGAAGTGGTCCATGCCACGGTGGAGATTCATCGCCGCGACGCAGAGCCCTTGCCGCCGCGCTGAAACCGATGGCATCGGCATTGGCGCCGATACGCCGTGCCGCCAACGCCGACTATCGACGCTTTGCAGCCCGGGCCGGATGCCTCCGGCCCCCGCCGCATCAGTCCTTGAGCGACTCCACCAGTTCGACGTAGCGCTGCATGGCGTCGTCGGTCGCCGTGCCCTTGACGGCTGCCCAGGCGTCATACTTGGCGCGGCCGATCATGTCGGTGAAGCCGGGGCGCTTGCCCTCGACGTCGCCGTCGGTACTCTGCTTGTAAAGTGCATAGAGTTGCAGCAGCACGTCGTTCGCGGGCCGCTCCGGGAGTTTCTTTGAATCGGCCAGGGCCGTTTCGAATTGCTTCTTGAGTTCGCTCATGTCGTCCTTCGTCGCAATAAACTTCGGTTGCCGAAAATGGTTGCCGGGATTTGGCTTGAACTATTATATGTCTCCGTAGAATACGGGGACGGTATCCATAGCGATATGGCGTCACCTTGGAGGAACAGCGCAATGCGCCACCGCGAAAAAATGTCCCCAGTCGATACCGCATGGCTGCGCATGGACCGTGCCACCAACCTGATGATGATCGTCGGCGTCATTGTCTTCGATCGCCGCACCGACTTCGAGCGCTTGCGCAACACCATAGAAGCGCGCCTGGTGGCCCGCTATAGGCGGTTTCGCCAGTGCGCGGTGGAAGAAGTCGGCGGCACCTGGTGGCAGGACGATCCCGATTTCGATCTCGATGCCCACTTGCGGCGCCGCGCCCTGCCGGGCAAGGCCGGCAAGCGCGAGCTGCAGCAACTGGCCAGCGAACTGGCGGTGCAGCCGCTCAATTCGGGCAAGCCGCTGTGGTGCTTCGACCTGATCGAGGATTACCAGGGCGGATCTGCGATGGTGGTGCGCATCCATCACGCCATTGCCGACGGCATAGCCCTAGTCGGCGTGATCCTTTCGCTGACCGACGTTTCGCCGCACGCCGAGCCGCAGCAACGCAGCGCTCCGCAAGAGCCCACCGCCGACGTCGACGAAGAGCCGGTCGGACTGCTGGAGAGCCTGGCGGAAACGCTCGGCTCGGCCCTCAGCATGGGCACCGAACTCGGCGGCAAGGCGCTGCACCTGGCGTCCGACCCGGATCGGCTATCCACCTACGGCAGACACGGCATCGGCTTGCTGACCGAACTCGCCAAGCTGCTGGCGATGCCGGCCGATTCGCCGACCAGTCTCAAGGGCAAGACCGGCATGGCGAAACGCGTGGCCTGGTCGGAGCTGATCCCGCTGGCCGAGGTGAAGGCGCTGGGCAAGGCGCTCGGCTGTGCGGTCAATGACATTCTGCTATCCGCGGTCGCCGGCGCGCTGCGCGCCTACTTCATGCAGAAGGGCGAATCGGTGCGCGACGTCGAAGTGCGCGCCATGATTCCGGTCAATCTGCGTTCGGCGCGGCACGAAGGCACGCTGGGCAACCGCTTCGGCCTCGGCACGCTGTCGCTGCCGGTGCATGAGGCCAATCCCTTCGCGCGCCTGTTCCTGGTGCGCAGCCGCATGAACGAACTCAAGGGCTCGTATCAGCCGCCGCTGACGCTGGGCATACTCGCCGCGGTCGGCGTTGCTCCCAAGATCGTGCAGCAGCAGTTTCTCGACATTCTTGCCGCCAAGGCCAGCACCGTGATGACCAACGTAC
>JAUSNB010000041.1 GCA_030645615.1 Actinomycetota bacterium | reverse complement strand
GCTCCGGGGCTCGCTGCGCTCACTCCTCGCCGCCGGCGCGCCCATGGCGCCGCGGCTCCGGGGCTCGCTGCGCTCACTCCTCGCCGCCGGCGCGGTCTCCTCCATCGCCAGGTCCACCCCGAGCACCATGCCGATCCCGGCCGACCGGCAGGCCAGGGCCCAGCGGACCGCGCCGTAGAGCCCGTCGCGGTCGGTCAGGCCCATGATCGGCTGGCCGAGCTCGACGGCCCGGGCGGCCATGGCCTGCGGGGTGGCGGTGCCGTACTGCAGGGAGAAGCCGGACGCGACGTGCAGGTGGGCGAAGGGCATCTGGCGAAGAGGGGATGAGGGAAGGGCAGGCGCGGCGTCTAGCCGACGTGCAGGAGCGCGTCGGCCATGGATGGCTGGTGCGCCAGGCCGAGCGCCTGGGCCACCCGGGCCACGAAGGCATCCGCCTCGCGAACGAGGTCATCGGCCTCCCGCGGGGAGACGCAGGCCAGCCCCGCCTCGGCGGCGGCCCGCTTGCCGGCGCCCGCGGCGAAGAAGTCGGACCACTCTGCGAGTTCCGGGGCGACCTGCGGCAGCACCGTCCAGACGCTGCGCACCCGCGCCCGGCGGGCCGTCGGCCGACTGCGCGCCGCGAGCATCGCGGCCGCGGCCCGCAAGGCCGCTAGGTGCGCGGCGGCATAGCGCTCGGCCGGGGTGGTGGCGATGCTCGCCTCGGTCAGGCTGCGCCGCGCGGATGCCACGAGCTCGTCCGCTGGCCGGGAACTGGTCATGGGGGTCTCCTGCCTAGTGGTGCTGGTCGAGTGCCGCTAGTCGATGACCCGCTCGAGTCCCCAGCCGTAGGGGGCCCGGTACAGGTCGTACACGCCGGTCGTGCCCGACCGCGATGCCGCCTCGACCCGCCAGACCAGCCGCTGCTCGTGGAGCAGGGACCGATGCTGGCCACTCGCCCGGTCGACCCACCAGGGCATTGCCTCGACCCATGTCGCGACGATGGCGCGGACGGCATAGCGCCGGCCCCGCCACCGGAAGGCTGCTGGCTCCCCGCCGGCTGCCTTCGTCACCTCGATCGGCTCGGGGCCCGGGTAGCGGTGGTTCACCACTACCTCCTCGTGCCCGCCCCTCGTGCTCGCACCTCGTGCTTCTTGCCGTGCCTGCCTGCCGATCGGGTCCCTCGGTCGCCGGGGCCGGGGTCGAGGCGGCCTCGGCGACCGAGGTGGCGCTCAGGGCCCAGCCGCGATTCCGGGCCTTGAGTCGATTGTTCGAACACCTGTTCGAACACAGGCACACGCTAGACCGGGCCCCTGACAGCCGTCAACCCCGCCGCCCATTTCCCATGGGCGGCAGGCCTGAAGCCGCTGGGGTCGCCGATCTGTCAGGGGCCGAGCGTCCGGTCACGACGCGCGATGATCTGCGCCCGCACCGGACCCGTCAGGAAGGCAGGGGAGCCGAGGTCGGGGCGGCCGAACCGGTGATGGGGGTCGACACCCACCGCGCGCAGGAGCGGGTCCGCCCGTTGGGAGACCGAGCCGGTCACGCCGAACCCCGCAAGGAGGTCCTGGACGCGCAGGTTGCGGTACTCGACGTCGTCGTTCGCCCGGAAGACGATCCACGCCACTGCCGCGGCACCCCGCACGGGACTGGCCTTGCGCCGGAAGATCGCCGGATCGCCGGTTGCAGCCAGGTTCAGCAGCCGGCGCATGGCCGTTCGGTACTCGGCGTCGAGGATGTCGTTCGCCACGCGATCGCACTCGTCGAGCATCGACCGCACCACCGGCCGGATGTCGTCCGGGATCCCGGCCCAGTCGAAGGGCTCGTCCGGCAGCGGAGTCGCGTCGAGGGACATGAGCTGCTGGCGCCCGCCGACGCGCGCATCCAGGATCGACAGCAGGTACTCCTCGTCAGACAGGTCGAATCCGACGGGCAAGCCCATCGCCGCGAGGATCGCCTCGGGACCCTGCGGCCGCGCGGAACGAATCGTCCGCTGATAGTCCGGCTCCCACCGTGCGACGGCGGCGACGGTCTCCTCGGTCAGTGCTCGCGAAATGCCCCGCACAGCATGGCAATGCCTGATGAAGGCGCGCAGGACTGCCGGGATGCGAGCCAGGTAGTCGACATCGGCCACGATCTTGCGTGGCAGCCAATCAACCAACAGGATCTCGACGTTCACCGGGCTCCAGCGCAGGGGGTCGCTGCCGCAGTAGCCGCTTCCGAACCACAGCAGGGTTCCCAGGATGTCGGCGTCGTCCGGACCATCGATGCCGGCGGCGAACTGCGAGGAGGAGAAGCCGCGTGCGATGGCGTCGAGCTCGGCCTCGCTCCACTCGTGCCATTGGGGAGCCGCTCCCCCATCCGGCAGCATCCGCGTCATCCACTCCACGAGCGGTCGGCACATCGGCCAGTCGTCGCTCTCCGGCTGCGGGTAGAGCATCGCCGAGTGCGCGATGGCCTCCTCGATGACTGCGCGGGAGTCCGCCGCGTCGACGCGGATGAGCGTCTGCTCGACCGAGTCGGTCGTGGACCGCATCCGGTCGACCGCCTCCGCGAGTGACACGGGCGCGACGAAGGCGTCCTTGACCACCCCGCCGAGGTTGTGGTCGACGTAAACCAGCGCACTGAGAGCCTCTCCCGTCGGCAGCGTGACACCGATGAGGTAGTCGTCTCCGTCGCCCAGGACGTGGGTCAGGAACCACACATCTGGTTCGAGCCGCGCCTCGCGAAGGCCGCGCAGCCAGGTCGGCATGGGCTGGCGCCGGCCGCTGAGTTCCCGGTCGATCCGCTGGACGAGTTGGTCGTCAGGCACCAGGGCGGCCAGGACGGTCAACGCGGCGGTCGTCTCGGCGACGTTGACACCGACGAAGCTCGCGACGAGCGTGTCGAGTGTCGCCTTGACGGGCGTGCGATCGAGGGGATCAGCCCTTCGCCCGTCCACGGCGGTGAGCATGCCCGACACGGCCATGAGCAGGCTGATGGGCTCGGGGTCGCGGAGCGCTCGGCGCAGCATCTGGACAAGCTCGGGCTCGGCCCGGTCATCCGGACGGTCATTGCCGGCCCGCACGAGATTGAGGTGTGTGCGTCGCCGCTGCGGCCCTTTTCCCCGAGTACTCCGACCCCGACGCGCATTCACGGGCCAAGCCTAGAGCGGTGGTCTTGGTTGTCGCCCCTGCTGTCAGCGGTAGGCGGTGCTTCGGTGGGCGATGCGAAGGATCGTCACGGTGATGACCTCATCCGTGATCGAGTACACCACCCGGTACTCACCACGGCGAGCAGCCCAGAGCCCGGACAGCTGGCCGGCAAGCGGCTTGCCCACGCGTTGCGGATTCTCGGCAAGTGCACCGGTGATGAACTCCCACGCTGCCGCCGCCACCTGCTCGGGCAGCCCCTGCTCGAGCGCCCGACGGGCGGGGGGTGTCAGTTGAATCTCGTACGTCACGCCTTCGTGCGCATGCGCACGCCTTCGACGCCGACCACATCACCACGGTCGATCGCTTCCCTTGCCTCGTTGATCTCAGCCATCGCCTCGGGATCGGACAGGACCGCGATCGTCTCCTCCAGGGATTCGAGGTCCTCGGGGGAGATGAGCACCGCGACAGGTTCGCCGTTGCGCGTGATCACCACGCGCTCGTGCGTGCCGTGGACGGACTCCACGAAAGCCGAGAGCTGGGCCTTGACTGTCGCCAAGGAGGTCGTTGTCATGACCAGAATTCTAGTCGTGCGCGAGGAGTCGTCAAGCCTCGACTGACTCCCCCTGCCGAGCTCCGCCGCTGACCCGCACGGCCATTAGGGTCCAAATCCATGCCACGGGTGCTCCTCACCGGGATGTCCGGCACCGGCAGGTCCACCGTGCTCGACGCCCTCGCCGATCGGGGTCTGCGCACCGTCGACACAGACGACGACGGCTGGGCCGAAGAGATGCCAACCCCCGACGGGGGCATCGAGCAGGTGTGGCGGGCAGACCGCATCGACGCCCTGCTCGCCTCGGACGCAGGCTACTAGATGCCTCACGTCAAATTGCCCGCTGGGCTTGAGTCGTTGCCTCACGTGGTTTTGCCCGCTTGAGCAGTGCGGGGATGGGGTCGGTTCTGGGGTGCTGGCGCTTGGCCCGGGCGATGGCGAGGAGCTGGTCGTTGA
>JAUSNB010000039.1 GCA_030645615.1 Actinomycetota bacterium | reverse complement strand
CCAACGCCCGCCGGACCGCGTTCCTGGAGATCCCCAACCGCCGCGCGATCGCCTTGATCGGCACTCCCTCCGCCCGATGCAGACGACGGATCTCGGCCCAGTTCTCCACGGTGATCACTCCTCAATCGTTGAGGAGGGGGTCCACTTTCCATCGGCACTACGGGGTCAGTATTCAGTCGGCGTCGACAGCCTGGAAGACCGGTTCTACGTTGCGCGTCAACCCAACTGTGCGTCGGCCGTACGCGTCAGCCGACATTTCGGGGTGAGGCGTCGGCCGGTGGTCCAAGTCAGACCTCTCGGCCATTCACGGTGAGTCGTCGCGTCGTCGCGTCCGAGAACTTCCAGGACGCGCACGAAATGTACCGACTTCGCTCCGCAATGCATGCCGAGCATCTTGAGTTCTAAGACGAGGAAAGGGATTCATCGATGTTGCTGAACCGAGACGACTGGTATGACACGTCGCGCGACCTGGACTGGACTTTCACGTATGTGGAAGCGTCTGACGCGTTTCCCGCTCGCTGGAGCGGAGTCGGCGCGGAATCCGCCGACGCATGGCAGGCATGGGATGAGCCGTTCCGCGTGTCATACCGGGACTACGTCCGTATTCAGCGGGAGAAGGAGTCCGGTGTCAAGGCGGTGAGGAGCGCCATGATGCGCGCGGGGGTCTACGAGAAGCTAGATGCAGGACACGTCGCAGCATCCCACCTCCACATGGGTACAACCTGCATGGTCGAGCAAATGGCGGTCACGATGCAGAGTCGCTTCTGTCGGTTTGCCCCGTCGCCACGTTGGCGTAATCTCGGTGTGTTCGGCATGCTCGACGAGACCCGCCATGCCCAACTTGACCTTCTCTTCTCACACGACCTCCTTAAGTTTGATCCGAGATTCGACTGGGCACAAAAGGCCTTCCATACCAATGAATGGGGCGTCCTCGCCGTCAAGAACTTCTTCGATGACATTATGCTCAGCGCGGACTGCGTGGAAGCATCGCTCGCCGCGAGCCTTACGGTCGAACACGGCTTTACGAACATTCAGTTCGTTGCGCTCGCGGCGGATGCAATGGCCGCCGGTGACGTCAACTGGTCGAACCTACTCTCCTCGATCCAGACTGATGAGGCGCGCCACGCACAGGTTGGCTTTCCGACCCTGGCGGTGCTGATGGAAACAGATCCGGCGCGCGCACAAACATCGCTAGACGTCGCGTTCTGGCGATCGACCCGACTGTTTCAGGTACTCACTGGACCTGCGATGGACTACTACACGCCGCTTGATCAGCGCAAGATGTCATTCAAGGAGTTCATGCTTGAGTGGATAGTGAATCACCACGAACGCATTCTTGAGGACTATGGGCTCAAGAAGCCGTGGTATTGGGATCAGTTCATGCACTCCTTGGAGAACGGGCACCACGCGTTGCATATCGGGACTTGGTACTGGCGCCCCACGCTCTTCTGGAAGCCCAACGCAGGAGTCTCAAAGGACGAACGAGAGTGGCTGCGGGAGAAGTACCCGACCTGGGAGGACAACTGGGGAGTCATGTGGGATGAGATCATCAAGAACGTCAACGATGATCGGATTCAAGACACGCTCCCTGTGACTCTTCCGTCACTGTGCAACCTGACCCAGCTGCCAATCGGCTCCGCCATGTCGCGACACGATCTTGAGCCCCATCAACTCGTCTACAAGGAGCGCCTGTATAGCTTCGATTCGGAAATATCACAGTGGTGCTTCGAGCAGGATCCTGAGCGCTACGCGGGCCATCGGAGTTTCGTCGATCGGTTCATCGGAGGGGAGATTCTCCCCCCCGATCTCGGAGGTGCGCTCGCGTACATGGGGCTGACTCCCGACGTAATGGGCGACGATGCCTACGGCTACGCCTGGGCGAAGGACTACGTAACTGCAGAAGCCGGCTGAGGGAAAGGGAGAGTTCACATGGCACTATTTCCGATCACTGGCCGATTTGTCGGCGACTTCATTCCGCACCTCGTCGCCGTGGATACGGATGACACGATGGCTGATGTAGCCGAAAAGGTGGCGACGCTAAGTGTCGGACATCGCGTCCCGATGCCCACCGACCCGCCTGGATACGAAGTACTGCTCGACGATGTGGTCATCCCCGAATCGACGGTATTCGGCGCCGTCGTGGCCGAACACGACCTGATGCCACTGCAGTGGTTCGACGTTCGCTTCCGCGAGCGGGCTTCCGTTGCTACCTGACTGCGGCGATGGCGCCGACTTCGTGGAAATCGTCGACGTGGACTCGCTGTGGGACGGCGAGATGGAGTCGTTTGACTTGGACGACACTGAAGTTCTCATTCTCAAAGTATCGGGGGCGATTCGCGCCTACGACGGGATCTGTCCCCACCAGAGCTTCTCGCTCGTCGAAGGTCAACTTGAGGACGGCGTCCTTACTTGTCGAGCTCACGGCTGGGAGTTCGACGCTCTCACTGGAACGAGCATTAACCCGCGCGGAAATGCTCTCACGCGCTACGACCATCAGATCGAGGAAGGCATCATCCGCGTCCGACCGTGCATCCCAACACGATCCGCGGCAAAGGCACGTTGACTTGATGTTCACCAACCGCCGCAGCTTCAGCTGACGAGAGAGTCGAGAATCAGAAATGACAGTCTTGGAGATGGACGCAACCTCGGAATCACTTGGCGATCTTGTTGGCCCGGTAATCCGCGCCGGCAATCTCGCCGAGGCGGTAATTGAAGCCGTCGACGCCGACAACCCGGACCGAGACGTCCTCGTGCTCGATCGTGATGATTACGTGCGCATCCACATGGTTGGTGAGTGCCGTCTCACGCTCGCAAGCCTCGAGCGGAGCCTAGGTCAGTCGTACCAACTTGCTGCTCTTGAGATCGAGATGCCTGCCTTCAGGGGGCGGCTCAAGACCCGGACTGACGAATACGTGTGGTTCTACGATCAATCCTCCGCCGAAGCCTGAAGGGCATACAAATGAGTAGTCAAAAAGCGACCCCGCAGATCCGGACCCGCAGCCTCAAGACGTGGAGCGCGTTCGGCAACTTGGGGCGGCGTCCGACTGAGTATGAAATCACCGCGCATAACATGAATCATACGACCGGCGCAATCCCACTCGAATTGGGTCCGGATGTCAATGGCAACGCGTGGTTGCTCGAGCATCGCGACGCCACGAAGCTGCGAGTCGCGGATTGGGATCTGTTCCGAGACCCCGCCGCGCTCACGTACGGGAAATACGTCGCTGAGCAGGACGACCAGGAGACGTACATCGAGTTGCTGCTCGAGCAGTTCGATCGCGACGGCGCCGACCGCACGCTGAGCGTGCAAGCCCTGGACATGCTGGGCCGCGCCCTAGCTCCGAGTCGCTATCTTGGGCACGGTCTTCAGATGCTTTCGGCCTACCTTCAGCAGCTGGCATCTAGTAGCTATGTAGCCAACTGCGCCGCATTCCAGACTGCCGACCAACTTCGGCGTGTTCAGTTGAACGCTTACCGGACCACTCAACTGAATCGCAGCCATCCAGATCGCGGCTTTGCTACTTCCGAGAGGGGTCATTGGGAGAACGACACGAACTGGCAACCCATTCGGCGCGCCGTCGAACTGGCACTCGTCGAGTTCGACTGGGACCGTGCACTCGTCGCGACCAATCTCGTTGTCAAGCCGGTCGCCGATCTCCTCCTTATAGACCTGCTAGGACGGCAACTCGCTGCGGCCGGAGACCATCTTGACGCGCTGATGCTCGACAATCTCTGGCGCGATAGTCGCCGTAGCCAGAGTTGGACCGCAGCACTAACCTCGTTCCTGCTTGAGTCGGATAGCAGCAACGGCCCAGTGCTTCAAGGGTATCTCGATGAGTTTGCGCCGCTGGGGTTCGCCATGATCGAGTCTGGCGTCCAGTTGCTCTCCGTCGACGGCGACCAGGAGTCCGCGCATCTCGCGGCTGGAGTCCGCGCGGACTGGGCGACGATTGTCGAGGCAGGCGGGTTGCGGCTAGGAACGGGATGAATGCGTTGACCAGCCCGCCTCGAGCCACCGTCTCTTTCCGTGGGATTGACACTCTCGTCGAATGCGCACCGGAAGAGACGATCCTGCTCGCGGGACTTCGGCACGGCTTGGCGCTTACCTACGACTGCGCCAGCGGTGGTTGTGGCAGTTGCCGCGCGCAACTGACATACGGTTCGGTACGACCCAGATGGGACGCCGCGACTGGACTCAGCGCCAGAGACCGCAGCAAGGGGAACCGCATTCTGATGTGTCAATCCCTACCCCAAGGCCATTGCGAAGTACTCGCACCGCTCTCCGATGCGATCCCGGCACGCAGCGAGCCGAGACCCGCGAGGCTGCGCGGTCGACTGGCTCTGCGGGAGAGCTTGAGCGCCGACACCGCACGATTCGTCTTCGACGTGTCAGAACCGGTTATCTACTTGCCAGGTCAGTACGTGCTGCTCGAGTTCCCTGATGGCGTCCGTCGCGCTTATTCAATGACGCGATCCTCTGGCGAAACGGCTGTGACATCTCTCGAACTGCTTGTACGAGCAAAGCCGAGTGGAGCAGCGACAGAATGGCTCTTCGAGCGCTTCGTTCCCGGATCAGACCTCATTATCGAGGGACCATACGGCAAGGCCTACGCGCAGTCGCCACGAGAGAGCCCCGTGCTATGTCTGGCTGGCGGAACAGGCTTGGCACCTATCCTCGCGATCGCCGAAGAATTGGCCGTCCATTCGCCTGAGAGGCGCATCGACCTGTACGTAGGATCCAGGCGCATGGCGGATATCGTCTTCGCGGAACGCCTGACCTCGCTGGTCAACGCGGGTGTACGGGTAGTATCCGTCGTTGAGACAAATCCGGACTCGGCGCACCCGCTGCTTGGCCGGACCCGTACGGGACTTGCGTTAGACCACCTCGCTGACGACTGGCCCGACCTCGCCCTTCATGACATCTACATGGCCGGGCCAGCACCCATGATCGACGCTGCACTGGTACGCCTGGTGAAGGACGGCACAGCAAGGGCCGACCGGATTTACTTCGACCGGTTCCTCGCGTAGCGCATGGCCGCGCCCAACGACAGTATTTGTCGAGATCTCCACGCCAACCACGACTCGAGGATGCACGGATGAGCGTGCAACTCGAAACAACAGCGCATGGGATGCCTCTCGAGCATTACGGGCGCAACTTCATAGCCGGGAAATGGCAATTCCCCAAGGCCCCATTTGAGTTCGAGATTCGCAACCCACTTGACAGCTCAATTAGCGGGGTCGTGCCCCTGTCGTCGCGATTCGACGTCGAATCGGCCGTTATAGCGGGGAAGACTGCTCTGGCTGGTCCTTGGGCCAAGTCGACAGAGCGCGAGCTGCGCCTAAATGCGTTCCTTGACCGAGTGATGGCGTGTTCGCCTGAACTCGCGCACTTGCAGAGTGTCGAGTCGGGATTGTCGATGGATGACTCGTCTCGGTTACTAGCTGCAACTGTCGCCGCGGCGCGGGGACTGGTGCAATCGCCCGCAGCCGGCAGTCGCCAAACCATGCGGGGCGTCACCGGTCACATTCTGTCCTGGGGACTGGCCTTCACCGAGATGGTCACCAGCCTCCTACCGTCCCTAATTCGTGGTGACACCGTGGTTGTGAAGCCGTCACTGCGCGGTTCACTCACACCGGTCGCATTTTGCGTCCTCGCCGCCGACGCGGGCCTTCCTGGAGGAGTCATCAACCTTGTGCAGGGTACCGGGGTCGATGTTGGTGGCGAGTTGATCAGACGGCGTGACTTGTCTTCCCTGCATGTACGCGCCGGCGACCGAATCATCAGTCAGGCTCTAAGGCGAAGTGAACGCTCAGGAGTTGCGACTTACACGTTAAGCGCTGGAGGAAACGTCACAATCGTGGGGTCGGACACTGACATCGACGCCGCCCGACTCGCGGACGCGATCGCCACCGGCGTTCGCGTGCACAACGCCGGTGGTCCGTATGGGTTGCCCCTACTCGCTCTACACCGTGACCAGGTAGGTTCAGTACTTAACGAGTTGCTTCCCCTGCTCAGTCGTACAGTTCCGGCGCCGCTGCCAACCGAGCCGGTACGCCAGCGGGCGCGCGATCGAGTTGACGCGCTGGTCGCTGTTGGCGCCGAGGTTCTGCTTGGTGGATCGAGCCTCCCTGACGATGTTGAGCATCGAATGGGGTGGCGGATGCGCCCAACTGTCGTCTTGCTCGGGGAACCTGGATCACAGGCGGTAGCCGCTGAGCAAGCCAGCTCCCCGTTGGGGCCGGTGCTGAGCATCATCACGTGGAGCCATTGGCATGAGCTCACGGACGTATTCAATACGCAGCGGGCAAGTTCGGGAATCGCAACAGTTGCCCATTCCGTCGGCACGAACGCGACTGGGTTGCCACATGGTCTAGTCGAATCGGCGCTGTCGTCGCGCGACGCGTTCAATGCGGCGATCTTGCCCGCGGCATGGTGGGGCGGTGTTTGCGACAGTCCCGACACGTTAGAACCGACGACTGACTAAGTGACGAATGCGCCGCACTGCGGTCGCTGAATGCTGCTGTTGAGTGCGTGTCAGTCACGATTGCAGAGTATGGGTCGCCGACAGACTGGCCGACGGCCGGAGACTTTGGGCGAACGAGAATCCCAGCGTCAGCACTGCGGTGCATCCATGCTTACCGGAGGACGCAGATCAACGACATCACCATCCACGCCGGTGACGCAGGACGAAGCCGGCGTCGACTTCAGACGTTTGAGGAGGACAACTTACACCAGTTGCGACTCACCTTGGCTTGATCGGCTGCCGGAAGCAATCAACTCCGCCGCCTTGCGATCTCCTCGGTCAGCTGAGGCACGACGCGCAGCAAGTCTCCAACGACGCCGAAGTCGGCGATGTCGAAGATTGGTGCATCGGGATCCGTATTGACAGCCAAAATGGTCTTGGACGTTTGCATCCCGGCTCGATGTTGAATGGCGCCCGAAATTCCGTTGGCGATGTATAACTGCGGAGAGACGGTCTTGCCGGTCTGCCCTACCTGATTGGAGCGTGCATACCAGCCCAGATCTGTGACAGCGCGCGACGCTCCTACAGCGCCACCCAGCGCGTCCGCGAGGTCCTCGATCAGGGAGAAGTTGTCCGCGCTTCCAACGCCGCGACCACCCGAGACCACGACTGTGGCATCACTCAACTCGGGTCTACTTGACTGATCGTGGGGCGTTCGGTCGACGATCGTGGCGGCCATGGCCAACTCGCTAGTTTTCACGTCGATCTTGACGATGGTGGGCGTGGTTGGAGCGGCCACGGGGGTCGTCGAGTTTCGCTTTACCGTGATTATCGGAATTCCAGTCGCTACGTTTGCGCGCACGATGAAGGAGTCCGCGAAGACCGACTGCGTCGTGGTCAGGTCCGCAGCGACGTCGATCGCGTCGATGATGATGCCTGAGCCAAGTTTGACTGCCAACCGCCCACCAATTTCCTTACCCTCGGCGGACGAAGTGATCAGGATTGCAACTGGTGAAGACTGAACCGAAATGGTGACGAGAGCCTCAGCTGCTGGCAGCACGCGGTACTCATGAACGGCGGGGCGGTCGACAATGTAGATCTTGCCAGCTCCGTACTCAGCGAGAACTGATCGGGCAGACTCCGTAAGGTCACCTAGGTGGACCACCGCAGGCATTCCCATTCGACTGGCAAGGGTCAGCAACTCGGTAGTGCTCTTGCTAATCTGACCGCGTTCGTGTTCAGCAAGGACTAGAACCTCCCTCATACCACGACCTCCCCTCCTGTTCAGATGAAACCGTTGGCCGCAAGGTAAGCGGCAGCCTGGATACCGCCGGAACCCTCATCGAGCACTTTGACCCCGGCGGCACGGGAGGGCGTCCTCGAAACGCTCGACATGACTGTCATTGCGCCTAAGAGACCAACTTGCGCCGGGTCGATGCCTAGCCCGGCTAGCGAGAGTCTCTCGATGTGCTTCTTCTTCGCGGCGAGGATTCCTTTGAACGAGGGATACCGGGCCTCGCCGGTTCGGTCGGTGACGGAGACCACTGCTGGCAAGGTCGTCGTAATAGTTTCGGTTGCCTCGTCGTCATCACGACGAATCGTGACGTACTTGCCTTCCACCCGCAGCGCCGATGCGAACGACAGTAAAGGCAGACTGAGCCGCTCGGCAACCATGGCAGGGATGACCGAGAGGCCAGCATCAGTCGAAGCCATGCCCGTGAGTATGAGATCGGCGTCGATCCGGGCGAGCGCCGCAGCCAGCACCAAAGAGGTAGCCAGCGCGTCCGAGCCGGCCAAGCAGTCATCGACGATGTGCACCGCGTCGTCGGCCCCCATCGACAGCGCCCGGCTCAAAGCCGGTGCGGCATTATCGGGACCCATTGTCAGGACGGTAACTTGGCCCTCGCCGGCCGTCTCTACAAGTTGCAGGGCCTGCTCGATTGCGTACTCGTCAAGTTCGCATAGCAGGCCCTGGACGGCGTCCCGTTCGGTTGTGAAGATCGGAGTGAAGTGTCGATCTCCGGCTGCGTCGGGGACGTATTTCACCAAGACCGCAATTCTCATGTTTGGTCTCCGCTCTACGGGGTATGTGGCTGGGTGGTGCCTCCAGGCGATCTCTCTTCATTTCGCGAGTTCAGGCCCTTTCACGACCAACATTCCGGCGTCTCGGGGTTGTTGTTGGCCGTAAACATGGATGCTCGCCCGTATTGCACAATGGTGGCCGTTTAGTACTTGTCGGCTCAGCCACCATCAGGGTTGGGTGAATCAGCGACTTGCGACGTCGCGAGGCGCGACGGGCGCTCGGTAGGCACCAAATTCGACATCGCCGTCTCATCAGAAGACGGGAGTCTCGACGTATGAGCCGAAGACGTCACGTAGCGCACCCGTGATCTCTCCCATCGACAGATGTGCCCGCACGGCCTCAATGGTGGCGGGCATGAGGTTTGCCTCCTTGTCCTGAGCCACGCGTAGGAGTGTGTCGAGTGCAGCGCTCGCTCTAACCGGATCGCGACCAGCGCGGAGCTGCTGAAGTCGTGTGATTTGGCGCGACTCAGACTCTGGATCGAGCTGGTGGGTCTCGATCTTCTCACCAGGTCCGTCGTCGATGTACTTGTTGACCCCGATGACTGGTCGTTCTCCACTGGCCTTTCGTCGCGCGAAGTCATAAGCGGTGTCTGAAATCTCCCGTTGGAAGTAGCCCTGGTCAATTGCTGCTTCAACACCTCCCATTTCTTCGACGTGTTGCATGATGTCTTCGATGCCGCGTTCAATCTCGTCCGTTAGCGCCTCGACATAGTACGAGCCACCAAGTGGATCAATAACGTTCGTGACGTTGGTTTCATCGGCGATGATCTGCTGAGTCCGGAGTGCGATCTTCATCGCAGTCTCGCTCGGGATCGTGTACGCCTCGTCCAATCCGTTGGTATGGAGCGACTGCGCTCCGCCGAGAACTGCCGATAGTGCCTGCAAGGTCGTGCGGATAATGTTGTTCATGGGCTGCGGTTTGGTGAGGGTAGCCGCAGCGGTTTGGGCGTGGAAGCGCAGGCGCATCGAGTTTGGCATCTTCGCGCCGAAGCGCTCTTTCATCATCTTCGCGTAGTAGCGACGGACCGCACGAAACTTGGCAGCCTCCTCGAAGAAGTCCGCCTGGCTGACGAAGAAGAACGACAGGCGAGATGCGAATTCGTCGACGTCAACGCCCGCCGCAACGACATCCTCGACATAGGCCCGCGTAATCGCCATCGTGAAGGCGACCTCCTGTAGTGCGCTCCCGCCGGCCTCGCTGATGTGGTACCCGCTGATGTTGACTGGGTTGTAGCGCGCCATATGTTCAGCGCAATAGATGATGCAGTCACGTACGATTCGCATGCTTGGCCTAACAGGAAAGATCCACTCCTTCTGAGCGACGTATTCCTTTAGAATGTCGTTCTGAATCGTTCCGGAGAGTTTGTTGAGGTCGTATCCGCGGTCTTCCGCGACCGCCACGTACATCGCGAGCAGGATCCAGGCTGAGGGATTGATTGTCATTGACACTGAGATATTTTCCAGATCGATACCGTCGAAGAGTGCGGCCATATCCGGAAGCGTGTCGATGGCGACGCCCTCGCGTCCCACCTCCCCGAGGCTCATTGCGTCGTCGCTGTCGAGGCCCATCAACGTGGGCATATCGAAGTCGACCGATAATCCGGTCTGGCCCTGCTCAATCAGATATCGAAATCTCATGTTCGTTTCTTCCGCTTGACCGAAGCCGGCGATCTGACGCATCGTCCAGTTTCGGCCGCGATACATGGTCGGATAGGGCCCCCGCGTGTAGGGGTAACGGCCGGGAAGTCCGATCTCATGCCAGTTGCTCGGCAAGTGTTCGGGCGTGTAGACACGGTTGACGGGAAGGCCGCTACCGGTGACGTAGGCATCTTTGGACTCCGGCGCCCGCACCGTGAAATCGGCCAGCTCGTTCAACTCCCAGTCCGCTCGCTCCTTGCACACCGCATGCACGAGGGCGTCGCTCCGAAGCAGTAGACCATCTCGTTCGTTAGGCCCGGTCATGGCAGACGATCTCCTCTGTTGCTGTAGTTGGAATCGTGTATCGCTAGCAGTTTGCGATGGGTCCGGCGATCAACTTCCTGGCCGCGCTCACCGGATCGGATTGCCGTGACACGACCGTTTCCACGGCCGCATCGAACGCCGTATCTCCGGTACGGAAGCGGCCGAGTACAAGCTCTTCGGCCGCCCACCGAATTCGCGTTGCTGCGTTTCGACGATGGCTGTCGGTGCGTGCGCCATTCCCTGCCAGCCACGCGGCATGGTCGTCGAATATTCGCATGAGGTCGTCGATCCCTTCATGACTTGACGCGACCGTCTGCTGAATCGGCACCTTCCACTGGCCCTCACGATGTGGGGAATGGCGCACGACGTCTCGAATCTCGGCGACGGTCCGATCGGCACCTGGACGATCCGACTTGTTGACAACGTGAATGTCCGCAATTTCGAGTAATCCGGCCTTGATCGCCTGGACCTCGTCCCCCAAGCCCGGGACGCTGACGACAGCGATCGTCTGCGCCACGCTAATGACGTCGACCTCGGCCTGCCCGACGCCGACGGTCTCCAGAATCACAACGTCCATACCAGCTGCATCGAGGACGCTTACGCCATCGAGCACGGCCCGAGACAGACCGCCGAGGGCCCCGCGCGTGGCCATCGAACGGATGAACACGTCGGGGTCACTCCCGAGATCGGACATTCGAATCCGATCTCCCAGGATCGCGCCGCCCGTGATCACGCTCGAAGGATCAACCGCGAGGATTCCCAGGCTGCGCCCCGTCCGTCGGTAGGCGGCGGCCAGCCCAGCAACCAACGTGCTCTTTCCGCTGCCTGCCGGGCCGGTGACCCCGACGACATGGGCACGGCCAGTCGCGTGATGGAGTGCCGCCAAGAGATCGTTGACGGCTGGAGTCCTGCGCTCGACCTGTGTCAGCATACGGGCAATCGCGCCGTGTTCGCCGTCGAGCACGCGTGCAACTATGTCTGAGTCGTCCGCCATGTACGCGGACGGCGCAAGGGACATCGGCCGGTTCAAGGTGAGACCTTCGGCATCGTCAAATCGCCTGCGGTCCACAGCTCTCGGCCGTCGATAACACGCCTCGCCTTGAATTCAGTACGCTCGAACGTGCCCTTCGGCTTCGGAACGACTTGGGCACCGACTCCTAGGACGGTACGCAGCCGTTCGGAAAGATCGGCACACCATGTGTCGACAGAGGAACCTGTGTCCGCGATGTTCTCGTGCTCGACCTCGACCACGAGAACATCCATTGTTTGGTCCCGGCTTATCACGATCCGATGTTCACCGCCGTAGGCCTGATCGCCCATGACGACGTCGTCAATCGCGCTGGGGTAGATGTTCTCGCCTCGCACAACGAACATGTCGTCGATGCGCCCGTAGATGCCACGAGGCAAGAACGGGTACGTGCGACCACGTTCGGCCGATGGGGCCTCCCAATCTGTGAGGTCGTTCGAGAGCAATCGGATCATCGGCTGCGACGTGCGTTCCATCGTCGTATATATGGGTGTGCCTTGTGATCCGTACGGCACCCGGCGCAGCGTTTGTGGATCGCAGACCTCGGTGTACACGAGATCCTGCCAGCACATCAGGCCCGGAGCGTCGGCTGACGATCCGAGATGCATCCAAGGGCTGACCTCGGCCATGCTTCCTGAGTCGTAGACCGCAGCACCGAACGCAGAACTGATCCTCGTGCGGATCGACGGGATACTCGCCCCCGGCTCGCCTGAGAAGAATAACAGGCGTAGTCCGAGGTCCCGTGGGTCGATTCCAGCCTCCGTGGCGACCTCGGCCAGACGTAGTGCATACGACGGCGTCCCGTAGAAGACATCGACCTTCATCTGCTGCATCCACCGGACGGTTCTGAGTGTTTGACCTGCGACACCGGCACCGAAGGGAAACACTGTGGCGCCCAAGCGCTCCGCGCCGAGATATGCGCCCCACGACCCCCAGTAGAGGGCGAGTGGGGAGCCGATGATTACCGTGTCTTGCGGCCGAATTCCCATGCCCCACATCACGCGTGCGTGCGCGTTGGCGATGGAGTTCCAGTCTCGCCTGTTCACTCCAAAAGTGGTCGGCCGGCCGGTCGTCCCCGACGTCCCATTGATATGTTTTACCTCGGATGGCGCCACGCATAGATAACTGCCAAATGGCTCGTTCATTGCCTGATCAGCGCGTAACTCTTCTTTTCGAACTACGGGAACTTGCTCGAACGCCTCCCAACTGGTGATGTCCTGGGGTTCGAGTCCGGCGTCGCGCCACTTGCTCTTATAGAATTCCGATCGATCCCAGGCGTAAGACATAACCTGCTGTACGCGTCTCAACAAGAGCTCATCGCGTTCGTCAGCATCCATAGTTTCGCGAACCGGGAACCAGTGCACCTGGTCATCAACCGGCCGGTACCCGTCGTCGTATTTGGGTGGCCAAGTCCAATCCTCAAGGGCTTTGGACTCCGAGACGAGCGATGCCATTATCGTGATCTCACTGGAACCATGCGGAGCACCGTCTCGACGATCGACTCTGGCGGCGTGTCTTGCCCTAGCACTGCAGCGACACCCAGACGATGCAACTCCTCCACGTCCTCATCAGGCATCACGCCACCCGCCAGAAGAGTGAATCTGTGAGGCTCGGGCAGAGCGTCTAAGAGATCGAAGATGCGTCGAAAGATCGACATGTGCGCGCCCGAGAGCAGACTCACGCCGAGCACGTCAACGTCCTCTTGGACGGCCGCTGCGACGACCTGGTCAGGACTGCGATGCAACCCTGTGTAAATGACCTCCATACCTGCATCCCTGAGCGTTCTGGCGACGACTTTCACCCCTCGGTCATGTCCGTCCAGCCCGATTTTTGCCAGCATCACGCGGATGGGGATTTCCCGATTGCTGACCGTTTGACTCATGGAGATTCCTTCGCAGTGGGCCGACAATGCTATGGTCAGACCATAGTATGCACAGTCCAATGAGCGCAAGAAGACGCGGGCGTGGTTCAGCCCTTAGAGCCGGATGGGCGGTTGCATGGGCACATGCTTGGTCGCTGCTCGAGTTATCCGCGACCCAGTGGTGTTCGCAGCAACCGCTTCGCCAATGGGACAGCGAAGACGACGAGTGATTGTGCTACGGATGCGTCGGCGATCAACGATGCCCAGGGCGCACCTGCGACGTCGGTCGTATACCGGCACATCGTCTGCTTCGTGCTCCGAAGTCATCTTGGTGTATGCCGCCAATCGAATTCGGGTGGCCGCGACTCGTCCGGTTTTCGGTAGGTGGAACGAACTCGGACCTACATTCATCGACGCTGGGTTTATTAGCTGAGGTCGAGTCCCTCGGATTACCCTTCTGAAGGGGGAAGTGTGCAGGCGTTACTGGATGCCATTCTTGCGGGTGCTTCGGCGGAGACCTTTGCGGCGCTTGACGTTCCTGATACGTATCGGGCGGTGACGATCCACCGGGATGAGCAGACCATGTTCGATGGGTTGGCCTCGCACCAGAAGGATCCGCGTCGGTCGATCCATGTGGAGGAGGTGCCGACGCCGCAGTTGGCTGCTGGCGAGGCGTTGATCGCGGTGATGGCGTCGAGCATCAACTACAACACGGTGTGGTCGAGCATCTTCGAGCCGGTGTCCACGTTCGGGTTCCTGGATCGGTATGCCAGGAGCACCCCCGATGCCCGGCGTCATGATCTGCCCTATCACGTGATCGGCTCGGATGCGTCCGGGGTGGTGCTCCGCACCGGACCTGGGGTCAGTGTGTGGCAGCCCGGTGATCGGGTGGTGGCGCACTGCCTGAGCGTGGATCTGGAGTCCCCGTTCGGGCACAACGACACGATGCTCGATCCCGAGCAGCGGATCTGGGGCTTCGAGACCAACTTCGGTGGCCTGGCCGAGCTGGCCATCGTCAAGGCGAACCAGTTGATGCCCAAACCCGAGCACCTGACCTGGGAGGAGGCCGCCGCCCCTGGCCTGGTGAACTCCACCGCCTACCGGCAACTGGTCTCCCGCAACGGCGCCGACATGAAGCAGGGCGACGTCGTGCTGATCTGGGGCGCGTCCGGCGGCCTGGGCTCGTATGCGACGCAGTACGCGGTCAACGGAGGCGCGATCCCGGTGTGCGTCGTGAGCTCACCGCAGAAGGCCGACCTGTGTCGGGCGATGGGCGCCGAGCACATCATCGACCGCTCCGCCGAGGGCTACCAGTTCTGGTCCGACGAGCACACCCAGGACCCCCGCGAATGGCAGCGGCTGGGGAAGAAGATCCGCCAGCTCACCGGCGGCGACGACCCCGACATCGTCTTCGAGCACCCGGGCCGCGAGACCTTCGGCGCGTCGGTCTACGTCACCCGCAAGGGCGGCACCATCGTCACCTGCGCCTCCACCAGCGGCTACATGCACGAGTACGACAACCGGTACCTGTGGATGAGCCTCAAGCGGATCATCGGCAGCCACTTCGCGAACTACCGCGAGGCCTACGAGGCCAACCGGCTCATCGCCCGCGGCATGATCCACCCCACCGTCTCCCAAACCTTCCCCCTCGATGACGCCGGCGAAGCCGCCTACCAGGTCCACCGGAACGCCCACCAGGGCAAAGTCGCTGTCCTCGCCCTCGCCCCCGAACCCGGACTCGGCATCACCCAACCCGACCTCCGAAACCAGCACATCATCCAGATCAACCGATTCCGGCATCGCTGATGCGAGACAAGCCGTGGGTCATGCGGACCTATGCGGGGCATTCGTCCGCGCGTGAGTCGAATGCCCTGTATCGACGGAAGATCGAGAAGGGACAGACGGGTCTGTCGATCGCCTTCGATCTCCCGACGCAGACGGGCTACGACCCTGATCACCCCCTTGCTGTCGGCGAGGTCGGGAAAGTCGGAGTGCCCGTGACGTGTGTCCAAGACATGCGGGCTCTCCTCGACGGGATCCCCCTTGACCGCATGAATACATCGATGACGATCAACGCGACAGCGATGTGGCTCCTCGCGTTGTACGTAACCGTTGCTGACGAGCGAGGCGTCGACCGAGCCATGCTGGCAGGGACGACGCAAAACGACATCATCAAGGAATATCTCTCGCGCGGCACCTACGCGTTCCCTCCCGGACCGTCCATGCGAGTGGCGACCGACACGATTGCCTGGAGTGTCTCGAACACGCCTCGATGGAATCCGATCAACATTTGCTCCTATCACTTACAAGAGGCCGGTGCGACGCCCGTGCAGGAGGTCGCATTCGCGTTGTCGACGGCGATCGCGGTACTCGACGCGGTGCGCGACTCCGGCCACGTGCCCCGTGAACAGATCGCCGATGTCGTCGTCCGAATTTCGTTCTTCGTCAACGCGGGCATCCGTTTCGTCGGCGAGGTCTGCAAGATGCGGGCGTTCGCTCGGATGCGGAACGAGATCACGCGCGACCGCTACGGCGCTACTGACGAGAAGGCCCGCCGCTTCCGATACGGGGTGCAAGTCAACTCGCTCGGGCTCACAGAAGCACAGCCGGAGAACAACGTGCAGCGCATAGTTCTGGAGATGCTCGGTGTCACGCTGTCCAAGTCGTCCCGCGCCCGCGCCGTCCAACTACCGGCATGGAACGAAGCATTGGGGCTACCCAGGCCGTGGGACCAGCAGTCGAGCCTGCGCATGCAGCAGGTGCTAGCGCTGGAGTCGGACCTGCTCGACTATGAGGACATCTTCGATGGGTCGCACGTGATCGAGGCGACAGTGGACCGCCTTGTCTCGCAAGCGAGCGACGAGATGGCGCTGATCGAGGCATTGGGTGGCACTGTCGCGGCCGTCGAGTCCGGCTACCTCAAGGGCGAACTCGTCACATCGCACACTGATCGGCGCCGCCGGATCGAGTCGGGCGACGAGGTCGTCGTCGGGGTGAATCAGTTCACAACGACGGAGCCCAGTCCTTTGACGTCCAACCTCGACACGGCGATCCTCAGAGTCGAGCCCGCGGTCGAGGAGCGCGCAATCGCTGCTCTCCACGCATGGCGCGCGCAGCGTGACCCGCAGGCCGTCGGAGCGGCACTCGCCTGTCTGCGCGTGGATGCGCACCGCGACACGAATCTCATGGATGCCTCGCTGGAATGTGCACGTGCCGGAGTTACGACCGGGGAATGGTCGGAAACGCTGCGTGAGTGCTTCGGGGACTTTCGAGCACCGACCGGTGTCACCGGAACTGCAGGTTCGGGTGACCGACGTGGGCTCACGGCACTCCGCGCCTCGGTTTCCGCGGCTGAGGAGGAGATTGGGCATCCTCCTCGACTGCTTGTCGCCAAGCCGGGACTTGACGGGCACTCGAACGGCGCCGAACAAGTAGTTGTGGCCGCTCGTGACGCGGGATTCGAGGTCATCTACCAAGGCATCCGACTGACACCGCAGGAGATCGTCTCCGCGGCAGTCCAGGAGGACGTCGACTGCATTGGGCTGTCGATCCTGTCCGGGTCGCACCTGCAGATCGTTCCCCCGGATCGTAAATGCGCTGCGCGAAGCCGGCCTGATCAACGTCCCGGTGCTGCTTGGCGGAATTGTTCCCGAGCAGGACGCGCGATTGCTTGCCGACGCGGGTATCGATGCAGTGTTCACGGCCAAGGACTACGACCTCATCGCCGTCATGACCGAGGTCCTTGCGGTGATCCGAAGGAGCAGGCACCTTTCGCCTGCTTGATGCTGCCCACCACCGCCCACGAACAGGAGTCGTGCATGTCTGAGCAGTTGCGTTCTCGCCGGTCGAATCTGGCGGTGCCGGGTTCGAGTCCGAAGATGTTGGACAAGGCCAGGGGTCTGGCGGCTGATCAGGTGTTCATGGACATCGAGGACGCGGTCGCACCGATCGCGAAGCCGGAGGCCCGTAAGAACATCGTGGCCGCACTGAATGAGGGTGGCTACGAGGGCAAGGTCCGCTCGGTGCGGGTGAACGACTGGACGACGGCGTGGACGTATTCCGATGTCATCGAGGTGGTTGGCGGCGCGGGTCCGAACCTGGACTGCATCATGCTGCCGAAGGTGCAGACCGCCGATCAGGTCGTTGCGCTGGATCTGCTGCTGACGCAGGTGGAGAAGAGCAATGGGTTCGAGGTGGGTCGGATCGGGATCGAGGCGCAGATCGAGAACGCGCTGGGTCTGATCAACATTGACGCGATCGCCCAGGCCAGCCCGCGGGTCGAGACACTGATCTTCGGACCTGCAGATTTCATGGCGTCCATCAACATGAAGTCCCTCGTGGTGGGGGAGCAGCCGCCCGGGTATGACGTGGGCGATGCGTATCACTACATCCTCATGCGGATCCTCATGGCCGCTCGCGCGTTCGACAAGCAGGCGATCGACGGCCCGTATCTGGCGATCAAGGACCTCGAGGGATACGCCCGGGTGGCGGGACGCAGTGCGGCGTTGGGGTTCGACGGCAAGTGGGTCCTGCATCCGGGTCAGGTCGACGTCGCGAACGAGGTTTTCAGTCCCCGGCAGGACGACTACGACCACGCCGAGCTCATCCTCGACGCGTACGACTACTACACGTCCGCAGCCGGTGGCGCGAAGGGCGCCGTCATGCTCGGCGACGAGATGATCGACGAGGCGTCGCGGAAGATGGCACTGGTCATCTCCGCCAAGGGTCGCGCCGCCGGCATGGCACGCACCCAGACCTTCGTGGCTCCGGAGGCGTGAGATGACGCGCCTTGCGCAGACGGAGGGGCTCACGGCGGATCAGCGGGACATTCTGGCGGCCGTCCACGAGTTCGTGGAAAACGAGATCATTCCGGTGGCGACCGAGTTGGAGCATGCGGATGAGTATCCCCAGGCGATCGTCGATGGGTTGAAGGAGCTGGGCGTCTTCGGGTTGATGATCCCTGAGGAGTTCGGGGGTTTGGGGGAATCGCTGCTGACGTATGCGTTGGTGGTGGAGGAGATCGCCCGGGGCTGGATGAGTGTCTCGGGGGTGATCAACACGCACTTCATTGTGGCGTGGATGCTGATGCAGCACGGCACCGAGGAGCAGAAGGCGCAGTACCTGCCGCGGATGGCGACCGGCGAGGTCCGTGGCGCGTTCAGCATGTCGGAGCCGGGCTGCGGGTCAGATGTCGCGGCGATCACCAGCAAGGCCGTCCGTGGCGGTGATAGCAGTGACTTCGTGCTGAACGGGGCGAAGATGTGGCTGACGAACGGCGGATCGTCGACGCTGGTCGCGGTCCTCGTGCTGACCCCCGGCGAGGTCGACGCGGACGCGAGTGTCTACAAGACGATGACCACGTTCCTGATCGAGAAGCCGGCCGGCTTCGGTCAGGTGCTGCCCGGACTCATGATCCCGGGGAAGATCGACAAGATGGGCTACAAGGGTGTGGACACCACCGAACTGGTGATGGACGGATTCCGGCTGACCTCGGGCGACATCCTCGGCGGTGAGCCTGGTCGGGGCTTCTACCAGATGATGGACGGCGTCGAGGTCGGCCGCGTCAACGTCGCCGCCCGCGCGTGCGGCCTGAGCATCCGGGCGTTCGAGCTCGGTGTGGAGTACGCCCAGCAACGGGTCACGTTCGGCAAGCCCATCATCGAGCACCAGGCCGTCTCGTTCCGGCTCGCGGACATGGCCGTCAAGGTCGAGGCCGCGCACCAGATGATGATCATGGCCGCCCGCAAGAAGGACTCCGGCGAACGCAACGACCTCGAAGCCGGGATGGCCAAATACCTCGCCTCGGAGTATTGCAAGGAAGTGGTCGAGGACTCCTTCCGCATCCACGGCGGATACGGCTACTCCAAGGAGTACGAGATCGAACGCCTCTACCGCGAAGCCCCCATGCTCCTCATCGGCGAAGGCACCGCCGACATCCAACGCATGATCATCGCCCGACGACTCCTCGAGGAATACAAGGCACGAACATGACCGACGGATAGTGCCACCCCCAAAATGAATGGAGCGATGTGAGCGAGACTATTGATGCTGCGACAGGGCCGACCATCGGGGTAATTGGCTGTGGCCAGATGGGCGCCGGAATCTCGGAGGTGTGCGCGCGAGCTGGTCTGAACGTAGTCGTCGTCGAGTCGACCGCCGCATCAGGTGTGACCGGTCGTCGACGCTTGGAGGCGTCGTTGCGCCGAGCTGAGCAAAAGGGCCTCATCCCGAGCGGAGAAGAGATCCTTGCGCGTATCCAGATCGTCGACCAACTTGACGCCATGGCCGACCGAGACATTGTCGTTGAGGCGATCGCCGAAGATGAAGCCGCGAAAGTCGTCGTCTTCCAGGCACTAGACAGGATCGTGGCGTCGCCGAAGGCAATCCTTGCCTCGAACACGTCATCAATCCCCATTATGAAATTGGCGGCCGCTACGAATCGACCGTCCCATGTGCTTGGAATTCATTTCTTCAATCCCGTCCCGGTACTTTCACTCGTTGAACTCGTCCCAAGTCTCTTCACGGACGACGACGTTCTTGGCCGCGCGCGGGAATTTGTTCAGACCCGCTTAGGCAAGCACGCAATACGATCCCAGGATCGCGCCGGCTTCGTGGTGAACGCACTACTAGTTCCATACATTCTTTCAGCGATCCGCATGATGGAGTCGGGATTTGCTACAGCAGCCGATATCGACGAAGGCATGGTTCGGGGGTGTGCACACCCGCAAGGCCCTCTTGCGCTCGCTGATCTGATCGGCTTGGACACGACGAAGGCAGTCGCTGACTCGCTTTATCGGGAATTCAAGGAGCCCCTCTACTCGCCGCCGCCGTTGCTCGCGCGGATGGTCGAAGCGGGACTTCTCGGTCGCAAGAGTGGACGCGGTTTCTACACGTATGACTGAGGCGGTGATTCGCGCGAGCGGGTATCTGACCCATCGACACTTGGCCGAGGAGTGCGCGACCGTTGCACTTCACGTCGGAACCGTCAACCGCCGAAGGACATCGACCGCCTCTGGATCGACTGGTGCATCGATCGGTGCCTACGCGGGCGCTGCTACGCTCGTTGAAAGAGGCGTCGACGAACCGCGGGCGGACGGCTGGAAGAGCGCGGAAACTAAACCGGAACAGTCGGTCTTAACCCGGTCTCAAGCGGTCACCAGCGGCCTCAGATCCCTCACGGGAGGCGATTGCTTGGGGAGTCGTCGTCAACTCGTAATGCGTGGGCCCGGGGTTCAAGTCCCCGAGGCGGCTCCACGGGAAATCCGTTGCTATTGCTGAGGATTCCCCATCTCGCCGATGAATGCAACGGCTTCGCCTGGTGGCCAGGTCGCCCCCGAGGCGCCCCCGGAGGGGTGGAGCCCTGCCGCCAGGGGCTCCTCGTAGTGGTCCATGGCGGCGCGGAGGTGCTCGGCACCGGTGACGTGCCCGTAGAACCTCAGCGTCGTGGTGCGGGTGGAGTGCCCCAGGATGCCCTGGACGCCGAGGATGTCGGCACCACTCTGCAATAGGTTGGTCGCGGCGCTGTGGCGCATGTCCTGGATCCGCAGCCCTGCGGGGACGGTCTGGGTCCAGTGGACCTGGCCGCGGAAGTAGGACGGTTTCAGGGGCCCGCCGTCACTCCCGGTGACCAGGAGGTCCTCGCGGTCTGTGCCGTCAGCCCACTGGTCGGCGATCTGCAGGGCGACGCGGGATAGCGGGACCAGGCGGTCGCAGTTGGCTTTCGTCGCCTTCACCAGTGGTGTGCCCTCGCCGCCAGCGCGCACGATGCTGCGGGTGATGGTCAGCACCGGCCCGGCGCGGACGGCTTGGACGATGTCGCAGGGTCGCAGGGCGATGAGCTCTCCCCACCGCAGCCCCGTCAAACCGAGGAACAGCGTGACGTCCGCGAGGCGAGAGTGGTTGCGCTGCCTACGCCACACCGCGATGAGGTCGGCGGGCGCGAGGGTCACGTGACGTCGGGGTGGGCCGCGGCGCAGCGCGAGCTGGACACGGGCGGGGTTGACCTCGAGGTAGTGGTGGTCGACGGCGAACGCGAGCAGCGCGGCCAGGGACGCGACCACGCGGCGCGCGGTCGCTGCCGCCCTTCGAGGGGACGCCTCATCTGGGCGCGACGAAATGCCCCAGATCTGCCCCGGTGGGTACCCTGGGACCTCTCATCGGGTGAGAACCCGCTGTGGACGTGTGTACCCTCGGCGCCGTTGCTGTTCCGTCATTCAGGTGTCGAGTAGTCGAGCCCCCTAGGGCATGTGCCGTGGGAAGTCTCGGGTCGTTTGGCAGAGTCGAATTTGGGATCGGCGACAGGCGGCGAGCGACCGCTGGTGGATGCGTGGTCAAGGGATTCGAGTGTCGACGAAACCTTCGCAGTTCTTCACGCGGCCATCGACTTGAGGCCCCCACATTCTGGGAATTGCCAACCCCCTCCGACCGACCGGGGTTGGGCCTCACCACCGCCTGCGGTCGTCGCGGCCGCCATCCGGGACCCACTCCTGGGAATTATGACGGCGGCGATTGACCGCTGACTGGCCGCAGGAGCCGCCCGCGCTCGACGCATGCCACATCGCCAGATGCTGCTCGTCGTTCAGCCGGATGACGGGCCGTTCTGGGGATGAACGGCTCCGCAGGCTGGGAGTCGGCCACAATGGGGCGACCAAGTCGATCGGAGCACACGGGGGTGAGATGAGCGAGGCGACGGGCGTCCTGCCTAGCAACCTCGTCGTCGCCGTTTCCCACGCCGTCTCCGCCTTCGGTGCGACCGTCAAGCCGCGGCTGTCCTCACCCGTTGGTGAGCCCGAGGACCAGATGCGCGGCCCCCTCGAGGTGCTGCTCGCCTCGGTCGCCGAGGTCGTCGGCGTGAGGTTCACGATGATGGGCGAGGCGTCGCTGTCCGACCTGAAGGTCCGGCCCGACTACGCCTGTCAGGTGAACGGCGCCATCAGCGGGTATGTCGAGGTCAAGGCGCCCGGCAAGGGCGCCGACCCGACCCGGTTCAAGATCAGCACGCACGACGGCAAGCAGTGGACCAAGCTCGCCGCCCTGCCGAATGTCATCTACACCGATGGCGAGTCCTGGGGCCTGTACCGGACCGGCGAACGCGTCGGAGACGTCGTCCGCCTCGACGGTGACATCCGCGTCGCCGGCGCGAAGCTCACCGACCCCGGCGACGGCCTCGCCCGGCTGCTGTACGACTTCCTTCACTGGGAGCCCATCGCCCCGCGCAACGTGACCCAGCTGGTCGCAACCGTCGCGCCCCTGACCCGGCTGCTTCGCGACGAAGTCGCCGACACCCTGTCGCGGGAGAAGGGTGACGGTCCGTTCACCCACCTGGCATCCGACTGGCGTGAACTGCTGTTCCCCGACGCGACTGACGCCGAGTTCGCGGACGAGTACGCCCAGGCCGTCACCTTCGCCCTGCTCCTCGCCCGCTCCGACGGCATCGATTTCACCGGCAAGTCCATCGCCTCCATCGCCGCCGCGCTCGGCCGTCAGCACTCCCTGATGGGCAAGGCCCTCGGCGTCCTGACCGACGAGACGATCGGCGCCCTCACGGTCACCCTCGACACCCTCGTGCGCGTCATCTCCGTCGTGGACTTCACCACGTTCCCCAAGCACGAGACCCGCGCCTACGCGACGCTGTACGAGTCGTTCCTCGAGACGTACGACAACGAGCTGCGCAAGCAGTCCGGCTCCTACTACACGCCGGCCCCCGTCGTGGCCGCGATGGCCGGGCTGACCGACCAGGTGCTGCGCCGCCGCCTCGGCGCGAAGGACGGCTTCGCGTCCCCGCAAGTCACCGTCCTTGACCCCGCAGCAGGCACAGGCCAGTACCCCGTCGAAGTCCTCGAGCTCATCGCTGCCGTCATCCAGTATCAGCAGGGCCCGGGCGCCGTGCCCGCGAGACTGTCACAGGCCGCCGAGCGCGTCATCGGCATCGAGAAGCAGGCCGGGCCGTATGCGGTTTCCGAGATGCGCGTCGCCGAGCTGCTTAAACGTCACGGCGCCGACGAGCCCAAGGGCGGCCTGCGGCTTTACGTCGCCGACAGCCTCGACGACCCGTTCGCTGAGGTCTCGCGCCTCGCTGCGACCTTGGAACCCATCGCGCGGTCGCGTCGCCTCGCCAACGAGGTCAAGGCCGAGACCCCCGTCATGGTCGTCATCGGCAACCCGCCCTATCGCGAACTCGCCAGGGGCCACGGTGGCTTCATCGAGCACGGCGCACCGAACACCGAATGGAGCGAGCCGCTCATCGACGCCTTCCGCGAGCCCGGCAACGGCAGGTTCGAGGACAAGCTCGCCAACCAGTACGTGTACTTCTGGCGGCTGGCCACCTGGAAGGTGTTTGACGCAGTCGAGGCGGCGGAGGGCATCGTCTGCTTCATCACAACGTCGGGCTACCTCAAGGGCCCCGGCTTCGCGGGGATGCGGCGCTACCTGCGGGTGCACTGCTCCGAAGGCTGGGTCATCGACGCGACTCCCGAGGGGCACCAGCCCGATGTGGCCACGCGCATCTTCCCCAAGGTTCAGCAGCCCATCGCCATCGGACTGTTTGTCCGGACGATGGACAGCGACCCGTCCACGCCGGCCCGGATCCACTACCGCACCGTCACCGGGCGTCGGCCCGACAAGTTCGACCAGCTCAAGCGAGCCGACATCGACGACGGGGAATGGGAGGACTGCGCCAGCGACTGGACGGCCCCACTCATGCCCCTGGGTGCCGACGAATGGGAAGCCAGCCCACTGCTCGGCGACCTCATGCCCTGGCAGTGCCCCGGCATCCTGCCCAGTCGCACCTGGGTCTACGCGCCACTGCCCAGCACCCTCATCGAACGCTGGAACACGGTCGTCAACGCCCCGGCCGACGAGAAGGCCGCGCTGTTCGGGTGGAGCAGGGATGCCAACCTGGACAAGAAGAAGCCGGGGCTGGCCGGGTTCCCGCACGCGTCCATCCCGTTCTCCGAGGAGTTCGGGCCGTGCCCACCACCCGTGCCAATCGCATACCGCTCGTTCGACCGCCAGTGGCTCATCCCCGACGACCGGCTCATTCACGGCCCCAGCCCATCCATGTGGCGCGTGCGAGGCGACCATCAGACCTATGTGACCGAGCAGCACTCCCAGCACCTCAAGCCAGGCGGGCCGGCCCTCACCTTCGCCGGCGACCCGCCCGACTGGGACCACTACAAGGGCAACGGAGGCGGCCGAGTACTGCCGCTCTACGCAAGCGCCGACACCAGCAGGCCCAACGTCGCCCCCGGCCTGCTCGAACTGCTGTCCACCCGCCTCGGCCTGCCCGTCGACGCTGCCGACCTCTTGGCGTTCATCGCAGCCATCACCGCGCAGCCGGCCTTCACCGACCGCTTCATCGAAGACCTGCGCGTGCCTGGGGTCCGCGTCCCGCTCACCACCGACCCTGTCACCTGGGCCGACGTGGTCGAGCTCGGCCGTCGGGTTCTGTGGCTACACAGCCGTGGAGAACGCTTCGTCGACGCCGCCGCGGACAGGCCGATCGGGCCGCCACAGGTTCTCGACCCGAGGCGCCGGCCCTTGGTCCGCACTGCGATCCCCTCCAGCCCGATTGCAGACGAGCTCGCCTTCGACCCCGAGACCCTCGAACTCCGCGTGGGCGACGGCGTCATCGGTCCCGTGGAACCGCGTGTCTCCGCGTACGAGGTGTGCGGCATGAACGTCATCGCCAAGTGGTTCAGCTACCGGAGAGCGACACGGCCGAAGCCGGGAAAGTCCCAGACCCCACTCGCCGACGTGCGACCCGACACCTGGCCGAGCGAGTACACCACCGACCTACTCGACCTGCTCCACGTCCTGACCCTGGTCACCGACCTCGAAGCAACCCAGGCCGAGCTGCTGGAACGGGTCATGGCCGGGCCGCGGCTCACCGTCACGGACTTGGGAGGGGCGGGCATCCTCCCCGTGCCCGACGGAGCCAGGACACCGCCCAAAGCACGCTACGAAGATCCCGTCCGGCAGCTGTGGCTGCTGGAGAACGATTCCCGGGACCCTGGGGAGGACACGGGTGGGTGAGGTGTTCCTTGCGACGGTGGGCGCGGTCATTGGGCCAGTCGCCGCCTAGCGTCGGTAGATCCTTTCCGCGAAGGCAACGCTCACACGTTGTGCGTGTTCCTCGGGCTGCTGTCCGATGAGGCGGATCATCCCGTTATCTGGCCGTCGATGGGACCTGACCGCAAGATGCCGACCTCAATCGGCGCAATGCACGGGGGCAACAGTGGTCTGCCTTCGATTCTCAGGAAGTCGTTGGCGGGCCCGAGGACCTGACAGCGGCGAGTCGCCCACCGGGACCACATGCAATCCCCCAGAAGTCCGACCTACAGGGACGACGCCGCCTCGATAGTCGGGGTTCGTGTGGACGACGGCGTAACTCCGAAGCAAGTTCACACGCTTGAGTAGTCTCGATTCGCCTCCACCCGAATCTGGTGACGACCCTCTCGACACGCCCAAACGGCGAGTCCGGCCATGCACGCTACGGTGATGGCACACCACACGATCCCCGCCCAAGTCAGCTGCTCGCTGAGGTGATTCACGACGGCCGTGGACCGACTCTTGGCGAGCAGGTCGAGCTGGTTCGGGAGCCACCATCCAGCGAGGATGGTGGCCGCAACGAGAATCCCCGCCCATGACAGGGCCGTGGCGATGTTCGGTGGGCAGACCTGGCGCTCGATGGGATGCACGTTCCCATTGAGCACCGTTCGCCAGGCCGATCGGCGCAGGCGATAGCGCGCCCACCAGACCATCCACGCGGCACACACGGCGAGTGAGGCGACGATGCCGAAAGCGGCACGGGCGGCACTGGCGGCAAGGGCCTGCGCGGCATTGGCCCTCAAAGAAGCGGAGAGTCCTTGGTCCACGATGTCGTTCACCGTCGGCAATCCAAAGTGGGCAGTGGCAATGAGACTCGCCGCCAGCATCACGAGGCCGGTGCCGGCGATCATCGGCGAGGGCCGTTGTGGCCGGAACACAGTCATGCGCTCGTGTCCCCGAGACATCGTGACGGGCAGCGGCGCGGTAGACCGATCCAGATGGCTGGAGGCGTCACGTTGGGACGTCGGCCACTCACGCCCGACGATGTCATTGAATCGAGCCGCCTCGAGTTTGGTGAGGTAGGTGCGCTCGTCGTCGGTCACGGCACCTCCACCTCAACGGGGGTGCCTCGCCGGCCCGGCAGGCACGCGATGGCCAGGGGGTCGTGACGTACGGGTGGGCGTCGGCACGCGAACGCCACCACGATCAGGACGATCACGGGCAGCGCGAGCCCGGCGGTGCAGACGACCGCGAAGACGCTCGCGATGATGATGAAGATCGGCATCGAGTCCCTCCGGTGTACGCGGGCCGAAATTTACCTACAAAATATCTAAACAATGTAAACAGTGGGGTCCGGGTCTGACACCCAGACCTCACATCCGGCCTTACGCGGGGACGACGGTGGCGACCTTCGCGGTGGTCTGCACCCACGCGGTCCCGTTGTCGGCCCAGCCCGAGGGGATGGGGTCCTTCTTCGTCCAGGCGCTGCCGGTGTCGGTCGCTCCGGCCGGGGTGGCGTCCTTGACGTTCTGGGTTCCGATGACGGCGTTGTTCCCGTACACCGCGTTGCGGCAGTAGGGGTCGCCGTTCGGCCAGTTCCCCGACGTCCCGGTGCCGGTGCAGTGCCCCCAGGCGTAGGCCCAGTCGACCTGCCCGTACCCGTAGATGTTCTCCGGGTGGTAGGTGTAGGCGGTGGTGGTGTACGTGTACGGCGCGGTCTTCTCGCACACCCCGGCGCTGTTCTCCGGGAACCCTGCTGGGCAGACGTAGATCGTCTTCGTGGCCGGCCCCGGGGCTGGCGCTGGGGAAGGGGCTGGTGCGGGAGCCGGCGCCGGGGCGGGCGCTACGGGCGCCTCAGGTTCGGGAGCCGGTGCCGGGGCAGGGGCGGGAGTGATGGGTACCGAGGATGCGGCGCCCAACTCGGCCAGAGTGCGGGTCATCGTCGCGACGCTGGCCTGCCCGGTGCTGGCACTGTTGCGGGGGGTGACCGACAGGACGTACCTCACCGCTGGGTCCAGCGCCATCGTGGTGACCAGGGTGGTCGTCGTGCCGGAGATCGCAGGGGCGTCGCTCGCGCGGCCGATCGTCGCGATCGGGGTCGCGGTGACGTCGTAGGAGACCTGGGCACCTTGGCCCTTGGCGGGCCGCTGGCTCCAGGCGAGCAGCACCTCATCGGCGACAGCCGTGGTGGACACGGTCAGCCCGTAGGCGGGACCGACAGCGGCGACGGGGACACCGGTGCCGACCCTCGCCCCGCCGATGGCGACGGCGTAGGTGACTCCGGGGGTGAGCTGGCGAAACACCGCCACGGCATTGGCCTTCGGGGTCAGGGTGCGGGGCTTCTCTCCTCGGGCGGTCAGGGTGACGGTCGCGCCCTTGGCTCCCGTGATGACCAGGCCGTTCACGATGCTGGCGTCGATGCCGACGACCCGCGCGACTGTCGCGGCCACTGGGGTCGCGGGCGGGGCGGTCGGCGGGGCGGGGGCGGGGTCGGTGGCGATCACCGTGTCCGCCGGCGTCGCGGCGCTGGCACTGCCAGCCAAGGCAACGGACGTGGCGATCACGGCCAGCGCTGTCATCACGGTCGCCATGCGGGCGGCCATCGCGGGTCTTGTCATCGTGCGGTCCTTTCCATGGGGGCGCGAACTGGGCCAGCAACCTGACAGTGACGGGTATACCCGGACGTGTGCGGGTGTAAACCACTAAATGCCACGACGTTGGTACGGTTCGGGACATGGCCACCCCGAAGAAAGCCCCGACTGCCACGAAGCCAGCGACGACGGTGGACCCGAACCCGGAGAACCGCACTGCGGGCGGACGCCGCCGCGTGCCGCTGGGGATCCGGGAGGGCGGTGCGGAGTGGGAGCGCCTGCACACCGACCTGGCCGTCACCGCCCTGGAGGTGCTGGCCGAGCGGGGCTACGCCGACATGGTCATGGACGAGGTCGCGGAACGCGCCGGAGCGAGCAAGCGCACCGTCTACCGGCACTACCCCACCAAGGTCGACCTCGCCGTCGCGGCTATCCGGCAGGTACCGACGTACGCGGGCTGGGCAGAAGGCTCCGGGACCGTCGCCGATCGTCTCGCCCGCGCCATCGGCATCGGGGCGGACCGGGCGCCGATGTTCGTGCCCGTCCTGGCGACCGCAATGGTGCACCGCGACACCGTGCCGGAGCTCCTCGAGGCCGTCCGGAACCACGTGGTCGTGCCACGCCAGGCGATCATCGCCGGCTTCATAGCCGAAGGCATCGCGGCAGGGGAGATCCGGCCAGACATCGATCCCTTGGCAGTGTCGGCGTTGCTGACCGGAATCCATGTCCAGCACCTGGATGGCACTCGCCCGCTGGGTGGCAAGGCAGGTGCGCGCGTCGACTTCGACCACGTATGGCCACTGCTGCGCGCCTGAGGCCCACCGTGCGCGCACCGATGGGCACGTCGCGGTGGCGCACGGCCGCGGCCGCGGCAGGTCACAGCACACGGGTCGCCCTCCAGGTCGTGTAGCCCGGTCGGGACGGGGCTGACCACGTGACCGTGACCGACGTGCCCGATGCCACGTTCAGCTGGGCGCCGGTCATGGTGCAGCCGGACCCCGGGGAGCACGCGACGGTCACCGACACGGGTGCACCGGACGTCAGCCGGGGCCGGGTAATGGTGGTGGAACCCACCTGAAGGGCGGGCGCCCGCCATGAGTTCCTCGTCGCGGTGCGCCGCACGGCAGGGGCAGACGGTCGCGGGACCGAGGGGGTTGCGGCAGGAACTGGTCGTGCCGGTTCCCGTTCCAGTGTCGGTGCCGGCCGGGGCGGGGTGGCTCGATGAGTCGGGGTGCTGGACGGTGTCTCGGAGGTCGTCGTCGGCGACGGCTGCGGCAGGGACGCGGTGGAGCTCGCCGTTGGCGCCGCGGTGGGGGTCGCGGTGCCGGGCTCCGTGGCACGAGCCGCGCCAGTCGGTGCCGAGGACCTCAGTGCCCCCGTTCCTTCCGCGGCCCCGCCGGCCGGTGACGGCGTGGATGGATCAGCCGCTGCCTCCGTGGCCGGGGACGTTGCCGCGGTCTGCGCTTCGGAGTGGGCTGCGGAGGCGAGGTCGAGACTGGCCATGATGCCCAGCACGGTGCATCCGGTCACCGTGGCGACCATGGCCATGCCGAGGGTGCGGGGGGTCAGGTGCATGAGGGGTCCTTGGCGCGGGCCAGCCAGCGGCTGACGGTGGACTCGCTCGTCCCGCCGATGCGGGCGGCGGTGCTGACGGTCATCCCGGGCACCTGGAGCAGCAGCCGCCAGCCGACCGCCTCGACCGATGCGGCTTCGGCGACCTCGGCGCGGTGACGGTCCTGCGCGGTCTTCAGCCGGTCGTCAGCCCGGGCCTTCAGCGATGCGTGCTTGCGCTGCGCGGCTTGCAGGCGGGTCGCCGCGTCAGCTGACGCGGCGAGGAACGCGTTGCCCACGACGGACTCCGTCCTGCCGGTGAGGCCGTCACGGTTGCGGCCTCCTACACGGTCAACGGTGTGAGCCGGCTTGGTGCCTCGCATCCGGCCCGGCACTGGGTGCGCAAGCGCCCGGTTGCGCGGCACCGAGGCCTCGACACCGTTGACAGGTCAGGAGGTCCGCTCCTGTGCACACGGCCCCCGTAGCACCAAGCCACTCGATCGACCCTCAGCCACGAGACCGACCAACGACCACGACGACCACCCGATCCACCACCAGCCACGAGGAGATCCAGATGACCACCACCCCACCCCAGCGCGACACGACCTCGACGCACGGCCAGGCCACGAACCGAAAGAGCCGAAACACCAACGGGGCTGGCATCACGATGGTGCGCGCCGCCGCTGGCCCGCACCGACTGGCCGCGCGAACCCGGATTTCTGGCGCAGGTTCTGCCGCTGCGGTGGTGTGCTGTGGCGCGTAGCGGACACGTCGAAGTGCTCAAGCACGGCACTGGTCTGGCCGCCCAAGTCGGGTACCGGCTGTCCGGTGCGACACCCGAGAAGTCGGCGTCCCGCCTGGCCCAGGAGCGGCAAGTGGACTACCGGCTCGGGGCCGGCGCAATGGACTCCCGACGGGTGTGGTTCCTCGGCTCCGGCGCCACCGCGGAGCACCTGGCGTACCGACCCGGGGAGGTGCTTCGGGCCTCGGACGGGCAGATCGTTCGCGACGCGATGTTCGGCATCGACCGCGCCACTGGCGAGCGGATCGCGGTCAAGACCCGGCACAATCCGCACGCCCAGATCGCCGCCCACCCGTACTACGCCGAGATCACCGACGCCTGCGCTACAGCCGGCGTCGACCTCGCCGACTTGTATCGCGGCATGGGCAGTGCGGCACGTTGGCGGTCCCTAGCTAAGACCGCCGCGCGCCTGCCCGGGGGCACGGTCGTGTTCCGCACCGCGGAGGCCCTGCTCCGCGGAAATGAGGCCGCATGGGAGCTGCATGACCGCGGCCCGTCGACGCGCGGGGTGAGTCATCCGCGTCCGGTCGTGCGGTTCGACCGTGCCCGGATCCTCACCCGCCTCGGTGCCCATTACCGGCGCCTCGCGGCCGCAGGAACCGAGAACCTCCCCGGCGATCCACTCGACTTGTCCCTGCCCGACGGCGAGCTGGGCGCGGTCGTGCACGGAGCGGTTGCCACGGACTATGAGCGGCTCGTGCCGTACGGGAACGCCGGGTATGAGCAGACGCTGACCTGCCCGAAATCGTTCAGCGTCGCCGCTTTCACCGCCGATGAGGACACCCGTGAGCAGTGGCTCGACCTCGTGCATGACGCGACGGTCGCCGCGACCGACGGGTTGATGGCTCGGGTTGGCAACGCCCGCACCGGGCACGAGGGAGATGGCCAGAGCGCGGAGCTGATCGACGGCGACGGGTACGCCGCGACCGTCAGCATCGAGTCCTACTCCCGGTCCTTGGATCCGCATCTGCACGGGCATGTCATGTTCCCCAACCGCATCGTCTGCACCGACGGAGCAGAGCGAGGTGTCGCCAACGGCGGACGGGACCTCATCAACCACGCCCCGTGGTTCCAGGCTGAGTACGAGCGGCACCTGCGCGGCCTGTCCGTGGACCGAGGGCTGGTCCCCGGGTGGGAGTTCGACACCGTCAACCAGCAGTACGAAGTCGCCGGCAGCGACCCGATCGTGCGCGCCCTGTTCTCCCGTGGTGGCACTGACGTGGACGGCGAGCTCGCCGCTCTCCTCGAGGACGAAACCGACGCCGTCACGACGCGTCGCCGGGAGGGGCTTCGTGCACGCGCGAAGCGCACCGTCACCGCCAGCAAGGAGGACCAGACCCGCACCTGGGCCGATATCCGCACCCGCATGCACGACCGCGCCGACGAGGACGACTTCGACCTCGCGACCGCCTTCACCGCCCCGCGCCACCCCGCCTATTCGCAGCCGGAGAACTGGGACGACGCCACCTGGGCCGTGGCGATCGACGAGTACGTCTGCGAACACCAGTCCTTCGCCCTCGACGTCCAGATCGAGGCCGCGGTCCGCGCCTTCGCCCCCCACACGTGGAGCGACGGCGACGTGCTGCGCGCCGCGGAGGCCGCCAAGGCGATCGCATTCCTCCCCGGTGCCGCGACCGACCAGCCCAGTCGCCGCGGCCGCATCGGAGCGGCCGAGTACGCGTCCATCCGCGTCCTGGAGGCAGAGAAGCGCGTCGTCGCGACGTTCACCGCCGGCTTCGACGCGAACACCCACCGCCTCCACCCCGTTGATGCTGACCGGCTCCTCGCGGAGTGGCTGGAGCACTCCGGAAGCCTCGGCGCCGGGCGGACTCTCACCCCCGGGCAGTTGGACCTGTACCGGCAGATGACCACCGGCCGCGACCTCATCGGCACCGTGGTCGGGTCCGCGGGCAGCGGCAAGACCACCGCCCTGGACGCCGTCTCCTACGCCCTCGGACGGCGGGGCATGACGATCTACGGGGTATCCACCGCAGCGATTGCCACGCAAGGACTCAAGGACGCCGCCCACATCGATGGCAGCACCGTCGCCCGGTTCCTGGCCCGCATCGACTACGCCACCGACGACCAGCACCCCGCCCGACTGCGCATCGACCAGCTCGAACGCAGCGGACGCCGACGCGACCACCAGCGCGCCCAGGCCATCCGGGCGACGTTCGATCTCCCCCGCATCGACCACCTCATCGTGGATGAGGCCTCCATGCTCGCGGCGCCCGAGAAGGCCCGGATCCTCGAATGGGCCATCGCGCAGGACGTGTCCGTGACCTTGGTCGGAGACCGCAAGCAGCTCCAAGCCATCGGCCCCAGCTCCCTGTTCGGCTGGATGCACGAGACCCGCGGCGGCGCGGAACTGACCGAGAACCTCCGCCAGAAGACCGACCTGGGCCGCGAATGCGCCGCCCTTCTGCGTGACGGATACGCCCACGACGCCCTGCAGATCCTCGCCGCCGCCGGCCACTTCCAGGTCGCTAGAAGCGAAGTCGACAAGAACAGGCTCCTCATCGAATCCTGGCTGACCAAGGCCGCAGCATTCGACAACTCCGGTGACCGGATGCGCCTGACCGGGCTCGAAGCCTCCCGCAACGACCAGGTCGACGTCCTCAACCACCTCGCCCGCCACTGGGCCCGCCACCAGGGATGGCTCACCGGTCAGGACGTGGCCTACAAGCACGCCGGGAACGAGCGCACCTACGCCGTCGGCGACCACATCCAGATCACCCGGAACATCCGAAGACACGGTCAGCAACGCGACCTCAACAACGGCACCCGAGCCCTCGTCACCGCAGTCAAGAGCGACGGCGTGCACCTGACCTACTGGGACGCTGACGGCCAGCATGAGGACCGCCTGACCGTCGAGCAGGCCGTCACGCACAGCCGACACGGTTACGCCACCACGACTCACAAGCTCCAGGGCCAGACCGTGAAATCCCTGTCCATCGACCTCGGCGGCGACCGCGACCTGTCCAGCGCCTATGTCGCGTTCACCCGCAGCGAGGACGAGTCCTTCGCCGTTGTCAATGTCTGCGACATCGCTGACGGCGCCCAACTCGAGACGCTCCTCAAACTCGACCCGGACGCGCGCCGCGACGCTGTGCTATCCATCATGGCAATCCGGATGCAAGATGCTGGGTTCAACGAGGATCGCACCGCACATTCGGTGGTCGGCGAACGACTGAGCGGTGAACGGCCAACTGCCAGAAGCCCGATGCCAACGGGAGGCCGGCATAGAGATCGCGCAGAGCTCGGCTCAACAACACTGGGATGACGAGCTACACCACCGTGCGGGTACGCGACTAGCATCGGTGGTCGAGCGCTTGCGGCATGGCCCGCATTCAGGAAGTCTGTCGATCCGGAGCATCTGGTGATCGGGTCCTCTACGTGCTCGTCTGCCGTGGCTCTGGAAATCGATCGAGCACCTTGCACCTATCGCAGCACCGGGGTGGTTGGCCTCGTAGGGTCGTGACCATGAAGCTGATCGTCACCGTGAAGGCGTACCCAACCGTGACGCAGTCGGAGGGCGAGACGGTCTGTGTTGCAGGCGTTCGGACCGACACTGCTACTCCGGAATGGGTTCGTCTCTGGCCGGTGGGATTCCGTGAACTGCCGGATGCGGCGCGATTCGCAAAGTGGCAGGAAATCGAGATCGGCGCTGCCCCCTCGGCTGCCGACGCAAGACCGGAATCGCACCGACCGAACCTTCAGACGCTGCGTCTGGGGGCGAAGGTCGACACGCGTCGAGACTGGGGACTTCGACGCGGTGTCCTCGGTCCTCTGTTGGGACAGCGCACTCTCTGCGAACTGATGGGTCTACAAGGCACGGCGGCGGCGCCTTCGATAGGCCTTGTTCGGGTCAGGCCCGGTGCCGTAGCGACCATTCATTCGGCGCCGGACTGGGAGCCTGCGAAACACTTGCAGGCGGAGATCACGGCTGCACCACACTTGTTGCGAGACCAGGCGCTGGCCGTTCTTCGACCGCCGCAATTCCAGATCCGATACCGCTGGCACTGCCTGGACACTGACTGTCCAGGGCACACACACAACTCCTGCGATTGGGAGGTGGGTGCGGCGACGATCAAGTTCAATCAGAAGTATCCGGCGGACCAAGTGCAGGCCCACCTACTAGCGAAGTTTGGTGAGCAGATCGTCGGCGAGGGCAAGGAGACGTACTTCTTCATGGGCAATCAGCATCGGTATCCGGAGACCTTCATGGTGCTTGGGGCGTTCTACCCCAAGGAGAGGGCCAACTAGGCATGGAGCAGCGTCGCTGAGTCTCCGAGCCGCGCTTGGAGTTCATCAACAATGACCTGTCGGTGACACCGCTCGTGCTCTCGCTCGAAGCACAGCACGGCGGTTAGGCCGTCTCGCGCGAGAGCCTCCAACTGATCCATCGCGGCGATTGACGCCGGTCGTGCCAAGAGCTTGCTGAAGCGGACACATCCCGCTGCAGACTCGCCCTCGCGGAACGACTCACGGTTGTCGCGCGGGTTGCCAAGCGCTGGCAAGTGCACGTAGGCGATCCGGACATCGTCCAGCGACGCAGACAGTTTCGTCTTCGAAAGACCGGGCTTGCGGGACAGCGGAGTGAGGCGCACATCGACCAGAGTCACAACCTTAAGGTCCGTCAGTGTGCCGATGAGATCCTGGGCACATCGTCCCTCATAGCCAATCGACACTAAGCCCCACTGCCTTGTACTCACTGCGTCAGTATGGCTCAGCCGTGGCAGTCGTGTGACAAGAGCGGTGTTCCGGGGGTGTGCGCATCCTGGCCATAGTGGAGTTTGCGGCTGATGGAGGCTAGCCGCCTGCACTGGCTTGACCGATGACAGCAATCAATGTGGCGAGGTCAGGGATTGAGACCGCAGGAAGTGCGGGGGCCGTTTCGTGCTGGTGCCTGCAGCGACCGCGGTAGGTATTCGCGAGGCGGTCTTTGAGGACGTCGGTGCGTTCGTGGAAGGTGACGCTCTCGGCGATGTGGGCGCTGGGGTTGCGGATGTAGCTCTGCCAAAGGCCCCACCAGGCGGTGATCTCTTCGAACACGTCGGTGTGCATCCATCAGCAGTGGTAGGGGAATTGTTCGGTGGTGAAGTTCCAGCGGGGGATGGCCCATTCGAGGAATGTGCACAGGGCGCCGAAGGTGTCGGAGAAGTCGTCGTCCTCCATCTCGTGCCAGTTGACCGACGTGCCGAGGTCGCCGCGCGGGCCTTCGCCGGGTCGGGCCAGTGGTGATCCGGGGTCGTGCCAAGGGGTGTTGTGCTGGTGGGCGTGCTCGGCGTCGACGCGGGCGAGGACCGCTTCGAGCTGCTGCTGCTTCTTCGGGTTGACCGGCGGTTCATCGGCGCTGTGCTCGCTGGCCCCGGTCATGGCGCCTGCTGGTTGGTGGCGGTTCCGTGCTTGACGGGTCGGGTGAGTCGGCCGAGGTGCCATCCGGCGCAGGCGTGGCAGTAGTAGGCGCGTCGGGGTGCGTCGGGGTGCCGCTTGCGGTGGGTTCGGGCTTGGGCGCGGGTGTCGAAGGTCCGCTTGCCGGTGGGGCAGGTCATGGCGACTCCGGTGCGGGCTGGGGCGTCCAGGGTGTGGCCAGGCCGGTGCCGCCGGAGTCCAGGATCGCGTCCTCGACGTGGCGCTGCTGGGCGGTGATCCGGGCGGCGTCGGGTCGGGCGGTCCACGGTCGCATCCGCAGGGGGAAGGGGTCGGTCTGGGATTGCAGCATGACGGCGGACCCGAAGGGGATGGCGCGGATGGCGTCGGGGGGCAGGATCGGCACCTTCCGTAGCGAGGTCGATGTGGTGGCACCGCTGTCGATGGCGAGGGCGTGGGCGGAGTGGCTGCTGGTGGTGTACCAGTCGTCGCGTTCGCCGATGAGTCCGGAGATGTCGCGGCAGTCGTCGGCGTCATCGGAGCCGCCGAGGATGAGCTTGATCTGGCTGGCGCTGAACACGGTGGAGGCGTCCTCGTCGCCGTAGCGGGAGCGGACCTGGGCGAGGGTTTGGAAGATGGGGATGATCGTCAGCGATTGGCCGCGACCGTCGGCGAGGAGGTTGGGCAGGGAGGGGATGGGGGCGACGTTGGCGCATTCGTCGAGCAGGAACAGCACGGGCGGGTCCATCCGCCCGCCGGGGGAGCGGGCGGCGGTGACGCGGGCGGTGTAGGCGACGTCCTCGATGAGGGCGGACACGAATCCGGCGGACGCGGCGGCGCCGCGGTCGGTGGCCAGGCAGTAGAGGGTGCCGTGGTCGCGCAGCAGCGACTCCGCGGAGATCGCCGGTCGGGTGGGGGTGGGGGTGAGGGCGGCGCGAACGGTCGGCAGGGACAGGGGGGTGATGGCGGAGGATACGACGCTCATGACGGATCCGACGAACCGCGGGTCGGGGTTGTGGATGAGGCCGCGCAGCCGGGAGTCCCAGGTGATGGCCGCGTCGGGGTGGTTCTCGAGGATCGCCAGGGCGATGTCCATGGCGTGGGGGGACTGCATCCACCGGTAGGCGGTGTCGATGTCCGCCCCGTTGAGGGCGGCGGCGTGGAGGACGGCTTCGATGATGGTCTTGGCGTGGCCCCGCCAGACCGCGTTCTCGCCGTTGGTGGCGATGCCGGTGTTGGCGGCGAGGGCTTCGGCGCGGGTGGCGGCGCGGATGGGGTCCTCGCAGCCGGCGATCGCATCCCACGCGACCTGATGGTCGAATCCCGCGCCGAGCATCCCCTGCGGGTCGAATACGCCGACCGGACCGAGGCCGGCGCGTGTGGTGAGGGTGGCCTTGATGTTGTCGGGTTTGGTGGAGGTGGTGATGACGGCGCCGGGGGCGTCGAGGATCGCGTTGATCGCGATGTGCAGGCCCTTGCCGGAGCCGGGGGGTCCGACGACGAGGATGCTGCGCTCCACTGACGCCCACACCGCTTGCCCGCGGGAGGTGCCGAGGTAGTAGCCGACATCGGCCGGGGTCGGCTTGTCCAGTGTCGGGCGCAATATGGCGGCCTGGGCCATCAGCGTGCGGGGTGAGGCGGCGCGGGTGACGGCTTCGCGGGTGGCCCAGCCGTCGCGGGTGTCGAACGCGGCGGCGCGATGCTTCGGTGCCGTGGTCCGGTAGCGGCGGTGCCGCTGCACCCGCATGATCACCAGGGTGACCGCTGCGGCGAGGAGCAGCAGGACCGCGGCGTGGACGGCCACCGGGACACCGGGCACGTACGGGGTCATTCCCAGGGCGCGGACGGCGCGGGTGAGGGTGAACCGCGGCGTGGGGTGCGCGGTGAGGACGGCGAGCAGCCAGCCGGTGGCGTGGATCGCGGCGACCAGCGCGAGGCCGGTCGCGGCGATGATGACGACCGTCTTTTCGATGACTAACGCCCCCGGGTTCGGCGACCCCGACGCGCTCACGCCGCACCACCCGCTGGGGCAGTCGCGCGCGCGGGCCGGTCGTTCATCGCGAAGGTGGTGTCCCACCACTGGAGCTCATACGGGTGGAGGTCGACCTGGAGGCGGTAGGAGCGCATGCCGTGGATGGTCTGCAGCTTGACGAGGAACTCCCCGCGGGAGGCGGTGGCGATGATGTGGGCCTCGGCGGCGGTGAGGTCCAGGGCCCGGGTGGTCAGGGGGATCTCCTTGGCGGGCTGGTAGCCGATGATCTTCGTGCCCGCCAGGGCAAGGAGGGATTCGGCCTTGTTGCGTTCGGCCGAGTCGGCGGCGCCGATGTTGAGGGTGTCGCGCAGGTTGTGCAGCACCAGGACGTTCGACAGGCCCCAGGAGCGGGCGAGTCGGAACTGCTGCTGCAGCCGGTCGATCGCGCCATGCGCATGCGCCAGTACCCGCCACGCCTCGTCGTAGACGGCGAACCGCTGCCCGTTCCCAGGGGTGGCGAGGGCGGCTTCCATCCAGGCGGAGGCGCAGGTGAACGCGATCGACAGGTTCGCGTTGTCGTTGTAGAGGTCGGACAGGTCGATCGCCACGATCGGGGCAGTGGAGTCGAACCGGGTGGTCGACGGGCCGTCGAACAGGTCCTTCGCGACAGTGGACAGCAGTCCGTCGAACGCCCACCGGGCGGTGTTCCCGGCAACGAGCACCTCGGCCACGGTGCGGGCGATGCCGGCCGCCAGCTGGGGGTCGGGGTCGCGGAGGGCGGCGGCGACGTCGGACAGGATCGGTGACCCGCCACTGGTCCGAAGTGCCTGCTCGAGTGCCAACGCGAGGGCGGTGCGCTCGTCGACGTGCAGGGATCGCTCGAGCCGGATCTCGATGAGCGCCTCGAGCAGACGCAGCTGGGCGTTCTTCGCGACCGCGACGGGGTCGATGCGCTGACCCTCGGCGTCGACGCGGGCGGACAGCAGCGCATCGGACACGTCCAGGGGGTTGAGCCGGTTGCCGCGGCCGGGTCCCAGGCTGATCGCCGAACCGCCGTAGCTCCTCGCGAATCGGGCCCAGTCGGATTTCGCGTCGACGGCGGCGACCTTGTAGCCCAGGGGGATGGAGCGCAGGGTCAGGGCGCAGGTGGCGTTGGTCTTCCCCGAGCCGATCTCCCCGGCGACCAGGATGTTCGGGTTGGTGATGAGGCCGTCGCGGTACAGCTCGAACGGGGAGAACGTGAACGGTGCCCCGGTGCCCAGGTTGGTGCCCAGGAACGTGCCCTTGTGCGTCAGCGGTGCCTGCGCGAGGAACGGGTACGCGATCGCGGCGGTCGCGGTCGACACCCGCAGCCCGGGCAGGGTGAACCGGGTGCGATCCGCACCCTGACCGCGCCGGCCGGCCGCCGGGTACGCGGCGCGCGCCCAGTCCCGTCCCGGAGCCGTTGTGGCCTGGTCGCGTCCACGGAGACGTCGCATCAGGTCACGACCGGGATGCCCAGGGGCAGGGCGGCGGCGGTGAACGCCTGCATCTGCTGCCCATGGACGCGGCGCAGGTCCATCGACGCCGCCGTCGCGGCGGCATGCACGCAGGTGACGGCGGCCTCGAGATCGTCCAGGGTGCTCGCGGACACGGTGACCATGCCCAGGAGCCCGACCTCCCCGTGGCCGGCGAGCAGTTCGCCCTCCCGGGTCAGGACGTCAGTCATCTCCTTGGAGTCCGTGAGGGTCTCGACGCGGCCGAGCTTGTCCTTCAGGAAGCTCGACTGGATGATCTCCGAATGCTTGGCGCGGATCGCCGCCTCGGACTGGGCGCGGGTGAAGGGCCGGTAGAACAGGGACAGGGTGCGCTGCACGCCGGAGGGGAAGATCACCGGCCACAGGAAGTCCGCGGCGGTGCGCCCGTTGGGCCACTCGGCGACCCACAGCACCGCATGGAACGCCCCGTCGGTGCGTAGGTACGCCCACTCCTCCCGGCCCGCAGTGGGTCCGGCGACGGCGGGGTCGACGCAGAGGCCGGCGGGGATGCGCAGCGCGGACGACGGGTCGAAGCCGGTGCGGACCACCTCGCCGATCCGCCGCGCGGACAGCGGGTCGATGACCTCCAGCCCGGCGGCGGGCAGCATCTTGGCGAGCAGGGTGAACTCCTGCTGCCACACAGCGATCAGCCCGGTGACCTTTCCCCCGGCGGCCTTGACGGCACCGGTGGCGTGGGCGCGGTCGACGGTGATAGCCAGGAAACTCTGATGGCGGTCCGCGCCGCCGCGCAGATCGCCGACCAAGTCCCGGTAGGTGTCGGTCAGCGTCGCGTAGTCCGGGTCGGTGGTCAGGTGCAGTTGGGTGAAGGTGCTCAGGGCGGAGCCGTCGTCGGGGATGGACCGCTCCAGCAGCTGGACCTGCCGGATCGCACCGGTGCGCGTGGCGGCGGCGAGGACGCGGCCCCAGCCGGCGACGCGGGAGTTGCGGTCGACGGGGTCGCGCAGCAGGAACTCCGGACTGGTGACCTCGACGACGGCGGTGATGGTGCCGTGATGCGGGTGGACCAGGTAGCCGACACCGTCGTGCTCGTGGAGCTGGATCGACGCGGCCCGACCGGGCAGCAGGCCGATCGACCGGTCCACCGAGGGGATCGGCGCGGCGCCGAGGTGGATCGGCCGGGACAGGGTGGTGTTGCCCCGTCGGGCTCGGGCGGCCTGCGAGGCGCGGGCGGCGACCCACCGGTACCCGGGCCGGTCCTCGACCGTGGCGACGGCGAGCAGGATCGCCGCGCCCGCGATGCCGATGACCAGGCCACGGACAGGCCCGGGGACCATCCCACTGAACAGCGCGAGCAGCACGAGGACGCCTGCCGTGGCGACGAGGGCGATCTGTCCGGCGCGCAGGCCCATGACGATGCCCGCCCGTGGTCGGCGGGGGAACGCCGCGGTCACGTCGTCTGTCGGGTCGGTCACGGCGGTCGTCATCGTCGACTCCTTCGTCAGGTGGCGGTGCGGGCGGTGATCGCGGGACCGGTTCCGGTGGCGATCGCGTCCGCGGTGCTGGTCAGGCCGTGCTTGATGCTGCGCCGTGCCTTCGCGCCGGCGGCCGCACCGACCACGACCAGGGCACCGACACCGGCGGTCGCTGCTCCCGCGGCAGCAGCGGTCCCGGCTGTCGCTCCGCCGGCTGCGGCAGGGCCCGAGGTGGCGGCCCCGCCCGTACGCGCGGTACCCAATGCTCTAGCGGATCCCGGAGTGCGGCCGGTGCTGGCGAAGGGGCGTGCGGGTGCGGACCGCATCGGTGCGGGGACGGGGGATCGTGGCCGGCCGTTCGGCGACGGGGAGGGGCCGGGTGTGCTGCCCGTGCGGCCGGAGCCACGCGAGCCCGCAGCACCGGCTGTACCACCGGGTGTGCCAGTGGATAGACTGCCCGCGGGACCACGGGGGGTTGTGCCGGTTCCGGTGCCGCCGCGGATCCGGGTGGCAGCGTTCTTGACGCCGTTGATCCCGGCGCGGCCCATCTGGGTGCCGTAGTAGGTGCTGCCCATCGCCTGGCTGGGGTTGGTCGACGGCACCGTGGGTCGGGTGGCGGCGGTGCCCATGAAGGAGAACAGTCCGTAGGCGAGCAGCGGGGACAGCAGGGCGCCGAGTCCGAGGATGAGGCCGGCGCCGGCGTTGACGAAGCTCTGGGCGCCGCCGGCGTGCGCGGAGTTCGCGAACAGCGACACCGACAGGGCGAGGAGGATCGCGATGGGGACCTTCGCGAACAGCAGCGCGAACATCGCGGTGGCCCATTTGGTGAACCAGGCGCGGGTGGGGGCCATGACCAGGCCGGCGAACGCGAACGGGCTGAGCACATAGAGCACGACGGCGCCGGCCATGCAGAACAGCAGGACGAAGAACACCATCGACAGGCCGAACAGCAGCATCGCGGCGATGATCGGCGCTATCAGCCCGAGCCCCTCGTACAGGGGGTTGGGGCCGACTCCGGCCAGCAGCCGCATCGATGCCGCGAGGTCGGGGGTCGCACTGGCGACGATGCCCTGGGCGAGGTCGGTGGAGGCGGCTGCGAGCCAGGGCAGGAAGACGGTGATGAACTGCGGTCCCAGGATGGCCAGCACCACCCCGGGCAGGGCCTCGAGCAGGTAGCGGTTGGACTGGGCGATCATGGCGCGGAACGCGGCGATGACCAGCAGGATCACCGCCAGGGATGCGGAGATGCCGGTGGTGATGGCCCAGATGTTGCGCACGGCGGTCGCGGACAGGTCGACGGTGGTGATCTCGAACAGCCCTGCGTAGACGGTGGTGATGAGGGTGGACAGGGAGTCGGCCAAGAGCGCCATCAGGGTGCGCAGGATCATCCCGAGCGGGTCGACTTGGTCGAACAGGGTTCCGAAGATCCCGTCGAGGAGGCTGTCCATGGGTGGTGGCGGTCAGCGGGCGGCTACGCCGCGGTCGCTGCCCAGCCCTGCACGATGGTGACCAGGCTGGGTGCGCCGACGCAGACGATCGCGGCGAAGACGGCGGCGAACATGCCGCCCATCCAGCGGGATGCGTTCTGCGGGCTGACGCCCTTGGCGGCCATGTAGCCGAACGCGCAGACGACCAGGACGATCGTCGCCAGTGCGGTGCCGTACACCTGCACGCTGGTCGCCAGCTCGGACAGGAAGTTCTGGTACGGCATCGTCAATGCCGCGACGACGGTAGTGGTGGGCATGGTGGGACCTCTTTCGCGGATCGGTGCGTGCACGGGGCGGGCCGAGGTTCGGCCTCTACCTAGGTCAACGGTGTCCGGCAGGTCGGTGCCGCGCATTCGGCTGCCAACTGGCCGCCATCTGCCCGCTACCGGGCGCGGGTGACGCGTCCGAAGCCGGACAGGTGAGCGTCGTCCCAGGCGCCGCCGAGGGTGCGGACCTGCAGGCCGCTGGTCGGGTTCGACGCCTCGGCGATGGTGATCTGATCGCCGTCGACGGCGGTGACGATGGCGACGTGGTGGGCGTCGGAGCCGAACCAGAACACCAGGTCGCCGGGCTGGACGGCGCCCCGAGGGATCGCCGTTGTGGCCTCGCGCTGGGTGTAGGAGTAGTCGACGAGGTCGACGCCGGCCTGGCGCCACGCCCACGCGGTCAGCCCGGAGCAGTCGAAGTCGATGGGGCCGTTGCCTTCGGCGACGTACCGGCCCCCGGAGTGGACCCCGGTCAAGGCGGCGGCCACCGCGATCGCGGCCTGCGCGTCCGGGGCCGGGATGGACGCCGGGTCGATGGCGGTGCCGGAAGCCAGGGCGTTGGGGTCGCAGCCGACGGTGGTGCTGGTCGCGTCCACCGCGCCCGTGTCGGGACCGGCGAGCGCAGTAGCGATCACCGTCCAGGCGGTCGCGTAGCCGGCTGGGGTGAGGTGGATGCCGTCGGGTGCGGGCGCAGTGGCGGCGATGTCTCTGAGGTCGAACACGTGCAGGCGCGGGTCGGTGGCGGCGAGGGCGTCCAGGGCCGGGTTCACTGTCGCGGCGGTGCCGCCCCACACCCGTGGCCACCACACGTGCGTGGATGCGGGGAGGGCGGCGAGGATGGTGCGGGCGTCGTCTGCGAAGTCGTCGATCGGTCCGTTCGTGCCCAGGGAGATGACGACCCGGTGGGGGGCGTCACGGAGCCGGGTCTTCCACGCGGGGTCGGCCAGGACGTCGGACGCTGAGGCGTCGACGCGGGTGGCGTCCTGGATGCTGCCACCGAATCCGCGGGCCGGGGCCGCGGAGGCGTACCCCTGGGCGAGGGAGTCACCGAAGATGAGCAGCCCGTCGCGGGGCAGGTCTCCGGCTGGGTCGCCAGCCGGGGCGGGCGTCAGCGCAACGGGATGGAGTGCGGTGGTGAGAAACCTTATGTACTGGGCGGCTTCAGGGCCGGTCAGCGCGGCGGCGTAGCTGGTGCTCGATGCGTCGAACCGTTGCACGGCCTGCGCGGTGGCGATGAGGTCGGTGATGCTGGCGGTCGGGGGGCGGTTGCCCCAGGTCCGCCAGTTCGTGCCGCTGACCGTCAGGGTGGCCTTGGTGGCGTCGGAGAACATCGCCGTCGCGGTGGCGACGTCCATGCGGCGGTCGTGGGTCGCCCACCCGTCGGGTCCCCAGGCGGTGGCCGGTCCGAACCCGTCAGCCGTCGTCGAGCCTGCGGGGGGTCGCTGCCCAGACCACGGTCCCCACCAGCGTTTGGTCGCATCCGGGTGCAGGTCGGTGCCCGCGTAGCCCTCCAGTTGCTGGAACACCCCGCGACTGGTGCCGGTGCCGGTGGTGGCGTTCGACAGTCGTGTCTCGGCCCAGGCGACCGCGATCGCCAGCTGCACCCCGCGGTCGCCCCACCCTTCGGCACGCATGGTTCGGGTGATGGTCGCCGCGACGTCGGCACGGGCGACGTCCGTGTCGGGGTTCGTGTCGTCGGGTTGGGCGCCGATGACGGGGGTGCAGACGGTGGCCGCGCTGGAGGAGGCGATCGCCCCGGCCATCACCCCCACCGCGCCCAGGCATCCGGCGGGCATGACCACGACGAGCACGGTCAGTACGGCCACGGTGCCCAGGACCTTCGCCACGCGCCCTCCCGGTGCAGTAGAGGCCGACGGGTGCCGGCCTCTACTGAGGTCAACGGTGCGAGCGAGCTCGGTGCCTCGCACCCGGCGTCGCGCTCACGCCAGCGTGCACGCGGGTCGCGGCCGCGGTCGCGGTGGCGCGGTGACGGACTGGAGGTGGTGGTGGGCGCGGCTGGCGCGGGCCATGGCGGCCTTGGCGGCGAGGAGGTAGGCGATGCGGTCCCGGGCCAGGTCCAGGCAGGGTGGGTGGGCGTCCATCCGTGCCATCCACGCCGGGACACAGGTCATTGCCGACGGACTGAGGATCCGCGGCGCCAGCGTCGGGTTGGCGGGGTGGGCGAACGGCTCGGTGCCCTCGTGCGGGCGCATCGCCTCGCGGGCGCGCATCGTTGCGTGCGCGACGACGCGGGCCCGGGTGGGGGTGAGGTCGGCGGCGAGGAGCTCGCGGATGCAGGTCATCACCTGCTGCTGGGGCAGGGTCCAGTTGGGGTCGAGCGGGCTGTCGACCAGGCGTCGGGCGGCGTCGGCGTCGGACTGTCGTATTCGGTCGAGTAGCGCGCTCGCCTGGGCGACGGTGATGCCGCGGTGGCGTGCCACGTCGATGGGGTCGATGTCGATGGTGCCGGACGGCACCGCGTCGGCGACGGGCGCGCGCAGCGTGTCGTACAACAAGGCGTCGGCCTCGTAGACGACCTGGTCGTGCGGGTAGGTCGCGAGCCGGGTGGAGGCGTCGACGAGGGCGGTGATGAGGGTCTCGACGACGTCGATGTCGTTTGCGGCGTAGATGGCGGCGGCGATGTCGGCGGGGCTGTGGGTGGCCAGTGCCGCCAGGACCGCCTCGATGCTCGGTGCGCGCATGCCGTCTCCGCGGGTCGCTGGGTCGGGCCGCGGGTGCGGTCCCTACCCGGTCAACGGTGCGACCCCCTCGGTGGCGCGCATCCGGTCGACCAGCCGGCACGGCGCGGGACCGCCGGCGGCGGGGACGGGGGCGAGGGGGCCGTGTCGGGGGTCGCGTGGCTTGACGGAGTTGCGGATGGTGTCGGGGTCGGTCAGCAGCCAGGGTTCCCAGCGCATCTTGCGGACGACCTCGACCATGCGCCGCTCCTGCCGCGGCGGTGGGGTGACGCCCAGGCGGCGCCAGTGCCCGATGTTCGCGGGCGTGGTGGTCAGGTAGTCGATGAGGTCCGGTGACCAGCCCCATTCGCCGGCGACCTGGACCAGCGCCGGCCACGATCGGGGACCGTTGAGGTCCAGCCGTTGCAGGTCCATCGGGCTGGGGCAGCCGGGGCAGCGCACGGTGATGCCGTAGCAGTGCGCGACCTTGTCCAGCACCGCCTCGATGCCGGGGTGGATGGAGCGGCCGGCCCGCTGCCGGGGGATCGCCAGGGCCTGCAGGTGCGCGGCGGTCCAGCCGAGGTCCTCGAGCAGTTCGAAGATGCCCGCCGTCGGCACGATCGGGGCGCCGGGGATCTCTAGGGCGGTGAGGTCGCCGTCGTCGGTCAGGTGCATCGCGCGCTTGTGGCGGCCGGTGGCCTCGATGGCCTGCAGGGCGGCGTTCTTCGCTGCCGCGGTGAGCAGGGCGCACGGGTTCGGGTGGGACGGCAGGGCTCGGGCCAGCGACCCGCCCGGTCTCAGCCGTTCGGTCAGCAGCAGCACGACGTCACCGGCCACGTCGGGATCGAACGTCACCTCGTCGGCCAGGGCGATCAGGGCGTACGCCGCCGCCGGTGAGGCCATCGCCGGATCCCGCACGAGCGGATCCAGGTCCTTGTCGTCCATCAGTGGTACCCCGCGTCCTGGGAATGCCGGTGACCCGGCGGTCAGCAACCTGTCAGTAACGGGTTTACCCCGATATGGGCAGGACTAAACTTCGCACTGTCAGATTGCGTTTCGCTGCGGGATGTTTCGTGGGTAAAATGTGGGGACGAAGGAGGCCGTCGTGGCTGTGACCGTGCGACACCCCGCCTGGTTCGGGGCGGTGATCCGCCAGGCGATGGTCCTGCGCGGCCACCACACCCAGGCCGACCTCGCGGTCGCCAGCGGGCTGTCGGTGAACAGCGTCGTCAACGTGGTCACCGGAGCCCGGGACACCTACCGGCCCTCGACCATCGAGCACCTGGCCCATGGCCTGTCGGTGCCAGCGAGCGCGCTGGTCGCTCTCGCCGCCAGCACGCGACGCCCCGACCCGTTCACGGCCGCTGCCGACCTCCTGGCCCAGCCGGCTCCCCACGGTGGGATGTCGTTCGTCATCGACGTCGACGCTGGGGATGCCTCCGTGGTCGAGGCGGCGCTCGCCGCCGTCCTGGCGTCCTTGGAGGCGACCCTGCCCGGGCTGCGGGCGCGCCTGCGCCCACCGGGCTGACCGACCTCACGCCCATGAGATCGGGGGAGGCTGCCGTGTGGTGCGCGGCGCCGACACCGGGCGTCCCGCCTCGACGGTCCGGTCGACCAACGGCTGGATGTCGTGGGTGTACTCGGCGATCCCCAGGTCGTCAGCGATCCGGGACAGCACCTGCCCGGTGGACCAGTGCGCCTCGGCCCGGGCGAGGAACACCGCGACAGCGGCACCAGTCGTGTCGGGGAACTGCGCCTGGGTCAGGTCGCTGCCGGCCAGGTCCGCATCAGCAAGGCTCGCGCCGGTGAATGTCGCGCCCGTCAGGGCCGCCCCGCGCACGTTGGCCCCCGCGAGCTGGGTGCGGGTGAACCTCGCCCCGGTGGCGTCGACGCCGCTCAGGGTCGCGCACGTGAGGTCCGCGTCGGTGAGCCTCGCTCCGCTCAGGTCGGCCCGGCGCAGATCGGCATACAGGGCGGTCGCGCCGGTCAGGTCGGCTTCCCGCAGGCACGCCCCCCTGAGCTCGGCGGCGTCGAGCACCGCCTCGCGCAGGCTCGCGCCCGTCAGGTCGGCACCGCAGAAGCTCGCACCGTCCAGCCGGGCGCCGACGAAGGACGCGCCCGTGAGGTCGGCCCGGTCGAACTGTGCCTCGCGCAGGTCCTGCCCGTCGAAGACGGCTCCGGGCAGGGATTGCCCACGGAAATCACGCGTCGGCTCCGCGTCAGGCATGGGACACCTGGCCACACGGGGATGGGGACTGGGACACCTGTGCTCCTTTGCGCTGCCGGACGAGTTGTCCTCCTACTTGGGTCAACGGTGTCCAGCGCGCTGGTGCCTCGCATCCGGCTGCCCCCGGTGAGGGCAGCCGGCAGGCGACGTCAGCCAGATCTCACGTCAGTCCCACCCATCGAGCCGTTCCCGCGCCGGTGGCGCGAGTGGGGCGGGGCCAGGCGCGCGGCGCCTCGGTCGGCCGGCGGGCGGCCAGACCGGCGGTGCGGATCGACCGCAGGTAGGGGCGGGTGGGCTTCGCGGGGATCCACAGGTCGGTGCTGGAGGCCGCGAGCCGATCGGCAATGGCGGCGCACTCGTCCAGGACCGGCGCCGTGTCGGCGATGGCCCGCAGCAGCCGGTCACGCGCCCTCGGTGCGTCCTGGGTGTGTGCCGGGCGGGCCAGCTCGAGCATCCGCTCCACGTGCGACCGCACCGTGCGGTCGGCCGGTTCGGTGCTGCGCAGCGGCGCCAGGTACTCGGTGATCGACCGCCACCGGGCGGTGATCGCGGCCTGCTCGACGGGTGCGTCGGTGCCGCTGGTGGCCAGGATGTGGGAGATCACTGTGCCCAGGCGGGCGACGTCCTGCAGGGTGCGGACCCCGGCGTGCCCGGTGTCCTGGTGCGCCCGCATCCGGTCGCGGACGTGGTGGATCCGGTCGGTCCACTCGGCGGCCGGGTCCCCGGTGCGGATCGCGGGCCGTGCCACGGTGATGTCCCGGATCCCGGGCTGCGGGAAGCCCCACTCCGCGGCCAGCGACCACGTGTCGTCGACCAGTCGGTCCGCGAGCGGCAGATCCAGGTCGACCTCGGAGCGGGTCAGTCCGGCCTGCCGGCAGCGCACGGCCAGTGGCTCGATCGCGGCCGCGATGGCGGCCACCCGGGCGACCTCCACCACGAGCGGGCCGTAACCGGTTGCGGTCAGCGCCGGGGGCGTCCACGCGCGGGCCGCCCCGGTGCCGCGGTAGTGGGTGAGGATCAGGTCGGTGGCCGCCTTGACGGCCAGGGTCGCGGCCCGGTACGCGGCGCACACCGGACCCCGGTCGCCGGTGTCACGAACCTCGTCGATGTCGTCCGGTGTCGACAGTGACCGCCAGCTCGGTTCGGTGAGGGCGTCGATCCATGTGAGCAGGTGCCGCACCCGGGAGTCGACGGCGTCGGGGGTCCGTCGGGTCACCGGGTGCTCGCGCAGCGCCGTCAGGTGCGCGGGGCCGATGACGGCGCGGGCGTGGGCCGCGAGCCCGGCCAGCAGCTCCGCCCGTGAGCGAACGGCGTCCCGGGCGTGATCCTGCGACGCGAAGCGCGCCTGGGTGAGAAGGGCGTGGGCGTGGACGGTGTGCCAGCGCGCGCGGTCCATGAGCTCGCCGTACGTGGGATGTGGCGCGGCGGGTGGGGGATCGGTGACGGTCATGTCGGTGAGGTGGCGTAGTCGTGGCGGGCGGCGACGGCCCGGGTGACGGCCTGGGCGCAGGCGTCGGCCTGCGCGGCGGTGGCGTGCCGATCCGGGGCACCGGCAGTGAGGATGAGCCGGTCGAGGATCTGCTGCAGCGCCTCCGGGGTGTCCGCCGGATCCACCAGGGGCAGCCGGACCGGGTCGGTGCGGGTGCCGGCGCTGGCGAGGTCGTCGAGTGTCCACGCCATCCGCGGCTCGACCCAGCAGGCCGCACTCGGGGCGGTCGAGCGGTCGGTGAGCAGGTCGTTCAGGGCGACGAGGTGGGCGATATGGGCCCATGCCCACGCGCGGTCGGCGGCGCGGGGCCGGCGGGCGATGCGGGCGTCGATGAGGTCGATCCAGTCGCTGATATCCATGGCGGGCTCCTTCGATAGGTGGGCAGGGTCGTGCGGTGATGGTCACGGGGCCGCTCGCCCCGGAACGGCGAGACGGCGGGGCCTGTGGACGACGGGGAAGGTTGTCCACGGGTCCCGGGCTAGAGGGCCAGACCCGGCTGGGATGCGGCGATCGAGGCGCGACGGTGCGGTGAGGCCACGACTGGGCCGGCGGCAGGCTGCGGGGTACGCGGGGGCTCGCCGTGCCGGCAGGTGTCGCGGGTCAGGTCGGCAAGGGCGTCGCGCCACGACTGGGGTGGCAGCCCAGCGCTGAGGCTGGTGCGTACCAGGGCCGCCAGCGAGTAGTCGGGGTTGTCGTCGTCGGCGCGTTGCAGGGCGGCGTTCGCGCGGGCGCCGTCGCCGGATGTCCAGTGGCAGATCGCCAGGACCGTCGCGGCGGGGGCCACATGGCCGTCGGGGGCGTGACGGACGACATTCGTCAGGCCCGCGATCGCTGCCGGTGGGTCGGCGGACGGCTGCATGAGATCCCACAGGACGGTGTCGCGCACGCGGATGTCGCCCAGCCCGACCGCGACACGGGCGAACTCCTGGGGGCTGGCCGGCTCGCCGGAGGTGAGGGCGGCGATCTGCGTGATGGACTGCTCGCGCCAGTCCTCCCTGGCACGTGTCGGGCGGTCGGTGGTGTGCGAGGTTCCGGGCGCGGCGAGGGCGTCGTCGCGGGCCTGCTCGGCTGCGCGGACGCAGTCGGCGACCTGCGCGCGTGCGGCCGCGTCGGCGGGCGCGACCTCGGCGGCGAGCACCTCGCGGGAGTCGACCATCGCCGATCCGGCCAGCGCGAACTCCGCGGCGACCAGGGTTCGCACCTTCTCGGAGATGACCCGACCGGTTGGAGGGCAGCAGCTCGGGTTGTCGCAGCCGTAGGACCAGCGCGACGTGCCGTCGGTGTAGAGGGCGTCGCGGATGCCGACACCGCCGTCGTCCAGGGCAGTGATGAGCGCGTCGACCAGCGCCGCGTCGGGCAGCTCGCGATCCGGTTCGGGGTACTGGTCGGCGAACACGGCGATGATCACCTCGATTGACCCTGACCTGATCATCGGCTCGGCAGCCTGGGCGGCGAGCTGCCGCGCCTCGTCGCCGGCGATCCCGGCCGGTGGTCGGTCGAAGCGCTGGGTCACGCGGACCGTCGATCCTGCACCCGTGTGGTCGGGAGCGAGGCCGACGATGACGATTGAGTCCTCGGGCGGGAAGCCGATCATGTGCGGGATCGACGCGAGGAACGCGTCGGGACTGGACAGGGTCAACCGTCCAGCAGAGGTGATCACGGAGTCCGACATCAGGAACGTCCTTCCAGGGCAGTGGTAGCCCGGCAGCCCGAGGCCGCCGGCAGCGACGCGCAAGCGCCGTTACCCGGTCAACGGTGCGACCCCTTCGGTGCCTCGCATTCGGACGCTCATCAAGAGCACTAGCGCCTTGTCAACGGATCCTCGGTGGGTTGTAACGCGGGCTCAGCCACCGGGGACTGGCCTAGATTGACCGCAGCGCGTACTCGTCGCGCGTCGGGATGCTAGCCCGGCTAGTGGTTGCATTTTGTCCTTTGGGCGCTTCGGCGTTCAGGTGAGCGAATGGCGGTGTCGCGGTGGCGAGTCGTCAGGGGCTGGCAGTCCTTGGCGCCCTCGAGGTCGGCGTCAGCTACTTGTCGGACCCGCCACGCGCCTGCGGCCAGGACCAGGGCACGTCGTGTCTCGCTTGTGTTGCGTTGGTCCGGAGTTCCAATCTCCGAAGTGGTTCCGGGCAAAACGGACAGGTGCAGCCGAAGGACACCGGAACGAGACCGTCGGAGGGCGCCAGTCAGGTTCCTTTCCGGCGGTGAAACAGGCGGCTCCACCATCCGCCCTGGGTGGCATGGGCAGCATCCAATGTCCGGTGGTCCGACTCGCGGTTGCGCTGGATCTCGTCGCGGGTGAAGCCGCGAGCCCATCGGATCGCGCCGTGGTCGATGACGTAGTGAGACTGGCATGGCAACGCCCAGTTCCCAATGGACGGCCTCATTGAGATGGTGCCGTCGAACGTAAGCACCCATTGGGCTGGAGAGAGCGGCGTGATGACCTCGCTGCCGCAGCTGCAGGCACATAGGTGCGCTGCGGTCGAGAAGTGGGTAGACACGTAGAGATGGCCCGGCTTCAACTGCTCGGGAAACGACGTCATAAACTCAGGAACCATGTTGGTCAACCTCACGACTCGGCCTCCTCGATACTTGCGTCGGCGCCATCTCGGCCGCTGCGGGTGGTACCCGTGAAAACCCGATACACCGTTTCATCGACCGGCTCGAACTCGGCGTAGTACGTGAGGTACTTCTTCCAATTCACCACCGCGAGCATCGCATTCAGGCAGTTGAGGTCGGCGGTCTGAATGTTTCGGTCGTACTCGTCTACCCCGCCAGTTGACGTGGAGATCGCGGCCTCCGACATGTCAGGGGGAAAGTGATTGACGGCTGCGAGGAGCCCCGAAAGACGTCCGCCTTCGTCTCGGATGCCCATGCCGACCTCGATCGTGGGTATGTCCCGCTCCCGGAGCGACGCGAGGATGGCGGGCTTGTCATCGGCATCGGCGGCGGCCACGAAGACGAACGTGCAGTCGCCGAGCTGGTCTAGGTTGTCGGCAGTGATGAAGAACGAGTGTGCGGTTATTCCTGTGTGCATGTGTGAGTAGACGCGAGCGAAGTGCTCAGCCTTATTCGGACGTAGCTTCAGATCGTCAATGTCGGCAGCGCCCGGCGCGCGGTAGGCGTTGTGATTGTCGAAGACGTCGCCGTCGAACAGGTCGATGGCGTCGACCCAAGTCTTGGACACCTGGTCCAGAATGTAGCTGCCGGTGCCGCCCAAGCCGATGATGCCGATGCGCTGGCCCCTGAACTTCGCGTTCATCGTTGCGAGGCCAGCGCGCGCGGTGCCAGTGTCGGGATAGACGAAGGGGAGGTCGTCGGGGATCTCAGTCCAGCCAGCACCCGGGGTAGCGGTCACCGTCGGGTCCAGCACGTGCGCCGGGTGACTCAGGACGCGCACATAGGACGTGATCTTGTCGTAGGTGTTGGCGAAGGTCCCGCCGTTCTTCGGCTTGCTAGAGATCATGAAGTTCGCAATGAGGTCCTGAGTGACCGCGTGCGCCTCGGGCGATGGTCCTGGGAGCGGCTGGCCGTTCTGGTCGCAAGGCTGTTCACCGATGAACCAGATCCTGTGGTCCCCAGAGCTGTCCTGGAGGACGTCGCCGCTGAAGGTGACTGGCAGGGCGAGCCGACCGTACGTGACGACCTTGGCGGCCGTCACGTACGGCACTCGCTCGACTATTAGGTGGTTGCCCTCGAACGAGAGGCAGTAGTCCTCGTCGAGCAGTCGACGAGTCGACGGATCACGATCGAACGGTGACGTAGGCATCGAAGACCATGTTTTCCTTGACGTTGACGCTCTCTCCAGGGTGGAGGGTCCCCCCACCACCGCCGTTGTGTCCGCGCGAGTACTCGATCCGAGCGACGTCTCCGTCGTTGACCGGCTCGTTCGGGAACGCCAGGTTGTAGATCTGCTCGTAGGAGATCTGCTTCTCGGGCCACTGGAACTCGCGGGTGTTGACGAAGATCGTTACAGGCGGCTTGCCTTGGTTGCTCATGACTTCTCCTTAGGAGTCAGCATCACCAACTTGGTGACGGTGGCAAGTTTATCACACTGACTAACAAGTGCTGCGACACACGTTTGTGAGATTGACACTTCGTGTCGCGCGGGTGATGATGATGGTGTGTCCGAAGCTCCGGAGGACCGCTTTTACCAAGCGCTCGGCATGAAGGTCAGGGCTCGCCGTCAGGCCTTGGGAATGTCGCAGGCGGCGCTCGCGAATCGCCTGGGCCTGACCCGAGTCTCAGTCACAAATCTCGAAGCCGGCCGCCAGCGACCACTCGCACATCAGGTCGCGGTGTTGGCAGACCAACTCGGAACCAGTGTGGAGGATCTAATGCCGAAGTTTGAGGTGGCCGAGTACGACGTCGAGCAAGCGTTCGACGACGAGATGATCGAACTGGTCCGTACGTCGGCCAAAGCGCAGCGAGCGCAGTGACAGCGACGCGGTCCGCCGAGGAAGCGGCGGAGGAACTCCTCGCGAAGCACGGATTCGAAGCGCTCCCGGTCGACGTTGAGCAACTTGTTCAACTCGAAGGAGCACAGCTCGTTCGCGAGAACTTGGATAGAAGCATCAGCGGGATGTTGATTCGCGAGGAATCAGTTGTGCTGCTAGCTGTCAACAGCGGCAACCACCCGCGAAGGCAGCGCTTCACTATCGCTCACGAACTCGGCCATCTCCTCCTTCACCCCGGTCGCCAGCACACCGTCGACAGCACCGTGCGCGTCAACTTCCGTGACGATGTGTCCAGCCGAGCTACGGACTCCGAAGAGATAGAAGCGAACGCATTCGCTGCCGCTCTTCTGATGCCCGCGGTTCAAGTTCGAGCCTCGCTGCAGCGATTCCAAAGTGCAACCGGGAACCCGGGCAGAGTCGTTTCCGAGTTGGCTGAGCAGTTCGGCGTCAGCGCAGAAGCGATGGGCTATCGACTCATCAACTTGGGATTGAGTACCTAAGGACCAACCTCGGGCTCCCAAAGGAGAGCAAAGTCGCCGATGGGCGTCGGCGTAGTGGGTCATTCGAGAACTCCCTTTCGGCCGCTGCTTCCGACTTTGCGACAGCCATCAGCTACAGAGACAGCTCGGAGACCAGGTCCTGAACTAAGCGATGAACGTTAACGCGTGGGGCATACGTTGGAGACGCGGTGTGCTCGCAGCCGTTGGTCACCCCCCGGCTACTCTCGGCCCGCCCGTGAATCCGGCGCGACGAAGTCGACCGGAATGCTCGCGTCCGCAGGGTGAGCCGAACGGTCAACACTAAACGATCCAGATCCCGCTTGCGCCCGCGCCTGCCCATAACCGCACCTTCTCAGTGGTTGGGTGCTGTGACGGCGGCCAGAACCCATACGGCACCAAGCGGTCCATTCTCAATCGGCGTTGACAGCGCTATCGAGGATCGGTTGCGTAGCCCTTTCGATAGCCCTTTCCACATGGTTCTCGGTGGTTCCGGGTGGGTCTCGGTGAGACGGAAACCGTTGGTACCCAACGATTTCCCTCATGGGCTCTGGTGCCCTCGGCGATCTTTTAATCCGTAGGTTCGGGGTTCGAGCCCCCGGCGACCCACCTTGAGAATGTGTTGGTGCTCAACGACTATTGGGCGTCCCGTTTCCTACTCAACGAGTAGGAAACGGTCGTTTAGCCCCAAGAATAGCCCCAAACGGTTCGCTTCGGTGTGCCTCCATGAGCCTCCCAGCCGCTCAGGGCGCCTTGTTCAGCTCCCCTTTGACGAACCGGCGGAGCATGCTTGCCGAATACTTGAAGGGATCGAGCGAAAGAGACGTGGACAACCGCGCGGATCGCAACGAATGTGAGCCATTCTGCAGGATGGTGAGGATGGCGAGGATGGCGAGGCGTAGTTCCGTTCAAGTCACGGCCGATCCACCCAGTCGTGGCAGCAGGCGCGAGTCTCGGTAGGGGAACGTCCACGAAGGGATGGTCCCGTGGTATCTGACACGACGTGTCTCCGCCGGCCTATACGCTCGGGTTGACCAACACCGCACCGTCGTCTTGGGGGAGTTATGGCACCGCGAGCCTTCATAAGCTTTGAGATGGAAGACAAATGGGCGAGGGACTTTCTCGTCGAGCATGCGCGTCAGAAGTCCAATGCGATTGAGTTTGTCGACTACTCGGTGCAGGACCCCTTTGACTCCGCATGGAAGGCGCAATGCTCGGCGCGGATCGCGCGTACCAAGGGAACGATTGTCTTGATTGGACCGACGACCGCACAATCTGCTGCGGTGCTGTGGGAGATACTGGAGACCAAGAGTCAGGGCAACAACGTCTTCGGCATTCAAATCAACCGCGACAGGACTTACCCGGTTCCGTCGGGTGTGCCTTCGGTGATTCGATGGGATTTCGATGCCATCGTGGCTCAGTTGTCAAAATGGGTATAGAAGACAACTACATCGACGTCATCGCTCGGGCCATCCGTGCCGGAGTTTCGACGAGTGACCTTCCAGACGGTGATACCGATGGACTCTTCAGGCTTTACGCGCTGCTCGCTCTAACTAAGGGGCACGCGGTCAATTCACAGAACGTCCACGATGCCTGGTGTGTCTGGATGGTAGATCTTCAGCCGAGTCATGACTCGCTGATTCCGTACGACGAGCTGCCGGCGGATGTGCGTATACAGGACGACCGGTACGCCCAGGCGATTCGAGAAGCTCTGAAGGAGATGCCAGTCCCCTTGTCCCCCGGGAGCATTGATGGCCAGTTGTTTCCCGAGGGGTACCAAGGCATTCGAGATTCCGCTATTGCGTACGAACAGTACAAGTTGATGGTTTCGAGTTCTGAAGCCTTGGTGTCACGGCGACAGAGTGTAAATACGTTCTTTCTCACGGCGGTGGGTGCCCTGATCACAGCAGTGGGTGTCGTGGTTAACGTGGGTGGCGAGGTGCGACTCGTGGGGTTTAGCGTGGCGGTCTTGGCCCTCGCGGGATTCGTGCTTTGTCTAGCGTGGCGAAGCCTGCTGATCTCGTTTGGTCAGTTGAACAAAGGGAAGTTCGCCGTCATCAATCGCATGGAAGCGTTCCTGCCGGCCGCCGTCTATACCGCCGAATGGGAGGCCTTGGCACGCGGCGAAGACAAGCATGTGTACAGAACCTTCACGGCCAGGGAGGTGTGGGTTCCAATGGTCCTGCTCGTTCTCTTGGGAGCCACCTGCCTTGTCGCCATCGTCGTGGCGGTGACTCACTGGTGAGATCGGCCGAGCGACTGTGAGAATCCTTCTCTCTGGGGTGGCCCTGTGAGCCCTTACCCCATTGGGGTGGCAGCCAGCGTCTCGGTGCGACGCACAAGGTCATGCCTTCGGGCTTGTTGCTCGTCAGGTGAAGAGGCCGTCTGCCTGATGTGGATATGCGCGTGTCCAGGCGACCCAGAGGGCGTCGATGCGCTCGTCCAGCGTTAAGGAGAGGTCGAGTCGGATTTGGGCGCGGGCAGGATCCTGACTCCGTTCATCCTGTGCGCGTGCGTAGTACTTGTTCGTCGTCTGGACGTCTGAGTGTCGCAGGAGGGTGGCCGCCTCGTACATGGTGCCGCCGCTGTCGACGACGACGCTGGCTGCGTATGCGCGCAGGTCCTTGACCTGCAGGGCGCGTCGGCGGGGATCGAGCAGTGGCAACTGCGGGTCGCCGATGAGTCCGGCAGCTTCGCGTGCGGGCCGCCATACGCGACGTCCCCAGTCTGATTGGTTGATGACGACGGGTGGCCGGCCGACGAACCGTGCTCTGGTCGGCCGGAAGAGGAGGTCGCCCCCGAGCCGGTCTTCGACCGGTCTCGACTGTGCCAGTTCCAGGAGGGCACCCCAGAGGGGGGTCGGCAGGGGAACGGTGGCGGCGAGTCCGGCCTTGACGTCCTCGATGACCCACTGACTCTCATCCTGGTCCCATGAGAAGACGCGGCGGACGCTGAGCCGGGCACGGGCAGGCCACAGGTCGGTGACACTGAGGCTGATGGCTTCGCTCCACCGCAGTCCAGCCCAGGCAATGGTGAGTATGAGGAGGCGATCTTCCTTGAGCTTGGGGAAGGCGGCCAAGTCGGCCAGTTCCTTCCAGGAGGGCAGCAGGACAGGGTCTGCCGTTGCGCGGCTACTGCGGCCCTTCTTGGTGCTGGTGCGCCGAACCTCGCGAGCCGGGTTGAAGGCGAGGCGGCCCTTGCGGACCTCCCACGCCAGAGCAGCGCGAACGACGGCGAACGCCTTCGACGAGCGTCGGTGGGAGAACCCAATCGCGCGCAGGTCGCGCAGCCAGTCATCCAACGTTGGGCTGTCGATCAGTGAGACCTTCATGTGGCCGAGGTTGGCGCCGGGATGGTTGATGACGTTCTTCAGTGCGTCCCGGTAGTCGCGGACGGTGTTGATGGCGATGGGGTCGAGGCCGTCGTTGCGGCGGTCCTCGATGTACTCCTCGACAACCGTCGATAGTCGTCGGACGGCCCCGCCGGGCTTTCCGGTCGGCTTGACCCGCAGTCCTCGGTCCATCTCGGTGATCACCGCATTCAGCGCACGCCGACAATCCGCCGCCGAGGCGTACACGCCGTCGATCGGCCGTCGGTGGGGATCGAGGCGCCGCGGAAGGCGACCTTGGTACTGCCGAGAACCGGGCGGGTTCTCACGCACTGAACCCTCCGCCCGAGCCGTTCGGCGCCTGGGCATGTGCACTCACCTCCTCGCGGTGATGCGTTGTGAACGGGTGGCCGTTGCTGAGTTTGCGGGGCCACCGCGTCGACCCGCCGCTGTGGCGGCTGGATTGTGGATGGGGAATCGCTGCTGTGGACGAACCTCACCGGCGGTAGCGGTGCTCCTCGCGGCTGGCGATGAACATCTCGATGTCCGCGATCGTGTAGCGGACCAGGCGTCCTATCCGCCGGCAGGGAAGTTCCCCGTCGAGTGTCAACTGGCGGACGAGCGTCTCGGAGATCACGAGCGCGTTCGCGACTTCCTCCGCCGTGAACAGCGCACGCGGCATCACGGCGGCGTTCTGAAGCGCTTCCAGAGTCTGAGTCATCGCTACACCGCCATCCGCTGGTGGTAGCGGGTGTCGACGGTGGCGGCGGATGGTGGGGGTGCGGAGGTGCCCGCCATGCGGGCGTGCTCGTCGGCACGCAGCGCGGTGGTGTGCTGGTGGGCGGCGGCGCCCATGGCGCTCTTGGCGTCCCGCAGGTAGGCGATGCGGTCGTCGAGCAGGCCGGTCACCGGTGCGTCGGTTTCCATGCGGTCCAGCCATCCGGGGACGGCCGCCATCGGCGAGGGGCTGATGATCCGCGGGGGCAGGCCAGGACTGGTGATGATGGGCTCAGGGCCGTCGCCGGGGCGCATGGCCAGGTGTGCCTGGGCGAGGGCGTGGGCGCGGACGGTGGCGCGGGTGGGGACGCCGCCGGCGGCGACGATGTCGCGGATGCAGGCGGTGACCTGCGACTGCTCAAGGGTGAAGTTCGGCTCGACACCGCTGTCCAACAGCCGTCGGGCGGCGAGGGTCTCGGTCGCGGAGATGCGGTGCAGCAGGCGTTCGGCGTCGGTGATGCTGATTCGGCGTGCGGCGGCAAGCTCGCCCGCGTCGGGCAGGACGTGCCCGGGTGGGAGGGCGTCCGCGACGGGCCAGCGCAGCACTTCGGACAGCAGGGCGTCGGCCTCGCGGACGACGTCGGGGTGCGGATGGGATGCGACGCGCTGCGATGCGGTGGTGAGGGTGCCGGCGAGATGCGCCAGCAGCTCGGGGTCGTTGGCGGCGTAGATCGCGGCGGCAAGTGCGTCGGGGTCGGTGTGCCGCAGTGCGTTGAGGATGTCGGTGATCGAGATGGCGTGCATGGCACCTCCTGGCAGGGGTCTGGCTCTCCTACCTGCACGACGGCGATGCCGTCTGGGTGCCGAGCAAGTTTGCGGGCCTACCCGATGACTGACTCGGGCTCGTGCGCGACAGCGAGTCCCGGGGCGGCGCATTTGATGACGGCGCCGTCGGGGGCGTCCGGTTCGGGTGCGCGCACGCGGCTGGATCGGATCGACTCGCGGATTTGGGCGGAGTCCTGGAGCAGCCAGGGGGTGAACCGCATCTTGTGGGCGATCTTGATCATCCGGCGTTCCTGTCGTGGCGGTGGGGTGACGGCGAGGGTGCGCCAGTGGGCGATGTTCGCCGGCGAGGTGGTGATGAACACGATCGCCTCTTCGGACCAGTCCCACTCCCGCAGGACGGTCACCAGGGCGGGCCAGGCCTGGGGTCCGCGCAGGTTCAGGCGCAGCAGGTCCATCGCGGTGGGGCAGCCGGCGCAGCGGGCGGTGACGCCGTAGCACGCGGCGAGGTGCTCGAGCGCGGCCTCTATGCCCGGATGGATGGAGCGGCCCGGGCGCTTGCGGGGGATCGCGAGCTCGGTCAGGGTGTCCTCGCTCCAGCCGAGATCGTGCAGGACGTCGAACAGCCCCATGGTCGGGGAGTATGGGTACTGGACCGGTTCGAGTTCGGCGTCGTTGCCGTACTGGGTCAGCGGGATCCGTCGCTTGGCGCGGCCCGCATGCTCGCGGGCCTGGTTGGCGGCGTTCGAGGCCGCCGCGTTCAGCAGCGCCGCGGGGTTGGGGTGCGTGGTGAGGGCGCGGCGCAGCATCCCGCCGGGCATGAGCCGCTCGGACAGCAGCAGGACGACGTCGCCGGCGATGTCGGGGTCGCGGGGCGACCGGCGTCGCGCGAGCTCGAGCAGGGCGCGGCACGCCTGCGGGGTGGACAGGTCGGGGTCGTGGATGAGTGGGTCGAGCTCGTCGTTGTGCATGGCCGTTCCTCGTCTTTCTCGTCGGCGCCCCTGATCGTGGCGACGGGCTGCTAAATGACAGTGGCAGTTTTCCCAACGAGTGGGGAACTCAAACCTCCCTTGCGAGGTCGAGTCCGAGCCGTATGTTTCGTGGGTAAAATGTGGGCACCGGTCGCTGCCGTGCCCGGGTCGAGGGGTGAGGTCGTGGCGGTCGAGGTGCGGGACCCGCGATGGTTCGGTGCCGTCGTGCGGGCGGCGCTGGCGTTACGGGGGCACGCGACGCAGGCCGACCTGGCGCAGGCGTCCGGGTTGAGCCTGAACTCGGTGGTCAACGTGATCACCGGGGCGCGGCCGTCGTACCGCCTGTCGACGATGGAGTCGCTCGCGTCCGGGCTCGGGGTGCCGGCGTCCCGGCTGGTGCGGTGCGCCACGGGCAGTGCGCGGCGCCGCACGCCGACCGATGCCGCGGCGGAGCTTCTCGAGCAGCCGCCGGGCCGCGGTCAGGCAGCTTTCCTGGTCACTGCGGAGGGCCTGGACGGGTCCGTCGTCGAGGCGGCCCTGGGTGCGGCGCTGGCGTCGCTGGGGAGCACCCGCCCCGGCGCGCACCTGTCGATGCGCCCCCTGTCTCCCTGACGCTCGCGGCGTCACCTGCTGTTGTTGGGTCGTTCGGCGTGAGGCCTGTCGGCCGGTGGCCTACGCCCAGGAGATCGGTGGTGGGTTCGGGGTCGAGGTGCGGGGCGCGGTGGTGTCCAGGCCGGCGGCGCGAACGTGCTCGATCGCGGGTTCCACCAGCGCCAGATAGTCGGCCGTTCCGAGGTCGGTGGCGATGGCGGTCATGACGCGGCCGGTGGTCCAGTGGGCGGCGTTGCGGGCGTGGAACACCGCGATGGCCGCCCCGGTCGTGGACGTGAACGTGGTGCCGGTGAGCTCGGCCCCGGCTAGCGAAGCCGCGGTCACGTCGGCCCCCGTGAGGTCCGCGCCGGCGAGGTCGACGCGGGTGAGGTCGGCGGCCTGCAGGTTCGCGGACGTCAGTGACGCCCCGGCCAGGCATGCTCCTGGGAGGCTGGCGCCTTCCAGCCGTGCGCGGTCCAGCCGGGCGTCGGTGAGGTCGGCGCCGTCGAGCAGTGCACCGGTCAGGTCGGCCCCAGTCAGGTCGACCCCGGGGGCGGTCACGCGGCGCAGGTCGGTGAACAGGCACGACGCACCGTCCAGGCGGGCGTCCGACAGTCGGGCGCCCTCGAAGCGGGCGCCGTCGAGGACGGCGCGGGTGAGGGTCGCGGCGGCGAGGTTCGCGCCGGTGAAGTCGGCGCCGTCTAGGCGGGCGTCGGTGAAGTCCGCCCCGGCGAGGTCGGCGCGGGTGAAGTCGGCGCCGTCGAGGTCCTGCCCGGTGTAGTCGCGTCCTGGGAGGCTTAGTCTCGTGCTGGCGGGCGCTGCTGGTTCCCTCTCCGGGGTGTTGGGGATCGGCGAGCCGGGGCGGGCGGTGTCGGTCATGGTTCTCCAGAGTCAGGTCGTCCTACTTGATGTAACCGCTCTCATCGGGTCGGTACCTCGCATTCCCTGTCGGGCGCACCCGCCCGGTGGGGCTTGGCATCTGGGTCCTTCCCACGTCACGTCACGGTCAAACCTGCCGGACGCGACGGTGATGGGCCGGTGCGGGGCCAGGGCGCCTCCGGTGGGGGTTCGCGGCGGGCGGCCTGACCGGGCCGGTGCAGGTCGCGTAGGTAAGGCCGGCGCGGTGGGGCGGGGATCCAGACGTCGCTGCTGCGCGCCAGGACGCGCTCGGCGATTGCGCTGCACGCATTCATCAGCGGCACGCTCGTTGAGACGGTGTCCAGGAGCCGCTGCTGGTCGGTGGGGTCCGCCGTGGTGGCGGGCCGGGCCAGGTGCAGCAACCGTTCGACGTCGTGGCGCAGGACACGGTCGTGGGGCTCGACGCTGCGCAGCGGATCGAGGTGGGTCAGAACGGTGCGCCAGTGGTCGGTGACCGGGGACTGGGTGGCGTGATCGCGGCGGCCGCTGGTGTCCAGGACATGCGAGGTCACCAGGCCGAGGCGGGCGATGTCGTGCAGGGTGCGGACGCTGACGTGCCCGCGCTGGGCGTGTTGGTGCAGGCGTGCGTGGACGCGGGCCATCCGCTGCCCCCATTCGACTGCGCCGCGGCCGACGTCGATGGTGGGCCGGGCGAGGGTGAGGTCGGCGACGGCGCTGTCAGCGAACCGCAGGGTGCGGGCGAGGGCCCATGTGTCGTCGAGCAGCCGCTCACCGACTGGCAATCGGGCGTCCACGTCGGCTCGGGTAATGCCGGCTTCACGGCATCGCAGCGCCAGTGGCTCGGTTGGTGCGACGGCCGCGACCAGTCGCGTGGTCGACGCGAGGAGCCGGCCGAGGTCGCCGTACGCAAGGTCCGCCGGCGTTCCCGGGCGCATGCCCCCGGCGGGGTCCTGGTGCGTGGCCACCAGGTCGGTCGCGCACTCCACCAGCGCCGTCGCCCGGCTCCAGTGACCGGCCGCGACACCGCCGCCCGCGGTCGTGGTCTCCCCGTGGGGTGCGCGGGTGGCGTGCTGGTCGAGGACGTCAACCCAAGCCAGGGTCGCCACGACGGCAGGCGTACGCGCGTCGGGGGATCGTCGGGTCGGGGTGCTCGCGCGCCAGACCGCCAGTCGTGTCGACCCGATCAGGGTGGTGGCGTGCCGCCCGAGGGAGGCCAGCAGGCCCGCGCGCGCGGACACGACCTCCTGTGCAGCACCGGGGTCGGGCAGCCGGTCGCGGGCAAGGGTGTTCATGCCCTGATGAGCCGCGCGCCGGGCGTCATCCATGAGCTGCCCATACGTCAGTCGGGTGCTGATCACGGCAGGGTGCCGGCGTAGGCGTGGTGCGCGACCGCGGCCCGGCGCACGGCGAAGCCGCAGGCGTCGACCAGGGGCATCGGCATTCGCGGGTCGTCGATCGACGCGACGAGGATGAGACGACGCAGCGAGGCGGTCAGGACGGTGCGCACATCCTCGGCAGCGACGTCGGGCACGGCCGGTGGCGGGGTGCGGACGCCCGCATCGACGAGGTCGTCCATGGTCCAGGCCATCTGCGGCTCGACCCAGACCACGTCGGTGGTGTGCCCGGGCGGGGCGGACAGCAGGTCGTTCAGGGCGATGGCGCGGATCACGTAGGCCCAGGCCCAGGTGCGGTCGGCGGTCCCGGTCCGGCGGTTGATGTCCGCCTCGACGGAGGCCATCCACAAGGTCAGGTCCATGGCAGGTGCCCTCTCGATTCGTGTGTGTTGCGTGGTGGTGTTGGGAGCGTCACCGCCGCCGGTCGCTGTGAAGTGGCGGCGGGAGTCGGCTGTGGACGGGCGGCGCCGTCCACAAGCCGGCCCGGAACTACAGGGACAAGCCGGACGCCGTGGGCGTGAGTGCGGGCGTCGCGGGGGTCGGGGCCGGGTCAGGTCGATTGCTGCCATGGCGGCAGGTATCCCGGCTCAGGCCGGACATCGCCTCTAGCCAGGACTGCGGGGGGAGCCCGGAACGCAGTGCCGCCGCGACCATGAGCCCGAGGGAGTAGTCGGGGTCGTCGGCCATGGCCCGGTCCAGGGACACGTTCGCGCGGGCCCCGTCCCCGCCCAGCCAGTGCGCCACCGCGAGCACCGTTGCGGCGGGTGCCACGTGCCCCTCCGGGGCGGAGCGCACGAGCTGCGAGAGCCCGCGCGTGGCGGCGCGCGGTGCGCCCGGGGACTGGCTCAGGTCCCACAGGACCGTGTCGCGGACCCGGATGTCGCCCAGCCCGACGAGCGCCTTCGCGGCCTCCTCCGGCGCGACCGGGGCTTGGGAGGTGATGGCGTGGGTCACGTCCGCGATTGCGGTGTCCCGCCACGCCTCGAGGGCGCGCGGCGGGCTTGACGAGGGGACCTGCGCGCGGGCCGCCTCAATGCCGGCGTCGACGCGATCGCGGATGCCCCGGTCGGCGGTGGCGACTTCGCCCACCAGGGCGTCACGGTTCGGCAGCATGGCGGAGCCGGCGACGGCGAACTCCGCCGCCACGTGCGTGCGCACCTCCGCCGGGATGACGCGACCCTCCGGCGGGCAGCACGTCGGGTTGTCGCACCCGAACGACCAGCGGGAGATCCCGTCGGTGTAGAGGGCGTCCTTCACGCCCATGCCCGCATCGTCGAGCGCGGTCACCAGGTCGTCAACCAGGCGGGCTGACGGGAGCTCGCCCGCTGGGGTCGGCGCATGCGGGCCGAAGACAGCGATGATCACTTCCGTCGCACCGGTTCGGGCCATGGGCTCGGCCGCACCCCGGGCAAGGTTGCGGACGTCGGCGGCTTTGAACCAGGCCGGGGGCGTGTTGATCCGCTGGGTCAGCAGCACCTGCGACGCCCGCCCCGTGCCGTCGGGGCCGAGGCCGACGAGGACGACGGAGTCGTCGCAGGCGAAGCCCAGCATGTGGGGGACGGATGCCAGAAATGCGTCGGGGCTGGACAGGGTGAGAGTCTCGGTCGACGAGGGACCGCTGGTCACGGGGAGGGTGCTCATATCGGAGACCGCCTTGGGGATCCGGCCCCGGGGATCGGAGCCTCTATCCGTACGACGGTGTTAGCGCTGGGTGCCTCGCAAGTTGGGAATGGACGGGCAGTAATCCGGTCGACGGCCCGCATTCAGCGCCGTGTGTCCCCAAGCGACGCGAATCCAGGCGCCGGCGCTGGGGCCTCGACCACGAGTACCGCGTCAGCGGACTGCTGCTCAACGTGGCGCGGTCCGACGGGCCTTTGAGGGGATGAACGGCACGGGGCACTGCACGTCGGACACAATGGGGCAACCACGCCGATAGGAGCACACGGGGGTGAGATGAGCGAGGCGACGGGCGGCCTGCCCAGCAAGCTCGTCATCGCCGTGGCCGACGCGGTCGCCGCCTTCGGCGCGACCGTCAAGCCGCGGCTGTCCTCACCCGTCGGTGAGCCCGAGGACCAGATGCGCGGCCCCCTCGAGGTGCTCCTCGCGTCGGTCGCCGAGGCCGTCGGCGTGAGGTTCACGATGATGGGCGAGGCGTCCCTATCCGACCTGAAGGTCAGGCCCGACTACGCCTGTCAGGTCAACGGCGCCATCTCGGGCTACATCGAGGTCAAGGCACCCGGCAAGGGCGCCGACGCCACGCGGTTCAAGACCAACACGCACGACGGCAAGCAGTGGACCAAGCTCGCCGCCCTGCCGAACGTCATGTACACCGATGGGGAGAACTGGGGGCTGTACCGGACCGGCGAACGCGTCGGTCCGGTGGTCCACCTCGACGGCGACATCCGCACCGCCGGCGCGAAGCTCACTGACCCCGGGGACGGCCTGGCGCGGCTGCTGTACGACTTCCTCCACTGGGAGCCCATCGCCCCGCGCAACGTCACCCAGCTCGTCGCCACCGTCGCACCGCTGACCCGGCTGCTGCGCGACGAGGTGGCCGACACCCTCGACCGCGAGGCCGGCAGCGGCCCGTTCACGCACCTGGCCTCCGACTGGCGCGAACTGCTCTTCCCCGACGCATCGGACGCCGAGTTCGCAGACGAGTACGCCCAGGCCGTCACCTTCGCCCTGCTCCTCGCCCGCTCCGACGGAATCGACTTCACCGGCAAGTCCATCGCGACCATCGCGTCCACCCTCGGCAGGCACCATTCCCTGATGGGCAAGGCCCTCGGCGTCCTCACTGACGAGACGATCGGCGCCTTGACCGTCACCCTGGACACCCTCGTGCGCGTCGTCTCGGTGGTGGACTTCACGAGGTTCCCCAAGCACGAGACCCGCGCCTACGCGACGTTGTACGAGTCGTTCCTGGAGACGTACGACAACGAGTTGCGAAAGCAGTCCGGCAGCTACTACACGCCCGCCCCGGTCGTCGCGGCGATGGCCGGACTCACCGACCAGGTGCTACGCCGGCGCCTAGGAGCGAAGGACGGGTTCGCATCCCCCCAGGTCACCGTCCTCGACCCCGCGACCGGCACCGGTCAGTACCCCGTCGAAGTCCTCGAACTAATCGCTGCCGTGGTCCAGAACCAGGAAGGCCCCGGCGCCGTCCCCGCCCGTCTGGCCCAGGCAGCCGAGCGCATCATCGGCATTGAGAAGCAGGCCGGGCCGTACGCCGTCGCCGAGATGCGGGTCGCGGAACTCCTTGCCCGTCACGACGCCAAGGCGCCCAACGGTGGGCTGCGCCTCTACGTCGCCGACAGCCTCGACGACCCGTTCGCCGAGGTCTCCCACCTCGCAGCAACGCTCGAACCCATCGCGCGTTCGCGGCGTTTGGCCAACGCGGTCAAGGCGTCGACGCCCGTCATGGTCGTCATCGGCAACCCTCCCTACCGCGAACGCGCCAAGGGCCACGGCGGGTTCATCGAGCACGGGTCGCCCAACACGACATGGGCTGCTCCGCTGCTCGATGCGTTCCGCGAGCCGGGCAACGGCCGCGCCGAGTACACGCTCTCCAACCTGTACGTGTACTTCTGGCGCCTGGCCACCTGGAAGGTGTTTGACACGACCGACGACAATGACGGCGTCGTTTGCTTCATCACGACGTCCGGCTACCTCAAAGGGCCGGGATTCGCCGGAATGCGCCGGTACCTGCGCGAGCGCTGCGAGGACGGTTGGGTCATCGACTGCACCCCAGAAGGCCACCAGCCCGACGTCGGGACTCGGATCTTCCCCGGCGTTCAGCAACCCATCGCGATCGGTATCTTCACCCGCAAGCCTGACACGAGCCGTCTGACTCCTGGGCGTATCCGCTACCGAGCCATACACGGCCGACAGGCCGACAAATTCGACCAGCTCAAGCGCACCGACATCGACGACGGCGACTGGGAGGACTGCCCCGAGGGCTGGACAGCGCCGTTCCTCCCGGCAGGCGATGGCGAATGGGGAGGCTCGCCCGCGCTACAGGACCTCATGCCCTGGTCCCTGCCAGGGGTGAAGCCCAACCGCACCTGGGTCTACGCGCCGCTGCCCGGCATCCTCGTCGAACGCTGGAACGCCCTCATCAACGCCAGCCCCGCTGAGAAGCCCCGCATGTTCTGCGAGACCCGCGACGCCAACCTGTCCAAGCGCAAGCCCGGCCTCGCTGGCTTCCCGCACTCCGACGTTCCCATGTCCGAGGAGACAGGGGCGTGCCTGCCGCCGGTTGCCGTCTCCTACCGGGCCTTCGACCTCCAGTCCGTCATCCCAGACGACCGGGTGCTGGCCACACCACGTCCCGACCTGTGGCGCGTCCGAGGAGACCACCAGGTCTTCCTCACCGCCCAGGAGGACCAGGTCGTCAAGGCCGGCCCTGTTGCCGTCGCGGCGGGCGCCATCCCGGACACCCACTACTACGCCGGTCGCGGCGGCAAGGTGTTCCCGCTATATGCCAGCGGCGACACCAGCCACCCCAACGTCGCGCCAGGGCTTCTGGGCGACTTGAGCCAGCGCCTCGGCGTGACCGTCACGCCCGAGGACTTCCTCGCTTACCTCTGTGCGGTCACGGCCCACCCCGCGTTCATCGACCGCTTCGCCGAGGACCTGCGCACTCCCGGTGTGCACGTCCCCCTCACTGCCGATCGCGACGTGTGGAGTGACGCCGTGGCACTGGGCGAGCGCTTGCTGTGGCTCCACACCCGCGGCGAGCGTTACACCGGTGGCGATCGACAGAGCGGCCCGCCACGTATCGAAGGAACGACCCGACCACTGGTGCGCGAGCCCATCAACCTCGACCCATTGCCCGACGAGATGGAATACGACGCCACAACCAGGCAGCTGCGCGTCGGTGGTGGTGTCATCGCCCCAGTTGACCCACGCGTCGTGGCGTACGAGGTTTCCGGAATGAACGTCCTGCGCAAGTGGTTCGGCTACCGGCGCGCCACGCGCCCGCAGGCACGCGGCGAGCAGTCACCTCTCGATGACGTGCGGCCTACAACGTGGCCCACCGCGTACACGACCGATCTGCTCGACTTGCTCAATGTGCTGACTCTGGTGGTTGAGCTCGAGCCCGCTCAGGCGGATCTGCTCGACCGCGTCATGGCCGGTCCACGCATCACGGTGAATGATCTCACTGCCGCCGGCGTCCTACCCGTGCCAGACGCGTCCCGCAGCCTGCCCAAGGAGGACAAGGACGACCCAGTCCAGCAGCTCTGGTTAATGGCGAACGAGAATCGCAAGTCCTGACGGCATCGGAATGAGCCGTTGGATCAGCCGAGTCACAGGGCACTCCTCACAGCCACGCTGGGCGTCGAAGTCCAGGCAAGGCGCCGGTTCCGGGAGCGTCGGGTACGGGTCCGTGGCGGCTTCGAGGCTCGAGTGCGCGACCAGCTGGTGGTCACAAACCTGCTATTCGCGCGCGTTGTGCGGACCGAGCGTCTGTACAGCGAAGGCGGACGAGCCAAGGTCGGCAAGTGTGGGGAGTGCGTGCGCTGGGACTCGCGGCCTGGCGTTCGTGTTACGCAGCGTCCGCAACATGCGTCCGCAGCTTTCGGGCAGCAACCAGGGGTCAGTGTCCGTGCGGCCGCATGACGGTTGGCTCCCGAGGCCATTCACGGCTGATGAGGTCAGCAAACGCCGTGTCGGCCAGGCGCCCGTCGTCCGGGGACCCAGGGGCCGCCACACCCGACGTCAAGGTCGCAGCCGAACCCCCATGGCGAGCGATCTGTACCGCCTGGATCACGCCCACGACTAGGAGGACGGGTCCGACTAAGACGACAAGCGACAGGCAGAGCGCGACGATTCCGACGATGGCGAAGAGCAGTGGCATGAGGTTCCTCCTAGCGACTCCCCGTGAAGTCTACCCATAAAAAACCTAAATAAGTCAAGTTGTGTGCAGCCGGGCACTGCCCACCAGGTGAGTACTAGGCCGCGACGACGGTGGGCACCTTGGCCACGGTCTTGACCCACGCCGTGCCGTTGTCGGCGTAGCCGGTGGGGGCGGGGTCCTTGGTGGACCAGGTGCTGCCGGTGTCGGTGGCGCCGAGCGGGGTGGCGTCCTTGACGTTCTGGGTGCCGATGACGGCGTTGTCGCCGTACACCGCGGTGCGGCAGTAGGGGTCGCCGTTGGCCCAGTTGCCGGACGTGCCTGCGCCGGCGCAGTGCCCCCAGGAGTAGGCCCAGTCGACCTGCCCGTACCCGTACACGTTGACCGCGTGGTAGGTGTACGCGGTGGTGGTGAACGTGTAGGGGGCGGTCTTCTCGCACACCCCGGAGCTGTTCTCCGGGAACCCTGCGGGGCAGACGTAGATCGTCTTGGTGGCAGGTGCAGGTGCAGGTGCAGGTGCAGGTGCGGGTGCTGGCGCGGTGGTGGTTGGCTGGGGAGTCGGGGGCGTTGGTTCGGGCGCGGTGGGTGGGGCTCCGGTGAGGTCGGCGAGGGTGGTGGTCATGGTCGCGATGGTGGCGCGCCCGGTGCTGGCGGTGTTGCGGGGTGTGACGGAGAACCGGTACCGCGAAGTGCTAGCCAAGCCCGTCAGGGTGGCCGTGGTACCGGTGCCCGTAGTGGTGATGACGTCGGGGCCGTCCGTGCCGTCGCCAGTCAGCGGGGTGGCGGTGATGTCGTACGTGACGTCGGTACCCTCATGAGGGGCCGCGATGTGGGTCCAGGAGAGCTGGACGGTTCCGGTCGTGGTGGTGGTCTCGACGTGCAGGCCGGATGAGGCACCGACTTGGGCGAGCGGGATCGCGGTCGCGATTCTCCGGCCCCCGATGGTGATGGTGTAGCGGACACCGGGGACCAGGCCCTTGATGACGGCCGGTGTGTTGGCACTCGTGGTGATGGACCGCGTGGCGCGGCCCTTCGCGGTCGCGGAGACCCGCTTGCCCTGATGACCGGTGATGGTCAGGCCGCCGACGATGTTCGCGTCGATGCCGACGACGTCGGCAGGGATCGTGGCTGGTGCGGGGGTGGTGTCCTGGGCAAGGACGACCGGTGGTGTCTCGACCGCGATGGTGTCCGCGGAAGCAGGTGCGGCGAAGACGAGGACCGCGGCGGCGGCGAGGGCCAGGGCCAGGGCAGATGCTGCCCGTCGGGTGGTGATCATGATCGTTCCCTTCTGACCGGCGGTGGGCCGGTGTGGATGAAACAGGGGTGAGTCCCGGTGAGTGCGGAACCAAAACGTGTGCTGCCACTTCGTCGTAGGGTGGGACCATGGCGAAGCGACCGATCACTAGCAAGCGCGGCGGCTCGACAGCGGCGAACCGCACGGCGAAACCGGCACGAGCCGCTACTTCCGCGGTGCCCCAAGATCCGGATCGGTTCCCGTCCGGCCGGCGTCGCAGCCCCCTGGGGGTCCGGGAGGGCGGCGAGGCATGGGAGCAGGTCCACGTCCAGTTCGCGCGCGAGGCGCTGCGCCTGCTCGCCGAATTCGGCTACGCCGGGATGGGCATGGACGAGGTCGCCCGCGCGGCGGGCGCCTCCACGCGCACCATCTACCGGCACTACGCGACGAAGGTCGATCTTGCGGTCGCCGCGATCGGGCAGCTCCCGACGATGGCGGGATGGATCGATGGGGACGACGCCCTGGAGGTCCGTGTCAGCCGTGCACTCAGCATCAGCGCAGCGCACCCGGAGTACCTCGTGCCGGTGTTGGCCAACGCGATCGTCTACCGCAACACGGTGCCCGAGCTCCTGGGGGCCTTCCGGGACCACGTGCTGGCACCGCGGCGCGCGGTGATCTCCACGTTCGTGACACGGGACCAGGCCGCGGGCGCGATCCGCGAGGACGTGAGCGCGGACGTGGTGTCGACGTTCATCACTGGTGCGATGGTGGAGTCGTTCATCGGACGGAAGCCGGCCGGGTCGACCGACAGGCGCATCGACGTCGCGGTCCGACAGCTGCTGCCGCTCATCAAGCCTTAGCCGCTGGTCACAGGCCACGGGACACCTGCCACGACGAGTAGTCGCCGTTCGCTGGCGCCCACCAGGTGACGGTGACCGAGGTCGCGGCCGAGTCGATCACGAGTTGGTCGCCGGACACCTGGCAGGTGCTGCTCGGTGAGCACCCCACCGTCACCCGCACCCGCGCCGCGGAGTCCAACCGCGGAAGCACGATCGTGTTTGCCCCGACGTGCAGGCTCGGCGCGTGCCATCCGCCGAGCACCGTCGTGCGCTGCGGTGCCTTGCTCACCACCGGAGGAGTCGCTGCGGGGGCGGGTCGCTGGGCCGGGGCCGGTGTCGCGGGGGGACGTGGCGCCCGGGTCGCTCGCGGTGTCGCGCGCGGAGTCGACGGCGAGGAAACCGGCGCCGGCGTCGACGGTGTCGTGGACGCGAACGGGGATTCCTGAGAGGGCGATGCGGTGGGCGATGGGGGTAACGCTGCTGGGCGAGAGGCGAGTGCCGTCGGCGACGCGGCCGCGTCCGGTGCCGCGGGGTAGGTGATCTGCTCGTCACCCAGACCACTGGGTGTCGCCGTGGGGGTCTCCGCGGTCGCGGTCGGCAGGCTCACCGACGGTGCCAGCGTCGTGACGACGCCGAACACCGCGCCGCCGGCGAGCAGGGCGCCGCACGACAGGACCAGGTGCCGGGGCGTCATTTGCATGACGTGACGTCGATCGGCGCGGTGGCCAGCCAGCGGCGCACGGCGCTCACCGGCGTCTCGCCGATCCGACTGGCGGTGGCGAGCGTCATCCCGGGGACCGTCATGAGCTTGCGCCAGGCGGCCGCCTCGACGCCGGCGGCCACCGCAAGCTCGGCCCTGTGCCGGGTGAGCGCGCTAGCCAGTCGCTCATCGGCCCGCCCCTTGAGGCGCGCATGGTGCGCCCGGGCGGCCTGCAGGGTCCTGTTCGCATCCGCCGATGCGGTGAGGAAGTCGGTGGTCATCGCTGATCCCGTCGTCGGGGCCGTCCGATGTGGGAGGCCTTCACTAACTACGACGGGTCCAGCGACTCCGGTAGCGCGCGAGTTTGCTGCGACCCGGCGTCCACGTTGCGCGGCACCGGGGCGGCCGCCGCGTGGTCAGGGCAAGAGCCCCACTCCGGCGCTCGCGAATCTCAGGAGGACCGATGACGCCTCACGGCGGCGACGCGGCGCGAAACACCCACCCCGAACACAGGAACAGGCACAGGACAACAGCATCGACACCAAGCACGACAACCACGACAAGGACAGGCACAAGAACCATGAACCACGGCCACAGCACCATGACCACCAGCAGAAACCAGATCAGCAACCAGACGAACCAAGGCACGAACCAGAAGCAATCCACCAACCGGGCTGGCATCCGGATGCCTCCGGCCGTCGGCCCTCGCGGAACCTGCCAGTCCCGCGACCGTTGCGTCGTCAGTTCTGGAAGAGCTTCCACGGCCCGTGTCGGGGTGCGTCATGCCGCGTAGTGGACACCTCGATCGGATGCGCCACGGCGCGAATCTCGCCATCCAGGTCGGCTACCGGCTCGGGGGAATCCGCCCCGAGAAGTCCCTGTCGCAGCAGGCCATCGAGATCCAGGTCGACTACCGCCTCGGCGACACCGCGACGGACTCGCGGGCCGTGTGGTTCCTCGGCGACGGGGCGACTGCCGAGCTCCTGCTGTATCGACCGGGGGACCGCGTGAGCGCCGCGGACGGGGTGATCGTGCGCGATGCGATGTTCGGCATCGACCGCCGTACGGGCGAGTGCATTAACGCCCGGGTGCGCCGCAATCCGAACGCCCGGATCGCCACCGGACCCCTGTGGTCGGTCATCCAGGAGGCCTGCGACGGGGCCGGGATCGACCCGCTGAGCGTCCACGACGGCCGCGACCTGAGAGCCCAGATGGGCGCCCTGTCCAAGGCCGGGAAACGGCGTCGCGGCACGGTCGCCTTCAAGACCGCCAAGAACCTGCTGCGCTCCAACGAGCACGCCTGGACCCTCTACGGGAAGGATGTCTCGGTAGGGCAGCCGGTCGATCCGCCGGCGTTCCGGATCGACCGGGGCGAGCTGATGCGCCGCGTTGGCGCGCACCAGCGCGACCTCCAGACTCGTGCGACCGAGCAGGAGCGGGGCGCGGACTTCGACCTGAACCTCGACGACGAGTTGCTGGGTGCCGCGGTGTGGGCCGCGGTTGCGGCCGACGCTGAGATCCGCATGCCATCCGGCGTTGCCGGGTTCGAGATGACCCTCACCTGCCCCAAGTCCCTGTCCGTCGCTGCCCTCCTTGCGCCGCCGGACACGCGCGAGCAGTGGCTCAACCTGGTCCGTGATGCCAGCCGCGACGCCCTCGACGAGCTGATGCGCCGCGTCGGTCACGGGCGCAGCGGCCACGAAGGCGGTGGGCAGTCGGCGCCCGCGATCCGCGGCTTGGGCTACGCCGCCACCGTCAGCGTCGAGGCCCACTCCCGTGCCTTGGACCCGCACCTGCACGGCCACGTGATGATCCCCAACCGCGTGCTCTGCATCGACGGCAAGGAACGCGGCCTCGCGACCGGCGGGACCGACCTGCTCAACCACTCCTGGTGGCTGCAAGCCCAGTTCGAGCGGCGCCTGCGTGCCCTGTCCGTCGAACGCGGGCTGGTCGATTCGTGGGAGATGGACCACCGCACCCAGCAGTGGGAGGTCACCGGCGCCGACCCCGACGTGATGGCCTTCTACTCCCAAGGCCACGCCGCCGTGCAGGCCGAGAAACTCCGGCTCGCGGCCGGCCAGCCGCTGGCGATGAGCCGTCGCGCCGCCCAGCTGATCGACAACCGCGCCAAACGCCACGTCACCGGCCGCAAGGACGACCAGCTCCTCACCTGGACCGAGATCCGCGACCGCATGCACGCCCGCGCCACAGAAGCCGGAATCGACCTGACGGCCGCGTTCACCTTGGCCCCGTTCGACCCCGCTGACCAGCCCGATCAGTGGGACGACGACCTGTGGGCACGGACCATCGAGGAGGTGGTGTGCGAGCACAAGCCCGCCGAGATCTCCGCCCGCCTCGAGGCCGCTTTGCGGTTCTTCACCCCTCACGACTGGGGCGACGACCGGCTCGTGGAACTGGCCCGCACCGTGAAGAGGCGCGAGTTCACCGTCGGCGTCACCCGTGCCCGCGGGCGCGTCGGCACCCTGCAGTGGGCGTCCAACCCCGTAGCGGCCGCCGAGGAACGCGTCTTCACCGCGTTCGCCGCCGGGGTCGACGCCAACGCCCACCGCCTCACCCAGGAGCAGGCCGACGACGGCCTCACCCGTTACCGCTCGGACTCCGGGTGGGAGGCCAGCGGTCGGGCCCTCACCGCCGGGCAGGAGGCGCTGTTCCGGCAGATGACCACCGGCGCAGATCGCGTGTCCACCGTGGTCGGCGCCGCTGGGTCGGGGAAGACCACCGCCATCGACGCTGCCCGCGTCGCCCTCGGCCTCGCCGGTCGGAACGTGTTCGGGATCTGCGTCGCCGCGATCGCCGCGCAGGCCATGCGCGACGCGGCCCGCGTCCAGGCCGGCACCGTCACCTGGCTGACCACCCGCATCGACTTCGCCCGCAACCCGCAGCACCCGGCCCGCGCCGAAGCCGACCGCCTGTCCCGCTCCCGCTACCCCCGCGATCGGCATCGCGGCGCGGCGGTCCGCCGCCGCTACGCCATCCCCGCCATGGACCACCTCGTCATCGACGAGGCCTCCATGATCGGGGCGAAGGATCTCGCCACCGTCCTGGAGTGGACCGCCGAGAACGGCATCACCGTCACCATGATCGGCGACCCCCAGCAGTTGCAGTCCGTCGACGCCTCTGGCCCGTTCGGCCGCCTCCACGCCGCCCGACCGGGCGCTGAGCTGGTCGAGAACCTGCGCCAGCAAACCGACATCGGACGTGAATGCGCCGCCTTCCTGCGCGACGGCAACGCCGAGGAGGCACTGCTCCTCCTCGCTGACGCCGACCAGCTGGTCGTCGCCACGAGTCAGACCCATGCCGAGCAGATCCTCATCAGCGCATGGGCCGAGCGTGCTGAGCAGGCGCCCACCACACGCGACCGCGTGCTGGGGACGGGGCTCGAGTCGGACCGGAACGACCAGGTCGACATCCTCAATACCCTCGCCCGGCGCGAGGCCCGCCAGCGCGGCTGGATCACCGGCCCCGACTACCCCTACACCGCCAAGGGCAGGACCGTCGCCTACGCCGAGGGCGACCAGATCCTCATCATGACCAACATCCACCGGAAGGCTCGGCCATCGCTCGCAAACGGCACCCGCGCACTCGTGACCGCCATCAGCGATGACGGCATCGACATCACCTACTGGGACGACGCCGGCGAGCACATCGACCACTTGACCGCGCGGCAGGCCGTCACCCACGCCTGCCACGGCTACGCCATGACCACGCACAAGCTGCAAGGACAGACCGTCGACTCCCTCGTCATAGACTTCGGACCCGAACGCGACCTGTCCAGCACATACGTCGCCCTCACCCGCCACCGCAACGACGTCGTCGCCATCGTCAACATCGCCGACATCGCAGAAGGAGCCGAACTCGAGCAGTTGCTCCTCGCCAGTTCCGACGCCCGCCGGGACGCCATCATCGCGAAAGTCGCCGCCGCCATCGAGGCCCGCGGATTCGATAGCAGCCCACTCGCCCATGACATCACGGGAGAGCCCCTTCCAAACGTGCCGCGGGCTCTCGGCCCGACAATTGAGCCAATGTAGCTAGTGCCCATTCAACGAAGCGAGCGCAGTTGGGAACGGTGATCGCACGGGCATGACAATGCCTCCTCCGCGAGCATGCCGGGCGGTTCGCCGCAATTTCGAGTCTGCTGCGTTCCAGCGTCCGCGATGTCCTCCGCGCCGGTGCGCGAATGGCGTACGCCCTGTCCAGCGCTCGCCCTCGGCCCTCAAGCCGGGTGCTGCAACCGGGCCGACAGTAGAGTGGCAGATGCACTCATTGCTTGGTCTGGGATGAGATTGGAGCACCGAACAGAATCGGCGCACCAGCGCCCCTCAGAGACTTACTTGCTTGTTCCAATCGCGGATGTTCATGCCGATACGTTCAACGTCGGGCATGGCCAGTGTGCCGCTATGCATGATCACGTTTCTTGAGCGCTCGAGCGTGGCGAACAAGGACGTCGCCCAGTCAACGCGAGGTACATATGCCTCGAAGTGCTCCCAATTCTGTTGCATGATCTGCGGAAGGTGACCCAGTTCGGTGTAGCTCAGGAGGTCGTCTCCTCGAACCCCGTGCCACTTGACCTTCTCCTCGTCAGTGCGGCGTACGTCAGCGAACTTCCGGATCTTCTCGGAGACACCCTTGTCCCACCAGTCCTCGCCATATGTGTCTATCAGCACCTTCTTGACAAAGCGTCGTACCGAGATCTCGAATGCGGCAATGGCGGTATACACCGTTGCCATTGGCCGCACCTGCTCAAGCAGGTCCTCGTCGAAGAGTTCGAAGCTCAACGCGGTGGCAACCTCGTTAGGAGCGAGCACTCCGCGATTGCGACTGAGCCGACCGGCAGAGTCAAGCGCTTCTTCGGTGAGCATCGCGCGATAGACGAATTCATAGAGGCGTTCGTGGGGGGCTGTCCTCATCTGAAGTTTTCCCGCAGTGCCTTGAAGATGGCGTTGAACACGGCCGGGTCGCGAGACTCTGGTAGTTGGATGTTGATGTTGTAGGCCAAACTGGCGAACGGAGTTGTCGATCCCGCACTCGGGCGTGACGAACCCTCGGCGCCAGGATCTTCGGCGAAATCGACAGCCCCGTCCTGCTTGGCTTCAGTGGCGGTAGGGGTTGAGGGAGCCTGCGAGAAGTCTGCCGCCTTGACCAAAGCCGTGAACGTTCCGGCCATCTGTGTCAGGACGCGGTCAGTGAAGGCTCCCTCAGACAGTGTCTTCATCTTGTTCTTGACTTCGGCCTGCGTCATTGTCTGCGCATTCCGATTGATGCGGAACAAGTCCTCGTACGCTTCGCGGATTCCTTCGGCCAGCACAAGGGCAGACTGCGTCTGATCCAGGTACTCGTGGTAGCGGGGGGTTGGCACGCCTGCATCGCTAAGGAGACCCAAGACCTTCAGTACATTGATGACAGCACGATCGTTGCTGTTGGCGAATCCAAGTCCCTCAAGGAACTTCTGAGTGAATCGTGACGGTGCCTGAGCGGCTTGTATGGCTGCCAGAATCGACGGGAGGTTCTTGAATGATGTTAGGTAGGCCGTCGGAAGACTCATGAACGAAGACTAGGGCGTCCCTCCGACGTCCGAAACCGTTACAGTCACGCACTTGCTGTTGCGGAAGTGCTGCGACCACGGGGTGCAGTCGCTGGCCCAGGGGCCATTTGGCAAGCCAGCCACCGCCTTGGAACTCGGGCTGATGGCCCGGAACGTTCGGTGCGGCGCGCCGTCGGTGTCACCCTCCGGGGCGCCTCGAGCGCTTTCGAATAGCCCCTGCCCCTATCGCCGCGATAACTCGCGGCTGCACGTTGCAGGGATGGAGTCGCCTCGCGCGGGGTGCTGCGAGGTGTGAAGACGACGGGGCTGAATGCGGCCGACTTCAGGCAGGTGCACCTGGCTCTGTTCTTCGGCTTGGCCGACTCAATGCGTGAGACGGCGTACCGGACGCCCACGGTCGTCGCGCCACGGCTGATACCGACGATGGGCATGCAGTGAATGTGAGGGCGTGGCCCTACGCCTCGTCGGACGTGAGCAGGCCCACCAACCTCGAGGGAAGGCTCTTGCGGCTGCCGCGCAGGTAGTGGGCATACACGAAGAGGAACCTCAGTAGCAGCCCCACGCCAAGGAAGAAGAGAACGACGACTATGGCGCGGAGCCACACCGGCAGGCTGTAGGGAACAAAGGCCATAATGACAACGGGGACGCCCATGCCCAGTACCGCCAGAGTGGCGAGCACCTGCAGGGCCAGTCCGAACCCCTCGGGCTGACGGGTCGCCTCGAAGAGTTCCTCAGCAAGTCGTCGCTCTTGTTGGAGTGCTCGGACCTCCGCCCGCGCAGTTTCGACGCGCCCTCTCAGGACATTGATGTGTGCGATCTCGTGCTGACTGGAGACCACGCTTCTGATGCCGCGCAATTGAGGATTATCAAATCTGAATTGCGAATAGTCGATCGTGGGGCCGAGGAGGGAGCCAAACTGAGATTTCCTACGAGCTTCGTCCTCCTCGCGCTTGGCCACGCGTCGCTTCTCATCGCAGATGCGGTCGTAAACCCACTCCCAAACTCCACGGTGGCCAACTTCGAAGTCCTTGCCCCTCTTGAAGTCGACCCAACCAACGTGTTCCTTAGTGGCGATAACCTCTTGACGCAGCACTACAGACGCAGCGACCAATTCACCTTCAAGACTCGCCAACTGCTCGGCCAGCAGCTCGAGATTGAGTTGACCTCCGTCTGTGTCCTTGTCCGCCAAGACCTCGTCGACTGTGGCTCCGCCCTTCTGACGGATGATCGACTTGAAGACGACGTCGTCATCGAGGAAATCGTCCACGTAGTAAAGATCAATGTCGCGCAGACACTGTTCAAGCTGAGCCTGTGCCTCAACCTCCCGACGCTGAAGGTCGTCGGCGCGGCGCCTCGCCCCCTGCTGCTCCGCATGAAGCGAGACGTACCGAGAGACAAGTAGGCCCCCGACGATTGCAATGAGTGCCGCCGCGGACTGCGTGATGGCACTCAACAGCCAATTGACGTCGGCGGTGTTCTCGACGGGCACAGGCGCAACCCTAGGTCCCCGCCCCGACCCCCGGTGAGGTTCTCGGAGTATCGACGGACTCTCCATTCATCGCACGCGATGAGGCCCAGGGAGCACGCGCGGTAACGGGCGTCCCTGCCGCGATTGCTATGAGTGAACTGATGAGGGCCAGCCTTCGGTTAGTCGGGGGAATGGACCGCGGGGGAACCTGCAGCTGGCTGGTGGCCGTGTCGGCACCGGCCGCGGTGAGTGTCGGCGAGTCGCTGTTTGAGGGTGTGGGTGCGTTCGTGGAAAGCGATGGGGTCGGCAATGTTGGCGGCGGGGTTGCGGATGTAGGCCTGCCAGAGGCCCCACCAGGCGGTCATCTCCTCGGTGATGTCGGAGTGCTGCCACCAGCATTGGTGGGGGAACTGTTCGGTGGTGAACGCCCAGTGGGGGACGGCCCAGGCGAGGAAGTCGCACAAGGCCCCGAAGGTGTCGTCGTAGTCGTCGTCGGTCATGCCGCGCCAGTTGACGGGTCCGCCAGGCTCGGTCTCCTCCCCTTCGCCGGGCCGGGCCGGCTTGCTTGCGTCGCTGCTTGTGCGGCGGTCCTGCTGGGCGTGATGCGCAAGCCGGAACGGGGTCGCACGCTCCTCGATGCCGGATCCGGTCATCAGGCCCAGTCCTGCGGCTCGGTTGGTGGCGGCGTGGCGCGTCCGAGGTGCCAGGCCGCGCAGGTGCGGCACCGGTACGCGCGGCGGTGGCCGTCGCGGCAGCCGCGCTGGGCGTCGGACGCGCATCGGTAGCCATGCTTGCCGGACGGGCACCTCACTTCGGGCGCCCGTCGCTGGTCATGGTTGGTCCGTGAGCGTGGCGAGGAGTTGGGCCTCGACGGACCGCTGCTGTCCAGCGATCCGGGTGGCGTCGGGGCGTCCGGTCCAGGGGCGCATGCGCAGTGGGATGGGGTCGGCCTGGGACAGCAGCATGACGGCGGAGCCGAAGGGGATGGAGCGGATGGCGTCGGGGGGGAGGATCGGGACCTTCCGCAGCGACGTGGAGGTGGTGGCCCTGGTGTCGATCGCGAGGGCATGGCTGGAGTGGCTGCTGGTGGCGTACCAGTCATCGCGCTCGCCGATGAGTGCCGAGAGGTCGCGGCAGTCGTCGGCGTCATCGGCGCCGCCCAGGATGAGCTTGACCTGGGATGCGGAGAAGACCGTTGACGCATCCTGGTCGCCGTAGCGGGAGCGGACCTGGGCGAGGGTCTGGAACACGGGGATGACGGTGAGGTTCTGCCCGCGCCCGTCGGCCAGCAGGCTCGGAAGGGAGGGGATGGGGGCGACGTTGGCGCACTCGTCGAGCAGAAACAGCACGGGTGGGTCCATGCGGCCGCCGGGGGATCGGGCGGCGGTGATCCGGGCGGTGTAGGCGGTGTCCTCGATGAGTGCGGACACCAGGCCGGCGGAGGCGGCGGCGCCGCGGTCGGTGGCCAGGGCATACAGGGTGCCGGGGCCGTCGAGGAGCTGTTCGGCGGTGATGGCCGGCCGGGTCGGGGCAGGGGTGAGGGAGGCGCGGACGGTGGGCAGGGCGAGAGGGGCGATCGCGGCGGAGATGACGCTCATCATGGAGCCGACGAATCGGCTGTCGGCGTTCAGCGCGAGGGCGCGCAGCCGGTCGTCCCACGTCGGGCAGGCACCCGGGTCGGATTGCAGGATGGCCAGCGGTGTCTCGAGGGCGTGCGCGGACTGCATCCACCGGTAGGCGGTGTCGATGCTGGCACCGTCGAGGGCGGCGGCGTGCAGGACGCACTCGATGACGGTCTTGGCATGCACCCGCCAGACCCGGTTGTCGCTGCTGTCGGCGATGCCGGTGTTCGCGGCGAGGGCCTCGGCGCGGGTGGCGGCGCGCATCGGGTTCTCGCATCCGGCGATCGCGTCCCATGCGATCAGGTGGTCGAACCCGTTGCCGAGCATCCCCTGCGGGTCGAACACGCCGACCGGTCCGCGGTCGGCGCGGGCGAGCAGCGTGGCTTTGAGGTTGTCGGGCTTGGTGGAGGTGGTGATGACGGCACCGGGGGCATCCAGGATCGCGTTGATCGCGACATGCAGGCCCTTGCCGGATCCGGGGGGTCCGATGACCAGGATGCTGCGCTCCACCGACGCCCACACCTGTTCGCCGTGCGCGGTGCCCAGGAGGTAGCCGACGTCGCTCGCGCGTGGGCGGTCCAGGCCCGGTCGCAGGGTGGCGGCCTGGGCGAGGATCGTCCGCGCGGAGGCGACCCGGCGGACCGCGTCTCGGGTCGCCCAGCCGGACCGTGCGTCGAAGTCGACCGCGCGCCGCCTGGGCGCCGCGGCGCGATAGGTGCGCCAGCGCAGTATCCGACGGGCCAGCAGCAGCGCGAGGACAGCGGCGACGAGGATGACAGCGCCGTGCACGGCGGGCGGGACGCCTGGCACGTAGGGCGTGCCCTGCAGCAGCCCGAGGACGCGTGCAGCCCCGAATGGCGGTATCGGGCGGCCGGTCGCCAGCGCGAGCAGCAAGCCGGCGCCGTGCACGGCCGCCAGAAGGACGGCGACCGCGGCGCCGGTGATGACGACGGCCTTCTCGATCGCGAACGCCCCGGTGCCGGGGGGCTTGCCGGCATTGCTCATGTCGAGGCCTCCAACGGGGTAGATGCCTGCAGTGGGTTGGAGCGCATACCGGCGGTGGTGTCCCACCAGTCGAGCTCGTTGGGGTGCAGGTCGACGGCGACCCGGTAGGAGCGGGTGCCGTGGGTGGTCTGGAGCTTGACGAGGAACTCCCCGCGGGAGGCGTTGGCGATGACGTCGGCCTCGGCGGACGTGAGGTCCAGGGCGGTGATGGTGGCGGGCAGTTCCTTGGCGGGCTGGTGGCCGATGACCTTGGTGCCGGCGAGGGCCAGGAGGGATTCGGCCTTGTTCCGCTCTGCGCTGCCGGCGTCGCCGACGTTGAGGGTGTCGCGCAGGTTGTGCAGGACCAGGACGTTGGACAGGCCCCAGGAGCGGGCGAGGCGGAACTGCTGCTGCAGCCGGTCGATGGCGCCGTGCGCGTGGGCGAGGACCCGCCACGCCTCGTCGTAGACGGCGAACCTTTGCCCGTTCCCCGGTGTCGCGAGGGCGGCTTCCATCCAGGCGGAGGCGCACGTGAACGCGATCGACAGGTTCGCATTGTCGTTGTAGAGATCCGACAGGTCGATCGCGACGATCGGGGCTGAGGAGTCGAACCTTGTCGTCGACGGCCCGTCGAACAGGTCCTTCGCGACGGTGGACAGCAGCCCGTCGAACGCCCATCGCGCAGCGTTGCCGGCGTCGAGCATCTCCGGCACCGTGCGGGAGATGCTCGCGGCGAGGTCCTTGTCCGGTGCCCGCAGGGCGGCGGCGACGGCGGACAGCATCGGCTGTCCATTGCTGGCCACGAGTGCCTGCTCGAGGGCGAGGGCGACGGCGGTGCGCTCGGCGACCTGCAGGGACCGTTCGAGGCGGATCTCGATGAGCCCCTCGAGCAGCCGGAGCTGGGCGGACTTCGCGAGCACGACGGGGTCGATCGGGTTGCCCTCCGCGTCGACCCGGGCGGCCATGAGGGCGTCGGACACGTCGAGGGGGTTGAGGCGGTTGCCGCGGCCCGGGCCGATGCTGATGGCCGCGCCGCCGTAGGCGCGGGCGAACCGGGCCCAGTCGGCCTTGGCGTCGACGGCGGCGACCTTGAACCCCAGCGGGATCGACCGCAGCGTGAGGGCGCAGGTGGTGTTCGTCTTGCCGGACCCGATCTCCCCGGCGACGAGGATGTTCGGGTTGGTGATCAGGCCGTCGCGGTACAGCTCGAACGGGGAGTAGCAGAACGGGGCGCCGGTGCCCATGTTCGTGCCCAGGAACGTGCCCTTGTGGGTCAGGGGCGCTTGGGCGAGGAACGGGTACGCGACCGCGGCGGTCGCCGTCGAGACCCGCAGGCCGGGGAGGGCGAACCGGGTGCGGTCGCGTCCCTGCCGTGGCCGGCCCGACGCGGGCGCCGTCGGCGCTGTCCACGTCGTGTCAGGCACATTGGCCGCAGCCGACGTTTCCGAAGTGGCCGTGCCCGGTCGTCTCATCCGGTCACCACCGTGATGCCGAGCGGAAGCGCGGCCGCGGTGAACCCCTGCAGCTGCTGCCCGTACACCCGGTGCAGGTCCAGCCCCGCCTGGGTCGCGGCCGCATGCACCGTGGTGACGCCGGCGTCGAGGTCGTCGAGCGTGGTCGCGGACACGGTGACCATGCCGAGCAGCCCGACCTCGCCGTGGCCGGCGAGGAGCTCGCCCTCCCGGACCAGGACGTCGTCGAGTTCCTTGCCGTCGGCGAGGGTCTCGACGCGGCCGAGCTTGTCCTTCAGCCAGCCGCTCTGGATGATCTCCGAGTGCTTGGCGCGGATCGCCGACTCGGACTGCGCGCGGGTGTAGGGCTTGTAGAACAGGGACAGGGTCCGCTGGACGCCGGCCGGGAACACGATCGGCCACAGCACGTCCGCGGGCACGTGGGAGGTCGGCCATTCGGCGACCCACAGCACCGCATGGAACGAACCGTCGGTGCGCAGGTGATCCCACTCCTCGCGCCCACCCGACGGGCCGGCGGCTGCGAGGTCGATGCCGTGATCGGCAGGCCGGTGCAGCGCCGCGGACGGGTCGTAGCCAGTACGGATCACCTCCGCGATCCGTCGCGGCGTCAGCTCGTCGATCACGTCCAGCCCCGCCGCGGGCAGTAGCCGCGAGAGCAGCGCGTACTCCTGCCGCCACGCGTGGATCAGGCCGCTGATCTGCCCGCCGGCGGCCTTCACGCGCGAGGCGGCGGCGGCCCGGTCGACGGTGATCGCCAGGAACGACTGATGCCGATCGGCTCCGCCCCGCAGGTGACCGGTCAGCTCACGGTAGGTGTCCGCGAGCGTGAGTTGTTCGTGCTCGGTCGTGAGGTGCGTGTCGGTGTAGGCCGCCAGGGCACTGCCGTCGTCAGGGATGCTGCGCTCCAGCAGCTGCACCTGCCGCACCGCACCCGTTCGTGTGGCCGCTGCGAGGACTCTGCCCCAGCCGGCGACGCGGGCGTTGCGGTCCACCGGGTCGCGGAGCAGGAACTCCGGGGAGGTCACCTCAACGATGCCGGTCAGCGTCCCGGCGTGCGGGTGGTGGAGGTAGCCGACGCCCTCGAGCTCGTGCACCTGGATGCTGGTCGCGCGCCCCGGCAGCAGCCCGAGGCCGCGATCGAGTCGCGGTTCACGGATCGTGCCTGCCTTGATCGGCCGGGACATGGTGGTGTTGCCGCGGCGTGCGCGTAACGCGTGCGACACCCGACCGGCGAGCCACTGGTGGGCGGGACGGTCCTGGACGGTGGCGACCGCCAGCAGGACGAGCATGCCGCCGATACCGAGGACGGCGCCGCGGGACAGCGACGGGAACGCGCCGGTGAACGTCACCAGCAGGAGCAGTAGCCCCGCGGTGGCTAGCAGCATGATCTGCCCACCACGCAGCCCCATCACGATCCCGGGTCGAGGTCGCCGGGGGAACGCGGTGGTGACATCGGTGTCGGCAACTGTGGATGACGGCATGAGTGGCTCCATGTCTCGTGGCGGGAGGCGCCGTGGGATAGCGGCGAACGACTAGGTCGTGCGGCGAGGATCGACGTGAGGCGTGGCCTCGTCCGGAGGCGGACTCGCGGCACCGGTGCCGCTCGGTGCCGCGAGGGTGGCCGCGGTGCCGGTGACCGTGGTCTTCGCGGCCGTGCTGCCGCTCTTGGCGCCCTGGACGGCGATGACGGCGGCCGCTCCGACCCCCGCTGTCGCCGCGCCGGCCGCAGCGGCGGTTCCTGCCGTGCCCGCAGAGGCCCCTGCGGCAGTGGCGCTCGCGGGACCGGCGCGGGCGGCCCCGGTGGTGCCCGCGCTCGCCGTTCCGGGACCCGCACCGATTCCCTGCGCCGCGGTCGCGATGGCTGGGCCGCTGGCCGGTGCGGAGGAGGGAGAGCCTGCCGACGGTGGTTGCGTGACGGGTGCCCCGTGGGCGCGGGCGGCAGCGGATGGCTCGTGCGGGGCCGGTGCCGTGGGCGGCGAGCCGGGGCCGTTGCTGCTCGCCGTTCGTTGGCTCGCACCGGTGAACGTGGGCGTGGTCTTGCCGACCACGGATCGGACGCCGTTGACCCCGGCGCGCCCCATCTGCGTGCCGTAGTAGGCGGACCCGAGTGCGCGGGTCGGGCTGCCGGAGGGCACGGCCGGCCGGACGGCGACCGATCCCATGAAGGAGAACAGGCCGTACGCCATGAGGGGGGACAGCAGGGCGCCCAGGCCCAGGATCAGGCCGGCGGCGGCGTTGGTGAAGGACTGGGCCAGCCCGGCGTGCGCGGAGTTCGCGAACAGCGACACCGACAGGGCCAGGAGGATCGCGATGGGCACCTTGGCGAACAGCACGGCGAACATGGCGGTGGCCCACTTGGTGAACCAGACCCGGGTCGGGGCCATCACCAGGCCGGCAAACGCGAACGGCGACAGCACGTACAGCACGACCGCGGCTGCCATGCAGAACAGCAGGACGAAGAACACCGTCGCCAGCCCGAACAGCAGTAGCGCGGCGATGATCGGTGCCATCAGCCCGAGGCCCTCATACAGGGGGTTGTCGCCGACTCCGGCGAGCAGCCGGATCGACGCGGCGAGGTCGGGGGTCGCGGAGTCGATGATGGTCTGGGCCACTCCGGTGAACAGCGCGGTGGCGGCCGGCAGCACGACGGTCATGGCCTGCGGGCCGATCAGCGCCAGGGCGATGCCCGGCAGCGCTGCCATGACGTAGCGGTTGGACTGCGCGAGCATGGACCGGAAGGCCGCGATGACCAGCAGGATCGTCGCGATGGATGCGGACAGGCCTGTGGTGATGCGCCAGATGTTCGCCACGGCGGCCTGCTGAAGGTCGATCGTGGTGACCTCGAATAGTGAGCCGTACATGCCGGTGGCGACCTGGGCGAGCGCGTCGGCGAGCAGTGCCATCAGCGTGCGCAGCACCATGCCCAGGGGATCCACCGCGGTGAACAGTCCGTGGAAGATCCCGTCGAGGAGAGTGTCCATGAGTTGAGGCGAGTCGGCTCGGGGTCAGGCCGCGGTCGCGGCCCAGCCCTGGACGATCGTCACGATGCTCGGGGCGCCGACGCAGACGATCGCGGCGAACACGGCCGCGAACATGCCGCCCATCCACCGGGACGCATTCTGCGGGCTCAGGCCCTTGGCGCCCATGTAGCCGAACGCGCACACGATCAGCACGATCGTCGCCAGTGCCGTGCCATACACCTGCACGGATCTGGCGAGCTCGGACAGGAAGTTCTGGTACGGCATGGTGATGGCCGCGACCGCGGTCGAGATGGGCATGGCATTGGCTCCGATCGACAGACGCGCAGGGGCGGTTCCCCTCCTACCTGCGACAACGACCTCGGACGACCTCGTTCCTCGCAAGTTGTCGCGTTCACGACCGAGTCACGCGTCCGAAACCGGTCAGGTAGGCCTCATCCCAACTGCCGCCCAGGAGCCGGGTGCGAATGCCGGCGTCAGGGTTCGCAGCCTCCGCGATCGTGATCTGCGAGCCGTCGACCGTCGTCACGATGGCTACGTGATGCTCAGACCCGCCGAACCAGAACACCAAGTCCCCGGGCTGGACCATGCTGCGCGGGATGTCGCGGGTCTGCGTGCGCTGCGTGTATGAGTAGTCCACCAGGCTCACACCGGCCTGCCGCCAGGCGTACGAGGTCAGCCCGGAGCAGTCGAAGTCCACCGGCCCATTCCCCTCAGCCACATACCGGCCGCCCCTCCCGACCGCGGTCAACGCTGCCGCCACTGCAACGGATGCTTGAACATCGGGGGCCGGAATCAGCCCTGGGTCCACAACGCTGGTCACACCAACACCGGGTCCGGGGCACGCTGTCGTGGCCGGGCTGGCCGGGCTGGGGCACGGCGTCACCAACGAGGTGGCAGTCACGGCCGCCCCCGCGATGCCTACCGACACGATGCAGCCCGCAGGGAGCACAAGAATGCCCAGCGCGAGTAGCCCTAGCACGACGATTCGGCCCATAACCATCTGACGGCGTTCGCGTGGCCTGTACCTCGCAATCCCGATCACGTGGCGCCGCCCGACAGGGTGACGATCCCCGAGCGGACTGCAAGCGAAAGTGCATTGATTCGGGCATCTCGGCATCTGAAGGCTCTTGAGAAGTGATCCGTCGAGTGGCGTCGGTTCGCCCCCACCGGGCGGCATGTGGTTGATCGGGTCGAGGGTTAGACGGACCCAGTCCAGGAGACTCTGGCGCATGGAGAACGAGGCGCGACGTACTGACGGCGGGGAGGCCTAATCGCCGGTGAGCAGTCCGAGGTCCCTCAGGCTAAGGGCGATGAATCGGCACTCAGCAGTTGCCAGGTCGACCGCCAGCCGGGCGTGCCGGACGGTTAGGCCGCCAGGATGCCGCGGCTTGCCGTGTCCCGTCCCGTAGCTGTTTCGCATCTCAGCCATTCCACTACTGATCTGCCCGAAGCCGGAAAGGATCTTGGTAATCGCCTTCGATTCATCGCCTGCCGGAGCGAACCCGGGATAGGAGTGCAGCGCTGAACGCACCTTCTTCGCCAGTGCCGGATAGTCGTCCGATCTGCCGTAGGCCACGCACATTAGATCGAGGGCTCCGCGGAAGGTCGCCTCAAGGAGTTCCTTGCTCGCCCCTATTGCCTCGGCGCACTGGTGAACGGTCTTGAACCTGCTCATTCGAGTGCTGTAGCCGTCAAGGACCTTGGTGTCGACGACGCCCGAAGCACGCAGTTCCCGCAGGTCGGGCTCGACGGATACAAGAACTTCGATCCGACGTCCAGGTAGGCGCGCCGCCAGCGCTCAAACTACATCCTGCCGCATTCGAATGAAGGTGCGATTCCCAGACACAAGCTTGGCTACCGCTCGGTCGCCCACTGCCCGGACAGGCGGCTTCAGGTCCGTTTGCGGTGCGCCTTTGCCCAAGTACTCGGTGAGAGTTCTCCCGATGCGCCAATGCCAATCGACAATCCTCCGACCGACAGCGCTCTCGAACAACATCGAGTCGCCCCACGAAACAAGCCCGACGCCGGTGGTTGACTTATGGGTGGTCTCTTGGGCATCAATGCTCGCGAGCAAGTCGTCACCCTGTTTGATCAGCGTGCGGAGCCGTGCGCGCAACTTGCCGGCGTCGCCGTACACATGAAGGGCCTCGGGCGTTGACACGTGAGGATTCTGCCAGTGAACCCTCGATCTCCCTACCGGGTCACGCTGTTCGGCTCACCCACTCGGCCACGCCCCCTCCAAACGCCCTACGGCCCTCGCGACCGTAGCCGCTTTGGGGATTCGGCGCTGCTAGGTGGGTACGCGAGCTCTCCATTGCAGCTATTGGGTTATGGCAATCGGAGGGGATGGGCGTGCTCACTTCCGAATTGCGATTTCCTTGTCGAACCGGGCTCGAAATGCGTTGGCGCGGGTTTCAAGTCCCCGAGGCAGATCCATGGGAAATCCATTGCTATTACTGAAGTTTCCCCATGTTGGCTTTGAATGCAAGGGCTTCGGCAGGAGCCAGGTCGCCCCACGCCGTTCAACCTCGACTCGCATGTGGACGCGGTCCGGTGGCCGGGCCGTGGCCGGGTCGGGGCGCGTGGTGGGCACGAACGTAGGTCGCCGGACCCCGTGGATGGCCATCTCGCGCATCAACCGCTCCACCGTGCGGCGGGCGTCTGCCTGGCATGTGGCCGAGCCAAGCACCACAAGCGATGGAGGCGGATCCCGTCCAGGGAGCTCCGCCCTGATGAACGACTACCCAAATGGCGCGGGCACTGGGGGTCTCGAGGTCCCGGAGATCGGCGAGGGCTACTGCGATGTGCAGCGCATGCCTATCCAACGATCTGGGGTGTCAACCCGACGGCTGGCGTTCCGCCGGGCAGTGGCCTTATCGTGGCATGTAGCAGAGGAATGGAAGCTGGAGGAGAGACCGCACTTGAAACCTCACAGTCTGTCTGATTTCTATCTTGCACCGGTGGCGCTCGCGGTAGATGCACGCCTGGAGGAACTAGGGGCGTTGACCGCAGGCGGCTTGGCCAATCGAGTCGCCCTGGTGAGCGACATTCCCGACTCGACGGCCGAGTTGCGCGTGGAGGGATTGCTTCGCACGGTTGGGCAGAATCTGGAATTGCACGAATGGACACTGGCATGGCACCCGCGCGGCATCAGGCTCAGCTGCGGGACACACCATTTTGTCCTCGGGGTTCCCGAGGCCTTGCGGGCGTTCGTGAACTAGCGGTTGCCGGCGTTTGAACGTTGCGTGCAGCTAACCTATCGAGCGATGCGCCACGTGAGAGGGTGTCAGATTCCTGTGTAGGTAGATGACGGTGGTACTGGGCCGGCAGGGGCGGCAGCGAACATGCGCGACTGTCACGAGCACGCGGGATGAGCCGGCCTGGACGACGTTGCTCCGGGGTCGGCGCGGGGCGCGGGGCGCTGGTCACGGACGGGACGATTGATGAGGTCATCCCGCACGCCGGCGATCAGGAATTCACCTTAACCGGGGACAGGGGCTCGCTGCCGGATCTGGTCAAGCCGGTGTTGGAGCCGGGCCATGGAACTGGATGGCACATGGGCTAAGGCAAGGACGATCGGGCCCGACGTGAGTCCCCGGATGCGGGAACGGGTTCACGCCGATGACCTTGGGGACGGAGGTCGGGCCGGTGCCGCTGCACGTCCCTCGCGATCGCCAGGAATCGTTCGATCCGCGGTTGGTCGCCAAGGGCGCCGGCAGCCTTACGCGGGCGGGACAACGATCTGCGACATCCAGCACCACCTGGCCGCCACCATCGGCACGGACCTGTCCCCGGAGACGATCTCGAACTTCGCCGCGGGCTTGATGCCGTCCCCGAGGCGCGTCGGTGAAACAGCAGGTCCACGAAGAGGGTGTCGGCTGTTTCGCGGCTGTCGGTGAGGGTGCTCAGGGCGGTCCACATAGAAGACCGCGCACGGCGCGGTACTTTCCTCGTTCCAGAGGATCTGCCAAGATCCGCACGGATTCGCTGATGATCATGGCCGGGTCCCGAAGCGAGGCTTTCAATATCCTGTCGCCGAGCTCGTCAGGGCGCGTGCTACTCCTCCGAGTGCACGATCCCGGCCAATCGATCGGCAGCCGCCACGAAACCACTCGTAAGGTCGAACATGACGTCAGCCACGCTTCGGTCGTGGTTCATCTGGCCAACAACCTGCCCGACGCTCATATGCATGAGATCAACTCGCCTGGCTCTCTTGATCCGATCCTTGGCCTCAAGCGTCAACAATCCTTGGAGAGGCATTGGGAGCGTTCCGGGGGATTCTGTGGCGAGCCAAGCATCGCGCCACGGCGTGCGGAGACCGCGGCACGGCTTTCCACTGTTCTCTTTGGTCCGAACTGTCGCGTCGCTCGAAGCAGCCAAATAGCGTTGTTTGACTGCAGGATCCACGTCGCTCTCATGGGTTGTGAGCCACACTGACCCGAGCCACCCGCCTTGGGCACCGAGAGCAATCGCGGCGGCCAGCTGCTCTCCCGATGCGATGCCGCCTGCTGCGAGAACCGGAATGTCGGGGCCGACAGCGCGAACTACTTGTGGAGTTAGCACCATCGTGGCGATTTCACCCGTGTGACCGCCAGCTTCCGTGCCTTGGGCGATAATCACGTCAACGCCACCCTCGACCTGCTTGACGGCATGCGCTGGCTTACCCGCGAGTCCACCGACAAGCATTCCTTTGGCGTGGGCCCGCTCGACCACTTCGGCGGGAGGTGTACCCAGCGCATTGACGATCATGCGGATCGGGTGCCCAAGACCGACCTCGAAGTGCATCCTTCCGAGTTCAGGATTCCATCCAGGCTCGAGAACGGGACGCGCGACTTCGTCGGGCAGTTCAGGCACCTCGAGATGCTGGAGCGTCTCCTGCACAAACTCCCAATGCTTCTGCGGTATCGCAGCGAGATAGTTGGCTGTCTGATTCTCGGCCGCTACGCTCGCGTTGGCGTACGTCGCTGGGATGACAACGTCCAGTCCGTAGGGCCGACCGGCTACGTGCTCGTCGATCCACGCGAGCTCAAGCTCCAGCTGTTCCGGGCTGAATAGCGCGGCTCCCAGTACCCCGAACCCGCCTGCGCGGCTTATTGCCGCGACGACGTCGCGGCAATGGCTGAATCCGAAGATTGGGAGGTCGACCCCTAACGATTCACAGATCGGTGTTCTCACGGCGTTTCTCCTCCTCGATACCGATCCGACTTAGTGCAACGTGCCCAGCAGTTCATCGCTGTGCTCTCCTAGTTTGGGACTTCGACGACGCGGACCTGGGGCAGTGCCATCAATGACCAGTGGTTGGCGGACGAACGTCGTTCCCTCGATTGTGACGAGCACGCCTCGATCAGTGAGATGTGTGTCGTCCGGAAGCTCTCGCAATCGGTTCACCCTCGTCGCCGGAACCCCTCCAATTTGGAGTGCGGTCAAGAGGTCTGCTGCCGATCGCAGCTCGATGCGATCGGCAATGGCACGCTGGAGCTCGCCCCTCCGCGACCGCCGTTCCCACGCGTCGAGTTCGGCCAACTCCACCAGTCCCAACTCAGTGCAGAGCGCCTGCCAAGCAGGTTGCTCGAAAGCAATGCTGAGGGCGACCTGCCTGCCATCGGCAGTATTGAATGCGCCGTAGGCAGGGTCATACGGAACCGCGGCCGGGCCAGTCTGATTGAGCCCTGCAACGATCGCGGTCCCTGCCAAGGACATTAGTGCCTCGGTCATCGAAAGGTCTATGAATGTAGCTGGACCGCGCGCGCGCAAGCCGGCCATTACGGCAAGTGCGCCGAAGGTCCCGGCAGCCATGTCGGCCAGCGGATGCACAGGTGGCGAGTTAGGAGACTCGGGGGGCCAGGGGGACAGCTCAGGGTCCAGCAGGCCGGCAAGCGCCTGGTATCCGATGTCATGCGCAGGAAGAAGCCGGTCTGGCCCCGTTTGTCCGAAGCCGGAGATCGACACGTACACGAGCTCGCGCCGTACGGCACGACACGCGTCGAAGTCGACACCGAGGCGCGAAGCGACCCCCGGACGAAATCCTTCCACCACGACGTCCGCCGTTTCGACGAGGCCGAGAGCCTGCTCGCGGCCATCGCGAGAGTTCAGATCGATAACGACAGATCTTGCGCCTCGATTGATCGCATCGAACATCCACGGCATCGCTCGCAGCGGGTCCCCGGTAGGCCTCTCCACGAGGATGACATCTGCACCCAGATCGCCGAGCAACGAACATGCGAAGGGACCTGGGAATTGGCTGGCGAGGCACAAGACTCTGACGCCGTCGAGAACGGCCGGCGCGTCACTCGGAGTGGGTTTCATCAGGCCCGAGTGTGCCCGAGATTTGAAAAAAAGAAAAGTGATATCTCTCTTTCTTTTGTGGGTGCGCAAGTGTACCGTCCACCGAAAGCGAAGGGGATGGTCGATGTCTGGGAATCTGTACTTCGAGGACTTCAGTGTCGGGCGAGTCTTCCGCACGGCCGGGCGAACTGTCACAGAAGCCGACGTCGTCAACTTCGCCGGCCTCTCCGGTGACTTCAGTTCGCTGCATTTGGACGAGGAGTTCGCCGTTTCGGGACCGTTTGGGCGACGGATCGCGCACGGACTGTGCAGCGTGACGATCTTCAGTGGCCTCTTTGTTCAACTGGGGCTTTGGAATGACACCGCGCTGGCCGTGCTGTCCACCTCGTGGACGTTCGTCGGCCCGGTGTTCCTCGGAGACACGATCAAAGCGGACATCACCGTGTCTCATGCGCGGATTACAAGCCGAGGTGATCGCGGGGTCGTTACCTTCGAGGTCACTTTGGCGAATCAGGATGGTGACACCGTCCAGAACGGTGTCTGGGTGATGATGATTCGAGCTCTCGCCGACAGTAGCAAGCATCAATTGGAGAACGCATGAACGCTTCTGCATCACCGCCAACCTTTGTCCCCCGCGACTACTGGTCGACGTCAATCAGCGCCGCTACTTCGGAACACCTGCTTCTTCGCGGGTATCCGCTGGCCGAGGTCATCGAGTCCCTCACGTTCACCCAAGGGGTGTTCTTGACGTTGACGGGTCGCATTCCGAATCATTCGGAAACCACGATGTTCGACGCGCTACTCAATGCCCTGCTCGACCACCAGTTCGTATCGGCGACGGTGCCTGCGGCCCGCTATGTCGCGTCCGGAAACCCGCAAGTTGTACCTGCCGCAGCGGCAGGAATCCTCAGTGCAGGTGCGAACACTTTGTCTCCGGAGGACTCCGCCAACTTCATCCGCGCAGCCGTAGCGAGCGCAGTATCGGACAGCACCCAGGATATTGAGAGCGCCGCTGCGGCGGCGGTCTCCGAGAGGCGGGCGGGCGGCGCTCGAATCCCAGGGTTGGGGCACCCGCTGTACAAGACGGCCGACCCCCGGGCCAGAGCCCTTCTCTTGATCGCGGAGCGGGAAGGTTTCGGAGGTCCGAACGTGAGGATGGTCAAGGCAATCCACGAAGCGTTCCAGCGAGAGAGCGGTAAGACGGTAGCGCTCAATGTTGACGGGATGATGTCGGCGATCATGCTGGAGATGGGACTCAGCCCACGTCAGATGATTGCCGTGAACCTGCTTTCATACATGCCGGGAATCATGGCCCACTCGATCGAAGAGATCGAGGCGGGAGTGCCACTTCGGACAATTCCGGATGCTCTGGCCTCATATACCGGAGAACCGCTGCGCCATCTCGGTGAGTCCTGACTATGCGGGGTCCGTTCTTCGACGAGTTGCACGTCGGTCAGGAATTCATGTCACGGTCGCGCGTGATTACGCAAACAGACGTTGTACTTTTCGCCAACCTGGCTGGCCTCCTGAGCCCCATGTTTACTGACCGAGATCATGCGCGCGCGCAGGGTTTCGAGGATTGCCTTACGCCTGGGCCTCTCCTCCTCGCCTATTCCGTCGGGCTGACCGAGGACATGACGTATGAGACTGTGATCGCAGCTCTCGCATTCGACGAGCTACGATTCCACGCGCCAGTTCATGTGGGGCAGTCCATCTGGGTCGAGACCACGATTCGTGAGCTGAGGCGGAGCACGAGTAGGCCCGGGACGGGCGTGGTGACGATGGATCATCTGGTTCGCAAGACCGGAGGCGGTGCCGCCTCGACCTATACGCGAACTTTGCTGTACCGCGCATCAGATGAAGCTGCATCAAGCCAGGTGGCTTTGCCGTGAGCTCGGCCGGGCGCGCGCGATGACAGGGCCTTCGATCGGCACCATCCTTGATCGCACCGCACGTCGCTTTGGAGACAAGCCCGCGATTGTGTGTGGGGGAAGCTCCATCTCATTTGCCGAACTGGGGGTCCGCTCAAGCAAGGTCGCAGCATGGCTGTACTCGATCGGCGTCGGCCCCGGACATCGGGTTGCCCTGATCCGCGACCCCGGGATCGAGTTCGTCGAGGATGAGTTCGGCATCTACAAGGCCGGCTGCGCTGAGGTTGCCTTGAATCCTCGGTTCACCGTGCACGAGAAGCTCCGCATGCTCCGGTTCGCGGAACCGACGGTCGTGCTGATTGATGAGCGGTACCGAGACCTTGCGCAGGAAGTCGGCATGCTTCCCTCCGTTCGGGCGGTTGTCGTGGGCGAAGAGCGCGAGCGCGCACTCGCGTCCGCTGGTTTCGTTCACGAAGACGAATCACAGGCCGGAGACGATCTTCTCTGGAGGCTCCACTTCAGTTCGGGATCCACAGGCATGCCGAAAGCCGCAGCGTTGACGCACCGAAACTTCATTGCCTCGATTGCGAGCTACCGCGCGGCTGTGGGCGGAATCTCGAGCGATGAGATCCTTCTGAATGCCGCTCCTCTCGTCACGGCGGGCGGTTGGGCTCTGTGGACTCATGTTGTGGCTGGTTGTACATGTGTCCTTCTTCCCCGCTTTGCTGCCGAGTCCTATGTCGATTCCGTGGCACGCCACGGAGCGACCACGTCCCTCCTTGTTCCGACAATGCTGAGCGACCTGGTGACCGTGGACGTATCACCGGCGGCGGGACTCTTGCGGACCGTCCTGTATACGGCGTCCGCAATCAGTGCGCCCGTGCTTGATGCAGCGCTCGAAAAGTTCGGGCCCATCTTCGTGCAATCGTACTCGATGTCGGAAACCATGAGCGCGCTGTCGGTGTTGGGTCGGAAGGACCATCTCGACCCGGATCCCGCCATACGCAAGTCGGCAGGTTTCCCCGCCTGGGAGGTGGACATCCGCACAGTTGGCGACGACGGCCGACCTACGGAGATTGGCGAGCCTGGGCGCATCGTGATCCGGACGGAATCCATGATGCGTGAGTATTGGCGCGAACCTGACCTCACCGCCGAGACGATCCGGGATGGCTGGCTCTACTCAAATGACGTGGGAACCCTAGACGAGCGTGGTCGCCTTTTCGTTCTTGACCGTTCCGACGACGTCGTGATCACATCTGGGTTCAACGTGTATCCACGTGAGGTAGAGGACGTTCTTGCCCGCCACCCGGCGGTTAAAGACGTTGCCATCGTCGGCCGCAGCGAGCCTCGCGTCGGTCAGATCGTCATTGCTTGTGTCCAGCTCAGGGACAGCTCGGTAACCGACCAGCAGTTGATCGACTTCACTCGAGAATTCCTCGCAACCTACAAGGTCCCGAGGGAGATCCATCGACACGACTCCGGGCTGCCCCGAAACCCCGCGGGCAAGATCTTGCGTCGTCAACTAAGGCAAGAGGCGGCCGGCCAACCGACTGGCTGTGATTCGGAAGTGAGGAGCGTTTGATGGCAATTCGAACATGGCGCCTAATGGCGGGCGTCGCAGTAGTAACACTAGTGGCCGCGGGCTGCCAGTCCGGGTCCACAGCGAGCGATAACAGCAGTAGCGCTGGGTCTGCTCAGAGCTCTGATGCCGCCCCTGCTCCAACTGACTCAGGTGCGTCCGATGGGGAGTTCGTCATCGGCGTGGCGGCTGCGGCCACAGGTCCCTCTGCCGCTTACGGCGAGGCTGAGTTCAATGCGGCGCAGCTCATCGCTGATGCGGTCAACGCGAATGGGGGCATCAACGGACAGCAAATCAGATTGATCACGCGCGACGATGGCGGTGACGCAGACAAGGCTGTCGCGATCACGCAGGAGTTCATCTCTCAAGGAGTCGATGCAATCCTTGGCAGTGCGAACAGCGGACCCGCGCTCGCCGCAGGCCCGCTTGCCGAAGAAGCGGGGGTGCTCTACGTGACAGCCATGGCCGCAAATCCGGGTATCACCGTTGACGATCAAGGCAACGTACGGAAATGGGTCTTCAGAATCGCTCAGAGCGACAACACCAACGCAGAATTCCTCGCAGATTACGCATTCGCGACCAACGACCGGGTCGCGTTGTTGAGTGACACCAGCGGTTACGGCTCCGGAGGCCGGGCCGCGCTGCAGGAGTATCTCGGGTCCATCGGGAAGGAGCTCGTCGCCGACGAAACGTATGAGTCCGGAACCCCGGACTTGACCGCGCAGTTGCAGAAGATCGCCGCAGCAGATGCAGATGTCGTGATCACCTGGAGCATCATTCCAGATGTCGCAACGATTGCGAAGGGCATGGACTCGCTCGGCCTCGACATTCCGATCCTCGGCCTGCCTGCCCTTGATGGCAACACGATTTGCGAACTCGCCGGGCCTGCCGCTGTTGGGATTCGGCATCTGAACACGTGGGATCCAGACAAGCCTGAAGCCGCCGCAGCAAGTGCAGAATGGCAGCAGACCCTGAACGAGCCGCTGGACAACTACTTCGGCGCATCGTCATACGACGCGATGAAGCTGCTCGTGAGTGCGTTCGAGGCCGCAGGTCACGATCGCGAGGCAGTGCGATCGGCACTTGAGTCGACGACCAATCACATCGGTGCACTGGGCAAAGTAGGGTCGGGAGTGTCATTCTCAGCGACCAGCCACGACGGGCTAGGCAAAGACGGCATTCTCGTCAAGGAGATAACCGACGAGGCGTGCGCGAGGCAGATCATCAACTGATGCGCATGGCGGCGAGCGCGTGGACCGACTCCAACTAAGCGGGAGGTAGCGGTGCTTCAGATCCTTATCGCTGGCTTGACCGTCGGGTTCGTCTATGCGCTCGTCGCCATGTCCTTTGCTCCGTCTTACGCCAGTTCCAAGGTGGTCAACTTCGGTCAAGGCGAGATTGTCATGGTCGGTACCGTCCTTGGGGCGGTCCTTGTCGGTCAGCAGGGCTTGCCGTACTTTGCGGCTCTGCCGGTCATCGTCGTGGTTACTGCGGTCATCGATGGATTGATGTACCTGGTGGTAATCAAGACACTCAGGTCTCGCGGGGCACCTCTGATCAACATGGTGATCGGGACGCTCACCGCGGGGATGGTGGTAGCGGTCGCGGTGGCGTTTCTATTCGGTCTTGACCCGCGCTCGTTTCCGTCACCCTTTGGCTCACGCCCTATCCAAGTCCTGGGGGCCTTTGTCGGTACTCAGGTTCTCGTCGTCCTAGTCGGAGTTGCCGTCGTCCTACTCGTAGTGTGGCTGCTTTACGAGCGATCGCGCGTCGGCCTAGCTGTCCGTGCTACCTCGGAACAAAGGGACACTTCCCGGCTGGTCGGAATCAACGTCGAGACGCTGACGCTGGGGACCTTCCTAGTCAGCGGAGCTCTTGCCGGCCTTGCTGGATTCCTCTATGGACCACTTGCGAACGCAGATCCCACGTCCGGGTTCCAGTTCGCGCTTTGGGGATTCACCGCACTGATCGTCGGCGGCCTTGGCAGCTGGATCGGGCCGGTGGTGGCCGGAGTCGCACTGGGCGTGCTCGACAAGGTGATGGACTACTGGTTCGGCGACGGATACAGCACGACGGTCGTACTCGCGATTCTGCTTCTCTTTCTATACGTGCGCCCGCAGGGCCTCATGGGCCGCGTTGAATCACAAGGAGCTGCGGCATGACCCTCCTAGAGTCAATACCGCATGTGAAGTCCTCGACTCCCTCGTTCACCGCCATCGGCGACGATTCACATGTTGGTCGTGGAGTGGCCGTCGCGTTGGTCGCGTTGGTCGCCATTGGCTTGATGGGCCTGCCTGTGGTCGCCGACGACTACCTACTGAGAATCGTAGGCGGGGCTGCAATTCTCGCGATTGCCACGATGGGCTTCAACGTCACCTTTGGGGCGGCGGGTCAGATCAATCTCGCGATCGCTGCGTTCTTCGGCGTTGGTGCGTACACCACCGGTTTGCTAGCGACCAGAACCGACGTGCCTTCTTGGATCGCATGCCTACTTGGGATGACTCTGGCGGGTTTGTCCGCATGCCTTGTCGCGATACCTACGTCGCGTCTGCGCGGGCTCTATCTCGCGATGGCGACGCTGGCGCTCAACCAGGCGGCGATCGCATTCGCGGTCCACGCGACGTCGATAACGAACGGGTCCATCGGAATCTCCTCAATTCCGCGCCCGTACATCGCCGGGGGAGCTGTCGCGCTTCGCGATCACTACTACCTCATTGTCGCCATCGGATTCCTCGTGTTCATTCTCATGAGTGCGTTGCTTCGTTCGCGGCCGGGGCGCGCATCCGTCGCCGTCCGCGAAGATGAGGTGCTTGCGCGAAGCCTAGGAATTCGCGCTCGCCACTACAAGGTGGCCACTTTCGTCATCGGCAGCGTCGTTGCGAGCCTCGCGGGGAGCCTTTACGCACAGTTCTACGGATTCATATCGCCCGGAGCATTTGACGTGACACTGTCGATTCAAATTCTCAGCATGGCCGTAATCGGAGGTCTAGGCAGTACTACCGGTGCGGTAATCGGAGCATTCGTGATCGCGCTGCTTCCCCCAGTGATTGTAAACCGCCTTCCAGACGACACCCTGAACGTCGGACTCTACGAGAGCTTGATCTATGCGGTTGCCGTCTTCGTGGTCCTGCTGTGGGCCCCTCGCGGGATCGTGGGCATGTTCGACCGGGCATCGGGCGGCCTCGCAAGCAGGCTCCGTCGGGAGGGGACATGAGGGAGACCGCGGGCGCGGATGGCGCGAACGCGACTGCCAGCGCCTCTCTCGAAGTAGTTTCTATCACGAAGCGATTCGGCTCGGTAACGGCGCTAAGTGACGTGAGTATGTCCGTTGGGATCGGTGAGATCCACGGCCTCATCGGACCTAACGGATCGGGGAAGACGACGCTCTTCAATCTGATTTGTGGCCAGGATCAGCCGACATCAGGCTCGGTAAATTTGTTCGGCACCAAATCAACGGGTCGGCCGCCCGAGACGATAGCGGAGATGGGCATCGCTCGAACGTTCCAAATCCCACGATCATTTGCCGACCTCACCGTGCGTGACAACGTGCGTGCGGCTGCACACATGCACGGTTCCGTAGGCTTGGTGCGAGGAATGGTGCGCTTGCCTCCCACTAGACGAGAGGAGCGGCTTGTTTCGGACTTTGCGAACGATGTGCTCGCCTTTGTCGGTATCGAGCATCTGGCGGAGAAGCGGGCCGCGACACTCGCAAGCGGTCACGCGCGCCTGTTGGAGATCAGTCGTGCGCTCGCGACTCGCGCCCGCCTCGTCCTCATGGACGAACCTGCCGCAGGCTTGAGTCACTACGAGATGGAGCGCGTCGCTGACCTGGTCCGCGATCTGCAGCGCCGTGGCATTTCGATTCTCGTCGTCGAGCACAACATGAACTTCGTAATGTCCCTGTGCGACCGCGTGTCCGTGCTCTTCAACGGCACCCTGCTCGCCGTTGGAACACCGAGTGAGGTCCGTGCGGATAGTCGCGTCATCAACGCCTACTTGGGCACAAGACCATGACGATGTCGTCACCGTTGCTTGAGGTCGGTCGACTTGTGGCTGGTTATGGGAGCGGGGTTGTGCTGCACGGCGCATCGATCACGGTTTCTGGGGGTGAGATCGTCTGTTTGCTCGGCCCCAACGGCGCAGGCAAGTCCACCTTGATGAGAACGATCGCAGGGCTGTTGAAGGCGCAGGAGGGAACTGTCCACTTCTCGGGCACCGACGTCACATCGTTGCCGGCACATCAGCGGGCACGGCGTGGCCTCTCACTCGTCCCCGAAGAACGAAGCGCGTTTGCGGATCTGACAGTCGATCAGAACCTCACCGTCGGTGCAATCGCGTCCAGGGGAGGGACCGACAAGTCATCGGTCGAAGATCGACGACTCGAGGTGTTTGACCTCTTCCCGCGCTTGCACGAGCGGCGTTCGCAACGATCAGGCACACTCAGCGGTGGGGAACAGAAGATGCTCGTAATCGGCCGGTCATTGATGAGCGCTCCGATACTCCTTCTCGTTGACGAGCCTTCCCAGGGCCTCGCGCCACAAGCACTGGCCGTCATCTCTGCTGCCCTGCAGCGCCTGCGCACGGATCACGGGATATCCATCTTGATTGCGGAGCAGAACACGAGCCAGGCCCTGGGTTGGGCAGACCGGGCCTACGTGCTTTCCGGCGGGCGAGTCAGTTTCGAGGGAGCCGCAAGCGACCTACAAGCTGACGATGCTTTGATGCAGAGGCTCTACCTGGGAGATGACATTGACACTTGACAGTGAATGTCCAACCCTTGGCACATTCGCGGACCTATTGCACGGTTTGCCGTCGGAGTACGCGCACCGCACCGTCGCGGTCGACCCGCATCGGTCGATCACATATGGACAGCTGATCGCTGAAGCTCGTGCGTTCGCTGCTTACCTGACTCACCTGGGCATTCGTAAGGGCGATTCCGTCGCCCTTTGGCTAGGTAATCGCGTTGAATGGCTGATCGCGCAGTTCGGAGTGTACGAATCGGGCGGAGTCCTCGTTCCGCTTAACCCGCAGTTCAAGGCGGCCGAAGTCGCGCACATACTGAGAGACTCTGCGGCCCGCCTAATTGTTTGCGAGCCGACCTTCCTTGGCCGGATTGACGTCAGAGCCATCCTCAATGAGGCCTGCGAACTGGTCGGTCCGGGCGTGCTCCCACTAGGCCGCATCATGCTGGACGCCGCTGGGACGGACGAGTGGCCTTTCCGGTTCGGTGATGGCCCTCGAGAGAACGCAGTGGGGCGACCGCATACCGATCCAGACGATGTCTGTCAGATCATGTACACATCGGGGACGACAGGTACGCCGAAGGGCGTCAAACTCAGTTCGCGCGGCCTGCTGACGACCTATGCGGCAGTCGCTGGCGGCCTGTCGCTCGACGGTTCCGCATCGTGGCTGCTGTCACTTCCCCTGAGCACGATGTTCGGATGCTCAGCGATAGTGATACCAACAGTGTTGACAGGGTCTCGCCTAGTGCTTCATGAGCGCTTCGACGTTGACGAGGTCCTTCGGGCAGTTGAATGTGCAGGAGAAGGCCCAATCACCCATCTCGCCGGCTCGCCGACCGTCTATCAGATGCTGCTTGACGCTGGCCTTGGTTCCCGGAGCCACCACCTCCGGGGCGGCATAATCGCGGGTTCAGTCGCCGCTCCGGAAGTGCTGCGGACACTCATCGAAGATGTCCCCATCCCATCCCTGGTCAACATGTTCGGCCAGACAGAGGGCTGCGGAACCGCCTGTATGACGGTTCCGGCCGATCCGATCTTGAAGCGCCTGTCAACCGTCGGTCGTCCGTTGCCGCACGTGGAGATGCGAATCCGTAGCGTCGACGGCGCTAACTGGGTCCAGGTCGGCGAGGTTGGGGAGATCTGCGGCCGTGGGCTCCGGCCCGGCCTCCACAACCTCGTCGGCTACACCCAGCCGGAAACGACGTCTGCAGTGGACGCTGATGGTTGGCTGCACTACGGGGACCTAGGCAGCATCGACAGCGACGGCTACGTCTCGGTCGGCCGGGGTCGCTTGAAAGACATGTATGTGTCGGGTGGCTACAACGTGTACCCGCCTGAAGTGGAATCGATTCTCCTCACCCATCCGCGAATCACCCAAGCAGCCGTCATCGGTGTTCCAGACGACCGCATGGGCGAGGTCGGAGTTGCCTGGATCGTGCTCGCCGCGAGCGATGATGATGTAACCGAGTCGGACATCCACACATGGTGTGCGAGACACCTGTCCCACTATAAGGCGCCGTCGCACATCAACATCGTGACTACCCTGCCAACGACGCCGTCTGGGAAGGTTCGGCATACAGGCCTCCGGGCCGAGTGGGAACTCCAGCGCGGGGCAGCGACATGAAGGCGGCGCTCCTCAAGGAGCACGGCCCAGCATCTGTGCTCAGCATCGAGGAGATTCCGGAGCCAACCCCTGACACGGACGAGGTGGCGGTTGCTGTTCGCGCGTGCGGACTCAACCGACTCGATATCCATATTCGAAATGGCCTTGAAGGCATCCGAGTACCCCTGCCGCATATCCTCGGCAGCGACATTGCAGGCGAGCTCCTGACTCCAAGTTCGGACGGCCGATGGGCCATTGGTGAGCGCGTCGTCATCGCGCCCGGGGTTGTCTGTGGTGCCTGTCGGCGGTGTCTTTCTGGGGACGATCAGCTCTGCTCGGACTTCTCCGTGCTTGGCGGGTACCGCCTGCCCGGCGGCTATGCCGAGGTTGTCTGCGTCCCCTCACGCAACCTCGTTCGAATTCCTCCGGTCCTCAGCTTCGAAACTGCCGCCGCGTTGCCGGTGTCGTACATGACCGCTTGGGAAATGGTCGTCCGGCAAGCGAACGTTGGTTCAGGTGATCGAGTCCTGGTGAGGTCGGGTTCTGGCGGCATCGGGCTGGCGTGCGTAAAGATTGCCTCGGCGATGGGAGCCCACGTCTTCGCCACCACGTCTTCTCCCGCGAAGGTTGACGCAATTCGCGCAGCGGGTGCAGAGACCGTTCTCGTGAGCGGGAGCGCCCGCGACGTCGAGAAGTCGCTCGGCCGCCGGACGCTCGACGCGGTATTCGACCATGTTGGCACAGCAGATCTCACGGATTGGTTCCGGCTGCTGTGCAGCGGAGGCTGCTACAGCCTATGCGGCGCGAGTGGGGCATTCGATGCCCGCGCTGACCTCCGCGTGGTCTTCAGCCGAAGCATCCGTGTGCTTGGTTCCAGTCTCGGGAGGAGGGTCGATTTCGACTCAATCGTTGATCGAGTTGCAGGCGGCGCACTTGCCCCGCTGATCGACGCCACCTATCCGCTTGAGGACGTGAGAGAGGCGCATGAACATCTCGAGCGTGGGGTGATCGGCAAGATCGTGTTGTCTGTCAACAGCGGAACTGCGAGGGACTCATGACGACCCCCGCCTACGAGAGTCTGCCCCTGTTCGGTCCAGATCTGCCGATCCGTCACGCTCGCGCATATTGGGGAGCGGATTCCCGCATCGGCACTCTGGCTCGGATCACCCACGAAACGAGACTTGCGGCGCTGGCTGTGCCAACCAGCGGTCGTGCGATCAACCTTTCGCTCAGCCTGGACGAGCCAAGACCTCCGCTGTTCGGGCGCCGGGCGATGGAACACGTGACATTTGACCGAGACCGGAACACCGTCGAGGACCGCCTTGAGTATCTAGATCTCCAAGGGTCGTCACAGTGGGACGGACTACGTCACATTCGGGCGCGTCAATACGGAGTATTCAACTCTGAAGCCGCTGGCGACGAGGCGGAACTCGGGATCCACAAGTGGGTCGAACACGGGTTAGTGTTCAGGGCCGTACTCGCAGACCTGCCGCGATACTGGGCGAGCCTGGGCCTCGATCGTGACCCGCTCGAATGCCGATCAATCGATGCCGTCGAGCTGGCGGATTGCCTGGAGTGGGGAGGTGAGCCCCTCCGCTCCGGCGACCTGCTGCTTGTCAGGACCGGGTGGCTGGCGGCCTCTCGATTGCGACGTAGTGGCGATCCTACGACCCTATCCTCGACGGGCTTGGCCGCGACTGACGCGATCGCGAAGTTCCTTTGGGATTCGGAGATTGCTGCCCTGGCAATGGACAATCCAGCCATCGAATGCGTGCCGCGCGATCCAGGTGGAGGGTTCCTGCACCGGCTCCTGATCCCGGCACTGGGGATGCCGCTCGGCGAACTATGGGATCTCGATGAGCTAGCCCGGCACTGTGGCGACTCGGGACGTGTTGTGTCCTGCGTTATCTCCGTCCCACTCCACCTACGAGGATCCGCAGGGACCCCCGCCAATGCCGTTGCACTCGTCTAGTGAAGGGAACACCAAGAAATGGCTGAACTCGACTTTGATCGTCGAACGCGCATGCTCAACGCCATGGTGCTGATACGCGTATTCGAGGAACGTATGCAAGCCCTCTTCGCCGAGAATCAACTAGCGGGATTCCTGCACCTATCGATCGGGCAGGAGGCGACTGCGGTCGGCGTGTGCGAGGCGCTCGAGACTACTGACTACATCGTCACGACGCATCGTGGGCACGGTCACATCATCGCCAAAGGCGGGAACGTCGACGCAATGGTTGCCGAGCTCTTCGCTCGCGAAACCGGTAGCTGCCGTGGCGTCGGGGGCTCGATGCATCTGACCGACCCTGAGGCAGGAGTGTTGTGCGCGAACGCCATCGTGGGCGCGAGCATCGGTTTGGCAACCGGTGCCGCGTTCAGTTCGCAGTTCACTGGGTCTGGGGGAGTGGCCGTCGCGTTCTTCGGTGACGGAGCAGCCAACCAGGGCATCTTTCACGAGTCTCTCAATCTGGCGGCTCTGTGGTCCCTGCCCGTGGTCTTCATTTGTGAGAACAACATGTACGCCGAGATGAGTCGCCAGTCGAGCCAGTCGCTGGTGTCGGACATTGCGCTGAGATCCATTGCTTACGGGATGCCCGGCGTGACAGTGGACGGAAACGACGTCGACGCAGTGCTTGCTGTGACCCAATCGGCGGTTTCGCGCGCGAGGGAAGGCGACGGGCCAACGTTGATCGAATGCAAGACCTATCGCACTAGTGGCCACTTTGAGGGCGACCAACAGACCTACAAGCCTGCTGTTGAAGTTGCCACTTGGTCTGCTCGAGACCCAATTGCGAGCTTCGTGGCTCGTTACCCCGACCTTGACTTGGCGCGCGCCAACGCGGTGGCCAGTAGGAGGGTCGAAGGTGCAATCGAGTTCGCCCGAGAGTCACAGCCGGCGACAACTGCGGACTTGGCGTGGCTCACCTATGCAGATGCACGTCGAGAAGGGGCCAGCACATGACCAGCACGAAGTACTGGGCTGCCGTCAACGCGGCAATCGCGGAAGAGATGGAGCGCGACGAGAGCATCTTCTTCGTCGGCCAGGATATTGGAGCCGCAGGTGGCCCTTTTGGTGCGACGCGTGGCCTCATGGACCGCTTCGGACCGGACCGCGTTCGCGATACTCCGATCAGCGAGCAGGCGATGGTCGCCTTGGGGACCGGTGCCGCAATGACGGGCACGCGGCCGATCGTGGAGATCATGTACATGGACTTTGCGCTCCTTGCCCTAGACCAGTTGGTCAATCAGGCAGCAAAGATGCGGTTCATGTCAGGTGGACATTATCGAGTTCCACTCACAGTGGTGACGATGGTGGCGGCCCACACGGAAAGCGGACCGCAGCACAGCCAGAGCTTTGAGACCTGGCTGGGACAGGTTCCCGGACTCAATGTCGTCTGGCCGAGCAACGCCGCCGATGCCAAAGGACTGCTAAAGACTGCCATACGAAGCGACGACCCGGTCGTCTTCATTGAGAGCCTCTCAGCATGGCGCACAACAGCGGACGTCCCCGAAGGTGAAGTGGTTATTCCAATCGGTGTCGCGCGAGTGGCTCGTCCAGGTTCTGACGTCACGATTGTCGCAGTGGGCGGCGCTGTGGCGATCGCAGAGCGGGGTGCCGATCAACTGGCCGAGAGGGGGCTCAGCGCCGAGGTCATCGACCTTCGCTCGGTGAGTCCACTAGATGAGACCACGGTGATCAGCAGCGTGCGCAAGACGGGAGCGTTGCTCGTCGTGCAGGAAGGTCCCAGTCCTTTCGGGATCGGTGATCGGGTCGTTTCTGTCGTTTGCCGCAACGACCCGAGGCTCCTTCGAGTACGGCCCATCATCCTCGCGCCGCCGTTCTCGCCTACGCCGTTCGCACCCGACCTCGAACGTTCCTTCTACCCCGGGCCTCACGACGTCGTCAAAGCGGTTGAAACGATGACAGGAGCCCTGCAGTGACAGAGATTCGCGTGCCAAAATGGGGCCTGACAATGGAAGACGCAGAGGTGAGTGCGATCTTCAAGAATGTCGGCGACGCGATCGAGGCTGGTGAGGCGATCCTCGAACTCGACGCCGACAAGGTTACCGGCGTCGTCGAAAGCCCTGTTGCGGGACGAATCACGGCAATTCACGTAGGCCTTGGCGATGTCGTTCCGGTCGAGACGCTCCTCGTGAGCGTCGAGGAGGAGGCTTAGTGTCGACGCACGTCGAAGCCTTCTCAGCAGCCCGCGCGGCTACGGCCCGTCGACTGCGTCGGGCCGCCGTGGAGAAGCCTCAGGTGACTCTCTTCGCGCGAGCGTCTACTCAGTCGCTCAAGCAACTGTTGCAGTCCGATCAGCGGGCGGATCAATCGAGCAGTCCGTTGCCCGCTGTCTTGTTAGTCGTCTCCCGCTCACTGGCTCTGCATCAGGCGCTCAACGGGTGGGTGGTGAACGACGAGATCCACCTGGTCGATGATGTCAACATCGCCGTGGCGGTCCAGGCCGGTCAGGCGCTCCTGACGCCAGTCATCCGGTTCCGGGGCGAGCCTTCCTTGAGGCAGGTGCACCGGGACTTCGTCGATGTCGTTGAGCGCGTTAGGCGCGACGGAATGGTCCCATCCGACCTCATCGACGCGACGTTTACGGTGACAAGCTTGGGATCCACCCGCGTCGAGCACTTCACCCCACTCGTCAATCCCCCGCAGATCGCAATTCTAGGAGTCGGCCGCTCAACAAACGGCCTCCCGCTAAGCCTCAGTTTCGATCACGCAGGGATCGATGGTGCTGCGGCCGCGGCCTTTCTCTCGGAGGTTGTTGAGAGACTCGAGGCGTTCCGGAGCGAACCGGAGACGCGTCAAGGAGACCTAAGATAGGTGCCCGACCGCCCTAGGAAAGGAGGCTGGACCATTACTGCTAGTCCTGCCACCACGTCGTTGACCCCGAAGGGCCGTCGGACGCGAGCTAAGATCCTCGACGCCGCGAAAGAGGTCTTTTCCGAGTACGGATACACCGCCGCGCGGATGGGTGACATCTCGAGCGCCGCGGATCTCTCACTCGGCGCGCTGTATCGTTACTTCACCGACAAAGACGAGCTGTTCGCTGAACTTTTTGAGGATCTCCACTCGCAGTTTCTCGCGGCCACACGCCCTGCGCAGGCTCCAAAGACGAGTGACGAGCTGCGCCAAAGCCTGCGCCGAGCCAACGAGCTCTACTTCACCCTCTATTCTGAGGAGAGGGATTTCATGCGCGCAGTAGTTGAGGCGTCCGCTGTTAACCAGAACTACATGGACCGATGGTCCGCAATGTACGAAGAGATCGCCGACCGGTTCCTCCGCCGAGTTCAGCGCGTCAACACAGGCTTTCCAACTGGCGCGGGGCTTGGCAGCGTGATCTTCGCTTTGGTCTGCCTGACGGAACAAGTCGCTTACGTCAACTTCTCTCGAAGTGCCGGCAAGCCTCGCATGAGCGCAACAGTTCTTGCGGAACTCGTCACTGCTATCTGGTGGTGCAGCCTCGAAGATGGGCACGTGGCGGCGTCGACGAGTCATAAAGCAAGGAGGCGCTCGTGACGATCAGAATGGAAGTGGACCGCCATGTCGCGACGATCACGATCGACCGGCCGGAGCGGCTAAACGCCCTGGACTCCGAGGCCTACTCCGAATTGGCGGAGTGCTGGCGCATCGTCGAGTCGGACGACTCCATTCGGGTGGCCGTGATTACAGGCGTTGGCCGATCCTTCTGCGTCGGCGCGGACATTCGTGCTCATCCGCGCGAGACCGAGAGTTGGGTGTCTTCCCCACCGATCCGACTGATCAACACTGGGCTCGAACTGTTCAAGCCGGTCATCGCTGGAGTCAACGGTTTCTGCCTTGGCGGTGGACTGACAATGCTACTCGCAACCGACATTCGAATCGCGGCCGCTTCCGCGACTTTCCGTCTTCCCGAGGTCGCTCGTGGCCTGATACCGGGCAATGGGGGAACTCAGCGATTGATTGAGCAGATTCCTTATGCCGCGGCAATGGACCTGTTGCTAAGTGGGAGCACTTGGGACGCTGACACCGCCCTTAGGTTCGGATTGGTGACTGAGGTCGTGCCCGACGCCGAGCTGGCCGCTCGGGTGGCAACTCGAGCCCGCGCAATGGCGGAGCTCGCGCCACTCGCGCTACGCGCGGCAAAGGAGTTGGCGCTGCGGAGCCGATCGCTGCACCTGACGGATGGGTTACGACTCGAGTCGGCCGCTCTAGCTCACCTCCGCCGATCTATCGATGCTCGCGAAGGCGCACTTGCTTTCGCTGAAAAGCGGCCAGCCGAGTACGTCGGAGGTTAGGAGCTCGTTGCCGCGCGTCGCGATGCGCGGCAAGACCGTGAATGCCGCCGTCGTCCAACGATGCTATGGCGCATGGCACTCAACTGTTGTCTCCTCAGCTGCGGCGGCGTTCCGCTTGTTTCGGAGGACCGTGGGACGCGCTCCCGCGTGAGGCAGAGATGGCACGTGCTTCGGTCATGCTCGAAGTGCTATGTGCGCTGCCTCGACGTAGTCGTCGTCGTCAATGTGTTCACCCCATTGGCTATCCCGTCCCGCGTCATGACCGGTGCGCGCTTGCCAGATGGCGAAATGGCTCATGAAGCGGTCGGGTGTGGCGCCGTGCCAGTGCCACTCGTCAGCAGGAGTCCAGATGCTCTCGCCTGGCACCGCAACCACCACCGGACTATCAAGGGTTTGAACGAGGCACACACCGTCGACAACGTGAAGGGTCTGCCCGTGGGCATGCCGATGCCAAGCGGTGCGTGCTCCGGGTGCAAAGCGGACGAGCCCTACGCGAGTTGTGGTATCGGCGCCCGCGGGAACGAGCTGGTCAATCCATACGTCGCCATGGAACCGTTCGGCTGCTCCCTTGGCGGTGACCGAATTCCTTGGCGCGCCCATGCGCTCATCTCCTCACCGGTCGGGGCCCAATTGCATGTGTTGCGGGTAGTAACCATCGTCCCACGTTTGGGGAGCAACGGGTCCGTTCTTCCCGACAACGCCGGCAGACAGCCTGGCCCCACGACCCCACCCGTGCTGGCGACCGATGCAGCCGGCCTGATGTCCTGTGTCAAGCAGGGGGCTTCGGCTTTCGCGGGAAGCGGTCGCGACGCAATTCCTGAGCTCGCTTTGCTCGCTGCCGGTGCGGCGCTGGTCGTGGCGAAGCCGTTCAAGAAGCAAATCGCATAGATCGCGGTAGGTTCGCTCCTGCGGTTCAAACGCAGTCCAACGTAGTCCAGCAGGTTGCCGATGTGGGCTGAACCAGCGGTTCCGACGAGCACGGCGTTGGCTCCTACTATGAGCGCATGTCTCCGAGTCCACAACGACGATCTCCTTCAACGTGACGGCCCGAGGGCGGGCACCACGGCACGCACCTTCAGCTACGTCGAAGAAGCGGTCCACCGCAAGGAGGGCATCCCAAAGTGGCGCTGACGATTCGGCCCTTCGACCCCTCAGTGACGAATTCCAGCGCCTAAAGGCAGGAGCGACCCTGACACAGGGTACCGACGGCAATCCTTACAGACCGAAAGAAGTAGACCTGGGTGAGTTCTCGCCGAAGGGTCTGCGGACCCGTCAAAAGATACTTGCTGGTGCTCGAGCCGCCTTCGAGGCAAGTGGCTCCTATGTCGATACGCGGATTGCCGACATAGTTCGTGAGAGCGGGGTGGCATATGGCAGCTTCTACACGTACTTCGACTCCAAGGAGCAACTGTTCTACGAGCTCGCGCTTGACGTCGTCACGGAAATGTACGTTGAGGGCACATCTCGGTATCGAGGAAACGATCCGGTTGCTCGTTTGGACGCAGCAAATCGACAGTTCCTCATGTCGTATCGAGCGCATTCCGTAATGATGACGGTCATCGAGCAGGCGGCGGCGATGTACCCTGAGTTCCGCGTACTCCGTCGCGTATTGCGGGAGAGATTCGTTTCTCGCATTACTGCCAATCTCAACCGCCTGCAGAGTCGCGGATCCGTCTCCGCCGACATTGACACGGTGATCGCGGCGCACGCGCTCGTGAGCATGACGGACAATTTCGGTTATGTCTGGTTTGTGCTGGGTGAGGACTTCGAGTGGGAGAAGGCCCTTCACACACTCGGCGTCCTCTGGGCTAACGCGCTGGGTCTCTCCTCACAGACTAGCGGTGACTGATCTAGTTACTAGATGCCTCACGTCAAATTGCCCGCTGGGCTTGAGTCGTTGCCTCACGTGGTTTTGCCCGCTTGAGCAGTGCGGGGATGGGGTCGGTTCTGGGGTGCTGGCGCTTGGCCCGGGCGATGGCGAGGAGCTGGTCGTTGA
>JAUSNB010000031.1 GCA_030645615.1 Actinomycetota bacterium | reverse complement strand
TCCTGGACGTTGTGTGGGTTATGGCATTCGGTGCAGGTGAACCAGCGCTTCTTGCCCGTGCTGGCCCATTCGCCGATACGCTTGCCATGGATGCCGTCGCGCCAGTCGCGCATCTTGTCGCCATGACACTTGCCGCACAGTACTTGCGGCTGGTCGTAGCTGACTGGATCGCCATAGTTGTCCACCAGCTTGTTGCGCTGGGTGGTGTGGTGGCAATCGAGACACCAGATGCCGCCGCGGCCGTGTTGCAGGTTCTTGGCATCGGGCAGCAGGCCTTCCATGGTCGGTATCGGTATCGGCTTCCTGCCCTTCGGCAATGTCGGCGGAGTGAACTGGGGTCCGACGCCGTTATGACAGGCCACCCCGCAAATCGGCAGGACGGCGAGCTTGGTCGAACGAGGCACGACGACAGCGTTTCCGGGAGGAATCTTCTCCAGCAATGGCATGGCGCCCATGGGCACGGTGCCGTCGAAAGGATCGCCCCACCAGAGCACGGCGCCGGTTTTCGGCGAACACTTGACGTTGGGCCAGCCGGGCTTGAGGTCGCGCTTGGTGACTTCCGACGCGCCCTTGCGGCTTTCGAAGCAGACCGTTTCCTGTGGTGGCTGCGCCGCGGGTGCTGGCGCCGCCGCTGCCTTTTGTTCCTGCGCCAATGCGGAAGTCATCATCCCGCAGCAGAAAGCCAGAATCATCGTTTTGAATGCAAGTTTTCTCATGATTGCCATCTCACCTTGTCTCGTAGGCAGCCGCGTTGCCACTGCCCGCGACATCGCCGGATTTCGCCACCGCCCCGCCCTGATACTTGACCTCGCCCTGCAGGATGCCGATGGCGCCCTTGAGCAGTATGGTCAGGATGAAGAAGCCGAAGGCCCAGATGCCGATGGTCATCAGGATCTCGACGAAGGTCGGGTAGTACTCGGTCACCTCGCCGATGGGGGACGGGATGAAACCGGGAACGATCAGCCCCATGCCTTTTTCGATCCAGATGCCGGTGAAGGCCATCACGCAGAGGATCGGCAGCAGCTTGTAGTTGGTGCGCACGGACGGGATCAGGAACAGCACGAACGAGGTGACCATCAGGATCACGGAACTCCAGAACCACGGCACCAGACTGGTCAGCCCGTGCAGGCCGAACATCAGGTAGTAGAGGCCGTTGGCGTGCTCGGTGCGGGCATACAGTTCGACCACGATTTCCGACATCGTCAGGAAGATCGCCAGCCCGAGGCACCAGGTGACGATGGTCGACAGCAGGTTGATCGCGCTGTCCTCGATCCAGAACTTGGTGTTCTTGCGGATGATCAGAAAGATCAGGATGATCAGCGCCGGGCCCGCCGCGAACGCCGTCGTGATGAAGCGGATCGGCATCATGCTGTGGAACCACATCGGACGCGACGGCATGGTCGAGATCAGGAAGGCCGTGACGGTATGGATGGACAGCGCCCAGACGATCGAGATATACACCAGCGACATGAAGAACTTATTGTTGACCTTGCCTCCCGTGTACTTGACCCACAGGTAGTAGAAACCGCAGGCGATGTTGAGGAACAGGTAGCCGTTGAGCACCATAACGTCCCAGCCCAGCATCGAGGAGAAACTGTAGATGCCCCACGGCGGGATCATGTGCCAGAGCCGGTCGGGCCGCCCCATGTGGGCGAAGACGAACATCATCACCATGATCACGGCGGTGATCGCCAGCATCTCGCCCAGCACCGTGACCTTGTGCATGCCCTCGTGGTGGTACACGTAGGCCGGGAAGACGATGGTCACCGCCCCGGCCGCAACACCGACCAGGAAGACGAGGTTGGCGAAGTAGAGGCCGTCGTGGATCTGGCTGGTCATGCCCGTGACGATCAGGCCCTCGGTGTTCTGCAGGTAGAACACGTACATCATGCCGACGATGAGCACCGTGAGGGAACCCATCCATGCATAGAACTTCGTGCCGCCCTTGAGGACGTAACGCGTGTAGTCGGTAGCGAAACTGGTCAGTTGTTGCACGGCTCGCTCCTCAATCGTAGAAGTAGAAGAATTTCGGGAAGGTGTTGAGCTCGGCCTTGAGGCGGAACACGTTCTTCCGCGCCAGGATCAGGCTCACTTCGCTTTCCGGGTCGAGCAGGTTGCCGAATTTGCGGGCACCGACCGGACAGACCTCGACGCAGGCCGGGTAGCGGCCCTGGCGGCTCCGCTGCAGGCACCAGTGGCACTTCTCGACGACGCCGCGCATGCGCGGACGGTTGCCCAGGTAATGCGTCACCGGGTTCATTTCTTCATTGGGCAGGACCGGGGT
>JAUSNB010000004.1 GCA_030645615.1 Actinomycetota bacterium | reverse complement strand
TCGTCGAACGCGCCTTCTGCCGACTCAAGAGCTGGCGCGGCATCGCCACCAGGTACGACAAGCACGCCCGCACCTACCGTGCCGCACTGGTTCTCGCCGCGATCGTCCTGTTCTGGCTATGAACCATCAGACACGCCCTAGTCAAGGACGCGCGTCCGCGGGCCTGAAGTCCCCGTCGATGGTCACGCCGCCGTCGACCTTGAGCACGATGCCCGTCACGAAGGAGGCATCCCTCGACGCCAGGAAGGACGCGGCGGCGGCGACCTCATCGGCGTCCCCGAGGCGGTGCAACGGGGTGCGCGCCAGCAGGGCCTGCTCGTCCAGCACGCCGAGCTCGAAGCCCGACCGCATCATGTCCGTGTCGATGTAGCCCGGCGCCAGGGCGTTGACGCGGATCCCGAAGGCACCCCACTCAGCCGCCAGCGTCCTGGTCAGCCCGAGCACCCCGCTCTTGGCGCTGCTGTAGGCCAGGCGCAGCGGCATGCCGAGGGTCGCGCCGACCGAGGCCATGTTGATGATGGCCGGGAACGCCCCGGATCGCAGGAGCTCGAAGGATGCCCGCGAACAGCGCATCGTGCCCCCGAGATTGACGTCCAGCTCGCGCAGCCAGGCTGCTGTGTCGAACTCGGCCGAGGGGGTCCGGCTGATGATCCCGGCATTGTTGACCAGCACGTCAAGGCGGCCGAAGGCGCGGGCGACCTCGTCGACGAGGAGCCCGACGCTGCCATCCGACGTGACGTCGACTTCCAGGCCCATCGAGCGGCCGCCGAGCAGTTCAGCCGACAATCGCGCTCCGGCGAGGTTCAGGTCGGCCACGACCACGGTCATGCCGTCGGAATGCAGCCGCCTCGCGATGGCAGCGCCAAGGCCCTGTGCGCCGCCCGTGACCAGCGCCACCCGGGCGCCGCCCTGCTCAGTCATGCCGGCAATCCTCGCCGTTCCCGGGCGGCACGGATGACTCAGAATCGGACGAAGGGGGCAGGGATCCCCCTCACGCCCCCCACCAGCGGCGCGGCCGACCTGTCCTGAGATGGGACAGCCGCGCGCGCCCCACTCAGATCAGGATGTGCCAAGCCCGGCCGGTATGTCCGGCAGGCGCGAGGCGATGACCCACCCAGGAAAGGACCGCTAAGCGATGTCAGATGTCGTGGATGTCGATGTTGTCGTGATCGGAACCGGGTTCGGCGGCCTGTACGCCCTCCGCAAGATGCGCGATGAACTGGGCCTCAACGTCCAGTCCTTTGATGATTCTGAGGGCGTGGGCGGCACCTGGTACTGGAACCGGTACCCGGGCGCCCGCTCGGATACCGAGGTCAACGCGTACTGCTACCTCTCCGACAAGACTCTCTTCGAGGAGTGGAAGTGGTCGGAGCGCTACCCACGCCAGAAGGAGATCCTCGCCTACCTCAATCACGTCGCCGACCGGTACGACCTGCGGCGCAGCATCCAGTTCGGTACGCGGGTCACCAAGACCACCTTCAACGAGGAGACCGGCCGCTGGGAGATCGAGACGAGCAAGGGCGATCACTACACCGCCCAGTTCCTCATCGAGGGGGTCGGGCTGCTCTCCTCCACGAACTACCCCAGCTTCCCCGGCGAGGAGAAGTTCACGGGCGAGATCTACCACACGGCCCGCTGGCCGCACGAGGACATCGACGTCACGGGCAAGCGCATCGGCGTGATCGGCACGGGATCGAGCGGCACCCAGGTCATCGTCGAGCTGGCACCCCCGGCGAGCCACCTCTTCGTGTTCCAGCGCACGCCCCAGTACTGCGTGCCCGCCCAGCACGGCCCCCTCGACCCGGAGAAGATGCAGCGGATCATCGACGACTTCGATGCCTACCGGGAGAGCGTCCTCACGTCGATCACCTCCTTCGGCTTCGAGGAGAGCCCCGTCCCGGCCATGAGCGTCAGCGCCGAGGAGCGCGAGGCGGTCTTTGAGGAGGCCTGGCGCCAGGGCAACGGCTTCCGGTTCATGTTCGCCGCATTCAGCGACATCGGCGTCGACCCGGACGCGAACGCCGCGGCCACCGACTTCCTCAAGCGGAAGATGGCCGAGATCGTGAAGGACCCGGAGACTCTCAGGATCCTCACGCCCACCGACCTATGGGCCAAGCGACCCCTGTGCAATGACGGGTACTTCGAGACGTTCAACCGGGACAACGTCACGCTCGTCGACGTGAAGGCGCACCCGATCGTAGAGATCACCGAGAAGGGAATCCGCACGGAGGACGCCGAGTACGAACTCGATGTCATCGTGTACGCAACCGGCTTCGATGCGGTCTCGGGCATGTACCTCAAGATCGACCAGACCGGGCGGGGAGGCGTGACCCTGCAGCAGAAGTGGCACGACCGGCCACGGACCACGTACGGCATGATGACGGCTGGCTTCCCCAACATGTTCATGATCTACGGCCCCATGGGCCCGTTCACCAACCAGCCGCCGGTCCACGAGTGGCAGGTCGACTGGATGGCCGCCGCCATCAAGTACGTCCTTGACAACGACCTCGGCACGATCGAGCCGGAGGTGGCCTTCGAGGACCAGTGGATGGAGTCGTGCGACGAGATCGCGTACGCGACGCTCTTCATGAAGGTGAACTCGTGGATCAACGGGTCGAACGTGGTCGGCAAGCCCGTCACGAACTACTTCTACATGGGCGGCATGGGCGCCTACAACGAGCTCGTGGGCGGCGCCGTCACCGAGGGCTTCCCGGGCTTCGGCTTCGGCAAGCAGCTCGCTACGGCCTGACTTCGGCCACGTCGACGAGGACTCGGGCCGGGACGCGCGCCTCCACCGCCTGATGGGCGGCTGCCACCCGATCCAGGGGGAACCGGATGGCCGGTGGCATGTCCAGCGCCCGTTCCTCGAGGGCTGCACTCACGCGCTCCGTCGCACTGCGGAGCTCGTCGTCGGTGAGGTTGTACAGCAGCACGTACTGATACGTCAGGCTCCGCAACAGTGAGTTGCGAACGGGGAGCACGGGGTCGCCGCCGTCTGACGAGTACACGACGATCACGGCGCCGGGCGCAGCGATCTCGGTGTCCATGGCGGCGTTGGCCGCCAACGACACCTCCACGATCCGGTGGAAGCCGGGCGACCAGTCCTGCAGGCGAACGGTCGCCGATGCGTCGCGATAGTCGACGGTGATGTCCGCGCCCGCCGCCAGCGCCACGGACGCCTTCTCCGGCGTGCTGACCGTGGCGGCGACCCTCGCGCCGCCCCAGCGGGACAGCTGGACTGCGGCGCGGCCCACAGCACCCGCACCGCCGGCGACGAGGACGTCCTGGCCGGCGACCGCACCACTGGCGAAGATGCAGTGGGCTGCCGTGACCGCCGGAACGCCGAGGGTCGCGGCCAGGTCCCACGAGATGCCGTCGGGCAGGCGAATGGCGCGGCGCGCTGGGACCACACAGAACTCGGCTGCGGTTCCCTGCCACCCCTCGTGGGCCGCAAGCAGCAGCCAGGCCCGTTCGCCGACCCGGGCCGGGTCCACCCCTTCGCCCACCGCATCGATGACGCCCGCGCCGTCCATGTGCGGTATCTGGTACCCGTCGATCGGTCGCGGCGTGAAGCCGGATCGGATCTTGACGTCGGTCGGGTTGATTGCCGACACGGCGACCCGAACCCGGACCTGCCCGGGACCCGGCTCGGGAACGGGCACCTCCACGACCTCGAGGACCGTGGCCGAATCGCCCGTTGTGCGATACATCGCGGCTCGCATCGTGGTCATGGCCTCGGCAACTCCGTCACTCGGGACGCAGCTCGGTCGACCAGACCGTGAGATCGGCCAGGACCTCAGGGATGGGGTCGACGCCGATGCCGGGACCGGTGGGGACGGCGAGCTGGCCGTCCTCCAGCACGAATGGCGGCGTGACGTCGACCTCGTAGTAGCGGCTGGACGCGCTGGTGTCCCCGGGCAGCGTGAACCCGGGGAGGGCAGCGAGGGCGACGTTGGCGGCCCTGCCGATGCCGGTCTCCAGCATCCCGCCGCACCAGACGGGTGCGTCGCGGTCGCGACAGAGGTCGTGGATGTCCCGCGCCGTCAGGTAGCCGCCCACCCTGCCTGGCTTGATGTTGATGATCGACGCGGCCCCGAACGTCAGGGCGGAATCCGCTGACGCGGCGGAGTGGATGGACTCGTCCATGCAGATCGGCGTTCGGCAGGCCTGCGACATGAGCACGTGCCCGTACCAGTCGTCCTCCGGCAGGGGCTGCTCGTGCAGCAACAGGTCGAACTCGTCCAGCCGGGCGAGGTACTGGGCGTCGGAGCGCTGGTAGGCCTGGTTGGCGTCCGTCTGCAGGGGAATGTCGGGCCAGGCGGAGCGCACGGCCGACACCGGCTCGAGGTCCCATCCCGGCTCGATCTTGAGCTTGATCCGCCGGTAACCGGCATCGACGTACTGGCCCACCTCGTCCAGCAACTCGACGATGGACTCGGTGGTCGGAATGCCCACCGAGACGCCGCAGTCGACGCGGTCGCGCTGCGCGCCCAGATAGTCGGCGAGGGACCTGCCACGTCCACGAAGCCACGCGTCGAGCAGCGCGGTCGACAAGGCGCACTTGGCCATAGGGTGACCACGAACGACATCCAGGGCAGCGCGGACGTCCTCCGGCCCGGCATCGGCGTCGAGCTCGCGCAGGGACGGCAGCAGGTGCTCGCCAATCACCGCGATAGCGCTGTTCCCGTACTCGTAGCTGTAGCCGGGCCACGACATCGTGACGCACTCACCCCATCCGTGGACTCCATCGCCGGTCACGGCTTCCACGAGGATCACGTCGCGCACCGACTCGGTCCCGAAGCTGGTGCGGAACGGCCGGACTAGGGGGATGCTCAGTCTGTGCAGCCTGATCAGCTCGATGGTCATGGCGTCCTCTCCAGTACGTAGCCGCCGGTCGTGGACAGTCCAGTGATGCGGCGTCCTTGCGCAAATGCGGACACGAGCGCCTGCCGCACGTCGAGGCGCCATCGCGCCGCCGCACTGGGGTCGCTGGACCTCAGCGCGACGATGTCGTCCGGCAACGGGACCTCGAGCACGTCGCGACCCTCCCCCTTGGCCGCGATCACGTCGACGGGTCCGAGCTGACCGCGGCCCGCCGCCGTAGCGCGGGACGACGAGACCCTCCACCAGGCGAACAGCCGGTCGGTCGGGTCGTCGGCGTTGATGGCATCGGCCATGCTCCCGTAGAAGTCCACCTCGAAGCCATCCACGTCGGCCCCCAACTTCACGAGGTTGACCAGGGCGTTGCGCCGTACGAGCGGGTCGAAGGTCCACACGATCGTGTCGATGCCGTGGGTGAGCGCCCACAGCCGCTGGTGCTGCTTGATCGCCGAGCCGATGTGCTGGTCACGGTAACCCGGCAGGACCGCGGCCATGTGCGAGTGCAGGTGCTCATGCCACCCCTCCTCCCGACGGGTACGGCCCATGAAGCCGAACGCGGCCGCCACGGCATCACCGGCGCGATAGGCAGCGGAGGCGTACCCGCCCGCGTGCACGATCGCCTTCATGAGGTTCGGCTGGAGCTGGGTCTGGTCGGCCGGCCAGACCGCGTCGAACAGACGGCGGGCGTCCTCGAGTTCACTAAGGTCGTGGAGGACGCGGATGTCGACCCGCGCGCGCTCGAGGGCACCCGCGAGGTCGGTTTCGGCAGAAGCATCGACCACGCGGACACCGTAGCGAGGGGAGGGGTGCCGAGGTGCAGCCTGACCTGCTCGGCCGTGCGCACGCGCTCCTCCCCCGCATGGTCGATGCGGTCGGTTCCCTGGTTCGCGCCGAGTCCCCGAGCGAGGATCTCGCCGCATGCGAGGACGTGGTCCGGAAGGCGGCCGACGACTTCGACCAGTGGGGCCTCGGGGCGGCCCGCATGGAGCACCACGCCGGCCGACCCACGTGGCGGTGGGGTCCGCCACGGCCACGGGTCCTCCTGCTGGGCCACCTCGACACGGTCTGGCCGTCCGGCACGCTCGAGTCGCTGCCCTTCACCGTCGAGCACGACCGCATGCGCGGGCCCGGGGTCTTCGACATGAAGGCCGGTGTCGTGCAGGGCTGGGCCGCCTTGCTGCTGGCCGGGATCGACGAGGGCTCCGGTGTCGGCATGCTGCTCACGACCGACGAGGAGACGGGGTCGCTGCTCTCCCGTGACCTCGTCCTAGACGCCTGCGCCGAAGCCGATGCCGTCCTCGTCCTGGAGCCGTCGGTGGATGGCGCCCTGAAGTCGGCCCGCAAGGGGACGTCCTGGTACGAGGTGTGTTTCGCGGGCCGGGCCGCCCATGCCGGCCTCGACCCGGCCAATGGGATCAATGCGCTGTCGGCAGCCGCCGAGCTCGTCCTCGCCTGCCCGGGCTGGTCCGACGACCCGCGGGGCACCACCGTCACGCCAACGGTCCTGCACGGCGGCACCACGTCGAACACGGTGCCGGCCGACGCTGTCCTGACGATCGACGTCCGGGCCTGGACCGCCGAGGAGCAGCAACGCGTGGACGCGGCTTTGCGGGGATGGTCCCCCGCCCTGACGACCGCGGACCTAGCGGTCGACGGCGGGATCAACCGGCCCGCGTTGGAGGCGGCGATGTCCGCGTCCCTGTTGGCCGAGGCCCGCACCGTGCACGAGCACCTCGGCCTGGGCCTGCTGGCCGACCGGCCGGTCGGCGGGGCCAGCGACGGCAACTTCACCGCTGCCGCGGGCATACCGACCCTCGACGGGCTCGGGGCCGTCGGCGACGGCGCCCATGCCGCGCACGAATGGGCCAGCATCCCCGCGATGGCCGACCGGGCCGCCCTCCTCGCGGCGTTGATCACGCGGGTGCTGCGCGGGCCATCGGCCTGACGCAGGCCAACCGACTACGCTCCTACGGTGGCTGACGGACCCCTCATCGTGCAGAGCGACAAGACGCTCCTGCTCGAGGTCGACCACAAGCTGGCCGACGAGTGCCGCAAGGCGATCGCCCCGTTCGCCGAGCTGGAGCGGGCGCCGGAGCACATCCATACCTACCGGCTCACCCCGCTCGGACTGTGGAACGCGCGCGCCGCAGGGCACGACGCGGAGCAGGTCGTCGACGTGCTGCTGCGCTATTCCCGCTACCCGGTCCCCCATGCGCTGCTCATCGACGTCGCCGAGACGATGTCGCGCTACGGCCGGCTGCAGATCAACAACCACCCCGTCCATGGACTGGTGCTGCAGGCGCTCGACGCCGCCGTGCTCGAGGAGGTGCTGCGCAGCCGCAAGGTGTCCCCTCTCATCGGCGCACGCCTCGACGACACGACCGTGCTCGTCCACGCGAGCGAGCGGGGCCACCTCAAGCAGGCACTGGTCAAGCTCGGCTGGCCCGCAGAGGACATCGCCGGGTACGTGGACGGCGAGCGCCACGCGATCGGGCTGCGCGCCGAGGACTGGCAGCCCCGCCCGTACCAGACCGAGGCAGCGGAGGGCTTCTGGCACGGGGGATCCGGGGTCGTCGTCCTTCCGTGCGGCTCGGGCAAGACGCTCGTCGGCACCCTTGCGATGGCGCTGGCCCAGGCCACGACCCTGATCCTGGTGACCAACACCGTCTCGGCCCGGCAATGGCGGGACGAGTTGCTCCGGCGCACCACCCTCACCGCTGACGAGATCGGCGAGTACTCGGGGGCCAAGAAGGAGATCCGACCCGTCACGATCGCCACGTACCAGGTCATGACGACCAAGCGGCAGGGCATCTACCCCCACCTGGAGGTCTTCGACTCCCGTGACTGGGGCCTGATCATCTACGACGAGGTGCACCTGCTGCCGGCTCCCATCTTCCGGTTCACGGCCGACATCCAGTCGCGTCGTCGGCTCGGGCTGACGGCCACGCTGGTCCGCGAGGACGGTCGGGAGTCCGACGTGTTCTCCCTGATCGGGCCCAAGCGGTACGACGCACCGTGGCGCGACATCGAGGCCCAGGGCTACATCGCCCCCGCTGACTGCATCGAGGTCCGGGTCACCCTGCCCGATGCCGACCGCATGGCCTACGCCATGGCCGAGCCGGAGGACCGGTACCGCCTCGCCGCATCGGCGCCGGAGAAGCTCCGGGTCGCGGAGGAGATCGTGGCCCGGCACTCGGAGGAACGCGTACTGGTCATCGGTCAGTACCTCGACCAACTGGAGGAACTAGGGGAGCACCTCGATGCTCCCGTCATCACCGGGGCCACCCCGGTCCGCGAGCGCGAGCGTCTCTTCGCGGCCTTCCGGGTGGGCGAGGTCAGGGTCCTGGTCGTGAGCAAGGTTGCCAACTTCTCGATCGACCTTCCCGAGGCCGGCATCGCTGTGCAGGTCAGCGGGAGCTTCGGGTCGCGGCAGGAGGAGGCACAACGCCTCGGCCGGGTGCTCCGGCCGAAGGGCGATGGCCGCGCAGCGCACTTCTACTCCATCGTCACCCGCGACACGGTCGATGCCGATTTCGCGCAGCACCGCCAGCGGTTCCTCGCCGAGCAGGGCTACTCCTACCGGATCATCGACGCCGAGGACATCCACGCAGGCTCCTGGGAGGCGCTGTGACGTCGAGTTCCCCTCCCGCTCCCCCCGCCCACGAGGTTCTCGGTCGCCAGGCCCTCGTGCTCGCCGTCGTCCTGGGCGTCGTCGCCTCGCTGTTCGCGTCCGTGTACCTCGGGATCGTCACGGGGGTGCAGGAGTGGCTGTGGACCGACCTGCCGCAGGACCTCGGCTGGGACGGGCTGCCGTGGTGGTGGGTCCTCGGGCTCATGCTGGTGGGCGCCACCATCGTCCTGCTGGCGGGCAGGCTGCCGGGAGGCACGGGCCAGAGCCCGCTGACCGGCCTGCACTTCAACGTCACGCCCCGCGACGCGGGGTCATTCCTCCTTGCCGCCACGGGGTCGCTGGTCTTCGGCTTCGTCGTCGGGCCCGAGGCCCCGCTGATCATCGTGGGCACGACGGTCGCCGCGTTGCTGCTTCGCGGCAGGGACCCCAAGGTCATCCAGCTCGGCATGCTCCTTGGTGGCGCGGCCGCCATCGGCCTCATCTTCGGCAACCCCTTCATCACCGCCTTCATGTTCCTGGAGTTCGCGGCCATGGGTGCGGTGCCCGCGGTCGCACTCGTCCCGACCTTCGTCGCGCTCGGGACGGGCTACCTGGTCCAGGTGGGCGTGGGTCAATGGTCCGGCCTGTCCATGCACGCGCTGTCAGTGCCAGGCGTGCCCGAGTACCCCCACGAGACCTTCCCCGACCTCCTGGCCGGGGCCGCAATCGCCATCGTCGCCGGGCTCGCTGCGGTCCTCGTGCGCGAGTTCGGCGAGCGGGTCGCCGTTCTCGCGGCTCGTTTCCGGGCCCCGGTCCTGTATGGCACCGCCATCGTGATCGCCGTGCTGGCCATCGCGATCTCGCGATCGCAGGACGTACCGGGCGACCTCGTGCTGTTCTCCGGCGAGACCGCCATGGGTTCGATCATGGCGCAGACCTCCGCCGTCACCGTCCTGCTCGTGATCCTGGCCAAGTGCCTGGCCTACGGCCTGTCCATCGGCGGCGGCTACCGCGGTGGCCCCATCTTCCCGATCGTGTACATCGGCGTCGGCATCGCCGTGCTGGCAACGATCGTCGTCGCCGATCTGCCCATCGGGCCGATGGCGGCGGCGGCCGTCGCGGCGGCGTCGACGGTCATGCTCCGGCTGCCCTTCACCTCGGCTCTGCTGGCCGTGCTCGTCCTCGGCACGGCCGGCATGACGATTGCCCCCTTCGCCATCATCGGCGCCGTGATCGGCTTCGGGATGCGCCAGGCACTCGACCGCTTCGACGCCCGCAGGGCGGCCGCACCTGTCGCGGCACCAGCCGGTGACGGACGTAGGCAGTGAGGTCGCGGACCGACGGCATGTGGTGGGGGACGGCCATCGAGGCGCCCGACCCCGGCGCCCTGGCCCGGTTCTACTCCGAGCTCCTCGGCTGGCCCATCGGCCATGAGGAACCGGGCACGGCCATCCTCGCTGCGCCCGAGGGCTCCATCTATGTCGTGTTCCAGCAGGCCACCGACTATCAGCCACCCGTGTGGCCGCCAATCGACGGATCGCAGCGAGCGATGATGCACTTCGACTTCCAGGTGGGCGACCTCGACTCGGCAGTCGCTGATGCCCTCGCCCTGGGCGCGTCCTTGGCTGGGGCCCAGCCACAGGACAACGTCCGGGTGCTGATCGACCCGGCCGGCCATCCGTTCTGCCTGTGCCGCGAGCCGGGCTAGGCGGGCCGGCGCTCCTCGGCCCGCTGCAGCAGGGCCGCCGCCTCGTCCAGCAACTCCGCGGGCACCTCGTCGAGGTGGAGGCCGAAGCGAAGTCGTCGGTCGACGACATCCTCGAGCCGGACGGCTCCCTCGTGCACGCAGGCGTGCACGACCTCGGCCTGGCAGAACTGCGGCGCCCCGGCCAGCGGCTGGGCGAGCGACGGGTCCTCATCGATCAGCGAGCGCACCTCACCGGCCACGCTCCCGTAGCGCCTCAGGAGCAGGCCCGCCAGCCTGTCCCGTGACTCCTCGATGCCGTCCGAACCCACGAGCGGGATGCCTGCGGTGCGGCACTCCCGCGGTGCCTCGCCCAGATCGGCCAGGACGGTGTCGACCACGTCGCGGGCCATGACGCGGTAGGTGGTCCACTTGCCCCCGACGACGGCCAGCACGCCCGGCGCCAGGCGGGCGACGCTGTGCTCCCGGCTGGCCTTGGCCGTGTCACCGCCCATCGCCTGGTCGCGGACGAGGGGTCGCAGGCCGGCGAACGAGTAGCTGACCTGGTCGCGGCGCACGGGCTCCACCAGGATGCCGGCCAGCAGGCCCAGCAAGTACTCGATGTCGGCCTCGGTCGCTTCCGGAGGCTCGGGTCCGTCGGTCCACTCCGTGTCGGTGGTGCCGACCAGCCAGTGGTCGTCCGAGGGGATGACGAACAGCACGCTGCGCTCGGTCGGGACGATCAGGGCGACGTCGCCGTCGATCGCGGCACGGGGCAGCCGGATGTGGATGCCCTTCGACCTCGTGACGTCGATGACGGTGTGGTCCGCCGTGAACATGGCCGCGGCCTCCGGCGCCCAGACACCGACGCAGAGGGCAACGGCCCGCGCGGTGACGACGTGCGCGTCCCCGGTCAGCACGTCGCGGACCCGGACGCGGTGCAGCCCGTCCCCCGCGTCGGGAAGGGCCTCCTCCAGCTCCGAATACGTCGCGAGGTGGGCTCCCTCCCGCACTGCCGTGCGGGCCAGCGCCACGGCGAGCCGGGAGTCGTCCATGCGGCAGTCGTGGAAGCCAATGCCGCCGATGAAGGCGTTGCCGCGCAGGCCCGGGAACTGCTGCTGCAGGCGCTTGCGCGAGACATGGCGGTGCCGCGGCAGTGCCCGGGATCCGCCGAGGGTGTCGTACAGGAGCAGGCCGGCCCCCACGTAGGGGCGCTCCCACAGGCGGTGCCGCAAGGGCAGGACGAACGGCAACGGCTCGACGAGATGCGGAGCGAGCGTGGTGAGGAGCAGGTCCCGCTCCCGCAAGGCCTCGCGCACGAGCGCGACGTCGCCCTGCTGGAGGTAGCGCAGTCCCCCGTGCACCAGCTTGCTGGACCGGCTCGAGGTGCCGCCCGCGATATCCCCCTTGTCGATGATCGCCACCCGGAGTCCGCGGGTGGCGGCATCGAGCGCCGTCCCGCAGCCGGTGGCACCGGCTCCCACCACGAGCAGGTCCAACGGGGTCTCCGTCATCGCCTCGAGGGCCTGCGCACGCGAGGCGGGGCTGATGCTGCCGGGGAACATGACCTAGGGAGCCAGCAGGGCCAGCCGGGCGTCGACATCGAAAGCGAAGTCGTCGACCTTGCCCAGCCCGGGCAGGGGCAGGTGGACCGTGCCCACGTACGCGCTGCCGACCAGCTCGATCTCGTCCATGGGGTCGGTGGCCCCGACGGGGGTGATGGTCAAGGACAGGTCCAGGGCGATCGTGCCGGCTCCCGCAGTGCCCGTCACCTGCCAAGGTGCGGTGGACGAGGGCCCGAGGCCGTCGTATCCGAGGGCGGTCGCGTCGTGGCGCTTGACCAGCGACCTGGCCGCGCCCTCCATCAGGAAGTTGCCGGCCTTGAGTCGATCGAGGGCCAGCGTGAGGGTGAGCCGGACGCTGTCGGCGGTCACGTGCAGGAAGCCGTCGGTGACCGGGGCGGTCACGTCGACGCTCATGAGCCCGATCCGCCCGCTGCGCAGGCGCACATCGGCACCGTCGACGGTGTGGACCTGCCAGGTTCCGTGGTGCGCGCTCACCCGCCCAGCCTGCCATGCCCGTCCTGCGGTCCCAGCATCGACAAAGCGAGAAGGGCGGTCCCCGGTGGGGGACCGCCCTTCTCGTGGCTTGCGTGGCTCAGAAGTCCATGCCACCCATGTCGCCGCCGCCACCCATGGCCGGCGCCGACTTCTCGGGCTTCTCAGCGACGACCACCTCGGTGGTCAGGAACAGGCCGGCGATGGACGCCGCGTTCTGCAGCGCGGACCGGGTGACCTTGGCCGGGTCGATTATTCCGGCCTTGATCATGTCGACGTACTCGCCGGTCGCGGCATCCAGTCCCCAGCCCTGCTCGAGCTCGCGGACCTTCTCCGCCACCACGCCGCCCTCGAGGCCGGCGTTGATGGCGATCTGCTTCAGCGGGGCGCTGACGGCGACACGGACGATGTTCGCGCCGACCGCCTGCTCCTCGGTGAGGCCCAAGGCCTCGATCTTCGGGTCGGCCGACTTCATGGCCTGGATGAGGGCCACGCCGCCGCCGGGCACGATGCCCTCCTCGACGGCCGCCTTCGCGTTGCGAACGGCGTCCTCGATGCGGTGCTTGCGCTCCTTGAGCTCGACCTCGGTGGCTGCGCCGACCTTGATGACGGCCACGCCGCCGGCCAGCTTGGCCAGCCGCTCCTGCAGCTTCTCGCGGTCGTAGTCCGAGTCGGACTTGTCGATCTCGGCGCGGATCTGCGAGACGCGGCCGGCGATCTGCTCGGCATCGCCCGCACCCTCGACGATGGTCGTCTCGTCCTTGGTCACGACGACCTTGCGGGCACGGCCCAGCAGGTCGAGCGTGGCGGTGTCGAGCTTGAGCCCGACCTCCTCGGAGATGACCTGGCCGCCGGTCAGGATCGCGATGTCCTGGAGCATGGCCTTGCGGCGGTCTCCGAAACCGGGAGCCTTGATGGCCACCGAGCGGAACGTGCCGCGGATCTTGTTGACCACCAGGGTCGACAGCGCCTCGCCGTCGACGTCCTCGGAGATGATGACCAGGGGCTTGCCGGACTGCATGACCTTCTCCAGCAGCGGCAGCAGGTCCTTCACCGCGGAGATCTTGGAGTTGGCAATGAGGATGTAGGGATCCTCGAGCTCGGCCTCCATGCGCTCCGGGTCGGTCATGAAGTAGGCGGAGATGTAGCCCTTGTCGAAGCGCATGCCCTCGGTGAGCTCGAGTTCGAGTCCGAAGGTGTTGCTCTCCTCGACGGTGATGACGCCTTCCTTGCCGACCTTGTCCATGGCCTCGGCAATGAGCTCGCCGACCTCCATGTCACCGCCGGCCGAGATGGCCGCGGTCGACGCGATCTGCTCCTTGGTCTCGACGTCCTTGGCCATCGCGAGCAGCTCGTCGGACACGATGCCGACCGCCTTCTCGATGCCACGCTTGAGGCCCATGGGGTTCGCCCCGGCCGCGACGTTGCGCAGGCCCTCACGCACGAGCGCCTGGGCGAGAACGGTGGCCGTGGTGGTGCCGTCGCCAGCGACGTCGTCCGTCTTCTTGGCGACCTCCTTGACGAGCTCGGCGCCGATCTTCTCGTAGGGATCCTCGAGGTCGATCTCCTTGGCGATGGACACGCCGTCATTGGTGATGGTGGGGGCTCCCCACTTCTTCTCCAGGACGACGTTGCGGCCCTTCGGGCCCAGGGTGACCTTGACGGCGTCGGCGAGCACGTTCATGCCGCGCTCGAGCGAGCGACGCGCCTCCTCGTCGAAAGCAATGATCTTTGCCATGGGGTGAGTTCCTCCCGGAACGTCCGTGCGGATTCTGTCACTCTCGGGTGTCGAGTGCTAATGAAAAGTTAGCACTCGACCTTGGCGAGTGCAAATGCCCGGCCCGCGACCTAGAGGAAGGGCGCGAGGGAGATCCGGAGCGGGGTGGTGGCGGCCACCTGGCCCACCGAGTCCCGAACGATGGCGGCGACGTCGACCGCCCGGCCCTTCGCGGGGGTGACGAAGACCCGGAACGGACGGGCATCGTCCGAGCCAATGACGGTCCAGCCCGTGCCCCCCTTGGAGCGCATGACGAAGGTGACGGTCGCCGGGTCGACGCCGGGCACCGTGGCGGTCAGGGCGTGCTTGCCGGTCACGTTGTCCTGGCCGGCCTTGAGCCGGATCGACGGCGGGGCCGATTGCGGCACCTCCACGGTGGCCGCCAGGACGACGGTTCCGCGCGGGGGGATGGACACCGTCATCGACCCGGACTGGCTCGTCGTCGCGCCGGGTCCGGGCAGCAGTGACGTCCAATTGGCGGACGGGGTCGACGTGGGGACGGTCACGGTCGCCGCCGAATCCCCGTTGTTGAACGCGACGACGTACTCCCTCCGCGTCGCCGCGTCGAACCTGGACGCCGCGAAGACGTTGTCCTTCCCGTAGCGCGTGATCTGGGCGCCCGTCGCCAGGGCGGGATGCGCGGAGCGCAGGCTGGCCAGCTCCGCGAGCCGCCGTTCGATCGGAGAGGTCTCGGCGAACGACGTGCCCGCGCCGATCGGCTGGCCGCCGATGCGCTCCTCCACCCGCCAGTCCGGCACCTGGGTCGTGAACATGTCCTGTCGGGCCTTCTTGTCGGTGCCATCCCCCGAGCCGGTCATGCCCACCTCGTCGCCGTAGTAGACGACGGGCACGCCGCGCGTGAGGTACAGCAGGTCGTGCGCGAGGAGGTCCCGCTCGAGCAGGGCCTGCCCGGTCGCCTGCGTCTCGGTGGTCAGGAAGAAGCCGATCCGGCCCATGTCGTGGTTGCCGAGGAAGGTGGTGAGCCCGTACGCGTTCGTCGAGGCGGACGTGTAGTAGTCGTCGTCGGCGAACAGCGCAGCAAGGCTGCCGCCCGTGGCCTCCCCGGTCACGAACTTCTTGGCCATGTCCTGGAAGGGGAAGTCCAGGACCGAGGGCAGCCCACGGGCGAGCATCAGCTCGGAGAGAGCTGCGGTGTCGACGTACCAGGCCTCCCCGAAGGAGGTGAAGCCCGGCTTACCGGCAGCCCCCGCAGTGGCGTTGATGAGCGGCAGCCACCTGCCGAAGAAATACGGATCGACGTGCTTGGCGGTGTCGATCCGGAACCCGTCGATGCCGTACTTGGTGATCCACTCCCCGTAGGCATCGGCCAAGGCCTGGACCACGGCCCAGTCCTCGGTCATGAGGTCATCGAGCCCCACGAAATCGCCGTCCATCTCGCATCGTCCGACGCAGCTGCCCCAGTCGATGTCGCCGCGGTTGTGGTAGCGGATCGCCTGGTTGAGCAGCGCGGGGCCCTTGGCGTTCGCGAGGGCCGGATCGATCACCGGGGTCTTGGCGAAGCTCCGGTTGGGCGCCAGCCGCGGGAAGCGCGTCCCGGTGGTGAACGACCACGGGTCAAAGGGCCGGCCCGTGCGGGTGCGATAGGGCGCCTTCCCCAGCGGGACGTAGGACGTCCCCTGCTTGAACGAGATGACGTCGGCCGTGTGGTTCACGACGATGTCGAGGAACACCTTCATGTCCAGCTTCTTGGCGCAGGCCATGAACGCGGCGAACTCGGCCTCGCTGCCTAGGTGCGGGTCGGGCCGGGTGATGTCGAGGAACCAGTAGCCGTGGTAGGCGGCACTGCTGCCCTGGACGGTGCGCTGGACGAAGGGGGGCGTGATCCACACCGCGGTGAAGCCGAGGCGCGCCAGTCGCGCCAGCCCGTCGTCGGCCGGGTCCGAGGCGTCGCAGCGGCCGGTGAGGCCGGCGAAGTCGCCCCCGTGGTAGTAGCCATCGGACGTCGGCTCGAAGCCCGTGACCGAGATCGAGCCGGCCGTCCCGCCGGTGTTGTTCAGGGGGTTGCCGTCGCGGTAGCGGTCGGTCATGACGAAGTAGAAGCGGTCGGCCGCGATGGGGCTGCGGACCGATGGCGTCGCGAGGGCATCGAGCGCGGCGTCGGCCGACGCAGGCGCCGCGAGGGCCCCTGCCGTGACCGCCAGCGCTGCTGCCGCCGCCGCCGCGAGGGCGCTACCGAAGCGCATGGCCCGATTCGACGTCGAAGAAGTACAGCCGGCTGGCATCGACGTGGATCGTGATCGGGTCCCCGGTCTGGAAGCGGAGCCGGGGCGGGAAGACGGCCACGCCCTGGATCTCGGTGCCACTGCCCAGCCGCGACACCTCGACGTCCTCGTGGTCCTTGGCCAGGCCGCTGCCGAGCCGCATCTCGTCGACGGGGACACCGTCGAGCCCGAACGTGAGGTGGACGCTCGAGCCCAGCGCCTCGCTCAGGATGACGGTCGCGGCCAGTGCCTGGGAGCCGTCACGCGCATCGGGGTGGATGTCCTCGGCGCGCAGGCCGGCGATGACCTCGCCCCCCACTGATGCACCGAGGGTGGGCCTCTCGGCAAGCAGGGAGTGGGGGATCGACAGCCGTTGCTGCCCGATCTCGAGCCACGCGTCCTGCCCTTCCGATCGCAGGTCCGCATGGAACAGCGTCATCGGAGGCGTGCCGATGAAGCCGGCCACGAACACGTTGTCGGGGTTGTCGTAGAGATCCTGCGGCGCAGCGACCTGCTGCAGCTCACCGAGGCGGAGCACGGCCACCCGGTGGCCCATCGTCATCGCCTCGACCTGGTCATGCGTGACGTAGACCGTGGTGATGCCGAGTTGCTTCTGCAGCGACGCGATCTCGGCCCGCATCTGCACGCGAAGCTTGGCGTCCAGGTTCGACAGCGGCTCGTCCATGAGGAAGAGCTCCGCATCGCGCACGATGGCCCGGCCCATGGCCACCCGCTGGCGCTGCCCACCGGAGAGCTGCTTGGGCTTGCGGCTGAGCATCGACGTGAGGTCAAGGAGCCGGCCGGCTCGGCCGACCTTCTCCTTGATCGTCTCCTTCTTCTCGTGCCGCAGGGCGAGGCCGAAGCCGATGTTCTCGGCCACGGTCATGTGCGGGTAGAGGGCGTAGCTCTGGAACACCATGGCGATGTTGCGCTCGCGCGGCGGCACGTCGTTGACCACGCGCCCACCGATCGAGACGGTCCCGTCGGTGATGTCCTCGAGCCCCGCGATCATCCTCAAGGCCGTGGTCTTGCCACACCCCGACGGGCCGACGAGCACGAGGAACTCACCGTCCGCGACGTCGAGGGAGAGGTCCTTCACGGCGTAGAAGCCGTTGTCGTAGACCTTGTCGATGTCGGCCAGCACCAGATCAGCCATGACTACTCACTCTCCACTCGCCACACGCCGGCTCCCGCCGACGGGACATCGATGACGGCCTGCCCGGCGGCGACCTCTGAGTCGAAGCCGAACAGGTGACTAACCGACACTGCATTGAGGTCTCCGAGGCCGATCCTGATCGGCTCCGCCTGGCTGCGGGCCACGGCGACGAGGATCGTCTCGTCCGGATGCTCCCGCACGAACGCGATGGCATCGCTGCCCACATGCAGCCAGCGCAGGCCTCCGGTCGCCAGCGCCGGGCTGGTCGAGCGCAGGCTCAACAGGGCCCGGTAGGAGTCAAGCGTGCCCAGATCCCAGGCGGATCGATCGTGCCAGGGGAACGGAGTGCGAGCATCCTCGCCCCACTCCCCCGTGGCACCGATCTCGTCGCCGGCGAACACCATCGGGATGCCCGGCAGTCCGACCGCCATCGCGAGCGCGGCGACCTGGCGCTCCGCCGTCCCGACCACGGTGCGGATCCGAGCGGTGTCGTGGCTGCACAGGATGTTCCAGCTGCTGAGGAGCGACCGCCATGGCACCCGGGCATGGAAGGCGCGCAGCGAGGCGACGGCCTGCTGGCCGGTGATCACGGGCGTCTCGACCGGCAGGCCGAGGAAGTGCTCCGTGAAGTCCGGCGACCGGAGCCAGCACCACACCTGGCGGGTGAAGCCGGCGTAGTTCATGGTGCCCTGCCAGCCGTCGCCGAGCAGGTCGTCGCTGGCATCGTGGCCGTGCTCCGCGACCAGCACGAGGTCGTCCGACTCCAGCGCCATGGCGGAGGCGACGTCGCGCGCGACGTCGTGGAGCACGTCAATCGACCCCATGCGGCCGGTCATGTTCGCCACGTCCACCCGCCAGCCATCGAGCGCGGCCGGACCGCGCAGCCAGTGCCGGACCGATGATCCCTCGCCGGTGACGAGCCGCTCGCGGAGAGCCGGACTGGTGTGGTCGAACTTGGGCAGGGTCCGGTTGCCCCACCAGCACTCGTAGCCATGCCGGAGGGACGGGTCGAACCGGAAGTACTCGCGCTCGGGCGCTGCCGGATCCTGGGCCGCCTCGAACCAGTCATGGTGGTTGCCGCAGTGGTTCAGCGTGATGTCGCCCAGGACCCGGATGCCGCGCTCGTGGGCGGCCCTCACCAGTCGGGAGAGGGCGGCGTCCCCGCCCAGCAGCGGATCGATGCGGTCGAAGGTCGTGGCGTCGTACCGATGCGTCGAGCCCGCAGGGAAGAACGGGGTCAGGTACAGCAGCCCGGCGCCCAGGCCGGCAACGTGGTCCAGGTGCTCGCGGACCCCGTCAAGGTCCCCGCCGAAGTACTCGCGCGGGGTGTTGGGCGAGCGCCCTTCGGGGTGCTGGGTCCAGGCCCGCGGCACCGCCCAGTCCGGCAGGGCCGTGCCGTCAGGCGGGCTCGCCACCTCGTCCGGGCTGCCGGCCGAGCGGGCGAAGCGGTCGGGGAACACCTGGTAGACGACGCTGGTGTGCGACCAGCCCGGCGGGGCCGGAGTCGCGCTCACGACGAAGTCGGTGGCGTCGGGCACATCGAAGTCGACCAGCCCGGCCGCGGTGAGCCACTCGTAGCCGAATGCCCCGCCGTGCAGCAGCCAGCGGTAGTGGGTCCTGACGTTGCGGGCCGACACGGTGGCCGTCCACCACACGTCGACGCCGTCCCCCTCTTTCGGCTCCGCGGCCACGTTGACGGGCTCGCCGTCGTGCACCGTGCGCAGGATGACCACGGCGGGCTGATGGTCCCGGTGCGTCCGCAGCCGCAAGGTGATCATGTCGCCGACCTTCGGGGCCAGGGACGACACGTACAGGGCCGAGCCATCGTGATGGACCACTAGCCCTTCACCGAGCCCTGGGTAAGGCCTCCGACGATGAACTTCTGCAGGAAGATGAACAAGATCACGACCGGGATCGCCGCGAGCAGGGCGCCGGCCGCGAAGGGACCCCAGTTCTCCGAGTACTGCTGGTCGATGAAGCCGCGCAGCCCCACGGCAAGGGTCTTGGTGCCCGGCGACTGCAGCAGGGTGCTCGCGATGAGGAACTCGTTGATGGTGAAGATGAACGAGAGCAGCCCGACGACCGCGAGGACCGGTGCCGCGAGCGGCAGGATGATTCCCCAGAAGACCTGGCCGTGGGTGGCGCCGTCGACCTTGGCGGATTCATCGATTTCGAACGGGATCGTGTCGAAGAACCCCTTGATGAGCCAGGCGTTCACGCCCATCGCACCGCCGAGGTACACGAGGCCGAGGCCGGTGAGGGTATCCAGGCCCACGCCCGCGAAGACGTCGGAGACCTGCGCCATGAGGAGGTAGATCGCCACGATCGCCAGGAACTGCGGGAACATCTGCACGAGGAGCAGGAACACCATGCCGACCCGGCGCCCCTTGAACCGGAAGCGGCTGAAGGCGTACGCGGCCCCGGCGGCGATGAGAACCGTGAAGATGGCCACGACCGTTGCCAGGACCATGGTGTTCAGGTACCACTTCAGGTAGGGCTGGTCCGGGTTGCTGAAGAGCGTCGTGAAGTTGTCGGTCGTGGGCTGTCGCGGCAACAGGTTGCCGCTGCTGATGGTGGGGTCGGTGGTGAATGCGGCGCTGACGACCCACAGGACCGGCAGGATCGCGAACGCGATGGCGCCGAGGGCGACCAGGTGGCGCCACCCGAGCACCTTGAACCAGCGGCCGAAGGATCGCCGGGCAGCCTTCGGCACCGGCGCGACCGGACTCGTCGTGGCGCTCATGCCCTCTCCTCCCTGATGGCCTTGGATCTCGAGAAGGAGATCGCCGAGATCGTCCCGACGATCATGAAGATGATGATGGAGACGGCGGCCGCCAGCCCATAGTCATTGCCCTTGCCTGCCGCGAAGGCCACCTTGTACGTGTACGAGATGAGGATGTCGGTGGCCCCGGCCACGTTGGAGCCGTCCATGGCCGGGCCGCCGCCCGTCAGCAGGTAGATGTTGTTGAAGTTGTTGAAGTTGAAGGCGAAGGACGCGATGAGGAGCGGGGTCAGGGCCACCAGGAGCAGGGGCAGGTTGACGAGCCGGAACACCTGCCAGTTCCGGGCACCGTCTACGCGGGCCGCCTCCTGCAACTCGCTCGGGATGGCCTGCAAGGCCCCGGTCGAGATGAGGAACATGTACGGCAGTCCCAGCCAGAGATTGACGAGGATGCAGCTCACCTTGGCCCAGGTGGGATCGAACAGCCACGGGATGCTCGTGCCGAGCACCTGGTTGATGGCTCCGAAGTCGTCGTTGAGGAGGGCCGCCCAGACCAGGATCGAGAGGAAGGCCGGCACGGCGTACGGGATCACCAGCAGCGATCGGTAGACGCGCTGCCCACGCATGCCCGGCTTGTTCATGACGATCGCGAGGCCCAGGCCGAGGGCGAAGGTCAGCAGCACCGTCACGATGGCGTAGACGAAGGTCCACACGAAGACGATGAAGAAGGGACCGGAGATGTCCGGGTCGCTGAAGATCCGGAAGAAGTTCTTGAAGCCGACCGTCTCCCGCCAGCCCGGGAGGAGCTCGTCGTCCGGGTTGTTCGGGTCGGTATACGACCCCTCGCCGTTGTCCGTGTACACGGTCCCGGTCTGGAGGCTCGTGAACGTGTCGGCAACGGGGTCGTAGACGAGGGTGGGCTCCAGCTCGACTGCCGTGCTCAGGCCCTGGGGCTGGATTAGGCCGCCGTCGGGCCCGGGGACGTCGTACCCAGCCAGCGCCGCGTCGTTCGACGCCAGGTCGCTCTCGGGGACGTTCGTGTAGCCCTCGACCCCGGTGACGGTCCCGAACTCGTCCCGCTGGACGGTCGAGGGCTCGACCTCGTCGATGCCCTCGGGTGTGCCGATGTACGTGGGCGGATAGCTCGTGTCATCGGCCGGCGTGGCGACGTTCATGTCGCCGTCTCCGCTGGGAACGGGACTGGCGGAGTCCGTCGTGCCCTCGCCGTCGAATTCGGTCTCGACGGGCTCGTCGGTGCCGCCGAACTCCGTCTCGACGGGTTCGGTGGTCGCGGGGTCCGTCACGGCGGCCTCATCCGCGAACACCTGCGGGGTGAGGATGAGGACGAGATCGCCCCCCGAGTCGGTAGCGGGGATCATGTCGTAGGTGACCGAGTTCTCGGTCTGGGCCGCGCTGTCGCGGACGATCGCCTCGATCGCCTCGGGCTGGGTGCCGATGTGGCCGGTCGAGTAGTTAGTGAAGGCGATGGAGATGTTGTAGATGACCGGGATGATCTGGAACGCGGTGAGGAAGATCGCCCCGATGATCACGTACTTGGCGGGGATGAACTTCTTCGTCAGGAAGAGGTAGTCCAGCGCGATGGTCGAGGCGATGACGATGCCGAGGATGAGCCAGGCCTGCGTCGAGATCATCGTCGGGAAGGCGAGGATGGCGAGGGCGTTGACGAGGCCGAGGAAGACCAGCTTGAGGATCATGGCCGGCATCCCGCCGAACCGGGAGATCATCGCCTGCATCGGGCCTCCGTGGAAGAGCTGACCGGACAGTACTGGCGCTGATCGGGGGCCGCTCGGCGTTCGAGCGACCCCCGATCTGTGCTAGGTGATGCCGTGGATCAGCCGATGGCCTTCACCACGGTCGCCTGCGCTTGAGCGAAGGCCTTTTGCGCCGGAGTGGCACCGGCACCCTTGGTGCTGTTGACCCACGCACCGCCGAGAGCGCTCCACACGGAGGCCATCTGCGGCACGTTCGGCATCGGCACGCCGCCCACGCCCGCGGCACCGAATGCCTTGAGCTGCGGATCAGACACTGCCTTGGCCGCGATCAGGTTGGCCGGCGTACGACCGTTGGCGGCAGCCAGCTTGGCCTGCGCCGGGGCCGTCGACATGTACTCGGCAACCAGAGAGTTGGCGCCGATCTGGACGCCGTGGATCGCGGCGAACTTGGTCACCATGAAGCCCTGGGCGCCCAGGAACGGCACCGGGGTGATCCCGTCGACGATCGTCGGGACGGCCGTGATCCGGTACTTGAAGCCGAGCTTCTTGATCGTGTCGTTGATCTCCCACGGTCCGGTGATCCAGAACGGGGCCTTGCCCGCGACGAAGGCGTCCTTGGCGATGCCGTAATCGACCTTCGAGTTGATCAGCCCGCTCTTGTTCCAGGCGTTGATCAGGTTCTGGTTCTTGCGGAATGTCGCGTTGTCGAGGCCGACCTTCTTGGGGTTGACCGACCCGGAGGGGTTGGTGCCGAAGATGTAGCCGCCGAGACCGCTGAAGAGCGGGTACATGTGGTACGCGTCGCCATTGGCGCCCTGCGGAACGGCGAAGGGAACGGTGACCTTGCCGGCCTTCTTCAGGGCCAGCGCCATCTTGGAGAGCTCAGCGAACGTCTTGGGCTGAGTCTTGATGAGGCTCGCGTTGGTCACGAGGGCGACGTTCTCGATCTGCGTCGGCATGCCGTAGATGCCCGAGCCGTAGCGGAAGCCCTGGAGCGCGTACGTCGCGGTCTCCCTGACGGCCTTGGCCGGGACGTTCAGCTTGACGATCGAGCCGTTGGCGGCGAGCTCGCCGACCCAGTCATGCGCGCCGACGATGACGTCGGGGGCGGCCGACTCGGTGACCTTGCTGAGGTCGTCGCGGATCTGGCCGAAGTCCTTGACCACGACCTGGACGGTGTAGCCCTTGTACCCGTTGGCGAAGAGCTCGCGCACGGACGCGGAACGGTTCTCGTCGGTCCAGATCACGATGGTGGTGGTGGCAGCATTGGCCGGCGGTGCCGACAGCAGTGCCCCGAAGCCAAGCGAGGCGGCAACAGCGCCCAGCCCGATGGCTCGCAGTGTCCTGCGCATTCGGATTCCTCTCGTCGCGGCCCGATGCGGGCCGGAATGTGCTCACGGGTGACTCGTGTCATCCGCAGTTAATGTGTCAGCAATGTACGTTTCACCCCGACCTGATGCAACCGCTTACATGGTGTTACATGGGAATCGTTACCCAACCGTGATGTAAGCGGCTGTTTGAGCTCGCGTGGGCTAGCGCTGCTCGAGCTCGATTCCGAGCCGTCGAGCCGATCGGGCCCGCTGCCGGGCGGCGCGCATCCGCCGCAAACGCTTCACCAGCATGGGGTCGAACGCGAGGGCATGCGGGTCGTCGATGAGCCCGTTGAGGATCTGGTAGTAGCGGGTGCCGCTCATGTCGAAGAGGTCGCGGACGGCCTGCTCCTTGGCGCCGGCGTACTTCCACCACTGGCGCTCGAACTCCAGGATCCGGCGGTCCCGGTCGCTGAGCGTTGCACCCGGTTCGCGTGCGGACTCCTGCGCGCGCGCTGCATCCATGCGGTGCTCCTCCTTGACCCTGCCGACGGCTTGCGCGTCATCGTATGGCGTGAATCCCACGGATGTCATTCGCCCCCGCCGTTCGGGTCCCGCTCCTCCGCGGCCGCCTCGCGCTCGCGCCGCTGGCGGGCCCGGATCTCGGCTCGGTGCCTGGCCCGTCGCCGGTCCCGGGTGCGGATGAGCAGCCACGAGAAGGCGTAGCCGAGCCCGTTGGTCGCCCAGTGAAATCCCATGGGGGCCAGCACGCTGCCGGACAGCAGTCGCAGCCCGGCGAACAGGACGCCCGCGATCGAGGTGGTGAGCACGCTCAGGGCCACCGCCAGGATGTTGCCGCGCCGCCCCTCGCCGACGACCGAGCCAAGCGCGGGGTTCTGCTCGTGCGTGCCGATGCTGGGCAGCACGTGCCACAGGCCGAAGAGGATCGACGAGATCACCAGGCCCCACACCAGCCCGTACCTGCGCGTGAGCATGGACAGCAGCACCGCCCGGAAGGCGATCTCCTCCAGCAGCACCGTCCCGAACGGAACCTCGACCAGCGCCTGGAACACCATGCGCCCGCCACTCAGGCTGGTCATCCGCTCGTCGTGGAATGCGATCCGGGTCCGCCGGAAGGCCGACCCGATGAGGTAGACGGCGGTGACTCCGCCGATGCAGGCGCCAGCCCAGATCAATCCTGGCAGCAGGTACTCCCAGCCCAGGCCCATGTCGGTCCATGAGTTGCCGTCGAGCAGTCCGAGGGCCAGCAAGGCGACGGATCCGCCGAACGACCAGAGCAGGTAGTGGGTCTGGGGAGCCACCCGGTTGTTGACGACGTTGAGGAGGAGGAGCAGGCCGATGACGACAGCGACCGGCCACCACGCCAGTCCGGCCACCTGCTGCGGGTACACCAGCTCCAACATCGCTTTCAAGTCTAGGTCGCTTGCGATACTCCCCACATGCCGAGCGATCCGCTACCGAGCGACTCTCGGGCCGAGGACCGATCGATCCTCGCCTGCGCGGCACCCGCACCTGACCAGGGCTGGTCATACGGCTCCGCGGCCGATCAGGTGGCGGACGTCTACCTCCCGTTCCCGGGCCGGTCGCCGCGCCGGACCGTGGTCCTCGTGCACGGCGGGTTCTGGCGACCGGCCTACGACCGGACCCATCTGCGCCCGCTCGCGGGGGCGCTGGCGGCGCGCGGGCATCGCGTGCTGTCGCTGGAGTACCGGCGGGTCCCGGGGCAGCCTGACCTGGCGACGGGCGATGTCAGCCAGGCCGTGGCAGCCATCCAGGCCGCCCCGGGATACCCCGGCCGGCCCTGCGTCATCGGCCACTCCGCGGGCGGGCACCTCGCCCTCTGGCTGGCCGCCCAGCCGGGAGCTGCGATAGACGTCATCGCACTGGCCCCCGTCGCGGACCTGGCTGCGGCGGACCGCCTAGGGCTCGACGGCGACGCGGTACGCGCCTTCCTCGGTGCCGAGCCGCACGCTCGCCCAGACCTCGATCCCGTGCACCTGGCCCCGACCGGCCCCGGCGTCGCACTGCTCCATGGTGCGAGCGACTCGCTCGTCCCCCTGAGCCAGTCCCGCGCCTACGTCGAGGCGCACCGCGGCACCCGGCTCAGGGAACTGCCGGGCGTCGGCCACTTCGAGCTCATCGACCCCGCGGCCCAGCCCTGGCCAACCCTGCTCAAACTCCTGGACGGGGGTATTGAATGAGCGGCGTGACCGACGCCCGCGAGGACCACGCCCTGGCCCTCGACGCCGCACCTGACCCGGCCTCGCGGCGCGACGACTTCCTCATCCCGCCGGCGCTGGGAGGCGCGTTCCCGCTGACGGCATACCTGGCCGGCAACTCACTGGGCCTGCAGCCGCGGGCGACCCGCGCCGAGCTCATGGCCGACCTCGACGCGTGGGAGCAGTACGGCGTGCATGGCCACAGCGACGCGGACCGGCCGTGGTTCGGGTACCACGAGGCCCTGCGCGAGCCGGCCGCCCGCCTGATCGGGGCCCGTCCGCGCGAGGTCGTCATGATGAACTCGCTCACCGTCAACCTTCACCTGCTGCTCGCCTCCTTCTACCGGCCGACGGCCATCCGCCACCGGATCGTCATCGAGGACTACGCCTTCTCCTCGGACTCCTACGCCGTGCGCAGCCACGTGGCCCTGCGTGGCCATGACCCCGAGACCGCTGTGTTGCGCCTGCGGCCACGCGTCGGCGAGGACACGCTGCGCACCGAGGACGTCATCGCGACGCTCGACGACCATGCCCACTCCATCGCCACTGTCATGCTTGGCGGCGTCAACTACCTCACCGGGGAGCTGCTCGACCTGCCCGCCATCACGGCGGCCGGACACGACATCGGGGCAACCGTCGGCTGGGACCTGGCACACGCCGCCGGCAACGTCCCGCTGGCCCTGCATGACTGGGACGTCGACTTCGCGGCCTGGTGCACCTACAAGTACCTCAACTCCGGGCCGGGTGCGGTGGCCGGGGCCTTCGTCCACGAGCGCCACCTGGGGAACCCCGCCCTGCCCCGGCTGGAGGGCTGGTGGAGCACCGACCCGGCCACCCGCTTCGAGATGCGGCCAGTCTCGGAGCCTCCCGCCACGGCCGATGCCTGGTCGCTGTCCAACCCGCCCATCCTGGCGATGGGACCGGTGCGGACATCGCTGGAGTTGTTCGACTCGGTCGGGATGGACGCCCTGCGCGCCCGCAGCCTGCGCCTGACCGGCTACCTCCGCGGACTGCTCGACCCTCTCGCCGAGGCGGGCACCCTGGCGATCGTGACCCCGGCCGACGAGGGCCGCCATGGTGCGCAGTTGTCTGTGCGAGCCGGGGTCGACGCGACCGACCTCAGCGACCGGCTCAGCACGAACTGGGGAGTGGTCGCCGACGACCGCAGGCCCGACATCATCCGCGTTGCCCCGGCTCCCCTGTACTGCACCTTCCACGACTGCTGGCGCGCCGCCGACGCACTCAGCCAGGAACTCACCGGGGAGGGCATCTCATGAGCGGGGCCGATGGACGCACGGTTGTCATCGTGGGTGCGGGGCTGGTCGGCTCGCTGCTCGCCTGCTACCTCGGCCGCAGGGGCTACCGGGTGGAGGTCTACGAGCGGCGTCCGGATCCGCGGTCGGCGACCGCCGAGCGCGGCCGGTCCATCAACCTCGCGCTCTCCGAGCGTGGGCTGGACGCGCTGCGGCGCATCGACCTGATCGACACCGTCATGGCGCCGGCGCTCCCGATGCACGGCCGCATGATCCATGCGCTCGACGGCAGTACCGCCTTCTCGTCCTACTCGGCACGCGGCGACCTGGCCATCAACTCCATCGGGAGGGCGGCGCTCAACGAGACGTTGCTCGACGCGGCCGAGCGCACCCCTGGCGTGACGCTGAACTTCGACTCCAGGCTGGCTGGCTACGACCTGGCGTCGAGCACCCTCACGTTCGAGCTCGGCGGCACCACCTTCGAGGTGTCGCCGGACATCGTCCTTGCCGCCGATGGTTTCGGCAGCGTGGTGCGGCAGACGCTGGAGCGGCTGGGGCGGGTACACGTGATCTTCGACGCCCTCGACTTCGGCTACAAGGAATTGACCATCCCTCCGGTCGACGGCGGGTTCGCCCTCGACCCGGACGCCTTGCACATCTGGCCGCGGGGCGCGTCCATGATGATCGCGCTGCCGAACCCGGATGCCTCGTTCACGTGCACGCTGTTCTGGCCAAACTCGGGGGACGTCGGCTTCGATGCGCTCGTGACTCCGGAGGAGATCCTCGACCACTTCTCGGCCCAGTACCCCGACGCCGTACCGCTCATCCCGGCACTCGTCGAGGACTATCGGTACAACCCGGTCGGGCTGCTCAGCACGGTCCACGCCGACCCATGGCAGGTCGACGGGAAGGTCGCCCTCATCGGGGACGCCGCGCACGCCATCCTGCCCTTCTTCGGGCAGGGAGCGAACTGCGGCTTCGAGGACGTGGTCGAGCTGGACCGTTGCCTGGACGAGGTCAGCGACGACTGGACGCTCGCCCTGCCCATGTACCAGGAGCGTCGTCGCGTCAACTCAGAGGCCATTGCCCTCCTCGCCAAGGAGAACTTCGTCGAGATGCGCGACAAGGTCGGTTCGCGCGCATTCCTCGCCGCGAAGAAGGTCGAGCACGGCCTGGAGAAGCTGCTCCCGGGTCGGTACCTCTCGCGCTACGCGATGGTGTCGTTCACGACCATCCCCTACGCCGAGGTGATCGAGCGCTCCCGGCGCCAGCAACGCAACGTCGCGATCGCGGCCAGCGTCGCCGTCGCGGCGGGCGCGCTCGCACTGGGCGGCGCGCTACGGCGCAAGGGCTCCTCGACGTGACCGGCCGCAGTCAGGTCGTCGCCGGCAAGGCCGCCCCTCGCGGCCGCTACCCGCACGTCAAGGTCGTCGGCGACCTCGTATTCGTGTCCGGGACGTCCAGCCGGCGCCCGGACGGCAGCCACGCCGGCGTGGACGTCGTCGACGGAGTCACGCACCGCGACATCGCGCAGCAGACCAGGGCCGTCATCGCCAACATCGAGGACATCCTCGCGGCCGTCGGGTGCGGGCTGGGCGACCTGGTCCAGGTCACCTGCTACCTGGTCGACATGTCCGACTTCGACGGCTACAACAGTGCCTACGCCGAGTACTTCACCGAGGACGGTCCGACCCGCACGACCGTCGCCGTGCGGGAACTGCCGCACCCCGACCTGCTCATCGAGATCCAGGCGATCGCCCACCGGACGGGAGGGACCCATGACTGAACTGAGCGACTCGCTCGACTTCGACGCGTGGCTCGCGGAGCACGGTCCGGGGCTGAGGCCGCCGGTCGGCAACAAGGAGGTCTTCCCGGGCGGCGAGGACTTCATCGTCATGGTCGTCGGCGGCCCCAACCAGCGCACCGACTACCACGTCGACCCGTTCGAGGAGGTCTTCTACCAGCTCACGGGGACGATGCACGTCGACCTCATGCCGCCGGACGGTCCTCGTGCCGTCACGATCGGCCCGGGACAGATGTGGGTGCTCCCGCGCAACATGCCGCACTCGCCGCAGCGCCCCGAGGCTGGATCGATCGGCCTGGTGTTCGAGCGAGTCCGCGAGCCAGGCGTGCTGGAGCGCTTCCAGTGGTACTGCCCTTCGTGCCACGGCCTCATCCACGAGGTCGAGCTGCAGGTGACGGACATCGTCGTCGACCTGCCGCCGGTATTCGACGCGTTCTACGGCGATGAGCAGGCCCGCACCTGCGGGGCGTGCGGCAGCGTCCATCCCGGCCGGGGCTGACCGGCCGGATGCCCGTCGTCGACGTCCACTCCCACTACGTCCCCCGGGGCTGGCCGGACCTCGCCGGGATTGCCGGGGGCGACGGTTGGCCCATGATCCGGGTGGACTCGGTCTCCGAGGCGACGATCATGCTCGGCGACAAGGAGTTCCGACGCATCACTGATGCGTGCTGGAACGCCGACCGGCGCCTCGCCGACATGGATGCCGACGGGGTGGACGTGCAGGTCGTGTCGCCGACACCCGTCTTCTTCTCCTACGGCCGCTCGCCGCGCCAGGCCGCCGACGTCTCCGCGCTGTTCAACGACCTGGCCCTGGACATCACCGCGGAGCAACCGGACCGGCTGGTGCCCTTCTGCCAAGTGCCCCTCCAGGACGCCGACCTCGCCTGCGCGGAACTCGACCGGAGCATCGCCAACGGACACAGGGGAGTCGAGATCGGGAACCACGTCGGCGACGCCGACCTCGACTCCGACGGGGTCGTGACCTTCCTCCACCACTGCGCCGACCGTGGGGTCCCCGTCTTCGTGCACCCGTGGGACATGCCGCAGTCACCCCGCCTCGACCGGTGGATGGGGCAGTGGCTCGTCGGCATGCCGGCCGAGACCCACCTGTCGGTCCTTGCCCTCGTCCTCAGCGGCGCCTTCGACCGGCTGCCGGCGTCGCTTCGCCTGGCCTTCGCCCACGGCGGCGGGTCATTCGCCTTCTGGGCCGGCCGGGCCGACAACGCCTGGCACCAGCGTCGGGACGTGGTCGGTGCCGGCAGCGAGCACCCCCCCAGCGCCTACATCAGCCGGTTCAGCGTTGACAGCGTCGTGTTCTCCGACGCCGCGCTGCGCCTGCTCGTGGACGTCCTCGGCGCCGAGCAGGTCATGATGGGCAGCGACTACCCCTACCCGTTCGGCGAACGCCCGGCGGGAGACGCAGTCCGGCGCGCCACCCTCGAGGACTCGGACCGCGAGGCGCTCCTGGGCGGCAACGCTCTACGGTTCCTGGAGATGAGCGCGGAGTAGCCCCGACAGCATCAGGCGCCGGCTCACCTGGTCCACCGGCAGTGCCGGCATCCAGTGCCCGGACCGGCCCGCCAGGTCGACGTTCGTCGTCAGGCAGTTGAGCACGGCCTCCTCGACGGCCTGCACGGTAGCCCGGAAGAAGGGGTCCATGCGGTTCCAGGGCACGAAGTCGAGGGAGCGCAGCGCATCGCGATCGGCCGGACCGTGGGGGAAGCCACTGTCGAGTGCGCCAGGGTTGGCGGTGCTGAAGGCAAGGAACAGGTCACCACTGAAGTGACTGCCCATCGTTCCGGTTCGAGCCAGCCCGAGGGGGACCCGGCGGGCCAGCGCCTGGCACTGCTCAGGGAGCATCGGGGCGTCAGTCGCCACGACAACGATCACCGAGCCCGCGCCCGGCGGTGCCACCCGCGCCATGTCGCCGGCAAACCACCCGTCGGCGGCGATCGGGTTCGGCGCGTCGAGGTCGCCCACGGGGACGCCTGCCACGGTGAGCTCGTCGCGCGAACCGAAGTTCGCCTGGACGATCACCCCGAGCACGTAGTCGACTCCACCGAACGAGACGATCCGGGAGGACGTGCCGGATCCCCCGGAGAACTCGTAGCAGTTCATGCCCGTGCCACCGCCGACCGAACCCTCGGCCGGCCGATCGGAGCTCGCGGCCTCGATCGCCTCCGCCGCATGGGCGCCCGTGACGTGCGGCTCGTTGATCGCGTTGAGGTAGCCGTCCCACGTCTCGGCGACCACCGGAAGCAGCCACTCCATGGCCCGATCCGGTCGGTTCGCGGCGATCCAGTCGATCACCCCGCGGTGCACGGTACCGACCGCGTGGGTATTGGTGAGCATGATCGGGCCGCCGAGAGCGCCGGTCTCGGCGATCCAGTGCGATCCGGTCATCTCGCCGTTTCCGTTCAGGACGCTGATACCGCATGCCGCGGTGACGCCGATCCCGTCCCGCCCCCGCGGCAGGATGGCCGTCACGCCTGTCCGGGCTGCGCGGTGCGGATCCACGGGGTCGTCGGTGATGATCGTGACGTGCCCGACGATGACGCCCCGCACGTCGGTCACCGCGTTGGCCGGTCCCGGCTGGCCGGCCAGCGGGAAGCCCACGTCGCGCGCCCTCGGCATCAGGCCTCCTGCGGCGGGACCAGCTCGACGACCCGGCCGCGCAGGCGGGCCGTCTCGTGGGTCGGGGATCCCTTGACCCGCACGCTGATGCGGGTCCGGTCGGCCCGGAACAGGTCGCGTGAGTACTCGAAGACCACGCCGTTGGGATCCCTCGTGGTCCTGGTGATCGATACCAGGGGGGAGCCTGCCGCGATGCCCAGGATCGATGCCTCGAGCGCCCCGGCCTCCGTCACCTCGATATGCTCGATCGCCTCCTCCGGACGTAATCCGTACTCGCGGTCGATGAGCTCGTAGATCGAGCCGCCGAGGTCTCGCTCCGGCAGTCCGGGCACCAGCTCTGCGGGGAAGACTGCATGCTCGAGGGAGATGGGAGCCCCGTCGGCCAGCCGGATCCGCACCAGGTCGACGACGAAGTCCTCCTCCCGGATGCCCAGGGCCTCGGCCGCGTCGGGCCCTGCGGTGGCTACGCCGACGCTCACCACCCGGGAGCCCGCAGTGAAGCCCTGATCGCGAAGAAGCATCGGAACGCCGACGATTCGGGACAGGTCGCGCTCCACCTTGGCCGACGCGATGAACGTCCCGCCGCCGCGGCCCGGGACCCGACGGATCACGCCCGCCTCCTCGAGGGACGCGAGCGCCTGGCGCAGGGTCGATCTGCTCACCCCTAGCCGGGTCGCGAGCTCCCGCTCGGCGCCCAGCTTCTCTCCTGGCTGAAGTGAGCCCCGCTCGACCATCCCGACGATCCGCCTCCGGACGTCCTCGCCCGCGGGGCCGATGGCCGACGGTTCGTCGGCGACGATGCTGTCCACGGCTGCCTACATCGCTTCGAGGGCCGCCAGGGACTCCGGGAGGATCTGGCCACCATCCACGACAAGGGCCTGTCCGGTGATGTAGGCGGCCTCATCGGAGGCGAAGAACAGCGCGGCGTTGCCGATGTCCTCGACATCGCCGAGCCGGCGCTGGGGAATGGACATCTCCATGGACCGACGGTAGTCCTCGCCGAGATCTCCCAGCCCCTCGGTCGCGATGTTCCCTGGAAGGACGGCGTTGACCGTGATGCCCATCGGCGCGAGCTCGATCGACGCCGTCCGCATGAACCCCAACTGGGCAGCCTTGCTCGCGCCGTAGTGCGACCACCCCGGGTAGCCGGTGATGGGCCCCGTGATCGACGACGTGAGGATCACGCGTCCATGGCCGCTCGCCTTGAGCGCCGGGACGCAGGCCTGCACGCTGAGGATCGTGCCCTTCACGTTGGTGCCGAGGACCAGGTCCATGTCCTCCTCGGACATGTCGACGAGCTTCGCGTCGGGGAAGATCCCGGCATTCGCGCAAAGCACGTCAATTCCGCCATGGGCATCGACGGCAGCCTGCGCCATCTCCCGGCAGGCCCCCGCATCCGCGACGTCACCGAGGAAGTAGGCCACCGTCCCGGAGCCCAGCGCCGCCAGTTCGTCGACCGTGCGCCTGGCATCCTCCTCGTTGCGACCGGTGATGAGGACGTTGGTGCCCGCCCTGACCATCACCCGCGCGATGCCCTTGCCGATGCCCTTCGTCGCGCCCGTGACGACGACGGAGCGACCTGCGATAGATCCGAACATGTTCCTCCTCAGGACATCCTGCTGAGGTACTCCTCAGCCAGGCGGCAACTCGTGACCCCGTACTCCGGGCCCATCTGCTGTGCTGTATCCGTCGCGGCGTGGGACCCGACCCACGCGACCAGCAGCATGCGGCGCAGCATGATGAAGGTCGGCAGCTCGGCTTCCTCCTCGGCGCTCATCGGGCTCACCGACCGGTAGCCCTGCACCCAGGCGTCAACGAGCTCCGGCACGTATGGCTCGTGCTCGATGAACGACAGCGATGACCCGAGGTCGTACATGAACCAGCTCAGGCCGCAGTCGTCGAAGTCGATCACGTTGACCGCAGGTCCGTTGACCAGGAGGTTGGCCAGCCGCATGTCGGCATGCACCAGGCCGAAGCGCTCCGGCCCCTTGCCGTACGCCGCGAGTCGCTCGCGGATCCTGGTCGAGCAGCGGTCGAGGATTGCCGTCTCCGCGGGGCCTATGCCGAGGCCCTCCTGCCACCTGCCCCAGTGCCCGTGATCGCCGATCGAGGTGTCGTAGTCCCACACGAACCTGGTGAACTCGGCGGGCCGCGTCCAGGCCTTCGAGTGGATGTGCAGCCGGGCGGTGATGGCACCGAGTTCCTCGAAGTCCTGGGCCAGGCGGTCCTCGGTGGGTTCCACGCCCTCGACCCACGCGAACCGGACGACGTGGCGCTCACCGCCGTCGGCTGTTCGCGCCGTGACGACCCGCTGGCCGTCCAGCGCGGGCATGAAGGCCGGCGTCGAGACGATCCCGTCCTCTCTCAGGGCGGCGATCCAGTCGAGCTCGCTGAGGATTGCCTCCTGCGAGTGATAGCCGGTGCGATGGACGCGAAGCACCGAGCGTCCCTGCACCGGGTCGTCGACCCGGAAGGTGCCGTTCTCGGACACGTTGAGAAGGGTCACCTCGGCGTTCGGGTCCAGGCCGTATGCAGGCAGCGACGCGTGGGCGAAGACCTCGAACGATGTCACTGCGTCGTGCACTCCAGCTCCTTTCGACCCGCGGTCGCTCGCGTCGCGCGTGACGCTACTGGTCGCGTCCCGTCACCGCAGCCAAAGCCGTGCCGATCGCCTCGCGGGCAACTGCCACGGACTGCGTCGTTCCCGAGATGTACACCCGGCCGGCCGCTCCGATCATCTGCACGTCGACGAGCGTGATGTCGGGTGCTGCCTTCTCGGCCTCGTTCGCCGCCATGGCCGCGAACAGGGCGGGGGTCATCTCGAAGACCAGCAGGCTCTGGCCCGGCAGGATCATCGAGGCCTGGCGGTTGCGGTTGATGATCACGGCGTGCTGGTCGGTGATGTCCTCGATGATGTCGTGGAACAGCACCCGCGGGCGCATCTGGTCCTCGGCCCGGGCATCGATCCCGGCCAGGATTGCCGAGCCAGCCTGCTGCACGTGGTCGAGACTGTCCGCGTGCACCTCGAGCACGCCGAACTGCCGCTCGACGAAGAGGATCCCCGGCGCGACGTCGGGCGCGGACCGCAGGGCGAGATCGGTGACACGCTCGATCGCAAGCCCAGGGGCCACCTCGACGATCAGCGAATGCTGGCCCGCGTACGGCGGGTAGCCACGCGCCCGCGTCGGCGTTCCGAGGTAGGCCGCGAACTGCGGCTGGAGATCCTCGATCTGCAGGTAGACGCGGAGTTCCGGGGACGCAGGTGCGGGCATGCTGCCCGTGGTCACGACGCCGAGACGCCGAAGTTCTTGGCGAGCTCTGCGTGCGGACGCGGGATCACGTGGACGCTGACGAGCTCACCGACCTGGCTCGCCGCCTCGGACCCGGCCTCGGTCGCCGCCTTGACGGCTCCGACGTCACCCTGGATGGTGACGGCCACCAGGCCGGCGCCGACCTGCTCCCGGCTGACGATGGTCACGTTGGCTGCCTTGACCATGGCATCGGCCGCAGCGAGTGCCGCAACGTACCCCCGGGTCTCGATCATGCCGATCGCGTAGTTGGACATGGTGCTTCCCTTCCTCGTGGTGACCGTCCCGGCTCGGTGGTGAGGTCCGTGACGTGTGTCGTGGAACTGTTCAGTGACTCGTGGTTTCGTCGATGGACCCGATGATCAGGGCATCGATCGGCGGGGCCTCGCCCTCGAACCAGGACGCAGCGACGGACCCGGTCGCGACCAGGACCGCCTCGCCGACGCCGGAGCCCAGCACGTCGAAGGCGATCAGCCGCGAGCCGCCCGGCTCGACCTCGACCTCCAGGAAGGCCCCATTCGGGATCGACGAGACCTTCTTCGTCGCCCAGACGTTTCCTATGACGCGTGCGCGCAGCATGGCCTCTCCTACCCTTCGATCCTGATGATCTGGACGCCCATGGACCTGGCTCGCTCACGGGCCAGGGGCGTGATGACGACGGCCTTGCCGATGGTTATGGTGCCGGACTTGTCGACGGCGCGGACATGGCGCTCGGTGAGCGCGCCGCGCTGCAGCACGGGGGACCCGCCGGTGCCCGGCCCCGGCGACTCGGGCCGACGGGCGGCCGGCTCGACGTGTCGGCGGGACGATGCGGACGACGCCGAGCCCCGCCCGAGCGAACCCGCGGCGGCGGCCGCGATCTCCTCCGCGACGACCTCGCGGATGACCTCGCGCACGACTTCGCGGATGACCTCGCGCAGGAGATCGGGCGGTACCGACGTGGGCATCAGGCCACCGCCTCCAGGGCCGCCTCGGCCGCCTCGGCCGCTGCGCGCACCTCGGACTCGGTCCCCGTCAGGTACAGGCGCCCGGTGGCACCTGCCATCCGGTAGTCCACGAGGGTGATACGGGCGGACTTCTCCGCCTCGTTCGCCGCGAGGATGGCGTAGCTGGCAGGCTGCATCTCCAGGACGAACATCGACTGGCCGGGCAGCGCCATCGAGCCGATCTTGTTCCGGTTGATCAGGAACGCGTGCTGGCGGTCGATCTTCGGGACGATCCGCGACGCGAGCACCTGCGGCCGCGTGGCGCTGGCCGCAGTCGCCCCCAACTGGTCCAGAACGGCATCCGCGGCGCTGCGCACCGAGCTGGTGGGGCCGTGCATCTCCAGGTAGCCGAACTGCCGCTCGACGAACAGGATGCCCGCACCGACGTCGGCGTGCTTGAGCGCAACGTCGGTGAGGGGCTCGATATCGAGGCCCGGAGCCACCTCGATGATCTGCGCGGCGTAGTCAGCGCGCGGGAGCGACCCGCGCACCCAGGTGCCGAGGTAGCACATCGTCTGCGGCTGCAGGCGATCGAGGAAGATGAACGATCTCAGCTCAGCCACGTGTCAGCCCTTGATGATCTGTCGGAGTTCTTCGATGACGAGCTTGCGGATCTCATCCCGCAGCTCGTCCGTCGACTCGCTGGCCGGGCCGTTGGCCCTGACCAGCTGCGGCGCATCGTCCATGTTGGACGCGATCGGGTAGCTCGGGACCGGACCATGCGGCGCCTGCCACGGGCTGAGCCCGGCGAAGTCGGCCATCGGGATCCGCTCATCGGAGCTGTAGGCGATCCGGGTGTGGTTCACCAGGTGCTTCGGCTCGAGGTTCTCCCCCACCGACGATCGACCGAAGAAGCCGGTGCCGATGGTCATGCTGGGCGCCAGGTTGGTCTCGATCCCCGCGCTGCCGAGGCTATTGCCGACATTGACGGAGACCCGCAGGACCCGGACCGCGGCCGCGAACGCCATGATCGTGTCCGCGTCCTCGCTGTGGATCGCGGCGCTGTGGCCGGAGCCGGTGATGCGCAGCACCGCACGAGCCGCATCGATGCCGCGAGCGGCGCTCGGGACCGTGACCATCCCGAGGACCGGGCACAGCTTCTCGTGAGCGAGCATCTCCTCGGGCACGACGATCGAGAACGGCGCCACCAGGACCTTCGTGGCCTTGGGGACCTTGACTCCGGCGGCGTCGGCGATCTGCACCGCGGACTTGCCGACCCATGCCGTGTTGAAGTGGTCGCCCTCGAAGATGACACCGCGGACCGAATCGATCTCGTCGCCCTCGAGGACGTAGGCACCCTCGCGCTTCATCGCGGCCGTGAACGGCGCCTCGATGCGCTCCTCGACGATGACGACCGACTCGTTGGTGCACAGGATCGAGTTGTCGAAGCTCTTGCTCGCGACCAGGCGGCGGGCCGCGAGCGTGAGATCCGCCGTGCCGTCGACCAGGACCGGGACGTTGCCCGGGCCCACCCCGATAGCCGGGTTGCCGCTGCGGTAGGCGGCGCGCACCATGGGTGTTCCGCCCGTCGCGACGATGACGTCGACGCGCTCATCGGTCATGAGCGCGTTGATCACCGGAATGGACGGCTCCTCGGCGACCTGGATGCAGCCGTCGGGGGCACCCGCCGCGATGGCGGCGTCCCGCATGACGTGCGCAGCCTGCACGCCCACCTTCCGGGCGTACGGATGCGGGCTGATGATGATCGCGTTCCGCGAGAGCAACGCGAGCATGATCTTGAAGTAGGTGGTGGCGACCGGATTGGTGGACGGCGTCAGCGCAAGGACCACCCCTGCCGGACGGGGGATCTCGACGATGCGCCGGTCGGCGTGCACGACCGGTGAGACGTAGTCATGCGAGCCATAGGTGTTCCAGATGCCGATCGAGCACGCCACGTTCTTGAGCACCTTGTGCTCGGCCACGCCGAAGCCAGTCTCGGCAACGGCCGCCTCTGCGAACTCCGACGCGTGCTTCTCCCCTGCTTCGGCCGCCGCCTTCGCAATGCGACGGACGGTGTCGATGTCGTAGGTCGCGAACGACCGCGCGGCCCACTCGGCACGCTCGACCATCGCCCGGCCGCGCGGAACACCCGCCGGCTCGAGCGGGATGTCCGCAAGCAGGGCCGTCATCGGCCCGCCTTCCGCAGGCCCATGACCTCGCGGTAGGCCCGGCCGATCGCCACCTCCGTGCGGTCGAGCACCTCCTCGACCACCTCGGGCTTGAGCAGGATCCCCGGCTTGAACTGCAGGACGCGGGAGTCGAGGGTGGAGAAGATGGCCCAGACACCGTTCTCGTACAGATGGCGCATGACGTACTTGGCGCCCTGCGGATCGTTGAACTCCAGTCCGAGGATCACGCCGTTCTGCCTGATGCCCACGAACCACTCTGGGTACTCGGCCTGGATGGCACGCAGGCCGGTGCCGACCAGGTCGGCGATGTAGTGGACCATCGACCGCGTCTCGTCGCGGGAGCAGATCTCCAGCGCCTTGATCGCCGCGATGCAGCCGAGCTCGGCACCGCCGAATGTCGAGATGTGGCCGAAGCCGTCCTCGGTGAGCCAGCCCGCCGACTTCTCGTTCACCAGGACGCAGGCGATCGGGTACATGCCGCCCGAGATGCCCTTGCCGGTCACGAGGATGTCCGGAGCGATGCCCTCCTTGGTGATCCCCCACAGCTCCCCGGTGCGCATCAGGCCGGTCTGCACTTCGTCGGCGATGTAGAGCGCGTCGTACTCCTCGCACAGCGCCTTGACCGCGCGCAGGTAGCCCGGGTCGGGCAGCGGGAACCCGTAGGTGGCGGGGATCGTCTCCATGATCACGGCCGCGACGTCGCGCCCGCGGAGGGCATCCTCCATCGCGTCGAGGTCGTTGAACGGGACGTGCGGGAACTCCTCGGGCTGGTCGGCGAGGAACAGCTTGGAGAACCGGTCATCGCCCGTGCCGACCGCCAGGCCGGTATGCCCGTGGTAGGCCTTGATGATCGAGACGATCTTGCGCTTCTGCGTGGTGTGACGGGCCGTCTTCAGCGCGATGTCGATCGCCTCGCCACCGCCGGATCCATAGATGACCTTCGACAGTCCTTCGGGCGCGGAGGCGATGAGGGCCTCGGCGAGAGCGGTCCGCGCCAGTGCCGGGAAGTGGTGGTTGCCGACGTCGAAGTGCTGCATGGCGACAGTGAGGGCCTGGACGACCTCCGGGTTCCGGTGGCCGATGTTGTAGGTACCACCGTTGAGGTGCAGGTCGATCAGGCGCTTGCCCGACATGTCCCAGATGTAGTACTCCTCGCGCCGGTCGATGACCAGCGGGACCCCAGCGTCGATCCAGAACTGCGTCTTCCCGGGGTTCCAGTACTCCTTGGCCTTGTCGAGAACCTCGGCCTTCGAGGCGAACGAGAACAGGCCGTAGTCGTACCCCGCCGAACCCGCCGACTCAAGATTGGTCTGACCACTCACACGCGCATCATACCGAATGAGCAGACCGAATCAAGACCAAAAAGCACATCATCGGTGAGCACGACCGAGTCCAGACCAGACCAATGGGCTTTACGGTCACGTAGCTTCCAGACCGGAAACCTCGAATGTGCTTGTACCGGTCCATCGCTGGCGTCATACTCCCACCCACGTGACCTGCATCACGCGGGTCGAGACCCTCGAAGGATGGTCCATGAGCACGAGCAGCCATGAGGATGCGCCGCACGCCCTTCCCGGAGACCACCAGATCCGACCCCAGGACTCCGCTCGCCTCAAGGTCGGCGCGGTCGGACTCGTGGGCGTCCTGTTCATGGCCGTCGCGAACGCGGCGCCGATCACCGCCATGAGCCTCAACGTCCCGATCGCCATCGGCTATGGAAATGGCATCGCGGTATCGGGTGGATACCTCTTCGCAACGATCGTGCTGACGATCTTCACCATCGGGTTCGTCGCCATGGCCCGCTACGTCACCACGGCCGGGGCCTTCTACGGATTCATCTCGCAGGGGCTCGGCCAGGTGTGGGGCATGGCCTCGGGCATGCTCGCGGCCGTTGCCTACGTCATCTTCGAGGCGTCGTTGATCGGCGGCTTCGCGTACTTCACCACGCAGTACGTCCTCGTACCGATGGGGCTGACCATCCACTGGCTCGTGGTAGCCCTCATCGGCATCGCGATCATCGCGATCCTCTCGTACTTCTCGGTGTCGCTGGCCGCGAGCGTGCTGGGCGTGACGCTCGTGGCCGAGGTCCTGATCCTGGGCACGCTAGGCATGTCGGTGCTCTTCAAGGGCGGTCCCGACGGCTACATGGCGTCCGACACCGTCAACCCCGTCGCGGCATTCACCTCCCTTCCCGAAGGGGCCTTCGGGACCGGGGTCGCGGCAGGTGCCGCAGCCATCGGCATCTTCTTCGCCTTCTGGTCCTGGGTCGGATACGAGACGACCGCGGTCTACGGCGAGGAGTCGAGGAACCCCAAGCGCAACGTGCCGCTGGCCACCATGATCGCGGTTGTGGGCCTCGGCCTGTTCTACACGTGGATGTCGTGGATGGTCGTCGTCGGCAACGGCGCCGCCTCCTCTGTCGAGATCTCGGCCGGTGCGTCGCCCATCGATCTGTGGCTGGGTCTGGTCAACCAGAATCTCGGCGGCTTCTTCGAGAACATCTACAAGCTCCTCGTCGTCGTCGGCTCCTTCGCCTGCGCCATGGCCTTCCACAATGCGGCATCCCGCTACCTGTACGCCATGGGACGCGAGAGCATCACCCCGTCCGTGCGCCGCAGCCTGGGCCACGTGAACGAGAAGCACGGCTCCCCCGCCGTCGCCTCGTTCGTCCAGAGCGGCATCACCCTCCTGCTGATGGTCCTGTTCCTGCTCTTCACGAACGTCTACGTCCCGGATGCAAACGGCACCCCCGTCGCCACCCCGGACCTCATCCCCTACGTCAACGTCTATGGCCTGCTGGCCCTCATCGGCACCGCGATGGTGCTGATCGTCCAGACGATCACCTGCTTCGCGGTCATCTGGTTCTTCTGGGTCAAGAAGGTGCACAAGGGCAATATCCTGACCACCTTCATCGCCCCGATCGTCGGTGCGGCCGGCATGCTCTACGTGCTGTACCTGCTCTGGTCCAACCGCAACTTCGCGGCCGGACTCGCGGCGGACAGCCTCGTGTTCCAGTGGATGCCGTACTACGTCATCGGCCTGTTCCTGATCGGCGTCGTGTATGCCCTCTACGTGCGCGCGAAGGCCCCGGACATCTACGCCGAGATCGGTCGCACGACGATCGAAGAGGCCCACGAGCGGGTCTAGCCTCCCCAGCGCTGAGGGGTGCATGGCGAATGCCGTGCACCCCTCAGCCATCTACGGCAGCATCGGCATCGACCACGCATCCCGAGGAGCACCATGGACGAGACCCTGCACTGGGAACCGGACGCCGATGCTGATCCGACCACCTACGCGTACACGTTCGGCGGTGTCGCACCAGTCGCCTCAGTCCGCCCCGGAACCGTGATCTCGACCTGGACGATGGACTGCTTCGGCGGCCGGGTGCGGTCCAGCACGGACCTGGCCAGCCAGGTCTGCGACCCACGACTGCTGAACCCGCAGTCCGGGCCGTTCTACGTCGAGGGGGCGCGGCCCGGCGACACCCTGGCCGTGCACTTCGTGTCCATCGAACCCCGCGAGACCTGGGGCGTGAGCAGCACAGTCCCCTTCTTCGGGGCGCTCACGGCGACTCCGACGACGGCGATGCTGCACGAGTCCCTCCTCGAGCGAACCTGGATCTACGAGATCGATCGAGCGGACCGGATCGTGCGCTACCTGGCCGCCGATACCCCGTTCACGGCGGCGCTCCCGCTCGATCCGATGCACGGGACGGTCGGCGTCGCGCCGGCTCTCGGAGAGGTCCGCTCGTCCCTCACCCCGGGCGACTGGGGCGGCAACATGGACACACCGGAGATGCGGGCAGGGGTGACCTGCTACCTCGGCGTCAACGTCGAGGGCGCGCTGATGAGCCTCGGCGATGGCCACGCCCGCCAGGGCGAGGGCGAGACCTGCGGTGTCGCCGTGGAGTGCGCCATGGACACCACTTTCATCCTGGACCTGATTCCGGGGGCGGCGACGCCGTGGCCCCGCCTGGAGAGCGACGAGTTTCTGATGACCACAGGTTCCGCGCGCCCCCTCGAGGACGCGTTCCGGATAGCTCACCAACAGATGGTGCACTGGGTTGCCGAGCTCACGGGCATGAGTGCGCTGGATTCCTACCAATTCGTGTCGCAGACGGCCCTCAGCCCGATCGCGAATGTGGTGGACACGAACTACACCGTGGTGTGCAAGGTACCCAAATCGCTCTTCTCGGGAGCCAGCGCGATGGGCGGCGTCCACGGCCGGCTGCGGAAGGCGGCCGCCACATGGGCCGGGTGAGCCGATTCGAGATGGATCTCGACCTCGCCCAGCGCATGTGTACGGAGTCGATAGTTGCCGCAACGAGGACTGGGGCGCTGGTGTCGGTCGCCGTGGTGGATGGGGGCGGTCACCTCCTTGCCTTCGCCCGCATGGACGGCGCCGAGATCGCCGGGCCCGTCCTCGCTCCGGACAAGGCCTATACCGCAGTGGCACATCGCATCGGCACGCACGAGCTCACCGAACTGGTCGCGCCGGGAGCCGACCTGGCCGGCATGACCAGCGCCGACCACGGTCGCTTCATCGCCTTCGCGGGCGGCCTGCCCCTGTGGGACGGCGACCGGGTGGTCGGTGGAGTCGGCGTCAGCGGAGGGACGGGTTCCCAGGACCACGCGGCCGCGCAGGCTGCTGTCACCCTGTTCCAGAGCGAGTGCACATGACTCGACCGATCGGGCGCTTCCGATTCATGGACGAGCAACGGGTCAACCTCGACGGCTTCGCCGTCCCCGACGTCGACCTGGGACTCGTGGCCTTCGATTCGCCGAACGATCCCGAGCCCTCGCTGGTGATCGCAGACGGCATCGTCGTCCAGATGGACTCCCGGGAGCGGGCCGACTTCGACCTGCTCGACCGCTTCATCGCCGACCACGGACTCGACCTCGTGGGCGCCGAGGAGGCAATGGCAACGGACGATCTCGACTTCGCGCGGATGATCGTGGACCCCGGAGTGCCCCGCAGCGAGGTCGTCCGCCTCGCTGCCGGCATGACGCCCGCGAAGCTGGCGCGGTGCCTCGCCCGGTTGCGGCCGGCCGAGCTGACCATCGCACTGACGAAGTGCCGGGCCCGAAGGACGCCAAGCAACCAGGCGCATGTCACCAACCGGTCGGACGACCCGCTCTTGCTGGCCGCCGATGCCGCAACCGCCGCGGCCTTCGGCTTCCGGGAGATCGAGACGACAGTGCCTGTGCTCGGCGATGCGCCGTCCAACGCCATCGCCGTCAGCATCGGCGCGGCGGTGGCATCCCCGGGGATCCTCGTGCAGTGCTCGGTCGAGGAGGCGCTCGAACTCGAGATGGGCATGCGTGGCCTGGTGTCGTACGCCGAAACCGTGTCTCTGTACGGGACCGAGCAGATCTTCATCGACGGCGACGACACCCCGTGGTCCAAGGCCTTCCTGACCTCCGCCTATGCAAGTCGCGGCATCAAGATGCGGGTGACGTCGGGGGGAGGCTCGGAGGCCCTCATGGGCAGCGCCGAGGGCCGCTCCATGTTCTACCTCGAGGCGCGATGCGTGGCGCTCGCGCGCGCCATCGGCTCGCAGGGCGTGCAGAACGGAGGGATCGATGCGGCGTCCGTGGCAGGCGCGGTGCCCAGCGGCGTGCGCGCCATGATGGCCGAGAACCTCATGGTCATGCTCCGCAACCTGGAGTCGTGCACGGGCAACGATGCGCTGATGAGCGAGTCGCACGTCCGCAGGACCTCACGCACTCATCCGATCTTCATCGGCGGCACTGACTTCATCACCAGCGGCTTCGGCTCGATCCAACGCTACGACAACATGTTCGGGCCCAGCCAGTGGAACGCCGAGGACATCGACGACTGGCTCGTCATGCAGCGTGACTGGGGGGTCGACGGTGGACTGCGACCGGCCGCCGAGCCGGAGGTCGCCCGCCTGCGCGAGCGTGCCACGGCCGCTGTCCGCGACGTCTACCAGGTCCTCGGCCTCGCGGACTTCTCGGACGAGTGGCGCGACCAGGCCATCGATGCGGCCGGCTCGAAGGACGTGCCGGCCGCCGACCTCATGACCCCGTTGAGCGCGTCCAGGCTCATCCGCGATGGGCAGGTGACGATGCTCGACGTCATCGCGGCCCTGGACGAGACCGGCTACGAGATCGAGGCCGAACGACTGCTCGCGATGCTCCGCGCCCGCGTCATCGGCGACTACCTGCAGACCTCGGCCATCTTCACCGAGGACATGCAGGTGCTCTCCCTGGTCACCGACCCCAACGACTACGCCGGTCCGGGCACCGGGTACCAACCGACACCGGATCGTCAGGTCGAGATGGATGGGATCCGCCAGCAGCGTTCCGTCGACGACCTGCGCTCCGAGCAGGCCTCGTTCGCCTCGTCCCGCCTTGCCTCAGCGGGGCCGGCCGACGTCCAGCACGACCCGCGCGACGTGGTCATCGGCGTCTCGCCCGCCACCGGCAGGGCGATCTGGCGGACCCTGTGCGGGCTCACGGTCGACGAGGCATTGGCTGAGCTGCTGGCCGGGCTGGAGGAGGAGGGGTGTCGCGGCCGCATCGTGCGGATCAATGACACGATCGATCTCGGGCTCATCGGGCTGACCGCTGCACGCCTGGCCGGATCAGGGATCGGCATCGGCCTGCAGGCCAAGGGCACCGCGCTGATTCATCGCCGCGACCTCACCCCGTTGGCGAACCTCGAGCTGTACAGTGTCGCCCCCACGCTGGACCGAGCGGCTTACCGACAGCTCGGCGTCAACGCGGGCCGGCATGCGAAGGGCTCCACGCCGGAGCCCCTGCGCAATCCCTATTCCGACGAGGCCATCGAGGCGCGGTACCACACCACCGTCGTCTCACTCGTCGCGATCGAGCGGCAATGCTGCGCGCCGGGGCTCCCGCCCGAGACGCTCGCGCTCGAGGAGGACGGACGATGACCGTCGCCCGTTCGGGACGCCCTGTTGCGGAGGTCACCCTCGACGCCTTGCGCGCCGGGAGGCTCACCCCCGATGACGTGCGCATCCACCCCGACACCCTGGAGCATCAGGCCCGCGTTGCCGAGGAGCACGCCAACCCCCAGCTAGCCGCCAACCTGCGACGTGCCGCCGAGCTCACCGGCCTCCCCGACGCCAGGATCGTGGCCATCTACGAGGCCCTGCGCCCGGGGCGATCGACGCTCGCCGGCCTGGTGGCGATCGCCGACGAACTCGAGTCCGTAGGGGCAAGCGCGAACGCAACACTCGTCCGGGAGGCCGCGGATGCCTACGAGTCGCGAGGCCTGCTGAGGTGACCCTCGTCGCCGGCGTCGACATCGGCAACTCCACGACCGAGATCGTGATCGCCGACGAGCACGGCACACCCGTCCGGTGGGACCGCAGGCCGACTCGCGGCATCAAGGGCTCGCTGGATTCCGGGGCTGGGGCCGCACGCCTGCTGGCTCGGATGGAGGTGTCGCTCGGACGGCGGGCAGACCTGGTGGCCCTGACTCCCCAGTCTCCCGTCACCACGATGAGCGCCGAGCTTCCCGAGCCCGCCGTGGACACCGGTCGCGTCATGGTCGTGTCGACTGGCTCGTCGACACCGGCCGGGACCGGCCTGGGGGCCGGTCGGCCTGTCGACATCGCCTCGACCCCGGCGGGCGGCGGAGAGGACATCGTCCTGGTGGCCCGGGATCCACTCGGCTTCCAGTCGACGGTCGCCCAGGCACGTGCTTGGCTCCACGCCGGGCATCCGGTCGTCGGCATCCTGCTCGCAGGAGACGAGGCAGTTCTCGTGTCCGCGCGCCTGGACCAGACCCTCCCGGTCGCCGACTGCATCGACCCCGATGCGGTGCTGACCTGCGCCCGGGTCCTGGTCGAGGTGGCCCGCCCCGGCGACCAGGTGCGGGCCGCATCCGACCCGATCCGGCTCAGTGCTGCCCTGGGACTCGACGCGGGAGAGCACGCCGACGCGGTCGCCGCCTGCGCCCGGGTCCAGGGCTCGCGATCCGCGGTGCTGGGCGTGCTGGCGCACGGCCGGGCCGAGCCTCCCCGACTCGAGCGGCCCGGGCCAGAGGCGTGGGTCGAGTGGCCGGGCACCGCTCGCCGAGCGCTTCGGAACGCCCGCGAGCCCCTGGCCGGCCGCCCCCTCGGCATCCCCGTGACGTTCCGGCTGCCGCACAGCGCGCCCATGACGGCGGCGGACGTCTGGCTCGTCGACCTCGACAGGGTGGCCGGGCTGCCCGGCCTGCATCCCGGCACAGTCGCGAACCGGACCGTGATCGTCTCCGCCATGACCCCCGGCGCCGGCGCAGGCCAGCACGTCACCGGCTTCCGGCAGGAGCACGCCGGATCCGTCCGGATGGTGTCCTCGGAGGCCGAGGCGGGCCGGCTGGGTGCCCTGACCACGCCGGGGGCGTCCGCCGACGCGACCGTCGTCGATCTCGGTGGTGGCTCCGTGGACGCGACCCGCATCGGACCACGCGGACTGTGCATCGTCTCCGCCGCGGGATCCGGGTCGATGCTGACCATCGCCGTGGCCGAAGCACTGGGCATCGCGTCCGGCACGGCCGAATGGGTCAAGCGCGGGCCTGCGTCGCGGATCGAGAGTCCGCACCTCGCGGTCCGGGAGACCGGGGTCCGGGAGTTCCTCGAGCCGCCGGCGCCGGCGGGCGCGGTGGGCTGGCTCACCTCCCCCGGGCCGGGTGGTCCGCTCCCGTTCGCGGCCACGCTGGAACTCGGCCAGTGGCGAGCGGTCCGTCAGGCCCTCAAGCGGGCGGTGTTCGCCGACAACCTCAGCCGGGTCCTGCGCGGCCTCGGGACGCCCGGGGGCGACCTGCTGCTCGTCGGCGGCCCCGCCGGGGACGACGAGCTGCTCGACTCCATCAATGGCGTCCTGCCCGGGATGGCAGCCGGGCGCGGCAACGTCGCCGGGCGGCTGGGCCACCGGTGGGCCGTCGCGTACGGACTCGTGCTGGCCGTCCTCGGTTGATCGAGGGAGGGTCATCGACCGCGGCACGCGAAAAGGACTATTTCCTATACCCCTGAGCCGCTAGTCTCGCTGCATGCGGAGTGTCACGTACTCGTCGACCGGCGGGCCTGAGGTCCTGTCCATGATGGACAGACCGGTACCCGAGTGCCGCGCCAACGAGGTCCGGGTCCGAATCCTGGTCTCGGGCGTCAACCCCACGGACTGGAAGTCCCGTGCCGGCGACGGCCCCGGCCAGCCGACGGCGTTCCCCGTCATGGTCCCCAACCAGGACGGCAGCGGTGTCGTCGATGCCGTCGGCGCGGACGTGCCGGGCCTTCGGCCTGGCGATCGCGTCTGGGTCTGGGAGGCCGCCTACGAGCGCGCGGATGGTACCGCCCAGGAGTACGTCGTGCTTCCGGCACGCCAGGTCGTTCTGCTCCCCGACGCGGCGTCGTTCGACCTAGGCGCCAGCCTGGGCATCCCGGCCCTGACTGCGCACCGCTGCCTCACGGTCATGCAGGGCCGCCCCGAACGACTGCATCCAGGCTCCCTCCACGGGGCTTGCGTGCTCGTGATCGGCGGCGCCGGGGCGGTGGGGAACGCCACGATCCAGCTCGCGCGGTGGGCCGGGGCGCGGGTCGTTGCGACGGTCAGCAGTCCCGAGAAGGCGGACCTGGCCCGGCGCGCCGGCGCCCACGAGGTCGTCGACTACACCGCCGCCGACTGGGTCGATGCCGTTCTCCTTGCGGCCCCGGGCGGCGTCGACCTGATCGTCGAGGTCGCACCGATCATGAATTCCGTGCACTACCCGGCGCTGCTCGCACCGAACGCGACGGTGTCCATCTACGCCTTCGGTGGCGGGGCTGACTTCACCTTCCCGGTCCAGTCGCACTTCGGCACCAACACGCGTATCCAGTTCGTGCTCGTCTACACCGTCCCCCCGGCTACCAAGGATGCGGCTGTTGCCGACGTGCGCGCCGCTGTCGAGGCCGGCGCCCTGCGCGTCGGTGCAGAGCACGGCCTTCCCCTGCATCGCTTCCCGCTCGAGCAGGCGGCCGCGGCCCATGCCGCGGTCGAGTCCGGCGCCGTCGGGAAGGTGGTCATCGATGTAGCGTGACCCATCCCGCGCGTCCCGAACCGCCCCCGATCATCGACTGGAGTAACCGTGGCCGACGTCATCAATCCCGCCACCGAAGAGGTCATCACTGACATCCCCTGGGCCTCGGTCGAGGAGACCGATGCAGCGATCGAACGAGCGCACCGCGCCCTGGAGTCCTGGCGTGCCGTCGCCCCCGGGGACCGGGCCGCCCTGCTGCGCCGGTTCGCCACCGTCGTGCGGTCGCACGAGGACGAGCTGACGCGCATGGAGATCGTCAACGCCGGCCACGTGGCGGGCAACGCGCGCTGGGAGGCCCAGCACGTGGCCAATGTGCTGGACTACTACGCGGGGGCACCCGAGCGGATGTTCGGCCGGCAGATCCCGGTGGCTGGGGGCATCGACATCACGTTCCAGGAACCCATCGGCGTGGTCGGGGTCATCGTTCCGTGGAACTTCCCGATGTCGATTGCCACGTGGGGCTTCGCGCCGGCCCTGGCGGCCGGATGCACGGTCGTGCTGAAGCCAGCCGAGTACACGCCACTGTCGGCAGTGGCGCTTGCCGCCTATGCACTCGAGGCCGGGATCCCCGAGGGAGTGCTCACCGTGATCCCGGGCGAGGGCCCGGTGGTCGGCCAGCGGTTCGTCGAGCATCCGCTCGTCCGCAAGGTCGCCTTCACGGGCTCGACCAATGTCGGCAAGAAGGTGATGGCCGGCTGCGCCGAGCAGGTCAAGCGCGTCACGCTCGAGCTCGGTGGCAAGTCCGCCAACATCGTTTTCGCCGACTCGGACGTCGAGGCGGCGGCCGCGACCGCCCCGTACGGCGTGTTCGACAACGCTGGCCAGGACTGCTGCGCCCGGTCGCGCATCCTTGTCCAGGCCTCCGTCTACGACCGGTTCATGGAACTCCTCGAGCCCGCCGTCAAGGGCATCAGGGTCGGCGACCCGGGCGACCCCGCGTCCGAGATGGGGCCGATCATCTCGCGCCGGCAATGGGACCGGGTCGCGTCGTTCGTCACCGACGACGTCCCGGTCGCGTTCCGCGGCTCCTGCCCCGAGGGTCCCGGCTTCTGGTTCCCCCCCACCGTGCTTGAGTCCGCCGAGTCCGACCGTGCCTACCGAGAGGAGATCTTCGGGCCGGTGGTCACCGTCGTTCGCTTCACCGACGAAGCGGACGCCATCCGCATGGCGAACGACACGGACTACGGCCTGTCGGGCTCGATCTGGACGAGGGACATCGGGCGTGCACTGCGCGTCGCACGGGCCGTCGACGGCGGGAACCTGTCCGTCAACTCGCACTCGTCCGTGCGCTACTGGACGCCGTTCGGCGGCTTCAAGCAGTCGGGGCTGGGGCGCGAGCTCGGGCCTGACGCGCTCGACGCCTTCACCGAGACGAAGAACGTGTTCATCAACACGTCAGACTGAGGCGCAACCCGACCGGTCAACCCCGACTTCGGCGGTAGGCGGCCGCGGCTTCAACGAGTGCGCCGAACAGGAGCGGACCGGAGGCCTGCTCGGGCTGCTCGGGGTGCCACTGCACCCCGAGGCAGAACGTCCGCGTGGGATCCTCGCAGACCTCGATCGTGCCGTCCTCGGCGTAGCCGGTGACGACGAGCGGCCCGGGATCGGCGATCGCCTGGTGATGCGACGAGTTCACCGTGATGGTGCCGCTGCCGAGGACACGCGCCGCGAGCGACTCCCCGTGAATGGTCGCCCGGTGGTGGACGAAGTAGCCGACCCGCTCGACATGGACAAGCTCGGTGGCCTCCGGGAGGTGCTGCACGAGCGAGCCCCCGAGACCGACGGCCATGACCTGCAGCCCACGGCAGACGCCCAGAACCGGCATGTCGAGCCCCCACGCATGCCGGAGCAGCGCGAACTCCGCCACGTCCCGCTCAGGGTCCGGCGTCGAGACGGCCGGATGCGGGTCCTCTCCGTAGTGCGCCGGGTCGAGGTCGGCCCCGCCGGTGATCACGACGGCATCCACGCGGTCGGCGATGTCGTCTCCGTCCGGGTCCGGGGGCACGAACACGACGCGACCGCCGGCCTGCCGGACCGCGTGCGCGTACCAGGCATGGGTGATGACCGCGTCGGCCGTCCATCCACCCCACGAGGCCTCGGCGAAGTGGCAGGTCATCGCGATCAGGGGCCGCCGGTCGGGCCCGCCGGTCGGCTGAGGGGTGCTCATCGGATCTGGGCGATCCAGCCGCCATCCACCACCAGGTCGATGCCCGTGATGAATGACGCGCGCGCCGAGAGCAGGAAGGCGATGGCGTCCGCCATGTCCGCCGGCGTGCCCAGCCGGCCGAGTGGTGTCTTGTCCTCCATCCGGGTGCGACGACTGGGGTCCTCGTCGTACAGGTACTCGATCATCGGGCTGAGCACGGCACCGGGGCAGACAGTGTTCGAACGGATCCGGTCAGCCGCCAGGTCCAGGCACAAGGCCCGCGACATGGAGATCACCGCCGCCTTGCTCACCTGGTAGGCGTCGAGCGGGGAGTCCATCGACCGCAGCCCGGCGATGCTGGCGACGTGCACCATGCTTCGGCCCGTGCCCAGCCGCAGCGGCTCGACTGTGGCCACGCTGAGCCGCCTCATGGCGCCGAAATTGATCGACATGACGGACTCCCACACGTCCTCGCCGATGTCGAGGGCCGATCCATCGCGCTCGAACCATGCGACCCCCGCAGCGTTGACCACGTAGTCGAGGGCGCCGTCGCCCGGGATGGCGGCCAGGATCCTCGGGATCGCCTCCGGATCGGTCAGGTCCTCCTGCAGGAAGGCGATGTCTCCCGCACCCAGCAGGTCCAGGGCCGGTTCCTTGACGTCCACCGCGAGGACCCGCACTCCGGCACCGGCCAAGAGTCGAACCGTCGCCTCGCCGATCCCCCCGCCGGCGCCCGTCACGAGGGCGGTCTGGCCGGGCTCGATGCCCGGGATTGCCGCCGTGCTCACGCCATGGCCCGCTTGAGCTCGTCAGCCACGAAGGTCATCGCGTCGGCCGCCTCGGGGAACAGCTCGTCCAGGCCGAAGAAGCCGTGCACGAGGGTAGGGGCGTCGTAGACGGAGACCGGCACGCCCGCCGCCGTGAGGGCGGCTATGTAGAGCTCGCCCTGCGGCCGGATGGGATCGCATTCGGCGATGACGACGACGGCAGGGGGGAGGTCATGAAGGTCGGCGAGCAGCGGTGCGACCCGGGGATCCTCGGCCTGATCGGGGCTGCTCAGGTAGTTGTCCTGGTGCCACTGCAGCTCGTCGCGGTACAGGATGTGGCCCTCGTACGTCATGTCGAAACCGCGGTCGAGGTCGCAGGTGGTGACGGGGTAGACGAGCACCTGCATCGCCAGTCGCGGGCCCCCCTCGTCGCGGATCACCGCCGCTGCGACCGTGGCGAGGTTGCCGCCTGCGCTGTCGCCAGCCACGGCAATGCGCGTGGGATCGATGCCCAGGTCGTCAGCATGGGCGGCAGCCCACCGGACGGCATCGACTGCATCATTGACCGCCGCGGGGAACCGGCTGTCGGGGCCGCGGCGGTAGTCGACACTCAGGACGGCGAACCCCGACGCGATCGCCAGCAGCCGGGTCGTCACGTCGTGCGAGTCGATGCTGCCGAGCAGCCACCCGCCACCGTGGTAGTAGATGACGAGGGGAAGCGTCCCATCCTCATCGGCGCGATAGAGCCGCCCACGGATCTGCGCGTCGCGCACGTCGATCGTCACGTCCCGTGCCACCGCGATGTCTGGCTTGGTCAAGCCCCCGAGGTCCGACTCGAAGTTCGCCCGGGCCGTCGGGACGGGCAGCAGGTGGGCGTTGGGGCGCCCGGAAGCGGCGGAATCGGCCAGCAGCTTGGCGGCTGCGGGATGGAGCGGCATGGCAGCGGTCCTTCCTCGGGGTCGTGATGGTCGAATGCTGGTCGGATCTCAGACGCGCTCGTAGTAGCGGACGGTCTCCCAGTCGGTGACGCAGCCGGACTCGAAGGCCCGCACCTCCTTCTGCGCGGTAAGGAGCAGGTGCTCGTAGACGTCGTGCCCGAAGGCCTGCTCGGCCAGGGTCGACTGGCCGAAGGCCGCCACGGCCTGGTGCATCGCCGACCACATGCTCGTCACCGACGGGTCGCTCCAGGCGTTGCCCGATCGCACCGCCGGGGCGGACAGCCCGCGGTCGATGCCGGAGAGCCCGGCGATGAGCATGGCGCTGTACGCGTAGTACGGGTTCACGTCGGCGCCGGGAATCCGGTTCTCGACGCGATAGGAGGGTCCGTGCCCGACCAGGCGCAGGGCACACGACCGGTTGTCGTGCCCCACGGCGATGGCCGTCCCGGCGAACTGCTCCGGCAGGAACCTCTTGTAGGAGTTGACGGTCGGCGCGAGGAGGACGCCGAGCTCGAGGACATGCTCGACCAGGCCCGAGACGAAGCTGCCGAACAACGGCGACATGCCGCCGGCCGAAGGGTCCCAGCACAATGGCCGATCGTCGTCGACCGACCACAGGCTCATGTGCAGGTGACAGGACGATCCGACCTCGTCGATCCGGGGCTTCGCCATGAACGTGGTGGTCATTCCGGCGCGGGCGGCCAGCTCCTTGACGGCATGCTTGAACAGCACGTGCCGGTCGGCCATCTCCAGCGCTGTCGTGTAGTCGAGGGTCACCTCCTGCTGCCCCAGTCCCCACTCCGGCTTCGATGACTCGATGGGCACCCCGAAGTCGTTCAGGCCGTTGCGGACCTGGGCGATGAACCACTCATCCCGGCCGGCCTGGACCATCTGGTAGTCCGACCGGTAGTTCGAGAGCATCTCCAGGTCGCGGTACCCCCGCTTCCACGCCTCGTCCGGCGGTGTCCGCGATAGGAAGAACTCCAGCTCCGAGGCGAACTTCACCTGCACGCCCTGCTCGCTTGCGCGGCGGATCTGGGCGCGGAGGATGGACCGCGGCGCGATCGACAGCAATTCGTCCGACTCGGACTGGTAGGCGTCGCACAGGACGACCACCGTGGTGGGCTCCCACGGGACCCGGCGCAGGGTCGCCATGTCGGGGACCAGCCGGAAGTCGACGTAGCCATTCTCGACGTTCGAGACGGGCAGCTCGATCGGGTTCATGTCGAGGTCCACCGCGAACACGAAAGTGCTCGCGTTGACGCCCTCCCCGTCGACGCACAGCGCCCGGAAGGCGTGGGCGGTCAGTCGCTTGCCCACGAGCCGGCCGTACGGGTCCGGGGCCGCGCACATCACCGTGTCGACATCCCCCGCGTCCAGCAGAGCCAGGAGCTCGTCCAGCGAGATGCGTCCGGTCACTGGCGCGTCGCCACTCATAGGTGCTCCACGTATCGCTTGAGTTCCCAATCGGTCACGGTCCCTCGCCACCAGCGGGTGAACGCGGCGACTTCGCCGCGCCGGGTCGCGGCGAAGCATGCGACGAACTCCGGTCCGAGGAGGTCGCGGGCGAGCGGCGAGGCCTCGAACACGTCGACGGCCTCCTCGAGGGTCGGCGGCAGGCCGGCTCCGAACGTCGCGACGTCGGAGTCCGGCAGCAGCGCCGGCCCCAGCGGCAGTTCGCCCCGCAGCCCGTGCAGGCCGCCGGCCAGCATCCCCGCCGCGACCAGGTAGGGGCTTGCATCCGCGCCCGGCCGACGGTGCTCGACGCGTGCTGCGGCGGCCGGCACGTTGAGGATGGTCCGGCAGGCCGCGTTGCGATTGTCGTATCCCCAGGTCGCGCGGGTGGCCACGAAGAAGCTCGCATCGAGTCTCTTGAAGGAGTTCATGAGGGGGTTGAACAGGACGGTGAGGTCTCCCATGCTCGCGACCAGTCCGGCAACGTACTGGCGGCCGAGCTCCGACAGCTCTCCTTGGCCGTTCGAGAACACGTTGGTTCCGTCGCGCACGATGCTCTGGTGCACGTGCCCACCGGACCCCGACTGGTCCATGTGCAGCTTGGCCATGAACGTCGCCCGCAGGCCGCGCTCGGCGCACAGCTCGCGGAAATACTGGCGCGCCCTGGCTGCCCGGTCGGCAGACTCCAAGGCCGGTGCCGGGGACAGGGCGAACTCGAAGAATCCCGGGCCGAGCTCAGAGTGGAAGGCCTCGACCGGGACCCCGATGGATTCCATCCGGGCCATGAACTCCTCGGCCAGGTCGTCGACCTCGGCAAGCCGCAGCAGGCTGTAGGCGCTGATCGTGCGCCCCAGCGGGCTGATGCCCTCGTCCAGGTCGCCAGCCCGGCTCACGTACACCTCGTACTCGAAGCCGAGTACCGGCTCGAGCCCCAGAGTGCTGAAGCCGTGCACGAGGCTCCGCAGCACGGTGCGCGGCGACTCGAGGACCGGACGCTCGTCCTGGTGGACCATGTCGGCGATGACCGCCTCGGTGGCCGCGTGCCACGGCAGCCGGATCCGGGTGTCCTCATCGGGCACCGCGAACGCGTCCGGGTAGCCGTTGGCCGCATTGGCGATCGGCGTGTCGGTGACGTCGTCGGCCACGGACAGCCCATAGACGATCATGCACATGGAGGCACGGCCACCGGGGCCGAGCTTGTCGGCGCGGGCGGACTTGCCTCGAAGGCCGAGGTCGTAGTCCGGCACCTCGAGCCGGACCGTGGGAACCCTACGAAGGGTCATCTGCCTCAGCCCTCCCAGGTGTGGCCCCCATGGTCGCCTGGCGCGAGCCTAGGTGATCGGGACGCTCCCGCCCGACCCGCCGATACACGGCCTCGGGGACGAGGGACGGGTCCTTGTAGACCCACCAGGTGCAGGTCGGGTCGGCCCGGTCGTCCGGCCACACCGGCGGATCGATCACGCGCGTCGGGTAGCCCAGCCGGTCGATCGGCGTGAGCTCGTTGAGCAGGCAGCAGTGCACGCAGTAGGCGCACACGCCGACCGTGTTCCAGGCCCAGTCGTGGGGCTCGGTGGTGACCGCGAAGCCGTACGGCGGGCCGGGCCGGGCGCCGCCGGCCGAGGCGGCGTCCGACATCGTCCGCCCACCGGAGCCGCACGGCGCGAAGCGGAAGCCCCAGCGGTCCTGCTCCTCGATCAGCTCGACGTCGCCAAGCCGGTCAGGGCCGGTCAAGTGGCCGTGGAAACCGTCGAGGATCGCCATCCGGAGCTGGCGGGAGGACTCCGGCCAGTCCTGGTGCCGCACGTCGAGCCGACGTTCGTGCGCGTCGTACCAGTCCCCCATCAGGAGGTCCCAGATGTCGCGCAGGCACGCCTCGCCTTCGCGGCGCACCGCGATGTCGAGCACGCCGTAGAGCGCGTCCACGGCGGCGTCGTGGGTGAGCTGCCAGCGGGCGCGCGCCGCCTCGACGCGTTCGGCGGCATCGTGCTCGCCGGCCAGGATCGACGCAGCGGCGGCGGCCGTCAGGGCGCAGTAGGACTGCCAGCCCTCCTCGAACCCGTCGAAGGCCTGGTCGCCCAGCAGGCCGCGCAGCCGAGCGACGTCCGCGTCCAGCCCATCCGCGTTTCGAGCCTGCAGCCAGGCGAGCACGTCGTCCGTCCAGTGACCGTAGATCTCGTGCAGCTCCTCGGCCTCGAGGAGGGTCACGTCCAGCAGCCGGACGGCGGACTCCGGGCGTCCCTGCTCGATCTCCTCGAGCACGACGCGGTATGTCCCGCGGGCCAGGTCGGCCCATTCCCCCGAGCGCGCGTCGCGGCCGAGGAACGCCTCGTAGGCGACTCCTCGGCGGCCGGCTGCGGCGTCGGTCATGTGGTGCTGAACCCGCCGTCGATGAGCAGCGAGGCGCCCGTGATGTACGAGGCGCCCTCGCTGAGCAGGAAGGCGATCGCCGAGGCGACCTCGACGGGATCCCCGTACCTGCCCATGGGCACCCGCGCAGCCGCCTGCTCCGGCAGCGCGGCCACCCCCGCATGGTTGGCGCGTGCCATGGGCGTCTGGATGAAACCCGGCGCGACGGAGTTGGCCCGGATCCCGTACCGACCGAGGTCACGGGCCATGGACGCCGTGAGCATCTCCAGTCCCGCCTTCGAGGCCGCGTAATGCGCGACCGGCTCCGGGTTGACGAGGGCGACGACCCGGCTCGCCTCGAGGGAGGTGACGTTGACGACCGCGGCACCCGCCGACCGGCGAAGCCAAGGCAACGCGGCCTTGGTGGTCAGCGCCGCGCCTACGAGGTTGACGTCCAGCACCTGGCGCCAATCGGCGGCCGAGAGTGACTCCAGCCCGGCCTGCCGGTGGATCCCAGCGCAGTTGACGACGTAGTCGAGCGGGCTCTCGCCCAGCAGGTTCGTCAGCGCTGTCGTCACTGCCGTCTCGTCGGTCACGTCGGCGACCGCGTGGCGGACGGAGGGGCGGGGCGCCACCGCGTCCGTCGGCGACACGTCGAGCGCGATGACGCTGAGCCCTGACTCGGCCAGGAGGTCGACGGTCGAGGCGCCGATCCCGGACCGGCCACCGGTGACCAGCGCGGTGCCACCGGCGAACGCGAGCTGGAGGTGTCCCACCGTCACGAGCTTCCCTGGACCTCGGGGATCGTTTGTCCCCCGTCGACGATGATGCTCTGGCCGGTGATGAAGCCGGCATCGGGGCTGGCGAGGAACTCGACGGCGGCCGCGATGTCGTCGGGCGAGCCCATGCGGCCCGCCGGGATGATCCTGGTGACGGACTCCATCAACCCGGGCTCGGCATAGAGCTCTTCGAGCGATTCCGTGAGGATCGTCCCCGGTGCCACGCCGTTGACGGTGGTTCCCTGCGAGGCGAGCTCAACGGCGAGCGCGCGCATCAGGCCATCGATTCCCCCCTTCGATGCGCAGTAGTGCGCGAGTCCGCTGATCCCGGTTCGTGGACCGGTGATGGAGCTGATGAACACGATGCGCCCGGCCGCTGACTTGGCCAGCTCCGGTGCCGCTGCCTGCGCGAGGAGGAACGCGCTGGTGAGGTTCGTGTCCAGGACCGAGTGCCAGTCGCCCAGGGTCATGTCGCCCAGCGCGTGCTCGGGGTAGATGCCTGCGTTGTGGACGAGGACGTCGAGTGAGCCGAGCGCGGCCGCGGCCGCCGCGACGAGCCCGGCAGGCGAACCCGTCTCGGTGAGGTCGGCGTGGATGAACTGCGCGGCTCGGCCTTCAGCCACGAGCGTGGCCTCGACCTGCTGACCCGCAGAGCGGTCACGACCGCTGAATGCGACGTCGAGTCCGTGGGCGGCAAGCCGCTCCACGATGCCCTTGCCGATGCCGCGCGTGCCCCCGGTCACCAGGACTGTCCGGCGATCCTCTCCCATGGCCTTGCCCCTCACCCGTACCGAGCGACGTGGCCCGCCGCTGCCAACTCGAAGCACTCGCGTGGCGCCCGGATGATGCCGGCGCCGATCTGGCCGCCGTCGCGGCCGGCCAGTCCCACGTCCATCACCGGCAGCACGCCGGTCTGGAGGACGCGGCGTATGTCGATTCCGGTCGGGGTGCCCCGGAAGTCGAAGACCGGGATCAGGTAGTCCGGGTTCTCGCTAGCCGTGATGGAGTACATGGCCAGGTTGCGCTCCATCATGACCTCGGAGGAGCCACCCTGGTAGTTCTGCAGGCTGAAGGCACACGCCTGCGCGAACCCCCCGAGGCCGATCGTCTCGGTGATCGGGCTCTCGCCACCCATCCAGGTGATCTCGTCCTCGGTGTGGCCCGGGAAGAGCCGGCCCTCGGTGATCGGCGCTGGGCCGCTGAACCAGTCCGCGCCCAGGCCCGCGACCCGAATGGAGAACCCGCGGCAGCTGAACCCCATCGCGGTGACGATGGTGGACCTCTCGACGCCGATCATGGTGTCGGCCGACGCCTTCGCGGCCGCCATGGACAGGCGCAGGAAGAAGTAGTCGTTGTCGGCGACGTGGATCGCGGTGTCGATGACGTCACCATGACCCTCGCTCGCCATCGCGAGCATCGCCGGAAGGAGCTCACGGGTGAAGAGCAACGACGCCGCGGCGTTGCGGCTGTGCAGCTCGTCGCCCATCCGCAACGCCTTGGCCATGAGCGGCTTCAGCGGAACGCCACCCTCGCGCCGGATGGCCTCACCGATCACGGGGGCCAGCACGTCGTTGACGTGCAGCAGCCTGGCGTGGACGCCTTCGTCGTAGCAGCCGTAATTGAGGCGTCGGGGGTCCTTGCCCTCGTAGAAGTTGCAGAAGCCGATGTTCCCGTGCGCCCGGTTGGTCACGACGAAGACGGGCATCGAGGCGGTGTAGATCCCGGCGAGCGACCCCACGGCGCCGTAGTCGTGGCACGAACCGACCTCGATACCGCCCGATGCGAAGCCCTCGATGGCCTCCTCCCGCGTCGCGGCCAGGCCCTCGAACAGCGCACCGCCGATCAACGCGTCGCGCTGACCGCCGTGGTACTCCTCCCACGGCATGGGTGCGCCGCTGGTCAGCACGAGGTTGGGGCGGTAGCCGGGGATCGCATCACGGGCCGGGAGCACGTCCACGACCACGGGATCGGACGCGTGCAGCCGGGCCAGGGCCTCCGCGTTGGCTGCGTCGATGCGCTCGTCGCGGAGCAGGTCCTCGACCAGGTCGCTGTCTGAGGGGCTCATCGCGCGATGAACCCGCCGTCGACGAGCAGCGTCTGGGCCGTGATGAAGGACGCCCGGTCCGACAGGAGGAACTCGACGACCTCGGCCACCTCCTCGGGCTCCCCGATCCGGCCGAGGATCGCCTGCTCCGCGCAGCTCTCCTCGCCGCCCGAGACCAGGGCCATCGACGGGCTCATCGGTGCGCGGATGACCCCCGGTGCCACGTTGTTGACCCGGATGCGGCGCGGGGCCAGCTCGACCGCGAGATACGTCGTGTACGCGCCTATGCCGGCCTTCGTCGCTCCGTAGACCGACGCTCCGACGAAGCGGCCCATGTACCCGGTCACGCTGCCGATGTTGACGACGGCTCCCCCTTCGCGGATCACGGGGGCGAAGGCGTCCGTGACCCTGGCGGTACCGGCCAGGTTGACCTCGAACATCAGCCGCATGTTGTCCTCGACGGTACGGCCCAGCAGGGTGTCGCGCAGGATCCCCGCGCAGTTCACCAGCCCCGCCCACTCACCGCCCAGCGTGCGAACGGCCGCATCCACCGACTCGCGGCTCGTGACGTCGAGCTCGACCCGCTCGATATGCGCGTTCTCCGCGGCGGCCCAGTCGACCGCGGCGATGGCCGGAGCCAGGTCCCCCGCGACCGCGGTCCAGCCCGCATCTCGCAGAGTCCGGCAGATGGCCATGCCGATGACGCCCGCACCTCCGGTGACCAGGACGCGCCGTTCCGTCATGCGAGCTCCCCTTCGTCGTTGCCGGAACCGCAATTCTGTTGGTGAGCGGGCTAAAGGTCAAGCACTTATACCAAATGGCGCGGCCCTGCCGAACCGGGCAAACCGGTGTTAGCATCGCCCGACTCACAGACGACGGAGGGAGGCCGTGGTGGCGGACCACGACCCGACCCCCGGCATGGCTCCCGTCCGGATCGTCGCGGCACACGAACTGGTCCTCGAGCAGATCCGCACGGCGATCATGCTCGGCCGCTACCGCCCCGGTGACTGCCTGCCGCCGGAACGGGCGCTGGCCGAGTTCCTCAACGTGTCGCGCACCACGGTGCGCGGGGCGATCGCCATCCTGGCGGATGAAGGCCTCCTCGAGATCAAGCGCGGCCGCGGGGGCGGGCTTTTCGTGCGGGGGACGGCGGCCACCGGCGCCCAGACCCGACGGGCCTTCCAGCAGAATCGCGAGCAGATCCGGCAGGTATTCGAGTTTCGCATCACGGTGGAGTCCGCCTGCGCGGCACTGGCTGCCGAGCGCCGCACACAGCCCGATCTGCGGGAGATGCACCGCCTGCTCAAGGCAATGACGTCACTCAAGGGACCCAATAACGAGGTCCCCTCCCACCCCGCCGACACCGCGCACTTCCACAGCCTGGACACCGACTTCCACCTGGCGATCGCCAAGGCCGCCCGCAACCAGTGGCTGCAGGACGCGGTGCTGAAGGGCCGCGTCGAGATGTTCCGTCCGGTGGGGTCGCTCTTCAACGTCCTCGACGTCACAGGCGACTACCTGCATGACAGGATCGTTGAGGCAATCGAGCGGCAGGAGCCCGACAAGGCGAGCCGCTACATGGCCGAGCACATCGACACGACCGGTCACATCGTGGAGTCGTGGGTCACGACACCTGCAGCCAAGGCCGCGGCGACGCGCAAGCGCACCTGAGCGAGCCCCCCGACCCAAGGCCCGGACAGAGCCTCGCCCGGGTCACCAGTCTGGAGTGACCCGGGCGAGGCGCTGCGTTCTGCTGCTAGCTCCGATGGACCGTCGGCTCGTCGATGTCGGTCGACAGGCCCGCGTGGACGAACACCGTGCTCCCGATCCGCTCGTACACATGCGGCTTCGACTTCTTCCACCACAGGGACACCACGACGGGAAGCACGAAGACCACCACTACCGCCCACGGCAGGGCCTTGATGACCGGGGAGTCTCCCTGGCCGGCCGTCGCGAAGTCGATGTTGGTGAGGACGAGGTAGACGACGTACAGCATCCCGAGGCCGCCGATGATCGGGGCCAGGATCGTCCTGAAGACGTTCGCCGTCTCCGGGTGCATCTTCTTGACGTGGAAGTACCAGATGCATGCGATGGCCGTGAGGGTCTGCGCGCACAGCAGGCAGACGGTCGCGAAGATCGCCAGCACCGTGTACAGGCCGAGGTAGGGATCGACGCTGGCGACATAGCACCCGCCGACGATCACCAGCGTGATCACCGTCTGCACGGTCGAGGCGATGTACGGGGACTGGTACTTCGGGTGCGAGCGACCCAGCGCCTTCGGGAGCAGGCCATCGCGTCCGAAGGCGAAGATGTAGCGGGTCGCCGAGTTGTGGATGGCCAGGGCGCACGCGAAGGAACCGCCCACCACGAAGAACTCGAAGGCGACTACCCCCCACTCCCCGACGTAGTCCCGCATCGGGGTGTAGAGCAGTTCGAACGGCGTGGCACCGGCCGAGAGCGTGACGGACTCCGCCGCGCCGTTGCCGGCGATCGCCATCCATGCGATGAAGGCGTAGAAGATCCCGATGCCGATGACCGCGATCATCGTCGCCCGAGGGACGATCTTCTTGGGGTCCTTGGACTCCTCGCCGAAGATCGCCGTCGCCTCGAAGCCGACCCACGACCAGAAGGCGAACAGCAGGCCGATCCCGGCCACTCCAGCGGCCACGCCAGTTCCCATGAAGTCCTCGGGCAGGCTGGTGAATGCCTTCATCGGGTTGAGGGACTCCCACATCAGGCCGTCCGGGCCACCGCCCTGGAAGAGGATGGCGAAGGCCATGATCGACAGCAGGGCGATCTCGATGATGAGGACGACGCCGAGCACGCGCGCCGCAAGGCTGATGTCACGGTAGGACAGGATGCCGATGAGGAGGATGCCGATGATGCCGTAGACGATCCATGGGAGCGACACGTCGAACCGGGACACCATCAGGCCGTCGGTGAAGACCGAGAAGATGCCGATCAGGGCCGCCTCGATGCTGATGTAGGCAGCGGTGCTCAGCGACCCGGCGCCGAGGCCGACCGGCTTGCCCATGCCACGCGAGACGAACGTGTAGAAGGCACCGGCCGCAGTGATGTGCTTGGCCATGGCCACGTAGGCGACGCTGAAGATGGTGAGGATGATGCAGGCGACGATGAAGCCGGCCGGGGCGTAGATCCCGTTGCCGTAGCCGACCGAGAGGGGCGTGTTGCCCGTCATCGCCGTGATGGGCGCCGAGAACGCGACCACGAAGAACAGGACGCCCACCAGACCGATGGCGTCCCGTCTCAACTCGCCTTGCTTGGGGGCCGACTCGGTCGACCCGGTGCTCGAATCCGTTGTCACGTACACTCCTCGGACCTGGTGCCTACCACCGGGGCATGCCGCCACGGCGGTCTCCTTTGAGGTCTGGAGACTAGGCCAATAGGGGGGGTCGGTCAACGACTTCGGGGCAAGTCGCGGGCACGAGATTCAAACACTGCTCAGCACCCCTCCGTTCTAGAGGGCTTCGAGGTACCGCCGTACGTCCCAGTTGGTGACCGCAGCCGCCTGGGCGGCGAGCTCGGCCCGCTTCATCGCGACGTAGTGATCGACGAAGTCGGCACCCAGCCACTCCCGGGCCAGGGTGCTCGTGTGGAGCAGTTCGACGGCCTGCTCGAGCGATCGCGGGAGCTGCGGCACCTCGTCTGGATCCATCGCGTAGATGTCTGAATCGATCATCTCCGGAGGTTCCAACTGTGCTGCGATGCCGGACAGGCCGGCCGCGAGGACCGCGGCCGACGCGATGTAGGCGTTGGCATCGCCGCCCGCCTGCCGATGCTCGACCCGGGTTCCCGACGCGCCCTCGCAGACGACGCGCAGCCCGGCCGAGCGGTTGTCGATCCCCCACGTCGCGGTCGTGCCTGCCCACGAGTAAGGCCGATAGCGACGGTAGGAGTTCGGGTTGGGCGCGAGCAGGGCCGTGAACTCCGGCATGACCGCGAGACTGCCGGCGATGAACTGGCGCATCGTCGGTGATATGCCGTGCGGCTGGCCCTCGTCGTAGAAGACGGCGGAGCCGTCGAGGCCGCGCAGGCTCAGGTGGATGTGGCACGAGTTGCCGGCCCACTCCGCATTGGGCTTGGCCATGAAGGTGGCGAGCAGGCCGTTCTGGGCAGCCAGCTCCTTGACGCCGCTCTTGAACAGGAAGGCGTGGTCGGCCGCGGCCAGCGCCTGGTCGTACCTGAGGTTGATCTCGAACTGGCCGGGACCGGTCTCGGGGTTGCAGGCCTCGATGGGCAGGCCGTACTCGAGCATGCGCTCGCGGATCTGCCGGGCGATCGGCTCCTGGCGCGACCCCAGCACGACCCCGTAGGTGCTGGGCCGGGCCTGCAGGGGCGTCAACTCCCAGGGGTGAAGGTCGACGATCGAGTCCGGGGTCTCCTGGAGGAGGTAGAACTCGAGCTCGAGCGCGCTGAACGCCTCGAGCCCCATCGCATGACCACGCTCGATCACCCGGCGCAGCACGTGGCGAGGGTCGATCGGCACCGGACCCGCATGATGGGGCAGGCTCCAGTCGCACAGCATGAGGACCGTGTCGTCATGCCAGGGGACGATCCGCGCCGTGCTGACGTCGGGCAGGCCCAGGATGTCCGGATAGCCGTTGCGCTCGGTGGGGAAGTACCCGTCGTGCCCGACCGGGCGCTGGACGAGGTCCGACTCGTCCACGTGCATGACCCAGAAGACATCGCACAGCGCCATGCCGTCGGCCAGGATGCGCTCGAGCTGGTTGACGGGGATGCGCTTGCCCCGCATGACACCGTGGGTGTCGGTGCCCCCGAGCACCACGGTGGTCACCCCTCGGTCGTGAAGGTCGCGGAGCAGGGCCTCGTGCTCCGAAGGGTTGGCGTTGGCCATGGGTATGTCGGTCCTCTCAGGTGCGGGCGGACGCTGCAGCGGTCAGGGCGAAGCCGCGGTAGCCGTCGCGGACGACAGCCTCGCACTCACTCCGGTAGTTGCCACAACCGTTGACGTAGGGCATGAAGACGCGTGCCTTGCCGGGGATGTTCGCACCCAGGTACCAGGATGCCGCCTGCGGGTAGAGGGTGGCGTTGGCCAGGTCGTTGACGTGGGCCACCCACTGGTCCTGCGCAACGGGGGAGGCCTCGATGGTGGCTAAGCCCTCGGCCTCCAAGTAGCCGATTGTCTCGGCAATCCAATCCACGTGTTGCTCGATGGACACCACCATGTTGCTGAGCACACCGGGGCTGCCTGGACCCGTTACGAGGAACATGTTGGGGAAGTCCGCGACCATGAGGCCGAGGTAGGTCGCCGGACCGTCAGCCCAGGCCTCCCGCAGCGTCCGGTCCCCGCGGCCCGCGATGTCGATCGCAGTAATGGCCCCGGTCATCGCATCGAAGCCGACCGCATACACGAGGCAGTCGAGCGCGATGTCGCGACTGGCTGTCCGGACCCCGCCCTCGGTGATCTCCTCGATCGGCTCCCTGCGCAGGTCGACGAGGGCGACGTTGTCCCGGTTGTAGGTGGCGAAGTAGTTGGTATCGACGCACGTGCGCTTCGTGCCGATGTGGTGCGAGGGCAGCAGCGACTCGGCCGTCTGCGCGTCCTGCACAAGCTCACGGATCTTGCGCCGGGCGAACTCCTGCGCCACCTCGTTCGCCCTCACGTCAGTGAAGAAGTCGGTGAAGGCATACGACAGCGCATTGATGCCACCCCGCCGCCAGCCCTCCTCGAACATGGCCTCGCGCTCCTCGTCGGACACCTCGAAGGTGCCCTTCGATGCTGGCGGGAACGGCGTCCCGGCATCCGACCGCCTGCTCAGTTCGCGGCGCTCGTCGAAGGTCGCGAGGACGTCCTCGACGTACTGTGGCTCGAGCGGGGCATTGCGTGCCGGCATGCTGTAGTTCGGCGTGCGCTGGAAGACGTAGAGATGCTCGGCCTGCTCGGCGATGAGCGGGATGGCTTGGATCCCCGTCGACCCCGTTCCGATGACGCCGACGCGTCGACCCGTGAAGTCGACTCCTTCCTTGGGCCACTGGGCGGTGTGGAAGGCATCGCCGGCGAACGTGTCCACGCCGGGGATGTCCGGACGCTTCGGCTCGGAGAGGTTGCCGACCGCCATCACGACGTACCGGGCACGCAGCAGATGTCCGTCCGACGTACGCACCAGCCAGGTGCCGCTTTCATCGTCGAAGTCGGCTGCCGTGACGGTGGTCGAGAAGCGGATATCGCGCCGCAGGTCGAAAGTGTCGGCCACGAACTCCAGGTAACGCAGGATCTCCGGCTGGGTGGCGAAGCGCTCGGTCCACCGCCATTCCTGGAGCAGCTTCGGCGAGAAGGAGTAGCAGTAGTCCACGCTGTCGATGTCGCAGCGGGCCCCGGGGTAGCGGTTCCAGTACCAGGTGCCGCCGACGTCGTCGCCCTTCTCGATGACGGTGCACCGCAGGCCCAGCTCACGCAGCCGGATGAGCATGTACAGGCCCGAGAATCCGGCACCCACGACGACGGCGTCGAGGACCTCGGTCGCACCCCCGTTGTCGGCGCTCATCGGCCCGTCACCGCAAGAGACGCAGCGAAGGCCGCCCGGACTTCCTCGGCTGCCCAGGGATGCGGCGACTCGGTGATGAAGTAGTCGTCCAGCGCCAGCGCCGTGAGCTCGTCCAGCTGGGCGTCGGTGACGCCGAGGCTCCCGAAGACCGGGAAGTCCAGTTCCGCGAGGAGGCGGCGGACCGCCTCGACCGCGCGACTGCCGTCCGCTGGCCCTCCGGGCGGGGCCCCCATCGCGTCGGCGACCCGCTCCAGCTGCTCTGGCACGTGGGCGCGCTCGCGGTCGAGGGTCTGCTCGAGCACCAGTCCGATGGTCAGCCCGTGCGGGACGTGGAACATGCCGCCGATGGCCTGACCCAGCGAGTGCTCGGCCGTGCAGTCCGAGATGTTCATCGTGAGCCCGGCCATCATGCTGCCGCAGGCCATGTCGGACCTGGCCGCGGCGTTGCTCCCGTCCCGGTGGGCGGCGACCAGCGAGCGGCTGATCAGGCGCACCGCCTCGAGAGCGATCGCGTCTCCGATCGGCGTCCGCGATCGGGCGATCATGCCCGCGATCGCCTGCGCCAGGGCGTCGACGCCTGCGTACGACGTCGTCGCCGGTGGGGAGGTGTGGGTGAGGACCGGGTCGACGAGGGCGTACTGCGCCCGGAGCAGGGGGTTGGCGATGCCCGACTTCGTGCCGGCCTCGGGATCCGAGACCACGGCACCTCCCGACACCTCCGAGCCCGTGCCGGCCGTCGTGGGAAGCGCGAAGAGCAACACGTCCGGCTGCGGGTACTGGCGGTCCGAGGCGAGGAAGCCGCGGAAGTCGGTGCCGAGCTGGGCGCACAGGCGCGCGGCCTTCGCCGTGTCGATCACCGAGCCACCGCCTAGCGCGATGACGGCCTGCGCGCCCGAACCGGCCACGACGACCGTCGCGGCATCGATCATCGCCACGGTCGGCTCGCCAGCCGGCTTGTCGTAGCGGGCCAGGATGATCCCGGCAGCCTCCACCGCCGCGATGATGTCGGCCGCTGGTGGATTGAATCCGGGTAGCCCGTCATCGATGATGAGGGCGGCCCGATCCACTCCCTCCGCCTTGAGCAGATCGGGCAGCATGCCGCTGATGCCGTCGCCGAAGTGGATCCGGACGGGTAGGTGGTTTCGGAAGGGCGGGACTCCGACCGGCTGCGACACGTGCTCTCCTCAGTCAACGGGACGAATGCCCTCGATGCTAGCGCCCCAGTAGTTGACACCGGGTTAATTGGCTCAAATACTAGGCCTTTATTCGCGGGGCAGCTCGCCCCGACTCGGGAGGGGAGCTGCCGTGACCAAGGGCGAGCCGGACCGCATGCGCGTGGCGATCATCGGTGCCGGGTTCAGCGGCATCGCGGCCGCTGTCGCACTCACCCGCCGGGGGATCACCGACTACGTCATGTTCGAGGACTCGGACGGCATCGGCGGCACGTGGTGGAAGAACCGCTATCCGGGGGCAGAGGTCGACCTGGAGTCCCACATCTACTCGTTCTCGTACGAGCGGAACGACTGGACCCGCGTCTACGCGTGGTGGTACGAGCTGCAGGAGTACCTCGATCGGGTGGCGCGCACGTGGGGCATTCTCGAGCACGTCCGCCTCGGCACCCGGGTCGTGTCGGCTGAGTGGTCCGAGCTGGACCGGGCCTACTCCGTGTCCACGTCGGCCGGGTCCGATCCCGAGCTCTTCGATGCCGTCATCAGCGCGGTCGGCTTCCTCAACATCCCGCTCGTGCCCCCCTTCGCCCGAGGCGACGTGGCCTACGAGGGCGCGCTGTGCCACACGTCGACCTGGCCGGACGGCCTCAGCATGGAGGGCAAGTCCGTTGCCGTCGTCGGCACCGGCTCCTCCGCCGTCCAGGTGGTCGAGGTGGCCGAGCGCGAGGCCGCGCACCTGACGATCTTCCAGCTCGAGCCCAACTGGATCCTGCCGAAGAACAGCCGCGAGTTCAGCGAGTCCGAGCGCCGCTGGAGCCGACTGGCCCCGGTGTACTACTGGAAGCGGCTGAGGCTCTACGTCGGGTACGACCTGCGCCAGCGGAACTCCCAGCACGCCCGGCTCGATGGGCGAGCCAACCAGATGCGTCGCGCGCAGGCCCTGGAGTACCTGCAGTCGAGCCTCGCCGATCGCCCGGACCTGATCCCGCTCGTCACTCCGGAGTTCCCCTTCGAGGGACGCCGCACGGTCATCAGCGATACCTACTACCAGTGCCTCAAGAGCCCCAAGGTGACGCTCGTCCCGCACGCGGTCACGGAACTGACGTCGGCCGGGGTCGTGGACGCGGCGGGCGAGAAGCACGACTTCGACGTCGTGGTCCTCGCCACCGGCTTCGACGCAGCCAACTACTTGAGCACGTTCACGGTGACGGGTGAGGGTGGACAGGACCTGCACGAGGCTTGGGAGGGCGAACCGGACGCCTTCCTCGGCCTCATGGTCCCGGGCTTCCCGAACTTCTTCATGATGTACGGCCCGAACACCAACGCGGTTCCCCTGGTCTCCTTCTACCAGGCACAGGCCGGGTTCATCGCCAAGGTGCTCAACCACGTTCGCGCCAAGCACCAGTCCGCCGTCTCGGTCAAGCCGGAGGCATATCGCCGCTACAACACCCGGCTCCAGGCGCAGCTCGCCAAGACGGTCTGGGCCCGGACAAGCAGCTACTTCAAGTCGGGCACGGGCAAGGTCGTCTCCCAGTGGCCCTTCAGCGCCTCGCGCTACATCCTGTCGACCAAGGCCGCTCCCTACACCTCGGTCGACTACTCCTGACGCGCGCCGCCGGGCGGCACCGGGGCGTTGAGCCTCAGCGCCGGCTGGCGAGGGCGAGGGCGGCCGCCCGGATCAACCCCTCGGGAAGCGGCTCGCCAAGCGGGAACCGCATGGTGCCCTTCCCGGCCCGGTACTTCGCCAGCAGGTCACCCTCGGGTCCGGCCAGCTCAGGCACCGGGTACATGGAGACGAACTCCTTGTAGCCACCCGCGTAGGCGACGGCCTTGCCGTCGATGGTGAAGCCGAGGATCCCGTAGGACACCTTCTCGACGCATCCGGGCAGCGCCTCATGGATGATCCGCCGGATCTCGGCAAAGGCAGACTGCGCCGGCGCGGGGACGCTCGCCACGTACTCATCGACGGGACTGCTCATCGATTGCCTCCGTCACGTGTCGTCAGAGCGGCACGATTGTGCTGGAATCCCTGGCGATTGCGAGGGAGTTCCGGGCAACCATGCCACGGCGGCGCAGCCGGGCGGTGAACCACTTCTCAAGCCCAACGATCGCGTAAACCGCGGCGCCGAGTGCCAAGACCGGAGCCCAGGCCATCGCCGGGATCGGCTCGGTCTGGAACGCCACATTCATGAAGGGGGCGTACGTGAACGCCAATTGCAGGATCACGGTGACGGCCACCCCGGCCAGCAGGAGCCGGTTGCTGAACAGCCCGACGCTCAGAACCGAGCGGTCCAGTGCGCGGCAGTTGAACAGGTAGCCGATCTCCATGGCAACGAATGCGTTGACCGCGACGGTCCGGGCCGACTCGATGCTCCCGCCTGCTGCGAGCGTCAGTTCGAACGCACCGAAGGCACCCACGAGCATGAGTGCGCCAACCAGGAGGATCCGGCGCACCAAGGTGGCGGTCAAGATCGGCTGCCGGGGTGGGCGCGGGGGCCGGTCCATGATTCCGTCCTCGGCTGGCTCGAAGGCGAGCATGAGACCAAGGGCGACTGCGGTCGTCATGTTGATCCAGAGGATCTGCACGGGGATGATCGGGAGAGCAGCGCCGGTGACGATCGCGGCCAGGACCACCAATCCCTCCCCCAAGTTGGTGGGCAGCGTCCACGCGACGAACTTCGTCAGGTTGTCGAAGACACTGCGGCCCTCCTCGACGGCCGCCTCGATCGAGGCGAAGTTGTCATCGACCAGCACCATCGCGGCCGCCTCCTTGGCGACTTCCGTCCCGCCCTGCCCCATGGCGATGCCGATGTCCGCCTGCTTCAAGGCAGGCGCATCGTTGATCCCGTCGCCCGTCATGGCCACGACGTGCCCCGTGTACTGCAGTGCCTCGACCAATCGCAGCTTCTGCTCGGCGGAGACCCGCGCAAACACGTCCACATCCGCGATCCGCTCCGCGAGGCGATCGATTCCGAGTTCGGCCATCTGGTCGCCGGTCATGACGGTCGGGTCGCGATGGGCCGCGTGACCCAGGCCGATCTGGCGGGCGATCGCCTGCGCAGTGCGGGCGTGGTCGCCGGTGATCATCTTCACGGCTATGCCGGCACGATGGCACGCGGCGACCGCCCGGATCGACTCAGGCCTGGGCGGGTCCTCCATCGCCTGCAGGCCCAGGAACGTCAGGGGCGAATCCGGCAGCCGCTCGCCCTGGAAGGACCAGGCCTTGGGAGCCGGCCCAGACGCGAACGCGATGACCCGCAGCGCCCGATCGCCGAAATCGGCCAGGGGCCCCTCCACGGCAGCACGGTCCAGCGGCTCATCCCGGCCGGCTTCACTGCGCTGGCGCGCGCACAGTCCGAGGACCTCCTCGGTCGCGCCCTTGACCACGACGACGTTGGCGGCCGCATCGGGGATCTCATGGAGGGTGGCCATGAAGCGACGGTCGGAGTCGAACGGGATCTCGTCGATGCGGGGCCACTTCGCGGTCCACTCCTCGGCATGGATGCCCTGGGCGCCGGCCGCAGCCAGCAGGGCGACCTCAGTGGGATCGCCCACGGGCTGCCCGCCGCTGGCGGAAGCAAGGGCGGCGTCGTTGCAGAGAACGCCCGCCACGAGGCAGTCGGTCACCACGTCGCTCGCAGCGCTCGGGACCTCGCGCACCTGGCCGCCGGCATATACCTGCCGCACCGTCATGCGATTCTGGGTCAGGGTGCCGGTCTTGTCGGTGCAGATGACCGTGGTGCTGCCGAGCGTCTCAGCGGCGGGTAGCCGCCTTATGACCGCGTTCCGCCGGGCCATCCTCGAGACCCCGATCGCGAGCGTGATGGTGACAGCGGCCGGCAGCCCCTCGGGGATCGCTCCCACGGCCAGGGCCACCGCGGCCGTGACCATGTCCGCGGCACTCTCCCCCCGGGCGATGCCGACCATGAACGTGAGGGCTGCCAGCAGGAGGATCACGGCTGTGAGCCACTGGCTGAACACCGTCAGCTTGCGGGTCAGCGGGGTCTGGACACCAGTCGCCTGGCCGACCAGCTGGTGGATCCGGCCGATCTCCGTCTCCACCCCGGTGCCCACCACGATGCCGCGGCCGCTTCCGGCCGTCACCAACGTGCTCGAGTAGGCCATGTTCGAGCGGTCGCCCAGGGATGCGGCCGCGGGCACAAGCGCGTCGAGCTTGTCGACCGGCACGGATTCGCCCGTCAGCGCAGACTCGTCGATTCGCAGACCCCGGGCCGCCGTCAGGCGCACATCTGCCGGGACCTTCTCGCCGGCCGTAAGCAGGACGACATCCCCCGGCACCAGGTCTCGGGAGTCGGCGCGCTGCGGGCGGCCGTCCCGCACCACGGTCGACTGCGTCCTCGTGTACTCGGCCAGCCCCTCAAGTGCCTCGCCGGCCCGGCGCTCCTGAACGTAGCCGAGGCCGGCATTGACGACGACGACCCCGAGGATGACCGCCGTGTCGACGAGGTGCCCGATCGACAGCGTGACGAGAGCGGCGCCCAGCAGCACGTAGACGAGTGGATTGTGGAACTGCAGCAGGAACCGCACCAGCGGGCCATGCCGGGCATTCGGAGGCAGGACGTTGGGGCCGAAGCGCTCAAGGCGCCTTGCCGCCTCGTGACCGGTCAACCCTCGATCGGCATCGGTCTCCAGGAACAGGACCGTCTCGTGGACCGGGCGCTCGTGGTGGGTGCGACCGGGCAACTCAGTGGTCACCACTGTCCCTTCCGCCTGGCGGGTCCTGACCGCTCCCCCACTGTCGGCTCCCTCCACGACAGCACCCGTGACTACCTGCGGCTAGGGTCCTTCGACCCGACTGCTGACCGTCGTGGTCTGGCAGCCAGGGCCTGCACCGACCCGCCGCACCGATCCCCGTCGTCACGCTGGACGTGTAGCTAGATTGTGCGGTGCGGACGATTGTCGGTGCAGGACGTCCGCACCCGCCCCTGTAGCTCAGTGGTAGAGCAACCGCCTTGTAAGCGGTAGGTCGTCAGTTCAAACCTGACCGGGGGCTCGTGAGCACCCTCCCGGACCGGGCACAGGTCGTCATCATCGGCGGTGGGATCGTCGGCGCGAGCGTCGCGTACCACCTGACCCATCTCGGGATGACGGACGTCGTACTGCTCGAGCAGGGACAACTCTCGTCGGGGACGACGTGGCATGCCGCCGGCCTGGTCGGGCAGTTGCGTGCGACCGAGAGCGGCACGCGACTGGTCCAGTACTCCGCCGCCCTCTACCAGTCGCTGGAGGCCGAGACCGGGCTGTCGACCGGATACAAGGCCTGCGGCGGGCTCACGGTGGCGCGGACGCCTGACCGCATGGTGCAGTTGCGTCGCACCGCAGCCGCGGCCGCGGCGTACAACCTCGAGTGCGAGATCCTCACGCCGGCCGAGGCACGTGACCGTTGCCCGATCCTTGAGGTCGCCGATCTGCAAGGCGCGATCTGGCTGCCCCGCGACGCCACCGCCAACCCCACTGACGTCACCCAGTCCCTGGCGAAGGGGGCCAGGATGCACGGAGCCCGGATCCTCGAGCGCACCCGCGTGCTCGACGTGCTCATGGCCGGTGGCGCGGTCACCGGAGTGCGGACCGACCAGGGTGACATCGAGGCGGACATCGTCGTGAACTGCGCGGGGCAGTGGGCCAAGGCCGTGGCAGCGATGGTCGGAGTGACCGTTCCGCTGCATTCCGCGGAGCACTTCTACGTCGTCACCGAGCACATCGACGGCGTCGACCGCATGATGCCGATCCTGCGTGACCCGGACGGCTACACCTACATGAAGGAGGAGGTCGGCGGCCTCGTCGTCGGCGGATTCGAGCCCGTCGCCAAGCCGTGGGTCGCCCCCGACCGGATCCCGCATCCGTTCGAGTTCCAGTTGCTCGACGAGGACTGGGACCATTTCGAGATCCTCATGGAGAGCGCCCTCCACCGGGTCCCCGTGCTGCAGCAGACCGGTATCAAGAAGTTCTACAACGGCCCGGAGAGCTTCACTCCCGATAACCAGTTCATCCTCGGCGAGGCTCCCGAGGTGCGGAACTTCTTCGTGGCGGCCGGGTTCAACTCCGTGGGCATCGCGTCCGCGGGTGGCGCGGGGCGGGCACTGGCCCAGTGGATCGTGGGCGGTGAGCCACCGTCCGACCTGGTCGGCGTCGACATCCGCCGCTTCGCCCCCTTCAACGGCAACACGGCGTGGCTGCACGACCGCGTGGGCGAGGTCCTGGGCCTGCACTATGCCGTCCCTTGGCCGAACCGGGAGTTCCAGACTGCCCGTCCGTTCCGCCGCTCCCCGGTCCATCACCTCGTGGAGCAGGGCGGCGCGGCGTTCGGATCTCGGATGGGCTGGGAACGCCCGAACTTCTTCGCGCCCGCGGGCACGACTCCTGCCGTCGACTACTCGTGGGGTAAGCCAGGCTGGATCCCCTGGGTGGACACCGAGCAGCGCGCGACGCGCGAGAACGTGGCGCTGTACGACCAGACTTCGTTCGGAAAGCTGCTCGTGCAAGGCCGCGACGCCGAGAGCCTCCTCCAGTGGCTCTGCACCAATGACGTCGACGTACCAGTCGGCCGCACCGTCTACACAGGGGTGCTGAACGCCCGCGGCACCTATGAGGCTGATGTCACGCTCACGCGACTGGCCCACGACCAGTACCTGTGGGTCACGAGCGCCGGCTCGCCAGTGCGCGACCGGGACTGGATCGCCCGGCACGCGACCGACGAACAGCACGTGAGCGTGACGGACGTGACCGGATCCTTGGCCGTGCTCGGCGTCATGGGACCGCGGTCCCGTGACCTGCTGCAGTCCGTCTCCCGGGACGACTTCTCGGACGCGGCGTTCCCGTTCGGGACGAGTCGCGAGGTCGACCTCGGCTACTGCACGGTCCGCGCCACCCGGATCACCTACGTCGGCGAGCTTGGCTGGGAGCTGTACATCCCCGCGGAGTTCGCGGTCTCGGTGTTCACACTGCTGCACGATGCCGGGCAGCCCATGGGACTGCACGATGCCGGCTACTACGCGATCAACGCACTGCGCCTGGAGAAGGGGTACCGCGCCTTCGGACCGGAGCTGAACCCGGACTGCAACCCGGTGGAGGCCGGCCTGCTCTTCGCCACGAAGCTGAAGACGGGCCTGCCGTTCCTCGGCCGCGAGGCGGTCGAGTCAGCCCGGGCGGCCGGCGTGCCCCGACGACTGGTGTCCTTCGTCCTCGACGACCCGGACGAGATGATGTGGGGCGGCGAACTGCTGCTGCGCGATGGTGCCGCCTCGGGTCAGGTGACCTCGGCGGCTTACGGGACGACCATTGGCGCCTGCGTCGGGCTGGCCTATGCCTGGCTGCCCGAAGGCGGAGCGGTCGGCCTTGACTATCTCGACACCGGCGAGTGGAGCATCAACGTCAGCGGGCGCATCGTCGCCGCCAGGGTCAGCCGAACCGCGCCCTACGACCCGACCTCGAGCCGGGTCCGCTCCTAACCCCACCCCCCTTCGCGAGTGGGCAGTTGCTGCGGCGATTCCGCGCGGAATCGCC
>JAUSNB010000057.1 GCA_030645615.1 Actinomycetota bacterium | reverse complement strand
GCGTGCACATCCAGCCCGACACTCGTACGCTGATACTCCACTGGGGCCTCCTCACAACTGTGGCTCTACCTGTCAGGCGAGAGCCTGACGGCAACCCACGTCCATTTGCGAGTGAGGCCCCAGCCTCGTCATACCGTCTAGCGGCCCGCGACCTATTGCGCCGGCGGATGGTGCCGGATGGCGTGCCGAGCGGAGCGGAAGCGGATCCCCTCGAACACCACCAGACTGATCACCAACACCGTGGCCAGCGCCAGTGCCGTGATGGACGGGATCGCCAGGCCGATCGGGATCGCTGCAATCAGCAGCGCGGCGACGACGAGACGCTGGATGTTGAGCGACCCCATGTTTCGGAGCCGGAACGCCACATGCGCGAGCAGGTACAGCGCCATGCCGCCGTACAGAGCAACGAGGGCGACCGACTTGAGCGGAGCCTCGATGTCCAGCAGGGTCTTCTTCAGTCCCAGCGCCACCAGGATGATGCCGAACACCATGAACAGGTGCAGGTAGCTGTACGAGTCACGCGCCATCGCTGCCTGTGCGCGCCCGCTCAGCGACGCCAGCATGCGCTCGGCGGCCAGGGCAACGACGTCGAAGTAGAGCCACCACATGGCTGACACGACGATGACGCCGAGCGAGGCAGCGACGATCACTCCTGCCGTCAGTTCCTCGCCTGCGGCGCTCAGGCCGAGGGCGACCAGCGACTCACCCAGCGCGATGATGATGACCAGGCCATGCCGTTCCGCGAAGTGCCCCGGGTCGATCTTCCATCCTTGCGACCCGGCGATGAGCGGCGACCCGAAGTCGATGACGATCGCTGCGAGCCAGAGGCCTGCGCGCCAGGGACCCTCGGGGAGGAAGCCCGCGGCGAAGATGAGCAACGGAGCCGTCACCATCCCGGGAGCCAGCCGCGCCACGGCACCGAAGACATCCGGGTCCGACCGGGTCGAAACGGCGTAGAGCGCGATATGGAGCATGCGCACGACAAGGTAGGCCGCCCCGAACAGGATCGAATAGGCACCGAAGGCACCGGGTGCGGCAAGCCCGGCGACGAGCATCGCTGCCATCGCGACGAGCATCACCAAGCGTGACGCAACGTCATCGTCGATACCGATCGAGTTCGTGAGCCACGCGAAACCTGCCCACGCCCACCAGATGACAGCGAGGACGGCGAAGGCACGGAGCATTCCCAGCCAGGTGAGGTCGTCGGCCAGCAACGTCGTGACCTGGGTGAGAGCGAACACGAAGACCAGGTCGAAGAACAACTCCAGCGGCGTTACGGCATGGCGCGCCCCGATGACACGCTCATGCCGGTGCTCACTCATCGGCCGGGTGCGTTATTGACTACCGGCTGGTCGTGCGACGGTACCGCCGCACGGACAGCGTGGCGAACACCGCGATCAGCACTGTGCAGGAGATCAAGGTGTAGAGCTGGGGATGCTGCAGCGGCCAGTAGTCCGGCTGGATGCCGGTCGGGTTGCCGAAGAGCTCTCGGCAGGCCAGCACGAGCGCCGAGATCGGGTTCCACGCGGCAACCGCCTGCAGGGCGCCCGGCAGCGAGTTGATCGGGACGAAGGCGTTGGAGAGGAAGGTCAGCGGGAACAGCCACACCAGCCCCGCGGTGTTGGCCGTCTCGGGGTTGGGCATGTAGAGGCCGATCCAGGATCCGATCCACGCGACCGTATAGGCGAAGAGCAGCAGCAGGGCGTACGCCCAGATCGCGTTGAGCAGCCCGTTGTCGATCCGCCAGCCGACGAGGTACCCCGTGACGCTCAGGACAAACAGCACGAGGACCTGCCGGACGGCGTCGGCGAACGTCCGTCCCATCAGCACGGCCGGGGGTGACATCGGCAGCGCCCGGAAGCGGTCGATCAGGCCCTTGTGCATGTCCTCGGCGAGGCCCACCGTGCTCGACGCGGCCGCGAAGGCGACGGTCTGCCCGAAGATCCCGGGCATCAGGTACTGGCGGTAGGCATCGGCCGAGGCATCGCCGGGGATGGGGATCGCGCCGCCGAACACGTAGGCGAAGAGCAGGACGAAGATCACCGGCTGGACGAGCGAGAAGAACAGCAACTCGGGCACGCGGACCGTCTGGATCAGGTTGCGCCGGGTGACCACCAGGCCGTCCTGGATCGTCCACCCCCACAGCGGTCGCCGCCGAACCTGCGGAAGCGCGGTCGACAACGTGCTCATTCCGTGGCCTCCTTCTTCTCGCGCCGGCCCCGGCGGCCGGCCGGCGTTACCGCTGGCTCTTCCTCGGCCGCATGGCCGGTGAGCGACAGGAACACGTCATCAAGCGTCGGCCGGCGCAGCACGATGTCGGACACCTCGATGCCTTCCGCGTCGAGGAGGCGCACCGCATCGACGAGGACCGTGGAGCCACCGGACACGGGCATGAGCAGCCGGGCGTCGTCGACGACGGGATCACCGTGGCCGATGGGCCGCAGCACCTCGGCCGCGCGGCCGATGCGGGCGGGGTCGCTGACCGAGATCTCGATGCGGTCGCCGCCGATCTGGTCCTTCAGCGCCTCCGCCGTGCCGTGGGCGATGACCCGGCCGTGGTCGATGACCACGATGTCCTGCGCGAGCTGATCGGCCTCCTCGAGGTACTGGGTCGTGAGCAGCACCGTCGTGCCCTCGTCGACCAAGTTCTGGATGACCCCCCACATGGCCAGCCGCGATCTCGGGTCCAGGCCGGTGGTGGGCTCGTCGAGGAACAGGATGCTCGGCCGGGCGATGAGGCTCGCGGCCAGGTCGAGGCGCCGGCGCATGCCGCCGGAGTAGGTGCGCGCGGGGCGGTCGGCAGCGTCGGTGAGGTCGAACCAGTCCAGCAGCTCGGCCGTCCGCTGCTTCACGTACGACGGGGCGAGGTGGTAGAGGTCCCCGAACATGCGCAGGTTCTCGCGGCCGGTGAGGTACTCGTCGACCGCCGCATACTGGCCGGTGAGGCCGATCGCGCGACGGACCTCGTCGGGCTTCTTGGTGACGTCGAAGCCGGCCACCCGGGCGATCCCCGCAGTGGGCTGCAGCAGCGTCGACAGGATCCGCACGGTCGTGGTCTTGCCGGCGCCGTTGGGGCCGAGCAGGCCGACGACCTGCCCGCGCGGAACGGTCAGGTCGACACCGTCGAGGGCCACGACGTCACCGAAGTGACGGACGAGGCCCTCGATCGAGACGGCAAGGTCATCGGTCATGCGGGAACACTAAATGACCTGCCCGACACCCGGTACCCCGAGGGAATCGCTCAGGGCGAAATCCGTCAGTTGCGTTGGGCCACTACTGGGCCTGCCATCGTCGTGCCCCCGAGGCTGCATACGACGTCGCCCGACACCTGCCCGCTCTCCGTGAAGGTCAGGCCCGCGGTGGAGGAGCAGGGCAGCGTCAAGACGCTCGTCAGCGCGGTGGTCACGCCATCGGGACCGATGATCCCTTGCACGTCGCGGGAGATCAGCCCGTCACTGACGGTGAAGAGCAGCCGGTACTCGCGGTTGGGTGGCTTCCACATGCCGTTGTAGACGCCGTCGTAGACGCTGATGTCGACAACGGGCTCAACGGGCGTGTTGTCCGGGAGTTCCCCGCAGATCATGCCGTCGGCTGTCTGCCGGATGCCACGCCACAGGGTGATGCGATGGTTGACGGACACTATCCCCCGTGGTTTCGGGGAGGGATCGACGACCAGGCCGAAATACTTCACCGGCTTGCACTTGTTGCGGACAATGATGATGCCCCGGCAGCCGGCGTCGCGGATGATCTTCTTGGCGACGTGGAGTTTCTTCCCTTGCAGGTCTTTCGCGGAAGGGACCGTGCACGTCCCAGCACGCTCCGGACCCGGCTCCGCGGAGACGACGGCCCCGGCACCGGCACCACTGCCGAGGGAAAGGGCCGCAATCATGGAAGCGACCGCGAGAATTCGAAACACCTGTCGTTGGCCGGCCATGGCACACCTCGCCTCCTGCCCGGCGGGACCGAGGTGGCGCCGCCGCGGCGGTCACCACCAGTGTCGACCCGGCTATGCCACGAAGCGGTGCTGAACGGGGCTACTGCTTGGCGGCGTCGAAGGTGCCGGTCAGCGCGGGCTCGCCGCTGCACGTCATGTCGCCGCTCACGACGGCTGGACCACTCGCACTGGCGACGAAGAGCAGCTCGCTCACCGGACGGCACGCGCGGCCATCGATGGTGATCACGGCGTCGGTGCTCACTCCCAGGCCGTTCAGGGTCCCCGTGACGTCCCCGCTGATCGCACCGTAGGCGACTGCGAACGACAGGGAAGGGAAGACCGAACCAGCGGGAAGGACCGTCGACGGCGTTGACGTTGACGTGAAGGATCCAAGGTAGGGGCCGTCGAATGCCCCGGTAACGCTGTATGGATCGGTGTCCGCTGGGCAGCCCTCGGACGTCCCTGCCACGCCCACGAAGAGGATGAGGCGCTGCCTCTTCTTCAGCAGGACGTCGACCGGCCGCTGCGCCACGACGGTGCCCCGCCGGGTGGCCGCGACGCAGCGGGTCCTGATCACGTAGTGGTGGCCATCCCTCGCTGTTCCGTGCCGGCAGCCGAACGACACCAGGTTCCTGCGTGCCTGCGCGACGGCCACGCCCCGGACATCACCGGCGAAGCAGCGCGGCCCATGGTGGGTGGCGACGGACGCGGAAGCTGGCACAACTGCCGCCGATAAGGCGGCAAGGAGTACCACAGCCAGAGCGGCTGCAACCGCGCGCACCGGCCTCACCAACCGTCACCTCGTCGCGATGCGCGGAACACTACCTGTTGCCCGTCACGTTACCCCAGACCGTCGTTGCCCCAAGGCTGCATTCCACCGCGCCGCTGACCGTTCCCTGTTGGGTGAACTGCAGGCCGTTCGGTGCCCGGCAGGGCAATCCCTCCACGGAAACAATCTCCGCTGCGAGTCCGTTGCCCGACACCGTTCCGTCAATATCGCCGGAGATCCGACCGCCACTGACAGTGAACGTCAGCGTGTAGGGCCCGGCATTGGCCATCGACGGGCTGGTGGACCCGGAGATCGCGAATTGGCCGTGGTAGAGGCCGTCATAGACAGAGACACCGGGTGTCGAGCCTTGGTCGGCATCCGAATCCGGGAGCTCTCCGCAGGTCTGGCCATCGGCTGTCTGCCGGATCCCCTTCCAGAGGGTCACCCGCTTGCTGGCCGGGTAACGACCTGGGCCTGGCCTTACGTCCACCACTAGGCCGAATTGGGACACGTCCTCGCACCGTGCCCGCACGACAATATTGCGGCAGCCCGACCGTGCCAGCTGTGTCCGGGCGACCTGAACCGGCTGACCTCTCAGCCCGCTAGGGACGACGCACTGCTGAGCGGGGGACGGCTCCGGTTGCACGCCACCGGCCGACGCCGGTACCACGAGTGACGCGGCCGCGAATGCGGCAACCGCGACGAACCCGATCACAGAACGCTTCATGACCCTCACCCCACCTTCGCCGGGCGGACCGGAGGCTCCGCCAAGGGCGGCACCTTCATTTTCCGCCCTGGTCGGTGCCGATGACGGGTCCGCGCTGGCCGGTCAGGCGAGCACGGGCTCCCGGTATACGGCGACGATGCCCCTGAGCACCGCATCCCACGGCGTGGGCATCAGGCCGAAGGTCGTCCGCGCGGCCGTGTCGTCCAGCAGGTAGGGGCGAGTGCGCTGGTAGCCCGTCTCCTTGAGCTCGCGGATCAGCGGGTTGACCAGCCCAAGTCCCCACATGAGCGCGGCGGGCACGGATGAGACCTTGACGGGCGGCACCCCGGCCGCGGCGGCCAGGTCCTCGACCGCCTGGCGCTGCGACCGCGGCGGGTTGCTCGGTACGTGCCATGCCCGGCCCCAGCCGCGCGGATCGGCGGCGACGGTGATCAGCAGGCGGGCCGTGTCGACCGGCGATGTCCATGCGTGCGGCTGATCGACATCGCCCACCAACTGCACCGGCTTGCCCGCCAGTACCCGGGGCACGACGCGGTCCCCGAGCATGCTCTGGTCTCCGGCGCATGCGTAATCGGAGCCGCGGACCTCGGTCGCCCTGATCCGGCCAGCGTCGTGGGCAGCCTTGGCGTCCTGCCACATGCGCACCCGGATCCGGGCCTTCGGGCTGGTGGCGGCAAGCGGGAGGTTTTCGACCATGGGCACGTCGACGGGGCCGTAGCCGTACAGGTTGGAGACGGTGGCCAGGACGGCGCCGGTGCGCTCGGCGTAGGCGAGGAAGGCGGTCGCCATGGGGGGCCAGTCCACTGACCATCGGTGGTACGCGGGGTTCACGCAGTTGTAGATCACGACGGCATCCGGGACGACGGAGAGCAGCGCATCGACGCTCGATGCGTCCACGGTCACCGTGCGGATGAGCGGATGGGCCGGGCCACGGCCTCTCCGGCTGGCCACCACGACGTCCGCCCCCGCGTCAGCGAGCAGGCGGGCGACCGCCGAGCCGACCTCGCCGGCGCCGACGACCAGATGGGTGCCCGGGACGGGGGCGGCAGGAAGATCTGACATGGGACTCCTCGTGAGATTGATGCTCCGTTATGTGAGCACTGCTCACGTTAATGCGGCTCCCGGGGCTTGTCAAGATCACTGCTCTTGTTTCTTGCCGGTGCTCTGGTAAGTGCGGCAGACTGTCGGCATGCCAACCCCAGTCGACGCGCCCCGCACGGCACGAGAACGGGCCCGGGCCGAGATCACCCGCGAGATCCTCGACGCCGCCCGCATCCGCCTCGCCGAGGAGGGAGCGACAGCGTTGTCCCTGCGGGCCGTGGCCCGCGACGTCGGCATGGTGTCGTCGGCCGTCTACCGATACGTACCCAATCGGGACGCCCTGCTGACGATGCTCATCGTCGACGCGTATGACAGCCTCGGCGCCGCGGTCGAGAGGGCCGAGGCTGCCGTGCCGAGGGCCGACGCCCTGGGCCGCTTCATGGCCACCTGCCACGGCGTGCGGGCGTGGGCGCTGGCCAACCCGCACGAATACGCCTTGATCTACGGTTCGCCAGTCCCGGGCTACGCAGCGCCCGCCGACACCGTGGCGCCTGCGTCACGGGTGCCCAACGTCCTCGTTGCCATCATCGTCGACCTGACCCGGTCGGGACGGGCACCCGAGCCCGACGAGGTGCCCGCTCCGGTGGCATCCGCGGTCGAGCCGGTCCTTGCCGTGCTCGGCCCGTCACTCAGCGCCGACCTGATGCTGCGCGGGCTGGCCGCCTGGAGCGCCATGTTCGGCACCGTGTCCTTCGAGCTGTTCGGCCACCTCCACAACGTCGTAGCGTCTGGCCCGAGGGCCCGCAAGGCGTATTTCGACGAGCAGATGCGCCGCGTGGCCACGGGGCTGGGCCTGGCTCCCGCCGCGCGATGAGCGCGCTCGACGACGCCCCGCGCATCCAGCCCGTCGACCGGGCGGAGTGGCGCGACTGGCTGGCCGGCCACCATGCCACGGGGCGAGGCGTGTGGGTCGTCACCTACAAGAAGGCCGCCGCCAAGCCATCGCCGGCGTACGAGGAACTGATCTGCGAGGCCCTGTGCTTCGGCTGGATCGACGCCACCGCACGGGCAGTCGATGCCGAACGGACGGCCCTGTACTTCTGCCCGCGTCGCAAGGGCAGCGTGTGGGCGGCCACGAACAAGGCCAGGGTCGAGCGCCTGATCGCCGGCGGCCTCATGCAGCCGGCCGGGCTTGCCGTGATCGATCGGGCCGTTGCGGACGGATCGTGGACGGCGCTCGACCGCAGCGAATCCCTCTCCCCTCCTGAGGAGCTCGAGGCGGCGTTCGACCGGTACCCGCGGAGCCGGGCCGCCTTCGACGCGTTCCCGGCGAGTGCGCGCAAGCAGCTGATCGGCTGGGTGGACTCGGCCAAGCGGCCGGAGACCCGGGAGCGGCGGGCCGACGAGGCGGCGCGGCGGGCGCAGCAGGGCATGCGGGCCTTCCCATGACCGGCTCCCCCACGAGGTGGACCGCGGCGACCGTCGCCGCCCTAGGTCCGCTCGCCGACGCCGACAAGGCAGCGCCCATGGCCGCGTACATGAAGGACGTCGCGCCCTTCCTCGGCATCACGGCCACCCCGCGGCGCAGGGCCCAACGGGCGGCGTGGGCCGGGCTGCCAGTACCCGATGAGGCCCAGGTGGCGCGGACGGCCCTGGAGCTGTGGTCCCTCCCCGAACGCGAGTACCAGTACGCAGCCGCCGACCTTATTGCCCGTCACGCGGGTCGCTTGCGCACGTCATTCCTGGCCGACCCGGTCGAGGCCCTGCTCACGGCCAAGCCGTGGTGGGACACCGTCGACCTGCTGGGGTCCGCGGCGGTGACGCCGCTGGTGGCCCGCGACCCGGGGCTGGTGGGAACCATGTGGCGCTGGCTGGATTCGGGCGACCGGTGGCTGGTCCGCGCCGCGGTGCAGCACCAGCGCGGCCTGGGCGAGCAGACGGACGTCGGCCTGCTGCTGGCCATGTGCGCCCACGTCTCCGACGACCGCGAGTTCTTCGTCGCCAAGGCGGTCGGCTGGGCTCTGCGCGATGCCAGCCCGCTCGCCCCCGGCCTGGTTCAGCAGTTCCTCGACGAGCACCCCGCCCTGCCGGCGGTGGCTCGCCGCGAGGCCGTCAGGGGGTTGGCCCGGACATCCCCTCCTTGATCCGGGCCAGCGCGCCGGACAGCTCGGCCGGCACGATCCACACCTTGTTGGAGTCGCCCTTGGCCACCTCAGGGATCGCCTGCAGGTAGCGGTGCGCGAGCTCGTTGGGCTGGGGGTCAGCGGCGCGCAGCCCGCCGTAGATCGTCTGCACGGCCGACGCCTCGGCCTCCGCTGCGATCACCCGGGCCTTGGCCTCGCCCTCCGCGCGCAGGACCGTCGCCGTGGCCTCGCCCTCGGCCGACAGGACGGCAGCCGTCTTGGCACCCTCCGCAGTGAGGATCGCCGCCTGCTTCTGGCCCTCGGCGGTGAGGATCGCCGCGCGGCGCTCCCGCTCGGCCTTGAGCTGCTTCTCCATGGCGTCCTGCACCGACTTGGGCGGGTCGATGGCCTTCAGCTCGACGCGGTTGACTCGGATGCCCCACTTCCCGGTGGCCTCGTCGAGCACGCCGCGCAACTGCCCGTTGATCTGGTCGCGGGACGTCAGCGCCTCCTCAAGGTCCATCGAGCCGATGACATTGCGAAGCGTGGTCACCGTCAACTGCTCGATGCCGACGAGGAAGCTGTTGATCTCGTACGTGGCGGCCTTCGGGTCGGTGACCTGGAAGTAGATGACGGTATCGATCGACACGACGAGGTTGTCCTCGGTGATCACCGGCTGCGGCGGGAAGGAGGCGACCTGCTCACGCATGTCCACCCGGGTGCGAACCCGGTCGATCAGCGGCACGAGGATGCTCAGGCCGGGTGACAGCGTGCGCTGGTACCGGCCCAGTCGCTCGATGATCGCGGTGTTGGCCTGCTTGACGATCACCAGGGTGCGGCTGACCAGCAGGATCGCGAACACGAGGGCGATGCCGACGACGACCGCGGGTACGACAGCGTCCATGGATGCTCCTAGGGGTCGACGGGGAAGACGAGCGCGGTGGCGCCGTCAATACGGGTGACGACCAACGGCGTCCCCGTGGCCACGGGGACGGACGTGACGTCGGGGTCGAGCCGGGCAGACCAGATCTCGCCGCGCAGCGAGATCCGGCCGTCGTCGGCCGTGACCTCGCTGAGGGCCCGCGCCGTGGCGCCGGGCAGGGCATCGACTCCGGTGCGGGTCTCGGGCGAGGAGCGGCGCATGTGCCGAAGCGCGATGGGCCGGACGAGGCCGATTCCGGCCACGGAGACTCCGACGCCGATGACCGCCTGCAGCCACAGCGGCGCCCCCGCGAATGCGGCCACGCCCGCGGCCCCCGCGCCTACGGCGATCAGCCCGAAGGTCAGGTCGACCATGAAGACCTCGATGCCGACGGCCACCAAGGCGACGGCCATCCACAGCACTGCCGGTGACATGACCACCTCCACGGGACTCGCTTCACTGTAACGCGGTTCGGCGCAAGGCGAACCTGCGAGAGTGGCCGGATGCCGACGCGCAGCCGCAACCTGATGATCGTCTATCTCGTGCTCGCCATCGCGGGCCTCGTGGGCACGGCTTACTTCAATGTGCGCGGTTTCCTCGAGCCGTCCGGTTCCTTCGTGGGCGCCTGGTTCGCGAACCCGGCAGTGAGTTCCCTGTCCGTCGACCTGCTCATCACCGCCAGTGCTGCATCGGTCTTCATCATCGTCGAGGGCAGGCGCCTGAAGATGCGGCTGTACTCGCTGTACGTCGTCGGTTCGTTCGTCACCGCGGTGGCATTCACCTTCCCCCTCTTCCTGGCCATGCGCGAGCGGAAGCAGGCCTGCTAGCCGTTTATGCAAATGCGGTGTACTTTGCCGATTTATGACTGATCTGCGGATATCGGATGCTGCCCGGATGCTCGGCGTCAGCGACGACACCGTGCGGCGATGGATCGAGGGCGGGCGCCTCGTCGCAGGTGCCGGGAGCGGGCCCCGCACGGTCGACGCCACGAGCGTTGCTGCGCTCATGGCCGAGCAGGCGGTGGATCAGCCGGCACCGGTGCCAACGTCGGCCCGCAACCGCTTCGCCGGCATCGTCACCCGGGTTGAGCGCGACGGCGTGATGGCGCTCGTCGAGATCCAGTCAGGGCCGCACCGGGTGGTGAGCCTCATGAGCCGTGAGGCGGCCGACGAACTCAGGCTCGAGCCCGGCGTCCGGGCCGCGGCGAGCATCAAGGCAACAAACGTCGTGGTCGAGCTCGACCGATGATCCGTGCTGCACTCGCTGCTGCTTCAGTGGCCCTCGCCCTGGCCGGGTGCGGCTCGCCTGCAGCCGAACCGACCGACGCAGTGGTCCGGGTGGCGGCCGCCTCAGACCTGACGTTCGCCCTGGACGGCCTGGCCGACCTGCTAGCCGTCGAGCACCCGGGCATCGTGCTGCGAGTCACGTATGGCTCGTCCGGACAGTTCGCCCAGCAACTGCGCAACGGCGCCCCGTTCGACCTCTTCCTTTCGGCCGACTCCGCCTACGTCGACGGCCTCGTGGCCGAGGGGCTGGCCCAGCCGGAGGACGCGTTTCCCTACGCCGTCGGCCGGCTCGTGACGTGGTTCCCGTCGCTGGCCCCGTCCGATCCCGGCATCGCCGGCCTGGCCGACCCATCGATCAGGACGGTCGCGATCGCCAACCCTGACCACGCCCCCTACGGACGAGCGGCCATGGCGGCACTCGAGTCCGCGGGACTCAGCTCCGTCGTCGGGCCCAAACTCGTGCGGGGCGAGAACGTCGCGCAGGCGGCGGAGTTCGCCCGCACGGGCAACGCCGACGCCGCCATCATCGCGCTCTCGCTGGTCATCGCGGGCCCGCTGAGCGATCAAGGGACCTGGGCCGAGGTGCCGCTCGACCTGTACCCGAGGCTGGACCAGTCGGGCGTCGTGCTGACCGCCGCCGAGGATCCCGCGTCGGCCGAGGCGGTCCGGGACCTGATCCTCAGCGACCAGGGCCGGGACGTCCTGCAACGCTTCGGCTTCTCCCGGCCGGACGACTCGCCGTGATCGATGGTGAAGCGCTCGCCCTCACCGCGCGACTTGCCTTCGTGACCTGCCTCATCCTCATCACCCTCGCGATCCCGTTGGCAGCATGGCTCGCCTACTCCCGCCGCCGATGGACCGTCGCCGTCGAGGCCGTCGTCGCGCTCCCGCTCGTGCTGCCACCATCCGTGCTCGGCTACTACCTGCTTGTGGCCATGGGGGCCCGGTCCCCCATCGGGCGCTGGTGGGAATCGGTCACCGGCGAACCGCTGGCCTTCACGTTCACCGGGCTGGTGATCGCCTCGGTGCTCTACAGCCTGCCGTTCGCCGTGCAGCCGCTGATGGCGGCGTTCAGCGGGATCGACCGTCGCCTGCTGGAGGCCTCGTTCATCCTGGGTCGCGGCTGGGTCTCCACCGTGTCACGCGTGGTCCTGCCGCTTTCCCGCGTGGGCCTCGTCACCGCGATCGTGCTCACGTTCGCGCACACGGTCGGGGAGTTCGGGGTCGTCCTCATGGTGGGCGGGAACATTCCCGGCGAGACCCGCACCGCGTCGATCGCCGTCTACGACGCGGTCCAGTCCTTCGACGACCGGACGGCCGCAGTCATGAGCCTGATCCTGCTGGCCTTCTCGGCCATCGTCCTTGTGGCGACCTATGCCCTGCGCAAGTCCCCCCTGACGGTGTGGCCGCGATCATGACGGCGGGCCTGCTCGAGATTCGCGCACGACGACATGTGCTCGACGCCGTGGTCGACCTGGACGGCTCCGCAACCGTGACGGTGCTGTTCGGCCCATCAGGCGCGGGCAAGACGACGCTCCTGCGGTGCCTCGCCGGCCTGGAGCCACTCGACGGCGGGAGCATCGACTTCGCCGGCACCCGGTGGAATGACGGGACCCGGATCGTCGTGCCGGCCCGCCATCGCAGCATCGGCTACCTGTTCCAGGACCACGCCCTGTTCCCGCATCTGGACGTGGCCGCGAATGTCGCCTTCGGCCTGCGGGCCTTGCCACGCGCCGAACGGCCCGGGCGGGTGGAACGCGCCCTGTCGGCCGCGCACGCCGGGCACCTTGGGTCGCGGCCCGTCCCGCAGCTGTCAGGCGGCGAGGCGCAACGCGTCGCCCTGGCCCGGGCCCTCGCGCCACATCCGGCGATGCTCCTCCTCGACGAGCCTCTGTCGGCCCTCGACTCGACCACCCGCGCGTCGCTGCGCACCGAGTTGCGCCAGATCCTCGTCGAGCAGCGGATCCCCACGATCGTTGTCACCCATGACCGGACCGAGGCACTGGCCCTCGGCGACCGCCTCGTCGTCCTGGTCGACGGCCGGGTGCGGCAGGTGGGCACCCCCGTCGAGGTGTTCGACCGCCCGGCTGACGAGGTCGTCGCCGGGGTCGTGGGCGTCGAGACTGCCGTCACGGGCACCGTGCTCGCAGCCCGGGACGGCGTCGTGCAGGTCGACGTCTCGGGGCGCAGCCTCAGCGCCGCGCTGGCCGACGAGGAGTCACCGGCAGCGGGCTCACCCGTCGTGGTGTGCATCCGCGCCGAGGACGTGTCGCTGCAGTCACGACGGTCGGACGCAGTCACCAGCCAGCGCAACCAGTTGGACGTCACGGTGACCCGGGTGACGGTCGAGGGGGCCCTCGTGCGGGTCGACCTCGACGCCGGTTTCCGGCTGAGTTCGTACGTCACCCGGCCGGCTCGCGAGGACCTGGGCATCGTGGAAGGCGCCAGGCTCGTGGCCACATTCAAGGGACAGGCCGTGCACCTCGTGCCCCGCTGAGCGCCGCGGATACGGTGCTGGCATGGCCAGGCCCCTGGAGGAACTCGTCGACCCTTCGTGGGTCCCGGCCCTCTCCCCCCACCGCGACACCGTGGCTGGGATCGGCGACTTCCTCCGGGCCGAGAACGCGGCGGCCCGGCCCTGGGCGCCGGCCGGCGACCGAATCCTGTGCGCCTTCGAGCAACCGCTCGACGACGTGCGTGTCCTTATCGTCGGGCAGGACCCCTATCCGACGCCGGGCCACGCCGTGGGGCTCTCGTTCTCCGTGGCGGCTGAGGTCCGGCCGCTCCCGCGCAGCCTGCAGAACATCTTCCGCGAGCTGCACGACGACACCGGCCAGCCGGCACCGCGCTCGGGCGACCTGACTCCGTGGACCGACCGGGGCGTGCTCCTGCTCAACCGCGTGCTCACCGTTCGGCTGGGCGAGCCGGGCAGCCACCGTGGCATCGGCTGGGAGGCCATCACCGCGGCGGCAATCCAGGCGCTCGTCGCCCGCACCGACGCCCCGCTCGTGGCGATCCTGTGGGGCCGGGACGCGCAGTCGCTCATGCCGGAGCTCCCCGACGTGCCGGTCATCGCGACCGCGCACCCGAGCCCGTTGTCGGCCGACCGCGGCTTCTTCGGCTCGCGGCCGTTCAGCAGGGCGAGCGCGCTGCTCGATGAGCTCGGGGCCGACCCCATCGACTGGACCCTCCCCTAGCTCCGACCCTCGCCGACCGGGGGTGGCGCGGGGTCGAGCAGGCCGCGGGCCGCGATGTCCTTGTGCACGAGGTGCTCGGCGACGAAGGACATGAACGGAACGGTGCCGGCGACGAGGATCGCCAGCGTCTTCAGCACGCTGTAGCGGACCCGGAAGGCGAGGTCGACCCCGGCGACGAGGTACAGGAAGTATAGCCAGCCGTGCGCGATCCACAGATACCCGTAGAGCGCCAGCCGCATGGCGGCGTCCTCGTACCCCCAGAACAGCCGGCCGACGACCAGCCACACGAACGCGACCGCCAGCACCACGCCCGTGACATAGGCCATGACCCGATAACGAATGAATGCACCCCTCACGCCCAGCCCACCTCGTTCGCTCGTGGCGGGTCGGCACCCGGGCGCTGGCAGGTGATCCCGGCCACCGTGACACCGAAGCGCGCGGCTTCGGCGACCGCCCGCCGATCGCCCAAGTCGCTGCGGCCGAGGTCCTCGTGCATCCACCAGGCCAGGAACCCGCCGCTGAACGAGTCGCCGGCCCCGACCGTGTCGACGACAGGGACCTGCGGCACGTCGACGACGGTGTCGTGGCCACCGACGATGACGTGCACGGCGCTGCCACCGTCGGTGAACAGGACGGCGGCCCCGGTCCCGGCCTGCAGGTCCCTGGCCGCGGCGAGCCGGTCCGACCCCGGGAACAGGAAGTCCAGGTCGTCGCCACTGACCTTGACGACGTCGGCGCGGGCCAGGGCCACATCAAGTGCCGCCCGGAAGACCGGTGACCCAGCCATGACGCTTGGCCGGCAGTTCGGATCGACCATGACCACCTGGTCCTCCCGAGCAGCCGCCACCACGGCGAGCGAGGCATCGACGAGCGGTTCGAGCACAAGCCCCAGGGTGCCGACGTGCAGTGCCCGGCAGGCCTGGTCAACGTAGGCGAGGGCCACGTCGGGGGTCAGGGCCGACGCCGAGGTGCCGTCCATCAAGAACCGGTAGGTGGCCGCACCGCCCGCGTCCAGGGCCGCGATGGCGAGGGTCGTTGGCTCGGGCACCTGGCGGCCAGGCGCGAGCGTCACTCCGTCTTGCTCGAGCAACCGCATGATGCGTCGCCCGAATGCATCGGTGGACACGCCACCGAGGAAGGTGGCGGGAATGCCAAGCCGGGCGGCAGCGCGGGCGGTGTTGAGCGGTGCACCGCCGATGACGGAGGTCACCTCGCCCGCGGGGTCGACGATGATGTCGACGAGCGCCTCGCCTACGACGGTGATCATGGGCCGACGGTGATCATGGTGCCTCAAGGCTAGTCGCAGCCTCGTCCTGGTCACGGCGCGCGTCGACCCACAACCACCGCACGTAGACCGCTGCCGCGAAGAGGGCGAAGATCCACCACTGGAAGGCATAGACGAAGTTCTGCAGGGGGAACGGCACGTCTGCGGTCTGGACCGTTGGGTAGGCCGGGGCCGGGGCCGCCGAGATCGACGGCGCCTGCTCCTGGAGCATCACGTAGCCGGGCAGCAGCGTCGTCCCCCACAGTCCTTCCAGCACGGAATGCGACACCGAGGCCACGACCGATCCATCGGTTGGCGCGCCGGCGTAGAACTCCTCGTCCGGGTGCAGGATGCCGCTGACGGTCACCGGCCCGGGGACTGGCGCCATCAGACCCGTGGCATCCGGCAGCCAGCCGCGCAGGACCGCCACCAGCTGACCGTCGTCGAGGCGCAGCCCCGTGATGACCCACACGCCAGGGCGCCCGTCGAGCGAGCGGTTCGCGACGATCGCCTGCAGGGCGGGGTCGTATGCGCCGGACGCGGTCACGGGACGCCCGATGCTCTCGCCGGGCACCTGGCCAAGGCCGGCGTCGATGACCGACTCCACCGGGGCCGGCTCGGCCATCGCGGCCCGCTCGGCCGCGAGGATGTCCTGGGTCCGGTCCCACTGCCACCGGCCGAGGAACACGGTCGCCGCCGCGAAGACAAGGAGCGCTGCAGCGGCAGCCAGCCACCGGGGGGTCAGGGCCAGCCGCAGCGCTGCGCTACCCGTTCCCTGGCTCATCAGGCCCTGGCCCACCGGGACCGCGGCCCGGTGCCTCGCCGTCGCGCTCCGACGGCAGGTTGGGGTCGATCCGCTTCATCTGCTTGTTCATCGACCGGAACAGCAGGAAGAGCACGACGCCGAGGACGATGACGAACGCGAAGGCGATGGGACCCGCGTCGTCGATCAGCTTGCGCAGGACATCGGGATCCTGCTCAGCGAGCCGGACGGCCAGCGACGCGGTCATGGCAGCTCCCTCAGGCCGGCGAAGAGGTCGTCCTCCGGCAGGTCGGAATCGACGATGGATCGGGCCAACTGGAAATCCTCGGTGGGCCACACGCGCCGGTGGACCTCAAGCGGGACGGCGAACCACATGCTGTCCGGGGCGATCTGCGTGCGATGTGCCAGCAGCGCCCGGTCGCGGACCTCGAACCAGTCGTCCGCCCGGACCCGCGTGGTCACCCGGGCCACATCGTCCGGCCGGTCCTCCCACCTCTCCAGCCAGTCGTGGTACGGGGAATCGAGGTCCTCGTCGATCATCGCCAGATGCAGCGCCTCGACGCGGGCCTTGCTGAACTGCATGTTGTAGTAGACCTTCGGGACGACCCACACCCGCCCACCGAGGGCGGGATGGAAGCGGGGATCGGCCGCGGCGTCGACCGCGGCCATCGTGGTCTCGTGGGTGCGGATGTGGTCCGGGTGCGGGTAGCCGCCGTTCTCGTCGTAGGTCGTGACGACGTGCGGGCGGAACGAGCGGATCAGCTCCACCAGCGGCGGGACGGTCTCCGCCAGTGGCAGGGCGGCGAAGCAGCCGTCCGGGAGCGGCGGCGTCGGATCGCCCTCGGGAAACCCGGAGTCCTCGAAGGCGAGCCAGGCGTGCTGTACCCCGAGCACGTCAACGGCCCTGGCCATCTCGTCGCGCCGCACGGCCAGCAGCCCACGCTCATCGACGTCGGCCTGCGCAGCCTCATTCAGCACGTCGCCGCGCTCCCCGCCCGTGCAGGTCACCACCATGACGTCGACGCCCTCGGCGACGTACTTCGCCATGGTGGCGGCGCCCTTGCTCGCCTCATCGTCGGGGTGGGCGTGCACGGCCATCAGCCGGAGTGTCGATGTCACGGGGTTAGTCTCCCCTACGTGCCATCGCCCTATACGCGGGACCAACTGAGCCCCCCCATGCAGGCCCGGTACGGCGTGGACCGGCGGCCAGTCGGCCGGTGGATCGGGATCGGCGTCGTGGCCCTCGTGTTCACGGCCATCCTGGTCGGCGTCACGGTGGCCCTCACCACCCGCGACTCGGTGCAGAACCGCCTGCTGTCGTGGACGGTTCAAGGCCCAGACCGCGTGGACCTGACGTACCAGGTCACCCCCGACGGCACCGCGGTCGTGCAGTGCATCCTGCGCGCCCAGGACAGCCGGCGCATCGACGTGGGCTACGCCGTCGTGGCCGTCGCGCCCACCGCGAACCGCGTCCCGGAGATCCGTGCGTACTCGCTGCGCACCCTCGCCCCGGCCTACACGACCGAACTGCTGGGCTGCGCGACCGGGACGCTCCCGGCCGTGCCTCCCCCCCAGTTCCCCCCTGGCGTCGTGGCGCCAGAGCAGCCATGGGCGGCCGCGCAGGAGTCGGCCGGCGAGTAGGCCAAGATTCCGCCGCGGGCTGACGCACCTCGCGCATCCGCCCGCTTCGGCATACGGTCGCCGGGTGACCTCCCTCGCGCCGGCCGTGCCCGCCCACCTGCCGACCACGCTCGGCGCCCTCCGGGCGACCGGCTACGCCCCGCGCCCGGTCAAGGAGGAGATCCGCGCGAATGTGACCGCCCGGCTTCGGGCCGGCGAGCCCACCTTCCCCGGCATCGTCGGGTTCGAGGAGACCGTCGGCCCCCAGCTCGAGCGGGCGCTGCTGGCCGGCCATGACATCGTGCTGCTCGGCGAGCGAGGTCAGGGGAAGACGAGGCTCATCCGGTCCCTCAGCGCCCTGCTCGACGAGTGGGTCCCCGTCGTCGTGGGCTGCGAGATCAACGACGACCCGGTCGAGCCGATCTGCGCCCGGTGCCGCCGCCTGCTCGCCGAGGACGAGGACGCGCTCCCCGTGACCTGGCGCCACCGCAGCGAACGCTTCGGCGAGAAGCTGGCCACCCCGGACACGTCGGTCGGCGACCTGGTCGGTGATGTCGACCCGGTCAAGGTCGCGGAGGGACGCAGCCTGGGTGACAGCGAGACCATCCACTACGGGCTGGTGCCCCGGACGCATCGAGGCATCTTCGCGATCAACGAGCTGCCCGACCTCGCCGAACGCATCCAGGTCGCCCTGCTGAACGTCCTCGAGGAACGAGACATCCAGGTGCGGGGATACCAGCTGCGGCTGCCCCTCGACATGCTCGTCGTCGCGAGCGCCAACCCCGAGGACTACACGAACCGCGGCCGGATCATCACTCCGCTCAAGGATCGCTTCGGGGCCGAGATCCGCACCCATTATCCGTCGAGCCTGGCCGCCGAGACCGACCTCATCATGCAGGAGGCTCGCATCGAGGCAGTCGTGCCGCGGCACCTCCTCGACGTCGTCGCGCGGTTCACCCGCGAGGTCCGGCACTCACCTTCGGTCGACCAGCGCAGCGGCGTCTCGGCCCGCTTCGCGATCGCCTGCGTCGAGGCGCTGTCGGGGGCTGCCCTGCGGCGCGCGGCGTTGAGCGGCGAGGCCGACCCGGTCGCGCGCATCGGCGACCTCGCCGGCGTGGTGCCGACCCTTCGCGGCAAGGTCGAGTTCGACGTGAGCGAGGAGGGCCGGGAGGAGGAGACGCTGCAGCTCCTCGCCCGGCGGGCCACGGCCGACGCATGGCGGGCGGCCTTGGCCGGCAACGACGTCCGGTCGACGCTCACCGCCCTCGTCGCGTGGTTCGACGACGGCAACTCCCTGATCTCGGGCGACGCCGTGCCCGCCGCGACCCTGCTCGCGGAGATCGGGCCGCTCGATGGCCTGGGGCGCGTCGTGCGAACCCTCGAATCGGAGATGGCCGAGTCACCGGGCCTGGTGGCGGCGTGCCTGGAGTTCGCGGTCGAGGGCCTATGGCTCACCCGACGCATCGACAAGGACTCGGTCGGCGGCGTCAGCAGGTACGGCGGGCCGTGACGTTCAGGTACGGCACCTTCCACGGCGGCCCGGACCCGCTCGCGGCCTTGCCGGACGCCGGCGCGGGTGTTGACGACCTCGCTGAGCGCATCCTCGGCGGCCAGTCCGTGTCCGAGGCGCTACGCGATCTGCTGCGCGAGGGGCTCGAGGCCCGACGCGGCCTGCAGGACCTCGCGCGCGAGTCCCGACGACGACGGCGCGAACTTGAAGGGTCCGGACGCCTGGACGGCCTGCTGGACGACCTGCGCGACCTCCTCGAAACCGCCCTCGATGCCGAGCGAGCAACCCTGTTCCCCGACCCGTCCGACGATGCCCGTTTCCGCGAGGCCGTGCTCGACAACGTCCCTGACGACGTCGGCCGGGCCGTGCAGGAACTGGCGACGTACGACTGGCGCTCGGATGACGCCCGGGCGACGTTCGATGCCCTCAAGGACCGGCTGCAGCGCGATGTCGTCGACCAGCAGTTCCGCGACCTGACCCACGGCATCGACAGCATGTCGTCACCCGAGAGCCGGCAGGCCCTCAAGGAGATGATGACCGACCTCAACGCGATGCTCGACAAGCACCGTCGTGGTGAGGACGCGACGGACGACTACCTGGACTTCATCGACCGGCATCGCGGCTTCTTCCCCAATGCTCCCGAGACCCTGGCCGAGTTCATCGACGAACTCGCCCGCCGCACCGCGGCGATGCAGCGGATGACGCAGTCCCTTACCCCGGAGCAGCGCGCCGAGCTGCAGGCCGCCATGGACCAGGCCCTAGAGGACCTCGACCTGCAGGCGGACATGACGGCGCTGCAGGAGAACCTCAAGTCGCTTCGTCCGGAGTTCTCGTGGAGCGGGCGGCAGTCGATGGCGGGCGAGGACCGGCTCGGGCTGCCGCAGGCGACCGATGCCCTGGCGGAGCTCGCTGACCTCGAGGCACTTGACGCGGCGCTGGGCGACGCCTACGCCTCGGCCGACCTCGACGGCATCGACGAAGCAGCCGTCGAGCGGGCCCTTGGCCGCAGCGCCCGCGACGACCTCGAGGCCCTGCGTTCGCTCCAGCGAGAGCTCGAGCAGCAGGGATACCTCGTGGACGATGGCGCGTCGCTCCAGCTCAGCCCGAAGGCGATCCGCCGGATCGGCCAGACCGCCCTGCGCACCGTGTTCGAGAGCCTGGACGGCGCGACGCGCGGTAACCACGAGATTCACCGGGCCGGCGCCGCCGGGGAGCTCACCGGCACCTCGCGGGCCTGGGCGTTCGGCGACGAGCAACCCGTCGATGTCGTCGGGACGCTGCGCAACGCGATGTCGCGCCAGCTCATCGACGGGCGCGACCGCATGACGCTCGCCGCGGACGACTTCGCCGTCCACGAGACCGAAACGCGCACGAGAGCCGCTGTCGCACTCCTGATCGACCAGTCCTTCTCGATGGTCGCCAACGACACCTGGCGCGAGGCAAAGACGATGGCGCTGGCGCTGCACGCGCTGGCGTCGACGGCGTACCCGCTCGACGCCCTTCAGGTGATCTCCTTCGCCAACGTCGCGCGGGTCGTGCCTCCGCACGACCTGCCCAACCTCGAGGCGAGCTACGTGCAGGGGACCAACCTGCACCACGCCCTGCTGCTCGCCGGTGCCTTCCTCGACCGGCACGCCGGCTCGCAGCGGATCGTCATGGTGGTCACGGACGGGGAGCCCACCGCGCACCTGCTGCCTGGTGGCGAAGGGTGGTTCACCTGGCCCCCCTCGTCGGAGACCATCAGTGAGACCGTTGCCCAAGTCGATCGCATGACGCGTCGGCGCGTGCCCATCTCATGGTTCCGGCTCGGCGAGGATCCGGGGCTCGAGCGGTTCCTGGACGACATGGCCCGCCGCAACGGCGGCCGGGTGCTCGGCGTCTCCCGCGGCCGGCTGGGCGACCACCTGGTCAGCGACTATGTGCGGGCCCGCAGGTCGGCTCGGTAGCGCCGGCCCGGACCGGCGAACGACTACCCTTGCCCATCATGACCGAGCAACCGATCACCTGGCTCACCCAGGACGCCCACGACCGGCTCCACGCCGAGCTCGCCGACCGCATGGGCCCGATGCGCCAGGAGATCACCAAGCGGATCGAGTCGGCCCGTGAGGAAGGCGACCTCCGCGAGAACGGCGGATACCACGCCGCCCGCGAGGAGCAGGGCAAGAACGAGGCCCGCGTCCGCCAGCTGAAGCAACTGCTCGAGCACGCCCGGGTCGGGGCCCCGGAGTCCGAGGCCGACGAGGTCGCGCCCGGCAAGGTGGTAACGGTGCGCTTCCCCGCCTTCGACGAGGAGGAGACCTTCCTGCTCGGCTCCCGGGAGGAGGCGGCGCACGCCTCGATCGAGGTCTACAGCCCCACGTCACCACTCGGCGCGGCCGTCCTGGGCAAGAAGGTGGGCGACAGCGCCACCTACGCCCTCGCCAGTGGCAAGGAGATGGCTGTCGACGTGGTCAAGGTCGAGGCATACGGCGGCTGACCCCGCCCCTTCGCGACCTTGAGGTTCCGCAGTCAGCTGGTGCTCTCGCGGTGGGAGACCAGCCGGTAGCCCCGGGCCGGCAGTTCCTGCAGCAGGCCGGCGCAATGCTCCGGACCGCGGGTCTCCACGTGGACCACGATGTCGACCTCGTCGACCTGCAGGCCGGCATCGACGCGGTTGTGCTCGATGTCGACCACGTTGGCGTGCATGGACTGGATGTCGTCGAGCAGGCGGGCCAGGGACCCCGGGCGGTCAGGCATCCGCACGGCGACCGTGAGATACCGCCCGGCAGCGGCGAGGCCGTGCCGGATGATCCGCAGGAGCACCAGCGAATCGACGTTGCCACCGGAGATGACGACCGCCACCGGTGCCTCGAAATCGGCCGGCCGGGCCATGACCGCGGCCGTGGCGGCCGCACCGGCCGGCTCGACCACGAGCTTGGCCCGCTCGAGGAGCAGTAGCACCGCACGCGAGATCTCGTCCTCGGAGACCGTCACCACATCGTCGACGTACCTCTGGACCAAGGCGAACGGCACGTCTCCTGGCCGGCCGACCGCGATGCCGTCGGCCATGGTGGTCATCGAGGCCAGCCGCTCCGGATGGCCCGCCGCGAGCGAGGGCGGGTAGGCGGCCGCTGAGGCTGCCTGCACGCCGACGACGCGCACCGTCGGGTCGACCGACTTGACCGCCAGCGCGACGCCGGCGAGCAGGCCGCCGCCACCAGTGCACACCACAACCGTGCGCACGCCCGGAAGCTTGGCCATGATCTCCAGGCCGAGGGTTCCCTGACCTGCGACCACGTCGGCATGGTCGAACGGATGGATGAGGACCGCGCCGGTCGCGTCCGCGAAGGCCCGGGCGGCATCGAGCGACTCGTCGATCGTGGCTCCGTGGAAGCGGACGTCGGCTCCGTAACCCAGCGTGGCCTGCACCTTCGGGATCGTCGCCCCATCCGGCATGAACACGGTGGCATGGACGCCGAGCAACTGCGCTGCCACCGCGACCCCCTGCGCATGATTGCCCGCGCTGGCGGCCACGACCCCCCGCGCCCGCTCGTCGGCGCTGAGCCGGGAGATCCGGTTATACGCGCCGCGGATCTTGAACGAGCCGGCGCGCTGCAAGTTCTCGGTGACCAGGCGAACAGGCCCCCCGACCCGCTGCTCGAGCCAGCGGGCGCCCGCGAGCGGCAGGTCACGGATGACGCCCTCGAGCGCGACCGCCGCCTCCTCGATGGCGGCGATGGTCACGGGCTCGGCTGCCGTGGGCTCGGTGCTCACTCCCGCATGCTCCCACTCGCGAGCGCGGTCCGGAGTCAGGACGGCAACGCGGCGCCGGGTCCGGGAAGCTCGCGCTGCTTGGCCAGCCGGGCCCGGGAGGCGGCTCCCCGGCCCGCATCCGCAGCACTCCCGCTGGCCCGCCGCACGGCACCGGCGTACCCCGCCCAGGTGCCGCGCGCCCGGGACGACGACGCATGGAAGCCGGCCACTTCGGTCGCCTTGCGGCGCAGCACCAACGCGCCGTCGACCCGGTGCCCACGGTCGTCTGCCGGCAGTTCGGGCACCAAGGCCAGTGCATCCTGGCGCGCCTGCTCCAGCCGTTCGGAGATGCGGCTTACGTACGCTCGGTAGAAGGCCGCCCTGGCGGTCTGGGCGGTGTGCGGGCGCCGCTGGCCACGGCGCTTTCCCGGAGCAGCCGCCACGTAGGTCTCGGAGCGCCACGCGCCCTGCGCGAGGTAGCCCTGGCCGGCATGGACCATGTGGACGGCCAGCGCCGAGAACATGGCCTCGACCACGTCGAGGTCCGCTGGCATCCCGTAGCCGATGACATACGTGCTGTTGGTGGCGACGTCGACCTTGGCGTCGTTGGCGTGCGCCACGGCGATGTACAGCGCGATGAGGTGCGGGTTCGCCCGGCGGCCCTTCTCGCCGATGGTGGTCGTGCGGGCCTCCGGCTGTTGACGTGCCTCCCGCCGTGCGATGCGGGCCCGGGCCACGGCAAGGTCCACGCTGGCCAGGGTCGCCAGCTGCTGCGCCTTGACCAGGTAGGCCTCGGCCTCCGCCTCGTTGTCAGTGCGCTCCGCCTTGGCGAGCAGTGCGGCAATGCGGTCCAGGCTCACCGGGCACCTGCCACCGTGCGGAGCCCGGCCTCCTCGTACCCGGCCCGCAGCAGGAGTGCGGCCGGCTCGCCCAGGACGACCTCGGCCAGTCGGCACATGGCGCGCCGGAACTCGATCCCGTGCCACTGGCGGCGGCTTGGCGGCCCCGGCTTCGAGCCTGGAGCCGAGCCCCGCTCAGGAACGGAGCAGGCCAGGTGGTGGGCGACCTCGTGCAGCACGACCGACTCGCGCGCCGCCCAGGCCGTCCGCATCGGGATGGCAATCGACGCCAAGGCCGCCTCATAGTGCGCCTTGGACTGGCCGGCTCGCTCGCGGACCACCACCGGCCCGGCTTCGGGGTACTCCGCCAGGACAGCCGGGCGCTGGAGCACCCATGACACGTACGTCTGGACGGCTGCCAGGTCGCCGAAGCGGCGCTGAGGCGGGACGTCGAGACGAGACCCGAAGAAGTCCACCACGCCACCCCGGTCAAGCACGGCAGCCCACTGGTCCTCGGCTGCGTAGACGACGGAGGCGGGCACAGCCGGAGGATAGAGTGCGCCGGTGACAGCGCCCGACAACGGACGGCCCCGCCGCCTCCGCCGGGCGATCCGCCGAACTCCACTGCTCGCTGGGCTGCCGCGCGAGGTGGCCGTCCTGTCAGCAGTCGCCTTCTGCGTCGCCCTGGGGTTTGGCATCCTTGCCCCGGCCCTGCCGGTCTTCGCCCGGTCCTTCGGCGTGTCGGCCCTCGAGGCCAGCGCCGTCATCTCCGTGTTCGCCCTCGTCCGGCTGGTCACCTCGCCCCTGGCGGGAGCGCTCGTGGACCGGCTCGGCGAGCGGTCTGTGCTGGCGACCGGGCTGCTCATCGTGGCCATCTCCAGCGCCGCGGCCGGCTTCTCCCAGACCTACGGGCACCTGCTCCTCCTGCGCGGCCTCGGCGGCCTCGGCTCCAGCATGTTCAGCGTGTCGGCCATGGCCCTGCTCCTGCGGGTCGTCGACTCCGGCCAGCGCGGTCGGGCCGCCGGCGCGTTCCAGGGCGGCTTCCTGCTCGGGGGCGTCGCCGGACCGGCCGTGGGTGGGCTCGTCGTCGCGTGGTCCATCCGTGCGCCGTTCTTCGTCTACGCGATCACCCTGATGGCCGCGTCGGTCGTCACGCTCGTCTTCCTGGCGAGGTCGCGCCTCCACGAACGGGAGGAAGAGGTCTCCGAGGGACAGGCCGGCAAGCTCGAGCAGTTGCGCGACGCGCTGCGCGACCGTGCCTACCAGGCTGCCCTGGGCACGAACCTGGTCACCGGCTTCGTGGTGTTCGGCATGCGCTCGTCGGCGGTGCCGCTCTTCGTCACCGAGGGGCTGTCCCGTGGCGCGACCCTGGCCGGGATCGGCTTCCTCGTCTCCGCCGCCCTCCAGGCGGTGCTCCTCCTCCCGGCGGGCCGCATGGCCGATACCGAGGGCCGCCGGAAGGCCCTCCTCATCGGCACCTCGGGGCTGACGATCGGAATGGTGGTCCTGACCCTCTCCGACGTTGCCGCCAACGGCCTGGGCACGGCAGGGGCCGCCGGCGTGGTCCTGTTCCTCCTGGCGATGGCGATCCAGGGCATGGCGGCGGCCTTCCTCGGCTCCGCACCGGCCGCGGTCGTCGGCGATGTCATGGGCGGCCGCCGCGGCGGCATCGTCGTGGCCGCCTTCCAGATGGTGTCGGACGTGGGCGCCGTCATCGGACCGCTCGCCGCCGGCTACCTCATCGACGCGCACGATTTCGAGTGGGCGTTCGCGGCGGGTGCGGCGCTGACCGCGCTAGCGGTTATCTTGGTTGTCGTGATGCCCGAGACCCTGCACCGCACGAGGAGGCCAGCCAGCGCATGACCGACCACCAGCGTCGTCGTGCCATCGCGGGCATCACGGCGGGCGTCACCGCCCTCGCCACCCTCGCGGCGGTCGGTGTGATCGGACTCACATCGACAGCTTCCCAGGCATCGACCCCCCCGGCCGAGGCCGCCCGGCCGACCGCGGGCGCGCTCGCCCTCTCGCCAGCGTCGACGGACTCAGCGGCGACGTCCCCGCAGGCGGCGGCAGAGGTCGGATCGATCGACGACATCGACAACGTCGTGCTCGTGCTCGCCGACGACCTCGACTGGGCCCTGTTCCGCGAGGTCCCGCGGCTCGCAGCCCTTCAGGACGAGGGCATGACGTTCACCCACCAGGTCGTCGCCGACTCGCTGTGCTGCCCGTCGCGCGCATCGATCCTGCGGAGCCAGTACATCCACAACCACCTCGTGATCTCCAACACCAGCGAGACCGGGGGCGGCTGGCCGACCTTCCGTGACAGTGGCGCCGAGGCAGACTGCCTGCCCGTGTGGCTGCAGACGGCCGGTCGTACGACGGCGCTCTTCGGCAAGTACCTCAACGACTACCCCAAGGGCATCGGCACGGAGCGCACCATCCCGCCCGGCTGGTCCGAGTGGAGGGTGCCGGTCAGCCGCGGAGATTCGTACACCGGATACGACTACGTGCTCAACGAGAATGGGCGGCTCAAGGCGTACGGCTCAGAGCCCGAGGACTTCCTGAACGACGTGATCACCACCGACGCCGTCGAGTTCATCGGGTCCGCGCCCGATGGCTTCTTTGCGATGCTCTCGGTCTACAACCCGCACAAGCCCGCGCCCGTGGCGGCCCGCAACGCCAACACCCACGTCGACACCGTCGCCCCGCGCACCCCCAGCTACAACGTGCGCAATGCCAACGAGCCCACCTGGATGAGCAAGCTCAAGCCGCTGACCCCGTGGAAGCAGGCTCAGCTCGACGACATGTGGCGCCAGCGGGCCCAGTCGGCCGAGTCCGTCGCCGACTCGGTCGACGCGGTGATGGCCGAACTCGAGCGCACCGGGCGCGCCGACCGCACGCTGGTCATCGTCACGTCCGACAACGGCTACCACGCGGGCGTGCACGGCCTGTCCAACGGCAAGCGCACCGCCTTCCGCGAGGACACTGTGGTGCCGATGGTCATGATCGGACCGGGCATGACACCAGGGGCCCGAGTCGACGCCCTGACCGCCACGGTCGACCTCGGTCCCACGATCACGGAGTTGCTGGATGCCCAGGCGCCCGACTGGACCGATGGACGGTCGTTGGTCGAGCTCATGACCACAGGGCAGGAGCCGGGAGGCTGGCGCACGGCGGTGCTCTCGGAGAGCATGGGGCGCTCCGTCCCCGGTGACCCGGACTACCAACCGCAGGCCCCACCGATGTTCAGCGCACTGCGCACGCAGGAGTGGCTGTTCGTGGTCTACCGCGACGGCGAGCAGGAGATGTACGACCTCGTCAACGACCCGAACGAGATGTCGAACATCGCGGCGAGCGCCGACCCTGCCCTCATTGCGGGCCTGTACTCCCAACTCCAGGCCATGCGCGCCTGCAGTGGCATCACCTGCCGCACGGCCGACTCGATCATCGTCCCGGGGGTCGTCGGCTAGCTGGCAGGTGCCGGGGTTCGCGCCTCGAAAGCGTGGTAGGCGTCCACGAGGTTGCCGTAGACGTGGTCGGCGCCGATGCGACCGAGGATGCCGTAGGTTCCGAGCGTCGCCGCGAGGTTCGCATCGACCCGCGCCAGCACGGGCGTCACCTTGCGGGCCGCCAGGTAGTCGAGCAGCCCATCGAGTGACTTGCCGGCCGAGTAGTCCACATCATCGAGGGACGAAGCGTCCATGACCAGCCACTCCACCGGGTCAGGGGCCGCCTCGATGAGTCGCTGCACGTCGTCGACGTACCGATTGGCGTTGGCGTAGAACAGTTCCGCATCGAACCGGAAGATGATGAGGCCGGGCCGGCTCTGCTGGCCGGGCGTCGCTGCCTGGTACGTGGGCTCGTCCCCGGTCGTGAACCCCACCACGAAGTCCTTGGGGCTGTACTGCCGGCGGATGATGTTCAGGATCGACACGACGATCGCCAGGATGATGCCCTGCTCGACGCCGACCGCGCACACGACGACGGCGGTGATCGCGGCGATGACGAACTCGGCCCGGCGCATGCGCCGGATCAGTCGCAGGCCGGCGATGTCGATGAGGTCGACGCCGATGAGGAAGACGATGGCGCCTAGCACGCTCTTGGGCATGTTGGCCAGCAATCCGGTGAAGAACAGGACCACGAGCAGCGTGATGAGTGACATCGTCAGGTTGGCGAGCTGGGTGCGGCCCTTCTGCCCGTCGAGGATCTGGGTCTTGGTCGGGCTCCCATTGACGACGAACGTGCCGGACAGGCCGGCCGCGAAGTTCGCGCCCGACAGGCCGACGATGTCACGGTTGATGTCAACCGACTGGCCATGCTTCATGGCGAAGCTCCGCGATGTCGCGGCGCTCTGCGCCACGATCAGCACGAAGCACGCGAAGCCGATCGAGAGCAGGGTCGCCATGTTGTCGGTGACATCGGTCAGCGTGATGCCCTCGGGCAACCCAAGCGGCGGGAAGCCGCCCTGCACTGCCCCGACGATGGCCACGCCGTCAGCCGAGGCGTCGATGAGCGACGAGACGACGATGGACAGCACGACGGCGATGATGGCGCCCGGGATCCTGGGCAGGAACTTCTTGAACCCCAGGATGATGGCAAGCGTCCCCGCCGCGAACGCGAATGTCGGCCAGTGGACCTGCCCGAGGGACGTGAGCATGTCCCACTGCTGCTGGATCCAGGTGCCGGTCCCCTTCGGGACGCCGAGCATGTCGGGGATCTGGCCGGAGAGTACCTGGACGCCCACGCCGGTGAGGAAGCCGACGAGGACCGACGCGCTCAGGAAGTCGCCTAGGAAGCCCAGCCGGAACACACGTGCGAGGACGAGGAAGAAGCCGCAGATGAGGGCGATGACGCTCGTGTAGGCCAGCCACACCTGCGAGCCCGGGGTAGCGCCACTGATGGCGGCAGCCCCGAGTCCGGCCGCGAGCAGGGCGGCCGTGGCCGAGTCGGCACCCACGACCAGCAGCCGCGACGAGCCGAGGATGACGAACAGGATGGTCGGGAAGATGATCGTGTACAGCCCCGTGACGATGGGAGTCTGCGCAATGGACGTGTAGCCCATGGTCTCCGGGATGGCGACCGCGGCCAGGGTCGCCCCCGCGAGCACGTCACCCGTCAGCCACGAGCGCTGGTACCCCCGGAAGCAGACGGGCACGAGCGCGCTCGCGAGCTTCATGGCCGCGAGGCTACCGCCGCTTCGCTACCTCAGGGCCTGATCGAGATCGGCGAGCAGGTCGTCGACCGTCTCGATGCCCACGGAGAGGCGCACGAGGTCTCCGGGCACCTCCAGCGGGCTCCCGGCGGCCGACGCGTGCGTCATGCGCGCGGGGTGCTCGATGAGCGACTCGACCCCGCCGAGCGACTCGGCCAGCGTGAAGACTCGGGTCCGGCCGCACATCGCGACCGCGGCTTCCTCGCCCGCGGCATGGTGGAAGGACACCATGCCGCCGAAGTCACGCATCTGTCGCGCGGCCACGTCGTGGCCGGGTTGGCCGGGCAGGCCCGGCCAACGGACCCGTGCGACGGCGGGGTGCCCGTCGAGGAACGTGGCGACGGCACGTGCGTTCTGGCTGTGCCGGTCCATGCGCACCCCGAGGGTCTTGATTCCGCGGAGGGTCAGCCAGCTGTCGAACGGCCCGGGGACCGCGCCCATGGCGTTCTGGTAGTAGGCCAGCGTCGTCGCGAGCTCGCGATCCTTGACCACGAGGGCCCCGCCGACCACGTCGCTGTGGCCGCCGAGGTACTTCGTCGTGCTGTGGACGACGACGTCGGCCCCGAGGAGGAGCGGCTGCTGCAGGTAGGGCGACGCAAACGTGTTGTCGACGACCAGGAGAGCGCCACCGGCGTGCGCCACGTCCGCAAGCGCGGAGATGTCGGCTATGCCGAGCAGCGGGTTGGTCGGCGTCTCGACCCAGACCATTCTCGTCCGGCCGGGCACCATGGCTGCGGCCACGGACTCCGGGGAGGTCAACTGCGCCGGCGTGTGGTCGACCCCCCACGGCCCTGCGACGCGAGCGAACAGCCGGTACGTCCCGCCGTAGGCGTCGTCGGGGATGACGGCGTGATCGCCGGGCCGGCACACGGCCCGAATGAGGGTGTCCTCGGCGGCCAGCCCCGAGGCGAAGGCCAGCCCCGCCGCCCCGTCGATGCCAGGTGCCTCCAGGGCGGCGAGGCACTCCTGCAGCGCGGTGCGTGTCGGGTTGGCGCTGCGCGAGTACTCGTACCCCCCCCGGAGTCCGCCGACGCCGTCCTGGGCGTATGTGGAGACCTGATAGATGGGCGGGACGACAGCCCCGGTGAGGGGGTCAGGCTCCTGCCCGGCGTGGATAGCGCGGGTGTCGAATCCGTCCATGTGCCGAAGCCTACGGGGCGTCGTAGTCTTGCCCGATGGGCATCTTCGGCACCCCACGCATGGTCGACCCCGCCTCAGCGCTGCCCGGCCGCGCCACTGCGGTGCTGCCGAGCCCGGCCCCGCACGCGGTGCTCGGCTCGTCACTCACGGGACCGTGGCCGTCAGGGAGCGCCGTCATCTACCTGGCCATGGGCTGCTTCTGGGGCGCGGAGGAGTTGTACTGGCGCCTGCCCGGCGTCATCAGCACGAGCGCCGGCTACATGGGCGGCTTCACGCCCAACCCGACGTACGAGGAGACCTGCACGGGCCGCACCGGCCATGCCGAGTCGATCCAGGTCGTGTACGACCCCGAGGAACTGTCGACCTACGACGTGCTCAAGACATTCTGGGAGAACCACGACCCGACCCAGGGCTACCGACAGGGCAACGACACGGGGAGCCAGTACCGAAGCGCCGTCTACTACACCACCGGCGAGCAGCGGGCGCTCGTCGACAGCACGCGCGCTGCCTATGCCGACGTGATCTCCGCCCGCGGCTACCCCGCCATCACCACCGAGGTCGAGCCAGCCGAGGGCCGGCCGTACTACCTGGCCGAGGACTACCACCAGCAGTACCTCTACAAGAACCCCCACGGGTACCGATGCCACGCCAACACCGGCCTGGCCCTCCCGGCGGTCACTGCCTGAGCAGCGGGAGCCTGATCGTGAAGGTGCAGCCCGCTCCCGGCGTGCTGTCCACCCACACCTGACCGCCATATCCCTCCACGACGGACTTGACGATGGCCAGGCCCAGGCCCGATCCGCCCCGGACACGCGAGCGAGCCTCATCCGTGCGGTACATGCGCTCGAACACCCGGCCGGCCTCCGCGGGGCCGAGCCCGGCTCCGCGGTCTGTCACGAGGACATGGCACCAGTCGTCGTCGACCCGCACCGTGATCGTCACGGGCTCACTGTCCGGCGAGTAGCGAATGGCATTCGACAGCAGGTTGTCGACGGCCTGGCGCAGCCTCTCACCGTCGCCCGAGACCATCGCTGTCGAGCCGTCGGTGCTCAGCACCTCGATGGAACGGCCCGGTGCAGCAGCCCGCGCGGACGCCGCCGCGTCAATGACGACCTCCAGCAGGTCGATGGGGGCCACGTCCATCGTGCGCTCCTCATCAAGCCGCGCCAGCATGAGCATGTCGTCGACGAGGCTGCCCATGCGGGCTGACTCCGCCTGGATCCGGCGCACGGCCTCCGCAGGATCGTCCGCAGCACCCTGCTCGATGAGCTCGGCATACCCGCGGATCGACGTGAGCGGGGTCCGCAGCTCGTGGCTCGCATCCGCCACGAACTGGCGCATGCGCTCTTCCGAGTCACGGGCCTGCAGCTCCGATGCCCGCTGCGCGTCGAAGGACTCCTCGATGCGCGTGACCATCGAGTTGAAGGCCGTTGCCAACTGGTCCACCTCGGTGCTCCCCCCCAAGGCGGGAACGCGCTGACTGAGGTCGCCGTCGGCGATCGCGCGCGCCACTGTCGAGATCTCGTCGAGGGGTCGAAGGCTCCGCCGCACGACCAGATAGCCGACACCCGCGGCGACCGCGACCACGACGACACCCACGACGAACTGCAGCAGGACGAGGCGCCGGACGGTGGCCTCGAGGTCCGCGAGGGAGGTGCCCACCACGACCCAGCCGCCGAGCTCCGGCACGTACGTGGCCAGGATCCGCCAATCCCCGCTGCTTGCGGCCGAGCCGACGGTCATGGGGGCCCCCGCCGACGCCTCGAGGTCCGCGACGCCTGGCAGGAGGGGAACGGCTGCCACGTTGTCGTCCTGGTGGGAGATGACGCGCGTCGGGCTTCCGTCGGCGAACACGACGGCCATGTAGAAGCGCGAGGGCGGGAGGAACTGCTCGCCGTCCGGCGAGGCCATGGGGCCTACGGGCAGCGGAACGGACGTCAACGGACGGGTCCCCGCGGTCATGGCCTCGTCGACCCGATCCATGAGGTATCCGGAGAGCGCGGTCGTGGCGATGAAGGACGAAACCAGCAGTCCCGCCGAGAGCAGGACGACCATGAGCAGGCTGATCTTCACCCGCAGCGGGCGTCGCGTGAGGGGGGTCGTCATGAGCGTGGCTTCCGCAAGACGTACCCGACGCCACGGATCGTGTGGATGAGGCGCGGCTCCACGGTGTCCACCTTGCGTCGCAGGTAGGAGATGTAGGACTCCACCACGTTCATCTCCCCGCCGAAGTCGTACTGCCACACGTTGTCGAGGATCTGTGCCTTGCTGACGACAGTCTCGGCGTTCTCGACCAGGTATCGCAGGAGCCGGAACTCCGTCGGCGACAAGGCGATGTCCCGGCCACCGCGGCGGACCTCGTGTGCCGCCTCGTCGAGCTCGAGGTCGTCGTAGGCCAGGAGGGTCCGCGCAGCCAGGGGTGCGTGCTTCCCGGACCGCTTCAGCACGACCCGGATGCGGGCGACCACCTCGTTGAGGCTGAACGGCTTGACGATGTAGTCGTCCCCGCCGATGGTCAGGCCGGTGACGCGGTCCTCCACCGCGTCCTTCGCCGTGAGGAACAGAACGGGGAACTGGAAGCCGTCGGCTCGCAAGCTGCGCACGAGTTCGAAGCCGTTGAGCCCCGGCATCATCACGTCGGCCACCATCAGGTCCGGCTGCAGGCTCTTGGCCAGCGTGAGCGCCGTGGTCCCGTCACCGCACGTCGTGACATCGAACCCATGGAACCGCAGGCTCGCCTCGAGCAGTTCGACGATGTTGGGTTCGTCGTCGACGACGAGCAGCCGGGCCTCGGGGGTGCTGACGTTCGCCATGCGGTCAGTCTGCACAGGCTCGTGTTCGAGATGCTGTGGGGAACCTGTCAGTTTGCTGTGAAGATCCGTCAATCAGCGAATCGCCGACGTCACAGTGACCTGGCATGCCGCTCTCAGGGAACTCGCAGGTTGGTCGGCGAGCCTTGCCGCATGAAGCGACGCATCGTGTGGATCAACATCACGCTGGCCGGGGTCCTTGTGGCCGCCCTGGTCGGCGGATACGTGTGGCTTTTCCGTGACGCCACCGAGGCGAGCACCGGTCGCACGGTAGCGGTCCAGTCGGGCAGCGTGAGCGAGACCGTCACTGCTACCGGATCGGTCGAGACGGCTGGCACGGTGGACCTGTCGTTCACCCAGGGCGGCACCGTGATCAGCGTGCTCGTCGAGGCGGGCGACACGGTGGAGTCCGGGCAGCGGCTGGCGATCCTCGACGACACCTCGGCGCAGCAGGCGCTGACGGAGGCGGCGCGCACGTATGCGCAGGCGACGGCCTCGGCACGGCAGTCGTCGGTGTCCGTCAGCGGCGCGCAGCGCTCCCTCGCCGACGCCCAGCAGGCGGCAGCCATGAACAAGGAGAGCTACGCGGCCGCCGTGGCGCAGGCCAAGACCGCTCTCGCGGACGCCAAGGCATCGTGGTCAGCATCGTGCCTGGACCCGAACGGCTCGTGCCCCAGCACCGAGGCGTGGAGCCAGCTGCGGGCGGCGGAGGGTGCCGTGGTGACCGCCAAGGCTGCCTACGACCAGGCGGTCCAGACCGCGTCCACCGACGAGACGACGAACAACCTCAAGATCAACCAGGCGAAGGTCAACGCGGAAGCGGCGCAGTCCAGGCAGTACAACGACTGCAACACCTACGGTTCCACGTCGAGCCAGTGCACGTCCGCGAACGACTCCGTCCGCTCCTCGCAGCAGGCCTACGAGAACGCGCTGAACACCCAGCGGGTGGCCGCGGTCCAGTCGCAGCAGAACCTCGCCAACGCCGACGCCCAGGTCACGTCGGCCAACGTGGCGCTCAGGCGCTTGCAGTCCAGCCTGGCCGAGTCGGCGCAGGACGCCCGGGACAGCGCCGAGCAGTCGCTGGCCTCGGCACGACTGGCCCAGCGGAAGGGCGTCGCGGCCGACCAGCAGTCCATCTCACAGGCGCGTGAGTCCCTGGCCTCGCTCCAGGCGGGGTCCGCGGCCGTGGACACCGGAGCCGGGACGACCACCCCCCAAGACGCAGCGGTCGCCGTCGCACGCGACGGCATCGCCTCAGCCCGCCAGTCCATCGAGGACGCCGTCCTGCGTGCCCCCGTGGCCGGGACGGTCGGCTCCGTCGCCGTGGACGCCGATCAGGTGGCAGCCGCCGGCAGCCCGGTGCTCACCCTCATCCCGGAGGCGAGCTTCGAAGTGGTCGCCGACTTCTCCGAGGCCGACGCGTCGAAGGTCGCCGCGGGGCAGAGCGCCACGGTGACCTTCGATGCCCTGTCCGGCGAATCGGCCAGCGGCGCCGTCACGTCCGTGGCGGTCCTCCCGACGACCGGGGGCACCGTGACGACGTACGCGGCGACCATCACCCTGTCCGGCGCACCCGCAGGAATGCGCGACGGCATGAGCGCCAGCGTCGTCGTGACGGTCGACGAGGCCACCGGGGTGCTGTGGGCGCCCAGCGCAGCCATCACCACAGCGGGCGGCGTGAGCACGGTCACGGTCCGCACGGACGGCGTGGACACCGTCGTCCCGGTGACGACGGGCCTGGCCGGGGACTCCGGCACGCAGATCACCAGCGGCGTCTCCGAGGGCGACCAGTTGGTCGTCGCCACGGCGGACAGCGGTGGCGGGTTCACCGGCTTCCCCGGCGGGGGGCCCCCCGTCGGTCTAGGAGGCGGCGCGGGCATCCCCGGTGGCGGCGGCAACTGATGGTTCCCGTCATCGCCCTGCGCGCCATCACCAAGTCCTACGGCTTCGGGGAGACCACCGTGCACGCGCTGCGCGGTGTCGACCTGACCGTCGAGCGCGGCGACTACCTGGCGATCATGGGCCACTCCGGCTCGGGCAAGTCGACGCTGATGAACATCATCGGGGCGCTCGACGGCGCCACGACCGGGCAGTACGAGCTCGACGGCATCCACATCGACTCCCTCGACGAGTCAGCGCTGTCGATCGTCCGCAACCGCAAGATCGGGTTCATCTTCCAGTCGTTCAACCTCATCCCGCGCACGACGGCCCTCGCGAACGTCGAGCTGCCCCTCCTGTATCGCGGGGTCGGCCGCAAGGAGCGGCGGGACCGTGCAGCAGCAGCCCTGGCGTCCGTCGGCCTCTCGGACCGCACGGCGCATCAGCCGAACGAGCTGTCCGGCGGCCAGCAGCAGCGCGTCGCCGTCGCTCGGGCCCTGGTCGCCGAGCCATCGCTGCTGCTGGCCGACGAGCCGACCGGAAACCTCGACAGCCACGCAACGTCCGACGTGCTGGACCTCATGGATGCCATGCACGCCGAGGGCAGGACCATCGTCATGATCACGCACGAAGACGAGGTCGCAGACCGCGCCGACCGCGTCATCACCCTGGTCGACGGGGAGATCTCGGCCGAGCGGTGGAACCGACGGTGAACCTTCTCGAGACCATTCGAATCGGGCTACGCGGTGTCGGGGCGAACAAGCTGCGCTCGGGCCTGACCGTGCTCGGCATTCTCATCGGTGTCGCGGCCGTCATCGTCCTGGTCGCCGTCGGCAACGGCTCGTCCCAGGCGGTCACGAGCAGCATCGAGCAGCTGGGCACCAACACGCTCACCGTGCGTCACGGGGCGTTCGGGCCGGGCGGCGACGGGGGTCGGACGCAATTCAAGGACCTCACCGTCGACGACGCGATCGCCCTGGCCGACGACGTGCTGGCACCCGATGTCAAGAGCGCCTCGCCGGTCGTCTCGGCCCAGGCGGCCTGCACGTACGAGGGCACCAGCTACAGCACCAGCATCACCGGCACCTGGCCGTCGTACTTCGAGGCCTCCAACTTGAGACTGGCTTCCGGGACCTATTTCACCAATGACGACGTCACATCGTCCAGGCGAAGCGTGGTGCTCGGCCAGACCGTCGTCGACGAGCTGTTCGGCACCGTCGACCCGGTCGGCAAGGAGATCGTCTGCGAAGGCACGCCTTTCACCGTCCTGGGCACGCTGGAAGAGAAGGGCAGCAGCGGCTTCCAGGACTCCGACGACGTCATCATCGCTCCGTTGACCACGGTGCAGGGGCACCTCACGGGCTATAGCAGCCTCGACACTGTCCTCGTTCAGGCCGTGTCGGGGTCGGCAGTGGAGACTGCCGAGTCCGAGGTCTACTCCATCCTCGATGACCGGCACGGCACGACGGACACCGCCTCGCGCGACTACCAGGTCCTCAATCAGGCAAGCCTGCTGTCCACTGTCGAGGACACCAACCAGGTGTTCACCGTCCTGCTCGGAGCCGTGGCCGCAATCAGCCTGCTGGTCGGTGGCATCGGCATCACCAACATCATGCTCGTCACCGTCACCGAGCGCACGCGCGAGATCGGCATCCGCAAGGCCATCGGAGCGAGCAAGGCCGCGATCATGGGGCAATTCCTCGTCGAGGCAACCGTGCTGTCGATCATCGGGGGCGTGGCCGGGGTCGCAGTTGCCTTGGTCGTGACGCAGTTCCAGATCGCGGGGGTGACTCCCGTGATCATGCCGATATCCGTTGTCGGCGCGTTCGCCGTCTCGGTCGCCCTCGGCCTGTTCTTCGGAAGCTACCCCGCGAACCGTGCCGCATCCCTACGACCGATCGAGGCGCTGAGACATGAGTGATGTGATGGATACCGGGGCAGTCGAGGACGATCTAGCCACCCTGCTGGCGCGACGAGAGCACGCGCGGCCCAACCGCCTGACGTGGGCACTTCTCGCCCTCCTCGTGCTCTCCGCCGGCTTCATCGGCGGGGCGTTCGCCGAGAAGCAGTTCGGGACTTCCGCCGCGTCGAGCGTTCCCGACTTCGCAGCCCTCATGGCCGGCGGCGGACCACCCTCCGGGGCCAATTTCCCCGGCAGCGGGACAGGCAGTGGGACAGGCAGTGGGACAGGCAGCGAGGCGACGATCGGCACGGTCAAGCTCGTCGACGGCAGGAACCTCTACGTCACCGACAGCAACGGGAACACGGTCAAGATCGTCGTCCCGGACACCGCCTCAGTCACGTCGCAGGAGGACATGGCCCTCTCCGAACTCGCGGCGGGGGCAAGCGTGCTCGTCCGCAGTGAGACCGACAGCGACGGCACGGTGACCGCGACGTCGGTCGCCCAGACCAACCCGACAAACCAAGGAGACAATTGATGTCCGTTCGACATGCGAATCGCGCGCTGCTCATGTCCGGACTTGCCGGCGCCCTGCTCCTGCTGCCGGCTTGCGGAGGGTCGTCGGATGCATCGCCTGGCGCGTCGACCGCACCAGCCGTCGCGGCGAGCGGATCGCCAGCCGGAGGTGCGGCCGGCTTCGAGGCCTACCGCTCCTGCATGGCGGACAACGGGGTGCCGCTCGGCGACGGCGGCGCGCCCGACGGTGGCTTCCCGAGCGGGATGCCGAGCAGTTTGCCGAGCGGGATGCCGAGCGGGATGCCGAGCGGCGGCCGGGGTCAAGGCGGCTTCCCTGGCGGCAGCCTGCCCGACGGCGTGGACCAGGAGACCTTCGATGCCGCCCAGGCCGCGTGCGTCGGCCTCATGCCGCAGGGCGGTCCCGCCGCCGGTGTCGGGCGGCCGGACGAGACGGCCGTGGCCGCCTTCCGCAGTTGCCTGATCGACCATGACGTGACCGTGCCGGAAGGCGAGGACTGGCTGGCTGATCTCGACCGCTCCGACGCGGGCGTCGCGGCCGCGATGGAGACATGCGCTCCCCTACTGCCCTCGGTCCCCTAGCGGCTCAGGTATCCCAGTACATCCTGCCGCGTGATCACGCCCGACGGCTTGCCGTCGTCGACGACGACTACGGCATCGGCTCCCTGCAGGGCCTCGACCGCGGCGGATACTGCCTCCCCGGCGCCGACCATGGGCAACGCGGCTGACATGTGGGCGTCGACCTTGTCGGCCAGCTGCGCGCGACCGTTGAACAGGTCGTCGAGCAGATCACGTTCAACGACCGAGCCGACCACTTCGGCCGCCATCACGGGCGGCTCGGCGCGCACGACCGGCATCTGCGACACGCCGTACTCGCGCAGGATGTCGATGGCGTCGCGCACCGTCTCGGTCGGGTGCGTGTGCACGAACGGCGGCAGCTCACCGGACTTGCCGCGCAGCACGTCACCGACGGTGCGCTCGGTGTCCGCCTGCAGGAAGCCGTAGCGACTGAGCCACTCGTCGTTGAACACCTTGGAGAGGTAGCCGCGGCCGCTGTCGGGCATGAGGACGACAACCACGTCGTCAGGACCTGCCGTCGCCGCGACGCGCAGGGCTGCGACGACGGCCATGCCGCAGGACCCGCCAACCAGGAGCCCCTCCTCGCGAGCCAGCCTGCGGGTCATCGCGAAGGAGTCCTTGTCACTGATGGCCATGACCTCGTCCGGAATGGCCGGGTCGTACGTGGTCGGCCAGAAGTCCTCACCGACACCTTCGACGAGGTAAGGCCGACCGCTGCCCCCCGAGTAGACCGATCCCTCGGGGTCGGCCGCAATGACCTTCACGCGCCCGCCGCTGACCTCCTTCAGGTACCGGCCGGTGCCCGAGATGGTGCCGCCCGTGCCTGCGCCGGCGACGAAGTGCGTGATGCGGCCGTCGGTCTGCCGCCACAGCTCGGGCCCCGTGGTCTCGTAGTGCGACAGCGGGTTGTTGGGATTGGCGTACTGGTCGGGCTTCCAGGCGCCGGGGAGCTCCCGGGCCAGTCGGTCGCTCACGCTGTAGTAGGAGCGCGGGTCCTCGGGATCGACCGCGGTCGGGCACACCACGACCTCGGCACCGTATGCCGCCAGAACGTTGCGCTTGTCCTCGCTCACCTTGTCCGGGCACACGAACACCGTCTTGTATCCGCGTTGCTGCGCGACCAGGGCCAGGCCCACCCCCGTGTTGCCGCTCGTGGGCTCCACGATGGTGCCGCCGGGCTTGAGCAGTCCTTCCCGCTCCGCCGCATCGACCATGCGTACCGCGATCCGGTCCTTGACCGAGCCACCCGGATTGACGTACTCGACCTTGGCCAGGACCATCGGTCCGGGCTCGGGAACGATCCCCACGGTAACGTGCGACAGCCGCACGAGCGGTGTGTTGCCGATGAGGTCAAGCACCGTTTCGTGGATCTCCATCCGGCGACCATACCGCCGTATGCTGGCGCGTATGGGGGCACCGGCGGTGGCACTTGCACCCGGTGTCTACCGCATCCCCACGTTCGGCGACTTCATCAACTCCTACGCATTCCTCGACGGCGACGGGCAGGTGACCCTGGTCGACTGCGGCCTGGCGCGCGCGCCGGCCAAGATCGTGGCCGCCCTGAGGCTCATGGGCAAGCAGCCGGCCGACGTGACCCGGATCCTGCTGACGCACGCGCACTCAGACCACGCCGGTGGCGCGCACGCAATGGTCGAGGCAAGCGGGGCCGCGGGCGTCGGGGTCCACTCCGCCGACCTGGAGTTCATCCGCGCCGGGCACAATGCCCCGCCCGACCTGTCGACGACGTCGGGCCGGCTGTTCACGCGTGTCCCGGGAACCACGTTCCGCAGCGTCGCCGTCGCCGAGGAGTTGGCCGACGGCCAACTGCTGCCGGTCGCCGGCGGGCTACGCGTGCACCACACGCCGGGGCACTCCCCCGGGCACGTCTCCTTGGTCCACGAGCCCACCGGCGTGCTTGTCACGGGTGACGCGATCTTCAACGTCCTGGCCCGGATGCGATGGCCGGTCGCGGTCATCTGCGCCTCGTTCTCCCAGAACAAGCAGTCGGCCCACCTGCTCGGTGAACTGGACTACTCGCTGGCAGCCTCCACCCACGGACCCGAGATCCGCGATCGGCCGCGCGAGGCAATCCGCGACTTCCTTCGGCGCAAGGGGTGACGGCCACACCGGCAGGGGACCTCCCCGATGTCGACCGCGAACTCCAGCGCGTCGTGGACCGCCTGACATCACTTCCGCTGGCCAAGGTTCCCGCGTGCAGTGACGACGTATTCGAGACGGCCGCTTTCATCCTGGCGGAGGCAAGGCGGCTCGGCGCCAAGATGCCGCCCGATGCCACGCTGCCCCGGCTGGGCCCGAACGGCCTCGGCGCGATGCTGGCTGTCATCGGCCACGACTTCCTCGAGACGGCAAAGGCTGCGCCGGGGGCCGATGTCCAGCCGGTCCTCGACCGGCTCGTGGCCCTGCGGCGCAGCCTTCCCTGACGCGCAGGTCGTGCAGGCGCGCTAGTTGCGCGAGAGGATCGAGAGCAGGCGCAGGAACTCCAGGTACAGCCAGATCAGCGTGACCAGCAGGCCGAAGGCCATGCGCCACGATTCGCGCTCGGGAGCGCCCAGCTTGATGCCCTGGTTGATGGCCTCGAAGTCGAGCAGCAGGAAGAACGCGGCGATGAGCACGCCCAGCACGCAGATGATCAGGCCAAGACCACTGATGCCGTAGAAGCCCCAGCCATCCCCGACGCCGAACATGGCGGCGACGAACGAGGCGAGCCCGATGACGAGGTACGCGACAGCGGCGACGATGATGACGCTCTGCAGCTTCTTGGTCACCTTGATGATTCCGGTGATGTACAGCGTGAGCATGACCCCGAACGTCGTCATCGTCGCGATCACGGCCTGGAGCACGATGCCGGGGTACTCGTTGGACAGCGCCAACTCGTTGTACCAGTTGCTGATGGCTCCGAGCATGAGTCCCTGGAACACGGCGTACAAGAGGATCAGCGGCGGCGAGGGCACCTTCTTGAAGGCGTTGACCAGGCCGAGGGCCAGGCCGCCGATCAGGCCGACCCACAGGATCCACGGGAAGCTCCCGATGAGGTTCCAGCCTGCGACCGCGAAGACGACTGTCACCGCGAAGATCAGCAGGCCCTTGACGATGACGTCATTGATCGTCAGGCGGGCGCCTCCCCCCGCAGTGATCTGCTGGAAAGAAGCGTCGACGTCCGCGGCACCGGCACCGCCGGCCGCGGCCTGGGTGTAAGCCGTGACGCCCTCGTTGTAGGCGAAACCGGCCTTGTCGGTCTTCTCGTAACGGGACAGGACTGGGTTCGATGACTGCATGTTTCCACGTTAACCGACGGGCGCGGATTCGCCAATCAGGGGGGCGCCCCCGTGTTGCTCGTGCCCCCGGAGGGAATCGAACCCTCACTGTGCCGGGTTTAAGCCGGGTGTCTCTGCCAGTTGGACTACAGGGGCCGCGCCGCGGTCCTACCGTAAGGGCATGTGGCGCTCAGGGTCAGGCGCGGCCATCGTTGCCGGGATCCTCGTGTCGGTGTTGGCGGGATGCTCGAGCAGTGGGACGCAGGCCGGGCAGCCCACCGGCGGTGGCTCGTCGAGCGGCTCGGCGGCGACGGACGAGGTGGCCGGCCCCGCGCCCTACCTCCTTGCGCGTACAGCCGTGAAGGCCGCTGGCTCATCGGCCACCGTCGTGGGCCCGCGTCGCGGCAGCACGCTGACCGTGGAGCTGCCGAGCGGCGCGATCGCCACGCTGACCTTCGCGGCAGGTGCCGTCGAGGCACGCACCCGCATGAGCATGACTGCGTTCACCGTCGACGGTGTCGAAGGCGTCCAGCTGGACCCGACGGGCACTTGGCTGGCCGTGCCGGCCAGCCTCGTTTTCACGAATACCGGCAAGACCGCTGCGATCCGGGTGGGCAATGCCGACGATGGGAGCTCGGCGTTCGCCGCTCCCGCGACCGACTCGGCGGGAGCGATCATCATCGTCCGGCTGCGCCCTGTCCTCCTCCTGGACGCGGCTGCTGGACCGCTGCCCCCCGCTGCTACGGCCGCCAGTGGGGTGACCACGGACGCCGAGCAGGGCGGCGACCCCATCGACGGGAGGGCTGCCGACGAGGAGGCGGGCGAAGCGGACGACCCCGACGGCGCCACCGGCGGCGAGCAGGCGGCAGCGGAGGCGGCGCGCCGGGTCGAACAGTTGGCGCCGGAGTGCGGTCCCGATCTTCCGCAGGCGGCCGCCCAGGCGCTCGAGGCCTGGCGGACGGCTGGCTCGGTGGGCACGCCCCCGACCGGGTGCGCCGTGCTGCAGGCCAGCGTGCTGGCCCAGACCATCGTCGAGTTCACCGGCTCGGGAATGCAGCCCTACCAGGAGATCGTGCGCGCGACGGGGAGCGGGTCCTCGATCGACGAGGTCGCGGACATCGATATGCCGGCCGAGCGCGAGGTCTCCGGCATCGCCCAACTGGTCAGCTTCATGGCCACCACCATGGAGTGGGGCGTTGCCAAGGCCGTCGGGGAGGACTGGCCGGAGCCCAACGACCGTCGCTGCACCATGGGCACCGTCCCGCAGGGTTCCGTGCGGCTGGAATCCCTGCCGCTGCCCGACAACCGGCTCAGGGTCACCCTCACCCCGAAACACGGCTCCTACCCGGTCGACTGCGGCGAATGGGGGACCATGGACATGGACGTCACGGTGTGGGACATGTTGCGCGACCTGCTGGGAATCGGCGAGGGCCAGCCGATCGTGGTGACGACCACGGCCACCGAGCACGTTCAGCACGTCATGTCATCGCTCACGTCCTATCAGGGCGGCAAGGTCCGCCAGGGCGCGGATGGCAGTGTCACCGTCCGCGAGGACCAACTGGTGATGCATGGAGTCCTCGACCTGGACCTGCGCTACGAGCCGGCCAGCTGAGCCGCCCGCCCCAGGACGGCGTCGAGCATGGGCTCGGTGAGCCGGCCGGTGAACGTGTTCTGCTGGCTCGGGTGGTAAGCGCCGAGCAGCACGACTTCGCGCCCGTCCGACGCGATCGTCGCCTCGGCACCGTGACCGAAACGTGGTGCCGGGCGCGGCACCTGCCACCCGTCGGCCCGCATCGCCGCAAGGGCCGCCGACCACGCGAGCCCGCCAAGGGCGACCACCACGTGGGCGGTCGGCGCCACGAGGCCGAGCTCGGCCCGCAGCCAGCCCGCGCACGCGGCGAACTCCTCTGGAGTGGGCTTGTTTCCTGGCGGGGCACAGTGGACGGCTGCCGTGAGGCGTACCCCGCGAAGCGCCTGCCCGTCATCGACCCGGACTGAGGTGGGCTGGGTGGCCAGTCCGACCCGGTGCAATGACGCGAACAGCCAGTCTCCGCTGCGATCGCCCGTGAACATCCGCCCGGTCCGGTTGGCTCCGTGGGCTGCAGGGGCCAGGCCGACCACCCAGATGAGCGGATCGGATGCTCCGAAGCCGGGGACCGGACGGCCCCAGTAGTCCTCGTCTGCGTAGGAGGCTCGCTTGACCCTGGCGACGTCCTCCCGCCATTCCACCAGGCGAGGGCACCTACGGCACTCGATCACCTGTGCATCGAGGTCCGCGAGCCCCGTTGCTACGCGCAATCCCGGAAGAGACTCAGGGTGCGATCCCAGGCCAGCGCCGCATTCGCGGGCTGGTACACCTCGGGGCGGGCGTCGTTGAAGAAGGCGTGGACGCTGCCCGGGTAGTCATCGACCTCGACGGTGCCGCCACTTGCCGCGATGGCGGCCGCGTACTCGGCGATCTTCGCGCCCGCCCAGTCCTCGTCGGACTCCGCCTTGTGCACGATGGCTGACTTGCCACCGTATCGGCTCCAGTCAGGTGCGTATTGCGGCCACGGCATCGCCGGATACCACGCTGCGGTGCAGCAGATCGACTCGGAGAGCGTCGGCGCCAGCAACGCCAGGCCGCCGCCCATGCAGAAGCCAGTGACCGAGACCGTGCCCCCTTCGACTCCCTCGCGACGCAGCAGGTCGTCGGCTGCCGCCGCTAGGTCGTGGCCGACCTGCTCGATATTCAGGCCGATCATGAGCTTCTGGGCCTCGTCCGGCTCGGTCGTCTCGGCCCCGCGGTAGTGGTCCACCGCAAGCGCCACGAAGCCCGCCTGCGCGAAGCGGTCGCACACGTCCACGATGTGCGGGACCAGGCCCCACCACTCCTGGATGACAACGACGGGTCGTCCTGATCCCGAGGCCGGGAAAGCGATGTAGCCGGGCACGTCCTCGCCGTTGACATCGACAGTGGTGTTCCGCATGACCGCAGTATGCCCCTCGCTCAGGATCGCGGCGGCTCGGCTGACCGCGACGACAGCAGTTCCCGGTACCAATGCGCGCTGTCCTTGGGGGTCCGCGTCCCCGTGGCGGGATCCACGCGCACCAGGCCGAACTTCTTCGTCCAGCCGGATGCCCACTCGAGGTTGTCCAGCAGGCTCCACGCGTAGTAGCCGCGCACGTCGAACCCCTTGTCGCGCGCGCGAAGGAGGGCCCGGATGTGATCCTCCAGGTACTCCGAGCGGATCGGGTCGTGGATCCCGGTGGCATCCGTGGACTCGTGCACCGCAGCGCCGTTCTCGCAGATCCACAGCGGGATGCCTGGGAGCGCGTCGCTGGCCATGCGCAGCGCGAGCTCCACGCCCTCCGGGAGGATCTCCCAGCCCATGTCGGTCAGCGGGGGGCGCGGCACGAAGCTCAGCGGTGGGCAGCCCGGGAACATGCTCACGTCCTGCCCGATGGCGTGGACGTCCGTTGTCGAAAGCGGTGCCACGCGCATGACCGTGTAGTAGTTCTCGCCGAGCCAGTCGATCGGAGTCGACATCACGGCGCGATCCTCGTCCCGCACGAATCCCCAGTCGGTGAGGCCCTTGCAGGAGGTCCGGATCTCATCCGAGATGCCGTCGCCGGCCAGCAGATCGAGGAAGATCCGGTTCTGCACTCCGTCGACATGCCGCGCGGCCGCGTCCATCTCGGGCGACTCGCTGATGACCGGGATCAGGTTGAGCACGATGCCCAGGTTGCGGGCACCTGCGTCCCGCAACCGCTCTATCGCCAGGCCGTGGCCCAGGATCAGGTGGTAGGCGGCGGCGAGGGACGCCCCCGGCTCGGTGCGGCCGGGGGCGAAGTAGCCCGCGCAGTAGCCGAGGAAGGCTGAGCACCACGGCTCGTTGAGGGTGGCCCAGCGGTCCACGCGGCCGGCGAAGTGCTCGCCCACGGCGTGCGCGTAGTCGGCGAACCGGTAAGCCGTGTCGCGCGATGGCCAGCCGCCGGCCTCCTCCAGCGTGCTCGGCAGGTCCCAGTGAAACAGGGTGGCCGCGGGAGTGATCCCGCGCTCGAGCAGGCCGTCGACGAGGCGATCGTAGAAGTCCAGGCCCGTCGGCGATAAGGGCCCGGTGCCATCGGGCATGACCCTCGGCCAGCTGACGGAGAAGCGGTAGGCGTCGACCCCGAGCCAGCCCAGCAGGTCGAGGTCCTCGCCGAGCCGGTGCACGTGGTCGCAGGCAGGCTCGCCAGTCGACCCGTCGACGATGGCGCCGGGCCGCTCGGCGAAGTCATCCCAGTTGGCGCGTCCCCGTCCGGCGACATCGCCCTCGATCTGCCATGACGAGGTAGCGACCCCGAGCTCGAAGCCGCGGGGAACGTCGAGATCCATGCAGTCCTATCCCTTGACCGATCCGGCGAGCAGCCCGCGCACGAAGAATCGCTGCAGCGAGAAGAACACGATGAGCGGCACGACGATCGCGACGAAGGCACCGGCCGTGATGAGGTGGATCTGGGCTCCGTAGGAGCCCTTGATATTGGCCAGATAGGCCGTGATGGGTGCTACATCGGGCGTGCCGCCCGCGAATGTCAGTGCCACGAGCAGGTCGTTCCAGACCCACAGGAACTGGAAGATCGCGAACGAGGCGATTGCCGGGACGGTGAGCGGGAGCACCAGCTTGCGGAAGATGAGGAAGTGGCTGGCGCCATCGACGCGGGCCGCCTCGAACAGCTCACGGGGAAGCTGGTTGATGAAGTTGTGGAGCAGGAAGATCGCCAACGGCAGGGCGAACATCGTGTGCGCGATCCACAGCGGGACGTAGGTGCCGATGAAGATGGACTGCTCGGTGCCTGGCTTGTTGAGATCGGGGAAGATGGGGATCGGCCCCAGGCTCCAGCCCTTGTTGAACATCGTGAGCAGCGGAAGCAGCGACATCTGCAGCGGGATGACCTGAAGGGCGAAGATCGTGAAGAACACGAACGTCGAGCCGCGGAACGGGATCCACGCGATGGCATAGGCGGCCATGCAGGCAATGACCAGAGGGAAGATGGCCGCTGGGATCGCGATGGCGAACGAGTTGAAGAAGTACGGCGCGATGCCGTTCGGGATGACGGACCCGCCGCTGATGACCTGGCTGTAGTTGTCCAGGGTCAGGGTCGGGTCGGTGATGATCGTCCACCAGCCCGTGTTCTGCGCCTGCTCGGACGGACGCAGCGACGTGACCAGCAGGCCGAATGTCGGGATGGTCCAGAGCACCGTGATGAGGATGACCAGGCCGGTGGCCCAAGGGCTGCTGAGCTTGCGCTTGGCGGCCTCCGGGATGGACTCCTGCCTGCCGTGAGGGTCGGGCTGCGGCATAGGGATGATCTCGTGCGCTTCGACGCTCATCGGATCGTTCGCTCCTTCCGCAGCTGGATGACGTTGTAGGCGATCAACGGGATGACCGCGACGAACAGGACGACGGCAAGGGCGCTGCCGCGGCCGACGTCGAACTGCACGAAGGACTGCGCATACATCTCGTTCGCGACGACCTGCGTGCCGAAGTTGCCGTTGGTCATGACGCGGACGATGTCGAAGACCTTGAGGACCGCGATGATGATGGTGGTGAGGACCACGATCAGGGTTCCTCGGATCATCGGGATGGTGACTCGGCTGAACAGCTTCCAGCCGGTAGCCCCGTCGAGCTCAGCGGCCTCGACGACATCACCCGGGATGGCCTTGATGGCCGCGGACAGGACCACCATGGCGAAGCCGACCTGGATCCAGATCATGATGACCATGAGGAAGAAGTTGTTGAACGGCTGCCAGAGCAGCCAGTTCGGCGGGTCCTCCATGCCGATCCACTGCGCGATCTGGCTGAGGAGTCCGATCTGGGCGCCGGCCGGGTCGCGGTACTCGTAGACCAGGCCCCAGATGATGCCCGCGCCGACGAACGAGATGGCCATAGGCATGAAGATGAGCGACTTGGAGATGGACTCGCGCCGCATGCGGTCCAGCAGCAGCGCAAGGGTGAGGCCCAGGGCGGTGGAGACCAGCGGGGCGATGATGATCCACAGGGCCGTGTTGAGAAGGACCTCGCGGTTCGAGGGGGTCGTGAAGATCCAGCCGAAGTTCGCCAGGCCGACCCAGTTCTGGCCGGTGGCGTCCTTGAAGCTGCCCGCGGTCGTGAGGAACGCGGGAGCAATGAGGCCGTAGGCAAGCAGCACTATTGCCGGCCCGAGGAAGACGATCATGGCCGCCGGGTGCTGGAGCTTGCCCCTGGCCCGAGCCCCAATGAAGAACACGATCAGCAGGAGCGCGATGAAGATGGCTACGGCGGCCAGGCCGGTGCCGATCTTGGCCAGCCCGGAGGTGACTTCCTCCACCGAACCTCCTTGTGCAGTGTGCTGTGTGCAGAGATGGTGAGGCCGGGGCCCAAAGAGTGTTTACACCCTTCGGGCCCCGGCTCTCAGTCGTTCTTGCTAACTGATCAGGCGATCAGGAAGCGGGCCACGCAGCGTCGATCTCAGCCAGGACCTCCTGCGTCGGAGCGTCCTCTCCGAACCACGCCGTCATGCCCGTCCAGAAGGACCCGGCGCCGACGGCGGCGGGCATCAGGTCGGAGGCGTCGAAGCGGAAGATGCCGGCCGGGTCGGTCAGGTACTTGGCCGACAGGCCCGCGATGGCATCGGTGTAGGTGTCCAGCGGCACGCCGCTGTTCGCCGACACCCAGCCGCCCGGCTGAGACGCACGCGCTGTGGCGTACTCAGCTGAGGACAGGTACGTCTGCACGGCCTGCACCTCGGGACGGTCCGAGAACGCGGTGGTGAACTCGCCGCCACCGACGACCGGGTTGGGGAACTCATCCGAGATCTGCGGCAGGAAGAAGGCGAACACGTCGCCGTCCTCGGCTACCACAGCGCCCGGCTTGAAGGACTCCCACTGGGCCGCGTAGAACGAGGCCTGCTGGAGCATCCCGCACTCAGCGTCGAGGATCGGGCTGCCGGCATCCTGGAACGCCGTGGTGGCGATCGTCTGGACGTTGCCGAAGCCGCCGTTGACGTAGTCCCCGTTCTTCATCCACCCAGCCAGGGTGTCCATGGCTGCGGTGATCTCCGGGGAGTCGAACAGGACGGTGTGCGCGACCCACTGGTCGTACACGTCGCCGCCGAACTGGCGCAGCACGATCTGCTCGATCCAGTCAGTCGCCGGCCAACCGGTGGCGCCACCGGACTCGATGCCACCGCACCACGGCTTGATGCCGTCGGCAACCATCTGGTCGCTGAGCGCGAACATCTCATCCCACGTGGTCGGGACGGTGTAGCCCTTCTCAGCGAAGACCTTCGGGGAGTACCAGACGAAGGACTTCATGTTCGAGCTGTTGGGCGCGGCGTAGAACGTGCCGTCCACCGTGCCGTAGGCCTTCCACGCCGGGTTGTAGTACTGGTCGACGTTGTCGCTGACACCCTGGGGTGCCGGGACGGGGCCGCCGGCCTGGACGAGCTTGGCCAGCAGGCCAGGCTGCGGGATCCACGCCAGATCGGGGGCGTTGCCACCGGCGATGCGCGTGGGCAGCTGGGCCTCGAACTGATCGCTGCCTTCATAGACGATGTCGATGCCGGTGCAGTCCTCGAACGGCTTCCAGGCATCCTCGTAGCGCTGCTGCTCGGGCGGCAGGACCGAGGTGAACAGGGTCACCGAGGTTCCCTCGCTGCCCGTGTAGGCCGCGTATGCCTCGCAGCCGGCCGGGACAGCGGCTTCGCTGCTGGGGGCTTCGCTGGCGGCCTCACTCGGGGCGGCCGAAGACTCGGCCGGTGCTGCACTGCTTTCGCTCGTGGTGCTGGAACTCCCGCAGGCTGCGAGCAGCATGGTTGCTGCAACGCCACCGACGAGGAGAACTGCGCCACGGCGCCGCATGGTTGCGGTCATGGAATCTCCTTGCCCTCACAGATTCGACGGGGAAGGTCCCCGGCCGATGGTTGTCGGGCCAACACGTCGGTCCCGACGTAAACGCTGTCATCCTGTCGCGTGATGTACGGCTGTTGCAACCCCTACAGCAAGAAAACCTCCACTCCTGCATCACGATTTGATATACGAAGGCGGCTCCCGTATCTGTAACGCGTTACATCGGACCCTCGAAAGTCCCTCGCGGGACGAGCCCCGCTCCGCTACGGTGCGAGGACCCGTTTCACTTCGGATCGTCCGGCACGTTCCTGCCGGTGAAGGGATGCATCACCATGACCAAGCAGGTTCGCTTCGACGACGTCTCGCTCGTCTACCCCGGCGGCCAGAGCGCCGCCGTCTCCCACCTAGACCTGACCATCGCCGAGGGCGAGTTCCTCGTGCTGGTCGGCCCCTCGGGCTGCGGCAAGTCCACCAGCCTGCGCATGCTGGCCGGGCTCGAGCCGATTTCCAGCGGCAAGATCTACATCGGCGACCGCGACGTGACGAACGTCCCGGCCAAGGACCGCGACATCGCGATGGTGTTCCAGAACTACGCCCTCTACCCGCACATGTCCGTGGCCGAGAACATGGCATTCGCCCTGAAGATCCAGAAGGTGTCCAAGGACGAGATCAACCGGCGGGTGAAGGAGGCTGCGGCACTTCTCGACCTGACCGAGTACCTCGAGCGCAAGCCCAAGGCCCTGTCCGGTGGCCAGCGGCAGCGCGTCGCCATGGGCCGCGCGATCGTGCGCGAGCCCGAGGTCTTCCTCATGGACGAGCCGCTGTCCAACCTCGATGCCAAGCTACGCGTGCAGACGCGCACCCAGATCGCCGCGCTGCAGCGCAGGCTGGGGACAACGACCGTCTACGTCACCCACGACCAGGTCGAGGCCATGACGATGGGCGACCGCGTGGCGGTGCTCAAGGGCGGCATCCTGCAGCAGTGCGCCAGCCCGCGCGAGTTGTACGACGACCCGGCCAACGCCTTCGTCGGTACGTTCATCGGCTCGCCGTCGATGAACATCATCCCGGGACCCGTGACGGAGCACGGCGTGAACCTGAATGGGTTCGCCGTGCCGGTCGAGCGGTCGGTCATGGACAAGGCTGCCAGCGGCCAGGTGCTCCTCGGTGTGCGCCCCGAGGACCTCGAGATCGCCACCGAAGGGGCCGAGATGACGGTGACCCTGGTCGAGGAACTTGGCGCAGACACCTACGTGTACGGGACCTTCAAGGCCGTCGATGGCACGAACGTCGACCTCGTGGCCCGCGGCCAGGGCATGCTCGCGCCGAAGATCGGCACCGTCGTGCGGGTCAGGCCAACCCGCACCTACATCTTCGACACCGAGGGAGCGCAGCTTCGGCTGTCCTGATTGCAGGGCGGAATCAGGCCTGAATCCAGGCCCCGGTGTCCGGCGGGAGCGTGACGACGTTGCGCTCGAGCCGAACCGAGGCATCGCTCGCCGTCATCACGTACCCCTCGATCGGGCTAGTGATCTCCCGGTCTGTGCAGTTGACCACGCACGCGAAACCGCAGCCACGACGCACGATGAACACCCCCGGCTCAGCGTCTGGCCAGGTGACGTTGTGGAGGTCGACGAAGCCTGGGTGTGCGTGCCGGAGTCGATGCATCGCGCGGTACTGCCCGAGCGTGCTGCTCGCGTCGCGCAACTGCGCCTCGACGGTGAAGGATGCCCAGTCCGGCGGTGGCGGAAGCCACAGGGAGGGCTGGACCTCGGCCTCCGTGGCGTCGTGGAACCCATAGGGAGGCAACGCACCCGCCCATGGCAGGGGCACCCGCCCGCCGTCCCTGCCCCGCTGCGCACCCTTGGTGCGGAACCAGACCGGATCCCGCCGAGCCTCGTCCGGGATATCGGCGTCCTCGAGGCCGAGCTCCTCGCCCTGGTACACGTAAACCGAGCCCGGCAGGCAGTGCGCCACGAGCGCCATGGCCCGCGCCCGGCGCCGGCCCACGTCCCCGCCGCCGAGCCGGGTCACCACCCGCGGGGTGTCGTGGTTGGACAGGGCCCAGGTCGGCGGCGCACCGACGTCTCGCAGACCGTCGAGCGTCTGCTGGACGACCGTTCGGATCCGATCCGCGTCCCAGCCGACCGCCATGAAGTCGAAGTTGAAGATCTGATGCAGGGTGTCGGACGCGACGTAGCGCGCGGCTCGCTCAGGGGGGACCCACGCCTCGGCGACCGCCATGCGGTCACCGGGATAGCTGTCGAGGACGGCCCGCCACTCCCGGTAGATGTCCTGCACCTCATCGCGATCCAGGATCGGCGAGTTCGCCACCCGCCGCCGCCGGGCGCCGGCCTCGGCCGATCCGTCGTCGAGGTCCATCCGCAGCGCGAGGACAAGCCCTTCGGGGTCGTCGATGTCCGGGTAGTCCATGTCCTTGGCCAGCCCGAGCGCCACGTCGACCCGGAACCCGTCGGCACCCTTGTCCAGCCAGAACCTGAGCGTGTCGAGGGCATCGAGGTGCACGTGCGGGTTGGACCAGTTCAGGTCCGGCTGCGTCGCGTCAAACAGGTGCAGGTACCACTGGCCCGGTGAGCCGTCAGGCTCCGTTATACGCGTCCAGGCCGAACCCCCGAACATGCTCACCCAGTTGTTCGGCGGCTCATCGCCGAGCGGGCCGCGTCCATCGAGGAAGTGATAGTGCGCACGCTCAGGGCTGCCCGGTCCCGCCGCCAGGGCCTCTTGGAACCACGGCCGGTCGATCGAGGAATGGTTGGGCACGACGTCGACGAGAACGCGCAGCCCGCGGAAGTGCGCCTGGTCGATCAGCTCCTGGGCATCCTCGAGCGTCCCGTAGATCGGGTCGACGGAACGCGGATCCACAACGTCGTACCCGGAGTCGTTCTGTGGCGATGAGTAGAACGGCGACAGCCATAGTGCGTCGACGGCGAGGGCTGCGATGTAGGGCAGTTCGTGGATCACGCCGCGCAGGTCCCCCGTGCCGTCGGCATTGAGGTCGCGGAACGAGCGTGGATAGACCTGGTACACCGCGGCGCGGTGCCACCAGGGCAGCGGCGCCGGCTCGGCTATGCCTGGCACGGCTAGGCCCGGCGCGGCGAGGTGGAGCCGCGCACGATCAACTGCGTGGGCAGCCGGATCGACTCTCCGGCGATCTCCGGGCTCGCGGACCGCAGTTGGAGCACGAGCGCCTCCGCCGCAATGCGACCAAGGTCCTGCACCGGCTGCACGACCGTCGTCAGGTCGAGGAACTCGGACATGTCATGGCCGTCGACCCCGACCAGCGAGATCTCCTTGCCAGGGGTGATGCCGTGGGCTCGCATGGCCTTCATGGCGCCGAATGCCATCTCGTCGGACATCGCGAAGACCGCCGTGGGCGGCACTTTCTGGGTCAGCAGTGCGGTCATCGCCTGCTCGCCACCGGCGATGGTGAAGTATCCGTACGCCTCCAGCATCGGGTCGACCGTCAGGTGCGCACCGAGCATCGCCTGCTCGAAGCCTCGGTATCGGTCGTTCTCGGCGGTGTAGGGCGACACGATCGGGGCTCCGTTGATGACACCGATCCGCTCGTGCCCGAGGTTGATGAGGTGCTGGGTCGCGATCTGGCCAGCCAGCACATCATCGATGGCGACGCTCGGCACGCTCGGCATCGACAGCCCGATGAGGCTGGTCGGCATCCCGAGGGCGAGGACTTCCTGCAGTTGCGAGTCCTGCGGGGGCAGCGCAATCACCAGCACGCCGTCGACGCGGCGCCGGAGCCTGGGGGCCGGCGGCAGCCGGTGCTGGCCGTCCGGCGTGCTGACGCTCATCAGGAGCAGGTCCATGCCGGCGCTCTGCAGGACCGATTCGACCCCGGACAGCACCGTGCTGAAGTACCACCGCGCGATGTATGGCGTGATCACGGCCACGCAGCCGGTGCGGCCGCTGGCGAGCCGCGAGGCGCTCGGGGAGATGACGTAGTCCAGTTCGCCGGCGATGCGCTGGATTCGCTCCCGGGTCGCGGAGTCGACGTTGGGCAGCCCTCGCAAGGCACGCGAAACCGTCGCCGTGGAAACTCCAGCGGCGTCGGCGACGTCCTTGATCGTGATGCCCACGGAACCTCCTGGCCAGCGAGTCTAGGCAAGCCGGACTCCGTGACACAAGCGGTTACATGAAAGGTCGCAACCCGTTATCCGGTCATAGTTGGGCAAACCTGTAAACGATGCCATCCAGGATGTCGGTCTCGGAGACCCGAACCTCGGGGTAGCCCCCGACCAGCATCGCCTCTCGCAGGATCATGGCCCCGGCCGCGATCACGTCCACGCGCCCGGGATGCATGTAGGGCAGCGCGGACCGCTCGGACCTGGTCATGGCGGTGAGCCGGTCGGTGGCGTCAGCGACCTGATCCACTCCGATCAGGGATCCGTGCAGGACCTCCGCGTCGTAGCGCTCCAGGCCCAGTGCCATCGCCGCCACGGTGGTGACCGATCCAGCCAGCCCGACCATGGTCCTCGCACCCGCGAGCCCGATCACGCCATCGGCCCGGCGAACCTCGGCGGAGATGTCCGCGCGCGCTGCCGCGACCTCAGCGGCCGTCGGCGGATCCCCGTGCAGGTGTCGCTCGGTCATGCGCACGCAGCCGATGTCGACGCTCACGGCCGAGTCGACGGCAGCCGACCCCCGCACGAACTCGGTGGAACCGCCGCCGATGTCCACCACCAGCGCGGGTGGCCGAACGGCGCCCGCGGGCAGCCCACGCACGGCACCGAGGAAGGACAGCGCGGCCTCCTCTTCCCCCGAGATCACTTCCGGGAGCACTCCGACTCGCTGGACGACGCCTGCCGCGAACGCGTCGCGGTTGGAGACGTCACGGCTCGCCGACGTGGCCACGAAGCGCACCCGCTCCACGGCCTCGCGGGCCAGCACCTCCGCGTACTCGTCGAGCGCCGTGAAGGTGCGGCCCAGGGCGTCGGCACTGAATGCGCCCGTGCGGTCGACGCCCTCGCCCAGCCGGACGATGCGCATGAGGCGCGCCCGCTCGGAGACACTCCCATCGGGAGCCAGGTCCGCCACGAGCAGCCGCACGGAGTTCGTGCCGCAGTCGATGGCCGCGACCGTGGTCACCCGCGCTCCGCCGCGCAGCCGCCACGCGCCCACCAGTCCGGCAACTCGGCGAGGGCAAGGTCGCCGACAGGGTTGGCTCCCGCTCCCCCGGCCAGCGCATGTGCGACGAGGACGTGCAGGCACTTGACCCGGGCCGGCATGCCGCCCGCGCTGATCCCGTCGAGTTCCGGAACGGCTTCGACGGCCTTCCGCTCCGCCAGGTACGCCTCGTGGGCAGCGCGATAGGCGGCCGCAAGCCCTGCGTCGTCCGCCAGTTGCCCTTCCAGCGCGCGCATGCGGCCTGAACCCTCGAGGGTGCCGATCGCCGCAGCACCCCTAGGGCACGTGAAGTAGTACAGGGTCGGGAATGGGGTGCCGTCCGGCAGGCGTGGCGCGGTCATGACCACGTCAGGGTCCCCGCACGGGCAGCGATGGGCGACCCGCACGACGCCGCGCGGGGCCCGGCCGAGTTGCCACGTCACTGCTGCAGTGTCGGCAGCGTTGAGCCCGTCGGCCGTCATCCGGCAGGGGTCGCCGGCAGCTCGTCCGCCTGCCGGAGCGCGCCCCAGAGCTCCGAGTACCAAGGACCTTGGGCCGCGCCCGCCTCGGCTTCGGCCGCTGGCCCCGCACCCGAGCCCAGGGTCACGAACCCGACCTCACCGGGAAGGACGAAGTGGAGGCGTCGGCGAGCCTCGGCCGCTACGAAGGCCGGGTCCTCCCAGCGCTCCTTGCTCACCTGCAGTTCCTCGACCCGCTGCTGCGCAGACTCGACGTCGGCCCGAAGCGTGGCGATGGTCGCGCGCTGCGCGAACCATGCCCGAACGGGTACGGCGAGGGTCACCAGCAGGATGCCGGCGACGATGGCCAGCATGACGGCCCGCCCGGTGAAGGACGGCCGAACGGGTGGGGCGCCCGCCGGGCGCACCTGCTCCCGCGGGCGGACCTCAGTGTCCGGCTCGCTCACTCGTTGATCGTGTCACGAAACCCTGAGGTGACTAGCGACCGAAACGCGGGAACGCGGCACCGCCGGCGTACCGGCCGGCATCCCCGAGCTCCTCCTCGAGTCGGAGCAACTGGTTGTACTTCGCCACGCGCTCCGAGCGGGCGGGGGCGCCCGTCTTGATCTGGCCGCAGTCCGTGGCGACGGCGAGGTCCGCGATCGTCGTGTCCTCGGTCTCGCCCGAGCGGTGCGACATCATGCAGCGGAACCCGTTGCGCTGGGCGAGCGTGACGGCGTCGAGCGTCTCGGTGAGCGTCCCGATCTGGTTGACCTTCACAAGCAGGGCATTCGCCGCGCTCTCGTCGATGCCCCGCTGCAGGCGCACGGGGTTGGTGACGAACAAGTCGTCGCCGACGATCTGCACCTTGTCACCCAGGGCATCGGTCAGATGGACCCAACCGGCCCAATCGTCCTCCGACAGCGGGTCCTCGATGGACACGATCGGGAAGTCGGCCACGAGGCTCTCGTAGTAGGCGGTCAACCACTCAGCCGACCGATCGGCTCCTTCGAAGGCGTAGGCGCCTCCGGAATGGAACTCGGTAGCAGCCACGTCGAGGGCCAGCGCGATGTCCTTTCCCAGGGCCATGCCCGCCTTCTCGACGGCCGTGGCGATCAGTTCCAGTGCAGCGCGGTTGTTGGGGAGCGACGGCGCGAAGCCGCCTTCGTCGCCTAGCCCGGTGGCGTAGCCCTCGGCCTTGAGCACGCTCTTCAGCGCGTGGTAGACCTCTGCCCCCTGACGCAGTGCCTCGGCAAAGGTCGTCGCGCCGATCGGCGCGATCATGAACTCCTGGATGTCGACATTGGAGTCGGCATGCGCCCCGCCGTTGAGGATGTTCATCATCGGGACGGGCAGCACGTGCGCATTGGGGCCGCCGAGGTAGCGGAACAACGGCAGTCCGGCGGACAGCGCCGCTGCCTTCGCGACGGCCAGGGATGCGCCCAGAATGGCGTTGGCACCAAGCCGCGACTTGTTGGGCGTGCCGTCGAGGTCGATCATGGCCTGGTCGATGAGCCGCTGCTCGGTCGCGTCGAGGCCGACGATCTCGTTGGCGATCTCGTCCTCGACCGCGGCAACGGCCTCGAGGACGCCCTTGCCGCCGTATCGCTCGCCGCCGTCCCGGCGCTCGGACGCCTCGAAGGCGCCGGTCGATGCACCGGAGGGAACTGCAGCCCGGGCCACGGTGTCATCGTCGAGAAGGACCTCGACCTCGACGGTGGGATTGCCTCGGGAGTCGAGGATTTCGCGGGCGATGATCGCTTCGATGTCAGCCATGCGGCGAGTCTATTCGGGGACCGGCGCCCAAGACTCCCGAGGTGCGGCGCTGCTGGTGGGCTTCAGCACGCCGCGGATGCCGACCGTGAAGATGAGCGGCGAGAAGATCACGAAGAAGCAGCCGAGGGCGAGGGTCGCCTGGGGGCCGATCCACACCGCGACGTTTCCCCCGACCGCGTTCCCGATGGCCGCGGCCGATCCTTCGATCATCCACAGCGTGCCGAGGGCGGCGACCGCAGTTCCGCGAGGCCGCACCACATCGATGGTCTCGAGGTAGAACACGTTCGCCGGGCCGAGGAACGCCCAAGCGACCATGACCACAAGCATCATCCACGGACCCACCGGCACGAACGGCAGCGGCAGCAGCGCGATGGCGAACAGGAAGGTCGACGCCCGTAGCCCGTTGGCTGGCGCGATGTCCTTGGCCTTGGCCCCGGCCCAGATCGTCCCGATGATGACGCCGACTCCCATAGCGGCCATCACCGGTCCGGTCAGTTCCTGCTGCCCCGACAACGTGGCCGCGGCCGGGATGCCGATCGTGACGAAGCCGGCGGACAGGCCCATGGCTGCCCCCTCGAGAGCCAGCAGGCGCATCGCCGGCGAGCGGAGCAGGCCGTGCTCGCCATGATCCTTGGCCTCTGGCACCCAGGCCCGCGAGTGCGGGTTGACCGCCAGCAGCATGCCGCCGACCAGCATGAAGAAGCCCACGGCGGCGATCGCCAGCCGCGGCGAGAAGTGCAGTGCCACGAGGGTCGAGACCACGGGCCCGAGAAGCATGATCAGGTTCGCGTACGCGGTGTCGACGCTGTACGCCATGCGCACGCGTTCCTGCCCGACGATGTCCAGCCACAGCGGCCGGATGCTGATGTTCAGCGGTGGGGCGGTGAGCCCGATCAGCCCGCTCAGCAACACGGCCATCAGGGCACCCTGGCCCAGGGTCGCCAGCAGCAGGCAGCTGATCGCATAGGCGGGGACGAACGCCAGCAGCGGACGGGTCTGGCCGAACCGGTCCACGAGGTGGCCACGGGGTCCTGCCGTCAGGGCGCCCAGGCCCGCCGAGATGCCTACGGCCAGCCCGGCCGTCCCGACGCTCTGGGTCACGCCCTCGACCTGGAAGAAGACGGCCAAGGACACCATCGAGTACGCGAAACGCCCGAAGGTGGACGCGAACAACAGCGGCTTGACCCCCGGGATCCTGATGTACTCCAGGTAGTCCCGCACCCGCGGATTCTACGGGCGCGGCCTAGCCCTCCCTCGCCGAGCGCCAGTGGCCGTCGAACCACTGCGGCTCGCCATCCAGCATGGGCATGAGCACGGACTCGTACCACTCCGCCTGGGCCGGATCGTCCGCCAGCGCCTTGTAGTTCTCCTCGGTGTCGAAGAAGACGCTCATGACGAACGTGACGCCGTCATCGCAGAGCATGACGTCCTGATGCAGGAAGCCGACGGGATGCCGCTCGCGCGACCAACGCTCCCCCGCTTCCTGGAATTGCTCGTGGGAGACCTTGAGCCTGCCCACCATGACGGTTCCGTACCTGTCGGCCATGGGTCCTCCTGACGCCCGACCCCCGCGGCGGCCAGTCTGCTCCGGCGCTGGTCTGCCGACAAGACCCGCGGGCCGGGCGTCCCTGACAGGCTGATCCCATGGCAGCGACGACCTACCCCCACAGCCCGGACTTCGCGGACGAGTCCGAGCGCATCGTGTGGGACGCACTCGCCAGCACCCTCCGCGACGAGGACGTCCTCATGCACGGTGTCCGCTTCACCGACCGCGAAGCCGGCGAGGTCGAGATCGACCTCCTCGTCCTGATGCCGGACATCGGCGCAGCCGTCATCGAGGTGAAGGGCGGTTTCGTGCGGTACTCCGAGGGCGGCTGGACGCAGTCCGACGGCAGGACGACTCACTCCATCGATCCCGTTGGGCAGGCAAGGAAGGGCGTCTACGCGCTGAGGAGGTACCTCGAGGAGCGGCCCGACTGGTCCCGAGGCCGGGTGCGGTCGACCTGGGTGCTGGCGTTCCCCTACGCCCACGAGGGCACCGACCTTGGACCGGAAGCCCCACGCGCAGCCGTCATCGACGAGGACGGCCTGGAGCTTGCCCGCGACACGATCTACAACCGGCTCTGGGATCAGGCGCTGCAGTGCGGGATCCCCGCTGCCGGCTGGGTCGATGCCGCCGTCCGTGCTCTGATCGGCGCGGCGGATGCGCCGGCCGAGATCGCTGGACGAACAGCCGCGCGGCTGCGCCATGCCGACCAGTTGACCGCGGCGCAGTCATCGATCCTCGCAGCGGTGCGGGCCAACCCGCGGTTCGAGGTGCGCGGCGCAGCAGGGACCGGCAAGACATGGCTGGCCATGGAGCAGGCACGCCGGTGGGCAGAGGAAGGGCAGCGCGTGTGCTTCGTGTCATATGGCCGCGGCGTGGCGGAGATGGCGACCCGTGCCATGGCCAGCCTCCCCTCGGCGGCGCGACCGGCGTTCGTCGGCACCTTCCACCAGCTCGGTTACCGCTGGGGAGTGCATGCGACCGAAGGCGACGGCCAGGACTTCTGGGAGCAACGGGCACCGGTCGAGATGGCAGCCGCCGGCCGGGCGTTGGCCCCCGAGGAGCGCTACACCGCCTTCGTGATCGACGAAGCCCAGGACTTCGCCGACTCTTGGTGGCCGGCACTTCTCTCGGCCGCAGCGGATCCGCAGTATCGGCTGGCGGTGTTTCGCGACGACGAGCAGTCCGTGTTCAGCGACCGGCAAGGCGGTCCCGACGTCGGACTGGTGACCTTGCTGCTGGACGAGAACCTGCGCAACGCCCACCAGGTCGTCGACACCTTCCGCCCCCTGATCACCACGAAGGTGCAGGCTCGGGGCGGCGAGGGCTTCCCCGTCGAGTTCATCGAGAGCACCCCGGGAGGAGCCCTCGATGCCGCGGACACTGCCGTCGAGGACCTGGTCGAGCGGCGGGGGTGGCTGCCCGAGCACGTCGCCCTGCTGACGACCCAGCATCGTCATCCGGTGCACGCGCAGTTCGGCGATGACAAGGCCGCCTACTGGGCGGATCTCTGGGCAAACGACGGCGTCTTCTACTCCACTGTCTCCGGATTTAAGGGGCTCGAACGTCCTGCCGTGGTCCTGGCCGTGGATGGCTTCCACCCGGGCATCGACTCACGCTCGGTGATGTACGCCGGCATGAGCCGGGCGCGGGACCTGCTCATCGTTGTCGGGTCGGGAGAACTGCTCAAGCCGATCGTCGGCGAGAAGGTCCTGCGCCGCCTGCGCCGCGGAGCGAACCCCGAGTGGCCGCCGCCGACGATTGCCGTCCCGCCCCGCTGACACGTGTCAGTCCCGCGCGGCAGGCTTCGAGCATGCGCGCGGGGCGGGTCACGACAGCGGTCCTCGTGTCGGCAGTCGCGGGACCGATCGGGATCTGGGCGGGCCTCATTGCCGCGCTGGCGCTGGTCCAGCAGGTTGTGTCCGGCTTCGTCATGATCGGCGACGCCTCGTGGACCGAGGTGTTCAACCCGGCCGTGTGGTTCGGCTGGCAGAACATCGCCGGCACCGGCAGCGTGCTGGACTCCCTGCTCGGCGGACCTGGGGCGCCGGGCGGCACGGCCAGCCGCTACGTCGTATTCATGGTCTTCGCCATGATCGCGGCCGCCTGCTACGGGGCGGCGCGGACCGTGTGGCGCTGGGCCCGACCGGGTCAGGAGCCGAGCACGCGGGCGAGGTAATCGTTGCCGAAGCGACGCTCGGGGTCCACCCGGTCGCGAACGGCCACGGCGTCGGCCAGATGCGGATAGGCCGGCTGCAGATCCCCATAGGACCTGCCGTGCATCTTTCCCCAGTGCGGTCGGCCGTCAACGCTCCGCGCGATGGCCTCGAAACCATCGAAGTAGGAGCGGTGGTCCATGCGGTGGTACTGGTGCACCGCGATGTACGCCGACTCGCGCCCTGTCGCGGTCGAGAGCCAGATGTCGTCCGCCGCCGCGAACCGGACCTCCACCGGAAAGGGAATGTGGACTCCGCTGCTGTCGACAAAATCCCGCAGCGACAGCAGCGCGTCGATGACCGCCTCGCGCGGGATCGCGTACTCCATCTCTCGGAAGCGCACCCGGCGCTCGGACGCGAACACCTCGAACGACGGCATCGTGAACTCCCGGGAGGACAGCATGCGGCTGCTCATCGCGTTGATTCGAGGCACCCACGCAGGGCGGGCGGAGCTCACCCGGTTGACCACCTCGAAGACCGAGTTCGAGAGGAAGTCGTCATCGAGCCAGGCCCGCCAGCGGGACAGCGGGTCCTCTCCCGCCTCGAGCGGGAGCCTCCGGTTGCGCTTGAGCAGCACCCTGTCCGTGTGCGGGAACCAGTAGAACTCGACGTGGTCGGTGCTGGCGACGATCTCGTCCAGCCGAGCCAGCGTCTCGGTGAGGCTCCCGGGTTCCTCGCGGGCCTGCAGCAGGAACGCCGGCACGCACTGCAGGGTCAGCTCGGTGACGATCCCTAGGGCTCCCAGTCCAACCCTCGCTGCCTCGAACAGGGTCGGGTCTCGTTCAGCATCGCAATCCACGACGGACCCATCGGCCAGGACGATTCGCATGCCGAGCACCGATGCCGCGAGCCCCCGGAAACGAGCCCCCGTGCCGTGCGTCCCGGTCGCGAGGGCGCCACTGATGGTCTGGCGGTCGATGTCGCCTAGGTTCTCCATCGCCAGCCCGCGGCTGGCCAGCTCGCGGTTGAGGTCGTGCAGGCGCGTGCCCGCACGAACCGTCACCCGCCCCGACACGGCGTCATGGGCCACGATGCCGGCGAGCCGGTCCAGGCCCAAGAGCAGGCCGTCAGTGACGGCGATGGGCGTGAACGAGTGACCGCTGCCCACCGCCTTGACCCGCATGTCGCGATCGCCGGCCCAGAGCACTGCACGGCTCACGTCGTCGGTGCTCTCCGGACGGGCCAGCGCCGCAGGGGTCGCGGTGGCCGTCCCGGCCCAGTTCGTCCAGGTGGCAGTCACCCGAAGCACCTGCCCTCGCCGCGGTAGGTCGGGACGCTAGCGACACTCCCCTCACCGTCATCGGCCACGTCGACGAGATGCACGCTCGCGAAGCGCTCGCACACCTCGCCCGCCTTCGGGTGCCTCCACCACACCCGGTCGCCGACGCGCAACGCCGCGGCAGCCGTGCCTGTGATGGGTGTCTGCACCTCTCCCACCCCCTCGCGGGGCAGGACCCGCAGGCCCTCCGGCCAGACCGGCGTGGGCTGCCGGGTGGACGAGACCTCGCCCGATGCCATGTAGCCCCCGCCGAACAGGGTGCGGATGTCGGGGGCCGGCCGCCTGGTGACGGGAAGCGCGTAGGCGAAGGCTGGTTGCGGAGTGAAGTCGCGGTAGTCATCGAACAAGGTGGGACCGAACAGTCCCGATCCTGCCGCCACCTCCGTCAGGCAAGGGTCGTCGGCCACGACGTCGATGCTGCCGGTGCCGCCTGCATTGACAATGTCAAGCGTGGACAGCCGCGACACGGCTTCGACGATGCGCGGCCGGCGATGCCGCAGCTCGCGCGCCGAGGCGGCCTTCATGGCACGCACGTCTGCGCCCGTGTCCGGCATCCCCGCAATCTGCGCGTCATAGAACATCAACCCGACCAGACGGGTTGCCGGCTCGGCCACGATGGCACGGGCGGCGTTGACGGCCTGGCTGACGGAATGCACCGGCGATCGGCGCACGCCGAGGTGGCTGCGCGCCAGCCGAAGGGAGGCGTCGATGTCGAGGCAGACCCGGACCTGCCCGGCACCGGGCGCGCTCGCGATGAGCCGGAGCTGCTCGGGATCATCGACCATCACGGTGATCGCGGAGGCCAGGGCCGGATCGGCGCGCAGGTCCGCGAGCGAGTCCCGGTCGACCGTGGGATAGGCCACGAGGACGTCGGTCGCTCCATTGCGCACGAGCCAGATGGCCTCGGGAAGCGCGTACGCCATCAGTCCCTGGAAGCCGGGTCGGGCCAGGGCCCACTCGAGCAGCCCACGCACCCGCACGGACTTGGTCGCGATGCGGATGGGCGTGCCACCGGCCCGGCGGACGAGGTCATCGGCATTCGCGGTGAGCGCGGCCATGTCGACCGCGGCCAGGGGCGCAGGCAGGTCCGCCGTTGCCGCATCGATGCGCTGCCAGTCGGCCACCGACCGAGCCTAAGGCGTGGCGTGCGGGCTGAGGGGACGCCAGCTATCCGCTGCCGCGGATGTCGGGGGGTGCGTGGGGGTAGGTGTGGCCCATGGGGGAGTGCCAGGTGCATGACCCGTCGGCGGCAGATTGGGTGATCTGCCAGCCGGCGTGGGTCTTCAATTGATGGTGCCGCGTGCACAGTGCGCCGAGGTTGGCTGGGCTGGTGGTGCCGTGGTCGTCCCAGGGTGTGGCGTGGTCGACCTGGCAGCGGTCGGCGCGGCGGGCGCAGCCGGGGAACCGGCAGGTGTGGTCGCGGGCGGTGATGAACGCGCGTAGGTGGCCGGGGATGCGGTAGGTGCGCCGGCCGGCGTCCAGGAGGTGGCCGGTGATCGGGTCGGCGACAAGCCGGCGGATCGTCAGGGCTGCCTCGGCGGGGAGGCCGGCGATGAGGTCGCGGACCTCGTCCGCGGCGATCGGCCCGGATCCGTGCAGGGTGGCGGGGTCCTCGCGCAGGCGCAGCAGGGTGGCCAGGTCGATCACCACGTCCAGGTGCACGCCGAGCGGCGCCTGGCCGGGCTCGGTGCGGGTCTCGTCGCGACCCAGCACGAGGTCGGCCAACGCCTGCGCGCGGGCCTCCCCGACAGTCGGTGCATCGACCTGCGCGGCGTGGTGGTTGACGGCAGCGAGGATGGCGTGGGCGTCGACGGTGGCCATGCGGGCGAGCAGCACGGCGGTCCCGTCGGGCTCGTCGATGACCCGGACGTCCCGGGTGCAGCGGGCGGCCTGCCTGCGGCGGCGGGCCCCGTGCGGGTCGACCACCAGGACCGCGCGGCGGGCCGCGGCGCGGGTCATGCCGGGGGTGGAGCGGCGGGCGACGGGCAGCACCCGGGCCTCCAACGCGGCGCAGGACTCCCGGAACGTGTCCGCGTTTGGGCCGTCGGCCTCCCACACGCCGTCGAGGCGAGCCGCGGCCTCGACGATGACGCTGACGTGGGAGGGACTGACCTCTCCGGCGGCCAACGCCGCGTGTGTCGCACGCAACGGGCCGGCGAGCAGCCGGGCGGTGTCGATCCGCTGCTGCGCCGTGACCGGCGATAGCCGCAGGGCTGCGGCGATCTCCTCCCGCACAGCATCGGCGATCCGCACCGTCCGCTCGGAGTCGCTCACCGGGTCCAGGACCAGGATCTCCTCCACCCGCCGATGCCCCGACGCCGCCGCCACGAGCGCCCGGGTTTCCAGCGATGCCCACCACGACGCGACCCGGCGGTGTTCCCGGGTGTAGGCCAAGGCATCCTCAGGCGACAAGGTCATGGCATCGATCCCTAGCAGGATCGACTGCGCGAAAGGACCGGGCTCCATTGAAGCCACGAAAGCCAGCAGATCACCCACGGTTCCGCTCAGGATGTCCGGGGTGCTGGTCATGTCGACAAGCTATGACATGCCTCTGACAGTCGACCCAGCACGCAAACCGTTGATCCACAACGGTTTCGCGGGTCACCCCCGAGAAATCACTGCGCCCGGTTGAGCGACCGCCTGACAGCATGCCGCCACCGCCGAGGAGCGTCGGCGTCCGCGGGATCGGCCGGAACCCATCTCCGTGACCAGCCCCCGTGGAAGGGCACTGACACACGAATCGGGCTAGATGCCCAACACGGCCCGCAAGTGACGAGGGGCCGGCGAGCCGAACGCGAGCATGAGGTCGTGCACCTGACGATGGGACCAGTCCGGATGAAGCACCCGGAGGTCGGCAGCGATCGTCTCGACCGCGCGGAAGCCAACGTAGTAGGTGGGCAGTTGGGCTGCGGTGAGAAGCGCCCGACGCCACTTGCCAGCCGCCTCCCCCACTTCCTGGAACCCGCGGTCGACCATCAAGGACATGGCCTCCGCCTCCTGCATCCCACGCGCATGCACACTGATGTCGAGGACGGTGTTGATGATGCCGCGCAGGAGCATCTTGCGTTGCTGCAGCGCGATGGCCAGTGCGCTCCGCTGATCGTCGTGGGGCTGGTAGCCCGCGGCCACCATCATCTGCTCGGCGTACACCGCCCAGCCTTCGACGAACACTCCGCTTCGACCGAGGCGGCGAACTCGCGTCTCTGACTCGAGGGTGCGGGCGTGGGCCAACTGCAGAACATGGCCGGGCATCGCCTCATGCACAACGAGTCCATGCAATGCGACGCTGTTGTACTCGCGATAGAACGAGGCCACCCGTTCCACATCCCAGCCCAGGGGTGTCGGCGCGACCGCCACGTACGTGGCCACCACCGACTCCTCAAGGGGGCCGGGCGCGTCGCAGTAGGCGACAGCGGTGCCCCGGTGGATCTCCGGCATCTCCACCATCCGCACTTCCACATCGGGAACCGTCACCAGGTCCTCCCGACGGACGAAGGCGGTGGTCCGCTCGAGGGCCGCCTCCATCAGCGGCAGGACCGAGGCATCCGTCACGGGCGCCGACGACGCCACCTCATTGAGCGCCACCCGCACGGCAGCGTCATCGGCTTCTCTCAGGCCCAGGTATGTCGCGGCCAGGTCACGCAGTTCCGTGCCTACTCGGTCCAGTTGCTCGAGGGCGTCGGCCAGCAGGGTGTCGGCCGTTGTGTCCTCGTCCAGCGCATGCCACAAGGCGGCGGCGTAGAGGTCCGGGCCGAGGCGAGGGTCCCGCTGGGACTCCGGTAGCTGGGCCGACAGCCACTCCTCGAAGTGCTCGACGGCAACCGCCGCCGCATGCACGACCGCGTCGTCACCGGCGAGCAGGGCGGCATCCCCGCGGATCATGGAGCGGGTGCCTTGGAACTGCTCGATGGCGGTCTCGACATGGATGCGAGGCATCTCGTGGAGGATCGCCCGCGCCTGCTCGAGGTGATCGGGGATCGCAGCGAGGCGCCCGCGCATCGCGACCGCTCGCTCGTCGGCTGGGGCGAAGTCGCGCGAGACCAGCAAGTGCAGGCCGGTCCCCGGGTTCCACCACATCGGGTTCCACTCGTGCGGTCGAAGCTCCGCGAGCGTGAAGCGATCGCGCAGTACGCGCGCCCGCAGGATCTCCAGGTCCACGAAGTCGGCGACCCCGAGTTCAACGTCGTCAATCGCATCGAGCATGGCCACGTGGTCGTCCAGGCGATCGCGGCGAGCGGCCGGGGCATTGACGCCAGTCAGCCGGTCATCGAAGCGGTGGTCCCCGAGCGACGTTGCTGCCACGGGGTCCGCCTCGAGCAGGTCGTCGACGATCCGCTCGGCGAGGCTGCGGAAATCGCTCGTCGGGTTCACGGTTGTGCGTCCGTCACAGTCCCGCGGCGCGTATCGCGTCGGCTCGTCGCCTGGTGGCTGCGCGCAGGGCCGACTCGGCGTCCATGCCGCGCTCACGGGAGATCGAGACGATGGCGAAAAGCAGGTCGCCAAGGTCGTCCTCGGTCTGGCCCACTGGCATCGCGGTGGTGGCAGCCTGCACACCGGGCAGGGGCGGCAACCGATCAGCGATCCCAGCACTGCGGTTGACGACCTTGCCCGCCTGCAGCAGCGCCGGCAGGGCCGCCGGAATGCCATCGGCAACCGATGCACGGCCCTTCTCGCGGGCCTTGAGCGCGTGCCAATTGGCCTCCACCTGCTCCGGTGTGTCGGCCGTGACCGCGTCGGCACCCGACGCGAACACATGCGGATGCCGGTCGACCAGCTTGTCGACGATGCCCTGCGCAACGTCGTCGATGTCCCAGCCCTCGGCCTCGCTGGCGATGCGCGCGTGGAAGACGACCTGGAGCAAGACGTCGCCGAGTTCCTCGCGCAGATGGGCCGTGTCGCTGGTCTCGATCGCCTCGACCGCCTCGTACGCCTCCTCGATGAGGTACTCCACGAGCGACGCGTGCGTCTGCTTCGCATCCCACGGGCATCCGCCCGGCCCGCGTAGGCGATCCATGACGGAGACGAGTTGCAGCAGGCGCTCCCCCGGCCTGGCCGAGGCAGGGTTCGGGGGCGGATCGCCGTCCGTCACGAAGCCAGGGCAGGCAGGATCGCGAGGTCGTCGGACACGGGTCCGACCTGCAGGGCCGTCGGGTCCCAGGTGCCGAAGCGCGGACTCGTCTCGACGCCCAGTTCGACGCTCAACGCAGACACGGCATCGAACACAGCCTGCCCCTGCTCCTCGGGTGCGCCATCCGGCGCCAGCGCGACGCCCAGATCGGTCGCCAACAGGTTGAGCCTGATGATGTCCTCGATCATCGAGGGGGCGATCCCCTGCTGGGTGAAGGAGGCAACCATGGCGTCGCGGTCCCCCGACTGGGCGATGTAGGACTGGAGTTCCTGGTCCAGCCTGCCCTGGCTCACAACGACACCGGTCCGCTCGGCGAGGATGTCGACCAGGTCGATGATGATCATGCGGCTGAGCGTCTCCTGGGTGATGAGCTCGTCTGCGCTGTCGGTGGGCAGGCCCTGGGCGGCGAAGACCTCCTCGACGTTCGACGCAAGTGCCTGCTCCGTGATCCTGTCCGTGCCTAACGTGGCCGCAGATCCAGCCTGCTGGCCGGCGCATGCGCTCAGGAACAGCGCGGCAGTGGCAAGGGCAGCAGCGATGGCTGCTCGGCGCGGGCGGCGGGCTGCACTCATGACGTCTCCCCAGGCGGTGCGGGCAGCAGGACGGCGGTCACGAGATCGGCCGCCCAGGCCAGCAGGTCGGTTCCGCGCAACGGCGCACCTCCCACAGGGGCGGTGGCCGGGCGCGGCACCATGATCGTACGTACCGCCGGCTTGACGATCGTGCGCGGGTAGAGGCGGGCCAACCGGAGCTGGCCGGACTCCGGCAGGGCGACCGGCGCGAACTTCACGCTGGATCCCTGGACGATCACCTCGCTGAGCCCGGCCGCCCGGGCGAGGACGCGGAACCGAGCGACCGCGAGCAGCGCCTCGACGGGAGCCGGAAGCGGTCCGTAGCGATCCATCAGCTCTGCCGCCACCTCCTCGACCGCAGCGGCCGACGTGGCGTCGGCCAGCCGCTTGTACGCCTCAAGCCGGAGCCGCTCGTGCGGCAGGTAGTCAGCCGGGATGTTGGCATCGATCGGCAGCTCGACCCTCACTTCCGCCGCCGTCGTGACTGGCTCGTCCTTGTACTCCGCCAGCGCCTCCCCGACGAGCCGCACATACAGGTCGAAGCCGACGTCGGCGATGTGCCCGCTCTGCTCCCCGCCGAGGAGGTTGCCGGCACCGCGGATCTCGAGGTCCTTCAGGGCGATCCGCATGCCCGAGCCAAGGTCGGTGTGCTGGGCAATGGTCGCCAGCCTCTCGTGGGCGGTCTCCGTCAGCGGGCGATCCGGCGCGTACATGAAGTAGGCGTATGCCCGCTCGCGGCCCCGGCCGACCCTGCCGCGGAGCTGGTGCAGCTGCGACAGGCCGAACGTGTCCGCGCGGTCGACGATCAGAGTGTTGGCGTTGGCGATGTCGATGCCCGACTCGACGATCGTCGTGCAGACGAGGACGTCGATCTGCTTGTCCCAGAAGTCGACGATGACCTGCTCCAGCGCGCCCTCGTTCATCTGCCCGTGGGCGATCGCGATGCGCGCGTCCGGGACGAGGTCGCCGATCCGCCGGGCCACCCGGTCGATGCTCTCGACCCGGTTGTGGACGAAGAACACCTGGCCCTCGCGCATGAGCTCCCGGTTGATCGCCGCGGCGATCTGCTTGTCGTCGTATGGTCCGACGAACGTGAGGACGGGGTGCCGCTCCTCGGGAGGGGTCTGAATCACCGACATCTCACGGATGCCTGTGACCGCCATCTCCAGCGTGCGCGGGATCGGCGTCGCCGACATCGCGAGCACGTCGACGTTCGTGCGCAGGGCCTTGAGGTGCTCCTTGTGCTCGACGCCGAAGCGCTGCTCCTCGTCGATCACCACGAGCCCGAGGTCCTTGAACCGGACTCCCGAGGTCAGCAGCCGGTGCGTTCCTATGACGACGTCGACCGTGCCGTCGGCCACGCCCTCGAGGGCCTGCCTCGCCTCCTTGTCCGAGTTGAAGCGCGACAGGGCGGCGAGCTTGATCGGGAAAGCCGCGTACCGTTCGGCGAAAGTGGACATGTGCTGCTGGACGAGCAGGGTGGTCGGCACCAGGACGGCCACCTGCTTGCCGTCCTGCACGGCCTTGAACGCCGCGCGCACGGCGATCTCCGTCTTGCCATAGCCCACGTCGCCGCAGATCAGCCGGTCCATCGGGATCTGCCGCTCCATATCGGCCTTGACCTCGTCGATGCAGGCTCCCTGGTCCGGCGTCTCGACGTACGGGAAGGCATCCTCGAGCTCTCGCTGCCACGGGGTGTCCGGCGAGAACGTGAAGCCCTTGCTCGCTTGTCGGGCCGCATACAGCCTGATCAGCTCGGCGGCGATCTGCTTCACGGCCTTGCGCGCCCGGCCCTTCGCCTTCTGCCAGTCGGCACCGCCGAGCCGATGGACGGACGGCGCCTCGCCGCCCACGTACTTGGTGACCATGTCGAGCTGGTCCATGGGGACGAACAGCCGGTCCGCCGGTTGCCCGCGCTTGCTCGCTGCGTATTCCAGGACGAGGTACTCGCGCTCGGCACCCGCCACCGTCCGCACGATCATGTCGACGTAGCGGCCGACGCCGTGCTGCTCATGGACGACGTAGTCGCCCGCAGCCAGGGTCAGCGGATCGATGGACCGCCGCCGCCGCGAGGGCAGCCGGCGCATGTCCTTCGTCGAGCTGCGCTGGCCCGCGATGTCCGTCTCGGTGACCACGGTGAGCCCCTGCCCCGGGACGCTGAACCCGTGCAGCAGCCGCCCCTGCGCGACCGCGACGACTCCGGGGTCGGGTCGTTCGGCAAGGTCCTCGGTCATCGCGACAGGCACGTCGGCGTCGGCGAGCTCCTCGACCAGGCGGTCGACCGAGCCGTGCCCTTCGGCCAGGACGATCACGCGTTGGCCGCCGGCTGCCCATGCTCGGAGGTCGGCCATGGCGCGAGCAGCATCCCCGCGATAGGACTCGATGCCGGATGCCACCACCCGGATCCGGCTGTCCACGCGGTCTCGGCCCGGGTCGCCCGGTTCCGGATGGTCCATCTCGGCGTCGCTGAGCAGGGGGGTGACTGCCCACCATCCGCTGCCCAGATCGCGAGCCGTCTCGCGCATGTCGGCCAGCTCGCGGTAGCTGGCCGCCGCGAGGTCGATCGGGGCCGCATTGCCCACCGTGGCGTTGTGCCACGACGCCATGAGGAACTCCTGTGCCGTGCGCACGATGTCGTGGGCACGCTTGCGGATCCGCTCCGGCTCCAGCAGCACGACGTGTGACGAACCACCCGCAAGCTCGAGCGGGGTGGTCATGCCATCGGACAGCACGGGAGCCAGGGCCTCCATGCCCTCGACGGGCACCCCGTCGGCGAGTCGGTCGCACATCTCCGCGAGCACCGGGGAGATGCGTGCCAGGGCAGCGGCTCGCTCGCGCACCGCCTCGGTCAGCAGTAGTTCGCGCACGGCCGGGGCCCACAGCCCGTGCGGTGCGAGCTCGAGCGAGCGCTGGTCCGCCACGGAGAAGGAACGCACCTCCTCCACGGTGTCGCCCCAGAACTCCACGCGCACCGGATGCTCGTCGGTCGGCGGGAAGACGTCGAGGATGCCGCCTCGAACGGCGAGCTGGCCGCGGCGTTCGACAAGGTCCACCCGGTCGTATCCCATGCCGACGAGGCGCTCGACCAGTCCGTGCAGCGGGGCCTCGTCTCCCGGCGACAACCGGACGGGGGCCACGTCAGCGATGCCGGCGACGACGGGCTGCAGGAAGGCACGCACCGACGTGGCGACGACGTCGACGGGCAGGGCCATCGGGTCCTGCGGATCCGGGTGGGCCAGGCGACGCATGACGGCCACCCGCCGGCCCACGGTGTCCGATGACGGCGACAGCCGCTCGTGCGGGAGGGTCTCCCAGGACGGGAAGACGGCCACCTGGAGTCCCGGCACGAGGCCGGGCAGCGCCGCCGCAACGTCCTCCGCCTCGCGGCCCGTGGCCGTGACGACGAATACCGGCTCGCCCGCCTTTCGGTGCATCACGATCTGGGCGACGACAAGCGGGTGGATCGAGGGCGTCGCCTCGACGACGGCACCCGTGCCGCTCGCGGCAAGGTCGCGGACGAGGTCGAACCCCGGCTCACCGTCCAGGCACGCCAGCAGCGCGGACAGGCTCACGATGCGAGCGCCTCCGCAATGGCGGCACGCAGGTGCACGACCAGGTCGGGGTGGCTGACCACGAGGTCTGTGACGTAGGGAGGCATGTGGTTGAAGGTCACCGGGCTGCCGTCGACGTGCGCCGGAACGAAGCCGTAGCTCTGGGCCACGCCGTAGGGCGCGGCGACGTCCCACTCATAGAAGCCGGTGTCGTGGACATAGGCCTCGGCCCGCCCGCAGATGAGCTCGTTGACCTTGGCACCGACCGATCCCACGTCGACGACCTCGACACCGCGATCGGTGATGCCTGCATCGGCGAGTCGTCTCGAGAGCAGCGCCACGGTGAGCGGCAAGCTCGCCGGTGGCCTGCTCCGCGACGCGACGATGCGCAGGGGTCGGTCCTGCGGCAGCGGAGCAGGCGCGGGTGGCGTGTCGAGCACCGTGCGGCTGAGGCCTTGGCCGGGCAGGTCGACGGTCGCCGCCGACAGCGTCGCGGAACCCGGCTCCCACAGGGCGATATGGACAGCGAAGTCGTTGCGACCCTGTCCGTACTCCCATGTCCCGTCGAGCGGGTCGACGATCCACACCCGGTCGGCAGACAGCCGGCGATCGTCGTCCTTGCCCTCCTCGCTGAGGATCGCGTCACCCGGACGGGCGGCCGTCAGCTCCGCCATGATCAGTTCATGGGCCGAACGATCGGCTTGCTTGCGCAGGGCGTTGGCCTCGTCGGCGCCGTCGATCGGGCCGAAGCCGGCCCGCAGCTCGAGGAGCAGGGCACCCGCCAACCGGGCAACGTCGCGGGAGAGCTCGGCATCTGATCTGGCGGGCATGCGCGCCTTCCTGGCTGGCGGGAGGCTCACGCCGGGTCGGCGTGGAACCTGTTCTGCGTCGATTCAAGCCCATCCGAGATGAGCATGGTGACGGCATCTGCACCACGCTCGACGATGGCCGGCACCTCCGAACGCTCGGTGGAGCCGAAACCCTTGAGCACGAAGGCCGCCGGGTCCTGCCGGCCGGGGGGCCGGCCGATTCCCACCCGGATCCGGTAGAAGTCACCGGTGCCGAGTGACCTGCGCAGGCTGCGCAGGCCGTTGTGCCCGTTGTCGCCTCCGCCGAGCTTGGCCCGGATCGCGCCGAAGGGGATGTCCAGCTCGTCGTGCACGACGATGAGCTGCGCAGGGGCAACGTCGTAGAAGGCCATCAGGGCCTTCACGGGACCGCCCGACTCGTTCATGAATGACATCGGCTCGGCCAGCACGACATGCGGCCCCGGGATGACGAATCGCCCCTCCCCGGCCTGGGCATGCGCCCGCTTGTGCCGGGCCAGCCGGATCCGGTGCGCCTCGGCGAGCGCGTCGACGACGAGGAAGCCGACGTTGTGCCGCGTTGCCGCGTACTCCGGACCCGGGTTGCCGAGGCCAACGACCAGCCAGGGCGCGCTGATCGGTTACTCCGCCGCGGGGATGTCCATGAGTTCGGGGGCGTTGGCCGCAGCCTCGGCGGCCTCGACCTCGGCCTCATGGGCATTCGCCTCGGAGTACTCCTCGGCCTTGCTCTCCGCGTCGGCGACGGCATGCTGCGCGGCGGCCATCGGATCCTCGCCCGCGGCGACGGCTTCCTCCAGTGCCTGCACCGCGGACGCGGCATCCATGCCGGCTTCCTCGGCGGCCGCCGTGGCGGCCTTGATGGCGTCTGCCATCTCGCCGCGCTCGACCGCTTCGGCCTGGGTGATGATCACGAGGTCGATGTGCTCGAGGGATCGCTTGACCGGGTCGCGCTGGACGTCACGCGGCTTGACGAGCACGGACGATCCGTCGAACTCCACGGACAGCACGACGCGCGGCTTGCGCAGGGCCAGGTCGAGGTCGTGGGCCGGCAGCGCCACGTGGACCAGTTCGGTGCCCGAGCCGTAGATCACGGCGGGAATGTGGCCGTCGCGCCGGATCCGGCGGGCAGCGCCCTTGCCGAAGTCGGAACGGGCAACGGCGGACAGTGCAACGGTGGTCACGTCAATACTCCTCGATCATCGTCGGTCGCCTCGGCAACGCCGGGTGGCGCCGACCACGTCGATCACGGTGGCCGAACCCTAGGGGCCGGCACCCTCGCCGAGGATGAGGGAAGTGTACCCGCTCGCGGGAGCCCTGCCGTCAGTGGGAGGACGCCTCGGGAGCGGTCAACGGCTCCTCGAACATCGAGGTCACCGAGCCCTCGGTGAACACCTCCGTGATGGCCTTGGCCAGGATCGGGGCGATCGACAGGATCGTCAGCTTCTCGAACTGACGCTCCTGCGAGATGGGCAGGGTGTTCGTGACAATGACCTCGGAGATGTCCGACGCCTCGAGGCGCTCCTTCGCCGGCTCGCTGAGGATGCCGTGGGTGGCGGCCACGATCACGTCGGCGGCGCCGTTCTCGAACAGTGTCTCCGCCGCCTTCACGATCGTGCCGCCGGTGTCGATCATGTCGTCGACGAGGACGCACACCCGATCCCGCACGTCGCCGACGACCTCGAACACGCGGACCTGGTTGGGCACGTCGGGATCGCGGCGCTTGTGGATGATCGCCAGCGGGGCGCCCAGGACGTCGGTCCACCGTTCGGCGACGCGGACCCGGCCAGCGTCAGGGGAGACGACGGTGATGCGATCGAGGGCCACTCGGGACGACACGTGCCGGGCCAGCAAGGGCATGGCGAACAGGTGATCGACCGGCCCGTCGAAGAAGCCCTGGATCTGCGAGGTGTGCAGGTCGACCGTCATGAGCCGATCGGCGCCCGCGGTCTTGAAGAGGTCGGCCATGAGCCGGGCCGAGATCGGCTCCCGGCCCCTGTGCTTCTTGTCCTGGCGGGCGTACCCGTAGAACGGCATGACGACCGTGATGCGCTTTGCCGAGGCGCGCTTCAGCGCGTCGACCATGATCAGTTGCTCCATGATCCAGGTGTTGATGGGGGTGGTGTGGCTCTGCAGCACGAAGGCGTCGCAGCCGCGGACGGACTCCTGGAAGCGGATGAAGATCTCGCCGTTCGCGAAGTCGTAGGCAGTCGTGGGCGACAAGGTGACTCCGAGGTTGGCCGCCACCTCCTCTGCGAGTGCTGGGTAGGAGCGCCCCGCGAGCACGACGAGCCGCTTCTGGGTGGGGACCGTGAGCTGGGACAACGAGGCTCCTACGTAGTTGGATCGGGCGAGGTTGATTCGTGCTCGGTTGATGCCTGGGCGTCGTTGGCGCGGCCGGCGGCCTCGGCCGATGCGGTGCCCGGTCGCTTGCGCTCGACCCAGCCCGCGACATTGCGCTGCTTCGCGCGGCCGACCGCCATGGCACCGGGCGGGACATCGTCGGTGATCACCGACCCGGCTGCGGTGTACGCACCGTCACCGATGGTCACCGGGGCCACCAGCATCGAGTCGCTCCCGATGCGCACGTGGTCGCCGACAACGGTCCGGTGCTTGGCCACGCCGTCGTAGTTGACGAAGACGGTCGCGGCCCCGATGTTCGAGCCCTCACCGACCTCGGCATCGCCCACGTAGGACAGGTGCGGGACCTTCGAGCCGTCGCCGATCGTGGAGTTCTTGATCTCGACGTAGGCGCCCGCCTTGGTGCCCCGGCCCAGGATCGTGCCTGGCCTCAAGTAGGTGAATGGCCCGACGTGGGCGCCTTCGCCGATGACCGCCAGCTCGGCCCAGGTATGGATGACCTCGGCTCCCGGGCCGACCTCGCACGCGGCGAGGGTGGTGCCCGGGCCCAGCACGGCACCGGACGCCACGGACGTCGGCCCCCGGAGGGTGACGTTCGGCCGGATCACGACGTCGGGCTGCAGCTCGACATCGACGTCGAGCCATACCGACGCCGGATCGAGCATCGACACCCCGGCCCGCATCCAACGGGCGTTGATCCGGTCGCGCAGGATCGAGGCGGCCTCGGCCAGCTGGACCCGGTCGTTGACTCCGAGGATCTCGTCTGGATCGGGGCACACCGAGGCCGACACCACGTCGCCATCGCCGCGCAGCAGGCCAATGACATCGGTGAGGTACTGCTCGCCCTGGGCGTTGTCGGTGGTCAGCCGGGCCAGGCCCGCCGCGAGGCGGTCGATTCCGAACGCATACATGCCGGAGTTGATCTCGTCGATCCGTCGCTGCTCGTCGGTGGCGTCCTTCTGCTCGACGATGGCGACGACGGTGCCCGTTGCATCGCGCACGATCCGGCCGTAGCCGGATGGATCGGCGAGGCGCGCGGTGAGCACGGTCGCCGACGCCTGCGTGCCGGAATGGTCGACGAGCAGCCCGACGAGGGTGTGGCCGGTCAGCAGCGGAGTGTCGCCCGTGAGGATGACGACGGGGCCCTGGCCGAGGGCAATGCCGCGCGCGGCGAGGTCGTCGAGGGCCACCCGCACGGCATGCCCGGTGCCGTGCTGCTGGTCCTGCACGACCGTCAGCGCCCAGGGAGCGATCTCCTCGACGTGCGCGATGACCTGCTCGCGGCCATGGCCCACGACGACGACGAGGTGCTCGGGCTCGATGGTGCTGGCGGCCTCGATGACGTGGCCGAGCAGCGAGCGGCCGGCGACGGCGTGCAGGACCTTCGGGGTCGCCGACTTCATCCGCGTTCCCTCACCGGCGGCGAGGATCACCACGACGGACGGGCGCGTGCTGGTCACATCTGGTCCTCAGCGGGTCGGGCGAGGTGTCGCCTCGCGACGGCCGGGGAAGGCGTGCTCACCCTACCGGGCGGTCCGCGTGCGTTGCCGGGCGATGCCGCGTCGGGCACGAAGGCTCCCGGGAGAGGAGTCGAACCTCTGTTCACGGATTCAAAGTCCGCTGTCCTGCCATTAGACGACCCGGGAACGTGCACGCCAACCCTAGACGGGCACCCCGGGTCGGGACCGGCGTGCTTGACGTCCGTACCTACGGTGCCGTAACTTACGGAAGCGTAGGTAGCGTTCTTTCCGCCCGATCGAGGAGCCCGATGACCCTCTCCACCCAAAGCCAGACCGCCGAAGCCACCGAGCCCGTGCAGCTCAATGGCCTCGGCATGCGGATCACCATCGCCTACTTCGTCGTGGTGCCGCTGCTGGCAGTCGTCGCGGCGATCCCGGTCGCCTGGGGAGGCTGGCTGTCGTGGCTCGATATCGCCCTCGTGTTCGTCATGTGGGTCATCACCGCCCTGGGCATCACGGTCGGCTACCACCGCTTCTTCACTCATGGCTCGTTCAAGGCGGGCCGCCCGGTCAAGATCGCGCTGGCCCTCATGGGCTCGTTGGCGCTCGAGGGCTCCCTGGACCAGTGGGTCGCGGACCACCGCAAGCACCACAAGTTCTCGGACGAGGTCGGCGATCCGCACTCGCCGTGGCGCTTCGGCACCTCGCGCCGGCAGGTGGCCAAGGGCCTGTACTACGCGCACGTGGGCTGGTTCTTCGACTCGGAGAACACCTCGATCGCCAAGTACGCCCCCGACATCGCGGCCGACAAGGACCTGCGCGCACTGTCCCGCTACTTTCCCGCGGTCGTCGTGACCACGCTGCTGCTCCCCGCCCTCGTGGGCGGCCTCGTCACCTGGTCATGGATGGGGGCGCTCACCGCCTTCTTCTGGGCGGGCCTCGTGCGCATCGCCCTCGTCCACCACGTCACCTGGTCCATCAACTCCATCTGCCACGTGTTCGGCAAGCGGCCGTTCGAGTCCCGGGACCTTTCCAGCAACGTGGCCTGGCTGGCCATCCCGTCGATGGGCGAGTCCTGGCACAACCTGCACCACGTCGACCAGACCTCCGCCCGGCACGGGGTGCTGCGCGGGCAGATCGACGTGAGCGCAGGCATCATCCGCGCGCTGGAGAAGCTCCGACTGGCCCACGACGTGCGCTGGCCCAAGCCCGAGCGCATCGCAGCGAAGCTCAAGGACCCGGCCATGCGGGCGCGGGTGCGGGGGCTCGACAAGGCGGCGGTGAGCGTCGGGGCGTCGGCATGACGCCCGATCCCGTCGACGACGCCGTCGAGGACGATGCCCCGACGAACGTGACTCCGCTAGTGGTCCGCACTGCCCGCGCCGATGCGCATCCGCGCGAGCGGGTTCGCATGAGCGGGCAGGAGCGCCGCCTGCAACTGCTCGACGTCGGTCGCAAGCTCTTCGCAGAGAAGGGCTTCGAGGTCGTCAGCGTGGAGGAGATCGCCGCAAAGGCCAACGTCTCCAAGCCTGTTGTCTACGAGCACTTCGGTGGCAAGGAAGGCCTGTACGCGGTGGTCGTCGACCGTGAGATGTCCTACCTGCTCGACTCGATGATCAAGGCACTCGGATCAACCGATGACGACACCTCCGCTCGCGTCCTCCTCGAGCGCGCCGGCATGGCCCTGTTCGACTACATCGAGCGGTACCCCGACGGCTTCCGGATCCTCGTGCGCGACACCCCTGTCGTGCGCGACCCGGACGCAGGCGGCGTGGGCTTCACCGGGACCTTTGCGACGGTCATCGTGGATGTGGCCGCGAAGGTCACCGACCTGCTCGAGGCGCAATTCCGGGCGCACAAGCTCAACCCCAAGTGGGCCCCCCTCTACGCGCAGATGCTCGTGGGCATGGTCGCCCAGACCGGCCAGTGGTGGCTGGACGTCCGAAAGCCCAGGAAGGACGAGGTCGTCTCCCACCTGGTCAATCTCGCCTGGAACGGCCTGGAGAACATGGAGGCCAAGCCGCGCCTGGTCATCAAGGACAGCTGACCCGGCACTCCTACTCCAGCTTGATGGTCGGCAGGATCTTGTCGAGCCAGCGAGGCAGCCACCAATTGGCCTTGCCGAAGAGGCTCATGAGCGAAGGCACCAGCACAAGCCGGACGACGAAGGCATCGATGATGACCGCTGATGCCAGGGCCACGCCGAACACCTTGATCGTGTCGACCGGCGTCGGCACGAATGACAGGAACACGCTGGTCATGATCGTGGCCGCGATGACGACGACCCGGCCGGAGCCGGCCAACCCCAGGCGCACGGCATCGCGGTTGTTGCCATGCACCTGCCATTCCTCGCGCATCCGGGTGACCAGGAACACCTGGTAGTCCATCGACAGGCCGAACAGGATCGCGAAGACCATGATCGGCAGGAACGGCAGGATCGGGCCTGTCCCGCCGACACCCAGGATCGTGTCGGCGATGCCCCACTGGAACACGGCGACCGTGATGCCCAGTGCCGCCGCGAAGGACAGGAGAGATGTCACCGCCGCCGTCAAGGGGATGAGCAGCGAGTGGAACAGCAGCATGAGGGCCAGGAATCCCAGCCCCACGACCAGCAGGAGGAACAGCGGCAGCGCGCCCACGAGTACCGTCGTGAAGTCCTCGGATACCGCTTGGGTGCCGCCTACGTAGATCGTCGCGCCGGAATCGGCCGCGATCTGCTCTGCGGTGGTGGATCGGATGCGGTCCAGCAGGTCGGCCGTGCCTTCGTCGGAGGGTGCGGTCGACGGCCGCACGATGACCGACGTGATCATGCCGTCGGCCCCGAAGCCCTGCTTGCCCGCCTCCATCAATGGCAGCATCCCCGACGACGGGATCGTCGAGGCCACCCCTGGGGTGGCCTCGAGCGCCTTCACGACCGCGCCCAGCGCGGAGTAGTCGTCCGCCTTTGTCGTCTCGACGGCCACGAAGAACGGGCCGTTGACGCCGGGCCCGAAGCCCTCGGCCAGCAGGTCGAAGCCGACTCGGAGGGGCGTGCCGGGGGTCTCCGACGAGTCGTCGGGGAAGCCCATCTGCATCGAGAGGGCCGGTGCGGCCAGGAAGCCGATCAGCACCAACGACAAGGCGGCCGGTATGGCCGGCATCTTCTGGATCAGCGCCCCGTACTTGGCCCACTTCGACGCTTCGGGTTCGACGTATCTCGGGTGGCGGGCCCAGGGCATCCGCAGGGACAGCGCGCGGGCACCCAGCAGGGAGAGCAGCGCCGGGAGCATCCACAGGGCGGAGAGCATGACCATCAGCACGGCCGCGGCCGCGGCCACCGCCAGGCCGTTGAAGAAGGTGATGCGCAGCACGAACATGCCCAGCAGCGCCACCATCACGGTCGTGCCGGCGAAGGCCACGGCCTTGCCCGCCGTGCCGGTCGAGGCGAGGACGGCTTCCTTCGGGGCCAGGCCCTGCTGGACGCCCTGGTGGAACCGGTTCAGGATGAACAGGGCGTAGTCGATGCCGACACCGAGGCCGATCATCGCGGCCAGTGTAGGTGCGAATGTCGCCACGTCCATGAACCGGGCGGCGATGAGGACCAGCAGTTGGCCCGCGACCAGGCCGGTCAGGGCCACGACGATCGGAAGCCCGGCCGCAACGAGCGAGCCGAACGCGATGAGCAGGATGATGATGGCGACGATGAGGCCGACGCCCTCGGATGAGTCCGGCCCCGAGACGGTGCCTTCAAGCGCCGCACCCGAGACCCCGACCGTGAGGGCCGCCGAGTTGCCGGCGATGGCGGTGTCGACGAACTGCACGGCATCGCGAGTGGATACCGCCGTGCCGTTGAGGGTGACCGTCGCATAGGCGACCTTGCCGTTGGGCGAGATCGCGGACGTGGCCTTCTGCGTGGCCTCGGCCGCCTCCCCCAGCACCTTGGCCTTGGCCTTGATCTCCGCCATGGCCTTGGTCGCCTTGGCCACGTCCTTGGGGATGCCCCGCGCCATAGCCGCCAGCGCCTTGGGACTCGCGGCCGCGAGCGACGCGAGGGTTGCCGGGGGTAGGTCGGCGAACTTGCGGAGATTGCCGAACGCCGCAGTCACGTCCTTGATGTCCTGCTTCGTCAGCCCGACGAGGAAGGACAGGTCCGCGGGGCTCAGGTCGGCCAGGGCGTCGAGGCTGGCCTTGTCGGCGCGGGCCAGTGAGGCGAGGTCGGGCAGCGCCTTCGCGATCGCTGCCAGCCGCGCCGGGTCCGCGTTGGCCAGCGGGGCAATCTGGTCCATCAGCGTCGCGGCGGCCCGCACCTGCTTCTTGGTCAGGCCGGTCGCCTTGGCGACATCGGCGATCGCGGCGGCCAGCGCCGGGTCCGATGCTGCCGCGGACGCTAGGCCGGACATCACCTTCTCCAGGCCAGCGACATCGCCGGGCAGTGCCTTCGCGAACGCGGCCAGATCCCCCGGATCGGTGGCCGCAAGTGCCTTCAGCGACGTGGCCGGCAGGTTCGCGAAGGCAGCGAGGCCGCCCACGGCCGTGAGACCTGCCGTGATGTCGGCCTTGTCCAGCCCGACAAGGAACTGCAGGTCCTTGGGAGTGATGGCAGCCAGCGTGTCGAGGACCTTCTTCGGCGCCGAGGCCACCTGCGCGATCGCCGGCAGCGTGCGAGCGATCGCGGCCAGCGTGGCCGGGTCGGCGTCCTGCACCGGCGCCAGTTCGTTCAGGAGCCGTGCGGCCTCGGCAAGCTCGTCCTCGGGGATGCCCGTCTTCTTGGCCAGCTCCGCGCGGATGCCGGCCAGGACGGCTGCCTTGAGGTCGGTCGGTGTCGCCTTCGGGCAGGTGGTCCCGTAGTTCGTGCCGTAGGGCCCCACGACGCACTCGACGAAGCCCAGCTCCCCGAGCGCCTTGAGGGTGGGCTCGATCGCCTGCTGGGTCGCGGGGTCGCCGGCCTTGCCCGTGGCCGGCGACCAGACCACCTGGACGGTGGTGGTCTTCGACGGGGAGCCCTCAAGCTTGGTCAGCAGGTCTTGGGCGGTGGTCGACTGGACGCCGGGGAGGGCGAAGGTGTCATTGAAGGAGCCGCCGACGCCCACCGCGGCGCCGGCTATCCCGACGAGGAGGACGGCCCATGCAACCAATGCCAGGACGGGATGGTGGACGGGCCAGCGGGTCATGGGCGCCATCCTGTCCTAGGCCACGGGTCCGGCGGCCGGAGGCCTGCCGGATAGGGCGACCTTCAAGAGTCTCGACGTCAAGAGACTTGACCTACCATGGTCGGGTGACCGCACCCCAGCCTGCCGACCGGGTCGAGGATCGATCACGGGTCGACGGCGCCGACGAGGTCGACCGGATCGCCCGGGCCTGGCAGCGCGAGCGGCCGGACCTCGACGTGGACCCGCTCCAGGTCCTGTCCCGGGTCACCCGGCTGTCCTGGCACCTGGACCTGGCCCGGCGCCAGGCCTTCGCCGAGCACGGCCTGGAGACGTGGGAGTTCGACGTCCTGGCCGCCCTGCGACGGTCCGGGCCGCCCTACTCCCTGTCCCCCGGCTCCCTGGGCGCGGAGACGCTGGTGACCAGCGGCACCATGACCAACCGCGTCGACCGGCTCGAGGAGCGCGGCCTGGTCCGACGGGCCCCGGACCCCACTGACCGCCGCGGCGTCCGGGTGGAGCTCACGGTGTCCGGGCGGGCGGTGGTGGACGCAGCCATGGGTGACCTGCTCGATCGCGAGCAGGCGCTGCTGTCCGTGCTGGATCCTGCCGGCCGGGCCGCGCTGGCCGGTCTGCTCCGGACTCTCGTCCGGGCCTTCGGCGACTGAAGGACTACCGGAAGAAGCGCTCCAGTCCGGCCAGCAGCCACCGCGCGTACTGCTCCTGCCCGCTCGCCGAGCTCATCCGCCGGGCGTCCTGCGCGTTGCGCATGTTGCCGAGCTCGATGGTCGTCGTCGGCACGTTGCTGAGGTTCAGCGATGTCGTGTCTCGCGAAAGAAGCAACTGGCCGGAGACATAGTTGGCGGGGACGGCACCCGCTGCGATCATGCCGGCGATCATGGCCTTGGCCAGGCGCCGGTCGACGGCGACCACGTCGTCCGTCCAGCCGTTGATGCGCACCGGCGCAATGGCAAAGAAGCCCTTGCTGCTCGATCCCGCGCCGTCACCGTGGATGCTGATCATGGCGTCGGCCCCGAGGCGGTTCGCGACGCCTGCGCGATCCCACACGCATGGGCCCCAGTCATCGTACGAGTTCGTCGTCCGGGTCATCTCCACGCGCGCCCCCGCGTCCTCGAGCAACGTCTTCAGCCGCTTCGCGACGCGCCAGTTGAACGTGGACTCCGGGTAGCCGGCGTTGGTGGCCGTGCCCGAGGTGTTGCAGCCCTTCACGATCGACCCGTTGAACATGGTCTGGCTCATCTGCTTGGCGAACTTCGGGTTGGAGTTGCCGAGCTGGTGCCCGGGGTCGAGCACGATGAGACGACCCGCCAACGGGCGCGTCGCCGCACGCGAGGATTCCGTGACCGGGGGGTCCGCGGCGACAGGCGGGGACCAGGCCAGGAACCCCAGCACCACCGCTCCTGCGGCTACCGTGGCCGCCCAGGCGCCGCGGTTCACAGCGTCGCCAGCATCCGGTGGTTGCCCAAGGTGTTGGGCTTGACTCGCTCGAGGCCCAGGAACTCCGCCACGCCCTCGTCGTATGACTGCAGCAGTTGCGCATACACGCCAGCGTCAACAGGGGTGTCCTCGATCTCGACGAAGCCGTGGGCCTCGAAGAAGCGCACCCGGAAGGTCAGGCAGAAGACCCGCTTGACCCCAAGTTCCCTGGCGCGGTCCATGAGGGCCTGCAGGAGCAATGACCCGATCCCGTGCCCCACGCGGGCCGGATCGACCGCCAGGGTGCGGACCTCGGCGAGGTCTTCCCACATGACGTGCACCGCGCCGCAGCCGACCACCTCGCCGTCGGCCTCGGCCACCAGGAATTCCTGGACATCCTCGAACAAGGTCACGGTCGCCTTCGACAACAGCCGTCCGTCGGTTGAGTACTGGTCGATGAAGGACCGGATCGCCCGGATGTCCGTCGTACGTGCGGGCCGGACGGTGACCTCCCCGGCGCCGGTCACTGCGCCCGCTCCGGCTTGACGAGCGGGAACAGGATGGTCTCCCGTATTCCCTGCCCGGTCAGCAGCATGAGCAGGCGGTCGATTCCCAAGCCGACCCCGCCCATGGGCGGCATGCCGTGCTCCATCGCACGCAGGAAGTCCTCGTCCACGCGCATCGCCTCGTCGTCGCCGCGGGCACCGAGCGCGGCCTGCTGCATGAGGCGGTCGCGCTGGACGACCGGATCGACGAGTTCCGAATAGCCGGTGCCGCTCTCGAAGCCATCGACGTACAGGTCCCACTTCTCGACCACCCCAGGCTTGGTTCGATGGCCGCGCACCAGGGGCGACGTGTCGACGGGGTAGTCCATGACGAATGTCGGGCTGGTGAATGACGGCACGACGTAGTGCTCGAACAAGTCCTCGGCGAGCTTGCCCGACACGTCGGTGGCCTTGACCTCGATCCCGGCCTGCGCGCACAGCGCCTCGAGCCGGGCCCGATCCGTGGCGGGCGTGACCTGCTCGCCGAGCGCGTCGGACAACGAGCCGTACAGATCGACCTGGGGCCACACGCCGCCGAGGTCGTGCTCCGAGCCATCCGCGTGGGTCACGATGAGCGAGCCGCACCCGGCCAGGGCGGCCTCCTGAATGACCTCGCGAGTGATGGTGGCCATGCCCTGGTAGTCGCTGTATGCCTGATAGAACTCCAGCATCGTGAATTCGGGGGAATGCGTGGAGTCGGCCCCCTCGTTGCGAAAGTTGCGGTTGATCTCGAAGACCCGCTCAAGTCCACCGACCACTGCGCGCTTGAGGAACAGTTCGGGCGCGATGCGCAGGTAGAGGTCGAGGTCGAATGCATTGGAGCGCGTGACGAATGGCCGAGCCGTCGCGCCGCCGTGCTGGGTCTGCAGCATCGGGGTCTCCACCTCGATGAAGCCACGTCGGTCCATGCTCTGCCGGACCGACGCCACCACGGCCGGACGCATGCGCGCCATGCGCTGCGCTTCGGGCCGAACGACCAGGTCGACATAGCGCTGACGCACACGCGTCTCCTCGCCGAGCGGCTTGTGCGCCACGGGAAGCGGCCGCAGTGCCTTGGCCGCCATCCGCCACTCGTCCGCGAGGATCGAGAGCTCGCCTCGCCGCGAGGTGATCACCTCACCGGAAACGAAGACGTGGTCACCGAGGTCGACGAGGTCCTTCCAGTCCTGCAGCACGTCCGCGCCCACCTTGTCGAGGGAGAGCATGGCCTGGATCTCCGTGCCATCCCCGGCCCGCAGCGTCGCGAAGCAGAGCTTGCCGGTGTTGCGGGCGAAGATGACGCGACCGGCAAGTCCGGCCCGGGTCCCTGTGGCCGTGTCCGGCGGCAGGTCGGGGAAGCCCGCGCGCATCTCGGCGATGGTCGCGGTGATGGGCAGCCCGATGGCGTAGGCATCGACGCCGCGCGCGACCAGGTGCTCACGCTTCTCGCGGCGGATGCGCATCTGCTCGGGCAGGTCATCCTCGGCGGGAACGGCGTCGTCGGTGGTCACAGCGGTACAGGGTATGGGATGGCCTCAGCGTCTAGGGTTGGTGACCATGGCTGATCGGGAGCGCGGCTGGCCCGTCGCCGGACCCATCGACGGGGTCATCTTCGACATCCACTCTACCCTGGTCGACCAGGGCGAGGCGGCCGCCTGGCTTGATGCCGCGCTCGCCATCGCACCACGTCCCGGCGAGGCGGGGGTCAGGGCGGCGCAGGTCGCCTTCCTCGACCGGATCTGGGAGGGGGCACGGATCAGCGACCCGTTGAGCACCCGGGACCTGTCCTTCGCCGACCACTCGCGGGTCTTCCACGAGCTCATCGCGGCGGGCCCGCTCATCGACCGCGGTCTGGCCGATGCCCTCTACGAGGTCATGCTCGACACATGGCACGCCTACGACGATGCCGTCCCGGCCTTGGCGGCGCTTCGGCAGCAGCGGATCCGCACGTGCCTGCTGTCCAACGCCGGCGTGCCCATCCGCGCGGTGCTCGATCGGGAGGGGATCAGCCCCTGGGTCGACGCCGTGGTGCTCTCGTACGAGGTGGGCGCGGTCAAGCCTGACCATCGCATATTCGAGGCGGCCCTGCAGCGGCTCGGCCTTCCTGCGGAGCGGGTCCTCATGGTGGGCGACAACGCCCACGATGACGGCGGCGGAAGCAGCCTTGGCCTGCGCACCTTGATCCTGCCGCGAACGGCGGGCCGCACGCACGGGCTGGCCGCCGTGCCTGCCGTGGTGGCCGGGGTCAATGACGCCCTTCGATGATCCACGTCGGGGCAGCCGGCCCGCGCACCGCTAGTCGTGGTCGACATTCTTGTCGTACACGAGCCGCAGGCCCACGAGAGTCAGGTCCGGCTCGTGATGCGTGATCGTGCGTGACTCGGGGACGACGATCGGGGCAAGCCCGCCAGTGGCGACCACGGCCGTGACTGGCCCCAGCTCGTCGGTGATCCGGTCGACGAGGCCGTCTACCTGCCCGGCGAAGCCGTAGAGGGCCCCTGACTGCAGTGCCTCGACCGTGTTCTTGCCGATGACCGATCGCGGGCGGACCAGCTCGACCTTGCGCAGCTGCGCGGCCCGGGCGGCGAGGGCTTCAATGGAGATCTCGATCCCTGGCGCGAGGGCACCCCCGAGGAACTCGCCCTTGGCCGACACGACGTCGAGATTCGTCGACGTACCGAAGTCGACGACGATGCACGGGCCGCCGAACTCGTGGTGCGCGGCGATCGTGTTCACGATGCGATCGGCGCCGACCTCCTTGGGGTTGTCCGTGAGGACCGGCACCCCTGTCTTGGTGCCCGGCTCGACGATGACGGTCGGGAGATCGGCGTAGTAGCGGGACAGCATCAGCCGAAGCTCGCGCAGCACCGCCGGGACGGTGCTGCACAGCGCGATGCCATCCACCTCCGGACCGCCGGCGAGCAGTCCGCGGAAGGTGAGGACGATCTCGTCGGCCGTGGAGCGCGCATCGGTCTTGATGCGCCACGACGACACCAGGGACTCGCCGTCGAACAGCCCGAGCACCGTGTTCGTGTTGCCGACGTCGATGGCGAGCAGCACTAGTCCTCCTGACGCAGGTCCGCGCCGATGTCGAGCACCGGCGCCGAGTGGGTGAGCGCCCCCACGGCAAGGTAGTCGACCCCGGTGCCGGCGACCTCGGCCGCCACATCCAAGGACAGGCCGCCTGAGGCCTCCAGCCTCGCCCGGCCGGCAGTGCGGTGCACCGCGACGCGCATGTCGTCGACCGTGAAGTTGTCGAGCAGGACGAGGTCCGCTCCGGCCGCGAGCACGTCGTCGAGTTGATCGAGCGAGTCGACCTCCACCTCGACGTCGATGCCCGGGAACCGCTGCCGCACGGCATCGAATGCGGCCGCCACGCCACCGGCAGCGACCACGTGATTGTCCTTCACCAAGGCCGCGTCCGACAGGGACATCCGGTGGTTGACCCCTCCCCCGCATCGCACGGCGTACTTCTCCAGCCGGCGCATCCCTGGCGTCGTCTTGCGCGTGTCACGCACGCGCGCGCTCGTGCCGGACACGGCGTCCACCCACCGCGCGGTGGCCGTCGCGATGCCGCTGAGGTGGCACAGGAGGTTGAGGGCCGGCCGCTCCGCTTGAAGCAGCACGTGGGTTGGCCCGGTCGCGGAGAGCAGGACGTCCCCGGCATCGACGGCGGACCCATCGGGCCGGGCCTGAATGATTCGCACGGACTGCCCGCCGACGTGCGAGAAGACCGCTGCCGCAACAGGAATCCCGGCCACGACGCCGGGCGCCCGCGCGACAAGGTCGAGCGTGGCGCGCTGCTCAACCGGCACGGTGGCGACCGTGGTGACGTCGACTCCTCCGTCGAGGTCCTCGTCCAACGCCACGGCGACAAGTCGCTCGATGGCGACGGGATCCAGGCCGGCCTCGACCAACTGGGCGCGGATGGCAGCATCGACGCGCGGGCCGCTGCTCATGAATCCTCCCCGAAGACCGGTTCCTTGCGGGTGACGAGTTCACCGTCGTCCGCGACTCTAGTGACGAGCCGGCACCGCCAGCGCTCGTCGTCACGATCGGGGAAGTCCTCGCGCCAGTGCGAGCCGCGCGTCTCCTCGCGGGCCAGGGCCTGCCGTACCAGCACCGTGGCTATCTGGTGCAGGTTCGTGCTCTCCCAGTCCTCCGTCGAGGGGGCGGCACCCTCGGCATCGGCGAGGGCGGCGAGGTCGACCTGCCCGCGCGTGAGGGATACGGCACTGCGCAGCACGCCCGCATGCGCGTCCATCACCTGCTGCATGGGACGGCGCACCACATGGGGGAGCAAGTCGGCGGGGCCGGCCGGGGCGACGGGCTCGCAGGCCTCGACCGGGTCTTCCTTGACAGCCGCGATGATGCGGCGCGCGAAGACCAGGCCCTCGAGCAGGGAGTTCGAGGCGAGCCGGTTCGCGCCGTGGACCCCCGTGCAGGCGACCTCGCCACAGGCATACAGCCCGGGGATGGAGGCGCGGCCCCACAGGTCGGTGCGGATGCCGCCCGACACGAAGTGCTGGGCAGGGGCCACGGGGATCAGGTCGGTGACCGGGTCGATCCCCCGGGACCGGCAGGACTCCAGGATGGTGGGAAAGCGTTGCAGCCACATGTCCGCACCCAGCCGCCGACCGTCCAGCCACACGTGCGCCGACCCCTCGGCACGCATCCGCCGCATGATCGCCTTGGCCACCACGTCGCGGGGGGCAAGATCTGCCAGCGGGTGCTCGTCGCGCATGAACGCGCAGCCGGAGGCGTCGAGCAGCACGGCTCCCTCGCCACGCACGGCCTCGGACACGAGTGGCTGCTGTCCCTGGGCGAGCGGCCCGAGCCACATCACCGTCGGGTGGAACTGCACGAACTCCAGATCGGCTATGTCGGCGCCAGCCCGCAGCGCGAGCGCGACGCCGTCGCCCGTCGAGACATAGGGATTCGTCGTCTGCCCGAACACCTGGCCGAACCCCCCGGTGGCCAGGATGACGATCGGGGCAAGCGCCGCTCCCACGCCGTCGCGCTGGCCAGAGCCCATGACGTGCAGGGTGATGCCCTGCGCCGCCCCGGTGTCGTCGCGCAACAGGTCGATGGCCAGGGCGTTCTCGACCACCTCGATGCCGGGGTCGTCGCGGACCGCCGCGACCAGGGCACGCGAGACCTCGGCGCCCGTGGCGTCGCCGCCGGCATGGGCGATGCGGTCGCGGTGGTGGCCGCCCTCGCGGGTCAGCGCGATCGCACCAGAGGCATCCCGGTCGAACCGCGCTCCCGTGGTCATGAGGTCCCGTACCGCCGCAGGTCCCTCCGTGACGAGCACGCGAACGGCATCAACATCGCAGAGCCCGACGCCCGCCACGAGCGTGTCACGCAGGTGGTCCTCGGGTGAATCGTCCTCGGCCAGGGCCGCTGCGATGCCGCCCTGGGCCCACCAGGTGGAACCCTCGTTCACCTGGGCCTTGGTCACCAGCAGGACGGTGCGGCCGATGGCGCGGGCCCGGAGCGCAGCACTCAGCCCGGCTACGCCAGAGCCGACGACGATGACGTCGGCACGGGCCGTCCAGCCCGGTTCCGCCGCGCGCAGCCGGCGGGCCAGCCCACTCACGGGCCGACCACGCAGGGCTGGTTGTCGACGAGGCGGGTGCCGTCCACGACCGCTGCAATGAGGGCGCGTGCGGGGCCCCCGGCGGGGGCCGGCCGCAGCGCGGCATCCGTGACCACCAGATAGTCCAGCGCCACCGCCGGCTCCGCGTCGACGACGGCCCTACCCGCGGCGATCGCCGCCTCCACCCCTCCCGGGAGTGCTGCCACGACTGCGTCCAGTGCCCGAGGAACAGCCAGCGCCGCCCGCCTGCCGCCGTCGCTCAGGTAGCGGTTGCGGCTGCTCATGGCCAGCCCGTCCGGCTCGCGTACCGTCGAGACGCCCACGACCCGCACCCGCATGCTCAGGTCGGCGACCATGCGCCGGATCAGCACCAGTTGCTGGTAGTCCTTCTCGCCGTAGAGCGCGATCTCCGGCTGGGTCAGCCACATGAGCTTGTGGACCACGGTCAGCATCCCGCGGAAGTGCCCCGGCCGCGCCGTGCCCTCCAGCACGTCGCCGAGCGGCCCGGGATCGATCGTGATCGAGTCGGCGCGAAACCCACCAGTGTCCCCGTACAGCTCGCGAACGTCGGGCGCCAGCACGACGTCGACGCCCGCGGCCTCGCATGCGGCGAGGTCGGCTTCGAGGGCGCGCGGGTAGCGCCCGAAGTCCTCTCCTGCCCCGAACTGCGTCGGGTTGACGAAGATCGTGGCGATCACCAGGCCGTCGTCACCAGCCTCGCGCCGCGCGACGTGGAGCAGCTCGACGTGACCCTCGTGCAGCGCTCCCATGGTCATGACGACCGCCCTTGGGCCGCTCCGCGGGCCGGGGGCAGGCAACTCCGCGGCAGCGGTGACGACCATCACGGGTGGCGTCCGTCCGCCGGAGCGGCGAGCACCTCGAGCAAGGCACTCGCCGCGGTCAGGTCGATGAGCCCAGCGTGCATCGCCCGATCGGCGGTGAGCCGGGCGAGGGCCCGATAGGCAGCGGCAGCCGCGGGGGCGGCTTCGTCAAGGCAGTCGAGGTGACCGGCCACCGTGCCGGCATCACCACGCGCCACGGGCCCGGTGAGCGAGGCGTCCCCGTGCCGGAGGGCGTTGTCGAGCGATGCGCTCAGCAACGGGGCCATCAGCCGCTCCGGCTCGGGCATCCCGGCCTCGCGCAGCAGGTCGACGGACTGCAGGACGACTGTCATGAGGAAGTTCGCGCCGAACGCGATGGCAGCGTGGTACAGGACCCGCGACTCCTCCGGGACCCACACGGGATCGCCGCCCATCTCGACGACCAAGGCCTCGGCCACGGGACGCACCGCATCGTCCGCCGTCACGCCGAACGGGCAGTCCGCCAGCCTGGCCAGATCGACGCTCGTCCCGGTGAAGGTCATGACCGGGTGGAGGGCAAGGGGCACCGCCCCCACGGACCGAGCCGGCGCAAGGACGCCTACCCCGTAACGGCCGGATGGGTGCGCGACGAACTGACCGGCGTGGATCACGCCCGCATCTACAAGGCCGGCGACAAGGCCTGGCAGTACGTCGTCGGGGACGGCGAGCAGGACGAGGTCCGCGTCCGCGAGGGCCTCGGGGACCGGCAGGACCGGGACGCCCGGCAGCAAGGCCTCGGCGCGCAGGCGCGACAGGTCCGAAACGGCGGTGACGCCGACGATGTCATGTCCGGCCCTGGCCAGAGCGGCGCCGAGCACCGCCCCGACGCGTCCGGCGCCGACGATGCCCACCCGTAGCCTCGGTGGACCCGACGTGCTCACGCGACGGAGCCTAGACCGCACTAGCGTGATCGCCCGTGGCGGATCACGCGCGACCCTGGTCCGTCGCATGGCGGGCGGCGATCGACGGCTTCTACTCCCGCGAGCCGGCGAGGCAGCACTTCGCCACCGCGGTCACGCAGGGCCCGGCGGTCGCGCAGTCCATCGCCGACGTCGCGCTCCCCGTGCTCGGGCCCCTCGCGGACGAGCACGGGTGCGTCACCGTCACCGATGCTGGTGCGGCGGACGGGCTCCTGCTCGAGCAACTCATCGCGATGTGGCCGAAGGACCTTGCCGAACGGACCGTCTGGCGTGCCCTGGACCTCGCTGAAAGGCCGACCGGGCTGGATGCCCAGGTCCAGTGGATCCGCGGCGAGGCCATGGCCTCGGCCTCAGGCCTGGCACCCGCTCCGGGGCTGGTGATCGCGCACGAGTTCCTCGACGACATCCCCTGCGACATCGTCGAGCCGGACGAGGCGGGTCGCTTGCGGCTGCTGCTCGTAGACGACGACGGGCAGGAGCGGCTCGGGCCCCTGCTCACGGACGCTGCGGCGTGCGCGGAGGCTGGAGTCGACGGGCCCGCGCTCGCGGCGTGGTGCGAGTGCTGGTGGCCACGACGTGAGCCCGCGGCCCGAATCGAGGCCGGCCTGCTGCGGGACCTCGCCTGGTGGGCGATGTGCCGGCTGGTCCGGCCGGGCCTGGCGATCGCGATCGACTATGCGCACGATCGCCGCGCGCGGACGTCGGGTCGATGGGACGGCGGCAGCCTCGTGGGCTACCACCGGGGCAGGGTCACCCGTCCTCGCCTGGATGGGTCGGTCAACCTCACCGCCCACGTCGCCCTCGATGCGTGCGCAGCGGCCGTCGAAGCCACGGCCACTAGCCTTGAGCCGACCCCGGCTCCCGACGACTTCTGGTGGCTCGTTCAGTGGCTCCCCTGACGCAATCGCTCCTCCTGGGCGTGGGCGTGGCCGGCTACCTGGAGTGCGACGCCGTCTTGGACCTGGCGGAAGGGCATCCGTCGGCCCAGCCGGGCTTCCAGCTCGCCGTCGACGTGAGCGAAGGTCGCGTTGCCTCGGCCGACCTGCGCGTCGGGCTCATGCATCGCGGCTCGGAGAAGCTGTTCGAGGCGCGCGACTACCGCCAGTTGATGATGCTGGCCAACCGGCACGACTGGCTGTCGCCGTTCTCCTCCGAGCTCGTCATCGCCCTCGCCGTCGAGGCCGCGACGGGAATCACCCCGCCCGAGCGGGCCACCTGGATGCGCACCTTCCTGGCCGAGGCCAATCGGGTCGCCGCCGCGTTTGCATTCCTTGCGGCGGCTGCGCCGCAGCCCGGGCAGCGCCGCCTGCTGCAGGACGGGCGGGAGCGACTGCTCGCCCTACAGGAAAGATTGACCGGTGCCCGCGTGCACCCGATGTTCACCCGCATCGGCGGGGTGGCCGCGCCCTGGGTCCGTGCCGACATCAGCCACGCAACCGGGGTCTCGGCCGGGCTCGCCGCCGCTGCGGCGGGCGCGGTCGAGGTGGCGGAGGCCCTGTCCGAACGGCTCGCCGGCCTGGCCGTGCTCACCCGCGAGCAGGCAGTCGACCTCGGCGCCAGCGGGTCGGTCGCCCGAGCCAGTGGCCTGGACTGGGACCTGCGCCGGGACGACCCCTACGCGGCCTACTCGGAACTGGGCGACCTGCTGGTCGTCCCGGTCGAGCGGGCCGGGGATGCTGCGGCCCGGTATCGCGTCCTCGCCGCGCAGATTCCGGTGAGCCTCGCCCTCATGGGTGCCTGCGCCGACAGGCTGCACGCCCTCGGAGACGGACCGGTCGACGTGCTGCTGCCAAAGTCGGTCCGGGTCCCGGAGGGGACCGGCTATGCGTGGGTCGAAGGTCCGCTCGGCATCACGGGGTGCCTGCTGGTCAGCACCGGGGAGCGGACCCCGTGGCGGTTGAAGGTGCGGTCCGCCTCGTTCGGCAATGCCCAGGCGATGGTGCCGGCGCTGGTCGGGGTCCCGTATGACCGGCTGGCCGACGCGCTCATGTCGTTCACCTTCGTCGTGGGCGACATCGACCGCTAGCCCCTATGCCGAGTGGCCAGTCGTGGGGGCGATTCCTCGTGGAATCGGCCCCAGGACTGGCCGTTCAACGGTGTTGGGGCTCGCTGCGCTCACTCCTCGCCGTGCTCGCGCAAATACGTGACGAAGCGGGCCCGCAGCAGCACCTCGGTCGTCTCGTCGAGGTTCTCGCCGCCGAACATCTCGCGCACCGCCCGGACCGTCTCGATGAACGTCCCGCCGACGGCGCCGAGGTCGCCGCCCTCGCCTTCGATCGCCGACATTCCCGGCATGTGCGAGAAGAGGTCGGTGAAGAAGCCGACGTCCATGTGCCGCTCGGCAACCTTGAAGGCGCGCTGGCGCAGATCGTCGAAGGGCAGGTCTTCGAGGGCGACGTCGCTCATGGCGCCGACCCTATCCCGGCCGGTCAGCGGGGCGGATCGTCCGGCCCGACCGGCAATCGGCACAGGTACTCCAGCCACAGGGCCGCGACGACGAGGCCCAGTGCCCCGACGGCCGCGAGCGCGGCCGACCAGAAGGCCGTGAATCCGGACGGGGTTCCGATCGACCCGACCATGGCGATCGCCACTCCGGCGTAGAAGCCCAGGACGATCGCCCCGCCACGGGAGGCGGCCATGGCCAACGCGGCACTGCGCGCCGCCACGACCGGAGGCATCGGGCGCACGCCCGGCCGACCCTGCAGGCGGGGGCGCGCGCTGAATGCCCAGTAGGCGGTCGCTCCGGCGAGCAGCCACATGGCGGCAGCGGCGAGCCACGGCACCGGCAGCAGCCGGCCCGTCCAGGAGTTGACGACCTGAACCACGCCCCAGCCGACGGCACCCAGCACGACAGCAAGGGCCACCAGCGTGCGAACCCGCGTTGGCTGCATCGCTCAGCCCTCCCCTCGGACCGTCAGGCGATGCGTGGTGGGCTGCACCCCGTCGCTGCCGACGGCGGCCGCGAGGGCGGCGACCAAGCCGTGCCCGACGACTTCCTGCTGCGGGGCGACCTCCGCCCACGGGACAAGCACGAAGGCCCGCTCGTGCGCTCGCGGGTGCGGCACCACGAGGCCAGGCAGGTCGACGTGGTCAGCGCCGATGGCGAGGATGTCGATGTCGAGGGTGCGTGGCCCCCAGCGCACGTCGCGCGTGCGGTGCCAGCGATCCTCGACCCCCTGCGTGGCCGCCAGCAGGGCCAAGGGCTCGAGGGTGGTGCTCCCCACCACCACGGCGTTGAGGAAGTCGTCCTGCTCGGGCCCGCCGACCGGGGCGGTCTGGTAGACCGACGAGACCAGGCCGAGGTCCAGGCCGGGCACCGTGGCCAGGTCGTCCAGGGCACCCTGCAGCGTCGCCAGCCGGTCGCCGACATTCGATCCGAGCGCGAGCGCCACGCTAGGCATCGGCGGACCTCACGATCCGCACCGTCACGTCGTCGAAGGGCACGGGAACGGGCGCATGCGGCTTGTGCACCGTGACCTCGGCCTGAAGAACCCCGGGGAATCCCAGGCAGGCCCCGGCCACCCGCTCGGCAAGTGCCTCGATGAGATCGACCGGCTCTCCCACGATCAGTGCGTGCACGGCCACCGCGACTTCCCCGTAGTCGACGGTATCGACCAGTGCGTCCGACGCGCCCGCCGCAGCCGTGCTCACGTCGAGGACGACATCGATCACGAACTCCTGGCCATCGGCGCGCTCATGCTCGAATACCCCGTGCCGCCCGGTACCCCGGATCCCGCGGATCGCGATCTGGTCAGGCACCGGGCCTCCTCGTCCAGGCGGCCCCTACCCGGACCGCGTCCTTGCTGCCTCGCACGTCGTGGACGCGCACGGCCCAGACCCCCATGACGGCTGCGATCGCCGTGATGGCGTCGGTCGCCGCATCACGTTCCGCAGCGGGCCGAGGCTCGCCATCGGGGCCAGCGAGCAGGGCGCCGAGGAACCGCTTTCGCGACGCGCCGAGGAGCACGGGAAAGCCGAGGTCGAGGAGTTCCGGCAGCCTGCGCAACAGGTCCCAGTTGTGCTGGGCCTCCTTGGCGAAGCCCAGGCCCGGGTCGATGACGATGCTGCCCCCGGAGATCCCGGCGGCGCGCGCATCGTCCACCCGCTGGCCGAGCTCGGCGATTACGTCGATGACGACATCGTCGTAGCGAGCCAAGTCCGCCATGTGATCGCTGTGCCCGCGCCAGTGCATGACGATGTACGGAACGCCCATCGCAGCGACGGCTGCGTACATGCCCGGGTCGGCCAGGCCGCCGGACACGTCATTGACGACGCACGCCCCCGCAGCGACCGCCATGGTCGCCGTGTCGGCGTGCATGGTGTCGATGCTCACGGGCACGCCGGCCGCAACGAGGCCCTTGATGACGGGCAGTACGCGCGCGGCCTCCTCGTCGGTGGAGACCCGCCGGGCGCCGGGCCGGGTCGACTCCCCGCCCACGTCGACGAGGTCGGCCCCGCCGTGGTGAAGGGCGATGCCGTGGCCGACGGCAGCCTGCGGATCCAGGTAGCGCCCGCCGTCCGAGAAGGAGTCCGGCGTGACGTTGAGCACCCCCATGATGACCGTGCGGCCCAGATCGCGGAGGTGGGCGGGCAGCCCCTGAGGCTGCGCGATCATCGACTCAGGATGAGCGACATCGCCTCGGCTCGGGTGGCCGGGTCGCGCAGGCTGCCACGCACGGCGCTCGTCATGGTGCGCGCCGAGGGCTTGCGCACACCGCGCATCGACATGCACAGGTGCTCGGCCTCGAGCACCACGATGGCGCCGCGCGGCTCGAGGATCCGCATGAGCGAGTCCGCGATCTGCGTGGTGAGTCGCTCCTGCACCTGCGGCCGCTTGGCGAAGACGTCGACGAGCCTGGCGATCTTCGACAGCCCCGTGATGCGGCCGTTCTCGTTCGGGATGTAGCCGACGTGCGCTACACCGTGGAATGGGACGAGGTGGTGCTCGCACGTGCTGTAGAGCTCGATGTCCTTCACCAGGACCATCTCGTCGTGGCCGATGTCGAACGTCGTGGTGAGCACGTCGTCGGCGGTCATGTACAGGCCTCGGAACACCTCCGCGTACGCCCGCGCCACCCGTGCCGGGGTGTCCCGCAGGCCGTCGCGGTCCGGGTCCTCCCCAATCGCCATGAGCAGGTCGCGGACGGCTCGCTGGGCAGCGGGCTCATCGAAGGCAGCCAGCTGCCTGCCCTCGTCCAGCGACACCGGGTCGACACCGCTCATGCGGTGCCACTCACCTCTATGGCCTCCGGGTCGGTCGGCCCACCGTGCCCGTTCGCGCCGTTCGGTCCGCCGTGTCCGTTCGAGCCGACGCTGCCGCCGATCTCCGTCGGGGTGAGCACGGGGCCGCGTTCATCCGGCCGTCGACGGGCGGAGCCGGTCCACGCGGGGCGCACCTCTCGCAAGGAGAGCTCGGCGAAGATCTCCTCGATCTCGGCCTTGTCCAGGGTCTCCCGGTCCAGCAACGCGAGCACCATGGCGTCGAGCACGTCGCGGTTGGCGACGAGGATGTCGTAGGCCTCCTGGTGCGCGGTCTCGATGAACGCGCGCACCTCCTCGTCGATCGCGGCGGCGACTTCCTCGGAGTAGTCGCGGATGTGGCCCATGTCGCGGCCGAGGAACACCTCGTTCTGCTCCTGGCCGTACCGGATCGCGCCCAGCCGCTCGGTCATGCCGTACTGGGTCACCATGGCACGCGCCACGGCGGTTGCCTTCTCGATGTCGTTGGACGCACCCGTGGTGGGATCGTGGAAGATCAATTCCTCCGCGGCTCGGCCGCCGAGCATGTAGGCCAACTGGTTGAGCATCTGGCTGCGGGTGGTCGAGTACTTGTCCTGGTCGGGCAGGACCATGGTGTAGCCCAGCGCGCGGCCTCGCGGCATGATCGTGATCTTGTGCACCGGGTCGTTGCCGGGCAGCGCCGCGGCGACGAGGGCGTGCCCGGCCTCGTGGTACGCGGTGATCTTCTTCTCCAGCTCGTCCATCACGCGGGTGCGCTTCTGCGGCCCGGCGATGACCCGGTCGATGGCCTCGTCCAGCGCAGCGTCATCAATGACCTGGCCGGAGGTGCGGGCGGTGAGCAGGGCCGCCTCGTTCAGCACGTTCGCGAGGTCGGCGCCGGTGAAACCCGGGGTGCGCCTGGCCACCGCGAGAAGGTCGACCTCGGGCGCCATGGGCTTGCCCTTGGCGTGCACCTTGAGGATCTCGTGCCGGCCGTTGAGGTCCGGGCGCTCGACGGCGATCTGACGGTCGAAGCGCCCCGGGCGCAGGAGGGCAGGGTCGAGGATGTCCGGACGGTTGGTCGCCGCGATGAGGATGACGTTCGCGTTGACGTCGAAGCCGTCCATCTCGACCAGCATCTGGTTGAGGGTCTGCTCGCGCTCGTCGTGACCGCCGCCGAGCCCGGCTCCGCGGTGGCGGCCGACCGCGTCGATCTCGTCGACGAAGATGATCGCGGGCGCGTTCTCCTTGGCCTGGGTGAACAGGTCGCGCACCCGGCTCGCACCCACGCCGACGAACATCTCGACGAAGTCGGAGCCGGAGATCGAGAAGAAGGGCACGCCCGCCTCGCCGGCCACGGCCCGGGCGAGCAGGGTCTTGCCCGTGCCGGGCGGGCCATATAGCAGCACGCCCTTGGGGATCTTGGCGCCTACGGCCTGGAACTTCGCGGGATCGGCGAGGAAGTCCTTGATCTCCTGGAGCTCCTCGACCGCCTCCTCGGCCCCGGCCACGTCGGCGAACGTCGTCTGCGGCATGTCCTTGCTGACCAGCTTCGCCTTGGACTTGCCGAAGTTCATCAGCCGCGAGCCACCGCCTTGCATCTGGCTCATGAGGAAGAAGAAGAGCAGGACGATCAGCGCGACGGGGATCAGCGAGATGAGCAGCGTGACCAGGATGCTCTCGGTGGGGACGACGACGTTGTAGCCGCCGGGAAGGCTCCCCTCATCGGCCTTGGCCTGGAGCATCTCCTGCAGCTTGACGCCTTGGCCGTCGACGTAGGACGACCTGGCCTTGGTCCCGTCCTTGAGGGTGAGCTCCAGGATCTGGTCGCGGTCGACGATGGTGGCGGTGTCGACGTTGCCGGCCTGGATCTCCGTGATGGCCTGGCTGGTATCGACCTGGGTGGGCGCGCCGATGTTGGAGATGAAGCTAGACCCGATCAGCACGAACAGCACAGCGAGCACGATCCAGAAGATCGGGCCTCGCAGGAGCTTCCTCAGGTCCACTACCTCAGGGTACTAGCAGCCCCCGAGGCCGCCGACCGCGCTCAGGGGCGGTCCCCTTACGCCCCGGGCGAAAGGGGACCGGGCAATCCGGGCCTAGCCGCCGTAGACGTGCGGAGCCAGGGTGCCGACGCACCGAAGGTTGCGGTAGCGCTCGGCGTAGTCCAGGCCGTAACCGACGACGAACTCGTTGGGGATGTCGAAGCCGATGTACCGCGGCGCGACGTTGACCTTCTGCGCGTCCGGCTTGCGCAGGAGGGTGAAGACCTCCACGGACTCCGGGCCGCGCGAGGAGAGGTTCTTCAGCAGCCAGGACAGGGTCAGTCCCGAATCGAGGATGTCCTCGACCACCAGGACGTTGCGCCCGTTGAGATCGGCGTCGAGGTCCTTCAGGATCCGCACGACGCCGCTGGAGGTCGTGCCGGAGCCATAGGACGAGACTGCCATCCAGTCCATGTCGACCGACCGCGACAACGAACGGGCGAGGTCCGCCATGACCATCACCGCGCCCTTGAGGACGCCTACGAGAAGGAGGTCCTTGCCGGCATAGTCGGCGTCGATCTGCGCGGCGAGCTCATTGAGCCGGCCTCGGATCTCGTCCTCGGTGAGCAGTACGTGCTGCAGTTCGGACGGGATGTGCTCGGGATCCACGAGTGCTCCCCCAGTGATCGGTCAAGCCCAGTGATCGGTCAGCTCCGAACCAGGCACAGCCTGCCATAGCGACGGGTGCCCACTACACGGCCCGGCATCCGGACTTCCCCCTGCCCGCGCCAGTCCGACACCAGTGCCTCCAGCGATCCGACGTGCCCGATCCCCAGGTCATCCGCCGGGGCGCCTGCACGAAGGGCCATGAGGCGCAGCACCCTGGTCCGGACCGCGCGCGGCAGGGCGGCGAGCGCGTCGCACGACGCGTTGACCGACCCGTCCTCGGTCACGACGAGCTCGGCCATGGCCGAGGAGGCGAGGACGTCCAGCGCATCGGCGTCGTCGCGCAGGAGGTCGGCGGACCGGGCCAGGCCCAGCACCGCGCCAGGCCCCAGGGCGCCCTCGAGCCCGTCGACCAGCGCCCGCACGCGGACCCGGGCATACGCAGGGTCCTCGTTGTGCGGGTCGGCCCAGGCCTGCCGGCCGAGCGGCGCGAGCATGGCATCGGCGGCGGCCCGGACCTCGGCCCGGGGCAGGTGCAGGAAGGGGCGCCGGTACGGGCCGCTGACCGCCCGCATGGCCGCCAGGGATCGAGCGCCCGACCCCCGCGCCAGCCGGAGCAGCACGGTCTCGGCCTGGTCCTCGCGCGTGTGGCCGAGCACGATGGCGGCCGCCGACGCATCGACGGCTGCCTGCTCGAGCGCGGCGTACCTGGCCCGGCGGGCCGCCGCCTCCGGGCCACCAGGTCCCGAGGCGTCCACCGCCATGACCCGCGCGACTTTGGCGCCCAGGGCGCGCGCCGCGTCTGCGGCATTGGCGGCGATGGCCGCCGAGCCCGGCTGCAGCGCATGATCGATGACGACCGCGTGCAGGTCGATGCCGCGGCGGTGCGCGACCCACGCCGACGCGCCCACGAGGGCCAGGGAGTCCGGTCCGCCGGAGCAGGCGGCCACCACCACGGCGCCGTGTGGCACGTCTTCGAGGGCCTGCGCGGCCGCCGTGCGCACCGAGACCACGGCCGGCACCGAGGCCCGCTTGCTCATCCCAGCCTCGCCAGCCAGGCGTCCGGGTCGTGCAGCTCGGCTCGGGACGGCAAGAGGTCTGCCGACGCCCAGACGCGGTTGAAGCCGGCCATGCCGCGCCGGTCCACTACGTGCCGGACGAACGCTGCGCCGTCGCTGTACTGGCGCAGCTTGGCATCCATGCCGATCGCCTTGCGCGCAAGGGCGTCCAGGGTCCCCGGCTGCTGCCGGCGCTGGCTGAACCTGTCGCGGATGAGCGCCACGGATGGCACGACCTGCGGGCCGACATCGTCCATCACGACATCGGCGTGGCCCTCGAGGAGGGACATCAGCGCGGTCAGCTCGTCGAAGATCACTCGCTGTTCCGGGGTCTGGATTGCCTCGACCACGCTGACGTCGGAATCCGAACGCAGCGAGCGGACCAGCGCGTAGAAGAAGGCCACCAGTCGCTGCAGGGATTCCCGCGTGCTGAGGTCCGACGCCTCCAGCAGCGCGGTCAGCCGGTCGGCCAGGTACTCGCCGAGCCACGGGACCGCGCCGAACTGCACGCGGTGGGTCTCCTCATGCAGGCACACCCAGAACCGGAAGTCGCGGGAGGGCACGTCCAGGCTGCGCTCGACGTTGACGATCGTGGGTGCGACGAGGAGCAGCCGCCCCGGTTCGCCCGCCCGGGTGAACGCCTCGTACTGCCCGAGCACCTTGCCGGACATCCAGGCGAGCACCGCGCCGAGCTGAAGGGCTGTGCCGCGCGAGCCCAGGCTCCGCACCATGGCCGGAGCCGCCTCCGTGCGTTCGGCGAGGTCGTCCCAGCGCGACAGCACGATCCGCATGCCTTCCACGTTCGACGCCACCCATCCGACCCGATCCACGACGACGGCGCGGCTGGTCACGGGCGCGGACAGTCCGGTCACCTCCTGGACCGGCGCGACCGCCTCCGCGGCCAGCTCGCGCAGCATGCGCACGGCAGCGCGGGCCTCGTCGGCCGGCAGGTCGGGGCCCTTGGGGGCCAGCCGGCTCGCGGTGGCGACCGCGAGGTCCCAGTCGATCGGCTCGGTCACGCGAGCTCCCCGGGTGCCGCGGTCATCTCGGGCAGCGGTGCATCCGGGGCGGGCGGGCGGCACACGATGGCCACCACGGCGTCCGGCGCATGGCCCCCATGCTTCGCCTGCCCGTGGAGCGTGTAGTCGCCGCATGCGTGCGGGACCAGCACGACGTCGCCGCGCGCGACCTCCAGCGAGCCGCCCGGGCTGGCCAGGATGCCGCGGCCGTCCAGCACGAGGACGATGGCGAAGCCCGCAGCGAGGGACACGGGCCCTGCGGAGGTATCCACCCGGTGGGCCCGGAAGTAGCCCTCGGCAGCCGGCGGCAGGACAGAGGCCAGGCCGGCCCGTTCGATCTCCTCGCGCGGCAGCACCAGTCGGTCCAGGTCGGCGGGAGACACAGCCGCCAGGTCGAGGGCCTGCAGGGCGGTCGGGAAGCCGAGGTCGAGGTGGCCATCCTTGGCGCCATCGACCGCGAAGCCCTGCCACTCCAGCAGGATGGACAGGTCGGTCGGCTCCTGCAGTTCCAGGACGAACACGCCGGCGCCCACCGAGTGGGGCAGCCCGGCCGGGACGAGCATGGCATCGCCCGGGCGGACGGCTCGCCTGCGCAGGGCGCCGAGCAAAGCCTCGCTGTCGCGGTCGGCCACCCAGGCCTCGACCTGCCCGAGGCCGGTCGTCTCGGCAAAACCCACCCCCACCTCCGCGCCTGGCGGGGCGTCGAGGACGTACCAGGCCTCGGTCTTGCCGTGCGCCAGCCCGAGATGCGCGCGGGCGAATGCTCGATTGGGGTGGAGGTGGACGGGCAGCCGCTGGTCGAGGTCGAGGAGCTTGACCAGCAGTTCCGTGCTGGCGCCGTAGCGGTGGACGTGATCCGCGCCCAGCCAGGCCTGCGGGTCGGCCTCGATCGCGGACACGAGCAGCCGGCCGTCCGGGAGCGCGCTGAGCCCCTGCGGCGCCTGGCCGAATCGGGCCGTCGTCGACCCGATCCACTCCTCCGGGCGCTGGGGGCCACCGGGGCCGTGGCGCAGCGCGCCGATGCGGTCGCCGCCTCGGTAGAAGTGGTCGAACTGGTTGACCGGCAGAACGATCGGCAGCATCGCGCGGGTCCCTTCGGTCATCAGGTCATGAGCAGCCGCAGGTCGCCAGCCGGCTCGCGATTCGGTCCATTGTGTCCCGCATGCCCGCGAGCGAGGACACCCTGTTGGCGATCATGGCGAAGACCAGGACCCGGCCGTCCCGGGCGAGTGCCGTCCCGGCCAGGCTGACCACGCCGGTGAGGGTTCCGGTCTTCGCATGGACGAACCCTCGTCCGGGCCGAGTGGCAGCGGTCTGGTACCGATCGGCGAGGGTCCCGGTCAGCCCGGCCACCGCCAGGCCAGGCCCGATCGCCGCCAGCCCTGGGTCGGTGCCGCCGCTGGCGAGGTGAAGGGCCTCGGCGAGCGCGCTGGCCGTGAGCCGGTTGCGACCGGAGAGCCCGCTGCCGTCGGCGAGGTCCAGCCCGGTGGTGTCGATCCCCAGGCCGGACAGGACGTCCTCGGTGGCCTGGGCACCGCCGGCGAAGGTGGGGCTGCCCGCCGATGCGCCGCCGACAAGGTGGGCCAGGGCCTCGGCGTAGTTGTTCTCGGAGTCGGTCAGCATCCGTTGGACGATCTCCTCGACGGTCGGCGACTCGACCCGGCCGATCTCGGTGGCGTCGGGCTTCGCCGTGCCTGCACGCACGGCGGTGACGTCCAGCCCTTGGGCCTTCAGGAAGCCGGCGAAGGCCTTCGCCGCCTGCAGGGCCGGGTCGGACACGCGGGACACGGCACCCGGTCGCACCCGTCCGCCGTCCACGACGAGCGCGGTCACCGGGGCCACCACGCCGGCCGAGGGGAACGACCGAGGCCACCCGGGCCCGAGACGTGGGCCCTCGAAGGCGGAATCGTCGTAGATCACCCGGATCGAGGAGTTCGCCGTGAAGGACCTCGCGACCTGCTCGGCGAGGTCGCGGAGGGACGCACTGCCGCCGGCAAGCGGGTTGCCCCCGCCCGACCGCACGAGCGTCGGGTCGCCGCCGCCCACGAGGTACACGACGTCCCCGTAGGCGGATGCCACGGTCGCCAGCCGGGTCTGCGGGCCGAGCACCTCCAGGGCAGCCGTGGCCGTGGCGAGCTTGAGGGTCGACGCCGGGATGAGCGACCTGTCCGATCGCTGGTCGAACAGCACAGCACCGGTCGCAGCGTCGAGGACGATGACCGACCCGGTGCCCAGCCGCGCGTCGACGAGGCTGCCGATCTGCCCCGATACGCCCGCCGCCGTCGGCGCGACGCCGGACCCCGGCACGGCGGGGGCGAGGACCGCCGGAGCTGGGGGATCGGGGAGCGACGTGTCCGCTGCGGCGGAGCCGGGGACGGCCAGCAGCCCCACGCACGCGAGGCCGAGGAGCCGAAGGGCGGTCGTTGACCGCATCCGTCCTCCTCCCGCCGGGACGTACGGAACACTAGGGCACGGCGGCGAACCGCCGATGCCGCGCGGTGTCCGGCCGCGAGAAGCGAGGAGTCCTGTGGAACCGCTCGAGTTCGACGTCACGATCGAGATCCCTGCGGGCAGCCGCAACAAGTACGAGATGGACCACAAGACCGGGCGGATCAGGCTGGACCGGATGCTGTTCACGTCCACCCGGTACCCCCATGACTACGGCTTCATCGACAACACCCTCGGGCTCGACGGTGACCCCCTCGACGCCCTCGTCATGACGTCGGAACCGACCTTCCCCGGCGTAGTCATCCGATGCCGCACCGTTGGCATGTTCCGGATGACCGACGAGGCGGGCGGCGACGACAAGGTCCTGTGCGTTCCCTCCCGCGACCCCCGGCTGGAGCACCTGCGCGACATCTTCCATGTCTCGGAGTTCGACCGGCTGGAGATCCAGCACTTCTTCGAGGTGTACAAGGACCTCGAGCCGGGCAAGAGCGTCGAGGGGGCGACCTGGACCGGGCGCACCGAGGCCGAGGCGGAGATCCACGAATCCTGGGTCCGTCACGACGAGCACGGCGGCTACTGACCGGGTCCGAAGTGGGGACCAACGTCCCCCGATAACCCGCATTTCGGCCCTGCATTCGGCGACCCGGCACCCCATACCGTGGGGGGTATGCGAAATCTCCTCATCCTCGGCGGGGGAACCGCCGGCACCATGGCCGCCAACAAGCTGCGCCGGATGCTGCCCGCCAATGACTGGCAGATCACCGTCGTCGATGCCGACGACGACCATCGGTACCAGCCCGGCTTCCTGTTCATGCCGTTCGGCACCTACCGGCCCGACCAGGTCACCAAGAGCCGCCGGAAGGTCCTGAACAAGGACGTCCCGCTCGTCTACGGCGAGATCGACAGGGTCCTGCCCGACGAGAAGGCCATTGTCCTCGCAGATGGCACGCGGCTGGACTACGACATGCTCATCATCGCCACCGGGGTCACCCCGCGGCCCGACCAGACACCCGGGATGCTCAGCGACGAGTGGGGCGTGAGCGTCCACGAGTTCTACACCTACGAGGGCTCCGTCGCCCTCGCCAAGAAGCTGCACGACTGGCCCGGCGGCCGGCTCGTCATCAACATCGTCGAGATGCCGATCAAGTGCCCGGTGGCACCGTTGGAGTTCTCCTTCCTCGCCGACGACTTCTTCAAGGGCCGCGGCATGAGGGACAAGGTCGAGATGACCTACGTGACGCCGCTGCCCGCCGCCTTCACCAAGCCAATCGCCGCGCAGGCATTCGGCAACTCGCTGGACGAGAAGGGCATCGCGGTCGAGCCGGACTTCATGCTGATGGAGGTCGACTCCGAGAAGAAGGCCCTCGTGTCGTACGACGAGCGCGAGGTGCCGTTCGACCTGCTCGTGACCATCCCGCTCAACATGGGCGCCGACTTCATCACGAGGTCTGGCCTGGGCAACGAGCTCAACCTCGTGCCCGTCGACAAGTTCACGCAGCTGTCGAAGCAGTACGACTCCATCTTCGCCCTCGGCGACGCCAACGACATTCCGGCCTCGAAAGCCGGGTCGGTGGCGCACTTCGAAATCGACATCTTCGTCGAGAACTTCATGCAGCACATCGCCGGCAAGGAGATGACGCACCAGTTCGACGGGCACGCCAACTGCTTCATCGAGACGGGTGGCGGCAAGGCGATGCTGATCGACTTCAACTACGACACCGAGCCGCTGCCCGGCAAGTACCCGGTCGCCGGCATCGGGCCGATGAGCCTGCTCAAGGAGACCCGGCTCAACCACATGGGCAAGCTGGCGTTCAAGTGGGTGTACTGGAACGTCCTCGTGCCCGGCCGCTCCATGCCCGTTCCCGCGCTGATGTCCATGTCCGGGAAGCGCACCGACCTCACCACCACCCAGTAACCGACGCACCACGCACGAAGGAGAGCAGGACATGCCAACTACCACCATCGCCGGGCGCGACGTCGCCGTCGACGACGAGGGCTTCATGACCCAGTACGACCAGTGGGACGAGGACATGGGCAAGGCCCTGGCCGCGGCCATCGGGGTCGACATGACCGACGAGCACTGGAACGTCATCCGCTTCCTGCGCGAGGACTTCAAGGCGCAGGGCGAGACCCCCACCATCCGCCGCGTCTCCACCGCGGGCGGCGTCGACACCAAGCAGCTGTTCGTGCTGTTCCCCAAGAAGCCGGCCAAGAAGATGGCGTACATCGCCGGCCTGCCGAAGCCGCTCGGCTGTGTCTAGCCCCCATCCCCTGAAAGGCACTGCCATGACCGCAACGCAGGACATGATCGTCCCGAGCTTCGATGACGATGACAACTCCTATCGCAAGCTGGCCATCATCTGCTCCAAGGGCAACCTCGACATGGCCTACCCGGGCCTGATCCTCGGCAACGCCGCACTGGGCGAGGGCGTCGAACTGCACCTGTTCTTCACGTTCTGGGGCTTCGACATGATCACGAAAGGCCGGATGGAACGCCTGAAGTTCACCCCCGTCGGCAACACTGCCGCACACATGCCGATGGCACTGACCCCGCTGCCCGGGATGACCAAGATGGCGACCCGCATGATGCAGAAGTCGATGGACGCCCTCGACATCCCGCCGGTGCCGGAGTTCCTCGAACTCATCAAGGGCTCGGGCGGGCACGTGTGGGCCTGCCGGCTCAGCGCCGACATGAACCACCTGACCAAGGACGACCTCTGGGACGGCGTCGACGGGATCATCAGTGCGAGCGACTTCATCGAGATGACGGACGGCGCCCAGCTGCTGTTCATCTGACCGGAAGGTCCCAGGCTCCGGGACGCGCCACCATCCTCCGGCGGCGCGTCCCGGCTCCATGTCCGGCCCATCCCGGTTGGCGGCCTTGTGACGAGCCGCGAGTCCTCAGCCGACCGGTACGTCCAGACGGGTCAGCAGATCCTCGACGCGCGCCTTGACCTCGTCGCGGATCGGCCGCACCGAATCGACATCGAGCCCGGCCGGGTCCGTGAGGACCCAGTCCTCGTAGCGCTTGCCCGGGAACACCGGGCAGGCATCGCCGCATCCCATGGTCACGACGACATCGGCCGCACGGACGATCTCGTCGGTCCACGGCTTGGGGTACTCACCGGAGATGTCGATCCCCAGCTCGGCCATCGCGGCCACCGCTGCCGGGTTCACCTGGTTCCCGGGCTCCGACCCGCCGGACCACGCGAGCGCGCGGTCGCCGGCCAGCGCGCGGAAGAAGCCCAGGGCCATCTGCGACCGACCGGCGTTGTGGGTGCACAGGAAGAGCACGATCGGCCGCCCGTCGTCGCTCTTGCCCTCGACCCGCGCCAAGGCGTTGAGCCGCTCGCGGGCAAACCGCTCGGCGAAGGTGGTGAGGTAGCGGTCGTTCGTCAGCCGGGCGCCGAAGTCGTCGTAGGACGAGTGCAGGAACCGCTCGATCGTCTCGGTGCCGAACGTGCCCTCGAACTCCCGCTGCAGCAGGGCCGAGGAGGACCGCAGCACGACGAGGTGCTCGAGCGGGATGTCGTCGTGCGGGTGGGTGTCGGTCATCGTGGTGCCCTTCTGGGATGGGTTTGCGTAATGCGAGGAGCAAGGAAGGTGACCCGCTCGCGGAGGTCGGTGATCGCCTCGTCGAATGCCGCGGGCGAGCCGATGGCAGCGGGGTCGGGCACGGACCAGTGCAGGTGCGGCGGGATGTCGAGCGACTCGTTTACGGCGTCGCACACGGTCACGACGACGTCGCCGGCCCGAAGGACGTCCTCGACAGACTCGGGCCGGGACTTCGCCACCGCCAGGCCGGCCCGCGCGGCCGCGGCCAGCGCCTGCGGGTTCACCCGTTCGGCAGGCTCGGAGCCCGCCGACGCGGCGGGGACGTCACTCACCGACTGCCACAACGCCTCCGCCAGCACCGAGCGGGCGGAGTTGTGGGTGCAGACGAACACCACGCGGGCGGCGGGCGTGCCCGAAGCCGCCGGCAGCAGCCCCTCAAGCGAGTCCGGCAGCAGCCGGACGTAGGTGCGGCGACGGTCCCGCTGGGAGTGGTGCCGATTCACGACCCCCGCTGACTCGAGCACCTTCAGGTGGTGGGCGAGGAGGTTGCCCGGGACCTCGAGCGCTGCCGCGAGGGCGTCCGGGGAGAGGTCCTGGACCTGGAGCAGGTCGACCACGGCCAGCCTGGTCGGGTCGCCCAGCGCCGCGAGCACGCGGGCCCGACGGGCGCGTTCGGCCGGCGGCTCAGGCACCTGGTCGCGCTTCGCTTCAAGGTTCATTGAGTCAATGATTATTGAGGTACTCTGCGCTGTCAACCCCCCGAGAGGACCCGCCATGACGTCCCCGCTCCCCCGCCGCGCCGTTGCGGAATTCCTCGGCACCGGGCTCCTGGTCGCCACCGTGGTCGGCTCGGGGATCATGGGCACGCTGCTGTCCGACGACCTCGCCGTCGTCCTGCTCATCAACGCCCTCGCCACCGTCGCCGCCCTCGGCGTGCTCATCTGGATGCTCGGCCCGATCTCCGGCGCGCACTTCAACCCGGTCGTGACCGGCGTCGAGCTGGCCCGCCGCGAGATGCCCGCGGGCGAGGGCGTGCTGTACATCGCCGCCCAGGTCCTCGGCGCACTCGGTGGCGTCGCGCTCGCCGATGCGATGTTCGGCCTGCCGGCCTGGGATGTGTCCGCGAACGTGCGCGAGGGCGGGCCGGTCTGGCTCGGCGAGGTCGTTGCGACCGCGGGCCTGCTGCTCGTGATCGGTGCGTTGACGCGGACGGGGCGCGGCCACCTCGGCCCGGCGCTGGTGCCGGCCTGGATCGGGGCGGCCTACTTCTTCACGTCATCGACGTCGTTCGCCAATCCCGCCGTGACCATCGGTCGCAGCCTCACCGACTCGTTCTCAGGCATCGCCCCGGCCGACGTGCCGATGTTCATCGTGTTCCAGGTCGTGGGTGCCGCGATCGGCGCGCTGCTCACCGAGTACCTCTACCCGAGGCCGGGCGCCGCCGAGCCGCTCGACCTGCCCGACCCCATCCACCACGGTCCTCGCGCCAGCGGCTGACCGCCTCCGCCGCTCAGCAGCACTGCAGGTGCAGGGCCTTCGCGATCGCGTGGATGGCCTCGGGGACCACCTGGTAGTGCACGCTCATCCCGCGACGCTCCTTGGTGACCAGCCCGGCGCTCTCCAACGTCTTAAGGTGATGGCTGACCGTCGGCTCGGACAGGCCCACGTACGGGGCCATCTCGCACGTGCAGGCCTCCTGCTCGGGCTGGTCGAGCATGTATCCGAGCAGACGCAGCCGGGTTGGGTCCGCGAGCGCCTTGAGCCTTATCGCCAGCCCCAGCGCATCGGCCTCGGTCAGGGCCGTGCTCGCGCCCAGGGGGGTGCAGCAGATCGGGGAGGTGTCGGTGAGCATGGGCAGGGTCTTCGGCATGGGGTCAACTATCGCACCTACTTGACATACGTCCAAGAGGTCGCGACTATTGATTTAGACACACGTCGAATACCTACCCAGGAGGTCTGCATGAGCGCCACGCCTACCGACACGACCACCGACACGACCACCGACGCCCCCGAGGCCTCCGCGCAGGGCTGCGGATGCAACTGTGATTGCGGCGACGCACCCAAGGACGCCGCCGCCTCGTCCTGCTGCTGAGGCACGAGAGGCCCACCCATGTCACTCCTTGTCGACCACGTCCCCACCACCCGTCGCGGGCAGGTCTGGGGTCTCGTCGGCGCGGCAATGGCATGGGTGGGCCTCTACCTGCTCAACGAGCACGTGTGGGACTGGGTCCTGTACGGCGCACTCGGGCTGCACCCGTTGTCACGGGCGACCGAGACGATCCACTTCTTCCTGTACGACACCGCCAAGATCGCCCTGCTGCTCGTCGGCATCATCTTCATCGTCACGGTGCTTCGCTCCTTCATGTCCGTGGAACGCACGCGAGCGCTGCTGGGCGGCAAGCGCGAAGGTGTCGGCAACGTCATGGCTGCGGGGCTGGGCGTGATCACCCCGTTCTGCTCGTGCAGCGCCGTGCCGGCCTTCATCGGCTTCGTCGCCGCCGGCGTCCCCCTCGGGGTGACGATGAGCTTCCTCATTGCCAGCCCCCTGGTCAATGAGATAGCCATCGGCATGCTGCTCACCCTTTTCGGGTGGAAGGTCACGGCCATCTACGTCGTCGCCGGCCTCACCGTCGCCATCGTGGCGGGCTGGATCCTCGGCCGGGTGAAGGCCGAGCGGTGGGTCGAGCCCTTCGTCTTCGAGACCACCCTCGGCGGCCAGTCCATCGATCCGGCCGCCGGGCTGACCATGGAGCAGCGGATCCAGATGGGCATCGAGGAAGCCGCCACCATCCTGCGTAAGATCTGGCCGTACCTGCTCGTCGGGATCGGCCTGGGCGCCGTCATCCACGGCTGGGTCCCGACCGACTTCTTCACCACCTATGCCGGGCCAGGCAGCACCTTCGGCGTCCTGATCGCCGTCGCCATCGGCATCCCCTTGTACTCCAATGCCGCGGGCATCATGCCCATGGTCCAGGCCCTGTACGAGAAGGGCCTGCCCATGGGCACCCTCCTCGCCTTCATGATGGCCGTCGTCGCCCTCTCGCTGCCGGAGATGATCCTGCTCCGACGCGTCCTCAAGCCCCAGCTCCTCGCCCTGTTCATCGCGGTCGTCGGGAGCGGCATCATCGCCATCGGCTACCTGTTCAACTTCATCCTCGCCTGACACCACCGACCCGACACAGGAGAACGCCATGATCATCAAGGTCCTCGGCCCCGGCTGCACGAACTGCAAGAACCTCGAGCGCGTCACGAAGGACGCCATCGCCGAGCTCGGCCTCGACGCCACCATCGAGAAGGTCGAGGACTACGGCCAGATCATGGGCTACGGCGTGATGAGCACGCCCGCGCTGGTCATCGACGAGAAGGTCGTCGTCTCCGGCCGCGTCCCCCAGCCGTCGGAACTGCGCGACCTGCTCACGTCCGCCAGTCCGAACTAGCCAATCAGCGAGGGTCCTCGAGCCGAACCCCAACGTAGGGCTCACCGGTCGTCACGGTGACCACGCGACGCGTGATCGACACGGCGTGGTCTGCGAATCGCTCGAAGTACCGGGAGAGAAGCGTCAGGTCGACGAGGGTCTCGTTCCCGTATGCCCAGGCGGGGTCCTGCAACGTCGAGAAGAGATCGGCGTGAAGGGCATCCACCTTGCTGTCGATGGCCTCGACCTCGCCCCCCTTGGACAGATCCTGGGAGTCGATCACCTCCCCGGCCTTGCGGGCGATGGACTCCCCCATGCGCCCCATGTCAGCGAACACCGGCGTCAGCTCCTGCGGAACGACATGCCTGGGCGACCGAAGGCGCGCCTGCTTCGCGACGTGCTCGGCGAGGTCCCCCATGCGCTCAAGGGACGCCGAGATCCGAAGTGCCCCGACGACAGCCCTGAGGTCGTGTCCGACTGGAGCCTGAAGGGCCAGCAGTTCGGTGCAGTGACCCTCGATCGCCTCCGTGAGCAGGTCGATCTCCGTGTCACCGCCGATGACGACCTCAGCCAGTTCGCGGTCTGCCTCCAGCAGCGCCGTGGTCGCCTGCCCCATGGCTCCCGCCACCATGTCGCACATGCGCACGAGATCGCCGCGAAGCTCCTCGAGCTTCGTGTGGTACGCGGTCCGCAAGACCGTCTCCCTTCCCGTCATGTCGCGCCCCTTCACTAGCCGAACCGGCCGGAGATGTAGTCCTCCGTGCGCGGATCACGGGGGTTGGTGAACATCGCGTTCGTGCTGCCGACCTCGACCAGGTTCCCGTGCCGGACCTCGTCCGCATCGACTTCGGCAGTGAAGAAGGCCGTGCGGTCGGACACCCGAGCAGCCTGCTGCATGTTGTGGGTGACGATCACGATCGTGTAGTCGACAGCGAGTTCCTTCATGAGGTCCTCGATCTTCGCTGTGGCGATCGGATCCAGGGACGCGCACGGCTCGTCCATGAGGATCACTTCGGGGCGCACGGCGATGCAGCGGGCGATCACCAGTCGTTGCTGCTGCCCGCCGGACAGGGCATAGGCGCTCTTCTTGAGGTCATCCTTGACCTCGTCCCAGAGCGCCGCCTTGGTGAGGCTCTCCTCGACCAGGTCGTCCATCTTCCCCTTGATCCCGTTAACCTTGGGACCATACGCGATGTTGTCGTAGATGGACTTGGGGAACACGTTTGGCTTCTGGAACACCATCCCGATCCGCCGACGGACCTCGATCGGGTCGACCTTCGGCCCGTAGAGGTCCGTGCCGTGATAGGTCATGGTTCCCTCGACGCGTGCCCCTGGGATGAGGTCGTTCATCCGGTTGAACGAACGCAGGAGCGTCGACTTGCCGCAGCCGCTGGGACCGATGAACGCCGTGATCTCGTTCTTGTAGACCTCGAGTGACACGTTGCGAATGGCCCGGTAGTCGCCGTAGCGGACCGTGACGTCATCGAGCCGGAACACCTCGGTCTTGTCGATGTCGGAGTCCAGGATGGAGGCCTCCGCCATGCCCGGCGCGGACACCGCAAGGCGGATCCCGGGCTGGTTCGGGGTGGTCATGCCTGCCTCCTGGAGGTCATGGTGGGGGTCATGCAGGTCCGTTGCCATTGTCTACCAGCGCTTCTGCGTCTTGTTGCGGATCCAGATGGCCGTGAAGTTCATCAGCAGCAGGATCACCAGGAGCAGGACGATCGTCGCGGCGGCGAGGATCTGGAACTCCTCACGGGAGTCCTTTGTCCAGTTGTAGATCTGGATCGGGAGCGTCGTGTAACCGGAGAGCGGGCCGGTCGGATTGAAGGTGATGAAGGTGACCGCGCCCAAGAGCAGCAGCGGGGCGGCCTCACCGATCGCTCGGGAGAGGCTCAGGATGATGCCCGTGGCGATGCCCGGGGTGGCCGCGGGAAGGGTCTGCTTCCACGCGGTCTGCCATTCGGTGGCGCCGAGGGCCAGCGAGCCGTCGCGGATGTTGCGTGGCACTGCCCTCAGGGCCTCACGAGTCGAGATGATGAGGACCGGCAGGATCAGCAGGGCCAATGTCAACGAGGCGGTGATGACCGTCTGGCCCAGAGCCATGGCCCTCGCGAAGACGGCCAGGCCGAGGATGCCGTAGACGATCGAGGGAACTGCCGCGAGGTTCTGGATGTTCACCTCGACGAACCGCTGGAACTTGCTGTCCGGGTGGGAGAACTCCTCCAGATACAGCGCCGCGAGGATCCCGGTGGGCAGAGCAAAAAGCGCCGTGAGGCTGATCACCCACAGGGTCCCCATGATCGCGGACTGGGCTCCCGCGTTCTCGGGTCGGCGGATCGAGGGCATGTTCTGCCACAGCTTCGGATCAAGGCGGGGCCAGCCCTTGATCGTGACGTAGGCGATCAGCACCAGCAGTGTCGAAATCGCGATAAAGAGCGTGACGAGCAGCGCCCACATGAAGATGCGGTCCCGAACAGGCGTTCCCTTGCTCTGGAGTCCGCCGACGATGTCGGTGAGTTCCGTGTCCGTGCTCACTGGTACACCTGCCGGAACTTGCGGACCAGCCCGATGCTGATGGTGTTCATGAAGAACGTGATGATGAACAGCAGCAGGCCAACGGCGAAGATCGACTTGTACTCGATGCTCCCGGTCGAGAGGTCACCCGAACCGGCCGCGGCGATGTACGACGTCATGGTCTGCATCCCCTCCAGCGGGTTGAAGGAGAGGTTGGGCTGCAGTCCGGCGGCGATAGTCACGATCATCGTCTCGCCGATGGCTCGCGAGATGCCCAGGACGAAAGCGGCCACGATGCCCGACAGTGCAGCGGGGATCACCACGAACATGGCTGTCTGGCGCTTCGATGAGCCGAGCGCATACGAGCCGTCGCGCATGCCCGACGGCACCGCGGACATGGCGTCCTCGGAGAGCGATGCGATGGTGGGAATGATCATGACGCCCATGATCAGGCCGGCGGAGAGCGCGTTGAAGATGTCGATGTCGGGCCAGATCTTGACCAGCACGACCTGGGTAAGGAACTCCAGCGCGAAGAAGCCGAATACGACGGTCGGGATGCCTGCCAGTACCTCGAGGGTCGGCTTGACGGTCTTGCGCACCCTTGGGGACGCGAACTCCGACAGGTAGACGGCTGCGCCGAGGCCGAAGGGTATGGCGATGACGATCGCGATACCGGTGATCACGAGCGTCCCGGTCACCAGGGGCACGACACCGAACTCCCCGTCCGCGAACAGCGGGGTCCACTCCGTACCGAAGAGGAAGTCCTGGATCGGGACCTCGCTGAAGAACTCGATCGACGGAATGAGGATGGACAGCACGATCCCGAATGTGGTGAGGACGGAAACGCCTGCGGCCATGACAAGGATGCCCTTGATGACCTTCTCGCCGTAACGCGGCTTCGTCCGTTGCAGGGAACCGGGGTCCCCTGCAACGGACGAGCCAACGAGCGTGCTGCTCACGAGTACGGGCCTATCTGCTCGGTCTGCCTACTGCGTGAGGGCAGCGTAGTCCGCCTGCAGCTTTGCCTGCTGCTCAGGATTCAGCGCGATGAACTGGGCACCCTCCGCGATGGAGGCGTCGTTCGCGACGTAGTAGTCGAAGAAGGCGCGGACCTCGGGACGAGTCAGTGCCTCCTTTGACGGGTACACGAACAGCGGGCGGGCCAAGGGAACGTACGTGCCGTTCTGGGCGTTCTCTGCGCTCGGAATGACGCACCCGGCGCCGCTGTCGATTTCCACTGCCGTGAGCGTGTCGGCATTCTCCTCGAAGTAGGAGTACCCGAAGTAGCCGAGGCCGCCCGCGCTGCCCGCCACGCCCTGAACGATGACGTTGTCGTCCTCGGAGGGGGTGAAGTCGGTGCGGCTCGCACCCTCTTCGCCGTTGATGACGTCGGTGAAGTAGTCGAACGTGCCCGAGTCGGTGCCTGGGCCGAAGAGCTTGAGTTCCTGGTCCGGGAAGCCCTCGCGGACCTGGCTCCAGTTGTTGACAGTCGAGTCAGGCGCCCAGATCTTGTTGAGCTCCTCGATAGTGAGGCAGGTGGCCCAGTCATTCGCGGGGTTCACGACCACGGTCAACGCGTCGACGGCGACCTGGAGCTCGCCGTAGGCCACGCCGGCATCAGCGCAGGCGGCCGCTTCATCGTCCTTGATGGGGCGCGAGGCGTTGTTCGCGTCGGTCTCGCCCCGGCAGAACTTCTCGAACCCGCCACCGGTTCCGGAGGAACCGACGGTCACCTGGACGCCGGAGTTCTCGAGCTGGAAGTCCTCAGCTGCGAGAGCAGTAAGCGGGAACACCGTCGAGGAACCATCGACGCGGACCTGTCCTGTGACGTCCCCGCCATCGGTGCCGGCCGCGCCATTGGCGTTGTCCCCACTGGCGGAGCCGCCGCAGGCTGCCAGGAGCAGGGACAGGCTCGCCATGGCGGCCACGATCCCGAAGCTCGTCTTCTTCATCAGTGTCTCTTTCGTCAGTCGGATGGTTCCTGCCGGTTCCGGCTGGGCCGACGCTAAGCGCGATGCCTGAACGGATGGGGGCCGCTGGGTGAACAACACATGAACGCGCTCGCACAATCTTGGGTCTGCGCTTCGGAAAGCGGGCACGTGGACACACGCCGTTCACCGCGTGGTCACCCCAGGACGCCAGGCCGGGCCATGGGCGGTGCCGGAGGAGGCCGACACCTCACGTAGGTGTCAGAAGTGAGGGCCGGGAATGACGCTGGCCCATGGTGTCGACGGCAGGAAGCTAGCTGCTCGTCGGGGGCACGCCGTCCACGTTCACGGTGACCTTGAGCGGCGTGAAGGTACGGATCCGGATCGGCTCCGGCAGCGGCGTCACGCCGTACGTCTCCAGCGCTCCCTGGCCGGCCAGCCGCACCAGGTACTGCGCGAAGGACAGCGGCAGCGGATCGCTGGGGTCGTCGCAGACGATCAGGTGCGCGTAGCCGAGCACCGGCCAGCCCACCAGTGGCTGGCCCTCGGCCAGGACGATCTTGGACGAGGCCTGGTCGAAGTTCTCGGGCACGGGGATCCCGCCCGATGCCGGGCTGGCCAGCAGGTTGCCGGCCTCGTCCGTCGTCACCGTGGTGGCGCCCGAGCCGACCTTGTACTGCTGCACGTCGTCGGCCGTGATCACCAGTTCCGAGCCGTCCTCGAGCGTCACCGGCAGGTTGGCGGTCGCGAGGACGTTGTTGAAGGCCTGGTAGACCGGAAGGATCGCCACCGAGCTCTCGATGGAGGTCATCTCGGCGATCATGTCCGTCATGGTCGGGAACGTCTGCGTCCCGTCTAGGGTGCCGACGATCCCCTTCGACCATGCCTCCGGGGCCTCCGTGGCCAGCCACGCCGTCATGGCCTCCACGGATCCCTGCGGGGACTCGACCGACATCACCGTCATCTCCGGCAGGAGGGTGAAGTCGAAGCCGTCGTTGGACGCCGCGATGAGCGGGTCCTCCCACGTCGTGATTGTTCCGTTCAGGATCCCGGCCACGATCTCGGGAGTCATGACGACACCCTCGAGCCCGATGACGTTGTACGCGACCGTCACGGGGTAGGCGAAGGCAGGGACCACGATGGCGTTACCCGTGGGGCAGTTCTCAGCGTCCCAGTCAGCGATCTCTGCCGGCGTCGGCGTCTTGTCGACCAGCGCCAGCGGCGCGGCCTGGTCGGGAGCTACCTCGACGACGGTCTGGTCCGGGCAGACACCCCCCAGGCCGAGTCCCACGGCGTCCATCGCGCCGATGAGGGTCTCGGGCACCGAGGCCGTCACCTCTCCGCTCTGGCAGACGATCTGCGACTCGGCCTGAGCGGCAAGGACGTCAGGCGGCAGCGGCGGCGTGCATGCCGCCAGTCCGGCCGCTGCCACCAGCGCAGAACAGGTGAGGACGATGCCTCGAACCGTGATGGATCGAGACATCGTCCTCACCTTCATTCCGTTCTGCCGGTCAGGGTTGAATCAGTTGCGGTGCTACTTGATGAGCTGGACGAGCTGACGGGCCTTGGCCAGCACCTTGCCGGCCACCGGGACGTAGCCCAGCGAGGCGGCGCGGGACGGGCCGCACTTGGCCAGGACGTAGTCCCAGAACTGCCGGACGCCGAGGCCGTTCGGGCCCTTGCCGTCGGTGCGGGCGAGGGCGTAGCTGAAGATCGCGATCGGGTACGCGCCCGACACCGCATTCTTGTAGTTCAGCTGCACGAGGCCATTGGCGGCGACGTTGGTCTGATTGGCCAGGTTCTTGGCCGCCGAGGCCGCCGACGGCGCGATGAACTCGCCCTTGGCGTTCTGGATGCGGGCCGAGGGGTAGCCCTTGGCATCGCCGAGGTCCACGTAGCCGATGGTGCCCTCCTTGGCGAGCACGTTGGCCATGACGCCTGAGTTGCCGCGACCGGCCACCGAGTTTGACGGGGGCTTGCCTCCGGGGAAGGCGGTGGACATGTCGTCCTGGACCTTGCCGAAGATCGACGGGGCCCACGCGTTCAGGTACTGGAGGAAGTTGTTCGTCGTGCCCGAGCTATCCGAGCGGTACGAAATGGTGATCGGCGTGGCGGGGAGCGCAGTCGCGATGCGCGGGTTGTCCTTCTTGATCTCGGGGTGGTTCCAGGTCGTGATCGCGCCGCCGAAGATCTTCGCCAGCGTCGTCTGCTTGAGCTGGATCGACGAGCCCAGCGTGCGGCCGGTCTTGGCGTTCTTCAGGTTGATCGGCACCGTGATGGCGCCACCGATCGCGGGGATGTACTCCCACGACCACGTGGGCTCGCCCGACGTGTAGGCGCTGTCGGACATGGCCGTCACGAACGTGCCCTTGGCGAAGTTGCCCTTGCCCGTGCCGGACCCGGTCGAGGTGTACTGGATGGTGAAGTTGTTCTGCGAAGCGTTGAAGTCCGCCGCGCACTGGGAGATGAAGACGTAGGGGAATGACGCCCCACCGGACGGGATGTTCTCGGCGGCTCGGGCCGGAGCGGCCAGGGCCACCGTGGACATGGCCACGGCGGTGGAGGCGAGGATCGCGAGAGTGCGACGCACGGGGGTTCTCCTTTGGTGAATGGACTTGATTGCGCTCCCGACGCTAGGAGCGGCAGGTGGCCGGTTAGCAGGCGGCAGTTGGCCTGACGGGGGCAGCCCGGTGAACAGTTGGTGACCTGCTGAACGCCGGGTTAACCGAACCGGCCGTTGACGTAGTCGAGGGTGCGCTGGTCCTGTGGGTTGCCGAAGATCTCCGTCGTCGCACCCTGCTCCACCACGTGCCCGGGCTCGTTCTCGGCGGCCAGGAAGAACGCAGTGCTATCGGAGACGCGCACCGCCTGCTGCATGTTGTGCGTGACGATGATGATCGTCATCTCCTTGGACAGCTCACGGATCGTCTCCTCGATCTTCAGCGTCGAGGCCGGGTCGAGCGCCGAGCACGGCTCGTCCATCAGGAGCACGTGCGGCTGCACGGCCAGGGCGCGTGCGATGACCAGCCGCTGCTGCTGGCCACCCGATAGGTCTCCGGCTGCGGCATTGAGGCGGTCCTTGACCTCGTTCCAGAGGCCGGCGGAGCGCAGCGTCTTCTCGACGATGTCGTCGTGGTTGTCGCGCTTCATGCCCGAGAGCTTCAGTCCGGAGAGGACGTTGCCACGGATGGTCATGCTCGGGAATGGGTTGGGCTTCTGGAAGACCATGCCGACCTTGAGCCGGATCTGGACAGGGTCGACGTCGCGGCTGTAGATGTCGCTGCCCTCGTACAGAACTTGACCGGCCAACGCCGCCCCCGGGATGAGTTCGTGCAGGCGGTTCAGCGTCCGGATGAATGTCGACTTTCCGCAGCCGGACGGTCCGATGAGCGCGGTGACCGAGCGCTTGGGGAAGTCGATATTGACGCCCTCGAGGACCTTGCGCTTGCCGAACCACACGCTGATGTCACGGGCAGCCATCTCGATCTCGGCAGTCTCGCGCTGCGACATCAGCTCGCCTTCCAGGCTCGTGAGGGTGTTGAACTCGGCAGTGGACATCAGGGTTCCTCTCTACTTGCCTATGCGGCCGCGGCCAAAGATGCGAGCCAGGGTGAAAAGGACGGCGACCAGGATGATCAGGACGAGAGCGGAGCCCCATGCGCGGGCCACGGCGTCGGGGTAGGGCAGGGCGACGTTGTTGAAGATGTAGGTCGGGATTGCCGCGATGGGCCCGCCGACTGGGTTCAGGACGGTCTGGTCGCTGTTGCCTGCCGCGAGCAGCAGCGGCGCCGTCTCGCCGATGACCCGGGCGATGCCCAGGATGACGGCGGTGACAATGCCGGTCTTGGCGGCAGGGATCACGACGCGCAGGACGGTTCGGGAACGGGTGGAGCCAAGAGCGAGCGCCCCGGTGCGCAGGTCTTCGGGAACCAGCTTGAGGACCTCCTCGGCCGTGCGGGCGACAGTCGGGAGCATGAGGATCGCGTAGGCAAGGCCGCCGGCTAGCGCGCTCTGGCTGAAGGCGTCCGTGGCGACGACGATGGTGAGGATGAACAGGCCTGCGACAACGGAGGGCACTCCCGACATCGCCTGCACGAAGAAGCGTACGTACGGGACCGCGCGGCCGCGCACTTCGGTGATGTAGATGGCCGTCGCGATGCCGATCGGCACCGCGATGAGCGACGCGATGAACACGATCAGGAAGGTGCCGAGGATCGCGTGCCCGATGCCGCCGTAGTCGAGCGGGGTGCTCGGGCTGATGTACACGTTGTTCTGGTAGATGAAGTGGGCGCTCAGCGCGGCCCAGCCGCGGACGAAGAGCGAGCCCAGCACCGAGACGAGGACCATCATGGCGAAGAGCGTGGCACCGATCGCGTTGACGATGATGACGGAGTCCAGGATCCCGCGGGTGCCCTTGGTCGCCCATGCGGCGACCCCGGAGGCGACGAGCTGGAGGGGCAGGTAGACGACCGTCATCAGCACGGCGCCGGGGATGTTGGTGGACCAGAACATCGCGCTCACGATGACCAGGGGAACGATGGACGCGATGGCGATCGACCAACCCAGCTTGGCTGGTTTGCGTCGCCATGGTCGCTGGATCTTCTGCTGCTGGAGCTCGGGCAGCGCCGCCGAGTCGAAGACGACCGTGCTCACGACTTGATCCTTCCCGTCCGGGCGACGATGAGGTTCGCGATGACGTTGACCACCAAGGTCATGACGAAGAGGAAGAAGCCGGCCGCGAGGAGCAGGCTGAGCTCGAACTCCCCGGACACCTCACCGAAGCGGGAGACGATGAGCGTAGCCACGGATCCGCCGCCCGACTCGATGATGTGGTACCAGTTGGTGTCGAACACGATCTTCAGGACGAAGAAGACGGCGATGGTCTCGCCCAGTGCCCGCCCCAGGCCGAGCATGACGCCGCCGACGATGCCACCACGCCCGTACGGCAGGGCAACGAAGCGCAGCATCGTCCACATCGAGCAGCCAAGTGACTCGGCCGCGTTGATGAGCTCGGGCGGCGTGCGGGCCAGCACCTCGCGGGTGACCGAGGTGACGATCGGGATCATCATGATCGCCAGCACGAAACCGGCGATGAACGGGGTGCCGAGATAGTTGCCCGAGGCATTCTCGAAGATGGGGATCCACCCGAGGTACTGGTTGAGCAGCTGCTGCCACTCCTCCGCGGTGGGGTTGAGGATGTAGAACGCCCACAGGCCAAGGATCACCGAGGGGATCGCGGCCATGAGGTCGATGACGTTGGTCAGCGCCGTGGCAAGCTTCTTCGGGGCCAGGAACACCATGAAGATACTGAGCAGGATCGAGACGGGGACGGCGATAACCAGGCCGATAACCGCAAGCAGCACCGAGCCGTAGAGCATGCCCCAGATGCCAGCCGTGGGCGGATCCGTGTTGATATCCCATGCCGTGGTCGTGAGGAACGACAGGCCCTGGCTCTGGAATGCGGGAATGGTCTGGACGCCGAGGAAGATCGCGATGCCGGCCAACACGACGAGGGCCGTGAACGCTGCCGCGATGACGATCCCGTTGAAGATTCGGTCGCCGCGGTGGGATGTGGCGGCGGCCTTGAGGTCGCGGCGCTCCTCGACATCGGGCTGTGACATGGCGGGAGTCTTTCCATGCCGGATGGACGAGAAGCGTTCCAGCGGGAACGGCTGGCCCAACGACCGGTGAACAGCCCGTTAACCGCGCCTCAGGGGACGACGTAGTTCAGCGCGGTCGTCATCTGGCCGAGCGTCGTGGCCGTTCGGGCGAAGACCCGGAACTCATAGGTCTGCCCGGAGACGAGGTTTCCGTCCCCGAGGACGCAGGTCCAGCCGGGGTTGTTGCTCGTGCACGCGGCCGCGGTGAGTCCCGTGATGTCGAGGCTGGTGGCCGCGGATCCTCGCGCGTATACGGCGCCGGAACTGGCCGCGTTGGTCGTGTTCTTGTACGTCACCGTGTAGGACGCGATGGCCTGTGCGGGCGGGACGAAGACCGGAGCAGACCACGAGACGGTGGGGCTCACCAGGGACGGCGACGTCGGTGCCGACGGGTTGAGGCAGTACTTGCGGTAGCGCACCTTCACCACGCCCGACCCGCCGTCCCCGCCCGCGCTCCGGTAGCCCGCTCCGCCTCCGCCGCCCGTGTTGGCAGTTCCTGCCGTGCCGGCGCGGGAAGCCGCGGGGTCCTGGCCTCCGGCCCCGCCGCCACCGGTTCCCCCTTCGCCCCGGGTCGTGATGGCCGAGCCCCCGCCCCCGCCGGCAAACGACGCGGACGGGCCGAAATCGGTGGTCGTGAGCCCGCTACCGCCGTTGCCGCCGGTCGCCGCGGCGGCGCCCGTGCCCGGGGCGCCATGACCGCCGCCACCTCCACCGGCACTTGTCGCAGCCTCCCGCCCCGCACCGCCGGCGCTGCCTTGGCTGCCGCTCCCCGCACCGCCAGCGCTGTTCGCCGCGCGGCTGCTCCCGCCACCGCCGGAACCGCCTGCAGCACCGGCGCCGTTCCCATTGTTGCCACTGGATCCGCCACCACCACCGCCCGTGGCCGTAACGCCAAAGGCACTGCTGTCAGTGCCGTTCGTGCCCCTGACCCCGGCCGTGGCACCTCCCGTACCGCCGGCGCCGATCGTCACTGCCTGCGGGGTCGAGACCGTGACGGGCGATCCGATGTTCTGCTGGACTCCGCCAGCACCCCCGCCGCCGCCGCCGAGGCTGGTGTTGCCCCGGCCGCCGCCGCCGCCTCCGCCCACGATCAGGTACTCCACCGGCGTCTCCTGCCCCGGAGTGAAGGTGCCATCGGCCGAGAACGTCGCCACGAGGTACTTCACCCCCCCGATATCCTGCTGCACGACCGTTCCACCAGTGGACGTACACGCGACCGGCCCGTCGCCCGCGGCGGGCGGTGCGGTCAGCACAGCGAGCACGATGGCTGAGAGGACGGCAGCCGAGACGCCCGCGCGGCGGCCAGAGAAGCCCAGGCCACGCGATCGGGGCATGCCGTGCATCCGGCTCACGAGCGGATTCCTTTGCCGCGGGTCCATTTTGACCCTTGAGTATGCGCCAACGACGGCGCCACTTGAACACCGCGCGCCAGAGTGCGACGTGAGTGCGACATTCGCCGATCTAGGGCACGGGGCCTTGGCCTTGCAGGTGCGGGTGCCCGGGGACCGGTTCCGCGAGCACGTCCTCCGGGAGGAGCTCAGCCTCGACGTCCTTGGCGTGGATGGTGTGCAGCATCGCCCAGACGGCCCACGTGCCGAAGGCGATGACCACGGCACCGATCCCGATGACCGCGAGCGGCGTGGGGAGCTGGGTCATCCAGTACATGGCGTAGGCCACCGCACCTGCGGCAGGGATCGTCACGACCCAGGCCAGCACCATCTCGCCGACGACGCGCCAGTTGGCGCCCTTGCCCGAGCCCACGCCCGCTCCGACGATCGATGATGCGGCGGCGTGAGTGGTCGAGATCGGCATGCCCACAGCCGTGGCCCCGAAGATCGCTGTGGTCGCCCCGATATTGGCGGCGGTCCCGGAATTGGCGTGCAGGAGCGTGATGCGCAGGCCCATGGTCTCGATGATCTTCCAGCCGCCCCACAACGTGCCCAGCGCGATGGCGCCATACGCGCTCAGCGCGACCCACTCCGGGACCTCGACGGTCTTCCCGTCCTCTCCGATGGTGGTGTAGCCGGCGCCCAGCAGCAGGGCGGCGATGACGCCCATCGTCTTCTGTGCGTCGTTGGCTCCGTGGCCGAAGGACACGGCCGCGGCGGAAACGACCTGAAGGCCCTTGAAGACCGGGTGGTCGTCGTGCATCCGGAAAAGGCGCTGCAGGCCGAGGACCAGGTACATGGCGCCGAATGCGATCGAGAAGGCTACGGCCGGAGACAGGATGATCCCGATACCCGCCTTCTGGACGCTTGACCAGTCGATCGCGCCAATTCCGCCTGCAGCCAGTCCGGCTCCTACCAGGCCACCGATGATGGCGTGGCTCGACGACGACGGCATGCCGATGCGCCAGGTGAAGTAGTTCCACGCGATGGCGGCGAAGAGGGCGGCGAAGGCCAGGGCAACGCCCCCGTATTCGCTCTTGACCGTCTTAGCCACGGTATTTGCCACTGCCGTGCCGACGACGAAGTAGGCCGCGAAGTTGAAGAATGCGGAGAAGGCGGGCGCCCACCGAGCCGGCAGGGCGCGGGTGGCCACCACCGTCGCGACGGAGTTGGCAGCGTCGTGAAAGCCATTCGTGAAGTCGAAGACAAGGGCGATGACGATGACGGCGATGACCGTGATGAGTAGGAGGTCCACGATCCTCGGTCCCCCTACTCCCGCCGCGCAACTCACGCCCACGGTAGTGCCGCGGAGTCGCTGAAGGTGTCCTGAAGATGAACGGCAGGTGGCCGTCTATCTTCGCCGCGGCGAGTCTCGCCCCATGCGGGGGCGTGCGGAGCGAAAACAGGTTGCGAAAGGCCGAACCTCAGATGAACAGAAGGTGAACGGCGCCGCTCGAGCGCCCGTCAGGGAGCGCGCAGGTCCATGACCGTCACGGTGTCCCCCGCCTCGACCCTCGTCACGTCCTCCGGGATGACGATGAGGGCCTCCGCTAGGGCCAGTCCTCCCATGACGTGCGATCCCTGTCCAGTGCCCGTCGGCAGGACGACCCCGGGAGCCGTGAACCGGGCCCGGGCGAACTGCCTCTTGCCCGACGGTGACTCCAGGGTGGCACCGAGCGTGACCTGCAACTCCGGGCGGAAGAGGTCGGCCAGCCCCCGCATCCGGCGCAGGGCCGGCCGGACGAAGTTCTCGAAGGAGATGTAACTGCTGACCGGATTGCCCGGCAGCGTCACGATCGGGACCCGCTCCTGCCCGACGAACCCGTGCCCTTGGGGCATGCCGGGGTTCATCGCAACCTTGCAGAAGTCGACCGTGCCGAGGGTGCTCAGCACCGCTTTCACCGTGTCATACGCGCCCATGCTGACTCCCCCACTGGTCAGGATGAGGTCGCACCGGTGTAGTTGGTCCTCGACCGTGGTCAGGAACTGGTGCTCGTCGTCCATGATCGGGCCGATGCGGTAGGCGTCGGCGCCCGCCTCGCGGGCCGCGGCCACGAGCAGGTAGCTGTTGCTGTCGCTGATGAGGCCCCGGCGAAGGGGCAGTCCGGGCTCGACCAGCTCGGAACCGGTGGAGATCACCGCGACCCGGGGCCTGGGGTGGACGAACACCAGCCCGCACCCGACGGCCGCGAGGATCCCGACCTGGCGGGCACCGATCAGCGTGCCAGCCGTCAGAACGACCTCGCCTGCTGTGACGTCCTCGGCCGCCCGACGGATGTAGGCACCGGGATCGACCGGCTGGGTGATGCGGACCTGCTCCGTTCCGCCATCGGTGCGCTCCACGGGCACCACGGCGTCCGCACCGTCCGGCATCGGCGCGCCGGTCATGATTCGCACGGCCGTTCCCGGGGTCACCGCTTCCGTCGACCGGTACCCGGCCGGGACATCGTCGACGACGAGCAGGATGGCGGGCTGGTCGGGCGTGGCCGCGGCGACATCGGCGGCGAGGACCGCGTAGCCGTCCATCGAGGAGTTGTCGAACGACGGCAGCGGCCACGGGGCCGCCACGTCGGCGGCGAGGACGCAGCCATGGGCGGACGACAGCGGGAGTTCGATGGGCGAGAGCACCCCGATCCCGGCGAGGATCTCCTCGCGGTACTCGTCAACCGTGCGCACGGAAGGACTCTAGGCCTGTTCGGGGCGGGTGCGGATCAGGGTGCCCGCTCGACCGTGTTCTTGGCGCCCTTGGCACCGAAGTAGACGACGAGGATGCGGACGGGGTCCTCGCCCTTGTTCGTGCCGTTGTGGAAGACCCCTTGCGCTTCCATGAGCGCCGTGCCCGCGGGGTACACGTTCGTCACGCCGGCGTCGTACTCGACGGTGAGGGTGCCGTCCATGATGTAGGCGTACATCGGCACGTTGTGGCGGTGCCATCCCGTCTCCTGGCCTGGCTGCAGCTCGATGAGCGAGCTGGTGACCTGGGCGGGCACCTTCTTCGGGTAGACGATCTGCTGGTCGAGGACAGTGAGGCGCTGCGCATCGAGCAGGACCTGCTGCCCGGCAGGTGCTGACGCGCCGCTGGCCGTAGCGGAGGCGTCCGTCGCTTCGGAATCACCCGAGCAGCCCGAGACGAGGAGGATGCCGGCAGCCCCAAGGGCAACGGCAGCGCGTCGCCAAGGACTCGTCGTCACCACGCTGCCAGCCTACGGTCAGATCCCGCTCGGCAACGGTCGTTTGGGCGTGGCAGGCAGTCCGTCCAGCACAATGCGGAGATGCTCGATCGGCTCGGCTTCCTCCGCCCGTCGCGGACCGTCCCTGTCACCCGATGGAGGTCGCCCTCCCGGTGGCGGTCGTCGCCGTCGACCTTCGCGGTGCTCGTGGTGGGGCTCTGGCTGTTCGGCACGGGCGAGGCTCTCCTGGTCGCCGCAAGGCTGGGCGTGAGCCCGTGGACCGTCCTCGCCCAAGGCATCAGCTCTCGGCTGCCGATCTCCATCGGCCTGGCCACCCTGCTGACGAGCGCCCTCGTCCTGCTCCTGTGGATCCCGCTGCGCGAGCGGCCCGGGCTGGGCACGATCGCCAACGCCGTCGTCATTGCCGTGTCCCTGCAAGTCGGTGTCCTCCTGCTGCCGCAGCCGGGCAACGAGGTGGTCCGCCTGCTCATGGTCCTCGCGGGCATCGGTCTCATCGGCGTCGGCAGCGGCCTGTACCTGACGACGAACCTCGGCCCAGGGCCGCGCGACGGATGGATGACCGGGATCCACGTCCGCACGGGATGGCCGATCACCGGGATCCGCCTGGGGATCGAGGCGACCGTGCTGGTCATCGGATGGCTGCTCGGCGGCACGGTGGGCATGGGCACGGTGCTGTTCGCCCTGCTGGTCGGGCCGGCGGTCGGCTACGGGCTGAGGCTGGCCGGCCGCGTCGGGGGCACGGCGGACGCAGGGGTGGCGGGGTCGGGGGTCGAGGAGGAGGGGCTTCCTGAACTCGAGGCCTGACCCCCCGGTGCGTCGTCAGTT
>JAUSNB010000054.1 GCA_030645615.1 Actinomycetota bacterium | reverse complement strand
CGCCGCCTCCGCCGCCGGCCCGGATGGTCCCGGTTGCGCTCAGGGTGCCCGCCGAGCCAGCGTTGCCCGCGCTGGCGGTCCCGCCACTGCCGGCGGTGTCGCCGCCGGAGCCGCCGCCGCCGGATGCCCCGTTGCCGCCGTTGTCCAGGTGCCCCGCCGAGCCACCGCCGCCACCACCGGCCGCCGAGACCAAGGCGGCGATGCTGCTGGCGGTGCCCGTGCCGCCGTTCGCCGTGACGGTGCCTATGGCCCCCGCCGTCCCGACGGTGATGGCCTGCGCCGACGAGAGGGTCAGGCTCGAACCGGACACCACGGCACCGGAGCCGCCGCCACCACCCGCACCACGGTTGGCGTTGTTGCCGCTGCGGCCGCCGCCGCCGCCGCCGCCCGCGCCGACGACCAGGTAGTCCACATCGACCGACGTGGCCGGCGTGAAGGTGCCGCTCGCGGTGAAGGTGTGGACGTTGTAGAAGATGCCGTTGGAGTCCTTGATCGTGGTGATGGTCCCGCCGGTGGCGGTGCAGTTCGCCGGGGCCGCGGCCGTTGCCAGGGGTGCCGGAATTGCGAGCAGGAGCCCGGTGGACGCGAGCGACGCGACCACGAGGAGGGCAAACCAGGCCTTGCGCATGCGACCTCCCGTCCGGGACTCGGCGGCTGGGACTACTACCACTGTAAGCCCGTTGTCGCAACACGTACAGCCGCGCCCCGCGTCATACCCCAGACCGGCCAGACGGCCCGGTGACGGGGCTACGGGGCTACGGGGCTACGGGGCGGTGTAGTTGGCGGCCGTGCTCATCGCTCCGAAGGTGGGGTAGTTCGACCGGGCGTAGACCCGGAAGGCGTAGGTCTGGCCGCTGACCAGGTTCCCGTTGCCGAGCACGCAGGTCCACCCCGAGTTGCCGGTCGTGCAGGCGCTGATCGTCGCACCCGAGACGTTGATGCTCGTCCCGGTGGATCCGCGGGCGTAGATCCCCCACAGCGCCGAGGACGCGGCAAGCCGGTAGACAACGGTGTACGAGGCGAGGGACTGGCCAGTCGGCATGTAGGACGGCGCGGTCCACGACAGGGTCGGGCTGCTGAGGGAGGCTGCCGGCGCGGATGCACACCCCGAGTTCTTCAGGTACCGGATGATGACGATGCCGGTGCCTCCCGCCGCGCCCACGCGGGCCGTGCCGCTGGCATTGCCGGCCCCGCCGCCGCCGCCGCCGGTATTGGCCGTGCCCGCCGTGCCGTTGACGGCTGCGCCTCCGGCCCCGCCGCCGCCAGAGCCGCCGGCACCGCCGGTCGTGCGCCCGCCGCCGCCGCCACCACCGCCATAGGTCACCGAAGTCCCGGAGATCGAACTGGACCGGCCGGTTCCCCCGGCACCGCCGGCGCTCGACGTCGGGATGCCGTTGGACCCTGCGACCGTGTCGCCGCCGCCACCGCCGCCGACCCGGTTGGCGTTGGCCGCGCCGGTGAAGCCGCCACCGCCGTTGGTTCCCGCGGAACCCGTGCCGCCGGTGGCGTCGGCGCTGTTGTTCCCACCGCCGCCGCCGCCGGACGAGCCGTTCTGCCCGTTGATCGTGGTGCCACCGGCGCCGCCGCCGCCGCCGCCCGTCGCCGTGACGAGGGCGCCGATGGAGCTGGACCCGCCGGTGCCGCCGGCGGTCGTCGACCCGCTGCCGGCGGATCCCGCGGCGCCGACCGTGACGGCCTGACCCGAGCCTCCGGTGACGGACACCGTGCCGGTGGCAACGTCGCCGCCGCCTCCGCCGCCGCCGGCGCGGTTGGTGGCCGCGCCGCCGCCACCACCGCCGCCGCCGACGACGAGGTACTCGACCGACATGGATGCATGCGGGGTGAAGGTCCCGGCACCGGTGAAGGTGTGGATCCGGTAGCCGCCGGAGTCGGTGGTGATCCCGCCAGTGGCGTTGCAGATGGTCGTCAGGGCGGTCGCCGGGGACATCGGAGCGAGGAGGACGCCGCCCACGAGCGCCAGCGACCCAACGGCGACCGCGAGTACGCGCGCGAGCGCACGGTGCCGATTGGTGGCAGCCGCCATGGCCCGACCCCCTCACTAGGGCTTATCCGGTGTCATCCACATTTTAGCCGCGCCGGCCGGCTTCTTCATCTCGAGCGACGGCCCGGTCCCCCCTGCCGCCTATCCTGACCGTGTGCCCGGGCCTGCCCTTGACCGCGAGTCGGCCACCTGGACGGGCTCCTTCCCTGACCTAGGGACGGTGGAGGTCACCGCCGACGGCGAGATCTCGTGCCGGCCGGACCGGGCCGATGGGGCCGCTGCCCTGCGCCATGGCTGGGCGGGCCTGCTGTCGTGGGCGCACCGGGGGTTCGCGCTGGCCAACTCCGCGTCCCTGAGCCGCGGCGACCGCGGCCTGCTGGTCACCGGCGAGCCCGACGACGTGGCCGCGACGCTCCTCGGCCTTTCTCGGCAGCGCTTCCTCGTCGTGTCCGACCGGCCGGCCCCCACCCGATGGGTGGACGGGACCCTCGTGGCCCACCCGCGCCAGGCGCCGATCCTCGTCCCCCGGCGTCGCGCCGAGCAGGCAGGCGTGGCCGGCACCCCCGTGCGCGCGGGATCCACGGCCATCGCGGTGGACCTGCCGCGCCGGCTCGAGCCGGTGCAGGTCGCCGCCATCGCCCACGTCGTGCGGCAGCGGCCGGACGAGGAGGCCCTCGACGAACTCGCCGGCGCGCGGCGGTTCGAGCGGGCCGCCACACTGATGCTCCGCGGTGCGCTCGCGCCCGCCGCGACTGCCGACCCCGATCCCGGGGCGGTATTCGACGAGCACCTGCGGCTGGCCGCGCTGCCGTCCGTCGTGATCCGCATGGAGGGCCGCGACGACGCCCAGGCCGCCGACCGGCTCGCGGACTGGTGGCAATCGACCGTGGAGCGCGCCACGTGACGGGCGCCGCGGGGCGCACGGTCTGGCTGGCCTCCTACCCGAAGTCCGGCAACACCTGGGTGCGGGCAGTCGTCACGGCGCTGGGCACCCACCCGCACCTCTTCGGCGTCGACCACCTCGTCAGCGGGGCCCAGCCGCAGCACGTCGGCTCGGCCCTCGGGGCCTACGGCCTCGATCCGCGGTGGCTGTCCGGCGACGAACTCGATGCGCTGCGCGACGCCCTGTGCCGGCGGATGGGCGCGGGAGGGCCGGGCGATCCGCCGGTGCTGCGCAAGACCCACGAGCGCTACCGGCCTGGCCCGCCCGGCCGTGAGCCCTTCCCCGCCGCCGCGACCCGAGCGGCGATCCTCGTCGTGCGCGATCCGCGCGACGTGGCCTCCTCGTTCGCGCCCTTCTTCGGCGTCACGCTGGAGGAGGCCGTTGCGGTCATGGGGCGTGACGGCGGCGAGCCGGAGCCCAACGCGGCGCTGGCGCAGTCCGCCAGCCCCTGGGGGACGTGGAGCACGCATGCGCAGTCCTGGCTCGCCGACGACGTCCCGTTCCCCGTGCACCTCGTGCGCTACGAGGACCTGCAGGCGGACGCCGCCGGCACGCTGCTGCCCGTGTTCGAGGCGATCGGCCTGCCCTGCACGGCTGACACGCTTGCGGCGGCCGTCGAGCAGGCCCGGTTCGATCGGTTGCAGGAGTCGGAGACGGCGCGCGGGTTCAAGGAGACCAGCCCGCGGACGCGTCGGTTCTTCCGCTGCGGGCGATCCGGCGGCTGGCGCGACGAGTTGGCGCCGGCTCAGGCGACCGCGATCGAGGACGCCCACGCGGACGCCATGCGACTGCTCGGATACCTGCCCGCCGACGACCCGCTGCACCTGCCGGCCGCCCTCGGCATCCGAGTGGGCAGTGGGCCCGTGCCGGCTGCACTCGCGGACGCGGTCCGTCCCCGCCCGTGGATCCAGGCCACGCCCACCGCGGCCCTGCTGCGCTTCCGCGGCGGGGCCGGGCTGCTCGTCGAGGACGGCACGGACGTCACGGTCGACGCCGGTTCCGGGCAGGCCGACCAGGTCGGCTGGATGGTGCAGGGCTGGGGCGTCACGCTGGCCATGCTCCAGCGCGGACTGCTGAGCCTGCATGCGTCGACCGTCGTGGTCGGCGGGCACGTCCTGGCGATCGCGGGCGACCGAGGGGCCGGCAAGTCGACCACGTCGATGGCGTTGCGCGCCCGCGGGCACCGGCTGCTGTGCGACGACGTCACGGTGGTGGAGTTCCGCGACGGCGGCGCCTGGACCACGCCGTTCTGGCGCAACGTCCACCTGCTCGAGGACGCGGCCGCCGCGGTCGGGGTCGACTTCGCGTCGCTGCCCGCGCTCGGGGCCGGCCGTGTCAAGTCGGCGTTCCGCGCCGAGGACCCGGCCGATGTGCCGCAGCGGCTCGAGCGGATCGTCGTGCTGGCGCCCGACGACGACGAGTCCGTTCGCGTCGAGCACCCCGCGGGCGCGGCCCGGCTGGCCACGCTCGTCGCCCACACCAGCCGCGACGGCGTCGCACCGGTCGTACTGGGGCAGGAGCGCTACTTTGCGCAGGTGGCCCACCTCGCCGACCTCGTGCCGATCACGGTCGTGCACCGGCCACGGTCCGGCTGGTCCCTCGACGCGGTGCTCGACTCCATCGAGGCGGACGCCCGCGCTCCCGGCTCGGAGGGCGTTCCTCGATGACGGGCGACGCGCGACTGCTGCTCGCCACCGCCTGGCGCATGTCGCCGCGGCGCGTTCTCCTGCAGGTCGCGCTGCTGGTGGCCAACGGCCTGGTCGGCGGAGCGAGCCTGCTCCTGCTCATCCCCATCGTGCAGTCGATCGCCGACGCGGGCGCGAGCATCGACCTGCCCGGCCTCGGGACGGTGGCGCTCGGCGGGATCCCGCTGGGCGTGCTGCTCGGCCTGTTCGTCGTGCTGGTCGCCGTGCAGGCGGTGATCGCGTACGCCACCGCCACCACCACGATGCGGACGCAGCAGCAACTCGTCGACCGCCTGCGCGAGGAGGCCTTCGCTGCTGTGCTCGCGGCGCGCTGGTCCTTCCTGCTGCGGCGCCGACGCAGTGACGTCATCGCGATCGTGAGCGTCGGGGCGTCGCGGGCCGGGTTGGCCTACAGCCAGATGCTGCAGGTGGCCGTCGCGGCGATCCTCGCCATTGTCACGGCGATCGTCGCCCTGCTGGTCTCCCCCGCCATCGCGCTCATCGCCATCGCGGGCGTGACCGTGCTCGGCCTGGCGCTGTCCGTCTCCGTGCGCCCCGCGCACCGGCTCGGTGTCGAGCTGGGCGGGCGGCACCGTGAGCTGCAGTCCGTCATCACCGACTCGCTCGACTCGCTGCGGCTCGTGCGGGCTCACTCCGCGTCGGTCGTCTGGACGGGGCGGATGGCCGAGGCATTCGCGGGGGCTCGCGAGGTGCAGGTCGCGAACGTCCGGCGGCAGTCGCTCGTCTCCGGGCTCACCTTCGTGGGCACCGCGGTCGCAGCGTCTCTGCTCGTGCTGGTGGCCGTGGCCCTCGAGGTCCCGACGGCCGACCTCGTCGTCGTGCTCCTGCTTGTCGTCCGACTCTCGCAGCACGTGCGTCAGATGGTGATCGCCACCGCGACGATGGCGAACGCGCTGCCGGCCGTGCGCGACCTCAGCGACCTCACCCGGGATGCCGCCGCGGAGGTCGAGATCGCGGCCGGGAGCGTGAGCACGCGGCCGGCCCTCGGCACCGATGCCACGGTGCCGCTGCTTGAGTTCCGCGACGTGTCGTACACCTATCCGGACTCCGACGGCGGGGTGCAGGCCCTCGACCTCGAGGTGCCGCGCGGCTCGGTCACGGTGCTGACCGGTCGGTCCGGGGCAGGCAAGTCCACCGCTGTGGACCTCGCCCTGGGCCTGCTGCTGCCCGACGGCGGCGAGGTGCTGGTCGACGGCACGCCGCTGGCGGTCGGTGACCTCGAGTGGTGGCGCCGGCACATCGCCTACGTCCCCCAGGAGACTCTGCTGCTGCCCGGCACCCTGCGCGACAACCTCGTGTGGTCGGTGCCGGGAGGGTGCACCGACGACGAGTGCTGGCAGGCGCTGGACCAGGCAGCCGCGGCCTTCGCGCGAGGGCTGCCCGACGGCCTGGACGCCCTTCTCGGCGACCGCGGGGTAAGGCTCTCCGGCGGCGAGCGCCAACGGGTCGCGCTCGCCCGGGCGCTGCTGCGCCGGCCGGCGCTGCTCGTCCTCGACGAGGCGACCAGCGCGCTGGACGAGGAGACCGAGCAGCAGGTGCTCACGCTGCTGGCGACCCTGACCCCGGCGGTCACGGTGCTGGTCATCGCGCACCGGCGCTCGACGATGCAGGCCGCCGACCACGTCGTCCACCTCGGCAACTGACGCCCACCCCGCCCGCGGGCGGGCGGACGGGCGGTGCCCCGCACCCGGCCAACCTCAAGGTCGCGGAGGTACGGGGGTCGCAAGCGCTACGCGACGAGGGTGACCAGGCCGGCGGCTGCCAGGGCATCGACGAACTCCGCGCACTGGGCCCGGATCACCCCCGGTGGCGCCTCGTACCTGCCCTCCAGCTCGGCCACGATCACGTCGATCGACCGCACGCCGTCGATCAGGTCCCACACTGGCTCGCCGGTGCCCAGCGCCCCGAAGTACGAGAAGTCCTTGGGGCTGAGCAGGACGAGCTCGCCGTCGACCTCGGCCTGCACGACCCGTTCGGCCCGGCGCGGAACGACCGAGCCGGCCAGCTCAGGCACGGCGCATCCAGTCCAGGACCGACGCGATGCCGTCGCGGAACGGGACGGGCGACACCTCGGGGAACAGTTCGCGCAGCAGCGTCGGGTCGTTCTGGCTGTCGCGGATGTCGCCGGGCCGTGGCGCCTCGTGCACCACGTCGAGATCGCGTCCGAGCTGGTGGCCGATCTCCTCGACGACATCCAGCACCCGGGTGCGCTCGCCGAAGGCGAGGTTCACCGGCCGGTCCCAGGACAGCCGGCGCTCCAGCGCGCTCATCGTGACGGCGACCACCGCATCCACATGGGTGAAGTCGCGCGTCTGCTCCCCGTCGCCGTGCACGACGAGGGGCTCCCCCGCCAGCGCCCGCCAGGCGAACCTCGGGATGGCGGCCGCATAGTCATGGTCGGGCCGCTGCAGCGGGCCGTAGACATTGAAGAAGCGCAGCGCGATGGCATCGAGCCCGTACGCCGAGCGGTACGACATGACGTACGACTCGGCCGCGAGCTTGCTGGCACCGTACGGCGACATCGGCTGCGTCCACATCTCCTCGCGCTTGGGCAGCGCGGTGTTGACTCCGTAGACCGACGACGACGACGAGAAGACCACGTGCGCGCCCGAAGCACGGGCCGCCTCGAGGACAAGCAGGGTGCCCGTCGCGTTGGCGGTGTGGGCGCCGACCGGGTCTGCGACGGACCGGGGAACCGAGCCGCGGGCGGCCAGGTGCACGATCGCCGACGCATCGGCTGCCGCCGCCGCCACGGCATCGGGGTCCGTGATGGATCCCTCGACGACGTCGACACTGAGCCCGTCGAGGTTCGCGAGAATGCCGGTCGACAGGTCGTCCAGGACGCGCACGTCATGGCCCTTCCCCAGCAGGCTGCGCACGAGGTTGGCGCCGATGAAGCCGGCGCCGCCGGTCACCAGCACGGTCATGGCGGCACCATAGCGGCACGGTTCGCGCCCGCAGGCGCGGCGCTCGCGGTCATTTCGGCAGGGATCTGGCCATGCGCCGATAGGCCATGGCGCGGAAGGGAACCATCTCCATCTTGGTCTCGAATCGCCGGCGGGCGAAGTTGCCGGCCTGCCGCGCGACGCGCAGGGGGTGCCGCACCGTCTTGACGGCCAGGAAGGTCGCGTACATGCGCAGCCGCATCCGAGAGAGCGCGCGGTAGTCCTGCCGCCACGCGGGCGAGAAGCTCAACGATGACAGGGACGGCGCCTGCCCGGCGAAGTCGTCGTAGATGGCCGAGCCGGGCACCGGCGCGATGACGAACACCGCGATCTCGCTGACCCCGGCCCAGGCCAGCGAGCGAACCAGGCGCCGGCTGAGCCGGCGGTCCTGCTCGGTCTCCTCCGGGAAGCCGAGCACGAAGCAGGCCTGCGTCCGGATGCCGACCTTCGCGCAGTAGGCGACGAACTCGCGCGCATAGTCCACGTCGAACGGCTTGCCGATCCGCTTGAGCAGGTCGGCCGATCCGCTCTCCGGGCTGATCGACACGTAACTGCAGCCGGACTGCGCCATCAGCCGCACGGTATCGAGGGTCTTCATCGATTCCAGCTTGGTACCGGCGACGATCTTCCAGCTGACCCGCAGGCCGCGGTCGATGATGAGCGAGGCGATGTCGCGGATCCGCGCGTCGTTGATGGTCGGGTTCAGGTCCTCGACGTGGTACTCGGCGACGCCGAGGACGTCCGCGAACAGCGCGATCTCGTCGACGACGTCCCGGGCGCCGCGTGCCCGCCACCGGCGGTTGTTCGTTGCCGGTACCACGCAGAAGCGGCACGGGAACGGGCAGCCGCGCGAAGTCAGCAGCGGCAGGTAGCGATCCGACGTCATCGGTCCGTGCGCGTACTTCAGGGACCAGTACGACTGCAGCGGCAGCAGGTCCCAGGCCGGCACGGGGAGCAGGTCGAGGTCCTCGATGCTGGCGGAGGCGGGCACCAGCCGGCCGGGGGTGGACACGCCGTCGATGCCGTCGAGCGCCGCGCCCGCCTCGAGCCGGTCGGCTACGTCGAGCAGGCGCAGCTCCATCTCGCCGCCGATGAGCGCGTCGGCCCCGGCGTCGAAGAACTCAGCCGCGACCTTGGTGAGCTGGTAGGCCGTCACCGCCTGGCTGTTCTCGGCCACGACGATCGGGACGCCCGGCAGTGCCGCGCGCGCGCTGCGGATCGAGCCGACGAGGGCGTCGTGGTTGATGAGCTGGTTGGCGTAGAACACGACGAGCCCGGCGCCGCAGTGCTCCAGCGACTCGACGAGGGCTGCGTCCGTGATCCCGACCCTGACAAGCCCACCGAGCCGGCCTAGCCGGCTGACGTCGCGGGGCGCGAGGCCGAACACGTCGATCACGTCGACGTCGTGACCCGCCGCGCGAGCAGCCGACGCCCCGTACGCGAGCCCGATCGGCAGGTATACGACGCCTGTCGTGAACGGATCGCGCGGGTCGAAGACCATGGCCGGATTGACGAAGGCGATCCTCACCCGGCACCACCCGGCATAGGCGCGTCGATCGCGTTGCGCCACCGGCCAGCCCAGATCGTCCGCACCGCGATCACGCCGTCGCGGGCGCGGATCTTCTTCCCCTCGGCCTTCGATCGCGGCCGGTAGCGCACGGGCACCTCCACGATCCGGTACCCGTGCCGGATCAGCCACGCCGTCATCTCGTGGTCGGTCTCGAAGCCGCTGGTGCGCGCCGTGAACCGGGAGAACATCTCGCGCGGATAGAGCTTGTAGCCGGTCAGCAGGTCGTCGATCCAACGCTGAAAGAGCAGCGCGAGCCACGCCGAGAGCACGCGGTTGGCGAGGGCCGGCCCCCAGGCCTGCCCGGGGTGGCGCGGCACGACACCGCCGAGCGGCCGACCGTCGGCATCGAGCAGCCGCGCCCCGTACACGGCGACGTCGCCCCGGCCCTCGGTGGCCGCGAGCAGGGCCGGGATGTCCTCGGGGAAGTACTCGAGGTCCGCGTCCTGGACGAGCACGAACATCCCGCGTGCGACGGCGATCCCGGCCTGCACCGCCGCGCCCTTGCCGGCGTTGCGCGGCTGGCGCAGCAGCCGGACATGCGGTGCACCGAGTCCCTCGACCACGCTTGCCGTGCCGTCGGTCGAGCCGTCGTCGACGACGATGACCTCGTAACCGGCGATCCCCGGATCGTCGAGGACCCGGCCCAGCCGGCCGATGAGCTCGGCGACGTAGGCCTCCTCGTTGAAGGCAGGCATGATCACCGAGATGACCGGGGTGGCCTCAGTCACGACGCGCTCCACCGGCCCCGGATCACCCGGGCCAGGGCGGCCGCCCCGTCCGACGCGCGGATCTTCTTGCCCTCGTCGTACTTGCGCGGCACGTAGTCCACCGGGATCTCGACCACTGGGATGCCGTTGCGGCGGGCGTCGACGACGAGTTGCAGGTCCCAGTCCACGCCCCGCCCGCCCATGCTGAGCCGGCCGAGCACGGCTCGGTCGAATCCCTTGATCGATGTCAGGGGGTCGGCGACCCATCGCTTGTGGAGGGTTCCGCAGGCCAGGCTCAGGGCCATGCCGCCGTACTTGCTGGTCCAGTAGGCGCGGGTGCGGCCGCCGTAGATGCCGCGCAGGCGCGAATCCGTGTCCAGGCACAGCGCCGCGCGGTTCCCGAACACGATCGCGTCCGGCCGCTCGCGCAGCAGCGCCGCGACGGCGGCGAGCCCGGACACCGCGTACTCGCCGTCGCTCGGGAAGGTGACCAGCACCTCGCCGCCGCACTCCGCCAGCCCGCGGCTGACGGCGTCCCCGCGGCCGGTGCCCCGCGGCAGCCGGACGAGCCGCACCCCGGGGAACTCCTCGACCACGGCCGGGCTGCCGTCGGTGGAGCCACCGTCGACCACGACGACCTCGAGGGCGAAGCCGGCCCCGAGCCAGTCGTGACCGAGCAGGCCGCTGAGCGCGGCGCCGACCCGGTGCACCTCGTCGAGCATGGGCATGACGACGCTGAGGGTGGTCAGCTGGCCGATGCCGACATCGCTGGCCCGGCTTGAGACGAAGGTCATGAGTCCCTTGGCCACCCGGTCGCCGAAGTGGCCGCCGTCCTCGCTGCCCCATTGGCCCAGCTCGACGCGGGCGACCTCGACCGGGTCCGCGCGGGACCCGAGCCGGACGCCCCACGGCAGGATCGACCCGTCGCGCTGCCCCGCGATGACGCGCGTGACCAGGGCGGCCGTCTCGAGCTCGACTCCGGACCCGATCGAGAAGTGCTTGCGCACCTTGGCGAGCAGCGAGTCCAGGGTCTCGCCCTTGATCTCGTTGTCGTCCGCGAGGTTGGACACGAAGACCTTCTCGATGCCATCGCGATCGGCGATCATCGAGCCGAGGTCCCGGGTGAGGTACGACGGGAGCAGGCTTGAGTGCTGCGTGCCCGGGCCATAGACGATGAGGTCGGCGCCCGAGATGACATCGCGCAGCAGCGGATTGGGCTCAGGGATCACCTGGCGATCCGACAGGAAGCGCATCTGCTGCTCGACCGGAAGGCGGGCAACGCCGGCGGCCTCGTCGTCGTCGAGCGCGTGCGGCAGCAGGAACAGGCCTGTCACGCGCGCGTCCGACTGCGTCCCGACGACCGAGGCCTCGTCGGGCAGGTAGGTGCCGTCCGCCTTCACCCCCACCAGGGTGAGCCCGGCCCCGTCGGTGACGTTCAGGATGCTGGCCGTCGTCACCAGGCCGGCGTTCCAGTCGGCGACCGCGGCGTTGAAGTCGCGGCCGGCCCGGACGTACGAGCCGGCCAGCGCCAGGTTGCCCACGGCCATGCCGTCGAGCCAGCCGGACGGAAGCTCGTTCCACCGTGGTTGCAGGTCATCCAGCGCCGCATCGAGGGCCGCCTGCACGAAGCGCGCCTCCCCGAGCGTGAGGTACCGCGCCATGGCTCCCGCGGTATCGACGAGGTCTGGGGCGTGGGACGCGAGTTCGCGAAGGTGCGTCGCCGCCACGTCGGCCGGCAGCCCGCGGCGCACCCGCGCCTCAAGGAGGTCGGCCACAGCAGAGCCACTGCGGTCACGCGCCCCGAGGATGGTGCTGGCGTTCTTGCGGATGTCGGACGGCCCGAGCATGCCGGGGAACAGGCGGCGCGCGACGCCCGTCGACAGCCCGTCGTCGTACGCGTTGACCACGACGGTCAGCCGCACCGCAGGCTGGTTGACGAGGGCCCGGGTGATCGCGGCGGCGCCGCGCCCTCCCGAGAAAAGGACGACGTTGATCTGCCGGCCGGGTCCCTCCGGGGTCATGCGGCACCGCCGAGTCCGAGGGCGACGACGGCGGCGTCGAGTTCCGCCGCGGTGTTGACGCCGGTCGACAGCAGCGGATCGGCCAGGACGTGCGCCTGCACGCTGACCCCGAGGTCGGCCATGCGCTCGAACAGGGACAGGAAGTTGACGTCGGCTCCCGCGTCATCGGCCAGAAGGCCGTCCAGCGCGCGAGCGACCGGCCCCGGCCGCAGGAGGAACACGCCGCAGTCGCTCAACCCCTCGGCGACCCTGGGTGCACCGTGCCTGGTCTCGTGGAACATCAATGGCCGGCCGCTGCTATCCGGGGTGAAGTACACGTACGGATCGGGCCTGCGGACGAGCGGCAGCACGAGTCCGTCCGGCGGGCCCACGGGGCCGTCCCACGCACCCGGGAATCGCACGGCGCCGAGATGGTCCGCCCACACGACGACGGCCGCATCGTCGTCGACCGCGGCCAGCCCCGCTCGCACGGCGTCGGCCGTGCCGCGCGGGGACACCTGGGCCACGGGCGTCACGTCGTCGATGCCGGCATCGCGCACCGCCTGGACGACCGCCGCCTCGTCGCCCGGGCGCGTGACCACCACCGCCTTCCGGCAGTGGGCCGCGAAGGCTGCGGCTATCCACCCGATCATCGGCCGGCCGGCCACGTCGCGCAGCGCCTTGGGACCGGTGCCGGCCATGCGGGTGCCCAGGCCGGCCGCCGCGATGACCAACGTGCCCCAGTCCGCCGGGTGCTGAGGCCGGGCCGCCTGGTCCAGGAGCCCGCCGACGGCGGACAGGTCCGGCACGCAGGCCGCGCAGCCACATGATCCGGCGCAGCGGCGGCCGCGGTCCAGGTGCACGACCTGGCACCCGGCCGCGCGCGCAGCCGCGATGCCGCTCGCGGAATCCTCCACCACGAGCACGTCGCCGGGCGGCAACTCCAGGGCCTCGGCGGCGCGCCGGTAGACCTCCGGGTCAGGCTTCGCCTGCGCGACGTCGTCGCCGCACAGCACGACGTCGAAGGAGTCGGCGAACCCGCCTTGGCTGATGAAGTTCGACATGGACGCCCGGCTCGCCGACGTGCAGAGCGCGAGCGGGAGCCTGCCGGCCAGTCGCGCCAGCAGCGGTGCGGCATCCGGGAAGACCGGCATGTCGCGGGCCAGCCGTTCCACGGCCAGCCGCTGCTTGTCCGTAACGAGTGCGTCGACCTGCTCGGGCGCCAGGCCGAGCCCGCGCACCGCGCCTTCGATGACCTCGTGCGTGCGCATGCCGGCCACCGTGGCGTACTCGACCGTGATCCCATGCCGCGCCAGCGCCTCGTTGAAGGCCCGCTGGTGCACGGCCGCGGAGTCCAGCAGAACGCCGTCCATGTCGAAGGCCACCGCGCGAGGCGGCACCATGATCACGACCGCCTCGCGACGAACGTCCGCTGCCCCATGTTGTAGCGAAAGGGCGCGTTCCCGAGCAGCGATGGCAACGCGGACTGGCCCACTCGTCCCCCGCTCCCCCGCTCGACGACGTAGCCGAGCGGCAGGGTCTGCCAGTACGGGCGGTGCCCCATGGGCGCGAAGCCGGTCTCGACGAGGTAGCGGGTCAGCGTGCGGGTGGTGAAGTAGTAGAGGTGGACGCCGAGGTAGAAGGGCCAGCGGCCGCGCAGGATCCGTGCCGTCACGCTGTCGATCGTCGGCACGTTGATGATGAGCGCACCGCCCGGACGCAGGACGCGGTGGATGCCCGCCAGCAGTTCGCGCGGGGACGACACATGCTCCAGGACGTCCCACAGCGTCACGACGTCGAAGGATCCCTCCCCGTAGCGGTCGGCGTCGAACAGCCCGGCATCGATCGGGAGGCCGTAGTGCGCGCGGCCCTGCTCGGCGAGCCAGGCGGACGGCTCGATGCCGCGCACGTCGAACCCGCGCTCACGGGCCGCGGCGAGGAACGACCCGCCCGCGCAGCCGATGTCCAGCAGTGGCGTCGCCCCGGTCGGGCGCAGCCATCGGTGCCGGGCCAGCAGCCCGTCGAGGGCACGGCCGAAGGACGCCTCGCGAGCGGCTGCCTGGGCCAGGTGGCGGGGGTCCACGGCGTCGGCATACCCCTGGACGATGAGCCCCTCAGGGAGCCGCGGGGACACGAAGACCAGCCCGCACTGCCGGCATTCGCTGAGCCGGTCATGCAGCGGGTTCTCGGCCGACGACCGGAAGTCGGCGAGGACATCGTCCAGCGATTCCTGCCCCGAGTACCGGGCCGGCCGGACCACCCGCAGGGAATCGCTGCCGCACAGGTCGCAGGGGAAGTCGACCAGCGCAGCGGCCAGGGTGGGCCGGCCGTCACCGCGCACGGTTGGCCTCGCCTTCGCCGGTCGCCTGTGCGAGCCCGGCTAGCAGGAGGATCGAGAAGGCCAGCAGGGGCACGGTGGCCACCGCGGAGATCCGCTGCATCTCCGCGTTCATGACGAGCAACGTGACTGACCACGCAGCGATGCCGCCGGGGAAGGCTGCCAGCAGCAGCGATCCGCCGGCGATCCGCCGTCCGCGGACGAACCGCACGGCGACGATCGCCCACGCGATGAGCCCGGCCAGCAGCCACAGCGGCAGCGGCAGGTAGGTGACCTCGCCCAGGGTGGCGTCGGCGAAGAGCAGGGCCAGGGCCGGCGGGACGAGGCTCACGTAGCCGGTGTACGGGGCGGCGGTGAGCGAGACCGGCAGCCGGTAGGCCAGGACGTCGGCAACGTAGTCCGGGTGGGTGACCAGGAAGGTCGCGTACCAGATCACGAACCGGTCCTGGACCCAGGCGACCCCGTCCGGGCAGTCCCGCACCTGCACCTCGCGGAAGTCGAACGGCCCGGGCTCACCGGAGAAGGGCGCCCGGCCCAGGCACTCCGGGGCGTCGTCGGGCAGCGCCGCCACGAGGGCATCGGATGCGGCCTGTGCCCGGTCGAGCAGCCCCTGCGCACCCGCACGGCTTGCCTCGGGGATCGGCGAGAGGCCGGAGTTGATGTCGGTGGCGGTCAGGAAGTAGAAGTTGACTGCGTTCCGGCTGGTTCCACCGGGCTCCCCCTCGACCCACGCACGATCGATCGCGCTGTTCACGGCCACCGGATAGACGACGAGGAGGACGGCGGCGGCACCACCGGCGGCGATGGCACCCCAGTTCGCGCGGGTGGCCTCGCGCGGTCTGCTGATGGTGTCGTGCAGCCGACCCGATCGCGCCCATCGGGCGATGCACCAGACGAGCGCCGCCAGCAGGATTGCGGTGGCGGGCAGCTTGCTGACACCTGCCAGCGACAGTGCGAGCAGCCCGAGCCAGGTCCACAGCGTCGCCCGCGGCCCCGGTGGCACGCCGAGCCGCAGGAGCGCGACGCCGCCCAGCACCAGCGAGATGGACAGCGAGTCGGACAGGATGAGCAGGTTCCACTGGTACGCGACAGGTGCCAGGGCGAGCACGGCGAGGAGTCCCCCGGCCACGGCGGCGACAAGCGGTCGCACCCGGGCCAGGAATGCCCAGATGAGCAGGGACCATGCGGCCAGCGCGATTGCGGTTTGCAGGGCGACCCGGGACGGGTCCGAACCCGCCAGGCCGTACAGCACGACCGTGGGCCAGGCCCGCACCGCATCGCCGAGGAGCGAGACCGTCCCCGCAGCGTCGCCTCCCGTGCCGGGCACATACCCCGGGGAATCGTTGTACCGGACCGGGTCCGCGAGGATCACGGTCACCGTGCCGGCCAGCCACATCAGGGCGGTCACGACGACCAGCACGAGATGGGTCGGCGTGAGGCGAGCCGGCGACGCCTTCATCGCGGCTGGAGTCGGCGCGGCGTCGTCCACGCGCCCAGCGTAAGGACTCGACAGCGCGGGGCAGGCACCTACCGCGCACCCGGCCGGGATTACCGCGCGGGCGGCCTGCCTTGGGGCGCGCCGGGGGGCCGGCGATCGGCGAGGAGCCGGCCGACCGCGCGGGCGAAGCCATCGACCGCGACGACGGGCGAATCGGCCATGGACCATCGGGCCCGGCGGCGCGACCAGGAGGCGCGCTTGCTCCACTCCACCTGCCCCGCATCCGATGCGTGCGCCAGCCATTGGCGGGCATCGGCCCGCACGCGGGGCGATGGGGCCAGGCCCGCTGCCGGTGCGGCGTCGGGCACCACGCCGCCGCACTCGGCTACTACCGCCAGGCACATGGCCATGGATGCCCGCGCTCCGGCAGTGCGCGCACGACGGGCCGCCTCGACCCACGACTCCGACGGGAGCCCCTGGACCTGGTGGACGGCGTCCAGGGCCCAGAACCAGCGCCACCACCGCTCCTTGGCCCCGTGCACGGCGGTCACGAGCAGGGCGTCGACCTCGTCCAGCGTCGACACGACGAGGCCGTCGTGGTCCAGTGGCACGCGCCTGCCCCAGAGGTCGGCGAAGGGCGTGGCGAAGTAGCCGGGGCCCGGGTCCACCCGCCAGTGCAGGTCGACGGTGACCGGCAGCCCGGTGTAGGCGCGCTCCGGCCGATGGAACCGCTCCCACCTCGACGGCGGTGCGGGGTAGCCCACGCGGCTCCGGCCGCCGGCCGCCCGCAGGGCGGCATCGGCGCGCGGGCAGTCGTCCGGGTCGATGAGGACGTCGACATCCGTGCTCCCCCGGCCGACGAACGACCCGGTCGACTGGAGCGCCAGCGCAGGGCCCTTGTACGACAGGCTCGCCACGCCGGCGTCAGCGAGGATCTGCGAGACGAGCGTGGCAGTCGCCGCCACGGTGACGCTGCGGACCTGCTTCGCCGTGGCGGCCCGCCGCAGCGGGGCAAGGACCGGGTCGTCGGCACGACGGTAACCGATGGCAACCGAGGCGGGGTAGGCGAGATCGTGGCGGATGATCGCGTGGATGTCGGCGGCGCTCCACGACGACGGATCCGCGTCGGACCTGGCGATCGCGCCCACGATGCCGGGGGTCAGCACGGCCGACCGATCCCGGGAGTCACCCGCCCGGCTGGACGACGACGTTCGCGCGCCGCGCCGACGGTCCCTGGCGGGGCGAGAGGCCGGCGCCCGCGACCGTGTACCGTCCGCGAACGCCCATGGACCGGAGGTAGTTGGCTACTGAGCGGGCACGCGCCTGCGACAGGGACTTGTCGTTGTAGCTCGGCCCGCCGGGGCCAACGAAGCCGACGATGGTGATCCGGTTCCGCAGCGAGCGCTTGTCCAGCCGGTTGGCCAGCCGGCGCAATTCCGCCTTCGCATCGCGCGACAATTCAGCCGACAGCACGTCGAAGTAGACGATCGTCCGCACGATCTTCGCCTCGTTGACTCGGGCCTGGTCCATGGCCTCGACGCGGATGGACACCTGGATCACGCTGATCACGGGGTCGGCCCGGAACTGAGACTCGGCCGCCAGCGCGCTGATCTGCAGGGTGTAGACGCCTGCGGGAAGGTTGGCCGGGATCGGCACCGACCCGGCGAACGTGCCGTCGGAGAAGACGGTCAATTGCCCGAGGAACTGGGGCACGCCCCCGGAGATCAGGTAGAAGTTGACCGGCGAGCCCACCAGGAATCCACGCCCCGAGGTGGAGACGGAGCCGCCCGGGTTGACGACCATCGACCCGTCGGCGGCCAGCGGCACCGGCCCGCCTGCCTCGGACCGCGGCTGGACGAGCATCTGCAGGTTGCCGCCGGAGATCTCGGTGGAGCCGGTGGCGGCGTTCTGGGTCGTGACGAGGGTCGTCGTCGAGCCGCCGAAGGTCACGGTGGCATCGCCGGGTTCGGGCTCGGGCACGATGATCGACGTGGGCGAGGGAAGGGGCGTCGGGGTCGGCGAGGGTGAGGGCGACGGGCTTGGCGAGGGCGACCCTGACGCCGTCGGCGCGGGCGTCGCGGTGTCGGTGGGAGTCGGGCTCGGGGGGTACTCGACGGTGCCCGCCGAGGGCGCGTTGAGGAGCAGGCCAGCCACGAGTCCCACTCCGGCCAGGCCCGCGATCGACGCCGCGGTTGCCCTGCTCACGCACGCTCCCGACTAGGCCCACGAGGAAGGCCCGCCTTGAGTGTAGCCGACCAGGCGGGCCTCGCCGGGGCCGGAAAGCGGCTCCCGCAGGAGGGTTCCGCAGTCAGCACCCCGGGTCCGGCACGATGCTGATCTGCTCGTCGATGACCATGCCTTGCGGCAGGACCTCGGGCGCCGGCCCGACGACGGACGGCTCGGCGAACTGGACGTCGATCCGCGTCTCCTGACCGCGCTCGAGCGTGATGTACGTCCACCAGACCGGACGGTTGCGCTCGCGCCCCGCATAGAGGGTCGCCGGGGCACCGTCGATCGTGGCTGCCTGGAATTCGGCACCGACCGGGGCGTAGACGTGGACCAGCAGCCTCGTCGACCCCGCCGGAGCGGTGGGATCGTCCGCCCGGCCATAGGCCGTGCCGTCGGCGGGCAGGACGGCCGGGGCGTCATTCGCGAGGGTGACGGACAGCGCCGATTCCTGCCTCGTGTTCATCGGGCAGGTCCCGGGCCGGTACTGCACCGCGGCCGACACGAAGGCATCCATCTTGTTGCCGGCCGCATTGTTGAAGGCCACCGCGATGACGGGACCGGGGGTGTCGGGAACGACCCCGCCCAGCGACGTCGACGCCAGCCACTGCTCCTCGGCGACATCAGCGCTCCAGGCACGCACCCGGCCCTGGCTCACCGGCCCCTCCAGCGCGTCGACGAGGTCGACGGGATCCCACTCCGCGGACAGGAACGAGGTGAGCACGGCACCGACGATCCCCATGGTCACCTCGTCGCGCTCGACCTTGTCCGGGTAGTCGGCGTACACGCCCACCGTGAAGAAGTCCACGGCGTTCTCCGCGGTGATGACGCGTCCGGCGAACTCCACCGGCCCGGTCACGGACAGGAGCGCGGCGACCGTGGCCGGGTCGAGCGCGACGACTCCATCGACTGCCTGACCCCGGGCCGCCATCGCGTCGGCCGCAAGCCGGCCGATGACGGGGAAGTGCGGGGACATGTTGGCCGTGTTCCACTGCGTGAGGTAGTCACCCCACATCTCCCGCGCATCCGGGTCGGCCCCCGCGTCCGGGATGGGCTGGCTGTTGAGGTCGCTGCTGGTGCCCGCTCCCCTGACCGACAATGCCCCGTCGTTCGCCGCGATCGCGACGTATCCGCCCGGGAACCCGCCCGTCCCGCGGGCCTCCGCAGGGTTCTGCAGCAGGACCAGCCAGGTGCGCTCGCCATCCGCGCCGAGCAGCGCGGGCGCACGGGCGGCCGCCTCGGCGGCGCCGGACAGCGTGGGGGCGATCCCGGCGAGCTCGTCCCTCAACTCCGCCAGCGGGACGCCCACCTCGGGCCGGATCGCCTCGGCGTCGACGGAGCCCAGTCGCGCGACCGCCTGGTTCGCCGCCGTGGACAGCCGGGCCAGCAGCGGGGCCGCCTGAGCGATGGCGTCGACGTCGATGGCACCGTCCTCGCGCCGCAGGCCGTTCGACAGGATCTGCTCCGAGTAGGGGGTCAGCGGCTCGGCCGCCCCCAGCAGCCCGGCACTCGACTCGGCAAGGACGCCCAGGGCCCGCGCAGTCCCGCCGACCACAGGAACCCCGCCGAGCAGGCGCCAGGGCACGCCGTCGGTGCCGGCCTGCAGGGAGTCGGCGGCGGCCCGGGCAGCCGGCAGTCCCGAGGCGAGGACGGCCCATTCCTGCGCGTTGACCGCGTCACGCAGAATCGAGACCTGTGTCCGCAGGGCTTCGGCCCGTCGATAGGTGTCCAGCCACGACGTCACCAGCCAGGCGGACACCGCAGCGGCAGCCAGCACGACGACGGCCGCCAGGACCATCCACCGGCGGCGGCTCCTGCGATGCCCGTGACGGCCCCGCTGCTGGTCGTGCTGCGACGAAGGCTCCACCACGTCTCCGCGGGCTACAGGCCGAGCATCTGGGCCTGGCGATCGAAGGCCGGGGCCTGCTCGCGGACTTCCTCGAAGGAGCCGAGCGCCACCAGTCGGCCGTCGTCGAGGAAGGCGACCTGGTCGCTGTGCCGGACCGTCGCGAGCCGGTGCGCGATGACGACCAGGGTCACGTTGCCGCTCAACTCGGCCAGGGTGCGGGCGACCGCATCCTCCGTCTCGGCATCGAGTGCGCTCGTGGCCTCGTCGAGCACGAGCAGGTGCGGGCGCGTGTACAGGGCCCGCGCAATGCCGAGCCGCTGCCGCTGGCCGCCGCTGAGCCGCACGCCCTCCTCGCCAACGACGGTGTCGAGGCCGTCGCGCTGGCCGTGCAGGAAGTCGGCCAGGTGGGCCCGCTCGAGGGCCTCCCAGACTCGGTCGTCGTCGATCATCTGGACGGGCAGTCCGAGTGCCACGTTGCGGCGGACGGTGCCGGTGACGATCGCGGAGTCCTGCGGCACGTAGGCGATCGCCCCCGGCCACCGCATGACCGCCTCGGTCGGCTCGACCCCTGAGATCTCGATGGAGCCGGCATCCGGCCTGACCACGCCGAGCATGACGTCGGCCAGCGTCGACTTGCCCGTCCCCGTCGCGCCGACCAGGGCCAGCGACGTCGCGCTCGGCACGGTCAGCGACACCGCGTCGATCGCAGGCGCGTCCGCGCCGGGGTAGGTGAGGGTCACGTCGCGCATGCGCACCGATGCGTCGAAGTCGGCGAAGCCCTCCGTGAAGCCGAGGACCAGCCGCTCGGTGACGTCGGAGCTGAGAGCCGCCGTCGCGGCGTCCACGCTCCCCTCGGTCTCGTCGAGTTCGCGAGCCAGTGCCAGCGCAGGGGTCGCATAGCCCGACTCGGTGCGGATGCGCAGCCCGGCGGACTGCATGCGCAGGAGGGAGGGCATGATCCGCATGGCCGCCGCGAGGAAGACGGCGATGATCGCCACAGCGGCCTCTACGTCACGCGTGAGGAACTGCGAGATCGCCAGCAGTCCCCCACCGAGGATCAGCGCGATCTCGAAGACGTACTTCGACAACTGGCCCATGATCTGCAGGCTGGCCTGGGTGCCGGCGTAGCTGCTGCGAAGCCGGTGGAACTCGTCGACGTACACGCCCCGACGACCAGCCACGGAGATCTCCCGGTACGTCCGCATGAGCTCCTGAACCGACGCGATGCTCGCCGACTGCGTGCTCACCGCGGTGCCGCCGAGCCGTGATGCCCAGCCGGCCAGCGCCCGGTGCAGGCCGAACCCGACCAACGCGAAGAACACGAACGTGAAGACGGTGACCATCGGGTCGATCAGCATGAGTCCGGCCGCGAGGACGGTCAGCGTGGCGACCTCGGTGACGAAGATCGTGCCCTGGCCGATCACCCCCATGGTCAGCGAGTTGACACCCAGCGTGAGCGCGACGGCGATGTCCTGGCTGGACCGGCTCTGGACGTCCAGGAGCGGCCGGGTGAGCATGCGGGAGGCAAGCGAGCTGGAGATCTGCGCCTGTCGTCGGGCCAGGAAGACGAAGACCCGACGGGTGATCGTGTAGCTGATGATGCTCTTGCTCACCATCAGCAGGCCCGCGATGACGGCGATCGAGACGGCCAGCGTGTAGGGCTCGACGTCCCCCACGCCGAACGCCGACAGGATGCTGTCGACCTGGGGGGGCACCTGGTTATCGCCCGCACCCGCGGCGAGCAGAGCGAGGATGCCGATGAGCGCGACGGCGACGAGGTCCAGCAAGGCCAGCAGCGACTGAACGATGACGACGAGGTAGACCCGCCTCCGGTCGCGCGGCGCGAGCAGGGCCAGCGATGCCCGCACGCTCGCCCAGATCGACATGGTCCCCTTCGGTTGAGCCAGCCGCGACGCCACTGCGGCTCGAGCGCCTTCAGTGTAAGCGCGTTCCGGCTAGCATGACCGCGCACCACGATGCCTGCCACCCACCGCGGAAGAGGTCATGGACGCACCGCAGCCGGGAGTGCCCGACCGTGCGCGCGGCGTATACGCCCGCTGGGTGAAGCCGGCCTTCGACGTGGCCGTCGGCATCGTCGTCGCCATCGTCCTCTCGCCGATCGCGCTCGTCGTGGCCATCGCGATCCTCGTCGACGACGGTCGGCCGGTGCTCTTCCGCCAGCAGCGGACCGGGCGCGACGGGTCGGCGTTCATGATCAACAAGTTCCGGAGCATGCCCACCGGCGTCGGGAACATCGAGTCGGCCGAGGCCTCGGACCTGCCCGTTACCAGGGTGGGCGCCTTCATCCGCCGGTTCAGCCTGGATGAACTGCCGCAGCTCATCAACGTCCTCAACGGATCGATGAGCTTCGTCGGGCCGAGGCCGCCGTTGCCGTCGCAAGTGGAACTGATCGAGATCCGGCGTGCCAACGGCGCGCTCGCGCTGCGGCCAGGACTGACCGGCCTGGCCCAGCTGAAGGGATACGACTTCATGCCGACGGCCGAGAAGGCGCTGCTCGACGGCGAGTACGCCAGGTCGATCGCCTTCACCCGCGACCTGACCCTCCTGTTCCTCACGGTGCCGTACCTGCTGCATCCACCCCCGCGATACTGAGGCCATGGCTGAACCGTCGGTGCCTGTCGTCGCCATCCTCGGCGCGTCGGGATTCGTCGGATCCGCCGTCGCAGCGGCGCTACGGCCGCATGCCCGCATCGTCCCCGTTGCCGCACCGAGGCTCCGCTCGGATGCCACGACGCCCGCGGCCGTGCTGGCGCAGGCACGCAGCCATCCGGAGACCGAGCGACTGGCGGGAGCGTTGGCGGGGTGCGATGCCTTCGTGAATGCCGCCGGGATCGCTGACGCTGCCGGCGCCGATCGGGAGGCCCTCGCCGGGGCCAACGCGCTGCTCGCCTGCATGGCGGCCGTTGCCTGCCGGGACGCGGGCGTCACCCGCGTCGTCCACGTCAGCAGCGCGGCCGTCCAGGGTGACCGGACGCTCGACGAGAGCGAGGACATGGCCCCGTTCTCGCAATACTCGTGGAGCAAGGCGCTGGGCGAGCGGGCCGTGGCCCACGCGTCGGACGGAGGAGCCATCCGCTATCGGCCGACCTCGGTCCACGGCGCCGATCGCCCCATGACGCGACGGCTGGCCCGGCTGGCCCGCTCGCCGTGGGCCGTGGTGGCGGCACCGGGGACGCAGCCGACGCCCCAGGTGCTGGCCGGCAACGTGGGCGACGCCGTGCGGTTCCTCGTCCTCGCCGACCAGTCGCCGCCGGGCGTCGTCCTGCACCCGTGGGAGGGCATCACGACGTCGCGACTGCTCACGGTCCTGGGCGGGCGCGAGCCGCGAATGGTCCCGCTGGGACTGGCTCGCGCCACCCTGGGGCTCGGGAACGCGGGCGGCCGGCTGTGGCGCCGCGCCCGCATCGATGCGCGCCGCGCCGAGTTGCTGATGCTCGGCCAGGTACAGGGAACCTCGTGGCTTACCCTGGCCGGCTGGGTCCCGCCCGTCGGCCCGGCCGGATGGGTCACGCTCGGCCGGCAACTGGCCGCCGATCTCGACGCCGAGGCGGCCGAGCATGGCCGCTAGCCCCGCACCCGCCGGCTCAGGGCGTGCACCCGTCGTGCTGCACGTCACCGCCGTGCCCTACACCCTGGCCAAGCTCCTGCTGAATCAGTTGCAGTACCTGGCTGAGCAGGGCTACGACGTCAGGGTGGCCAGCACGCCCGACTCGGACGGCTTTCCCGCGTCGCTGGCGCCGTTCCGGCCGCTGCCGGTTGCCATTCCACGCTCGATGCGGCCGCTGCGGATCGCCCGGGGAATGGCGCAGCTCATCCGGGTCACCTGGCAGATCCGCCCCGACATCCTCCATCTGCACACGCCCGCGGCCGCCCTGCCCGCGCGGATGCTGCCGCGCGTGCTCTTCCCGCCGCGCATGCGTATTGCGTACACGGTCCACGGCTACGCCCACACCTGGTCGGGGGCCCGACGCGACTCGGCCCTGCAATGGCTCGAGAAGGTGCTCACGCGACGCGCCGACATCACGCTCTACCAGTCCCAGGAGGACCTCGACCTTGCCCGGGAGCATGGGTTCCGAGGCACCCTCGCGTACCTCGGCAACGGCGTCGACGATGCATGGTTCAAGGTGGCCGACGCTGACCGAGGCGAGGCGCTGCATCTGGTCTTCATGGGCCGCCTCGTCCGCGAGAAGGGCCTGATCGAGCTGCTGGAGGCCGTCGCCGCCACGCCGGGAGTGCGGCTCACCATTGCCGGGAGCGAGCTGGCGACGGATCGCGACGGCGTCGAGGCTGAGCTGGCGGATTCCATCGCTGCCCTGGGACTGGGCGGGCGGGTGACCATGACCGGGATGCTCGAATCGGACGACCTGCGCACGGTCGTCGGCCAGGCGAACGTGGTCGTGCTGCCCAGCTATCGCGAAGGCGTGCCCCAGTCGCTCATGCAGGGCATGGCGGCGGGCCGGCCCGCGATCGCCACTGACATCCGCGGCTGCCGCGAACTGGTGGCCGCCGGAGTCGACGGGATCCTCGTTCCGCCGGCCGACGTCCCAGGCCTGGCGCGCGCTGTTGCCCGGCTGCGCGACCTGCCGACCTCGGAGTTCGAGGCGTGGGGCCGCGCGGCCCGGTCCAGCATGGCCGAGTCGCGCAGGATGAGTGCCGTCCTGGGTCGCCTGTCGCAGGCGTATGCGCAGATCCTCGGAGCGGGGCACCGGTGAGCGGGGCACCGCCCGCGCGGCAACTGCCGTGGATCCAGGTGGGCCGGGGAGTGGCGGCCGTTCTCGTGGTGCTCACCCACGCATCGCTGCTGGCGGAGCGCAACTGGGACCAGTCGTTCCTCGGTGGCCGCGTGGCTCTCGGTGCGGACGTCGGGGTGGCCTTCTTCTTCGTGCTGAGCGGCTTCATCATCGTGTACATCCACGCCCGCGACGTCAGCCAGTCCGACCGTGCGATGTCGTACGCCACCAAGCGGTTCACCCGCATCTACCCGCTCTATTGGGTCATCAGCGCCGCGCTGCTCCCCGCGTACGTCCTGCTGCCCGAGTACTGGGCGGACGACGAGCAGGGCCTGGCCTACCTGGTCAAGTCCTTCCTGCTGCTCCCGCAGGAATCGCTCCCGCTCCTGAGCGTCGGCTGGACACTCACCCACGAGGTGCTGTTCTACGTGGTGTTCGGGCTCGTGGTCTGGCTTCCGCGCGCGGCCTGGATCCCGATCGTCGGGCTGCTCGTGGGCGGGACACTCGTCAAGTTCGTGGCCGACTGGGGGGCGTCGCGCGACGGGAACAGGTACCTCACCGGCGCCACGCCACTCGACAACTGGGAGGTCACGTCCTTCCTGTTCTCGCGGTTCAACCTCCTGTTCCTGGCCGGCTGCGCGGTCGCGTGGCTGGTGCTGCGGACCCGCTACCGCCCACCTGTCGCCCTGGGGGTGCTCGCCGCGGCCATGCTCCTCGTCCCCATGATCTGGCCGGAATCCGCGGCCGGGGTCCTGTCCTTCTGGATCGGCACCGGCAACGGCCACGTCCTCTACTGGGCCATCTGGGCCGGTCTGCTCGTATGGGTCAGCGCGACCCGCCCCGGGACTCCCGCCCCCCGCGCCGGACTGGCGCTCGGCGACGCCTCGTACTCGCTCTACCTGGTGCACTACCCGGTCCTCATCGTGGCATCGCTCGCCCTGTCACGGGTCCTCCCGGACTCCCTGTCGACGGGGCTTGTCGCGCAAGCCGTGTTCGCGGCCCTCGTCGCGATCGGCGTCCTGGCCGGCCTCGCCTGCTACCGGTGGCTGGAGCGGCCGCTGCTGGACAAGACCCGGCGCTCGCTCGCGGCGCGGTCGTCGTGACCTCCATTCCGGGAGCGGGCCTGGTGCGCACCGGCGCCGCGCGGGTCGTCGATGCGGCGCTCCCCCGTCTCGGCGGCCTGCCGGCCTACCTCTCGGCTGTGCGCGCCATCACCCCGGGCCGATCTCCCGTCGCGCGGAGGGCGAGGGTGTCGCTGTCCCTCCTGCCATCAGCCCAGCACTCGGATCTGGTCGTCCAGGCCGAGCCCGTCGAGTTCCGCTACCTCTCGGTGCCCGGCGACGACCTGCAGTTCGCCTGCCGGCTTGGCCTGGTCGGCTGGGAGCCCACCGCCCGGTGGCTGTTCCGCCTCCTGGCGGCTGAGTCGCGTTCCGTCGTCGACGTCGGCGCGTACAGCGGCATCTACTCGATCACGGCGGCATTGGCCAACCCCGACTGCCGGGTCCTGGCCATCGAGCCCAACCCGGCGATGGCTGCCCTTGCGCGGGCGAACGTGGCAGCGAATGCACTCGATGACCGGGTGGACGTGCTGCAGGTGGCATTGGCCACGGCCGATGGGACGGCCGAGCTGGTGCTGCCAACGGGTGCCCCGGAGTCCAGCCTGGCCTCGCTGGTCGCCACCGGCGACGGGGAACGAATCCCGGTTCAGACCCGCCGACTCGATGACGTGGCGGGCGAGGAGGGCGTCGACCTCATCAAGATCGACGTCGAGTCGGGCGAGCCCGGCGTGCTGGCAGGCGGTGCCGACGTGCTGGCGGCGAACGAGCCGGTGATCCTCATGGAAGCCCTGACACCCGAGGAACTCGCCGGCCAGCGCACGTTGCTGGCTGCCCACGGCTACGCCGATCCCGTCGTGGTCAACTCGGCCACCCGCAGCGACGCCCGCATGTTTGCGTGGGCCACGGCCCGCCGCTCGCCGCTGCTGCTGGCCGGGCTCGAGGAGGCGCGCCGACAGGTCGCCTCCCGGCGGCGCCGCTAGACCGTCTCGCGCCACCGCCCCGCAGCATGCCAGGCTTGTCGCTTGCGCATGGCGGCGAAAGACCGAGCCGTCGCCGCGGAGCTGCCGAACAGGGAATGGTGCAGTCGCCAGGTGCCCCCGGGTCGACTGAGCACGGACACAGAAACGAATGGCCCGGCGGCGCCCTCCTCAGCCATGGCGAGCAGCCGGGCACCACCGGCGTCGAACTCGTTCACGAGGGCCGGGTACGGCTCGACCGGTCCCCGGCCGAGCCCCGTCAGGATGCCGAGCAGCGCGGCGTCCAGCGCCGGTGTCCGGCGGTGGCGCCAATTCGCGACGACGAGGTCGATGGTGTCCCACCGGCCCGAGCGCGGCCCGCCGGCCAAGGCCTTCATCCCCCGTTGCAGGCCGAAGCGCAGTGACTGCGGGACGTCAGGGTCGGGAGCGTGGAGGGCTTGCGGATTGCGCGCCCCGTCGATCGTGATTCCGGTCAACGCGGCAACCCAACTGTCATGGAAGATCTCATCCTCGGCGTCACTGATATTGAGCGCGGAGCGGCCCCGGATGAGGTGTATCCCGTTGATCTGGCTGCGGGTGAAGCTGTCGAGCACCGGTGTGGTCAGCCGCTGCGCCGCGCCGCGGCGATCGGCGCAGCGGATCAGCGCGGAGAGCGACCCCGGTGCGACCAGCACCATGTCGGCATTCAGCAGGAGGAACCAGTCGTAGTCGGGCCCGGACTCGACGATCAGGTCGCGGGCGGCGACGAAGGCCTCCCCCATGCCGAGACCCTCCAGAACGACCTGGGTCGCCAAGACGCAGGACTGGCTGGCGACGGATTCCCGCCCGCGGTTCAGTTGCGGCTCGCCCGCGGCCATCGTGACGACCAGGACCCGCGGCATGCGCGGCTCGCCCGTCCCCGTCACGAGGCCAGCATCTCGCGGGCACTCCCCAGATAGCGGGACGCAAGCAGCAGGGCGAACTGCGCCGTGCCGATCGACTCCTCGGCGCGGAAAGGAGCCATCCGGATCAGGTGCAGGGCGAGGTAGAAGGCACCCTTGGCCCTGGCCTCGTCGGCCGTGGCCGCGAGGATCGGCGCCCACGTCGCGTGGAACCGCTCGAGGTCGATGACGCTCGCCTCCGGGAGGTCGACGTCGTACTCGCCCACGGCACGCCGGCGAACCCGCGGCTTCGGGTCGTGACCCCAGGTCTCGTACCGGGCATCGACGGACTGCAGCAGCTTGCCGAAGTCGAGCTCGAGGGCGTCGAGGTGCTCAGCGCCGTCCATGTCGATCAGCCGGACGTCTCCCGGGCGCCACAGGACGTTCTCGAGGGTGAGGTCGCCGTGCGCGGCACCGAGGACTCGCGGCGAGAGGACCCGGCCGCCATCCAGCTCGAGCAACTCGTCGATTGCTGCGATCGGCCCGCGCAGGCGCGCGTCATTGACGATGAGCTCGTCTGCATCGAGGATCGCGGCGAGCTCGGGCGTCTCCCGCAGGCCCGGAAGCTTGGCGGCGATCTTGCGCTCGACGTGGGATGCCAGCCAGTCCGGGATCGGCGTCGGGCTGCGGAAGACCGAGCGGTAGACACGTCCGATCAGCGCCTCATGCAGGTCCTCCAGCGCCCGCTCCTGCTCGTCCGCCGTGCACGTGCTCGCCTCGCGATGCTCCTGCAGGTACTCGAGGTCGAAGTAGTACTCAAAGCTGTCGCGGCTCTCCCCGTAGAGGGCTGGCGTGATCCCAGGGCTGAGATGGCCGAACCGCTCGAGCTGCCGGTACTGCAGGCGGAGCCGCTCCACCTTGTCGGCCGTCGCGGGCGTGACCATCACCCGCTTGCGCACGAAGAACTTCTCGTCGTCCTCGACGAGGAGGGTCTCGGCCCCGGACCCGCCCACCATGCGCCGGCGTACCTCCAGTTGCCGGCCCGGGGTCGGGACTCGGGCCAGCCCCTCGTCGCGGTCGACCTCCTGGGCGACGGCCTGCGGGGTGAGTGACGACGACGGCTTGCGATCGTTGATGACCGCGCGCGGGCCGCTCGGCAGCCCCAGCATGAGCCGGTCGTACGGTATGCCGGCCTCGTGCAGGGACCGCGACAGCGCCGCGTCGTCCTGCGGGTCGCGCGCGCTGGTGATCACGATCAGGTAGCCCTGGTCGCGCCACTGCTGCAGGCGCTCGACGCTGCCGGGCAGCGGGCGCAGCGCGACGTCGTAGCGCGGCTTTGCCTCGTGCTCGACGATGGTCCCGTCGAGGTCGCAGAACAGCGTCCCGACGTGACCACCCATCCGGGCCCGCGCCGTGGCCAGCCGGACCTGGTCACCGAAGAAGTCGGCCTGCTCCATCGGCACCGCGACGACCGTGCCACCGTCCGCGATCACCGCCGCCACCACCCCGGACAGGTAGCGCGCCGACGTTGACGCCTGGGTTCGGGCCAGCGCGGCGGCATCGGCGAACCAGTAGCACCCGATGACGCCGACGAACTCGCCTGCGCCGTCCGGAAGGCGCTTCTCCTGGATCCCGACGACCCGATCGCCCGCAACCGCGGCCACCGCCCAGTTGCGCAGGTCCTCGCCGCGCAGGCTCCAGGTGGGCAGGACGCAGGCCACGTCAGGCTGGCCGGTGGCCAGCAGGAGCGACCGCGGATCGACGGCGTGGTCGACGTCGCTCACCAGCACCGGACCCTCGATCCGTGCCGCCTCGATGGCCCGCACCGCGGTCTGCGCCGGGCCGCTCGTGCGCTCGCGCAGCCGGACGATCTCGAAGGTGCATCTCCCGGCCACGACCTCGGCGAGCGTGTCGCTGACTCCGAAGCGGCGATCGTGCTCGTCGAGGATCGCGAAGACGAGGTGCGGGTCCGCGACCCCCCGCAGAACGGCGTCGACGTGTCGCTGGACGACTGTGGATCCGGCGACGTCGAGGAACGGCCGGTATTTGTGCCCTTCGCCGGGAAGCTCGCCGGCCATGAGGCTCACGACGGGAAGGGTCACAGGGGGTGGCCGCCCGTGCCCGCTGCTGCCCGGCCGCGTTCCGCCTCGGCTAGGCGCGCCGGATCGCCGAAGAACTCCGCCCACGCGGGCCGGACCGACGCGACCTCGTCGCCACGGGCGACGAGGACTTCGAGCAGGTCCGCGAACCCCGTCTCGGGGCGGCCGGCGATCAGGCCCGGATCCCGCAGCCAGTAGCACCCGATGACGCCCGCCCGCGTCGCCGACGGAACCGTCGGCCACGCCTTCTCGCGTACCTGCAGCACCCGGCCGGAGAAGTCCAGAGCCGCCACGCTCCACGAGGCGACCTCGTCCACAGTCACCGGCCAGACCGGGACGGCCGCGGCCGCGCCGGGGTGGGTCGCCGCAATGCCGACGATGGCTGAGACGTCGAGCGCGTGGTCGCAGTCGCACGCGATGACGGGCAGGTCCGAGGGCAGGAAGTCCAGCGCGCCTTGAACTGTCGCCAGCGGCCCGGCCGTCGGCCCAGGCAGGACCACGACCTGGTGCGGGACCCCCGCGAAGATGCGCTCGAGTTCCGTCGCCGCCGAGAACTCCGCGTCGTGGTCGGCTCGCACGACGAACACCAGCCCGCCGACGGATGGAATGCGGTCGATGAACGGTGCGGCCGCGGCCTCGATGAAGCGCTCGCCGCCGATGCGCAGGAAGGGCTTGAAGGTCCCGCCGAAGCGCTGCCCGTCTCCCGCCATCGGGAAGACGACGGTCGCACTCATGGGCCTAGGCTATGGCACGAGAGTCCGCGGCCAACGATGCACGGGAGCGAGCGTGAGCCTGCAGCCAGGCCCGGAACCGCTCTTCTCGATCGCCATCCCCCTGTTCAATCACGAGGCCTTCGTCGGTGCCACCGTGGGCAGCGTCCTGGCGCAGGACGAGGGCTCGTTCGAGATCCTGGTCAGCGACAATGCCAGCACCGACGGATCGGTCGATGTCGTCACCCGGCTGGCGGATCCGCGCATCGTGATCGCCCGCAACCCCGTCAACGTCGGGTTCGCGCCGAACCTGGACCGGGCCGTGGCGCTGGGTTCCGCGCCGCGCGTCATCCTCGTCTCGTCCGACGACCTCATGGGCCAGGGAGCGTTGTCGACGTACCGACGGGTGATCAATGCACTTGGCACCGAGGCGGCCGAGCGAGCCGTGGTGACCTCGCCGTTGGCGCTGATCGACGAGAAGGGCGAGCCCATCGACGTCGAGGAGCAGCCTGCACCGATCGCGTCCCTCGGCGCCATGGACGAGGCCTTGTCACGCACGGCAGGGGTTCCCGTGCGGCGCATCCCCGCTGCGGCCTTGCTGGCATCGGCCATGCGCTCGATGCGCAATCCGCTGCCCTTCGCCAGCACGTGCTATCCGCGCAGGCTATGGGAGCAGACCGGCGGCTACCTCGGCACGCGCATCCAGAACCCCGACAAGTGGTTCCACTGGCGCCTGCTGGGGGTCGCGTCGGAGGTCGTCTACGTCGATGCCCCCCTCTTCCAGTACCGGGTCCATCGGCTGAACCGCGAGAAGGCACGCACGAACGCGCAGTCGATGAAGCACCTGATGGACGAGTACGTGACGATGCTGGAGGCCTCCGACTCCTTGCTGGAGTCCGCCGGGATGACCCGCCAGGAACTGCGGGCCGCCTTCCTGAGGGAGGACGTCGCCAAGCGCTCGATGGTGTTCGCCGCGACCGGCCAGGGGCTCACCGCCAGGCGCTACCTGCGGATGGGGGCCTCGGTCATCGGGTCCGAGCGATGGCGGGATTCCTGGTGGTGGCGGGCCCGCGCCGTCGTCGCGCTCGGGCCGCTGGCGCCGGGCATCCTCGGGAGGCGAGCGGGGGCATCGATCTCGGCCTCCCCCTTCCACAGCGACCTGTAGGTCAGGTCGCCACGAAGGCCACCGAACGCAGCCCCTCGGCCGCGGCGAGGACGGAGCATCGCCTGCCCGTGGCATCGCGGAACTCGGCGAACGCGCGACGCTCGTCGTGGAAGAACTTGAACTCGTCGAAGTAGATGAGGTCCCCGCTGCGAATCCTGGGCGCCAACCACGTCAGGACTGTCGTCGCCGACGAGTAGATGTCGCTGTCGACAACGACGATGAGCCGGTCGCGGTCGGGCAACTCGAACCCGGGCAGGGAGTCCGCGAAGAGCCCCTCAACGAACTCCACCCGGGCGTCGTCGATCTGGGGCACGTGACCGGCGACGTCGAAGTCGGCCATGTGGGTCTGCCAGGTCCACGGCGCATCGACTCCGCTGAAGGTATCGAAGCCGAAGAGCCGGGTATCCGCGCTCGTGAGGCGACTGGACCACCAGCGCAGGCTGTCACCTCGGTATACGCCGAACTCCAGGTACACCGTCCGGCCCGGCGAGGACTCGGCGGTTCGGGCCATCGCCTCGAACACGGCGACCCTGTCCTCGAGCATCGGGTCCGGGACCAAGCCCTCGTGGGCGAGCCAGGCAGCCGTCTGGGCAGTGTCGAGGATCGACTGAAGGCCGTCCAGCCATCGCGGACTCATCCGGGGCCCCCAGCGCTGCGCCCGCCCCCGGATCACCTCCCCCCATGCCGGCATGGGCTAGGGCCCTCCCGGGCGCGACGTGCCGCCCGGCGGGTCGGCAAGGGCTCGCAATGCCGCGTCGTAGGCCTCGATCACGCGCTCACGATTCCATGCCTCCTGCACGAGCGCCGCGATCGCGTCGTGGTCGGGCTCCCCCGCGAGGGCGGCGTCCATCGCGACACCCAGGGCACCGGGGTCCTCCGGCGGGCTGAGCCGGCCGAGCGCCTCGTGGACGATGACCTCGCGGGCGGCACCCGGGCACGAGGTGGCGACCACGGGCGTGCCGACCGACAGCGCCTCGATGATGACGTTCGAGAACCCGTCGTAGCGCGACGGCACGACGACGAGCGCCGCATGCGCCATGGCCGCCAGCGAATCGGACGCGGTGCCACGAAAGCGCACGACGCCCGACATGCCGAGGGCGCGCGCCTGCTCGGCAAGCTGGACCCTCATCGGCCCATCGCCCCAGAGATCCAGCGTGTAGCCATCGGCCCGCGCTTGGGCCCGCGCGAAGGCGTCGACGAGCAGGTCCGGTCCCTTCTCGCGACTCAACCGGCCCACGTACGCGATCACCCGGTCCCGTCCGTCGGCGCCGACGACGTTCACCGGCCGCGGCGGCGCCGGGTTGCCTATGACCGCGATCGGGCCGCTGCGCCCCAGCAGTCGCGCGTCGTCGGCCATGTCCCGGCTCTGCGCCACGAGCAGGTCGCAGCGCTCGATCATCCGGGTCATCGCGCGGTGCGCGATCCGGTGCCGAAGCCGCTCGCTGCCGACGTCCTCGACATGGGACGACGTCGTGGTCGTCGGGCGCATCGCCCACAGCGGGGCATCCCGGACCAGCCGCAGGGCGCCGTACGCCGCGTAGTTCATGTGGTGGGTGGTCAGCAGGACGTCGGGCCGAAGCCGGCGCAGTTCGCGGGCCAGGCCGTGCACGGGATAGCGCCGGTCCAGCCGAACCGGAACCGTCCGCGTGAACGAGTGGGTCACCACTTCGGGCAGGTCGTGCACCCGCTGGCCCGGGCCGTCCACCGTCGCCACGTGGACGCTCCACCCGAGGTCGGCCAGCCCGCAGGCCACCTCGAACATCACCCGGTCGGGGCCGCCGCGGCCGAGCTGCGGCAGGGCAATGAGGATTCGTGGCGGAGACGTCAAGGATCCACGTCCACGTCGGCCTTCGCCTTCTCGGTGCGTGCTTGCCAGTAGTCCACAGCGATGGCGCACCCGAGCATGAGCCACAGGAAGCGGAAGTTCAGGCTGTCGCGCCAGATGGCGATGGCCGCCATGAACACGATGACGGTCCGCGTGCAGATGCCGCCGACACGCCACAGCACGACTCCCATGGCGATCAGCAGCAGCAGCCCGATCGGCCCGAGCTCCACGAGCGCCTGGACGAACTCGCTGTGAAGCTCGGAACCGTCCCGCTCGAACGTGCCGTTCGCGACGTACGAGCCGGGACCGATGCCCCATGGCTGGCCCCTCCAGACGTCGAGGCCCACGAGCCAGCGCACCACCCGGGAATCCAACGACCGCTCGGACCGGTTCAGCGCGCCGGCCTCGTCGAGGATGGTGATCAGCGAGTAAGCCACTCCGGCGCTCAGCACGACCAACAGGCCCTTCGCCCACGGGCGCAGTGCCAGCCGATCGGCCGCGAGGTAGACGAGTGACAGGGCGACGGCGAACATCGCGGCGAACGAGCCCGTCCACGAGATCGCGGCGGCCACGAAGAGGATCAACGGGATGCGCAGGACCAGCCGCCTGGGGTATCGCATGGCAACCAGGAGGACGAGAGCGCAACCGGCCCATGCCCCCGCGAGGTTGGGGTTCGAGAACGTCCCTTCCGCCCGAGCCCGCGGGTCCAGGGCAAGGGAGACCGACAGGATGACGGCGGACGCCACGACGGCGAACCTCGCCAGCCGCGGATCCGACTTCGTCAGGTGCGGCAGGAGCAGGATGCAGGCGACGACCATGAAGAGCGGACTGAAGGCATCCTTGACAACAACCAGACCGCTGCCGCCGACCGTCGCAAGCATGAGCAGCTGCAGCACCACGTAAGCGCTGAGCACGAGCAGGAAGCCGACGAGGTAGTGGCTGACCTCGGCGGACGGCTTCACGATGAGCAGGTTCGGCGCGAGGTAAACGGCGATGATGATGAGCATCGCGACGTCGGTGATCGACGTGTTCGCCGGTCCGCCGCCCGCGCGCAGCGTCGACAGGACCAGCAGGCCAAACAGAATCTGGGCGAACACCGGCGGGCGCTCGCGGCGCGCCTTGACGGCCGCTTGGGCCGACGGGAGCACGGACCCCTCGGCCCGCGGTGCTTCCGGGCTCACGTGGGCACCTTCGGAGTGGGCATCGACTAGGGCGACCCGTCGCCTGCCCCGGCGTTTCGCGTCAACTGTTCGGTCAGGTCGCTCGGAGGGGCGGGCGGGGTTCGCTCGGTGGACTCTCGCGCCTTGTAGCCGTAGCCGTAGCCGTAGCCGCGCCCGTAGGCGTAGCCGTAGTCGTACCGGTAGCCGTACCGCCCGCGCGCGACAGGAACGAAGTTCATGATCGTCCCGAGGATCCGGCCGTCGGCCTGCGTGACCGCGAGGGCGGCAGCAGCGAGTTGCTCCCGCGTGGTCTTGCCCCACCGGGCGATGAGGATCGCCCCGTCAGACGCGTTGGCGATCTCGGCGGCGTCACTGACGGGCAGCAGTGGCGGCGCGTCGATGATGACGATGTCGAAGGTGCTGCGCAGCTTCGACAGGACGTCGCGCATGACGCGGGAGCCGAGCATCTCGGACGGGTTGGGTGGCGTCCGGCCCGAAGGGAGCACAGTGAGCATCCCCCGGTTCCACGACACCAGCGCGTCGTCCAGCGGGATGTCGCCCGCGAGTACGTCGGTCAGCCCGACCTCCATGTCAATGCCGAGGTACTTGTCCAACTGGGGCCGGCGGAGGTCCGCCTCGGCGAGGCACACACGCCTGCCTGCCTGCGCGAACGTGATGGCCAGGTTGACCGCCGTCGTCGACTTGCCCTCGCCTGGGAGGGCCGACGTGATGGTGAACACCTTGGGCCGGTGGTCGACGTTGACGTATCGCAGGTTGGTGCGGATGGTGCGGAAGGACTCCGACCTGATCGCGCGCTGGTCGAGCGCGACGAGCGGCTTGTCCTTGGCATCGGGGTCGAACATGATCATGCCGACGCTCGCCGTGCCGGTGATCTCGTTGAGCTGGTCCTGGGACTTGACGGTGTTGTCCAGGGCCTCGCGAAGGAAGGCGTACCCGACGCCGAGGGCAAGACCGACCAGCATGCCCACGACCAAATTGAGCGCCGTCGTCGGGCTCGTCGGGCTCGTGGGAGGCACCGCGGGGCGGGTCATCGTGGCCTTCACCAGGACGGAACTGCCCAGTGTCTGCGCCTCGAGATCCTGGATCACGACCGTGAACCTCTCGGCGACCGCGTTCGCGATCTCCGCTGCCAGCTGCGGGCTCGTGTCGTTCGCGGAGATCTCCAGGATCACCGTCCCGGCAGGGTTGATGGCCGACACGGACCCGGCGAGGCCCTCGGCGGTGGTCTTGAGCCCGAGCTGGTCGACGACCGGCTGCATGACTTGCGGACTGCCCACGACCTCGACGTAGCTGGTCAGCCGTTGCAGCACGTACGGCGTCGACGAGCTGACGGACGACTGACCCGCCTGGTTCGGCTGGACGCGGGTCGAGATCGACACGAAGATCTGCGCGGTGGCCGTGTAGACCTTGGGCTGGAGGAAGGTGTAGACCGCGACGGCGGCGAAGACCAGGCCGGTGATCAGCACGATGGCGAGCCAGTGCTTGGACACCACCCGGAAGTACTCGCGCACATGCATGGTGGCACCGACCCCTCTCAGAGGCCCCAGTGTCGCATATGGCCACGTGTCTTCGGCTCAACTGGCGATGGCACCCGGCCCACCATCAGGCCATGAGCGCCGCCCATACGCGCGTGAGCGGCGCGAGCGCCGAGTCGACCTCGTCGAACACCTCGGCGTGCGGCTCGACGCCGTGCCGATCGACGATGTCGTCGGCGTCGTCGGGCCGGCCGGCGAGCAGTCCGCGGGCTGCGTCCATCTCGGTAACGAGCCAGCGCAGCCGGTCGGCCGGCGCCTCCGGCACAGCGGGGGCACCCGCGATCGGCTCGCCGGTCTCGATCATGCGGCCGAGCCGGTCAGCGAGGAAGCCGGCCTGGGTGACGGTGAGCAGGCGCGGACGGCATGCCGTGCTGCGCCGGACGCACGCGGCCCTGGCCTCGCGGTCCAGGGCCAGCACGAGGTCGGCGCGGTCGAGGTGCTCCCCCGCCAACTCGATGGCCGCGCCGGGGAGCAGGCCAGGCAGCCACGCCTCGCCCTGGGCGCACCGGGCGGTGCCGGGTTCCGCCTCCCACCCGGCAGACTCCGCGCGGACGACGCCGTCGAGCCCGATCTGGCCGGACCAACGGGCCAGCAGGCGCTCGGCAACCGGGGAACGGCAGACGTTCGCCCGACACACGACCAGCACCGTGAAGGCGTCCGTCATGCACGGCACGCTACCGGCCACGCGCGCCCCAGCGGACCTTGTCAGCGTCGGTGGCCCGTGGCAGGCTCCCCCGCATCGCGCCTCCGCCCCCGGGGCGCCTCGGGAGGGACCCTCATGGCCAAGTACCTGTTCGTGTACATCGGTGGCGACGAGCCCACGACGGAGGACGAAGGCAAGGCCGTCATGGAGGCCTGGACGTCGTGGTTCGCCGGCATGGGCGAGGCGGCCGCCGACCCGGGCAACCCCACGGGGGCCTCGGCCGCGGTTGCGCCCGACGGATCCGTGGGCGCGGCGACGTCCGCCGTGTCCGGTTACTCGGTCATCGCGGCCGAGAGCCTCGATGCCGCCGTCGCGATCGCGCAAGGCTGCCCGCACCTCGCGGCCAACGGCCGCATCGAGGTGCTGGAGACCTTCGACGTCATGTAGGTGCTGGCCGTCACCGTCCGAGCAGCGTCATGTCGATCGGATCGACCGCCGCATGGCTCGCTCGCGGATGATCCACTGCCGGCGCTCCTCCTGGCGCAGCCGAGCGTCCTGCCGACGCTCGAGCCAGGCCAGTTCTCGCTGAAGCTTGCGCCAGGACTCGACCCGGGCGCCGATCTCCGCGTCGCCGGCCGCGACGGTGAGCACGGCGCACCCGGGCTCGCTGTCGTGACGGCAGTCGGCGAAGCGGCAGCTTGCGGCGAGCTCGTCGATGTCGGCGAAAGTGCCGCCGAGTCCCTCGTCGGCGAACCACGGCGCGAACTCGCGCATGCCCGGGGTGTCGAGCAGCAGGCCGACCCCGGCCAACGGGACCAGGTGCCGCCCGGTGGTGGTGTGCCGTCCCTTGCCGTCCTGCCGCGTGGCCTGGGTGGCGAGCACCTCATGGCCAGCAAGAGCGTTCACCAGGCTGCTCTTCCCGACCCCCGACGGCCCGATCAGGGCAAGGGTGACGCCCGGACCGAGGCGGTCGCGCACCCCGTCGAGCCCCTCCCCCGACACCGTCGACGTGGCCACCACGTCGGCACCGATGCAGACGACGGCGGCTGCCGTGGCCACCGCCTTCGGATCGTCCACCGCGTCGGCCTTGGTGATGATCACGAGCGGGACGGCACCTGACGCCCACACGGCGGTGAGCTCGCGTTCGAGCCTTCGCTCGTTGACGTCGTCCGCAGGTGCGCAGATGCCCACCACGTCGACATTTGCGGCGATGACCTGTTCCTGGCTTCGGCCACCCGCCTCCGCGCGGGAGAGCGTGGAGCGCCGGGGCAGGACCTCGTCCACGTAGCACGTCGTGCGTGCGTCTCCGCTGACGAGCAGCCAGTCGCCGGTGACCGGAGCGGGATCGAGAACGGCCCCCCGCGCGCGGGCGAGGACCTCCTCCGAGCCGTCATGGACGAGCCAGGCACCTCGCTGCTGCTGGGTTACTCGGGCCGGGCGTGAGTGGGGATGGTGGTGCAAGCGGTCGGCGTCGACGTCCGACGGACGCCAGCCGAGGTCGAGAAGTGAAGCGGTCAACGTGACTCCTGGGTGGAATGCGCGCGCAGTAGCGCAGCGCGAAGACGAGGGGACGCGGGAGCCCGGCTCGGACCAGGGGTCAGGAGACCTCGGAGTCAGGAGACGCGGACGCGGCGGGGCACAGCAGTCATGGAATGTGCTCCTCTCGCGTCGGCGTTGCCCCGCAAGCATATGCCACATGCCGCGGATGGGGAAGGATGCGGCAATGGCCACTGTCGTCGCGCTCCTGCGAGGCGTCAATGTCGGCGGCCGCAACACCGTGCCCATGGCGGACCTGCGTCGGCTTCTCGCCGAGGCCGGCTACCAGCGCGTGCGCACGTACATCCAGAGCGGCAACGTCGTGCTCGACCAGCCGCGCGCTCGGCCGGCCGCTGTCGCAGCGCACGTGCATAACGTCATCGCGGGGCACCTCGGCCTCGACATCCCCGTCATCGCGCTGTCCTCGTCGGCCCTGGCGGCGGTCACGGCGGCCAACCCGTACGGCGACGAGCCGGACCCGAGACGGGTGCACGTGTTCTTCCTGCCCGCGCCTCTGGATGCCCCGTCGCGGGCAAGGCTCGACGAGGCGCAGGCGGCGGTCGCGGCCAAGGGCAGCCGGGACCGCGTCCATGCCGCCGGGACCACCATGTACCTGCACACCCCCGATGGCTTCGGCAGGAGCGACCTCGCGTCGGCGTTGATGACTCGAGGACCCGGCGCCCACCGGGCCGGCACGGCACGCAACCTGGCCACCGTGGCAGCGCTCGTCGCTCTGTGCGGCACGTAGCTTCCCCGCGCCCGGCACCCCGTGGAGACCTTACGAAGCGGTAAGGCGCTCACCAATAGCGCGGCCCTCGGTTGTGTGTTCCCATGGGGCATGGCCATCCCGGAACCCGACGTGGAGCAGGCCGACCCGGCGCCCGCAGGGCCGCGCCGCGGAGCCCCCGTGGGCCGGCGCATCGTCCTGGGGATGATCGGGCTCGGCGCCGTGGGAGTGGCCACTGGCCGCTGGCTGTCCGACGGCGTGAGCACGGTGGTGGCGTCGACCGCGCCGGCGCTGGCGTCCGTGATCCCCGCCGCGGGCGGCTTCCGCATCTACTCGGTGACGTCACCGCACCCGGAGGTCGCAGCGGAGGACTACCGACTCACCGTGACCGGCATGGTGGACCGCGAGTTGTCGCTCAGCCTCGCCGACCTGGCAGCGCTGCCGCAGACCGGCATGACAAAGGACTTCCAGTGCGTGACGGGGTGGCGCGTCAACGACGTCCCGTGGTCGGGCGTCCTCCTGCGCGACGTCCTGGAGCGGGCGGGAGTCGAGGAGGGCGCAGCGGCTCTTCGCTTCACGTCCTTCGACGGCGTGTACACGGAGTCCCTCACCCTCGAGCAGGCGATGCAGCCGGACGTCCTGGTGGCCACATCCATGTTCGGCGCGCCGATCCAGGTCAAGCACGGCGCACCCGTCCGGCTGTACGTCGTGCCGATGTACGGGTACAAGTCACTCAAGTGGCTCGGCGGCATCGAGGTTGCCCGGACCGTGACCCCGGGCTACTGGGAGGAACGCGGGTACGACGTCGACGCGTACATCGGGGCATCGAACGGGCGAAGCGACGACCCGAATGTCTGACGACGCAGTGCCGCCCCTTCGTCGGTTCGCGCGGGCCGAGCGATGGGCGCACCGCAGCATCGCGGTGCTCACGCTGATCCTCATGGTGACGGCGGCCCTCCTGTTCGTGCCGGATCTCGGCAACGTCGTCGGCAACCGGCAACTCGTGGGCCTCGTGCATGAGATCGCGGGCTTCGCCCTGCCGATCCCCATCGTGCTGGCGCTGTTCTCCCGGGCCTTCCGCGACGATGCCGGCCGGCTCAACCGGTTCACGTCCGCGGACTGGACCTGGCTGCGCAGCCGTGACCGGCGCTCCGGCCGGATCCGGGTCGGCAAGTTCAACGCGGGCCAGAAGCTCAACGCGGCTTTCACCCTCGGCGCGATCCTCGTCATGCTCGCGACCGGGGCGATGATGTTCTTCAGCAGCCTGTTCACCGACAACCTGCGCACAGGCGCGACGTTCGTGCACGACTGGCTCGGGATGGCCATGGTCATCGTGGTCCTCGGCCACATCTACATGGCCTTCAACGACGCGACCGCGCGACGAGGGATGCGCACCGGCGAGGTCCCGTTGGACTGGGCCCGTCGCGAGCACGGTGAGTGGGCGGACGAGTCCGAGCGCACCTCTGCCTAGCCGGCGGCGATCCTCGCGATGCCGGCCAGCAGCCGGTCGACGTCCTCGGCGTTCGAGTAGGGCGCCAGTCCGGCCCTGATGGCACCGGCCGCTCCCAGCCCCAGATGCTCCGCCGCCTCGAGGGCATAGAAGGACCCGGCCGGGGCGTTCACCCCGACCGCGGCCAGCGCCCGGTACGCATCCGTGGAATCCACGCCGTCGATCGCGAACAACTCGGTGGGAGTGCGCCGAGCGGCGTGGCCGTAGCAGTGCACGCCATCGATGCCCTCCAGGCCGGACCTCAGCCGCCCGTGCAGTGCCTCCTCGTAAACCGCCAGAGCCTGCATCGACCGGACCAGCCGGTCCCGGCGCGGCAACGTTCCCTCGTCGCCCGGGACCAGGTCGGCAAGCATGTCCACGGCCGCCGTCACGCCGGCGAGCATCTCGTACGGCAGGGTGCCCAGCTCGAAACGCTCGGGCACCTGCTCGGTGCTCGGCCGCAGCTTGTCCGGGTGCATGGACTCCAGCAGCGCGGGCGATGCGGCCAGCAGGCCCAGGTGCGGTCCGAGGAACTTGTAGGGGCTGCAGGCGAAGAAGTCCGCGCCGATCGCTGCGACGTCGACGGCCACGTGCGCGGACAGGTGGACCCCGTCGACGAAGTACAGCGCGCCCGAGTCGGCCAGGCCGGCACCGATCGCCTCGATGTCGGGCCGGGTGCCCAGCAGGTTGGATGCGCCGGTGACGGCGACGAGGCGGGTGTTGTCGGTCACGAGTCCCATGACGTCGTCGATGCTCAGGCCGCCGGTGTGCGGGTCGAAGTCGGCCCATCGCACGGTGGCACCGGAGCGCTCGGCATAGGTGACCCACGGGCGGATGTTGGCATCGTGGTCGAGGCGGGTCACTACGACCTCGTCACCCGGACCCCAGCCCTGGGCCAGCGTGCGGGCTACCTGGAAGGCCAGTTCGGTCATGCTGCGCCCGAAGACGATGCCGCCCGGGTCGGCGTTCAGCAGGTCGGCGGCCGCGAGTCGAGCACCGATGGTGAGGTCGTCGGCGGTCCGCTCGGCGGCGGTGACCCGTCCCCGGTTCGACAGGCCGCCGGTCAGGGCGGCCGCGATGGCGTCTGCCACGAGGTCAGGCGTCTGGGTGCCGCCCGGTCCGTCGAAGTAGGCCACCCCGCTGGCCAGGGCGGGCATGCGGGCGCGCAGCCGATCCACGTCGTACCCCGCCGGCGCGGGTGGGTCCGCCGGCGCGGGTCGTGAGGTCACGCCCCCATCTAACCCCTGCTCGGCGGCGGGGGGTCAGGGTCGGCGAACGTCCCACCAGATCGTGGCCACCTCGCGCGGCGCCGCGTCGTACTGCTCGATCAGCGCGGCGGCGACCTCCGCGTCCCGCTCTTCCGGCAGGCATAGCCGGATCCGGGCGAAGCGCACCCGCTCGTCCTGGGGCAGTGCGACCCGCCTGCCCCACGTCTCGTCCTCCCAGATGTCGGTGTGCGCATCGAACCCCAGCGCCTGGGCGATGTCACCGAGGTCGTGGGCGGTCGGCCGGGTGGGCCGGTCCAGGTCCCAGAACCGCTTCCAGAGCGGGCTCATGCCGGCGAGGGGATGGTGCGTCGGCAGTTCGAGCACCACGCGGTGGCGGGCATGGGCATCGAGCGCCTGCAGGAACGGCCCGATCGCCCGCACGTTGAAGGCCACGTGGTGGCACACCACGACGTCGGCCATCGGCACGTCGTCGGCGACGTCGGGCCAGTTGCCCTGGTGCATCTGCGCGCGCACCCCACGGCGCGTCGCGGCGTCTGCGAAAGCGTCGAGCATCGCCTGCTGCTCGTCGACCGCGATGACCGTCCCCGCAGGCGGCACCAACGACATCGACGCGCGCCCGCCGCCGCTGCCGACATCCAGCACCACGCCGTCCGCCGGGACCGCCGCGCGGGCGATCCGGTGCGAATGCGAATCCGGGATGTCCTCGTCGACGGTGAACATCGACACCGGGTGGATCCAGGGTTCCTGCGGTGCTTGCCGAAGGATGTCGTCAGGGATGGCCCAGGCCGCGAGGTCGTCACGCCATCGGTTGAGCAGCGCCTGCGCCTGCACCAGGGAGTCGGTCACGCTCCTGACCGTAGCGCTAACGTGTCCCCGTGGATCGCCCGGAAGAGACTGGTATCCAAGAGTTTCGCGACGACGTGTCGGAAAACCTCCCGCACCCTTTCGTGACGCTCCTGGGCGGCGTGCGCGGAGCGCTGGAGAGCGTCCTGCCGCCACTGGTGTTCGTCACGATCTACCTGGCGATGGGGGCCGACAGCCGCGCGCTGGGCTGGGCCATCGGCGCCGCCGTCGCCCTTGCGCTCGTGTTCACGGTGTGGCGGCTGGTCGAGCGCAAGCACCCGGCCCGTGCCCTTGGCTCACTGTTTATCGTGCTCATCAGCGCGTACATCGCGAGCCGCACGGGCAGCGCGGCGGACTTCTTCTGGCCACGCGTGCTGCTCAATGCCATGTCCGCGCTGGCCTTCGTGGTTGCCAACCTCGTCCGCTGGCCGCTGATCGGCGTCGTCCTCGGTCCTGTCGTGGGCACCAAGCTCACCTGGCGCAAGGATCCGGCCCTGCTCCGTGCATACAGCCTTGCCTCGTGGCCCTGGGCCCTGCTGAACCTCGTCAGGACCGTCCTGCTGATGGTCTTCATCGACCAGAACTCGCTGTGGGCCCTCGCCGCATCCGGCGCCTTCTTCTACGGCCTCACGATCGTCACGATCGTCGTCTCCTGGATGATCATCAAGCGCTCGCTGCCCGCTGGCCACCCCGGGATCCGGCACCCCCAGGTGGCCGCCGCCGCAGCCGTGGCCTAGGTCGGCTGGCACCCCGGGCACCAGTACAACGTCCGGCCGTTCAGGTCGGCGCTGGCGACGGGCGTGCCGCAGGCCAGGCACGGCCGCCCTGTCCGGCGATAGACGTAGACCTCGCCGCCATGCCGGTCGCGGCGCGGAGGCCGGCCCATCGCGCGCGGTGTGTGCTCCCGGCGAACGGTGTCGATCCGGCCGCGCCTGGCCCCATCGCGCATGAGCCCGACGAGGTCCGCCCAGACCGCGTCGAACTCCTCGCGGGTCACCTCCCGGCTGGGCCGATACGGGCTGATGCCGTGCCGGAACAGGACCTCCGCCCGGTAGATGTTGCCCACGCCCGAGATCACCGCCTGGTCCATCAGCAGTATCCCGATCGGCGAGGCAGACCGGCTCGCCTTCTCCCAGGCCGGGCCCGGATCGGCGTCCCGCCGGATCGGATCAGGACCTATTCGGCGGATCGCGTCACGCCGGCCGAGGTCGTCGAGCACCTCGCAGACGGACGGCCCGCGCAGTTCCGCCCAGGCCCCGTCGCCGACGATGCGGGCCCGCACCTGGCCGACCGGGACCGGTGGGTCGCCGTCGCCGAACCGCCACTTGCCGTACAGCCCGAGGTGGACGTGCATCCACCCGCGGTTCGCGAACCCGATGAACAGGTGCTTCCCATGCGCCTCGACCTTGGCGACGACCTGGCCGTCGACGAGCGCCGCCCCGTCCCAGAAGCGGCCCTGCGGACTGTCCACCCGCACGGCCTGTCCCACGAACATCCGGCCCAGCCGCCTGGCGAGGGCGTGGACGACGTGTCCCTCGGGCATCGCCTATCCGTCCACCTGGCACGCGGGCGTCCCGCCGGGCAGCCGGTGCCGGTTGACCGCAACGACGGCGTAGATGCGCTCGGTGAAGGGCGCCAGCGCCCGGTGCCCGAGCAGCCGGCCCGCCTCGCGCCACGGCGAGCGACACCGCTGCAGCGCCCGCGAGACCGCTGCGCCGGCCGCGTAGTGCCCCTCGGGCCCGACATACTGCACGGCGGCCGCGCACTCCCGGGCCGTCAGCCCGAGCGCGGCGAGGTCCGCCCGCTGCCACGGGACGACCTCCAGGTGCCCCGCGGACCACGAGGCGAGCCGTGCCGCGCTCGTCGTGCAGAAGGCGCAATCGCCATCGAATACGACCGTGGCGCTGGGCCGTCCCGCGGTGAGCACGCCTGCGAACCTAGTGCAAGATGCGGGCATGACTGCTTCCGAGAACCTGACCCGGGCCGAGGCCAAGGAGCGCTCAGCGCTGATCGCCGTCGAGTCGTACGACGTCACCATCGACGTCACGAACCTCGAGCCCACCTTCCCCTCCGTCACCACCGTCGCGTTCACCTGCCGGGAGCCGGGCTCGTCCACGTGGATCGACCTGATCGCGCACTCCGTCCACTCGGTCGTGCTGAACGGGACGGCGCTCGACTTGTCGGCCGTAGTCGACGGCCCGCGCATCACTCTCCCCGCCCTGCAGGCCAGCAACGTGGTGACCGTGACCGCGCAGTGCACGTACATGAACACCGGCGAGGGCCTGCACCGCTTCGTCGACCCCGTCGACAAGGAGACCTATCTCTACACGCAGTTCGAGTCGGCCGACGCGCGCCGCATGTACGCGTGCTTCGAGCAGCCCGACCTCAAGGCCACCTGGCAGCTGACCGTCACGACGCCCGGCCACTGGAAGGTCGTCAGCAACTCCCCCACCCCCGACCCTGCGCTGGACGACGATGGGCACGCGACGTGGGCGTTCGAGCCGACCCCGCGCATCTCCACCTACATCACCGCGCTGGTCGCCGGCCCGTACCACCGCGTGCAGGACTCCTACACCGGCACGTACGGCACCTACCCCCTGGACGTGTACTGCCGCGAATCGCTGGCGCAGTTCCTGGACTCCGACGAGATCCTCACGGTGACCAAGCAGGGCTTCGCGTTCTTCGAGGAGCAGTTCGGCGTCGCGTACCCGTTCGCGAAGTACGACCAGCTCTTCGTTCCGGAGTTCAATGCCGGTGCGATGGAGAACGCCGGCTGCGTGACCATCCTCGAGGACTACGTGTTCCGCAGCCGCGTCACCGATGCCGCCTACGAGCAGCGGGCCAACACGATCCTGCACGAGCTCGCCCATATGTGGTTCGGTGACCTCGTCACGATGACGTGGTGGGACGACCTGTGGCTGAACGAGTCTTTCGCCGAATGGGCCGCCCACTGGGCCAACGTGAACGCGACGCGCTACACCGACGCGTGGACGACCTTCGCCAACCTGCGCAAGGCATGGGCCTACCGGCAGGACCAGTTGCCGTCCACCCACCCGATCGCGGCGGACATGGTCGACCTCGACGCGGTGCGGGTCAACTTCGACGGCATCACGTACGCCAAGGGCGCGTCGGCCCTGCGCCAGCTTGTCGCGTGGGTCGGCGAGGAGCAGTTCCTCGCGGGCGTGCGGAACTACTTCACCAAGCACGCCTGGCAGAACACCGAGCTGCGCGACCTCCTCTCCGAGCTGGAGGCCACCAGCGGCCGCGACCTGTCCGGCTGGACGCACGAGTGGCTGCAGACCAGCGGGGTAAACCTGCTGCGCCCGGTCGTCGACGTCGCTGACGGCCGCTACGTTTCCGTCGGCATCGAGCAGGAGCCACCGTCATCGCCCGAGGGCGTCGCGGCGACCCTCCGCTCGCACCGCATCGCGCTTGGCCTGTACGACCTCGGCACCGAGGGCCTCGTCCTGCGCGAGCGCATCGAGCTGGACGTCATCGGTGCCCGCACCGAGGTAGCGCAGCTCGCCGGAGTCGCACAGCCCGACCTGCTGCTCGTCAACGACGGCGACCTGACGTTCGCCAAGGTGCGGCTGGACACCCGCTCATGGCTCACGGCCACCGAGCACCTCGGCGACCTCAACGACCCGCTGGCGCGTGCCTTGATCTGGGGGGCGGCCTGGGACATGACCCGCGACGCGGAGGCGTCCACGGGCGACTTCCTGCGCCTCGTCCTCTCGGGGATCGGCCGCGAGTCGGACGTGGGCGTGGTGCAGGGAGTGCTGCGGCAGCTCCGGCTGGCCATCGACCAGTTCGCGGCGCCGGAGAATCGCACCGGGTACCTGTCCCGGCTGGCGGACGCCACCCGGGCGCTGGCCGAGGCCGCGGCGCCGGGCAGCGACCACCAGCTGGCCTTCGCCCGGGCCTTCGTCGGCGCGGCCACCGACGGTGCCCAGCTCGACGCCGTCGCCGCCTTGCTCGACGGCTCCCTCGTGTGGGAGGGGCTGGCCATCGACACGGACCTGCGCTGGTTCCTGCTCCAGCGGCTGGCCGCCACCGGCCGCGCCGAGGTTGACGCCATCGAGCGCGAACTGGACTCCGACGACACCGCCACGGGACGGCGGCAGGCAGCCCTTGCCCGTGCGGCCCGGCCCACGGCCGAGGCTAAGGAGCTGGCGTGGGCCGACATCGTCGATCGCACCGACCTGCCGAACGCGATCCTCGAGGCCACGATCGGCGGGTTCGTCCAGGGCGACCAGCTCGACCTGCTGCGGCCGTACCGCTCCCGCTACTTCGAGTCGCTGCCGCGGGTGTGGCAGGAGCGCACGACGGAGATGGCCCAGGACATCACGGTGGGCATGTACCCCATGCTCCTTGTCGATGACGAGACCATCGCGGCGACGGACGCGTACCTGTCTGGCGAGCTCAACGCCGGGCAGCGGCGGCTGATCGGCGAGGGCCGCGACGGCGTGCTGCGGGCGATGCGCGCCCGCGCCCGGGACGCTCAGGGCTGAACCCCCGATGCATCGTCACTTGTGGCAGCAATCCATCGGCGCGGCGTAGCCACATGTGACGACGCATCGGGCGGTCGGGCCGTACGAGGTCGGAGGGCGCTCGGGACCCCTCCGGGGTAGCGTGACAAGGTGCCCTGGCGCCGACGGATCCTCCTGCTGCTGGCCGTCGCTGCGCTGTTCGCCATGCATGGCGCGACGGCGAGCAGTGCGTCGGCCGCCGTGCCGTGCGGAGCAGTGCCCGGGCAGGTCCACACCGGCGTCGCCAGCCCGGCCGCGCTTGGCGGCCCCGCGCTTGACGGCCCCGCGCTTGTCGCCCCGACGGGCGCCGAGGGCGATGCGGCGATGGCCTGCGTCGTCATGCTCGCCGCCGGCCTCGCCCTCGTGGCCGGCATGCGTCGCGTGGACCGGACCGGCACCCCATCGGATCCGTCGGCCGGGCCCGGCATGTCGGCCAGCAGGGGCCGATCGCCTCCTGTGCCTCTTCGTGCGTCGCTGTGCGTGTGACGGACCTGAGTCGACCTCGGTCGCCTCCGTCCGCACGCCCACTGCACGCACGTACTCGAGGAGCATCCATGTACCGACGAATGACGCTGGCCATCGCCGCCGCGGCCCTGGCCACGACCGGCCAGGCCGGCTGCACGACGATCAACATGAATCACGACAGCGGTTCGACCGTGCCCGGATCAGCGGCCGGCCAGATGATGGGCAACGACGACGCGAACATGAGCGACGTCATGTTCGCCCAGATGATGATTCCGCACCACGAGCAGGCCATCGAGATGTCCGCGCTCGCGCCGGCGAACGGAGCGAGCACCGAGGTGCTCGAGCTGGCCCAAGCCATCCCGGCGGCCCAGGCGCCGGAGATCGAGCAGATGAGAGCCATGCTCGAGCGGTGGGGCGTGCCCATGACCATGGCCGACCGCTCCGTTCACGGCGGCATGGCGATGACCGGCATGGTCAGCGGCGAGGACATGGACCGGCTGCAGGCCGCCCAGGGGGCCGACTTCGACCGGCGGTACCTCGAGTTGATGATCGCGCACCACGAGGGAGCCATCGCGATGACCCAGGATCCGCTGGCCAACGGCGATGATCCCGAGCTGCGCACGCTGCTCGAGGCCATCGTCACGTCCCAGACGGCCGAGATCGAGCAGATGAGGCAGATGCTGGCTCAGTCCTGACCGCCGACCTTGAGGTTGGCGTGGATTCCAGCGCCGTGTTCGCACGCCAACCTCAAGGTCACGGGTAGGAAGGCGGGGCTACGCCGTGTCGTCGAGGTGCAGCACCTTCGGGTGCCGCGCGTGCTCGGCCAGGAGGGTCACGCCGTCGCGCAGGCCGTTCACCAGGTCGTCAGCCGCGAAGGCGGACTTCATCGACAGCGCGGCGAGCTCGCAGGAGCGCGTACTGAGGTCGATGGCCACGGTGCTGCCCAGCACTATCTCGATGGCCCGTGCCGCCGGGTCGACCGCGACGAGGACGGCCGAGCGCGGATCCGGCAGCGAGCGATGGTGCACCACGGCCGAGACCCGGCCCTCGGGAAGGGGGCCGACGAACACCCCGAAGCAGTAGCCACTGATCATGCGGGCCCGCTGCACGATCCGGGACAGCTCGCGACGCTGGCCGTCGGACAACGGGCTGGACGCGTCTGCCGGGAAGCCGTAGCCGGCCACCACCTCACCAGTGGGCACTGACGCCACCCCCCGCCACTGCCGCATCCGGGTTGTCGCTGGGCACGATCGACGGGTTGGGAACGGCGGCATCGCTCGCCACGAGGAAGGGCCCGGCCGCATAGTCCGCGCTCGCCCGGCCGCTGCGGGTCCAGCCGGATGCGGAGACGAGGCCGAAGGTCACCACGGCCAGGGCGACGGGGATCCCCACGAACACCAGCAGTGCTTGGAGGGCGGTCACGGCGCCAGCCTAGTCGACGGTCCCGCGCACGGCACCGACGATTCTGTCGAGCAGATCGGGCCGGTCCAGGACGTCCTCGAGCAGCACCGGGGTGCCCTGGGCATCGGTCATCGGCACCCGCCAGTTGGGGTACTCCTGGTCCGTGCCCGGCTGGTTCTGCGCCCGTCGGTCGCCCATCACATCGGGCAGGGCCACCCCGATGAGCCGTGCAGGCGAGCCGGCCACCGCGCGATGGAGCGCGACGACGTACTCCTCGATCCCCGCGTCCGTGCTGAGATCGACGTCCTGGCCAAGCCAGCCGTGCGCGCGCATGACCTCGGCCCAGGCGGCGCGCTCGCGGTCGGCGTGCGCGCGCTCCACGGGCTCCGGCGTCGTGAGCAGGCCGAGCTCGCTGCGGATCCGGACGTGCTCGTCGCGCAGGTAGCCGGCGGTCGGCGGCAGGTCATGGACCGTGACGCTGGCCAGCACGTCGCGGCGCCACGTGGGCGGGTCCTTGATCACGCCGCCCTCGGCGGTCTCGAACCACAGGATGCTGGTGCCCAGGATCCCGCGCTCGGCCAGCGCCTCCTGCACCCACGGCTCCACGGTGCCGAGGTCCTCGCCCACCACGATCGCGCCCGCCCGATGCGCCTCGAGCATGAGCACGCTCAGCATGGCGTCGTAGTCCAGCCGGACGAACGTCCCCGCGTAGGCCGGGAAGCCGTCGGGCACCCACCAGAGCCGGAACAGGCCCAGGACGTGGTCGATGCGCAGGCCGCCGGCGTGATGGAGGACCGTGCGGAGCATGTCCCGGAACGGGAGGAACGCGGCCTCGGCGAGCGCATCGGGCCGCCACGGCGGCTGGTGCCAGTTCTGGCCCATCTGGTTGTACATGTCCGGCGGCGCACCGACCCCGACGCCCGCCGCGAGCACGTCCTGCAGCGCCCAGGCATCGGCCCCCTCGGGGTGCACCCCGACTGCGAGGTCGTGCATGACACCGATCGCCATGCCGGCGGCTCGAGCCGCGGCCTGCGTCATGGCGAGCTGCTCGTCGACGAGCCACTGCATCCACGAGTGGAAGGCGACGGCCTGCTCATGCGCGTCCCGGAACGCGGCGACGGCGGGCGACGTCGGGTGGCCCAGCTCCTCGGGCCAGGCAGACGGATCGGGGCCGTGGACGTCGCTGAGCGCGCACCAGGTGGCGAAGTCGCGGAGCCCCGGGCCCTGCTCGGCGAGGAACTCGTCCAGCGCGGCCTGGCGCTCGGGGGTGCGGCCAGTGGAATGCACCGCCTCGAGGGCTGTCCGCTTGGCTGCCCAGACGGCATCGCGGTCAAGCAGGTCGTCGGTGGGGTTGAGCCGGCGCAACTGCTCGGCCAGCTGCCTGACGCGCGCAGCGACGGCCGGGCTCAGCCGGCTCGTCTCGGGGATGTCCTCGATCCGAAGGTACATCGGGTTCGCGAACCGCCTGGTCACGGGAAGGTACGGCGATGGCGACATCGGCGGCACCGGTGACGCGGCATGGAGGGGATTGATGAGGACGAAGCCCGCGCCGAGCTCCCGGCCGCTCCACGCGGCCAGCGTGGCGAGGTCGTCGAGGTCCCCCATGCCCCACGACGATGCCGACCGCATGGCATAGAGCTGCGTCATGAAGCCCCATTGCCGCTCACCGGCGATGTCCGCCGGGTGGAGGTGGTTGGGGGCCACGACCAACGGCGTCGTGGCCTCCGCGTCGGTGGATTCCGCGACGATCGCGTGCCAGCCGAGCGGCAGGTTGGCGGGCAGCGTGAAACTGGCCTCGCCGACGCGCTGCCCGTCGACGTCGACCGGATCGACCCACCAGTCCATCTGGTCGAGGTCGATCCGGGCACCGTTCTCGGTGGCTACATGGACCCGCACGGGCGTGCCATCGGGCACGTGCACCCACAGCCGGCGGTCCTCGCCCTGCCGCATGACGTACACCGGCGGCAGCATGCGGCGCCAGTCGCGCAGCCGCAGCTCGTCCAGCGCGGCCTGGATCGACTCCGGGGTCGAGACATCGACCCGGAGGGCGCGCAGCACGGCCGAGACGGTCGCCTCGCCGACATCGACGTGGTTGCCGGCCTGGTCCCAGTACTCGGTGGCCACTCCCAGGGCTGCGGCGAGCCGGGCCATGTCCTCAGGGACGGGCGCCCACGCAGGGGCGTCGGGCTCGCTCACCAGACCTCCGGGTACCTGTGGGCCCACGGCTGGGCCCGTTCCACCTGCGCGGCGAGGCGCAGCAGCGCGGCGTCGCCCATCGGACGACCGACGAGCTGCACGCCGACCGGCAGCCCCTCGTCCGTCCAGTGCACAGGCAGACTAACGGCAGGCTGGCCGCTGATGTTGTACGGAGACGTGAAGGGCGTGAAGGCCTTCTGCGCCTCGAAGTCCGCGGCCGGATCCGCGTCGTCGCGCAGGTGGCCCAACGGGGCCGGCAAGGTCGCCAGCGTCGGCGTGAGGATGGCGTCCAGGTGAGCGGTCGAGGCCACCATCGCGCGCCCGGTCTCGGCCATGCGGTCGACCTCGACCATGACCTCCTCGAACGACATGGCCCGGCCCCGCTCGCGCAGCCAGCGGGTCAGCGGGCGCAGCCGGTCCTCGTGCGCGAGGTCGATGGGGATGGAGGCGGCCCCGGCGGCCCACACCCGCTCGAAGTGCGGCACGGCCGAGAGCGGGAACGGAACGTCGATGTCGACAAGGCGATGGCCGAGCGCCTCGAGCAGGGCCGACATGCCCTCGTACGCCGCCAGGCACTCGGGGTGCACGGCCACGTCGGCGATGACGGGCTGGCAGTAGCGGCCGATCAGCAAGGGTCCGGGCTCGCCGTCCAGCGCGCGCAGGTGCGCGTCCGCTCCGCTCCGCCCGGTCATGGCATCCAGCAGGGCCGCCGCATCGGCGACGGTGCGGGCGAGCGGCCCGTCGACGGCAAGGCGGCCCAGCCCCTCCGGGAGTGGGCCGGACGGCACCAGGCCCCGCGAGGTCTTCAGGCCGACGAGACCGCAGGCGCTCGCGGGGATGCGGATGGACCCGCCGCCGTCGGATCCCTGGGCGACGGGCGCCATGCCGGCCGCGACCGCTGCTGCCGCTCCCCCGCTCGAGCCACCGGCCGAGCGGGTCAGGTCCCACGGCGAGCGCGCCCACGGCCCGACGTCAGGCTCGGTGTACGCGGGCAGCCCGAACTCCGGCGCGGACGTCTTGCCGGTGAAGACGGCTCCCGCCGCGCGCAGCATGGCGACCACGGCGTCATCGACGGGCGACACCACGTCGACGACGGCCGATCCGAAGCGGCAGCGCACGCCCTTGACCTGGTTGAGGTCCTTGATCGGCACGACGACCCCGAGAAGAGGCGGCAGGTGGTCGTCGGCCCCCGCGGACCTGACCGCCTCGTCCGCCGCGCGCGCCTGCTCGAGGGCGAGCTCGCCGGTGATCTCGATGAACGCGCCCACGGAGGGATTGCGCTCCATCGTGCGTTGGAGGTAGTGCTCGGCCAGCTCGACCGCCGTCACGTCCCCGCGCCGGATCGCGGCGCCCTGCCCGAGCCCGGTCAGGTGATGCAGGTCCACGGAGCCACACTAGGTGCCGCCGACACGAGGGCGCGCCTAAGGTGGACGACGTGACGCCCGACACCCCGCCGGCCTACCCGGATGCCCCTCGGCTCGACCTCGTGGAGGACTTCCACGGCACGCCGGTCGCCGACCCGTACCGCTGGCTGGAGTCCTCCGACGACCCACGCACGGTCGAGTGGCTGGCCGTCCAGTCCACGCTCATGCAGGACGAGCGCGCGTCGTGGGTGAACCGCGACCGCTTCGCCGAGCGGGTCGCTGACCTGCTCGGCGCAGGCAGCATCTCGCCGCCCTACCACCGCGAGGCGCGCGTGTTCCGCACCCGCCGCGAGCCGGGGCAGCAGTTCCCCGTGCTGTACGTGCAGGACGAGGGGTCCGCAGAGCGCGTGCTCATCGATCCCATGGCCCTTGATCCGTCTGGCCTGACCACGCTCGACAGCTGGCAGCCCTCCAAGGAAGGCGATCGCCTCGCCTACCAGCTGTCCGTCGGGGGCACCGAGGAGTCGGAGCTGTACGTCATGGACGTCGCGACCGGCGACCTCATCGACGGCCCGATCGACCGATGCCGCTACTCCCCCATCGCGTGGGTCCCCGGCGGCAACTCCTTCTACTACGTCCGACGCATCGCCCCGGAGCTGCTGCCGGAGTCGGAGCGCAACTTCCACCGCCGCGTGTACCTGCACAGGGTCGGCTCCTCCCCGGAGTCCGACGACCTCGTGTTCGGGTCCGGCATGACCGCGACCAACTACTACGGCGTCGAGGTGAGCCGTGACGGCCACTGGCTGCAGGTCTCCGCCAGCGAGGGCACCGAGCCACGCAACGACCTGTGGGTGGCCGACCTCGCCAGCAGCCCGCATGCCCGCCCTGCTTTCACGTTGGTCCAGGGCGACGTCGACGCGGAGACCGGCCTGGAGTTCGCCCGGGACGGGCGGGTCCTCGTCTCCACCAACCTCGGTGCGCCACGCGGCCGCCTCGCGGTGACCGTGCCCGGATCATGGTCACCCGACACGTGGACCGACCTGGTCCCCGAGCATCCCGATGCCGTGCTGGAGTCGGTGAGCGTCCTGGACGGTCCCGAGCTGGACGAAGATCTCCTGCTCGTCGTGCGCACGTCGCACGGAGTGGCGCACATGGCCCTCCATCGCGCGGCCGACGGAGCGCACCTCAAGGACATCCCGCTCCCCGGTGCGGGCACGATCGGCGGCCCGGTCGAGCACATCAATGGCGGGCCGATCGCCTGGTTCGTGTTCACCGACCACACGACCGTCCCCACCGTGTACGCGTATGACGCTCGCACCGGCGAGGTGACCCTCGAGGCGCGGCCGCCCGGTTCGGTCGACGTGCCGACGGTGCATTCGCGCCAGGTCGAATACGAATCGGCCGACGGCACGGTCGTGCGCATGTTCGTCATCTCCCCGACCGCGCTGCCGGACCGACCGCGCCCCACGGTGCTCTACGGGTACGGCGGCTTCGGCATCCCGCTTGCGCCGGGCTACTCCGCGGCCATCCTCGCGTGGGTCGAGGCCGGTGGCGTGTGGGCGATCGCCAACCTGCGCGGTGGTGGCGAGGAAGGCGAGGACTGGCACCGGGCCGGCATGCTTGGCCTCAAGCAGAACGTCTACGACGACTTCCACGCCGCCGCGCAGTACCTGGCCGACCAAGGATGGACGACGCCCGCCCAGCTCGGCATCTACGGCGGCTCGAATGGCGGCCTGCTCGTCGGCGCCGCGATGACGCAGCGGCCGGACCTCGTCAACGCGGTCGTCTGCGTCGCCCCCCTGCTCGACATGATCCGCTACACGACGTCCGAGCTCGGCCCGACCTGGACGGTCGAGTACGGGGATCCACAGGTGCCTGAGCAGTTCGGCTGGCTGCACGCGTACTCCCCGTACCACCGCGTCGTAGAGGGAACCGACTACCCGGCCACGATGTTCGCCGTGTTCGCCAACGACACCCGCACCGACCCGATGCACGGGCGCAAGATGTGCGCGGCCGTGCAGCACGCGACGAACGGGACCAGGCCGCTGCTGCTGCGCACCGAGGGCGACGTCGGGCACGGGGCCAGGTCGCTGGACCGATCGGTCGACGAAGCGGCCGACACGCTCGCCTTCCTGGCCCGCTGGACAGGGCTGGAATGACCGTTCTCGGCATCGTGCCGGCTGCCAAGGACGACGCGTTCTGGGAGACCGCCCGTGACTGGCTGCTGGGCGTGCCCCTGCAGGTCATCCTCATCATCGTCATCGCACTCGTCGTGCAGGTGGTGTTCTCGCGCGTCATCAAGAGGGTCGTGCGGCGCGCGAGCGAGCGCGCCAAGGTCGAGCGACTCGCGCAGATGCGCAAGGTCACCCGAACGGCCGAGCTCTCGGACCTGCTGCTGAACCAGCGAACCGAGCAGCGTGCGGCCGCCATCGGCTCGCTGCTCCGGAGCATCCTGGCCATCAGCGTCTGGACCATCGCGTTGCTGATGATCCTGCCGCTCATGGGTGTCAACGTGGCGCCGCTGATCGCCAGCGCGGGCGTCGTCGGCGTGGCCCTCGGGTTCGGCGCGCAGACGCTCATCAAGGACTACATCTCGGGCATCTTCATCATCATCGAGGACCAGTACGGCGTGGGCGACGTGGTCGACGTCGGCGAGGCCATCGGCACGGTGGAGGAGGTCTCGCTGCGCTACACCCGGCTCCGCGACCTGACCGGAGTGGTCTGGTACGTGCGCAACGGCGAGATCCTGCGGGTGGCAAACCGCTCGCAGGGGTGGACGCTCGCCATCGTCGACATCCCCATCGCCTACAACGAGGACATCGAGAAGGTCCGGGCGATCGTCGACCGCGTCGCCATGGACATGGACGAGGACCCCGACTACGACGACCTCCTCCTCGGCCGGCCGGCGTTCGCCGGCGTGGAGTCCATGTCGGGCGAGGCGGTCGTCATCCGCATCACCGCGAAGGCGGCGCCCGAGAAGCAGGTCAGCGTCGCCCGGACGATCCGCGAGCGGATGAAGCTCGCCTTCGACCGGGCCGGCATCGTGGTCCCCGTCCTCGTGCGCCAGCTCCCCAACATGCCGGGAACCCAGGGCCCCCCGAAGATGGGGCCATGAGCACCTGCCTGGTCACCGGGGCGACGGGCTACGTCGGCGGGCGCCTCGTCCCGCAACTCCTCGAGCACGGCCACAGCGTCCGGGTGCTCGCCCGGCACCCGGAGCGCCTCCAGGACCGACCGTGGGCAGCGGACGTCGAGATCGTCGCCGGTGACGCACTGGACAACGAGCGGCTGCGCGAGGCGATGAGCGGTGCGGACGTGGCCTACTACCTCCTGCACTCCATCCAGCAAGGGGCGGATCTCGAGGAGTCCGAGCGCCGCATGGCGCGCATGTTCGCCGATGCCGCTCGCGCCAGCGACCTCCGCCGCATCGTCTACCTGGGCGGCCTGGCACCCGAGATCCCGACGAGCCAGATGTCGGCGCACATGCGATCCCGCGTCGAGGTCGGCCAGATCCTGCGCGACTCCGGCGTGCCGACGGCTGAGTTCCGGGCGGCCGTCATCATCGGCTCGGGATCGGCATCGTTCGAGATGCTCCGCTACCTCACCGAGCGCTTGCCCGCGATGATCACGCCACGCTGGGTCCGCAGCCACACCCAGCCGATATCCATCCGCGACGTCCTGCGCTATCTCGTCGGGGCGACCGGGCTCCCGCCGGAGGTGAGCCGCTCGTTCGAGATCGGGGGGCCCGATGTCCTCACCTACCAGGAGATGATGCAGCGCTACGCCGCGGTCGCCGGACTGCGCCCCCGCATCATCCTGCCGATCAACCTGCTCTCGCCGAGCCTGTCGAGCCACTGGGTCAACGTCGTCACGCCCGTGCCACGGGCCATCGCCCGGCCGCTTGTCCAGTCGCTGCGGCATCCGTCGGTCTGCCACGAGCACGACATCGCCGAGTGGATCCCGGACCCGCCCGGCGGACTGCTCACCTTCGACGAGTCAGTGCGACTTGCCCTCACCCGCGTGCGCTCCGCCGAGGTCGTGACCCGCTGGTCCGATGCGTCGGTGCCCGGTGCCCCAAGCGACCCGCTGCCCAGCGATCCCGACTGGTCAGGCGGCTCGATGTACGAGGACGTCCGCGAACTCCACTGCGACGCCCCGCCCGAGCAGTTGTGGGCTGCGGTGGATCGCATCGGCGGCGATCACGGCTGGTACTCGGCGCGCATCCTGTGGGAGGTCCGCGGGCTCATCGACCGACTCGTCGGAGGGGTCGGCCTGCGTCGGGGCCGACGTGACCCCGACGTGCTGGCGGTCGGCGACGCCGTGGACTTCTGGCGGGTCGAGGAGCGGGTGCCGCCCAGACTGCTGCGGCTCCGGGCCGAGATGAAGCTTCCCGGCCTGGCCTGGTTGGAGTTCTCCGCCGGTCCGGATGCGGGCGGGTCGCGGCTGCGCCAGCGCGCCGTGTTCCTCCCGCGCGGGCTCGCGGGTCACGCCTACTGGTGGGCGGTGGCCCCGTTCCATGCCGTGGTCTTCCAGCCCATGATCAGGCATATCGTCAGGCGCGCCGAGACCAGCGAGCCACGATCGACGAGGGCCGCCGCGTGACCGAGGACGCGCCGGAGAGCCCAGCGACCGCGTATGACCTGTTCGGCGGGGCGGCATTCTTCGAGTCCCTGGTCGCCGCGTTCTACTCCCGGGTCGGCCGGGACCCCGTCCTGCGGCCGATGTACCCCGAGGAGGACCTCGCCGGGGCGCAGCGGCGGCTGACCCTCTTCCTCGGCCAGTACTGGGGCGGTCCGGGCACCTACAGCGAGGAACGGGGCCATCCGCGCCTGCGCATGCGGCACGCCGGCTTCGCGATCGATTCCGTCGCCCGCGACCGCTGGCTCACGCTCATGCACGACGCCGTCGTCGAGCAGGGCTTGCCCGAGGACTCCGAGCGATTGCTCTGGCAGTATCTGGTGGGTGCTGCGTTCGCCATGCAGAACATCGCGGACGATGCCCCACCTGCCCACGCCATCGACGTCACGGAGGCCTGACCATGACCGCGACGGCACGGCAGTGGTGGCGTGATGCGGTGGTGTACCAGGTCTACCCGAGGTCGTTCGCGGACAGCGACGGCGACGGCATGGGGGACATCCCTGGCCTGATCAGCAGGCTGGACTACCTAGCCGACCTCGGCGTCGATGCGATCTGGATCTCGCCCTTCTACGAGTCGCCCCTCCACGACGGCGGCTACGACGTCTCGGACTACCGGTCGATCGACTCCCGGCTGGGCACCATGGCCGACGTCGACGTCCTGATCGCACAGGCTCATGAGCGCGGGATCCGCATTCTCATGGACATCGTGCCCAATCACACGAGCAGCGAGCACCGGTGGTTCCAGGAACTCCTGCAGGCCGCCCCGGGCTCACCCGCCTGGGACAGGTACATCGTGCGGGAGGGCAAGGCCGACGACAGTCCGCCGAACAACTGGAAGAGCGTCTTCCACGGCCGCGGCTGGTCGCGGATCCGCTGGCCCGACGGGACCCCCACCGGCTACTGGTACCTCCACCTCTTCGACACCACCCAGCCCGACGTCAACTGGGACAACGCCGACGTGCACGAGGAGTTCGTCAGCACGCTGCGCTTCTGGTTCGACCGGGGCATCGACGGCTTCCGCATCGACGTGGCGCACGGGCTGGTCAAGGAGGCGGGCCTGCCCGACTTCGCCTACCCCGATGCGGCGGACGACGCCGACGCGACGCCGGCGATGTTCGACGAGGACGTGGCCCACGCCCCCTTCTGGGACCAGGACGGGGTCCACGACATCTACCGCGAGTGGCGCCGCGTGGCGGACGAATACGACCCGCCCCGCGTGTTCTGCGGGGAGACATGGGTGCCGAACGCGGAGCGGCTGGCCCGATACCAGCGTCCCGACGAACTGCACACCTCCTTCAACTTCAATTACCTCGAGGCCGGCTGGGACGCCGCGGCCATGCGCACGTCCATCGACGAGACGATCGCCAACCACGCCAAGGTGGGGGCGCCGCCGACCTGGGTCCTGTCGAACCACGACGTCATCCGGCATCGCACCCGGATGGCCCCCCTCGGCGGCAACGGCCTGCCCGACCTGGACCGGGGCTTGCGCCGGGCCCGTGCCGCCACGTTGTTCACGCTGGCGCTGCCCGGGTCCATGTACGTCTACCAGGGCGAGGAACTCGGGCTGCCCGAGGTCGTCGACCTGCCGGCCGAGGCGCGGCAGGACCCGGCCTGGCTGCGCAGCGGGGGGACGGACGGCACGCGCGACGGCTGCCGGGTCCCCATCCCGTGGTCGGGCACCGAGCCCTCCTACGGCTTCGGCCCGGGCGAGGCGAGCTGGCTGCCGCAGCCGGACGACTGGCGGGCCATGTCGGTCGAGGTGCAGCGGGGGGTCGAAGGATCGACGCTCGAGCTCTATCGCCGCGCCCTGCGGGTCCGGCGCGAGGAGTCCGCGCTCGGCGACGGACCACTGGACTGGCTCGATGCGCCCGAGGGCCTGCTGGCATTCCGCCGGACCGGCGAGTCCGGCGCGGACGTGGTTGCCGTCGTGAACCTGGCCGAGACTCCGGCCTACCTGCCAGGCGACTGGGGAACCACGATCCTCGTGGCCTCGGGCGCCGATGTGGCCGAGCTCAGCATCGATGACGGCGGAACGACCCTCGCGCTCGGCCCCGAGACCGCGGCCTGGCTGAGCGGCTGAGATGCGGGTCGCCTTCGAGCCATCGGCTCGCAGCACGCTGGGCGTCGAGGTCGAGTTGGCCATCATCGACGCGCGGACCGGAGGACTGGCCAGCCGCGCCCCTGAGGTGCTGGCGGCGCTGGCTTCTGCCGACGGCAGCGTGCATCCCAAGGTCAAGCAGGAGCTGTTCGCCTGCACGATCGAGGTGATCACGGGCATCTGCGGCAGCGTGGGCGACGCACGGGCCGACCTGGAGGCGACGCTGGCCGAGGTTCGGGGCGTGCTCGAGCCGCGCGGACTGGACCTGCTGGCCAGCGGCATGCACCCCTTCTCGCACTGGGCCGAGCAGAGCCACACCGTCGACCCGCGCTACGCCGCGCTGCTGGACCGGCTTCAGTGGCCGGCACAGCGGCTGCTCAGCCACGGCGTGCACTACCACGTAGGAGTGCGCTCGCCGGGCAAGGCCATCGACATCACCAACGCCGTAACCGGGCAGTTGCCTCTCTTCCTGGCCCTCTCGGCGTCGAGCCCGTTCTGGCATGCCCGGGACACCGGGCTGGTGTCCGTGCGCAGCAAGCTGATGGAGAGCCTGCCCCGCACCGGCCCGCCGCCGTACCTGGCCGACTGGGCGGAGTTCGAGTCCCTCATGGGCGCGCTCGTCACGGCCGGGGCGATCAGCACCGTCCGCGAGGTGTGGTGGGACATGCGCCCACACCCCGACTTCGGGACCGTCGAGCTGCGCATGTGCGACACGATGCCGACCCTGCGCGAGGTCTGCGCGCTGGCGGCCATGGCGCAGAGCCTCGTGGAGCATTGCGACCGGCGCCTCGATCGCGGGGAGACGCTCCCGACGCTCCCCGACTGGGTCCTGCGCGAGAACAAGTGGCGGGCCGTCCGCTACGGCATGGAGGCCCAGTTCATCGTCGACGCCTCCGGGGGCACCCGCCCATGCGTCGAGCTGATCGAGGAACTCGTCGGCGAGCTTGGCCCTGTTGCCGAGGACCTCGGCTGCGCACGTGAGCTCGCGGATGTGCTGCGCATCCTCGACACCGGGTCCAGCGCCGACCGCCAGCGCCGTGTCCTGGCCGACACCGGCTCGGTGCGGGCCGTGGTCGACGCCCTCCGTACCGAGCAGGCCACCGACACGGTGACGGCCCGGTGACCCAGAAGGGGCTGCTGCCCATCGTCGCTGCTCACGAGCATGAACTCATCGCGCTGCGCCGGCTCCTCCACGCGCAGCCCGAGGCCTCGGGGCAGGAGCACCTCACGACCGAGGTCATCCGCGAGCGGCTCGCCGTGGAGGGCCTGCAGCCAGTGCTGCTCCAGCGCGGCACGGGGCTCGTGTGCGACATCTCACTGAATCCCGCGCGTGACCCGGCCCTGGGATCCGTACGCACTGTCGTGCTGCGCGCCGACATCGACGCCCTGTCGATGGACGATGGCGTGACCGCGCCGTACCGATCGCAGCATCCCGGACTCGCCCACGCGTGCGGGCACGACGTCCATGCCACGGCCCTGCTCGGCGCCGGCCTTGCCCTGCTCGAGCAGAGCCGCACGGAGCCTCGGGCGGGCGTGGTACGACTGGTGTTCGAGCCTGCCGAGGAGCAGGTACCCGGCGGTGCCGTCGACGTCATCGCCGAGGGCTGGCTGAGGGACGTGGAATCCGTCTTCGGCCTGCATTGCGACCCCAAGATCGACGTGGGAACCGTCGGCATCCGCGAGGGGGCGCTGACATCGGCGGCGGACCAGTTCGAGATCTCGTTGTCCGGGCCGGGCGGGCACACTGCCAGGCCCGAGTTGACGGTCGACCTAGTGCGCTGGATGGGTCACCTGTGCGACCGACTGGGAGCGACCGTGCACGAGGCCACGGACGGCTCCGCGCTGCTCGTGTTCGGTGCCGCCACCGCCGGGGACGCCCCCAACGTCATACCGGCGACCGCGCGGCTGCGCGGCTCGCTGCGCACCCCGGAGCGGACGACCTGGGAATCCGCGGAACGGCTGGTCCGCACCGCGATCGAGACGGTCCTGGGCGCGGGCGACGCCGGGGCCGCGCCGGACTGGTCGCTGCGGTACCTGCGCGGGATGCCGCCGGTCATCAACCACCCGGCCACGACTGCACTGGTCCGCGAGGCGGTCATGGGCCTGCTCGGATCGGCCGCGGTCGTCCCCACCCAGCGCTCGATGGGCGGGGACTCCTTCGCCTGGTATGCCGACATCGTGCCCGGCACCTACATCAGGCTCGGGACCCACGACCCGGCCTCGCCGCACGGTCCTCGGGACCTGCACTCGGCCGACTTCGACGTGGACGAGCGCGCCATCGGCATCGGCGCCGCCGTGCTGGCAGCCTGCGCGGTCCGCGCGCTGGCCCCGGCAACCTGACGAGCTACCTGACGAGCTGCAGGGCCAGCCTGGCCGCGGGACCCGAGGCGTACGAGAACACCTGGCCCCGGCTCGTGCTGAGCCGGCGCCACTGGCCACTGGTCGCCGCCGCGATGCGGGACGAGTCGGCCGGCAGCATGCCGAGCTGGCGGGCAGCATGGAGCGCGCGGATCGGCAAGCCGCCGAAGCCGGGCCGGCTCCAGATCTCCTCGGCGACCTCCTGCTGCTCGCGCGGTGCCGAGCCCGCGGCCCGCCCGGCGAACTCACGGGTGGCGGCCTCCACGAGGGGGACCAGGTCGCCCGACAACGCGGTGATCGGCAGTTGCCAGCCGCCGGCGGGCGGCAGGTGGTTCAACGAGGGCGCGGGAGACGGCGGGATCGTCGCCCTCGCGAGCCGGTCCAGGTCGAGGTCCTCGGGGTGGTCGCGCAGAGCGTCGGCCAGGCCGGCCAGCGACACTGTCGCGTCGACGGGGCGATCGACGCCGTCGGCCGGCACGGCGACGAACACCAGGACGCCGAGCGGCGGAGCGGTGAAGACGCCCAGGGCGTTGGGGGTGGAGACCACCCGCCCCGGCAGGGTTGCGTCCCACCTCAGCTGGCGGCGGCAGAAGGCCTCGAGCGCGCGGGCATCAGCGTCGGCCAGCCGGATGGTCATCTTCCGATTGTCAGTGGCTCCAGCACCGCCCGCAACTCGTCGTGGATCCGGATGGGCTTCGTGGTGACCGGGTCGACGACCGCGCAGACGGTGCTCGCCTCCGCCGCGACATCGCCGTGCTCGTCGATGATGCGGTATCTCACCGTGTACGAGGAGTTGCGGAGCCCCTCGATCCATGTCTCCACGATGAGCGGTTCCGGTGACAGGTAGAGCGGCTTGCGATGCACGATCTCCTGCTTGACGACCACCTGCGCGAAGTCCTCCGCCTTCACCAGCCCGATGTCGCGGAGCAGCCCGATGCGGGCTTCCTGGAGGTAGTCGAAGTAGACGACGTTGTTGATGTGGCCCAGCGTGTCGAGATCCGTGAAGCGCCGGAACACGGAGATTCGCGTGGGGCCAGCCGCACGGTCCATCGTCAGGCCTAGCCCCTCGTGAGCTTGCGGTAGGTGGCCCGGTGCGGTCGAGCCGCGTCGGCACCGAGCCGCTCGACCTTGTTCTTCTCGTACGACTCGAAGTTGCCCTCGAACCAGAACCACTGCGAGTCGCCCTCGTAGGCGAGGATGTGCGTCGCGATGCGGTCGAGGAACCACCGGTCGTGCGACGTGATCACGGCGCAGCCGGGGAACTCCAGCAACGCGTTCTCAAGCGACCCCAAGGTCTCCACGTCGAGGTCGTTCGTGGGCTCGTCGAGCAGCAGCAGGTTGCCGCCCATCTTCAAGGTCATGGCGAGGTTCAGCCGGTTGCGCTCGCCGCCGGACAGCACCTTCGCCTGCTTCTGCTGGTCCGGGCCCTTGAAGCCGAAGACCGACACATAGGCGCGCGACGGCATCTCCACGTTGCCGACCTTGATCCAGTCGAGGCCGTCGGAGACGACCTCCCACACGTTCTTGGCCGGGTCGAGGCCGCTGCGCGACTGGTCGACATACGACAGGGTGACCGTCTCGCCGACCTTGATGTCGCCCGACGTGGGCAGGTCGTCCTTGTCGTCCGACCCGCCGCTGGCCGCGGCCACGATCATCTTGAACAGCGTGGTCTTGCCGACCCCGTTGGGGCCGATGACGCCGACGATGCCGTTGCGCGGCATCGAGAAGCTGAGGTCGTCGATGAGCAGCCGGTCCCCGAAGGCCTTGGTGAGGTGGTGCGCCTCGACGACCAGGCTGCCCAGCCTCGGCCCGGGCGGGATCTGGATCTCCTCCATGTCGAGCTTGCGCGTCTTGTCAGCCTCGGCGGCCATCTCCTCGTAGCGGTCCAGGCGGGCCCGGCTCTTCGTCTGGCGCGCGCGGGCGGACGATCGCACCCATTCCAACTCGTCGCTCAGTCGCTTCTTCAGCTTGGCGTCCTTCTGCCCCTCGACCTTCAGTCGCGAGGCCTTCGTCTCCAGGTACTTGGAGTAGTTGCCCTCGTAGGGGTAGGTGCGGCCACGGTCGAGCTCGAGGATCCACTGGGCGACGTTGTCGAGGAAGTAGCGGTCATGGGTGATCGCGACGACGGTGCCCGGGTACTTCTCCAGGTGCTGCTCGAGCCACTGGACGCTCTCGGCGTCGAGGTGGTTCGTCGGCTCGTCGAGCAGGAGCAGGTCCGGCTGCTGCAGGAGGAGCTTGCACAGGGCCACCCGGCGCTTCTCGCCACCGGACAGCACGGCCACGTCGGCATCGCCAGCGGGGCAGCGCAGGGCATCCATGGCCTGCTCGAGCTGGGCGTCGAGATCCCAGGCGTTGCGGTGGTCGATGTCCTCCTGGAGGCGGCCCATCTCCGAGAGAAGCGAGTCGTAGTCGGCCGCCGGGTCGGCGAGCTCGATCGAGATCTCGTTGAACCGGTCGATCATGGCCTTGGTCCCGGCGACGCCCTCCTCGACGTTCTCCAGCACTGACTTGGACTCGTCGAGCCTGGGCTCCTGCATCAGGATGCCCACGGTGAAGCCCTCGTGGAGCTGGGCCTCGCCATTGGACAGCTCGTCGATGCCGGCCATGACCTTCAGCAGGCTCGACTTGCCGGCGCCATTGGGCCCCACCACACCGATCTTCGCTCCCGGGAGGAAAGACAGGGTGACGTCGTCGAGGACCACCTTGTCGCCGTGCGCCTTGCGGGCCTTGCGAAGGGTGTAGATGAACTCAGCCATGAGGCAGGAGCCTAGTCGGGCTCCAGGATCAGGCGGCCGGCGTGTCCGCCGATCCGCCCAGGATCTCGCCCGTCTCCAGGTCCACGACGTCGGCATCCAGCCCCGCCGCCACCATGGCGTCCGCCATCGCCCGTCGCTCGCTCTCGACCACGGCCTCGCGCTTGACCCGCGTGAAGACCGCGACGCCGCGAGCCAGGTCGCATCCGACCGAGGCGGCCTCGATGTCGAGGTAGCGGACGACGTGACTGGACTCCCCGCACGCGCGGGCGACCTCCCGGCTGCGCAGCCGCCCCGTCACGACGACCGGCATGCCCTTGGCAAGGGACTGCACGACGTTGTGGGCAAGTCCGCGCCAGCAGGAGACGCTGAAGTAGTGCGTGTCCCCGTCGACCCAGCGCTCGGCGGCCCGGTCGAACCTGCGGGTGCCGCCGGCAACCCGGAACGAGGCGACCGCCTCGCCTGACTTGGTGAAGCGCAACTCGACGTCGTTGACGACGTTGCCGATGACCGTGATGGTGATGTCGTTCATTCCCAATCCCCTCGTGGCCCGGGAGCGACCCGGCTGGACCGACCTTCCAACGCCGTACCGTGCTCGTCAGGCCCCACCGTTAGGCCTGTGGACAGGGGACCATCGGCCCGGTCGCTGTGCGCGTCGCGAAACTAGAATCGGGGTGATCACCGAGGCCCAGCAACCGCGGGTCCCGCGGGGAGGTGCCCGATGCGTCCGATGGACCGCCTGGCCCCCATCCTCCTCATGGTGCTCGCCGCAGGGCTGCTGTCCGCGGTTGCTGCGCCTGCCCTGGAGGTCCCCGCCACGCTCGACCGGGTCGTCACCGACGACGTGACCAACGTGCTGTGCCACGCGACGTCGTCGTCGCGCAACCCCTACACGATCGTGAAGATCAACGGCCCCAAGGACCTGCCCGGCCATTCGCGACACACCGGGCCGATGTTCACCCCCGGGATGGACAGCGGCTGGGGCGATGTCATACCCGCTGTCGGCGACTACCCGGGCATGAACAACGACGCCTTCGGCCAGGCCCTCATCAACAACGGCTGCGTGTACCCCACCGAGGACCCGACCGGCTACCTCGCCCCGATCGTCACCTGCTTCCGGCTCGACCAGCCCGACAACGTCTACCAGGTGCTCTACTCCTACCAGAACGTCACGCCGCTCACGCTGACGGTGCCGCACGGACCGCAGAACACGGTGACCCCATCGAGCATGGCGCCGTACTCACCGGAGTCGTTCTCGCCGGGCTTCGTGCTCCAGGGGTTCGCCGTCACCCTCGACGCAGCCGGGACCAGCCCGTCGGACGCGCTAAGCACGTGGACCCTGGCCGGCAGCAGCGCGACGTTCACTCCCGCCTCCACGCAGACCTGCGGCAGCGACGTGGTCGTGCCCGCCGACGGCAACGGCGCCGGCTGGGCGATCGCGGCGCTCCTGTCGATCCCGCTGGTCGGCATCCCCGTCGTGCTCGCCCTCCGGCGGGCGGGACGTCCCGGACCTGCCAACCACTCCCTGCGGGCTGCGTGATGACGATCCTGGCCGTGGGCGCTCACCCGGACGACATCGAGATCGGGTGCGCGGGGATGCTTCTGGCCCGCGCCGGCGCGGGCGAGCATATCGTCATGCTCGTCATGACCGAGGGTCAGCGCGGGCCCGGCGGTGACCGGGAAGCCCGAGGCGAGCGGCTGAATCCCGTGCGCCGGGGCGAGCAGGGCGCGGCGGCCGAGGCGCTCGGGGCGCAACTCATCTGGGGCGGCCAGATGGACTGCGAGATCCCGGTGAACCACGACACGGTCGACCTGGTGGGGGCCGTCATCGCCAACGTCGACCCGAGCCTTGTGCTCACCCACTGGGGCGGCGATTCCCACCAGGACCATCGCGCGGTCTCGGCCATCGTCACGGCGGCCGCCCGCCGCCATCCGAACATCCTGTACTTCGGCGGGGCGTCCAGCACCGGCTTCGACCCCTCGGTGTACGTCGACATCACCGAATACATCGACGCGAAGGTCGCCGCCATCCGCCTCCACGCCTCGCAGGTGGGCGCGTCGGTCATGACCGACCCCGAGGGACTGCGCTCCGTGGCCCGGGCCCGCGGGATATCCGCGCGCGCCCGCTACGCCGAGGGCTTCGTCCCGCTGCGCCTCACGCTGCCACCCGCGTAGGGCCTGCCATGACTGACACCGACGATCCCGAGCGCATCGCTGGCGGCTACCACCGGGCGCGACTCGCCCCGCCGCCACCCTTCCTGCCGGTCGCGATCCCGCCCAGCGATCGGCCCGAGTCCCGGCGGCTGCTCCTGCTGGCCTACGCGATCGCCTTCGCGGGGTCGATCTGGCAGTTCGGCGCAGGGCCTGCGATGGCAGCCGTCGCCCTGGCGCTGAACATCTTCTTCCTGGTCTTCTTCGTCCGGCACATGTCATTCGCCATCGCGGCAGCGCGATGGGCCCGCGCCGACGTCTCCGTCGCCGATGTCGACCTCGGCGGCTACACGCCGCAGGTGCTCGTCGTGGTCGCGGCCCACAACGAGGCCGACGTGGTCGACGGCCTCGTGCTGTCCCTGCTGGGCCTGCGCTACCCGCACGCGAGGCTGCGCCTGCTCGTCGTCGACGATGCATCCGTCGACGGGACGGGCGGGCGCCTCGACCAGTGGAATCGGGAGCACCCGCGCCTGGAGGTGCTGCACCGGGAAGCCGGCCAAGGGGGCGGCAAGTCCGGCGCGCTGAACGCGGGCATCGCGCATGCCGGCGAGGGTCCCGAGGTCATCGTCATCTTCGACGCTGACCACGAGCCGGAGTCGACGGCCCTCCTGCGGGTGGTGCGGCACTTCCGCGACCCCATGGTCGGGGCGGTCATGGGCCGCTGCGTCGTTCGCAACGCGGCGCAGACCCGCATCTCCGCCAATGTCTTCGTCGACTACCTCTCCGGCTACCTGGTGAACGAGTACGGGCGTCAGGCGGTCTACGAGCTGCCCGCCTACGGAGGAGCCAACTGTGCCGTGCGCGCCTCCGTCCTGCGGCACATCGGCGGCTTCGCCCATGAGTCCGTCACGGAGGACACCGACCTCACGCTGCGCATCGTGGCCGGCGGCGGCAAGGTGCGCTACGACCCGGCATCGGTGGACTTCGAGGAGGCGGTCCGCACCGCGCGGACATACTGGAAGCAGCGCTACCGCTGGGCGCGCGGGCACCAGAAGTGCGCACGGGACTACTGGCGGGCCATCCTGCGCAGCCCTGCGCTCCGGCTCCCCCAGAAGGTCGAGGCGCTCTCGTTCCTGTTCGTCTACCACTCCCCCGTCCTCGTCGCCATGGGCGTCATCCTGACCCTCCTGCGTGCCTTCGGCATCGGGGACGAGCCGCCCTCGCTCTTCCTGCCCATCGGCATGCTGCTCATGGTGGGACCGCTCACCGAGCTGGCGGTCGGCCTGGTCATCGGCCGCACCGAGCGCTCGGCGGCGTGGAGCCTGATGCTGTTCCTGCCGCTCTTCGTCCTGACGGTGATCGTCGTCACGTGGGCCTGGATCGGCGGAATGCTGGGGCTGCGCTACTCCTGGGTCAAGACCGTGCGATCGGGCGAGGTCAGCACGGTGGTCGAGCAGGTCAGCGAGACGGGTGGCCTGCCCGAACTGCATCCCACGGAGCCCGAGGCCGACACCGAGCTCGTGATCCGGACCGGCGGCCGCCGCCGGGTCGTGCGGGGGCCGAAATGACCAGCGACGGCGGCCATGACGGTCGCCACCGACTTCCGCCCGCGGAGCAGGTCGCGGCGCAGGCCTACCTGCCACGCAGCCGGGCCGCGCAGGCATGGACTCGCGCCATGGGCGACGGCACGACGCGGCGTCGGCGCCGCGTGCTCCTCGAGCTGCTGGGCGTCGTCGCCTTCTGCACCGCCGGCTTCTACCTCCTGAGCGAACCGGTCCGGCTGGTCGAGGTCCCCCTCATCGTCTGGGGCCTGCACCTCGTAGGGGTCGACGCGGTGGCTGCCCTCGGCACCAACATCGTGCTGGCCAGCCCCGAGGGGTACCTCACCGCGGCCGTCACCCCGAGCTGCTCTGCCCTCCTGGCCGTGCTGGCCCTGGCCGCCCTCGCCGGGTCGGTCCTGCGCGGCCAGGGCTGGCGCACGGTCGGTGCCCTCATCGTGACGTCGGCCCTCCTCGTCTTCCTCAACGGACTGCGCATCGGCGCATCCGTGGCCCTGGGCACCGTCTTGGGACGGTCGGCCCTCGGCCTCTTCCACGACTGGGTCGGCACGGTGGCCAACTTCGTCTTCACCATCACCGGCTTCGTCATCATGATCTGGCTCCTGCTGCCCAGCCCGATTCGCGCGGAGCAGGACCGCTTCGGCAGGCACACCGCGCACCGGCCCGTCCAATGGGCCCAGTCCGGACTCGGCTACCGCACCGAGGTCCACCTGAAGGGGACGCACATGACCACGAACAGCCCCGCCGCCAGGCTGCACCGCCTCTACCCCCGGGCGCTGCGCGAGCGATCGACCCGGAGGCGAGAGGCCGACCGGGTCGACTTCCGCGTCGGAGCGCTCGAGCCCCATGCCCGTGCCACCGCCTTGCGCGAGCTGGTCTCGGACGGCCTGGCCGTGCATGCCGCCACGCTGTGGGCGGCGGCCGGCCACGAAACCGACCCCGAGGTACTCGACGCCCTTGCCGATGCCGTGGCCGCTCGGCAGTGGGAGCCGACGGTGAACGACAAGGTGGGCGGCATCCGCCTGTGGGCGCGAGCGTGGCTGGCCGGCCGTCCCGGTGTCCCGCACGTATCCGACGGCGGGCCGGAGGCGCCGCAGCCAAGCGGCGACGGCCTGCGGATCATGGTGACCGGAAGCGGCGGGCCGGCGGGCGTCTCCGTGATCAGGCGCCTGCGGCAACTGGGCTACTGGACCGTGGCAGCGGATGCCGACCCCCACTCCGCCGGGGAGACGCTCGGGGACAGTGCCGTCAACCTGCCGCTCGCGGACGACGAGCACTACCTCGACGTGCTCCTGGCGGCATGCCGGGACGAGGCGGTCGACGGGGTCATCTTCACGACGGTCGAGGAGATGGCGGCCGTGGATCCGCTCGCCTTCGAGCGGGCCCGCGTCACCATCTGGATCCCCTCCCCCGGCGCCCTGCGCTCCACTGTCGACAAGGTGCGGTTCGCCAAGGCAATGGCGGCGGCGGGCATCCCGCACCCCGCGACGACGGCCACCGCGGACGGACTGCGGGACGTGCCCGGGCCGTGGATCGTCAAGCCCGTGTCGGGCCGCGGGTCGCGAGGCGTGATGGCCATCGACACCGAGTCGGCGGTGCGGTGGACGTTGAACCACCGCGACGGCTACATCGCGCAGACGCGACTGACGGGACGCGAGTGGACGTGCGATGCGCTCATCGGCCGCGATGGCGCGCCTCTCGTGGCGGTACCGCGCTGGCGCGACCAGACCCGTGGCGGGATCTCCGTCATGGGAACGACGTTCGTGGACCAGGAGCAGATCAAGGCGGTCACCACCCTGGTGCACGCGACGTGTGCCGCGGTCGGCATCACTGGTCCGGCCTGCGTGCAGGGATTCGTCGACGAGGGCACGACCACGATCGTCGAGCTCAACCCCCGGTTCTCCGGCGGCCTGCCCCTCACGATCGCCAGCGGAGCGGATGTCGTCGACGCGTACACGCGGCTCATGCTCGATCGGCATGCCGACGTCGGGGACCTAACCTGGCATCGAGGCGTGCGGATGAGCCGCTACTTCGCCGAAGTGTTCCACGACCGTTACAACCGGCGACTGGCCGACCCGGCCAGGTCCGCGCGGCTGGGCCTCCTGCGCGAGAACGGCTTCGAGATCCCCGACAGCGACCCCATCGGCTCCCCCGCCCCGGCCGCGAGGGCCTAGCCATGACTCGCGCTCTGGCCCCCGGAAGGCGCCACTACCTGACCGCATTCGGCACCCGTCCGGAGATCATCAAGCTCGCTCCGCTGGTCGCCGAGCTAAGGTCCCGCGGGAACCCGATCACCGTCGTCAACACCGGCCAGCACCACGACGACAGCATGAACAGCGACTTCACGCGCGACCTGGGGATGCGCGTCGACGTCGACCTCGCGCCGGCCCCTTCGCCGGACACGTTCCCCGGGCACGTCCTCAACCAGGCGATTGGCGTCATTGCCGCGCGCGGCCCGGACGCCGTGCTGCTCCTCGGCGACACCCTGACGGTGCCGCTGTTCGCCCTCGCCGCGCGCCGGGCCGGCGTGCCCGCCATCCACCTCGAAGCAGGCATGCGGAGCCTCAACGGTCGGAGCCTGGAGGAGGTCAACCGCAAGATGGCCGCGGCCGCGGCCAGCATCCACTTCGCGCCCACTGCTCTGTCTGCCGCCTTCCTCGTGGGCGAGTCGGTGGCTCCCGAGCGCATCTTCACGGTGGGCAACACCGTGACCGATGCGCTGCGACTGGTCGGGCCACCGCGAGTCCCCGTCGAGCAGAGGATGGGCGTGCTGCTCACCGCGCACCGGGCATCCAACGTCGACTCGCCGGAGCGGCTTGGCCGCATAGTCGACCTCGCGCTTCGGCTCGCCGAACTCGGCCCGGTCACCTTCCCGGTGCATCCGCGGACGGCCATGCGGTTGCGCGAGTTCGACCTGGCCGCGCGCCTCGAGGGCATCGACGACCTGACGCCGACCGGCCCACTCGACTACGCCCCGATGCTGCATGCCTTGGCGGAGACGGCACTGGTCGTCACGGACTCGGGCGGTATCCAGGAGGAATGCTCGTGGTACGGCGTGCCGGCAATCGTCCTGCGCCGCTCCACGCCGCGATGGGAGGGCGTGCGCGATCGCACCGTCTTCCTATGCGGCATCGACACCGACGACGAGGTGCGCGCGGCCCGCGGGCTCGCCGCGCGCCTCCTCAAGCCCGATGAGCGGTCCCGCATCGACTCGGTCACCTGCCCGTACGGCGACGGCTGGGTGTCGCGGCGCATCGCCGACGTCCTTGCATCGCCGGACGCCGAACGGCTCCTCGCACTGACCGAGGATCCAGTCGACCTGGCCGCACTGCCCTGGCCCCCGCCGTGACCGGCCGCGCTGGCCCGGAGGCACTGCCGCACGTGCTCGTCTTCGACCTCGACGACACCCTCGTGCCGCAGCGGGCGTGGTTGGCAGCAGCGGCTGGCCGCGTCGCATCTGCGACCGAGCGGGCGGGCTATGCCACGCAGGCCGCCATGCAGCGGGCGATGAGCGCGCAACTGCGGGCCGGATCGGACCGTCCCGGAGTCATCGACCGAGCCCTGGCGACCGCCCGCCCGGACCCCCCGCTACCGATCCCCACGGGCCTCGTGGCGTCCCTGGTCGAGGAGTTCATGGCCACAAGGGTCCCCGGCCTGGCCTGCTACGAAGGCGCCCACGCGTTGCTGCGGGGGCTGCGCGCACGAGGCGACCGGGTGGGCATCCTCACGGATGGGCGCCCGGACACCCAGCGGGGCAAGGCAGCGGACGCTGGGCTGCTCGACCTGGTCGACGCGCTGCTCGTCACGGACGACCTCGGCGGTCGCAGCATGCGCAAGCCCAACCCGGCCGGACTGACCGAGCTCCTGAGCCGGCTCGGCTGCACCGACCCGTCGGACGCCTTGGTCGTCGGCGATCGGCCCGGCAAGGACACGGCGGTGGCTCGCACCGTCGGGACCCGGGCCTGGCGCGTGCTCAGCGGCGAGTACTCCACCGACCCTGACGAGCCCGCCGCCGACCTCGTCCTGCCTAGCCTTCGGGCCGTCGGCGAGCGCTTGGGAGTCCGGTCCTAGTCTCCGTCCATGCCGACCGTCAGGCGCGCAGCGATCCACCGCGCCTGGTACGTGGCCGCCGTCATCTTCCTCGTCCTGCTGGCGTCCGCGGCGTTCCGTTCGTCCTTCGGCGTGATGATCGTGCCGATCGAGGACGAATTCGGCTGGAGCCGCGCCGCCACGAGCCTCGCGGTCTCGGTGAACCTGGTCCTCTACGGCGTCACCGCGCCGTTTGCTGCCGCCCTCATGGAGCGGTTCGGGGTGCGGCGGATCGTCGCGGGAGCGCTGGCACTGATCGCCACGGGCACGGCCCTCACCTCGGTGATGACCACGTCGTGGCACCTCGTCGTCCTCTGGGGACTGCTGGTCGGCCTGGGCGCGGGCTCGACCGCGCTCGTCCTGGGCGCCCTCATCGCCAACCGGTGGTTCGCCACCCGTCGCGGCCTGGTGCTCGGCATCCTCGGCACCGCCTTCGCCACCGGGCAGCTCGCCTTCCTGCCGGCGATCAGCCGCGCCATCGAGTCCTTCGGCTGGCGGTCTGCATCGCTGGGGATCGCCGCCCTGTGCGTGGCCACCATCCCGCTGGTCCTGCTCGTCGTGCGCGACCGCCCGTCCGACGTCGGGCTTCGCCCCTACGGCGCGACCGGCGAGCGCTCCGCGGAGGAGGCGGCGAGCAACACCACCGGCAGCGGCTGGCGAGCCGCCACCACGGCGCTCACCTCCCTGCGTGCGGCCGCCCGCACCCGGGCGTTCTGGCTCCTGGCCGGCACGTTCTTCATCTGCGGCTGGACCACGAACGGCATCATCAGCACGCACTTCGTGCCGGCCATGCACGACCACGGCATGGGCCCGACGACGGCCGCGGGACTGCTTGCCGTCGTCGGCATCTTCGACATCGTCGGCACCATCGGCTCGGGCTGGCTGACCGACCGGTTCAACCCCCGGCTGCTCCTGTTGACCTACTACGGGCTCCGCGGCATCGCCCTGATCGCCCTGCCCGTCATCATCGGCCCGCATGTCGAGCCACCGCTCATCGTGGTCATGATCCTGTTCGGCCTGGACTGGGTCGCCACCGTGCCTCCGACCGCAACCTTGTGCCGGGAGATCTACGGGTCGGAGGCCGGTGCCATCGTCTTCGGCTGGGTCTTCGCCGCCCACATGATCGGGGCCGCCGTCGCCGCCACCGCATCCGGAGCGCTCCGTGCAGCCACGGGCGACTACGTCAGCGCGTGGCTGCTGGCCGGCGCCCTGGCCTTGCTCGCGGGAGTCGCGTGTCTGGCCATCCCCCGGACGGCCGCCCGGCCTAACGCCCGGCCTAATCCACCGAACTAGGGACGGAACTCCACGCGGTCCCCGCCGCGCTCCTTGGCGTACGCCGCCGCCGCCTCGGCCCGGCCGTACGCCGCCTCGACGGAGGCGTCCTGCATGGGATACGACGTCGTCACGCCGATGCTCACGGTGAGCGTCTTGGCCCGCTGCTGCTGGCTCTCGCGCAGCTTGCTCCGGATCGCCTCGCCGACGTGGACCGCGCCCTCACGGTCGGTGTCGACGAGGATCACGATCATCTCGTCGCCGCCCCATCGCGCCACCAGGTCCGTCGAGCGTACGAAGCCCTGGATCTTCGTGGCCAGCTCCGCTAGCGCCTCGTCGCCGGCCGCCCGCCACCACTCCTCGTTGAACGCGCGGAAGTTGTCGATATCGACCATGAGGATCGAGCAGGGCAGGCCGTTGCGCCGCGACCGCTGCAGCTCCCGCTTCAGGAACTCGTAGGCGAATCGACGGTCGGCCAGGTTGGTGAGTGGGTCCTTCGTCGTGTCTTTCGCCAGCCGCGTCGTCAACTGCTCGATGTCGTGGTCACGCGCGAGGAGGGCCTGTCGGGCGAGCTCGATGGTGTCCGCCAGGTCGACGAGCTCGTATGCCCGGCGCGGATCGGGGGCCGGTGGGTTTCCCGGGAACACCGTCACCGCGTGGAGTTGGGCGTTGAGACGCGGGATGGGGCGTACCGCCCAGCGGTAGACCAGCCAGGGCGCGAGCACCAGCAGGAGGACGAGCAGGCCGAGGACCCCGATGAGGATCTCGGTCAGCCGGTCGACGACATCGTCAACGGGGATGACGACGAAGCCGGCCACCGGGGCACCCCACGGCAGCTCGACGAGCGTGTCGATGCGCAGGTCGCTGAGGACAACCTCAGCTGCCGGCCGGTACAGGATGCCGACGGCCAGGCCCAGCGCCACGAGACCCAGAACCGACAGGACGCCGAAGACGAAGATGAGGACGCCGCGAATGCTCACCGCCACGCCTCCTCGGTCCAGTCCCCGTTCCGGTGCTCCTTGCGGCCGCAGCCCACCCTATCCTCGCAACGGCGCGGGACCCGGCTTCACGCCGCGAAGCCGTTCGTGCGAGACACTGGGGCATCGCGCGCCCGTAGCTCAATGGATAGAGCGACCGGCTTCTACCCGGTTGGCTGGGGGTTCAAGTCCCTCCGGGCGCACTCATGAACCGTCCCATTCCGGGCGTCCCGCCTCACGAATTGCCCCCCTTGCCCCTGCGCGCCATACGGGGCGCACGCGCCCGCCGTCGTTAGCCTGAGAGCGTGAATTCGCCCCGTGGCGTTCCCCACGGGCGCATTCCTCGCAGCCGTCGCCGCTGGCCAGCGACGGCCTTGAGCGTTGCGCTCGTGGGGGCGTTCCTCAACGTGGTCGTCACCGCCGAGCCCGCGGCCGCGGCGGCCACCGTCACGGGCTATTCGTGGGGCCTGGGCACCAGCGGGCGACTGGGCAATTCGAGCACGGCGACGTTCAACTACCCCGTGGCCGTGACCATGGGTAGCGCCCTGTCAGGCAGGACGCTGACGAGCGTGGCCGCCGGGACAGACTTCGCCTGCGCCCTGGCCAACGCGGGCACAGCCGCCAGCAGCCGGGTCTTCTGCTGGGGCGAGGGCACCCTCGGCCAGCTGGGCAACGCCACGAGCGCCGACTCCACCTTCCCGGTGGCCGTCGCCGGTGCCCTGGCGAGCCTGCAGGTCACCCAGGTCAGCGCCGGCGACGACCACGCCTGCGCGCTTACGTCCACAGGGACCGTGTACTGCTGGGGCAACAACACTGAAGGTCAACTGGGCCAGGGGACTACTGCGGGGTCATCGAACGTCCCGCTTCTGGTGTCCGGCGGCACCCTCGCGGGCACGACGGCCACGGACGTGAGCGCGGGCACCTCCTTCTCGTGCGCCATCACGCCCGCCAGCGCCACCAAGACGCACTGCTGGGGCATCAATACGACAGGCCAAATGGGGGACGGGACCGCCACGGAGCGCGACTTTCCTGTGGCCGTGACCGGAACAGTGACGACCGTGACACCGAGCGACATCGCGTCCGGAGCCAGCCACTCCTGCGTCGTGGCCACGGACGGCTCGGCCCAGTGCTGGGGCCTGGGGACCAGCGGCCAGCTGGGCAACAGCGCCTCGGCGACGAGCACGACGTCCGTGACCGTGGTCGGCCTGCCGAGCACGGCCACCTCGATCACGGGTGGCGGCGCCTTCACCTGCGCGGCCACCTCCGCCGGAACCGGCTACTGCTGGGGCCTGGGCACCAGTGGCCAACTCGGCAACACACTGGCGACGACGACCAACTCAGCCGTCGCCGTGTACACGGGCGGCGTGCTCTCGGGGAAGTCGATCACGAAGATCAGCGCGGGCAGCCTCACGGTGTGCGCCGTGACGAGCGACGGAGGCGGCTACTGCTGGGGCGCGGGAACCAGCGGCGGCCTCGGCAACCAGACGACGGTGCAGGCGAACGAGCCCGGTTCGGTCTACACGGGCACGTCGGCGACCGGGCCGGGGACGTTCGTCGACATCGCGACCGGAACCGCCTTCGCGACCTCCGTGTTCAGCCGGTCCAGCGTGCCAGGCGCCCCGACGATCACGGGAGTGTCCGCGGGCAACGCGTCCGCGACCATCTTCTTCAATGCGCCGTCCGACACGGGCGGCTCCACGATCGCCGCGTACACCGTGACCTCCTCCGCCGGGCAGACCTGCTCCCCCGCGCTGCCCACGCTGAGCTGCACCGTCACGGGCCTGACAGTGGGCACCAGCTACTCCTTCACCGTGACGGCCACCAACACCGTGGGCACGGGGGCGGCATCCAGCCCGTCCAGCCCCGTCACCCCGTTCACCACCCCCGGGGCGCCGACGGCGGTCGTCGCGTACGCGGGCATCAACGGCCTCACCCCGGTGGGCAGCTCGCAGGCCGTCGTCTCGTGGGCGGCCCCGGCCAACGTCAACGGATCTGCCGTCACGAGCTACACCGTGACGTCGTCTCCCTCGGGCGGCACCGGATGCTCGAGCGTCACTGCGCCCACGCTGACCTGCACGGTGGGCAGCCTCGTCAACGGTGTCCCCTACACCTTCACCGTGACCGCCAACAACGCCGCCGGAGCCGGCACTGCGTCCCTGGCCTCGTCGCCGGTCACGCCGGCCACCGTCCCGAACCCGCCGACCGCCGTGGCGACGGCGCCGGGGAACAAGTCCGCCACCGTCAGCTGGACGGCGCCGGCCAACACCGGCGGCAGCCCGATCATCAACTACACCGCGACCGCCTCGCCGGGCGGCGCGACGTGCAAGGTCGCCGGCACCGCCTGCACCATCACCGGGCTCGCCAACAACACGCCCTACACCGTCACCGTGGTCGCGACGAACGCCGTCGGCAGCAGCGTGGCATCGGCATCGTCCGGGACCGTGGTCGCGAGCGCCACCGCCACCTCGCGGGTCACCATCAAGGGACGGCTCGTCACCCAGCCGGACAACAAGAAGAAGTACCAAGCGAATCTGCGAGGTCGCACGCCGCTGCCAGGCATGACCGTGACGGTCTACCGGGTGAACCTCGCTGACGGAACGGTGAAGCTCGTGAAGACCGTCACCTCGACGATCCAGTACCGCTGGAAGGCGACCGTCAAGGTGGGCTCATCCACCAAGGCGCGGTTCTACGCGGTGGCCGGCGGACGGCCGTCACGGACCGTCGTCGTCAAGCTCCGCGGGTCGTGACCGTTCGCGACTAGCCGAGCCGGCCCGACTGCTGCGCGTTCGAGCACCACTTGCAGTCCGTCAGGACCGCGCGGAAGGCGGTGCCACGCGGGTACGTCAGCGTGCTGATCGCCGACACGGTCGTCCACTGGCCGAACTGGTCGGGCGCCAGGACCTCGCCGGACACCCACTTCTTGGCGCCCTTCTTCCTGAGCTGGATGGTGATCTTGCCCCCAGCACCCATGCGGCCCTTCGTGAGGGTGCTCGCCACCGCGGTGCCCGACAGGACCCACACGCCATTGGCCTGCTTGACCCGAACGCGCGACATGCGGGTGGGGTTCTGGGTCACCGTGAGGGTCGAGGGCGATAGCGCGGCCGTGACCCCGTTGGGCCGCGGCGACACCAGCACGCCGGTGACGCGCAGGGGGCCACGGTTCGACACGTAGTGGTTGGGGCAGAACGACATCTCGCCGGCCTTGGTGCCGGTCGGCTCGTCGATGGTCTCCACGAAGATGAGCTGGCCCTGCACCTTCGCGCTGGACCCCGCGTACGACAGGTCAATGAGCACGTATCCGTTGGGGCCGCCGGTGTAGGTGTAGTTCACCGAGAAGGGCACCTGAACGCAATCCGGCCCATCGAACGCGATGTCGTTGACCGTGTAGGTGATGTTGAGCGTCGGGGTAGTCGCTGACCCCGTGCCGGCCGCCAGCGCCTGGCCCACGGTCAGCGCGAAAGCAACGGGCATGAGTACGACCGCTGCCAGCGCGGTCTGCCTGCGGAACATGGGTCCTCCGATGCCTGTATGCCTCTCTAGAGGATGCCACAGGCCGTCAAGCCGGCCGGCCGCCATGCGGGAAAGGCCAGGTCGCTGGGTTAGCGTGGACGACGTGACCCAGCCGCGCAGACGCCCCCGGACGGGACGGACCTTGACCGTCCTCGTGCTGGTCGGGGCCATGGCCGCCGCGCTCCTGGCCCTGGCCCTCCCATCCGCCAGCACGGCCACGGCCGCACCGGCCACCGCGCGCACGCTGGTCCTGTACGACAAGGGCGGCGAGTGGGGGTGGCTGGGCGAGATCTACGCGCAGGTCGCCAGCAACCTGGCCGGCCACTTCGGGACCTCGACCGCCAAGCCCGTCGTTGACTACCGCCCGGGCGACATGGACGGCTACACGGGCGTGATCTACATCGGCTCCACCTACGACGAGTCGTTGCCGGCCTCGTTCCTGGACGACGTCCTGGCCGGAGGCACCCCGACGATGTGGCTGGGGGCGAACATCTGGGAGCTGCACAACCGGGCAGCCGCCGACGACGTGCCCGGCTTCTTCGCCGACCGCTACGGATGGCAGTACAAGGGCTACGACCCCGCAGCGATCGACGAGGTGGTCTACAAGGGGCGGACGCTCGACCGGAACAGCGCCGCCAGCGGGCCGGTCATGGACGTCCTCATCACGGACCCGGCGAAGATGACCGTCCTGGCCCAGGCGAAGCGCGCGAACGGCACGGCGTTCCCGTGGGCGGTGCGGTCCGGGAACCTGACCTATATCGGCGAGGTCCCGTTCAGCTACCCGACCGAGTCCGATCGCTACCTCATCGTGTCCGACCTCCTGTTCGACCTGCTCGCGCCCGCCACGACCGTGCGGCACCGTGCGCTCGTCCGGATCGAGGACGTGTCCCCTGCCAGCGACCCGGCGAACCTCCGCGCGCTGGCCGACGTCCTCCACAAGCGCCGGATCCCGTTCAGCGTCGGCGTGATCCCGCTGTGGGTGGATCCCCTCGCTCCCGCGGGGGCGCCGAAACGGCTGGCTTTCGCCGACCGGCCCGAGGTGGTGGCCGCGTTGAAGTACATGAGCAGGCGCGGTGGCACCCTGATCGCGCACGGCTACACCCACCAGTACAAGGCGCTGAAGAACCCGTTCAACGGGAGGACCGGCACCGACTACGAGTTCTTCCAGACCCGGCTGGACGAGGATGGCAACGCCGTCCTCGTCGGCCCAGTGGCTGTGGACTCACGGGCCTGGGCCACGAAACGGGCCAATGCCGCCATCCGGGCCATGGTCGCGGCTGGCCTGCCCCGGCCCACGATCTGGGAGACCCCGCACTACACCGCGTCGGCCGTGGACTACGAGGCCTTCGGGCCGCGATTCGACGCCCGGTACGAGCGGGACCTGCTGTTCTCGGGGTACCTGACCGGCAACGTCGACACGTCGCGCTTCCTCGACCAGTACTTCCCCTACGAGGTCGTCGACGTCTACGGCTCCACGGTCCTGCCGGAGAACCTCGGCCACCTCGAACTCGATGTCCCGGTGGCCGACAAGGTCCTGCCGGCCGAGCTCGTGCGGCGTGCTGCCGCCCAGCTTGTCGTGCGCGACGGGATCGCGTCCTTCTTCATGCATTCGTTCTACGAGCCCAGCATGCTGGCCAAGGTCGTCGACGGCATCGAGGGCCTGGGCTACACGTTCGTCAGCCCGGCCCAGGTGCTCAAGGGATTCGGTCGCTGACGCCTTCTCCGGTGGATGCGCTGATCGCCAGCCAGTCGACCACCGAGTCCTCGCAGTACATGCCGACCGCCCCGCTCGTCTCGCCCGCGCCCACCTCGAACGAGGCCAGCACCGTCCCATCCACGCGCACGGTCGTCTCGGTGCCGATCCGGTCCACCGTCGCGGTGCGCACCAGCCCGAGCCTCGTCCGCGGGCTCGTGCCGTCGGCGATGAAGCGCTGGCCGCCGGGGAACGCCGGGTCGCGTCGGCCCACCTCCCAGCCGTTGGGCTTCAGGACAAGGTAGGTGAAGTGGTCATTGTCCTCGTAGTCCCAGACCAGCCAGCCCACCTCCCAGGGGTTCGGCTTCCCGGTGCGGGTATGCGCCTGGGTGACCCAGGTCGCGCTGACGTGCAGCGCCTCGGCGTCGAACTCCTTCCGCGAGACGACGAGGGCAGCGAACGTCTGGCCCGAGGACCGGGCCGGTTGCGGCCGCAGCCTGAGCAGACCGCCGCGGACGTGCACACTGGGTCCGCCGTAGTTTCCGTCGAAGACCACCCGCCACGGTCCGAGGCGCTGCCCGTCGTCGAGCACGCCCCGGCCGTAACCAGAGAAGTCGTCGTCGATCCGCTCGGCCAGATGGGCGCTCAACGGCGCGGAGGGTGGCGCCGTGGCCGCCTGGGCCGATTGCTGGCCCCAGGCAAGCCCTGCCAGGCCGGTCGCTAGCGCGACGAGCAGGCGTACCGGGATGCGCGGCTCCACCTACCCATTGTGACGGGTGGGCGCCGGTCGAGCCGATATTGCCCTCCCCGATGGGCGGGGTACGGTTCGGGCGTGGAACCACAGGCCGCCGCCAGGGTCGCGTATCGCGGTCCCCTGGCCATCGGCAACCGACGGATCCTGGGGATGCCCGGGCCCGTCTGGACCATGGCGCTGTGGTTCGCCGCGGGGGCCGGGGTCCTCGTCATCTCGGTGCTGTTCCCCATGAACGTGAATGCCCCCACGGCCGCCCGCCTGGTCGTCCTGGCGTACGCGATCGGGGTCGTCATCGCGTCGCTGGTGATGCGCGACCGAACTCCGACGTGGTTCCTGCACGTGCAGGCCTGGGTCGCGATCGTGGCCACGCTGTGGCTCGTGCATGTCGCCCTCATGCCGGTAGGCGCTGTGACGACCGCCATCAACCTGATCGCCGTGGCTGCCTACATGGGCTTCTGGTTCCCCATCCGCATCGCCGTCCTCGACATGGCGATCGCCTCGGCCACGCTCCTAGGCGTCTATGCCCCCAAGATGGTGACGGACGGCGTGGGACTCCTGCTCGTCCCGTGGGCGCTGATCACGGCACTGAGCCTCGGGCTGCTGCTGTCGTTCGGCACCCTCGTGTCGCACATGCAGCGGCAACTGGTCACCGACCCGCTGACCGGGCTGCTCAACCGTTCCGGGCTGGCCACGATCGTCGACGCGGACACCGACCGTGCCGCCATGGCACAGCCTCGGACCCTCATGGTCATCGACCTCGACCGGTTCAAGGCGATCAACGACCGCGAGGGCCACTTGGCCGGTGACGTGGCGCTGCAGCAGTTCAGCACGGCGTTGCGCGGCATGATGCGGCCGGCCGACATCGCCCTGCGCACCGGTGGCGACGAGTTCGTCCTCATCCTCCCCGGCACCGACGAGGCGGCCAGCCTCGACCTGGCCCGGCGCCTGCGCGCAGCGACGGAACTCGAGTGGTCCTACGGCGTTGCCGCCTGGCCGGCCGGGGAGTCCTACGACGCGGCCGTCGCCCGTGCCGACGGGGGCATGTATGAGCAGAAGGCCTACCGCTCCGCCCAGCGCCGGAGCGCGGAGTAGGCCGGCCAGACTCCTAGCCGGCGGCGAGGGCTCCGACCTCGAAGCCGGCCAGCATCTGCCGTGGCTCCGCCTGCCCGTCGTGCTGGGTTGTGAATGCCGCTGTGGCATCCGTCCCGCACAGCGGCGCGATCACCTCGGGCCCGCCGGGGTGCTCGGCTCCCCACGTGCTCAGGTCGTAGACGGTTCCCTCGACCACCGCCCAGCAGTCCGTGGTCGCTGCGTGTGACGCCACGTCCGCCATGGTGATCCCGATGGGCCCGGCAGACGCGCTCGCCGACGAGTTGGACGAGGGGCTCGTCGAAGGAGTGGCCGCCGGGGTGGCGTCCGCGAACGTGCTCCCCCACACCGCCGTGGCTCCGGTGTGGCCCACCGCCACCGTCAGCGCGACAGTGCCGAGGGCCAGGATGACCGAGACAATGCCGAGCACCCGCACGGCTCCCGACGATCCCACCGGGGCCTCGCGCCGCTCACGCCGCTGCAGCAGGAACCACGCGGCGGCCACGAGAAGCAGCACGAGCGCCAGCCACGGCAGCCAGGTGGCGAGGTCAGCGTGCTGGGCGGGCCGGCCCAGTCGCTCGGCCAGTGCCTCGCCGGACTGCTTGGCGACGAAGGCCGAACCGGTGCCGATGACGAGGCCGGCCATGGTGACCCAGCCGAACGTCCCGCGCCAGGGCCGAACGAGCACGATGGCCACGAGGGCCAGTGCCGACAGCGGTAGCAGCACCACGACGGCGTGCACGACGAGCGGGTGGAGGGGCAGGTCGAGGATGGTGTTCACCGGCCAAGGCAATCATGCCGGTGGCTAGTGCGCGCGCGCACCACGCCTGTTGTGCCCTCGAGTGGCGATGACGAGGACGAGCAGGGCCACGGGGATGACGATGTCGGACCACAGCGTCGGGCCGACGTTGCCGATCGCCGTGTTGCCGCCGACCGCATCGACGATGTGGCCCACCGCGGCCCAGGCAAGGAACAGCCCGTAGCCCAGGGCCGTGGCCAGCTTCCAGCCACGCGATGCCCACGGCGACAGCAGGCCGAGGATCCCGAATGCGAGGTTCATGGTGCCGAGTTCTCCGACGAAGGGGCTGTACGCCCACCCCACGTACTCAGCGACCTCCTCACCGCCGGTCACCTGCTGGAGGCCGTCCAGCACACCCTGCACGCCGACCCCGATGAACAGGAACGAGTCGAGCAACCGCGCGGCGAAGGGCTCGCTGTGCCGCCGGAACACCAAGGCCATGAGGAAGGGCAGCACGATGAAAGCGACGTGGGCAGCGGCGAGGGTCTCCATGGCGACATCCTGCCGTTGCCCGCCGCTAAGTCGGGGATCCGTCAGCCGTGGCGGGTGTGACGATCGCCTCGCGTGCCGTCTTCACCCAGCCGCGCTTGCGCCGCAGCGTGTTGTACAGGCCGAGGAAGGCCACCGGCCACATGAGCCAGGTGTAGGCGAGGTAGGGACCCATCGCGAGGATGGCGCTGAGCCCTCCCCGCCATCCTCGCCCGCGAGCGATGACCATGACCCCGATGCTCACCGGCCCGATCGCGAGCAGGACGAAGAAGACCGTCAGCCAGACCCGGTCCAAGGGCAGGAAGGGCACGCCGAGGAAGATCCACAGGGCGAGCGCGGCGACCACGGCCGTCCCCACGATGAGGTTGAAGATCGGAAGCAGCAGGCTGATCAGCGCGTCGATCCGCCGGATCCCGGACAGGTAGTGCGCGTGCAGTCGCCGTGCCTTCGCGACGACCTGCAGGTTGCCCTGCATCCAGCGAGCCCGCTGCCGGTAGAGGCGGCGCAGGTTGTTCAGGCCCTGCTGGTCGACGAACGTGGAGTTGGCCTGCTCCCCGTACCAGCCGCGAGACAGCAGGCGGAGCCCGAGTTCCTGGTCCTCGGTGAGGTAGTCCGACCAGGGGCCCTCCTCGGAGGCCACAGAAGCAAGCGCCGCCAGCCGGTTGAACTGGCCGTTGCCTCCCATGAAGCCGACTCCCCACCTCGATCGCCCCACCTGGTAGAGCCCGCCGAAGACCTTGAACTCCAGTTCCTGCATCCGGGTGAGGTAGCTGTCCCGGTTGTAGATGTGCACGTTCGCCTGCACCCCGCCGACGCGCGGGATGTCGAAGTGCCGACATACCTGGCTGGGGGCGTGGGCGTCCAGCCGGCCGTCGGCGTCGACGATGCCGAGGATCACCTTGTTGTCGGTCCAGTGCCGGTAGCGCTCGGTCGTGAGCACCTCGGTCCGCAGGTAGTGGTACGCGTTGTTGAGCGCCTTGGCCTTGCCCTTGCGCGCGTTGGGCGGGACGCGGGTGAGCACGACCAGGTCGGGGCCGTCGATCCGCTCGAGTACAGCGGCGGTGTCGTCATCGGATCCGTCGTTGATCACGATGATGATGCGGAACGTCGCCTCGACGGCGCGCAGGCGCGCGACGCTGTCGGCGATGGTGACCGCCTCGTTGAGCGCGGGAACCAGGAAGACCCAGAGGTACTCAGACTCGTCGCCCTCAGGCCGCTGGTCCCACTCGCGCAGGTAGCGATTGCCGGAGACGTACAGCACCACCGTCCAGGTGGCTCCGAGCAGGACGCTGAACAGCGCTACGTAGTAGCCGAGGAACGCGATCCAGTAGAGCGGATTCACGGGGGATCGCTACGACGTGATCGCGGCACCGGGCACCGTCGGTGCTGGTTCCTTGGGCTTGTTGAAGCTCCACAGGATGAGCCCGGCGATGATGATCAGCGTGACGATGATCCCGATCACCAGCAGGCTGGCCATGCTGACGACGCCGCTTGGGGCTGGTGGCAGGGGAACCGACTGGAGCTGGCCCGATGCCGTCATCACCATGACTCGGCCAGACAGGGCCGCCCAACGGAACGGGCCCGCGGCGACCTGACCTGCGAATCGATCGGTCAGCGCAATAGCGGCGGCGGTCCCCGCATCATCAGGACTCGATGGCAGCGGCCCTAGCAGCATGAGGTCTCGAGTGCCGTCGTCGTAGGCCTGCCCCAAAGCCAGCGGGCCGCGCAATCCGGCCGAGAAAGGTGCCGAGCTGCCGGTGACCTCGACGACTGTCCCCACCGCGAACGGGGCCGCCAACTGCTGGGTGAGCGGACCGGATGCACCGACGACTACCCCTGCGGCGTCGGAATCGAGCAACTGCTCGAGGGTGCGGATGCTCGTCGTGAGCTGTTCGGGGGTAGCAGCCGCCAGGCCGGCCACCAGGTCGCCTGCCTGCTGAAGCAGTTGAGCCGGGGTTCCGGCCGTCGACAGCACGACCGGCACGGTCGGCCCCAGTACCTGGGGGAACCGCTCGAAGCCGGGGGGCAGCGAGTCTCCGAACGTCGGCGTCACCGTGCTCAGGGCGGGATCGATATCCAGCCGGGCCGGCAACGGTGGCGGCGTGCACTCGCCGGAAGGCGGCACGTAGGAGAGCTGGATGGTGAGCGTGTTGTCCCGCAGGAGTTGCTCGGCCGCCAGGTCGATCCCGACATCGACGGCCGTGTCGTTCGTCATGTCCCGGGACTCGACGAGCACGCCGTTCCAGAGGAAGTCGATCCGGCCGGTGGCACCTGCCGGGAGGTCGGTGACGACGCCCACGACGTCCAGCGACAGGGCCGAGACGGGCTGGCCGAACGCCGGCTGGCCGATGCCCACGAGGCCTTGCACCCTGCCGACGCCGCTCAAGGACAGCGGTCCGGTCCCGAGGGCAGCCAGCGTCGTCGACGCGCTGGCCGGCGACCAATCGGCCGTGCCGGTCACGCTGCCCAGCGTCGGCACGTTGACCAGCCGCAGCGCAGGGTCGGCCAGCGCGACAGCCGTGGCCGACAGCGCCGCCGGTGGACCGGTGACCAGGAGGAGCCCCTCCGGGCTGACCTCAAGGGTGCCGCCGGTCGTGGCGGCAGCACCCGATGCTGCTGCGTCCTGGGCAGCGGCATCGGCACGCACGACGACGACGCGATTCAGGTAGTCGCTCTCGGGAGGCTCATCGGCCACGACCAGCCGCACCACGGCCGGGGGGCGGTATCTATAGGCCAGCGCCGCGACGGCATCGAGGGCGTCCTGCTGCTCGGCAAGGGTCGCGCCTGCCCCCACATTGACGGTGAGGTTCTGCACGCCGTCGCTCAGGAAGCCGCCGATCGTGGTCGGCGCTTCCACGTCGTGGGCATAGCTCACCGCGCCGTCGACGAGGGTGGCCGCCGACGTGTCATCGACGAAGCAGTCAAGCTGCGGGTCCAGGTCGGCGTACATCCCCACCACCACGACGCCGTTCTCGATGTCGGCGCCAGACACGGACACGCTCACGCCACCGCCCGTGCGAGCGGGCACCTCGGCCACCCGCCGGCCGTTGAGCGTGATCACGATCGTGCCATCGTCGACGTAGCTGCTGCGCACCTCCCCCACGAACCTGACGGGGCTCGCCTCGGCCGGCAGCGTGAGCGTGACGGCCGCCTGCCCGGATGCCCCGGTGATCGTCGGAGTGAACGGAAGCGGTGCCCAGGTCAGGGTGCTTGTGGACTCGGCGGCCGCGGGTCCGGCCCCGGCGACCACGCTCGGCAGCGCGGCCACGGCGGCCACGGCCAACGCGACGATCCTGCTGCGCCAGGTCACTCCTCGGCTCCCTCGACGCTGTCGTCCTCCTCGTCGAATGTCTCGTAGCCGGCCATCTCGATGACGGACAGGCGGCTGAAGTCGGAGCCGAACGGGCGCGGGGGCGGCCCGCCGAAGATGAGGTGCTCGAAGGCACCGACGATCCGCTCGGCCGCGTGCCCGTCGCCGAACGGGTTCTCGGCGGCGCGCATGCGGGCGTACTCCAGTGGATTGTCGAGCAGGGCAAGGGCCTCCTGCTCGATCACGTCGGGGTCGGTCCCCACTAGCCGCAGGGTTCCTGCCTCCACTCCTTCAGGTCGCTCCGTGGTCTCGCGGCACACGAGGACGGGAGTGCCGATGCTGGGGCCTTCCTCCTGGATGCCCCCCGAGTCGGTGATGGCGAGGGTCGCGACCTTGAGCAGTCGAGCGAACGCGACGTAGTCGAGCGGGTCGGTAAGGATGACGTTGGGGATCGCGTCCAGCACCGCGGTGAGCTCCGCTCGTACGCGGGGGTTGGGGTGCAGCGGCAGAACGACCGTGACATCGGGGCGGGCCCGGCAGATCCGCGCGATGCCCTCGGCGATGCCACGCAATCCGTCGCCCCAGTTCTCCCGCCGATGAGCAGTGACGGCGATGACGATCCGCCCATCATCGATCCCCTCGAGGCGGGGGTCCGGCCAGGGCTCGTCGAGGGCAGCGGCCCACTGCAGCGCGTCGATGCCGGTGTTGCCCGTGACGAAGATGGTGTCGCCCTTGATCCCCTCGCGGATGAGGGACTCCTTGTTCGCGAGAGTAGGGGCCAGGTGGAAGGAGGACAGGTGCGAGAGCAGGCGGCGGTTGAGCTCCTCGGGGAACGGCGAGAGGAGGTTGCCGGTCCGCAGGCCCGCCTCCAGGTGGAACACCGGCAGCCGCGCATACGCGGATGCGAGCCCAGCCGCGAGGGCCGAGGTGGTGTCGCCGTGGACCATCGTGAAGCCGGGGAACTGCGGCCTGCCCTTGGAGAATGGCGACGTGAGCCGCGGCCGGGTGCGGCGCTCGGGGGCGCCACCGCGGAGGTCGTAGAGCAGTTCCTCGAAGCCCTCGATGACGGCATGGGTGATGCTGTTCAGCGTCTGGCCCTCCCGGCCCGCGTCGAGGGTCACGTCTGGCTCGATCCCGGCCAGGCCGAGGACCGACGCAACCAGCTCGCGGTGCTGGCCGGTCGAGACCACGAGCGGCTCGATGTACGGCGAGCGCTGGAGTTCCAGGATGACCGGGACCACCTTGATGGCCTCGGGCCGCGTGCCGACCACGATGATGCAGCGCGCCACCGAATCCGGCGCGATCCCCGGCTCTGCCATGCGACTCAACATACCGTCGCGCAGACGCTGATCAGGACCTCCAGCGTGTGCCGCTGGCCCGGGACGAGCGTGACCGCGGCATCACGCACATTGCCCGACTCGACGCACACCATGCGGCGCCACTCGTCGTCGCCGAAGTCGGCGAGGGCAGCCGCCTTCTCGCGCCACGGATTCCACACGATCGTGCTTGCCGATCCGCGCTTGGAGACCTCGATCGTCCGCTGCAGCGAGGGGTCGACGATCGTGACTGCGGCCGTGGAGTCATAGATCCGGTCCACCTCGCTCGTGATGCTGACGTCGCCCTGCTGGCGTGCGCGCACCAGCCCCCCGGGCGCCGCCTGGTCGAGGTACTCCGCGCCATCGAGTCCGGTCAGGTTGATCCGAGTCGCGTCGCCCACCGCGAGGTAGGTGTGCAGAGCCTCCTCGAACCTGACGGACTCGTCGCCGGTGTTCTCCACGGTCAGTCGCACGCGAAGGTCCCGTCCGAGGATCACCCGGTAGTCGGCGCGCAGCCGGGGTTCATCCGACGACAGCGTGTAGGCCACCTCGGCATCGCCACCGGCGTCGGCGTGCTCGGCGACCAACTGCCATGTCGACAGCCGGGCGAAGCCGTGCGCCGGCGTGCGGTCACCAGAAAGACCGGCACCAAACCACGGCAGGACGATCGGCACCCCGCCGCGGATGGCGGACCCTGGCTCGAAGCGCGCGTGACGGCTGAGGAACAGGACGCCCGGGTGACCGGCCGGCGTCCACTCGACGAGTTGCGCGCCGTGGTCGTAGATCGCCCCGGTTCCCCACACGCCTGAGATCGCGCGCCGGACGAGCGGGGTCAGCTGACGGCCGTCCAGCCGGTCGTGGTCACCAGGATCACGGCGCCGATGGCGAGGATGACGATGCTGAGGGCGAGCAGACCCATCTGCACGAGGCGCCGCTCAAGGAGTGTCGCGATGCCGGCGAGGAACAGGACGATGGCGAAGAACACGTTGGCCAGCCCGTACCGGTCGCCCACCTCGCCAGCGGCCACGGCCGTCGCGCGGGCAGCCTCGGCGTCATCCATGGCGAGGTTGCCCTCGGCCAGGAGCAACTGGCTGCTCAGGTTGGCGTACTCCGGGTTCTCCGGGACGAAGGGCGTGGGCGGCGACGTCTCGACCGGCTGGTCGACCCACCAGATCACGACGGCCGCGAGGTCGTCGGGCATCGTCGTCTCCAGGTAGGCCACGGCGCCCTCGTTGCCCTCGGATGCATTGATCGCGTAGGTCAGGAAGAACTGCTGCTCGAGGGAGCTGGCCTGGTCCGACTGGGCGTAGATGTCGTTGGCACTGGCGATGAGTGCCTGCTGCGCCGCGTAGCCCTTGGTGACGTTGCCGCTCTCGAGCGCGGCCTTGAACGATCCCCATGCGGTGAGGATCGCGGCCAGCCCGAGCACGATCGCCGCGGCCAGGACGACGCCCTGGCTGGCGATCATGCGTCGCTGGTCGTCGCGCTCGGGCTCCGGGGCAGCAGTTGCGTCGGCCATCATCACTCCTCCTGGTCGGGTGCGCCGACCCTAGTCGCGTCGCGAGTCCTTCTGCTCGTACATCGCCTTGTCGGCGCGGGCCAGGGCGAGGTCGAGCGGTTCGCCCGCCGACCACGGAGAGATCCCGAAGGACCACGGGACCGCCGTCCCTTCGCGCAGCCGGGTGATCAGCGCGAGGGCCAGCGCCTCGTCGCCACCCGGCAGCAGGAGCACGAACTCATCCCCGCCGCTCCGGATGGCCAGCGCGCCCGCGGGAGTCACGTCCAGCATCGCGATGCCGAACTCGCTGAGTACCCTGTCGCCGGCATCGTGGCCCTGCCGGTCGTTCACCCACTTGAAGCGGTCGAGGTCGATGACGACGACCGCGCCGCCAGCCCTGGTGAGGGATCGCGACCGCTCGGCCATGCGGAACATCGCGGTGCGGTTCAGCAGGCCGGTCAGCGGATCGGTCACCAGCTGCCGGTCCATCTGCTGCACGAGGGAGCTCAGCGTGAGGACCAGGCCGATCATGATGATGGTGACGAGGAACCAGGGCACGAGCAGTCGCGGCACGTTCTCCGACAGCGACAGCGCCAGGAGGAACCCCGCCGACGAGGCGATCACGTAGCCCAGCCCGATCCGCACGGGGAACCAGAAGCCGGTGTAGGTCGCGGCGATGATCAGGGCCATCGACGCGGTGACGGCGCCTTCCTGGGTGCGCGATGCGTAGATCAGCCACAGGGCTCCGGCGATGGCGATCGCGATCTGCAGCCGCATGTACCACTCCGGCGTGCGCTGCCTCATCACGAGGAGGCTGGCGAACACGAGGAGCGCATAGACGAGGAGGGTGGCCCGGATGGCGGGCTCGGCCCGCGCGTTCAGGGGCACGACGAGGGACAGGGAGAGGACCACGGCCACGGCCGCGTACCAGAGTGCCATCGTCCAGACCGGCCCCGGCATGCCCAGCACGTGCCGGTAGCCGGAGACGCGCAACTCCGGCAGGGTCGGGCCTGCCGCGGCCCTGTGCATCCGGTCAGGATAGGGCCGCGGCACCCGTCTGATCCCATGGTCGGCCCGGGCGTGCTTAGGTGGGCGGCATGCCTGACCTGCGCATCGGCGGGATGCTCGACCCCGCGACCCACGAGAAGACCGACGCCGACACCCTGATCTCCTCGGCCGACCTCACCACGCACGGCGTGATCGTGGGCATGACCGGGTCCGGCAAGACGGGCATGGGTGTCGTCGTCATCGAGGAGTGCCTGTCGGCCGGCGTCCCCGTGCTCGCTATCGACCCCAAGGGCGACCTAACCAACCTCTGCCTCACCTTTCCCGCCCTGGCCCCGTCGGACTTCGAGCCCTGGCTGAACCCTGGCGACGTGGCCAAGGCCGGGGTGCCCGCCGCCGAGTACGCGGCCCAGCAGGCGACGACGTGGCGCGAGGGACTCGCTGGCTGGGGCATCGACCAGACGCGGCTGGCCAGCCTTCGGGCTGCCGTCGAGTTCGAGGTCTACACGCCGGGATCGACCGCGGGCCGTCAGCTGAACATCGTCGGATCCCTGCAGGCTCCCGCGGCCGACGCCGACCCCGAGGACACGGCCGACGAGATCGAGAGCTACGTGTCGAGCCTGCTGGGCATGCTCGGCATCGACGCGGACCCGCTGGCCTCGCGTGAGCACGTCCTCCTCTCGGCCCTGATGGCCGATTCGTGGAACGCCGGCCGCGACCTCGACCTCGCCACTCTCCTGGGCCAGGTGCAGCAGCCCCCGCTGCGCAAGCTCGGCGTCCTCGAGCTCGACCAGTTCTTCCCATCGGCCGACCGGGCGCAGTTCGCCGTGCGGCTCAACGGGCTGCTGGCCTCCCCCGGTTTCGCGACCTGGCTCGCCGGCGACCCGATCGACATCGGCGCCATGCTGCGCACGCCGGACGGCCGTCCGCGGTGCGCCATCGTCACCACGGCCCACCTGTCCGACGAGCAACGCTCATCGGTGACGGCTCTCGTGCTGTCCAAGCTCGTGACGTGGACCCGTCGCCAGGGCGGGGCATCGGACCTGCGCGCCCTTCTCTACATGGACGAGGTGGCCGGCTACCTCCCGCCGACGGCCAACCCGCCGACGAAGAAGCCGATCATGGTGATGCTCAAGCAGGCCCGGGCATTCGGCGTGGGCGTCGTCCTGTCGACCCAGAACCCGGTGGACGTCGACTACAAGGCACTGTCCAACGCGGGCACGTGGCTCATCGGCCGGCTGCAGACGGAGCGGGACAAGGCCCGCCTGGTCGACGGGCTGACGAGTGCGACCGGCGACGTGGACGTCTCGGCCCTGGGGGACATCATCTCCAGCCTGGGCAAGCGGCAGTTCGTGCTGAAGAAGGCCGGCGCCAACGCTCCCGTGCTCACGACGAGCCGATGGGCGATGAGCTACCTGCGCGGACCGCTCATCCGCAGCGAGATCAGCCTGCTGGCCGACCTGGGCCTCGTCGCCACTGCGGCACCGGCGCCAGCTGCCCCCGCACCGCTTGAACCCGCGCCCGAACCCGCACCCGCGCCCACGTCCACCGCAGCACCCGTCGCCGGCCACGACGAGACGCCCGTCCCACCAGCAGTAGCCGAGGGAGTGCGGGTGTCCTACCTCGACCCCGCCGCACCCTGGGCCGCCACGATCGGCGCGGCGCCTGGCTCGCACGTCCGACCAGCAGTGATCGCCCGGGTGCACCTGCGGTTCGACGACACGAAGGTCGACCTGGTGCACGACGAGGAATACGAGGCTGTCCTGTTCCCCATCCCGGCGATGCCGGGCGGGGCCGACTTCGCCACGGTCGACTACGACGACCGGGACTTCACCGACCAGGCGCCGTCATCACTGGCCTACGGCCTCGCGTCCGCCGACATCGCGAAGAAGGCCTGGTGGACGTCGCTTCAGCGCACGCTGGCCGACCACCTCGTGCGGACCCGGTCCGTCGAGGTCCTCCTCAACCGGGAGCTCAAGCAGTACTCGCGGGTCGGGGAGACCCGCGAGCAGTTCGCCGCCCGATGCGCCGAGGCCGCTGGCGACAAGGCCGATGCCGCCATCGCGGCCCTGCAATCGAAGTACGACACCAAGCTGCGCGCCCTGCACGCGCGATACGACACCGCCGCGTCGGCCAGCGCCCGAGCCGCCTCCCGGCATGAGGCCGAGCACGGCACCGGGGCACAGGTGGCCACCTTGCTGGGCGGGCTGTTCGGCGGCCGGCGCAGCCGCGGCAGCATCGTCACGGCGTCACGTCGCGCCGCGACATCCGCGTCACGCGTCGATGCCGCCCAGGAGAAGGCGAACACGGTCAGTCGCGCGATCCTCGACCTGGAGGACGAGCTGGCAGACGAGGTCGAGGCGATCGACACGCGCTGGAAGGCCAGTGCCGACGGCATCGAGATCGTGTCGGTGCCGCTTGAGCGCACGGATGTCAGGGTCAGCGAGTTGAGGCTCGCGTGGATCCCGATCGGGTAGCCCGCGAACTTGTCGCGCCCTAGCCGGTGGAGACGACCTCCCAGGTCACGTTGCCCTCCGCGTCATTCTGGGTGACCTCGACCGTCGCGGTGCTGCCATCAGTGGCGTTGGACACGTCGCATGTGAACACATTGCCGGCCTCGGCCGGGATGTCGCTGGGGCAGGTCACGGTGAAGTCGCCCTCGAACTGATCGGTCAGGGCCGTGTCGATGGCATCCGACACCTGCGTGCTGTCGAGGCTCTTGGCGCACCCGGCCAGGAGGCCGACGGACAGGCAGGCGGCAGCGATGGCGGCCGTGCGAGCGAACTTCATGGGGTTCTCCAGTCGAAGGGTGCCTATGGTGGGGCCACGGTACCCGCTAGTTCCGCCAAACCACGGCACGGGCGGCCCGCCCGCGGCATAGTGGACAATCCGGTGCAGCGGAGCAGCCAGAATCGTCGACCAGTCAGGGGGCACCGATGAGGGTCGGTTCGCGCGCGATCATCTCGGTGGCCGTAGCCGCTGTGGCAGGGACCGTGCTGCTGGGGGCGTGCTCATCCGACGACGCGACCGGCGAAGGCGACGCCTCCTCGAGCGACGCAGCCAGCCCGGGCAGCAGCGCCAGCGGCGACACGGTGCTGGCCGGAGCCGCAGCGGCGGCGTGCGCGGCCTACTTCGAGCTCGACCTGCTCAACAGCACGTATGCGGGCGGCGCGGTGCAGGACGGCGACATGACCGAGGCCCAGGCCCGAGCCGACTTCACGCGACTCCTGCGGATCATGGTGCGACAGGGCGAGGCGGCCGAGGAGGAGGGCAGCCTGTCCCCGAAGTTCGCCGCCAACGCGACCCGCATGCGCAAGGCCGTCAGGGGCCTGGGCCGTGATGAGTCGCTGTCCGACCTCACCAAGAAGGAGCAAGCCAGCTTCGCCCTGCAGTCATCCCGGACCCAGAAGGCGTGCGAGCGCGCGGGATTCGCCCTGCCCGACGACAACATCGTGGCGCGCACCGCAGCAGGGATCTGAGCGGCTCGGTGACCGGGCCCGTCGATCAGCAGCACTTCGTCGACCGCGTTGAACTCCAGCAGGTCGATCGCGACATCTTCGCCGGCTGGTGCCATTCCGGGGCCCCGCTGCGCGCGTACGGCGGGCAGATAGCCGCGCAGTCGCTCATGGCCGCCGGGCGGACGGTCGACCCTGACCAGCGGCGTGTGCACTCGCTGCACGGCTACTTCCTGCGGCCTGGCGGTACCAAGGAGTCCATCACGTACCTGGTGGACCGGCCCCGCGACGGCCGGTCCTTCTCCACGAGGTTCGTCCGCGCGGTCCAGAACGGCGAGACGATCTTCATGATGACGGCCTCCTTCGCCACCCAGGACGATGGCCCGCAGCACCAGCTCCCGGCTCCGCCCCTGGACATGCCGGAGGACCTCGTCGAGGTCTTCCCCGCGCTCGCCTCGCACGTGATCGGTGCCGAGGAGCGGCGGGCGCTGGACTATCCCGATGCGAGCATCATCGACCTGCGCGTCGCCGATCCGGCCCGGCGGCTGGAGCTTGCCGGCGGGCGGTACGAGCGCCTTGCCTGGGTGCGCGTTCGCGAGGAACTCCCCGACGACTGGCTGGTCCAGTCATGCGCCCTGACCTACCTGTCCGACCTGACGATGGTCAGCACTGCGCTGGCACCTCACGTCGGCAGCTATCAACCGAACGAACTCATGCTGGCCTCGATCGACCATGCCATGTGGTTCCACGCGACGATCCGCACGGATCGGTGGCTGCTGTTCGCCCAGGACACGCCGGTCGCACGCGGTGGGCACGGCCTGGCCCGAGGGCTCTTCTTCGACACCGAGGGGACGCTCGTGGCGTCCGCCGTCCAGGAGTCCCTCATGCGAACCCGGCGCCAGGACCACCCGCATTAGGGACCAAGGTCCCCTAGGTCGGGGCCTGTCTCCCCGTGGGCAGGGAGCCCCGGAAGGGGCATGCTGAGGCCATGGCTCCCAGTTCCCCTTACCGTGGCCGTGTCGTCGTCGGCTTCGATGGCTCGCCTGCGTCGGCAACGGCCGCTGCCTGGGCCGCCGAGGAGGCCACCGTCCGGGGGCGTGGCCTGACCGTCGTGCATGCGATCCTCCCGCCCGTCATGACCGGTGGCCTCGGCGTCGGCCTGCCCGCGAGCGCGGAGCTCGTCGAGCAGATGGAGGAGGGCGCCCGCGAACAGGTGCGCGAGCTGGTCGGCACCCTTGACGCCACGGACGTGGAGGTGCAGGTGACGATCGGCGGGCCGAGCGGCGTCCTGCTCGAGGCCTCCGAGGAGGCTGACCTCGTCGTCATCGGCTCGCGCGGCCGCGGCGGCTTCGCCGGCCTGCTGATCGGCTCGGTGAGCGCCCAGGTGGCCGCCCACGCCGAGTGCCCGGTCGTCGTCGTGCGCGGCGTCGCGGCTGCGGGGGCTCGTGACGTCGTGGTGGGGGTCGACGGCTCGGATACGGCCCAGGCCGCCATAGCCTTCGCGTTCGACGAGGCCAGCCGGCGCGGCTGGGCGGTCATCGCCGTGCATGCGTGGGACATCCCGGCGTACGACCTGCTCATCGTGCCCAACGGGCCGGTGCCCATCCCGCTCGCGGACGTGGCCGACGACGAGGTCCGGCTGACTGCCGAGCTGCTGGCCGGCTTCCGGGAGAGCTACCCGGACGTCGACGTGCAGGAGCACCTCGTGCACGGGCCACCGGTGTCCTCGCTGCTCGACGCTTCGCCGAACCCCGCGATGATCGTCGTGGGGACGCGTGGGCACGGCCCCGCCATCGGCGCGCTGCTCGGATCCGTCAGCAATGGCGTGCTGCACAAGGCACACGTCCCCGTCGCCGTCATCGCCAGGCCCGCGACGCCCTTGGAGGCCGCATGAGCGCTGCCGATCCCAGCTCGCCGCGCCCTCCAGTTGTAGGTGATGTGATGTCCAAGCCCGTGCTGACCGTCGAGATCGACGAATCACTCTGGGATGCGTGGCAACTGCTGTTCGTCTCCGGCCTGCGCCACCTCGTGGTGCTCGGCCACGACGGCGAGTGCCTCGGCGTGCTGAGCGACCGCAACATCCTGGCCGAGGTGCCAGCGACGGCCGAGAACCTCGGCCGCCGGCGCGTCCGTGACGTGCTGGCCATGGTCCCCGTCGTGTCCGTGGATCCCGGCGTCTCGCCGGTCGTGGCAGCCCAGGCGATGGTGGCCAACGCGGCCGAGGCCGTCCCGGTCCTCGACGGCAACGGCCGGCTGCTCGGCATCGTCACGGAGTCCGACATCGTGCGGTGGCTGGTCGACGCGGCCTAGTTGGCCCGGACCGTCCGCCTGGCTCGTAGGGTTGTCCCATGGCCACCGCTGACCGCCTCGTCTGGATCGATCTGGAGATGACGGGCCTGGACCCGCAGACCGACGAGATCGTCGAGATCGCCTGCATCGTGACCGAGTCGGACCTGACCGAGATCGACGAGGGCATCACGCTGGTCATCCGACCGTCCGACGCCCCGCTCACCGCCATGGACGACGTCGTCGTCGCCATGCACACCGAGTCGGGCCTTATCGACGAGATCCCGCACGGCACCACGCTCGAGCTCGCCCAGGCAGCCGTGCTGGACTACGTGCGCCAGCACGTCCCGGAGGCCCGCAAGGCCCCGCTGGCCGGGTCCAGCGTGTACGTCGACCGGGGCTTCCTGGCCCGCTACATGACGGACCTCGACGAGTACCTGCACTACCGGCTCGTCGACGTGTCGAGCATCAAGGAACTCGCCCGCCGCTGGTACCCCCGCGTGTACTTCAACTCCCCAGCCAAGACCGGCAACCACCGTGCCCTCGGCGACATCCGCGACTCCATCGCGGAGCTGCGGTTCTACCGCGAGGCCGTCATGGTGCCGCTGCCCGGCCCCGACTCCCCCACCGCCGCGGCGCTGGGCGAGGCGCATGCCGTAGAGGCCGCCGAGTAGCGGCAGCCCCGTCCCCGGCATCAGCGGTCCTTGGATAGACTCTCGTTCCCGCGCCCGCGCGGGATGGCACGCGCCGGTCTCGCCACCGTGCGCGTGGCATGGTGGGTGTAGCTCAGCTGGTAGAGCACCTGGTTGTGGTCCAGGTGGTCGCGGGTTCAAGTCCCGTCACTCACCCCACTCCGGCCGACCCCGCCGGATCGGTTCAGGTCGGCAGGTGCTGCCGTTCCCGTCGCAGGAAGCCCCCGGCTCCGTGCGCGCCGCTAGGCGTCGCACCGACGTGCTCACCCAACTGGCCGAACACCTCTGCGTTGCACATGAAGGCGACCTGGCACTCGGCGATGAACTCGGCCTGCTCGGACGGCGACCACGGGACAAGGTCGAGCAAGGTCTTGTAGCGGCGGCGGTAGTGCACGGTGTCGCCGAGGTCGCTGAAGTCGTAGAAGGTCAGCGCCTCGGGACCCACGCCGTAGTGTCGTCGCAGCATCGAGGCGATCACCTGCCCGCCGGCCATGTCCCCCCGGTATCTCGTGTAGTGGTGCGCGAGGAGTCGTTGGGGACTCGTCGCGCTGGACTCGATGACGCACACGTAGTCGCTCACGGCAGGGAGGGTCGGGTCCCGCGGGACCCGCCGTCCGCACTGGGCCAGGTCGGCTGCGATGCGCTCGGATCGGTCGAGCCGCCGGTGGTCGAACAGCGAGACGCTCGCGTCATCGCTGTTGTCGCGGACGCAGCCTTCGAGCGCCGCGTACACCGGGGCGAGGGCGCACATGAGGTCGGCATGGGCCCGGGCCTGGAGGCGGCCGGCCAGCAGGTCCCGGATGAAGGGCGAGGATTCTGCGGCGCGGTGGTGATCGGAAGTCTGCCGGGCGATCTCGGCACAGAACACGGGCGCTCCTCTACTTAGGTTTACCTAAGTTAGGCGACCCTAAGTGCTAGAGTCAAGCAGGCTCACCGCGGCAGGACACGAGCGAAAGCCACGTAGGCTGCCTCGCGTGACCCGACCCCACGCGCTCAGCGCCGCCCTGGCCCTGGGGGTGGCCTCCGCTCTGGCGCTGGGCGCCTGCTCCTCCGACGCAGCCACCTCCGATCCCACCAACGCGGCGGCCTCGGCGTCGGCCACCGCAAGCCCTTCGCCGAGCGTGACGGACAGCGCCACGCCGTCCCCCACGCCGACACCAACACCGGTCCCCACGGCGTCCGGTCCGGGAGTCGGCACGGTCGTCCCGGACGAGAGCATCGGCCTGCACGTCGCTGGCGTCCAGGAGGGTGCCTGGCCGGACAAGAACGTGCCCATCGGCTCGCTGCGGCTGTGGGACGCGGGCACCAACTGGTCCCAGGTCGAGGCGGTGAAGGGCGTCTACAACTGGACAGCCCTCGACACTGCGCTCAAGACGGCGGATCGGAACGGCATCGACGACGTGCTGCTCGTGCTCGGTGGCACCCCGACCTGGAATGCCTCCCGGGTCCGGGCCGGCGACTACCCGGTGCCCGGCGCAGCGTCGCCGCCCAAGAGCCTGGCCGCATGGGACGCGTTCGTCACCGCCGTCGCCAAGCGATACGCGGGACGGATCTCGGCATACCAGATCTGGAACGAGGCGAGCCTGGCCATGTTCTGGAACGGAACGCCGGAGAAGCTCGCACTGATGACCCAGCGCGCCGCCACCATCATCCGCGCAGCCGACCCCAAGGCGACCGTGGTCGCCGCCAGCACGACCGTGCGGCTGCCCGGCGCGTTCGACCGCTTCTTCTCGCGCTACCTCGCCGCACTGGCCGAGCTTGGCTGGCCGGTCGACGTGCTGGCCGCCCACCTGTACCCGGCCAGCAAGGGGACCCCGGACGAACGGGCCGCCTTCATCGCGCAGGTGCGGCAGGCGCTCGCCACGGCCGGGGCACCCGACCTGCCGGTCTGGGACACGGAGCTGAACTACGGCCTGGCCGGGCCCGGGCCGACCAACCCGCGCCAGACCATCCGGGGAGCCGAGGCCCGCGACTGGGTCGTGCAGACCTCGCTGGATTCCCTGCACCTAGGCATCGCCCGCACCTACTGGTACATCTGGACTCCCGAGCCGTACGCCCTGCTCGGCATGCAGCTGACAAACGACTCCGGAGCCGTGTCCGGGCTGCGCATCGTCGACCAGTGGACCGTGGGCTCGACGTGGCAGGGGTGCGTGGACGACGGGGCCACGGTGGCGTGCTCGCTCGAGCGGAAGGGCGTGTCCTCCGTCATCGCGTGGGCGAAGGACGAGGCGGCGTCGTACACCCCGCCTGCCGGGCTCTCCCAGGCGTGCACGACGGACAACGCCTGCGCCGCCGTGGCCGGGGCGTACGCGCTCGGCGAGACCCCGGTCCGCTTCCTGCCCTGACCTTCAGCGCGCGCCGGTCGCTACCCGTCCGGGATCAGGTTGATCGCGCGGCTCAACGTCACCACGATCGTGAGCACGGCGGTCGACGACTGCAGCGTGAACAGAAGCTTGACCCGGTGGGTCAGCGGCATGGTGTCCGTGGGGCTGAAGGCGATGATGTTCGTGTACGCGGTGAAGAGGTAGTCGATGAGGCCCGGCCGCCACGTCGACGGGGCGGACTGGCCCTGCTGCGGGAACAGGAAGTCCGGCTTGGTGACCGCGTCGGCCAGCCTTCGGTCCGGGCCGCCCCCATCCAGCCACCAGTACACGAGGCCGAAGCTGAGCACGTTGATCACCAGGACGCCGAAGCCGGCAAGCAGCAGGTACGTACCGGAATCGTCCGAGCCCTGCAGCATCGTGACGAGCAGCAGCACGGCGTTCATCACGCAGGCGAGCACGAGGAAGATCAGGTAGGCGTCCATCGTCCAGCGCAGCAGCCGGCCCTCTGACCCGATGAAGCGGTAGATCAGCACGGCGATGGGGATCCCGCTGAGCTCCATCGCCGGGATCAGCCACTGCGGGCCGATCGTCACCGACGGCGGCAGGGCCAACTGCACGGCGACGATGATCAGCACGACCACGACCAGTTGGGCGATGTTGCCCCTCACCTCGCTGCGTGCGTCCGCCATCCGGGTCTCCTTCGCCATCCCCCTGTGGGGCCCCGCCGAGGATCGCACAGCAGGGCAAGCCACGTACCCTGAGCGGATGCGCCGAAGCCTGACGGTCGCCGTCGCGGCGGCCATCATCGCTGCGCCCATCGGATGGGCAGCGCCCGCCACGGCGGCCGATGCCCGGGCCGAGGGGTCCTGGTCGATGGTCCCCCAATCCAAGGACGCCAACGACGACGGCATCATCGACGGGGACGGCGGCGTGCCCAGGCGCGGGGCCTTGAGCAGCCAGCCGTCCGCCGACATCGTCGGCGCAGGCAACCACGTGGCGCAGCCGAACGAGCGCCTCATCGGGGGCTCGTTGTCGTGGTACCTGACCGACCGGGGGTTCCCGGTGCGGCTGGACGCATGCGCGTCCACGGGCGCCCGGTATCGATGGACGGCCCGCCCGATGAGCGGACCGTCGACGGTGCTGCCGTGGGCGACTCTCGAAGCCGGCGCGTGCTCGCGGACGGCCTTCCTGCCGGAGGGCGCGTACGAACTGGTCCTCGAGGTCCGCGCGGGAGGCAGCCGCGACCGCGAGGTGATCCGTGCCGACGTTCGCAACATCCTCGTCGTCGCGCTCGGCGACTCCTACGCGTCCGGCGAGGGCAACCCGCGCAATGTCAAGGCGTGGCTGAGGGAGGGCGGCTCCTTCACCCCCTACTGGGATGACGATGCCTGCCACCGCAGTGCGCGCGGAGGCCCGGCCCAGGCCGCGCTGCTCCTCGAGGAGTCGTCCCCCACGACCTCGGTCACGCTGGTCGACGTCACCTGCTCGGGCGCCTCGGTCGATGCCGGGGTGCTCGGGCCGCAGCGCGCTGCGGGTCAGCCAACCAGCCAGGTCGAACGTGCCCGCGCGTTCGTGGGCGACCGGGTCGTGGACCTCGTGACGCTGTCGGTCGGGGGCAACGACGTCGGGTTCACGTCCGTGCTGGAGGCGTGCGCCCTGAACTCCGACTGCCCCTTGGTCCGCGCCAGCAGCGGTCCGCTGCGTGCCTACCCCCGGATCCAGGACGGCGTGCAGGCGGAGACCGGGGCTCTCGCCGCCAAGTACCGCAGGATCGCCGCCTGCCTCGGGGGCGATCCGTGCCTGCTCGCCGACGGCCGGACGGTGCCCGGCATCCGGCTGGACGCAGACTCACGCGTGCTGCCCACGCTCTACCCAGACATCACCCGGCGCGCGGACGGCAGTGCCTGCACCTACCTGACGATCGACAGCGCAGAGTTCGCCTGGGCACGGCAGACGATCCTGGTGCCGAACCCGGTCAGTCCGTACACATACCCGCTCTCGCGCGGAGGGACCGTGTCGCTGTCCGTCGCACAGGGATCGCTCAACCAGCAGGTCGCTGCGACAACGGCGCTGCCGGGATGGCGGCCGGTCATCGGCACGTGGTCCGCATCCGGGGAGTCCGCCGTGGGCCACGGCGTGTGCGCGGGCGATGAGGCGTGGGCCTTCGGTGCGACCCTGCTGTCGAGCCTGCCCAGCGCCTCCTTCCACCCCAACGTCACCGGCCAGCGGGTGGCCGCGAGCGCCCTCACTGCGGCGATGCTGGCGGCCCTGCCGGACGCGACCCGCGCCGGTCGAGGCCTCTTGCGGGTGGTAGCCTTGGCGATCTCGCGCCGCTAGCTCAACTGGCAGAGCAGCTGACTCTTAATCAGCGGGTTGGGGGTTCAAGTCCCTCGCGGCGTACTACCGGAGTGCGACTCCATTGTGAGGACCGTCCGTGGCTGAAACCGTGACCGGGGCCGTGCAGGTCCGCGCTGTCACCATCGTTCGCGGCACCGTCACCGCGGTGGCCGACGCCAGCCTCGATCTCCTCCCCGGCACGATCACCGGGCTACTCGGCCCGTCCGGCTCCGGCAAGACCACGCTCATGCGCGCCATCGTGGGCAGCCAGTACATCGACGACGGGACCATCACGGTCCTCGGCCAGCCGGCTGGCTCCCCGGGGGTCCGCCCGCGCGTTGGCTACATGGCGCAGGCCCCGGCCCTCTACAGCGACCTGACCGTCACCGAGAACCTCCAGTACTTCGCCCGGATCTACTCCCTGCCCATGGAGCGGGCGGCCGAGGTCATCGCGCAGGTCGACATGACCTACCGGGCAACCGCCCTCGTGAGCCGCCTCTCCGGCGGCGAGACGAGCCGCACCTCGCTCGCTGTCGCGCTGCTGGCCCGCCCGAGCGTCCTCATCCTTGACGAGCCCACCGTCGGGCTCGACCCCGTCCTGCGGCAGTCCCTCTGGCGCATGTTCCGAATGCTCGCCGATGCCGGCGCCACGTTGCTCGTGTCCAGCCACGTCATGGAGGAGGCGAGCCGCTGCGACGCGCTCGTCCTCATGCGCGAGGGCGCCGTCCTCTTCGAGGGCACGCAGGAGGAGCTCTCCGAGCGGGCCGGGGTCGATGACATCGAGGCGGCCTTCATCGCCCTTGCCTCGGGGCCGGCCGCGGGGGCGGGATCATGAGCGTCCGTCTCACGCTCGCGACGACGCGGCGCATCCTGCAGCAGATCCGGCACGACCACCGCACGCTCCTGTTGATCTTCGCTCTGCCCACGCTGCTGATGGGGCTGCTCGCACTCATCCTCATGGACCGGCCGGGCGCCTTCGACGCGTGGGGTGCGCCGCTCCTGGGCGTGTTCCCGCTCATCGTCATGTTCCTCGTCACGTCGGTGGCGACCTTGCGCGAGCGGACCAGCGGGACCCTCGAGCGGCTGCTGGCCATGCCGATCGGGCGAGGGGACCTGCTGGGCGGCTACGCCCTGGCCTTCAGCCTCCTCGGCACGGCGCAGGCCGTCGTCGTCTCGCTGTTCAGCTTCGGGCTGTTCGGCCTGGACATCCCGGGCTCGGCCCTGCTCGTCGGCCTCGTCGCGGTCGCCGACGCGCTTCTCGGCACGGCCCTCGGACTGGCCGCCAGCTCCCTCGCCCGCACCGAGTTCCAGGCGGTGCAGATGATGCCGCTCATGCTCTTCCCCCAGCTGATCCTGTGCGGGCTGATCGTCCCGCGCGACGAGATGCCGCCCGTGCTGGAGTGGCTGTCCTGGTTCATGCCGTTGACCTACTCGATCAACGCTGCGAGGGAGGCCATCGTGAACACCACGGTGACGGCCTACTACGCCGCGAACCTGGGGGCCGTACTGGCCTTCGCGCTGGCCGCCCTGGCAATCGGCGGGTTGACGTTGAGGCGGCAGACCCGGTGAGGCGGCTCAGCCGCCAGCGACGGCCGGGATGATCGAGATGCTCGTCCCGTCAGGTGTCGGCGTCTGCAGGTCCTCCAGGAAGCGGACGTCGTCGTCATTGACGTAGACGTTGACGAATCGGCGCAGCTTGCCGTCATCATCGAGAACGCGCGCCCCGATGCCGGGGAACTGCGCGTCGAGGTCGGCCAGCGCCTCCTGCAGCGTGGTCCCGCTGACCGTCACGTCGGCGGTGCCGCCGGTGTAGGTGCGCAGGATGGTCGGGACCTTGACGGCGATGCTCATGCGGTCACCTCGGAGTAGTGGTTCTCGAAGTCGTCATACGACGGGCTGATGGTGAAGGTCGGGCCAGACGTGGGGGCCACGGCGTCGAGCGTCTTGAGCCCGTCGCCGGTGTTGAGCAGGACGACTTCCGCAGCGGGGTCGATCAGCCCCTCGCGCAGGAGCTTGCGGTACGTCGCGACGACCACCCCGCCGGCGGTCTCGGCGAAGATCCCCTCGGTGCGGGCGAGCAGCGAGATGCCCTCGACCACCTCGGCGTCCATCACGTCGGCCATCGCCCCACCGGTGCGGCGGACCACGTCGAGTGCGTACGGGCCGTCGGCGGGATTGCCGATCGCGAGCGACTTGGCGATGGTGTCCGGCTTGACCGGGCGGATGACGTCATGTCCTGCGGCGAAGGCCTGCGAGACAGGGGAGCAGCCGGTGGCCTGTGCTCCGAACACCTGGTACGGGCGGTCGGCCACCAGTCCGAGCCCGACGAACTCGCGGAACGCCTTGTCCACCTTCGTCAGCAGCGACCCGGAGGCGACCGGCGATACGACCGCGTCCGGCAGCCGCCAGCCGAGCTGCTCGGCGACCTCGAAGCCGACGGTCTTGCTGCCCTCCGCGTAGTAGGGCCGCAGGTTGACGTTGACGAAGCCCCAGTCGCGCGCCGCGGCGACCTCGCAGCACAGCCGGTTGACGTCGTCGTAGTTGCCGTCGATCGCGACCAGGGTGCCGCCGTACACCGCCGTCGTGACGATCTTGCCCGCCTCGAGGTTCGACGGGACGAACACGACCGACTTCAGTTCGGCGCGGGCAGCCGCCGCGGCCACCGCATTGGCCAGGTTCCCCGTCGACGCGCAAGCGATCGTCTCGAAGCCGAGCCGGCGCGCATTCTCGAGCGCGACGGCGACGACCCGGTCCTTGAACGAATGGGTCGGGTTGCCGGAGTCGTCCTTGACCCAGACGGACTTTGCGCCGAGGGCGGCAGCGAGGTTGTCTGCCCGGACGAGCTTGGTGAGGCCGGGCTGGAGCCCGGGCCGTCCGCCCGCGCCGGGCACCACCGGCAGGAGGGACTCGTAACGCCACATGGAGTTGGGGCCGGCCTCGATCTCCTCGCGCGACACGACGGTCGGGACGTAGGCGACCTCGAGGGGGCCGAAGCACTCGACGCACGCGTAACTGGCATCGAGGTCGGTGGTGGCACCGCACTCGCGGCACTTGAGCGCGTACGCAGCGCCGAGCGAGGGGGTGGTGGTCTGACTGGTCATCGACGAGGCCTCTCTTCTCATCTTCCCTGGTTGTCAGGTCGGAGTTGGCACCACTTCCGGGCGGCCTCGCGAACGAGAGTCACCGAAAAGGTTGCCGGGGCTTCAACGGGCCGTATCCCTCTGCCCCTCTGGATGAGGTATTCAGTTGTGCGGGAGATGTAACCACAACGGCCACAGCGAGGGCAAACCGCCCCCTCGGTCAGGCCGGGATCGCGACGCCGGACTCCGCCAGGCGGGCGCAGGCCGCGTCGTACTCCGCATCGAGCCTCGCACCTGTGGCCTCGTCGAAGTCGCTGCGCCATCGACCCGGATGCATGCCCGCCGGCGTCACGCTGGCGTCGAACCACTCCACCATCCCGGGATCGACGTCGACGCCTAGGAACTGGCACAGCGCACTCAGGGCCCCGGGCCGGTCGCGGACGACGAGGTCGAGCAGGTCCACCGTGTGCACGCGCCCCGGTCGGCAGCCGGCCACGGCCTTGTGGGTGCGCAGCATGCGCTGCTCCCACTGGGCCAGCGCCTCGAATACGTCGTTGGGCCCGAACGGCTGGCTGACGAAGGACGCCGCCACGTCGCGGCCATCGCGCGTCACGACCACGACGAGGGACTCGGGGTAGATCGCCTCGAGACGGTCCGCCTTACGCGCGTTGGCCGGCGTGGTGTCGACCAGGCGGTCGGCGTCGAGCCGTGCGGCGATGCGGTCCATGATCCGGTGGGCCAGCGTCCGCGACGCCGTGACGGGATCGGCGCCGAATGCCGCCAGGTACTCCCGCGACCAGTCGGCGACGTCCGCACGCGACATGGACTGGTGCAGGCCGACGTTCTCGGCCCGCTCGAACCAGCGACTCTGGAGGCGGTCGATGGCCAGCCCGGCCGCCGCACGGGCCTCGTCGGACCCCGGCTTGCGTACAGCCACCGAGAGGGCGTCGGCAAGCCCGTCATTGCCCGCGATGAAGCGGACCTCCATCGGCCGTGCGAGGACGAGGTCGCGGTGATGGTCCAGGAGGTGACCGACGATCGTCGAGCCGCTGCGACCGGTGCCGCCGACGAGGATGGGCCGCAGCAGGCCCGACGTGGGCTCCGGGGTGGGCAGGGCGTTCACGGACTACAGGTACAGGCCGGTGCCGCTGGTGCTGTGGCGTGACGCCGCCACGGCGTGGATGTCGCGCTCGCGCAGGAGCACGTAGTCGATCCCCTGCAGGTCCACCTGGCCCCTGTCCTCCGGCTCGAAGAGGACGCGGTCGCCGACCTCGACGCTGCGTACGTTGGGCCCGAGGGCCACGACCTTGGCCCACGCCATCCGCCGTCCCACATGCGCCGTGGCCGGGATGACGATGCCGCCTGAGGACCTGCGCTCGCGGGCATCGGTGTCCTCGCGGACCAGCAGGCGATCGTGCAGGAGCTTGATCGGCACGGTTCCGTCGACGCTCGGACCGATACCCGCCTGGTCGGCGGAGTCCTGGGTAGTCACGTTCGCGCTCTACCCGCGGCGACGACGACGCGCGACACGCCAGGCCACGAAACCCACGACGAGCACGCCCGCGACGACGACCCGCTCGGGGCGCACCCCGCCGAACTCGTCGGTGAAGAAGCCGGTCACCGCCCGGCCCCCTCGGCGGACCAGCGCACCGGGCGTCGTCTCCGCCTTGAGCTCGGCGAGGGTGGCGACGAGCTCCTCGCGGGCGGCCGCGATCTCGGCCTGCAGGTCGGCCACCGAGGGCTGGTTGGCTGCGGCGGGCTTCTCTGAGGACATGACTGGCATAGTACGCGGCTCGGCTATCGCGCCGCGGGCTCGGCCAGCAGGTCCTCCGAATGGGCGTCCAGCCCAGCGGACCGTCTCAGGCCTCGGCCGCCGGTGAACGCCAGGACCGCGACGAAGACCGCTGCGCCGACAAGAACGATCATCGTCCCCGACGGCACACCGGCGTAGTAGCTCAGGTACATGCCGACGAGCCCGCACGCGGCGCCGACGGCCGTGCTGAGTGCCAGCATCCGGCCGAAGGAGTCGGTGAGCATGCGCGCGATGACGGCCGGGATCACGAGCATCGCCGCGACGAGGGTGACGCCGATCACCGTGAGCGTGGCCAGGATGGCCAGCGAAAGCACGATCATGAGGGCGGCCTCGATCCGGGTGACGCGTACCCCGGACACTGCAGCGACCTCGGGGTCGAACGTCGAGAAGAGCAGCGCCCGGTACTTCAGGAAAATGAACGCACCGGTGAGCAGGCTGACGGCGACCAGGCCGACGATCTGCACCGTACTGATGCCCAGGATGCTGCCGAAGAGCGCGTTGTCAAAGGAGGGACCGCTGGACCCGAATTTGGCGAACAGTGCCACGCCGAGCGCGAAGGAGGCGATCGTGATGACCCCGATCGCGGCGTCCGCGCCCACCCGGCTCTTCTTCACCACGACGGTGATGGCCAGCGCCGAGGCGATCCCCCAGAGCCCGGCGCCGAGGACGTAGAACTGGGCCGCGAACAGCTGGGCGACGGCGAAGCCCCCGAAGATCGAGTGGGACAGCCCGTGCCCGATGTAGCTCATGCCACGCAGCACGATGTACACGCCGATGAGCCCGAGCAGGGCCCCGGACAGCGTCGCGACGAGCAGCCCCTTCTGGAAGAACGCGAACTCGAGCGGCGCGAGGAGGGTGTCCACGTCAGGCCTGCCCGCGCGTGAGCATGCTCGCCGGGGACTCGTCGACAACCACGCGCATGCCGAGGTGCTCCAGCACCTCCATGCGGGCACCGAACGTCCGCTCGAGCACGGCGGGCGTGATCACGTCGGCGGGCGCCCCGTCGGCCACGATGCGCCCGTTGACGCACACCAGGTGCGGCAGGTGGGCTGCCATGCCGTTGAGGTCGTGGGTGGTGAGCACGATCGCCACGCCCTCCTCGTGGAGGTCGGCGAGCAGGTGCAGGACGTCATGGCGCGTGGAGACGTCGACGCCGCTCGTGGGCTCGTCCATCAGCAGCAACTGGGGCTGGCGGAGCAGGGCGCGGGCCAGGAACATCCGCTGCTGCTGCCCGCCGGAGAGCTGACGAATGTGGCGGCCGGCCAGCCCGCCGATGCCCAGCCGCTCCAGCACGGCATGCACCTCGGCCTTCTCGCCCCGGCTGGCCCACGGCAGTCGCCGGCCCCGGGTGCGCGGCATGAGCACGCACTCCATGACGGTGACCGGGAAGTTCCAGTTGACCGTCTCCAGCTGAGGGACGTACGACATGCGCACGCCCGGTTGGCGCCACACCGTGCCGGCGACGGGTCGCATGGTGTCCAGCAGCAGGCGGAGGAGGGTGGTCTTGCCTGCGCCGGAAGGGCCGACGATCCCGGTGAACTGGTCCTCGTGAACATGGAAGGAGACATCGGACAGGACCACGTGCTGGTCGTAGCGGGCCGACACGCCATCGAGCCGGACCAGTTCTGGCCCGACGCCCGTGCCCGTCACCGTGGACCTCCGCTCACTGGGGGTACACCGCAGTGTCGGGAACGCTAGTGGACAGGTCGATCCCCTGCAGCGTGGACGGGTCGCCGCCGAGACCGGCGATCATCGTCGCGTAGTTGTAGCGCATGAGCCCGAGCCAGGAGTGCTCGGCGTCGCCGGGCGCACCCGGGAGGTCGTCGTCACGCAACGAGTCCTCATACCGCGCGTCGGTGGCCCGCCCGATCTCCTCCAGCACCGCGGACGGGAAGACCTCCGAGCCGAAGATGGTCGGAACCTGCTCGGCGCGCACCTGCTCGATGAGCCGAACGACGTCCGCCGGGGTCGGGTCGGAGAAGTTGCTGGGCTGGACCGCTCCGATGACCGTCCAGCCGAAGTTCTTCGCGAAGTAGGCGTACGCGTCGTGATACGTCAGCAGCTTCAGGTTCCCCGCGGGCACGGACTCCTGGTCGGCCCGGACCGCTTCGGCGAGCTCGTTGGCCCTCGCCTCGAAGGACGCGTAGTTCTGGGCGTAGTAGTCGGCGTTGGCCGGGTCGGCCTTGGAGAGCTCGTCCCGGATGACGGCCGCGTACTTCACCGCGTAGGTGGGATCGGTCCACAGGTGGGGGTTCGGCTTGCCGTCCTCCTCGGGGAACGAGAAGTCGTAGATGTAGTCCGCCTCCGGCAGGACGGTCGTGCCGATCTCCACGATGGGCGTGCCCTCGCGCTTGTTCGCCTCGGCCAGGCCGATGGTCGGGTCCTCCAGCTTCAGGCCGTTGACGAGAATCAGGTCCGCAGTGCTCAGCAACTCGGCCACCTGGGGAGCCGGCTCGAAGGTGTGGCTGTTGGTGCCCTCAGGGACGATGCCCTCGATGCGGGCCCGGTCGCCGGCAATGGCCGCCGCGATCGAGGTGATCGGCGAGACGGTCGTGGCGACGAGCAGCGGTCGCGACGCGCCGTCGACCGGATCGGACGCCGCGGACCCGGTGGAGCAGCCAGCCAGTCCGGCGAGGCCCAGGACCATGACAACGGCAGGGATCGTCTTGCGCATGAGGGAACCCTAAGTTGGGATGCAGGTTTCTGCAATTCCTTCGCAAGTGCGTGTCTTCGGCAGCCCAGTGCCGACGCCCCACCTCAATCTTGAGGTTGGCGTGGCTTTCGCCCCGGCGAAGCCACGCCAACCTCAAGATCGGGCAGGTAAGTGGACTCGATCGCCAGTTGACGTGCCGGGGCTAGCATGCCGCGATGACCCTCTCCACCGGCGACCCGGCGCCCCCGTTCGACCTGCTCGACGACACCGGCGAGCGGGTGAGCCTGTCGTCCTTCCGGGGGCGGAGGGTCCTGCTGTACGCCTACCCCGCTGCCATGACCCCCGGCTGCACCAGCCAGGCCTGCGACTTCCGCGACAACCTCGGCGTCTTTGCTGAGCACGGCCTGTCGGTGCTCGGGATCTCGCCGGACAAGCCCGCCAAGCTCGCCTCGTTCAAGGAGCGCGACCGCCTGACCTTCCCGTTGCTGTCCGACCCGGACCATGCCGTCATGGAGGCATACGGGGCGTGGGGCGAGAAGAAGCTGTACGGCAAGACCGTCGTGGGCGTGATCCGCTCGACGTTCGTCATCTCGCCCGACGGCGTGATCGAGCACGCCTTCCGCAACGTCAAGGCGACCGGCCACGTGGCCAAGCTCATGCGCGACCTCGGGCTCGGCTGAGCCGTGGTCGCCGTGCTGGCAGCCGGGGTCGTCGACGACGCGACCGTGTCGCAGTTCCGCGTGGACGGCTGCACGGTGGTGCGCGGGCTGTTCACGCCGCAGGAGGTCGAGACCGTCCGACGCGGCATCGAGCGGAACCTGAACGACCCCGGCCCGCTGTTCGGCGTCGCCAGTCGCGACGACGACCCCGGTCGCTTCGTCGAGGACTTCTGCAACTGGCAGCGCATCGAGGAGTTCCGCGACATCGCCTTCGGGTCGCGGGCGGCCGACGTGGCCGGTGCCCTCATGGGCTCATCCGTCGTCCGGCTCTATCACGACCACCTCCTTGTCAAGGAGCCCGGAACCCGCCAGCCGACCCCGTGGCACCAGGACCAGCCGTACTACAACGTCGAGGGCAGCGAGAACTGCTCGATGTGGATGCCGGTCGACCCCGTGCCGGTCGAGTCGACATTGGAGTTCCTGGCCGGCTCGCATCTCGGGGGCTGGCTGATGCCCCGCACCTTCCTGACCGAGCAGGCACGATGGTTTCCCGAGGGCAGCCTCGCCGAGATCCCGGACGTCGAGGCCGACCGCGGTGCGTTCGAGATCCGGGCCTGGGCCCTCGAGCCGGGCGATGCCGTCTTCTTCCACATGCTCACCGCGCACCACGCGTACGGCGTCCCGGGTGCCCACCGGCGCCGGGCCTTCTCGCTGCGCTTCCTTGGCGACGACGCGACGCACGCGCCGCGGTTGTGGCGCACGTCACCGCCGTTCGAGGGGCTCGTTGCGGACCTGCCCGCCGGCGCCCCGATGGACCACCCGCTCTTCCCGGTTCTCCGCGTCCGGGCGGTCGAACCGGCCTAGTCTCAAGGCATCGGCAGCCCAGCCGCACCCCTTGGAGGACGCATGTCCCTGCGCCGGACGATCAGTGCACTCGCAATCGCCGCGACAGTCGCCACCGGATTGGCCGTGGCCCCGACGGCCCAGGCGGCCACCCGCGACCATCCGGCCACCATAAAGGTCTTCCTGCACTCCACCGAGCGCGAGGTCCTCGACCTCGGCGCCACCGGGGCGACGCTGGGCGACGTCGTGACGGGCAGCGGCACGGTGCGCGCCTCCAAGAACGGCAAGCTCCTCGGCAGCTTTGCCTACCGGGCCGAGACCGTTCGGGTGAACATGCCCGGCGGCATCGAGAGCCGCCAGTCCACCCAGTGGATCACCTTCGCGGACGGCTCGGTCATGCTCTCGTCGCTGATCAGCGTCCCGCAGGGCACCCGGCCGGTGGAGAGCCAGGAGTACGTCGTCGTGGGCGGCACGGGCCACTACTCCGGCGTGGCCGGCACCGCGACGTTCACGCCGAAGAGCGCGAACAACTACGTGCTTACCTTCCACTTCGTCGACTGACCACCCCTCGCCGACACCAGCACCTGGCGTCGTTCCCGGGCCCCGGGACTGACGCTGGCTACTGGTGTCGGCGCCTAGACTGGCGCGGCCAGCGGGAGTCACCGTCGTTGTCGGCGGTGCTGGATAACGTCACGCATGACCAGACACCGCTACTCAGACGACGACCTAGCGAGAGCGGTCGCCGCATCGACGTCCATCGCGGGTGTGCTGCGCCTGCTCGGCATTCGACAAGCGGGCGGATCCCACTTCCACATCAGCAAGCGCATACGGCGGATGGGATTGGATGCATCGCACTTCACAGGACAAGGCCACAACCGTGGCAAACGGTTGGAACGCCTTCCGCCCGAGAAGATTCTGGTGCTCCGCCCCGCAGATGCGCCCCGGGCAAGGGCGAATCTCCTTCGGCGGGCATTGTTGGAATCCGGGGTGCCCGGATCATGCGCCGCATGCGGCGTAGCGGCGATGTGGATGGGTCGCCCGCTCACGCTCCACGTCGATCACATCAACGGCGACGTGAGCAACTGCCTCGCGTCGAATCTCCGGTTCCTATGCCCCAACTGCCATTCACAGACCTCGACCTACTGTCGGCAACTGACCTCCCGACGCAACGAGAGGGCGAGCGCCTAGGATCTTCCACGCCAGCGGGAGTGGTGGAATTGGCGAGACACGCGGCGTTTAGGGCGCCGTGCCTTCGGGCATGAGGGTTCGAGTCCCTCCTTCCGCACGTTGCGGTGCGTGCCTAGCCGAGCAGGTCGGCGACCACGGGCGCGAGCGCCTCGAGCGCGCGGCCGCGGTGGCTGATCGCGTCCTTCTCCTCCGCAGGGATCTCCGCCAGGGTGCGCGTCCCGCCGAGCGGGACGAAGATCGGGTCGTAGCCGAACCCGCCGCTCCCCCGGGCCTCGCGGATGATCACGCCTTCGACGCTCCCCTCCACCACGCGCTCCGTGCCGTCGGGCAGGGCGATCGCGGCAGCGCAGTGGAACGCCGCGCCGCGCCGGCGCTCAGGGACATCGTCCATCTGGCCGAGCAGGAGCTCGAGATTGGCGCGGTCGCTGCCATGCCGGCCTGACCACCTCGCCGACAACACGCCCGGCATGCCGTTGAGCGCATCCACCGCCAGCCCGGAATCGTCGGCGATGGCGGGCAGCCCGGTCGCGGCGGCGACGGCACGGGCCTTGAGCAGCGCGTTGCCAGCGAAGCTGGACTCTGTTTCGGGGACGTCCGGCAGGTCGGGGTATGCGTCGGCGCCCACGAGCTCGACGTCGAGCCCGCTGGCCAGCAGGATGCGGTGCAGCTCGCCGAGCTTGTGCCGGTTGCGGGTGGCCAGGACGATGCGCGGTGCACTCATCGCCCGGCGGGAAGCGGCAGCGCCAGCGCCTCGGCCTGCAGGCTGGTCAACTGGGCGCAGCCGGTCGACGCGAGATCCAGCAGCCGGTCGAGCAAGGCGCGGTCGAAGGCGTCGCCCTCCGCGGTGCCCTGCACCTCGACGAAGCGCCCGTCACCGGTCATGACGACATTCATGTCGGTGTCGGCGCGCACATCGTCGTCGTAGTGGAGGTCCAGACGCGGCTCGCCGTCGACGATGCCCACGCTCACGGCCGACACCGAATCCTTCAGTGGATTCCGGCCCGCCCGGATCAGGCCCTCGCCATGCGCCCACGCCATGGCGTCCGACAGCGCTACATAGGCACCCGTGATGGCCGCGGTGCGCGTGCCACCGTCGGCCTGCAGGACGTCGCAGTCGATGAGGATGCTGTTCTCGCCGAGGGCTTCCATGTCGACGACCGCGCGCAGGCTGCGGCCGATCAGCCGCGAGATCTCCTGGGTGCGCCCGCCGAGCTTGCCCTTGACGGACTCGCGCGCGTTGCGGGTGTCCGTGGCCCGCGGCAGCATCGCGTACTCCGCGGTCACCCACCCCTTGCCGGAGTCCTTCAGCCACCGCGGTACGCCTGACGTGAAGGAGGCCGTGCACAGCACGCGGGTGCGGCCGAAGGACACGAGGGCGGAGCCCTCGGCCTGGTCGAGCCAGTTCCGCTCGAAGGTGACCGGGCGGAGCTGGTCGGCCGTGCGGCCGTCGGATCGAGTCATGCGCCCGACCTTATCCGGCGCTCCTGGCTACCCGGTCCCGTCACATCGTGACGGTGAGCCCGGACCTGGCCAACTCGATCGGCCCGTCGAACACGGCGGCGGCCTCGGCACGGACCTGCTCAGGGTCGTTCCACGCGACCAGGTGCGTCAGCAGGAGCAGCCCCGCATCCGCATCGGCGGCGGCCCGGCCGGCATCCGTCCCGCTCATGTGCAGCCCGGGGGCGTGGCCGGTGCCGACGAACGACGCCTCGAACAGGGCGATGTCGGTGCCCTGCGCGAGCCGCACGAGGCCGGTGCTGGGGCCGGTGTCCCCGGAGTACGTAATCGACCGGTCGTCGGCACTCACCCGGATGGAGTACGCCTCGACGGGGTGCTCGGCCGGCACCGCCTCGATCGTGAACGGGCCGATCCGCCGCGGCCCGTCGGCCAGCGCCTCGAACCCGAACACGCGGTCCAGGAAGGCAGGGTCGGCGCTGCCATAGACCTGCGCGAGCCGGTCGCGGCATTCTGTGGGACCGACCAAGGCAAGCGGGTCGAAGCTCCGGTCCGGGTGGTAGTGGCGGGCGACGTACAGGGATGCCGCGTCCACGCAATGGTCGACGTGGCAGTGGCTCAGCACGATGCCGGCCAGGGCGTCCGGGTCGGTGACGTCGACGTACTCCTGCAGCGCACCGAGGGCGCCGTTGCCCAGGTCGAGGACGATGCGGGAACCCTCGTGCTCGATCAGGTAGCAGGACCCCGGCGAGGCGGCCGTCGGGAACGAGCCGGCGCAGCCGACGACCGTCAGCCTCACGCGACGACCTCGACGCGGCCGATCTCCGGCCCCAGGAAGCGCCGGCCGAGGCGCTGGAACTCCTCCGGGTCCCCCGTGACCAGGAACTGGTGCTCAGGCTCGGGAAGCGATGGGTCGCGGAGCAGGTCGTGCCGGACGAGGGTGCGGTACACGTCCTTCGCCGTCTCCTCGGCGCTCGAGACGAGCGTGACGTCCTCTCCCATGACGTACGAGATGACGCCCGTAAGAAGGGGGTAGTGCGTGCAGCCGAGCACGAGAGTGTCGACGCCCGCCGCGTGCATCGGGGCGAGGTACTCGCTCGCGACGTCGATCAGTTCCGTCCCGCTCGTCACGCCCGCCTCGACGAACTCCACGAACCGAGGGCAGGCGACGGTGACGAGTTCCACCTGCGGCGCAGCCGCGAACGCATCTGCGTAGGCACCGGACGTGATGGTCGCGCGCGTGCCGATCACGCCGACGCGACCCGACCGCGACGCGGCAGCAGCCCGACGGACGGCCGGATGAACCACCTCGATGACCGGCACGTCGTAGCGCTCGCGGGCGTCGCGCAACGTGGCAGCGCTCGCGGAGTTGCAGGCGATGACGAGCGCCTTGACACCGTCGTCGACGAGCCTGTCCATGATCTCCAAGGAGAACGAGCGCACCTCCGCAAGCGGCCGAGGGCCGTACGGTCCGCGCGCCGTGTCGCCGACGTAGCGGACCGGCTCGTGCGGGAGCTGGTCAAGCACCGATCGGGCGACCGTGAGCCCGCCCACGCCCGAATCGAAGATCCCAATGGCTGCGTCATTCATGTCGTGGAGAGCCTAGGGCGCGGCTGCCGCAGGTCGCACAGTGCTGTCCCTAGAGTGAGCGCATGAAGAGACCATTTGGTGTCGTGCTCGTCGCTGCCCTGGTGTTCGTCTCAGGCCTGTTCGACCTGATCCTGGGCGCCTTCTTCATGCTGGCACCGTTCGTCACCGACCCGGCGCTCACCAACACGCTCGGGCAGACGCAGCAGATCTCGGACTTCTTCCTGTTCGTGAACGGGCTGCTGTCCTTCGTGCTCGGACTCATGTACTTCTGGCTAACCCGGATGACGTTGATCGGCTCGCAGACCGCTTACGTGCTCATCAACTTCCTGTCGATCCTCAACATCTTCTTCGGCCTGTTCCGGCTGCCGCTTGGGTGGGGCGTCATCGCGCTCAGCGGCCTGGCCCTGATCCTCGTCAACACCCGGGCGGCCCGGGACTGGTTCACCCGGGTGGCCTAGGCCCAGAGCTGGCCGTCGAGGGCGGCCTCAGCCTCGTCCAGCCCGCCTTCATAGGCACCCGTGGAGAGGTACTTCCAGCCGCCGTCGCACACGATGAAAGCGATGTCCGCGGGTCGTCCTGCGTTGACCTCCTTCGCAGCCACGCCCAGGGCGGCGTGCAGGATCGCGCCGGTCGAGACGCCGGCGAAGATCCCTTCGCGCTCGAGCAGCTCACGCATCCGCCGCACGGCGTCGCGCGGGCCCACCGAGAAGCGCGTGGTCAGCAGTGCGGCGTCGTAGAGCTCGGGAACGAAGCCCTCGTCGAGGTTGCGCAGCCCGTAGACCAGCTCGCCATAACGGGGCTCGGCCGCCACGATCGCCACGTCGGGCTTGGCCTCGCGGAAGTACCGGCCCACCCCCATCAACGTTCCGGTCGTGCCCAGGCCCGCGACGAAGTGGGTGATCGTGGGCAGGTCAGCGAGCAACTCGGGACCGGTCGTGTCGAAATGGGCCAGCGCGTTCGCCGCGTTCCCGTACTGGTAGAGCATCACCCAGTCCGGGTGCTCGGCGGCCAGCTCCTTCGCGACGCGGACCGCCTCGTTCGAACCGCCCGCTGCGGGTGAGGAGATGATCTCGGCGCCCCACATGCGCAGCAACTGCGCGCGCTCGACGGACGTGTTCTCCGGCATGACGCAGACGAGCCGATATCCGCGCTGCTTGGCCACCATCGCCAACGAGATGCCCGTGTTGCCCGACGTCGGCTCGAGCAGCGTCGCCCCCGGGTGCAGCAGCCCGTCCTTCTCGGCCTGCTCGACCATCGCCAGGGCGGCCCGGTCCTTGACCGAGCCGGTGGGATTGCGGTCCTCGAGCTTGGCCCAGAGGCGTACGTCCGGACTGGGCGAGAGCGCGGGCAGGCCGACGAGCGGGGTCCTCCCGACCGAGTCGAGCAACGACTCGTAGCGCACGGTCAGCCTCCGGCGACGGCCGGCAGGATGGTGATGGAGTCGGAGTCGCCGATCGGGGTCTGCAGGCCGTCGAGGAAGCGCACGTCCTCGTCGTTGAGGTAGATGTTGACGAACCGGCGCAGGCCGCTGTCGTCGACGAGGCGCTCGGCAATGCCGGGGTACGCGGCATCGAGGTCGGCGATGACCGCCTGCAGGGACGCACCGCTGGCGGCGACCTGCTTCTCCCCGCCCGTGAACGAGCGCAGGATCGTGGGGACCCGTACCTCGACTGCCATGCTCGCTCCCAGGAGTCCGGCGCCACTCGATGGTTGACGCTTCAAGCGCCCCCGAGCCTACGGAACCCTCGGCGATCCGGCCACCGCGGGCGCACCTACCTGCGAATGCTTCGCAGGACGGGCTCCCGGCTCAGAGGTGGACAGTGACCGGCTCTTCCGCCACGACCCCGTCGATGATCCGGAAGGAGCGGAACTCGACCGGGCCGTCCTGGCTGCCGGCCTCGCGGGTGGACACCAGCACGTAGTGGGCGTTCGGCTCCGAGGCGTACGCGATGTCGGTGCGCGACGGGTACGCCTCGGTGGCCGTGTGCGAGTGGTAGATGACGACTGGCTCCTCGTCCCGGTCGTCCATGTCGCGGTAGAGGCGCAGCAGGTCGGCCGAGTCGAACTCGTAGAAGGTGGGCGACCGGGCTGCATTGACCATGGGCACGAAACGGTCCGGCCGGTCCGACCCCACAGGCCCGGCGACGACCCCGCAGGCCTCATCGGGGTGGTCGGCGCGAGCATGCGCCACGATCGCGTCGACGAGGTCCCGCCTGATGACCAGCATGGGTCAACCCTAGGGAACGGCTGCGACGTCAGCGGGGCAGCAGCAGGGTGACGAGGCTGTCCTGCAGGTAGGTAAGCCAGTCGTACAGGGCGTACGCACCCAGCCGCTCGTCGTCGGGCGCCAGTGCGGCCAGCTCGGCCTGGGTGTCCTCGGAGATGCCTAGCCGCGTCCCCAGCGTCAGCCGGACGTCGTTGAGGAAGCCGAGCCACGCCGCGACCTGCTCGGCGTCGAGCCGATCCGAGCGGGACTCCAGCGACGCGATGACCGTGCTGGCATGAGCGGCCTTGCCTGCCCGGAGGTCGCGCTCGGTGAACCTGCGGAACTCAGCCGCCGCGTCGTCATCGTCCGTGAACGCGTCGGGGAACAGCCGGGCCAGCGCCGGATCGTCAGGAAGCGTGGCACTCGGGTCGATTCCCACGATGGCGAAGAGCGGGTCCTGAGCCGGGTCATGCGGCTCGGGGGCCACGAAATCGATGACCTGGGCCGCCAGCCCGGCGAGCAGCGCTGACTCCTGGTCGTCGAAGCGCATGCGGATGGACCCACCGCGCCCTTGCGAGAACCACCGTGGCTTACCCATCGCTGACCGCGCGCATGTCAGTCGTCCTTCTGCATGGTGGCCCAGAGCCCGTAGCCATGCATCGCGGTGACGTCACGCTCCATCTCCTCGCGCCCGCCGTTCGACACCACCGCCTTGCCCTTCTCGTGCACGTCGAGCATGAGCGACTCCGCCTTGGCTCGGTCGTAGTGGAAGTACGTCATGAACACGTACGTCACGTACGACATGAGGTTGACCGGGTCGTTCCAGACGATGGTGATCCACGGCCGGTCGTCGGTCTCGGACAGCGCCGGCGACTCGACCTCGGCCGGCGACAGGGACATGGCCACATCCTTCCACCCGATCCACTGGCTGCCCGTGCCCCACGGCACCCAGGCAAGGCGCCACGCTGGCCTAGTGTTGCCCCGTGACCGCGATCTCGGTGCCGGCCAAGGACCCGGGGCTCCCGTGCCCGCCGATCCTCGGCCGGATCCGCGACTCGGTGGTGGGCGACGACCAGGTGATGTGGGGCCCGTTCGGTGCCCGGCGGGTGACCTACGCGGACTACACGGCAAGTGGCCGGGCGTTGTCGTTCATCGAGACGTTCATCCGCGACGAGGTCCTCCCCCGATACGCCAACACGCACACCGAATCGAGCGGCACGGGCCTGCAGACCACCCGCCTGCGCGAGGACGCGCGGCGCATCATCCGCGACGCCGTCAATGGCACCGACGACACCTGCGTGATCTTCTGCGGGTCCGGGTCCACTGGTGCGATCAACAAGCTGGTCGGAGTCCTCAACCTGCGCATCCCTGCCGACCTCGACCGGCGATACCGCTTTCGCGATGCGATCCCGTTGGAGGAGCGGCCGGTGGTCTTCATCGGCCCGTTCGAGCATCACAGCAACGAACTGCCCTGGCGGGAATCCATCGCCGACGTCGTCACCATTCACGAGGATGCCGACGGACACATCGACCTTGCCCACCTCGAGGAGCAACTCGACCGCTTCGCCGAACGGCCCTTGCGGATCGCGTCCTTCAGTGCCGCCAGCAACGTGACCGGCATCGTCACGGACACCCACCGGGTCAGCCACCTGCTGCACCAGCGCGGCGCGCTCGCTTTCTGGGACTACGCGGCCGCCGCGCCCTACGTCGACATCGACATGAACCCGCGGTGCGACGAGCACCCGCTGGCATTCAAGGATGCAGTCTTCCTGTCTCCGCACAAGTTCATCGGAGGGCCAGGGACCCCCGGCGTCCTCATCGTGCGACGCGAGCTGCTCACGAACTCCGTCCCCGACATCGTCGGCGGCGGGACGGTGTCGTACGTGAACCCTGAGGAGCACAGCTACCTCACCGACCCGGTGCACCGGGAGGAGGGCGGCACCCCGGCCATCGTGGAATCGATCCGCGCGGGCCTGGTGTTCCAGCTGAAGGAGGCGGTGGGCACCGACGTCATCCGGGCCCACGAGCACGACTTCGTCCGGCGGGCGATCGCCGCCTGGGCCGCGCAGCCCGCCATCCAGGTCCTCGGCAACCTCGACGCTGAACGCCTGTCGATCGTGTCCTTCGTGATCCGCCGGCCCGGCGGACGCTACCTGCACCACAACCTCGTCGTCGCCATCCTCAACGACCTCTTCGGCATCCAGTCCCGGGGCGGCTGCAGCTGTGCTGGGCCCTACGGTCACCGGCTGCTCGGCATCGACGTCGCCACGTCGCACGAGTTCGAACGCGAGATAAGCCACGGCTGCGAGGGGATCAAGCCCGGCTGGGTCCGGGTGAACTTCAACTACTTCATCTCGGAGGCGGTCTTCTCCTACGTCGTGACCGCGGTCGCCATGGTGGCCGACCATGGCTGGAAGCTGATGCCGCAGTATCGCTTCGACCCGACGACCGGGCGGTGGCACCACCGTGACGGCGCCGTGGAGCCCCCGCTTCGGCTGTCCATGGTCGGCTACGACGCCGACGGCGTGCTGCGCTACCCCGAGCAGTACGACACGGCCCCGGAGTCCGCCCTGTCCGACTACCTAGCGGCTGCCCATGACCTGCTCGAGGCGCTGCCCGCTGACGCCGGGGAGCCCGCCGCCGCGGGCCACGGGATCTCGGCCGACTTCGCGTCGCTGCAGTGGTTCGACCTCCCCGCGGCTTGCCTGGCGCCGTCGGTGCCGGGTGAGCGCCGGGCCTCGTCGCGCTGAGGTCCGGCAACTGAGATCTGGCAACGGGTCGGGCTACTTCACCCGAACGATGAACTCCAACGACGCGCCCGAGAGGATCGGCCCGGTACCGACGCCGATGACCCGGTAGGCGTACCGGCCCGCCGTCCTCGGCGCGGCCACGACCAGCCGGGCCCGGCCCTTGCCGTTCGCCTTTGCCCGGGCCACGTTCTTCCACTTCTCGCCACGCTGCACCTGCAGCACGAGGGACTGGCCCGCCTGGGCCGGCAGGGCGCGCGCCCGAACGACGATGCGCTCCCCGCGGGCCACCTTGGCATCCACGACCGTGGCCGACACCAGGGCGATCACCTGCGTGGTGAACGGTGCGCTCTCACCTTCGGTGCGTCCGCCGGCGCCCGGCACAAATACCTTCCAGTCGCCGGTGGCGTCGGGAGTCACCGTGAATGCGACCACGCCGTCCGCACCCGTCGACAGGACCTGCATGTCCACCCACTTCTTCTCCCCGGTCCGGCGGAACTGCAGGGTGGCCGGCACGCCCGGGAGGGGGACACCCAGGGATGTCACGGTGAACGTGAATGCGAGCGGAGTGCCGAAGACGGCGGAAGGCACCCCCGTCGCGGCCACGTCGGTGGCGGCCGGCGCGAGCGACTGGCCATACGCACGGATGACCGGCCACTGGGCGCGGTCCTCCCCGCCGATCGTCCAGTACACCGCGGCGCTCAGGCCGAATTCCCCGACGAGCTGGGTCCGGGCGAGCACCCCCTGCGGTCCCAAGAATCGCAGCACGCGCTTGGCGGTGCATGTCTGGGTTGCCCCGGCCGAGTCGGTCCACTGGACCAACTTGTCGTAGTAGACGTTGTACTCCTGGGCTGTCGCGTCCCACTCGACGGCATCTGTCGCCCCCACTGACGTCAGGAGTTCAGGGATCGTCGAGCCGCTGGGCGACTGCATGCCCGTGAGCGATCGGTAGGCCGAGGACCCCTTGTCGGTCGGACAGGCTCCGCTCAGCCGGTATGCCCCGGAGGACGTGAGGCGGGTCCATGCCCGCCCGTAGGTAGGGACACCGATCTGGAGCTTGGCCGGGTCCATGACCGAGGCCGAGTACGCGACGATGGCGCGGACCCACGGCATCGGGGCCAGCGAGCCGATGCCCCGGACGCTGTAGTCGTAGGCCATGATCCGGATCCGGTCGGCGCTCGGCGCAATGCCGGCGATGTTGTAGACCCAGTAGCCCGTCCCCGCGGAGCAGGTCCCGCGCATACTGCAGGGCGGCGGGATGGTGACCGCGAGCAACTTGCCCTGGGCGTGCAGCGCCGCGCCGAGCTCCTGGACGAAGGCCGTCCAGTTGGGCTGGGTGGCGGCCCAGGACGAGGACCCGTCCGAGAAGGCGAAGGTCTCGTAGTCCAGGTCGATCCCGTCGAAGCCGTTGGTGGTGACCAGCGAGACGAGATCGCTCACATGCGCCGTGCGCTTGGCCGGGTCGGCCAGGGTCGCGGCCATGCGCCCCTTGCCGGAGCCGTCGGTAATTGCAGGCATGATGACGAGCCCGGCAGCCTTGAGCTGACCCATCGCCCAGGCGATGTTGGCCGCGCCGTTCGTGAAGTTGGGGTTGATGCGAACCTGGACCCCGCCGCCGGACTTCGCCATGGCCGAGTACCACCACGGGGACACGTCGGTGAACAGGTCGGCGTTCTGGACTGCCGAGGTGACGCCCTGGGGAGCGCCAGGTGACGTCATCCAGTAGGGCAGCCAGCCGCTGACGACCCTCTTGGGAGGCGGGCCTTCGGCGTGGGCAGGCGTGCCCAGCAGCCCGCTGGCCAGGGCCAGCAGGGCGGCGAATATGGCAAGACGGCGCACGGGCACGACCTTCACGGGAGGGGATGTCTCAACCATTCTGCGACACGCCACGCCGCACCCCGGTCACCGGTCCGGACTCGGCCTGTCGCACCATGGTCCCCATGCGTCGATTGCTCGGGACCGTCATGGCCGTCTTGGTCGTCATGTCGGGACTGGTCGCCACGGCCCCGGCGCACGCCGCACCCGACCCGCAGGTCGACCTGCTGCTCCACAAGCGCCTCGACAACCCGCGCCTCGGCGACGACGTCGGCATGATCGTCGTCGACGCGGTCACCGGGGAGGTGATCTCCGCCGAGGACCCCGACACGCTCATGCTGCCCGCCTCGAACATGAAGATCGTCACTGCCGTGGCGATCCTGGCGACGATGGGCGCCGACGCCCGGCTGACCACCCGCGTCCTGGGCACGCCCACCCCAGGCGAACTCGTCCTGCAGGGGGGCGGCGACCCCATGCTGACCTCCACCGACCTGCAGTCGATGGCCAAGATCGCCGCAGTGGCAGTCCCGGCCGGCACGAAGGCAATCGTGCGCGTCGACGACGACCTGTTCCCCGACACCGGCCGGGCGCCCGGATGGACCAGCCAGTACATCCCCTACGTCGCGGCGCCGGTGCGGGCCCTGGCCCGGCTCGGCGAGTACAGCGCGGACCCGAGCACGAACGCCGCCCGCGCATTCGCGAAGTACCTCCGCTCGTTCGGGGTCAAGGCGGCCGTGGGCGAGCCGGTGGATGCCGACGCGTCGTGGCCGGTGCTCGCGGAGTCGCGCAGCACCGTCGGCGAGGCGGTCGACCTCATGCTGAGCAGGTCCGAGAACAACGTCGCGGAAGTCCTGTTCCGCCAGGTCGCCGTGCACTTCGGCATCGAGCCGACGTGGGCAGGCGCGCGGCAGGCCGTCGAGCAGGCGCTGGCCTCCCTCGGCCTGGACGCCTCCGCGATGCGGATCCGCGACGGCAGCGGCCTGTCCCGCAAGGATCGGCTCAGTGCCCGGTTCCTGGCCGACGTGCTGCGCGTGGTCCGGGTCACCCGCCCCGCGGCATTCGCTGGGATGTTCGATCCCGAGGCGCTGCCTGTCTCGGGCGAGACGGGGACCCTGCACACGGCCTACGGGCGATACGTGACCCGGCACACGACCTGCGCCCGCGGCGACGTGCACGCCAAGACCGGCTCCCTCTTCGACACGATCGCGCTCTCGGGCATCGCCGCGACGACGACCGGAGGCGAGCGCATCTTCTCGATCCTCGTCAACGACCGGCCGCAGCGGTACTCGGCGCTGTCCACCCGGCAGGCGGTCGACGGCCTGACCGCCACGATCACGGGCTGCTGGGACTAGGAGGACCGGTTCAGCGCAGGGCGCGGGCGATCTCGCCGGCGGCCCTGGCCACCCGCGGGCCCACGTCGGCCTCGTTGAACTCGCGCAAGGCCAGCACCCCGACGCTGGCCTCGAGGCCGGGGACACCGAGGACCGGAACCGCGAGCCCGTAGGCGCCCTGCGGCCCGTCGCCCGTGGCGACCACCCAGGCCGGTTCCAGCTGCCGGCCGGCCGCGGTGCGTGCCGCGAGGATTGCCCGGCCGGACGCCCCGTTCTCCAGCGGCTGGCGGGACCCGGGACGGCTCGAGACGTGCACGTCGGAGCGAGAGGGCTCGACGACGACCGCTGCCAGGGCCTCGGCCCCGTCGGCGACGGTCAGGACAGCGGTTGCGCCCACGGCGTCCGCGAGCAGGCGCAGGGCGGGCAGGGCGGTGTCTCGGACGACGGGCTGCACCTGGCGGCCCATGGCGAGGATGCCCAGGCCCAGCCGGCACCTGCCGTCGGCGGACCGGCGCAGCAGGGCGTGCTGCTCGAGGGTCACCACGAGTCGGTAGACGACGGTGCGCCCGATGCCGAGGGCTGCGGCCAGCTCGGTGACGGTGAGCCCATCGGGGGACTCAGCGACCACCTCCATGACACGCAGCCCCCGGTCGAGGGTCTGCGAGGTCTCCGCCGCCATGCGGGGCTACCTCGGCGTCCGTCTCGGCTACGCGGCCTTGACGGCCGAGCGGACCCGGAACGCGGCGACGATCTCGAAGATGCCACCGACGATCAGCCAGATGCCGGCAACCCAGGCGAGCGTGACCAGCGAGATGGCCGGCCACACGAGGATCACCAGGCCGCCGATCAGCATGACGATGCCACCGAAGATGTTCCAGCCCCGGCCTTCCTTCTGCTCGGCGCCCATGAAGAGCGCGCCGAAGCCGCGGAAGAGGAACATGATGCCGACGAAGATCGCGAGGATCTCGACCGCCTGGAACATGCTGCGGAACGCGATGATGCCAAGGATGACGGACAGGATGCCCGTGATGAACAGCAGGGCGCGCATGCCGCCCGACAGCCCACGGCTGAAGCCGCGGACGATCTCGAAGATGCCGGAGACGATCAGCCAGATGGCCAGCAGGATCGCGATGACCAGCACCGTGGCGCCTGGCCAGACGAGGGCGATGATGCCCACGATGACGCTGGTGATGCCGAGGAAGAGGATGATTCCCCAGTGCGAGCCGATGGACCCCAGTGCGTTGTCGCTGACGTCGGCTGGACCTTGATCCACCGTGGTCATGTGACCTCCCAATACCGAACTCGGGCGCACTCTGCACCCAGCCTTGATCCTAGGGACGCAAGCACCGGAAGGCGGGCTGACACACCCGGGCGCTAGGCGGGCACGCGAGCCAGGAACTCCTGCGTAGCAGGCTCCGCGGGGGCGTTGAAGATGCGGTCCGGGGGGCCATGCTCGAGCACGACGCCGTCGTGCAGGAAGCACACCTGATCGGCGACCTCACGGGCGAAACCCATCTCGTGGGTGGCCATGACGATGGTGAGTCCGCCCGCCTTCAGGTCGCGGACGGCGTCGAGCACCTCGCCGACGAGCAGCGGATCCAAGGCCGACGTGATCTCGTCGAAGAGCATCAACTCGGGCTGCATGGCCAGGGCGCGCACGATCGCGACCCGCTGCGACTGGCCGCCGGACAGCCGGTCCGGGTACTCGTCGGCCTTCGCCGCCAGGCCGAACCGATCCAGCAGGTCCCGCGCCTCCTGCGCGGCGCGGGCAGCAGTAAGGCCGGCCACTTTCCGCGGAGCGAGGGTCACGTTGTCCAGCACCGTCATGTGCGGGAAGAGGTTGTAGGACTGGAAGACGATGCCGATGCGCCGACGGACCGCGTCGAGGTCGGCCCGCGGGTCGGTGACGTCGAGGGTGCCGTCCAGGACGATGGTGCCGGCGTCGACCGTCTCGAGCGCGTTGATGCACCTCAGCAGCGTCGACTTGCCCGAGCCGGATGCGCCGATCAGGACGACCGCCTGATGCCGCCCGACCTGCAGGTCCAGGCCGCGCAGGACGGAGTGCTCGTCGAAGGACTTCCAGACGCCCGCGACCGTCAGCAGTGGGTCCCCGGTCATGCGACCCCTCCTGCGCGCTGCCGCCTGGCCATGCGGCCCTGCACCCAGTCCGCGAACCGGGTCATCGGGATGGTCAGCGCGAGGAAGATGCAGGCGGCCGCGACGTAGGGCGTGTAGTTGAACGTGGATGACGCGTCGATCTGCGCCTGCCGGAGTATCTCGATGGGCCCGAGCACCGAGACCAGCGCGGTGTCCTTCTGCAGCGAGATGAAGTCGTTGAGCAGTGGTGGCACGACGTTGCGGACGGCCTGCGGCAGCACGACGTACCGGTTGGTCTGGAAGGTGGACAGGCCAAGCGAGCGCGAGGCCATGCGCTGGCTCGGATGCACGGAGCCGATCCCTGCTCGGAACACCTCGGCGACGTATGCGCTGTAGGACAGAATCAAGGCGACGGTGCCCCAGAACACCGGGCTGTTCGGCACCCCCTGCAGTCGCAGAGCCGGCACGCCGAACCCGAGCAGGAAGATCACGAGGATGGTGGGGACACCGCGGAAGACGTCGACGAACACCGTGGCCATCACCCGCAACGGCAGGAAGATCGGTGCCCGCATCGTGCGGACCAGCGCGATGGCCAGGCTGATGACCAGGATCAGCGGCTCCGCGACCAGGAAGATGCGGACGTTCAGCCAGAAGGCCTCGAGCAGCTGCGGGAAGGACTCGGCGAACTGCTCGGGGCTGAAGAAGGTCTCCTGCACCACGGGCCAGCCGGGCGTGCTCACCACCAGCCAGCCCACGACCAAGACGAAGGCCACCAGGCTGCCCATGCCGACGAGTCCGTTGCGGCGGGCCCTTCCACGTGCCAGCGCCTGGCGCTCCGGGTCCTTGTAGACCACGGGAGTGCCAGGCGCCGGCGAGCGAACGGTCATGCTGGGTGACGCTAGTGCCTACTCGGTGAAGTACGGCGCGGTTGCCCCTGCCAGCCACTCGTCCTGGATCGCCTGGAGCTCGCCTGACTCGGTGAGCGCGGCAAGTGCCTTGTTGACGCACGTCACGAGCGGGTTGCCCTTGGCGAAGAGGAGGCCGAACTGCTCGCCGCCCGCCACGGCGGGGAACTGGCCAACGATCGTGCCCTTGGGGATCTCGACCGCGGTGATGTAGAACGCCGTCGGCAGGTCGACGACGATCGCGTCGATCTGCCCGTTCTGCAGGGCGCTCTTGGCGTCGTTGGTGTCGTTGTAGACGTACGGCTGCTCGGCGGGCCGGATCACGTCCGTGATGTATTCCAGGCTCGTGGTGCCGATCTGCGCGCCGAGCTTGGCCGCCTGGAGCTCGCCAACCATCGTCGCTGCGGCGACCGGCGAGTCCTTGAGGGCGACGACGGCCTGGTTGACCGTGTAGTAGCCGTCGGAGAAGTCCACGACCTTCTGGCGCTTCGGGGTGATCGAGATCTGGTTGATGTCGAAGTCGAAGGCCTTGTCGCCGGGGGCGTAGGAGGAGTTGAACGGGACGACGGTCCACGTCACCTCCGTAGGGGCGAAGCCCATCTCCTCGGCGACGGCATACGCGACCGCCGACTCGAAGCCCTGGCCGTTGGTGGGATCGTCGTCGACGAAGTACGGCGGGTACGCCGGGGAGTCGGTGCCGATGGTCAGCGTGCCGGGGGTCAGCAGGGTCAGGTTCTCGCGGGAGCACTCGTCGAGGGCGGACTCGCTCGGGGCGGCCGACTCCGACGCGGGAGCGCTCGACGCAGGATCGCTGGCGGGGGCCTCGCTGGAGGCGGCGGCGCTGGACGCCGCCGTGGTCTCCGAGGTGGTGGACTGCTGCGCGCAGCCCACCAGCAGCAGCCCGGCGGACGCCAGGGCTGCGACCGGGAGCAGGGCGCGGCGGGCGGACAGTGCAGACATGTGCGTGCAGCCTCCTCGAGGCCGGCGACCCTCGCCGGTGGGTCCCCATCCAACCAGAGGCCGCCGCAAACGACGTAGCCCCATCGATCAAGCCGATAGGGAAGGTTTCATCCGTCCGGCCAACAGGGCGCCGACCCCGGCTACCGCAGCGGCCGCCAGCCACAGCAGAACGTACGTCGCCACGCTCGCTCCCCCGGAGGCAACCGCCAGCGCGTGGCCGAAGCCCAGCACGCACAGGACCAGCACGCAGAACACGGAATCGGTGACCTGGATGGCCGCCGAGTTCATGCCTTGATCCTCGACGGGCGACAGGCGCATGACCTGGACCGCGATCGAAGGGAAGGCCAGCCCCATGCCCAGCGCACCGACCGCCCAGGAGACGCCGGCGACCCACGGCGGCAGCGACGTGAGGATGGAGATCGGCAGCGAGGCGATCGCCACGGCAACGATCACGGCACCGAGCCGCACGGCCGCCGCCCGGTCCAGCTCGGCCGGCAGCCTGCTCTGCGCGAACGACCCCACGCTCCAGAACGCCGCCGACATCGCCAGGATCAGGCCGGCGGCAGTCGTACTGATGCCGCGCGTCTCGATCAGGGCCAGTGGGACGAAAACCTCCGCGGCGAAGAAGGACCCAGCCAGAAAGCCGCGCATCATGACGCTGCTGGCCAGCCCGCGCCGCATGCGCAGGGCGCCGGCGGGCAGCAGGCGCCGGACCGACACCGCCACGAGCACAAGCCCGGCGACCGCCTCCACCCCGCCCAGGACGCTGAGTCGGAGCACCCCGTCCTGGCAGGCCAGCAAGCCCACCGCAGCGACGACGCCGGCGATAAGGCGCGGGCGGGCGTGCGGCTGCGGGACGCCGCCATCGAAGGCGCCCAGCCGCGGGAAGAGCAGCAGCACCGGAGGGATGACGAAGAGCGGAACCAGCCAGAAGACCGCTCGCCACGTCACCGAGTCCGCCAGCCAACCGGCGATGAGGGGCCCGACGAGGGCCGGGATGACCCAGGCGGCGGACAGGACCGAGAAGGCCTTGGGCCGCAACTCCTCCGGGTACGCGCGCGCAATGAGGACGTACGTGGCCACGATCACCACGCCGGCCCCGAGGCCCTGCAGGATGCGCCCGCCCACGAGCACGGGGAGCGTGGGCGCGAAGCCGGCAACGAGGGCCCCAGCGACGAAGGCGGTGACACCGGCCACCAGCGGCCGGCGTGGGCCCGCTGCATCGCACCACAGGCCTCCGGCGACCATCGACAGCAACGACGCCATGACGAACCCGCTGAACGCCCATGTGTAGGCGCCCAAGGCGTCGAGTTCGCGGGCGATGACCGGCATGGCCGTTGCGGTACCGATGCCCTCGAAGGCCATCAAGGTGATGAGGGAGACGATGCCGATCGTGACCGGGCCATGCTCACCGCGCCACAGTGCCGGGGCCGCCCCGGGCTCAGCCGGGGTGACGGTCACGTGCGGGAGAGGTTCTTGTGGATCTCCTGGCACTCGGGGCACACCGGGAACCGGGAGGGGTCGCGGTTGGGGATCCACACCTTGCCGCAGAGCGCCTTGACCGGCACTCCGGTGACGGCGCTCTCCATGATCTTGGCCTTCTCGACATAGTGGGCGAAGCGCTCGTGATCGCCGTCATCGTTCGACAGAGTCGCCCGCTCCTCGAGCAGGGTGTCACCGGACAGGCCCGGGCTGGGCTCGGGGCTCGGCCCGGGGCTCGCCAGGGGTGCCGTGTCCATGCGCATGCCGGGAGTCTAGGGTCCCGCGGATCGTGCGACCAGCCCGCCCGCTGCATACCCCTAGGGGTATGCGGTATGCTCGTCCCCATGTCCACCGTGAACCTGTCCGAGGCCACCTTCGCCGCCACCATCGAGACTCACCCGATAGTCCTGGTCGACTTCTGGGCCGCGTGGTGCGGCCCGTGCCGCATGTTCGCGCCCGTCTACGAGACGGTCTCCGAGGCGAACCCCGACGTGGTGTTCGCCAAGGTCGACACCGAGGCCGAGCAGGGCCTGGCCCAGGCCTTCGGTATCTCGTCGATCCCCACCCTCATGGCCATCCGCGACGGCGTGGTCCTGTACTCCCAGGCAGGCGCGATGCCCGAGCAGGGACTGACCAACCTCGTGCAGGCGGTTCGCGACGTCGACATGGACGAGGTGCGGGCCTCGCTGGCCTCCAGCGACGCCGGCGCCTCATCGGACGCGAGTGCCTGAAGCCCCTCCTATTGGGGACCTTTGTCCATAGGGAGCCATACCTACTCGCCCGTAGCGTTGAGGCAAGGAAGCAGCCGAACCGCTCAAGGTGAGGAACCAGCAATGCCACAGCAGCCACTCGCCCAGGTGCCCAAAGACGCGCAGTGGTACTGGCAGGAGCACGGAGCCTGTCGGTCGGCCGACCCGACCCTCTTCTTCCATCCCCAGAACGAGCGTGGCTCCTCGCGCTCCCGCCGTGACCGCGGTGCCAAGCTGGTGTGCGCAAGCTGCGACGTGCGCATGGAGTGCGCCGACTACGCCGTGCGGGCCCGGGAGCCGTACGGCGTGTGGGGCGGACTCTCGGAGGACGAGCGCGAGCAGATCTACGCCCGGCTGGACTCCCGGCACTACCCGCGGGCCAAGGGCGAGGGGCTCCGCGTGGCCGCAGACGACATCGAGGCAGCGGTGTCCCCCCGGGCGCTCGGGATCGCCTAGCCCGGCCAGTACCGTTCGGCCATGACCCTCGTTGGCCGCGACTTCCTGAGGGAAGCCGACTTCACTCCCGACGAGATGGGATCCCTGCTCGACCTCGCCGCCCAGCTCAAGGCCGACCGCAAGTCCGGTCGCGAGGAGCCCCGCCTACGGGGCCGACAGTTGGCCCTGATCTTCGAGAAGACCTCCACCCGGACACGGGTGTCCTTCGAGGTGGCCATGCGGGACCAGGGCGGCCACGTGACCGTCCTCGACCCGGTGAGCAGCCAAGTGGGGCACAAGGAGTCTGTCGCCGACACAGCGAGAGTCCTGTCGCGGATGTTCGACGCCATCGAGTTTCGGGGCTCGTCGCACGCCGACATCGAGGAACTCGCCCGCTTCGCCGACGTGCCCGTGTACAACGGCCTGACCGACCAGTGGCACCCCACCCAGATGCTGGCGGACTTCCTCACCATGCGCGAGCACGCGGCTGACCCTTCCCGTCCGCTGTGCTACGCCTACCTCGGCGACGCCCGCAACAACGTGGGCAACTCGCTGCTCGTCATGGGGGCCCTCATGGGCTCGGACGTGCGCATCGTCGCCCCACCCGACCTGTGGCCAGCCCACGACGTCCGGGCGCTGGCGGACCTGCTCGCCGCCCAGACCGGAGCCCGCATCACCCTGACCGATGACCTACGGGCCGGCATCCCCGGCGCGGAGTTCGTGCACACCGACGTGTGGGTGTCGATGGGCGAGCCCGCCGAGACCTGGGCCGAGCGAGTGGCACTGCTCCGGCCGTACCGAGTCGACTCGGCGGTCATGGCGATGACGGGCCTGCCTGGCGCCAAGTTCATGCACTGCCTGCCTGCGTACCACGATCAAGGCTCGGCCGTCGGCCGGGCGGTCGCGCGCGACTTCGGCCTTCCGGACGGGGTGGAGGTCAGCGACGCCGTGTTCGAGTCGCCGGCGAGCATCGTGTTCGACCAGGCCGAGAACCGCATGCACACGATCAAGGCGGTCCTCGTCGCGACCCTCGCCTGATCCCTCCGGCCGACGTAGGTTGACGGCATGACCGAGCGGATCAACTCCCGTCAGTTCCACGAGGCCGACGGCATCGAGGACTGGCGCGTGCTGTACGGATGCGCGTACGCCTACTTCCGAACTGGGTCGTTCGCCGCCGGCGTGGCTCTCGTCGGGGCCATCGGCCGGCTGGCCGACGCCGCCAACCACCACCCCGACGTCGACCTTCGCTACCAGGGCGTGACGGTGCGACTCTTCACGCACGACGTGGATGGGCTGACCACCCGTGACCTCGACTTGGCGCGGCAGGTCTCTGCGGCAGCCCGGGAACTTGGCGTGCTCCCCGACCCCACGGCGGTCCAGCACGTGCAACTCACCATCGACTCCTTCGTCCGCGGAGATGTCATGCCGTTCTGGCGCGCGCTCCTGAGCTACGTCGATCGCGGCGACGAGGACCTGATGGACCCGCACGGCCGCGGTCCGTCCATCTGGTTCCAGCAGATGGACGAGCCGCGTGCCCTGCGCAACCGGATCCACCTCGACATTGCCGTGCCGCACGAGCAAGCCGAGTCTCGTGTCGCGGCAGCCCTTGCCGCAGGCGGCCGGCTGGTCAGCGACGAGCACGCCCCGTCGTGGTGGGTGCTCGCCGACGCCGAGGGCAACGAGGCCTGCATCGCCACGTGGGTCGGCCGCTGGTGGGAGGAGTGATGACGCCCGGCTCGACGCGGGCCTCCGCGTAGGCCTAGGCCTGCTGCAGACGCTCCCGCAGCGAAGCGAGCTGCTGGCGCAGTTCCGCGGGCACCCGGTCGTCAAACTTGGCGAAGTACTCCTCGGTGAGGTCCGACTCGGCCAGCCACGTCACGGGGTCGATGGCGAACAGCTCGGCAAGCTGCTCCTCGGTGACGTCGAGCCCATCGACCTCGAGCGCACCGGGCGCGGGAAGGCGTCCGATCGGCGTGTCGACGGCCTCGCCTTCGCCCTCCAGGCGCCGGACGATCCACTCCAGCACCCGCGAGTTCTCGCCGAAGCCCGGCCAGAGGAACTTGCCGTCGGCATCCTTGCGGAACCAGTTGACCTGGTAGATGCGCGGGAGCTTGTCGGGCGTCGTGAATGAGCCGATCTTGAGCCAATGTCCCCAGTAGTCGGCCATGTTGTAGCCGCAGAAGGGCAGCATGGCGAACGGGTCGCGCCGCAGTTGACCCACGCCCCCCACCGCGGCCGCGGTCATCTCGCTCGACACGGTTGCGCCCATGAAGACGCCGTGCGCCCAGTCGAAGGACTCGGCGACCAGCGGGACGTTCGTGGCGCGGCGGCCGCCGAACAGCATCGCCTCGATCGGCACTCCGGCCGGGTCCTCCCAGTTGGGGGCGATCGACGGGCACTGGCCTGCCGGCGCCGTGAAGCGCGCGTTCGGGTGGCTCGACGGCTCGGGCGACTCGGGAGTCCAGTCACGGCCCTTCCAGTCGATGAGGTGGGCGGGCGGCTCCTCGGTGAGGCCCTCCCACCAGATGTCGCCATCGTCGGTCAGCGCGACGTTGGTGTAGATGCAGTTCGCGTACAGGGACCGCACGGCGTTGGCGTTGGTCGCCATGCCGGTACCGGGCGCCACGCCGAAGAACCCCGCTTCGGGATTGATCGCGTATAGCCGGCCGTCCTCGCCGAAGCGCATCCATGCGATGTCGTCGCCGACCGTCTCGACGGTCCAGCCGGGCACCGTCGGCTCGAGCATGGCGAGGTTGGTCTTGCCGCATGCCGACGGGAACGCCGCGGTGATGTACCGCGAGTCACCCTCCGGCGAGGTGAGCTTGAGGATGAGCATGTGCTCGGCCATCCAGCCCTCGTCGCGCGCCATTGCCGATGCGATGCGCAGCGCGAAGCACTTCTTGCCCAGCAGCGCGTTGCCGCCGTAGCCCGAGCCGTAGGACCAGATCTCCCGAGTCTCGGGGAAGTGGACGATGTACTTGGTGTCGTTGCAGGGCCACACGACGTCGTCGCGGCGATTGCCGTCGGCATCGACCAAGGGGAAGCCCACGGAGTGGATGGCGGGGACGAACTCGCCGAACTCGCCGATCTCGTCGAGGGCGGCCTGGCCCATGCGGGTCATGATGCGCATGTTGGCGACGACGTATGGCGAATCGGTGATCTCGACGCCGAGCTGGGCGATGCGGGAACCGAGCGGACCCATTGAGAACGGGATGACGTACATCGTGCGGCCGCGCATGCAGCCGTCGAACAGGCCGCGCAGCGTCCCACGCATCTCGGTCGGGTCGGTCCAGTTGTTCGTCGGGCCTGCGTCGATCTCGCGCGCGGAGCAGATGAAGGTACGGTCCTCGACCCGCGCGACGTCGCTCGGGTCGGACCGGGCGAGGAAGGAGTTCGGGCGGATCTCCGGGTTGAGTCGGATGAACGTGCCGGACTCGACCATGGCGGCGGTCAGTCGCTGCCACTCCTCCTCGGAACCATCGGCCCACACCACGCGATCAGGCTTGGCCAGGGCGGCCATCTCCTCGACCCACTCCAGCAGCTGCTTGTTCTTGGTCGGGGCTTCCTCGATGAGGCTCATTCACTCGCTCCGATCGGAGGGTATAGAAGGGCGGCGGCAGGGCCCGAAGGACAGTTCCGCGTGCCCCCAAGCATGCACCGTCGTTGCCCGGTCGCGCACGCCAGATCGCATGCAAGCGCTGTCCTGTGACCAAGTCCACAGGTCAGCGAAGGAGCCTGCGCGATGCAGCCCACACCTCTTCCGCACGAGCGGCCGCAGTGGGCAGGAAGCCGGAGCTGGAGAACGCGCCGTGATACAGGTCCGGGGCGTGGATCCACTCCACTGCGTGGCCGCGATCGCGAAGCAACCGGGCGTAGCCGATGCCCTCGTCGCGCAGTGGGTCGTGGCCCACGGTGAAGATGACAGCGGGCACAGCGGCCGCCGGCTGGGCCGCATAGCCGGCGACGAGGTCGGCCCTCGGGTCCGCCGCGTCCGCGGGCGAGACCAGGTACTGGCCGAAGAACCACTCCATGTCGCGGCGGGTGAGGAAGGGGCCATCGACGAACTCATGCGCCGATGCCGTTGAGAGCGACGGGTCGACGGCCGGGTAGATCAGCACCTGGCCCACCAGTTCCGCATGGCTGCCACGGTGCTGCGCCACGACGGCCGCCAGGGTCCCTCCGGCGCTGTCGCCTCCCACGATCACCCGGGCAAAGGCGGCCAAGGCCCAGTCGGCAGCGGCGAGGGCGTCATCGACGGCCGCGGGGAAGCGTGAGATCGGCGCGCACCGGTAGTCGACGCTGACCACCGTCCAGCCGGTCGCGGCGCATGCACTGCGGGCCACAGCGTCGCTCGTGTCGAGGTCGCCCAGGACCCAGCCGCCGCCGTGGAACCAGAGCAGGCAAGTGTCGCCATCGTCGCCGCCGTCCGTGTCGCCATCGAAGGCCCGGTAACGGCGCATGGCGGGAAGGGACAGATCCTGCGGCAGGTCGTCGACCAGAACAGGCATTCGGTCGAGCGGGGGCTGCCATGCGTCATGGGATCCCAGCACTCGCTCGCGGTAGAGCATGCGGGCCTCGACAGCGTCGAGTTCCCAAATGGGCGGCATGGCCATCGCGATCAGGTCCTCGCGCAGGCGTGCGCAATCAGGGGCGAGGGGCAAGATGACGGGCTGGTCCATCGTGCTGTCGCTCCGCCTAGCGAACCGTGATGTGCGCGGTGCCCGAGGCCCCCATGAGCGGAGACCCCACTGAACCCGCCGAACCCGACTGCGTCGATGCCGGCACGGTCCCAGGGGCGGGGGCCACTGCCGCAGCATCGGCCCGCTCGATGGCCTGGCTGATGATCCTGGCGAACGCCTTGGCGCCGGCGGGGTTGAGGTGCGCCCCGTCCGAGTACAGCCACTCCGGATGCCGGCTGGCGGCCCAGTCCCAGTCGACCACGGTGACCCGGCCGGCCCGGAACGACGCCGCGCAGTCGCGGATGACGGCGTTGTTCCCCTTGGTCCACGATCGCTTGACGTGGACCGTGACCAGGAAGACGCGACGTTCCTTCCCGGCTGCCTTGACGATCTTCTTGCACACGTCCAGCGGGAAGGTGCCGTTGGTCCCCAGGTGGATGACGACGTCCTTCGGGAGCGATTCGCCCCGCTTCCGGAGAAGCGCCGGGCCGCTGTAGGCCTGGCGGCTGACGGCGGCGTCGACGATGGAGAAGCCGCGAGCCTTCAGGTTGCTCTTGGCGCCCAGCATCACGGAGTCACCGAGCGCGTAGCGATCGCCATCCGGTGCGGCTGAAGCAGGGATGGAGGGCAGGGCCAATGCAATGGCCAGGGTGGCGACCGAAATCACGGTCCAGCGGCGCGTCACCCTCACGCGGCCTATTGCACCACGCTCGCCATGCGATCGACAATTTCGGCCAGGATGGCGGGGGACGTCGCGAAATTGAGCCGGACGAACCCGTCGCCTCCCGTGCCGAAGGACGGACCCGGGTTCAGCCCCACCCGGCCCCGCTCCAGCAGGGCAGCGGCCGGGTCGGCGCCCAGTCCGTAGGCATCGAGGTCGATCCATCCGAGGAAGGACGCATCGGGGGCCACGTACGCGGCGAGCGGCAACCGCTCGGCAAGCAGGTCGCCGAGCAGGCGGCGGTTCGAGTCCAGGACCTCCACGACGGTCTGCAGCCACGGGCCTCCTTCGCGATAGGCGCAGGCCGCTGCCAGCACCCCGAAATGGCCGGAGGTGAACGTCGCCTCCAGGGGGATGCGTTCAGTGACGGATGCCGTGGTGCGCTCCGTCGCCACCACCTGGGCTGCCTTCAACCCGGCAAGGTTCCAGGCCTTCGAGGCCGAGATGAGAGCCACCGCGTTGGCGTCATCGCCGGCCACGACCAGGTAGGGCACGTGGCTGGCGCCGGGCAAGACGAGAGGGGCGTGGATCTCGTCGGAAATGACCGCCACCCCGTGGCGGCGGGCAAGGTCGGCCACCATCGCCAGTTGCTCGGGCGCCAGCACTGTCCCGGTCGGGTTGTGCGGATGGGACAGCAGGAACGCGGTGACGTCGGCCCGTGCAAACGCCGCTGCCAGGGCCTCGTCGTCGAGCGAATACCGACCGTCGGTCAGGCGGATCAGCGGCACCTCGACCACGTGCCGTCCGGCGTGGGCGACGACGTGGAAGAAGGGCGTGTAGACCGGTGGCGTGATCACCACGCCTTCGCCCGGCGCCGTGAGGTTCGCCAGGCACTGCGTGATGGCCGTGAGGACATCCGGCAGGACGGTCACCCGCTCGGGGTCGAAGTCCCACCCCCAGGCGTCGTGGGCGAAGTCCGCGCACGCCGGCTTCAGCTCCGCCGGCCACTGGTAGCCGGTGTCCGAGACGTCGACCGCCTCGCGGAGCGTCCTGGCGATTGGCTCGGCCAGCGGGAAGTCCATCTCGGCGATCCAGGCCGGCAGCACGTCTGCCGGGTAGTACTGCCACTTCGCGCTGCGCCGACGCCGCAGGTCGTCCAGGTGGATGTCGTCGACGTCGAAGGCGGGCACGTCCAGATCATGGCGCACGGCGGAGTCAGCCCGTGGCCGGTCCCTCCAGCCGGCTGGCGCGGAAGGCACGCAGCCGCAGGCTGTTGGTGACGACGAACACCGACGAGAACGCCATCGCTGCGCCGGCCACCAGCGGGTTGAGCAGTCCCGCCATCGCCAGCGGGATCGCGGCAACGTTGTAGGCAAAGGCCCAGAACAGGTTGCCCTTGATCGTGCGCAGGGTCCGCCGGGAGAGCCGGATCGCGTCGACCGCCGAAACCAGTTCGCCGCGGACGAGGGTGATGTCGGCCGCCTCGATCGCGACATCGGTCCCCGTGCCCATGGCCATCCCAAGGTCGGCCTGGGCGAGGGCCGCCGCATCGTTGATGCCGTCGCCCACCATGCCCACGACGCGACCGGACTCCTGCAGATCGCGCACGGCGGCGGCTTTCTGCTCCGGCAGCACGGAGGCGCGGACCTCTGCGATCCCGACCTCGTCGGCGACAGATCGAGCGGCCCGCTCGTTGTCACCCGTGAGCAGGATGGGGGTCAGGCCGAGCCCGCGGAGCGCGTCGATGGCCGCGTGACTGCCCGGCTTCACCGCGTCGGCCACGACGACCAGCCCAGCCATCGCTCCGTCGACCGCGATGCCTACGACGGTCCGGCCGCGGGACTCGTGCAGGTGCAGCGCGTCATCGAGTGCACCCGTGTCCGAGACGGCCCACTCGCTGGCCAGCCAGGCCGGGCGTCCGGCCGCCACCGCCCGTCCCTCGACCACTCCATGCACGCCCATGCCCCCGGTGGCCGCGAACGCCTCGACTGCGGGCAGCACCTGCCCACCAGCCTGAGCGGCTGCGGCTATGGCCCGGCCCACCGGGTGCTCGGACGCATGCTCGACGGCGCCGGCCAGGCGCAGGACCTCATTGCCGTCCCTGCCGCCAACGGGAACGACCTCGACGACGGACATGCGTCCGGTCGTCACGGTGCCGGTCTTGTCGAGCACGATCGTGTCGACCCGTCGAGTGGACTCCAGGATCTGCGGCCCCTTGATGAGGATGCCCAGTTGGGCCCCTCGACCGGTTCCGACCATGAGGGCCGTTGGCGTAGCCAGGCCGAGTGCGCACGGGCAGGCGATGATGAGGACGGCGACCGCGGCCGTGAAGGCGGCCTGCGCCTCCTGGCCAGCGACAAGCCACCCGACGAGGGTCGCGAGGGACAGTCCGAGCACGATCGGCACGAAGACGCTGGACACCCGATCCGCAAGTCGCTGGACCGGAGCCTTGCCGGTCTGCGCAGCCTCGACGAGGCGCGCGATCCGGGCCAGTTGCGTGTCGGCGCCGACCTCGCTGGCCCGCACGACCAGTCGGCCCCCCGCGTTGACGGTGGCCCCCACGACCTGGTCCCCCGGCCCCACTTCCACGGGCACCGGCTCCCCGGTCACCAGGCTGGTGTCGACCGCCGAGGCGCCGTCGACCACCACGCCGTCGGTGGCGACCTTCTCGCCCGGGCGCACGACGAACAGATCGCCCACGGCAAGCCGCTCGATCGGAAGGACCGACTCCACCCCGTCGCGCAGGACGGTCACGTCCTTCGCGGCAAGGCCGGCAAGGGCTCGCAGCGCCTCCCCCGACCGACGCTTGGCCCGTGCCTCCAGGTAGCGACCGGTGAGGATGAAGACCGTCACGGCCGCGGCGACCTCGAGGTAGATTTCCGGCGCCGCTGACTCGTCCATGGGCAGGAAGGTGAAGCCCATCGTCATGCCAGGCTCGCCGGCGCCACCGAAGAACAGCGCCCACAGCGACCACGCGTAGGCGGCCAGGACCCCAAGCGAGATCAGGGTGTCCATGGTGGCCGCGCCATGGCGAAGGTTGATCCACGCCGCGCGATGGAAGGGCAGGGCCCCCCAGACGACGACGGGACTGGCCAGGGCCAGCGAGGCCCACTGCCAGTAGGTGAACTGCAGCAGGGGCACCATGGCCATCAGCACGACGGGAACCGTCAGCACCGTGGACACGGTCAGGCGCGTGCGCAGCGACTCCAGTTCGGGGTCTCGTTCGGGGTCGAGCACGACGTCGCCGGCGCTGGCCGGCGGTGCGGGGGTTCGGGCCGCGTACCCGGTGGCCTCAACGGTGCGGATGGCGTCCTCGACCGACACGTCGGCCGGCAGCACGACGTGCGCCTTCTCCGTGGCGTAGTTGACGGTGGCCTGGACCCCGGGCATCCGGTTGAGCTTCTTCTCGATGCGCAGGGCGCACGAGGCGCAGGTCATTCCCTCGATCTCGAGGTCAACCTCGGCCACCAGTCACCCTTCCAGTACGTATCCCGCCTCATCGACGGCTGCGCGAACGATCTCAGGGTCGAGTGGCGCGGCACTGTCGACCTCGACCCGGGACACCAGCCCGGGCTGCAAGTCGATGCGAACCGCCGAGACCCCCGGCAGTGCCGAGAGCTCCGCGGACACCGCAGAGACACAGTGGCCGCACGTCATTCCCGACACGCTGAACACGCCTGTGGGCATCGTCATTCCCGCGATCAGGCCAGCGACAGGAAGAGCTTCTCGAGCTCTTCGCGCGACATGGGCGCATCGTCGCCGTGCTCCATGCATTGCTGGAGTCCGGATGCGACGATCTTGAAGCCCACGCGATCGAGGGCCTTGGACACCGCGGCCAGCTGCGTGACGATGTCAGTGCAAGTCCGCTCCTCGTCGATCATGTTGATGACGCCGTCCAGCTGGCCGCGCGCTCGCTTGAGGCGCAGCACGATGTCGTGGCTCACGGTTGGTTCGATCTGCATTTCGACATCTTATCGCGGATACCCTCGGGGGTATAGTTTCGGCATGACCCACGATCACGGAAAAGCCGTTCTGGACGACCTCGCCCCGCTGAGCAGGGAACTGCGCCGCGCGATCCCCGATGTGTACAAGGGGTTCCGCGACCTGCACCATGCGGCCTTCGAGTCCGGGGCGCTCGAGACCAAGACCAAGGAACTCATCGCCCTCGCGATCGCAGTGACCGAGCACTGCGACGGCTGCATTGCCTCTCACGCGCAGGGTGCCTTCCGCGCCGGGGCCACCCGCCAGGAGGCGGCCGAGGCGCTCGGCGTGACCATCTTGATGCAGGGCGGCCCCGCGACGATCTACGCGCCCCGGGCCTATGCCGCCTTCTGCGAGTTCGAGGACGCCGCGGGTACCTTGGCGCAGTGACGCTGGAAGAGGAGTCCCACCTTCGGGGCTACCTCGTCACGGCGACCCTGGCCAGATCGGCCTCGGAGTCCGCCGGGCCAGCCCTCCTGCTCGTCACCATCGCCGTTGTCGGAAGCGCCGCCACCGGCTCGTACGTCGTGGCCTGCATGACCGTGTCGGCAGCGGTGGCCGGACCGTTCGTCGGCGCAATCCTGGACCGGGCCGGATCTGCTCGCCGCGCCTTCACCGCCACCATGCTGCTGATGGCTTGCGGCCTGGCCGCGATCGCCCTCGCCATCGGCAACGTTCCCATCGGAGTCGTGATGGCGCTCGCTGCCGTCGCTGGCGTCGGCTATCCGGCGGTGACCGGCGCGTGGAGCGCGCAACTGCCCAGACTGGTTCCTGCGGGTGCATTGCGGCGCGCGTACGCGTCGGATGCCGCGACCTATAGCGTGGCGGCCGTCGTCGCGCCGCCGGTGGCGGCTGCCCTCATCGCGCTGTCCGTGCACGCTCCGCTGTGGCTGCCCGTCCTGCTCCTTCTCGTATCGAGCGTCGCCCTGCGCTGGGTTCCCGTCAGCGGCCCGCCCTCCGCGGGCTCGATGTCGATGTCCGCGGATCTCCGGGCGGGCACGGCAGTCCTCGCGCGCAACCGCACGCTGCGGCGCACCGTGATCATCACGACCGTGGGTTTCGCCGGGCAGGCTGCGGTCTTCGTCAGCGCCCCCCTTCTCGCCGAATCCATGACCGGATCGCTGGAGTTCACCGGGCTCGTCCTCGGTGCATTCGCGGCCGGCGGCGTGCTCGCGGCCCTCTGGCTGACCCGCCACCCGGTTGCCCGGCCGGATCGCGCCGTCATCGCCGGCACCGTTGCGAGCGCCGCGTGCCTGGCGCTCGTGGGACTTGCTGGCACTCCCTGGCTGCTGCTGGTCGCTGCCTTCGCCATGGGCGCCAGCGAGCCGCCGATCGTGTCGTCGATGTTCCAGGTCCGGGTGCGCGAGTCGCCCGTGCACGTGCAGTCCCAGGTATTCACGACCTCCGCCAGCCTGCGCATGTGCGCATTCGCCGCCGCCCTCGCCGCCTGCGGGGCGCTGGTCTCCGTCGGAATCTGGGCGATCATCGCCTTCGGGGTCGCCCTGCATCTGCTTTCGCTGGTGCTCGGCCTGGCCCTCGGTCCCGACCTCCCGCACCGCTCGACATGGGTGCACCGGGAAGGCTGAGGGCTACGCTCCCGGCTTGACATAGGAGACGCACGTGACCCAGGCATCACCAGGACGGCTGGCCTTCGTCGGCAGCGGCGAGTACCTGCCCGTGATGCACGACATCGAGGCATGGCTGCTGGAAGGCCGCCCTGCTCGCTACGTCCAGTTGGCGACGGCAGCGGCGCCGGAGGGCGATGCCTCCCTGGCTCGCTGGCATCGGTTGGGCCGCGAGGCGGCCGACCGGCTCGGCGTCGAGCAGGTCATCGTCGATGTGCGCCTGCGGGCCGACGCCGACGACGCCTCGCACGTCGACGCCGTCGCCGGGGCCGGCCTGATCTACCTGTCCGGCGGCAACCCCGCCTACCTGGCTCGCACGCTGCGCGGGACCCGGGTCTGGGAGGCGATCGTGGCGCAATGGCGGGCCGGTGCATCGCTGGCCGGGTGCAGCGCGGGCGCCATGGCCATGGGTGGCTACGTGCCCGAGGTGCGCCATCCGAAGGAGGGCGGCACGGAGGGACTCGGCATCGTCCCTGACTTGCGCGTACTGCCGCATTTCGACCGCTTCAGCAGGATGATCCCGGACTTCGTCCTGCGCCCCTTGATCCTGCCCGGCGCAGCCGTGGTGGGGATCGACGAGGACACCGCCCTGGTCGGCGAGCCACCGGCCGACGAGGGCGACGGTGACAGCCGTTGGGAGTTCCGGTCGCGCGGACGGCAGTCGTGCTGGCGGATTGAGGCGGACCGCAAGCACCGCGTCAACTCCCCCCTCCGGCTGGCTGTCGCGTCGTGACCCGGCCGCCGGGCATGTCGTCCACGGCCGTGCCGCGCGGGGTACGTACGTACAAGCCGCGCAGGTCCCGGATCCGCGCACGTGAGGCGGCCGCGCTGGCCGGCGACTCGCCCTTCCTGCTGCCCATCACGCCGGAGCGGCTCGACCTCGTCGCCGTCTGGGGCCCAGGGGTCCCCGTGGTCGCTGAGATCGGCTTCGGAACCGGAGCGGCCACGGCGCGCATGGCCAAGGACGACCCGGCCACGGGCATCCTGGCGATCGACGTCCACACGCCCGGAGTCGGCGACCTGCTGTGGCGGATCAGCCGCGACGGCCTGACCAACGTCCGGGTGGTGGAGGCAGATGCCCTCGCGGTCCTGGAGTACATGGTGCCGCCCGCTTCACTGGCCGGCGTGCGCAGCTTCTTCCCCGACCCGTGGCCCAAGACCCGGCACCACAAGCGACGCCTGGTTCAGGCCGGCGTGCTCGACCTCGCCGCCTCGCGGCTGGTGGCCGACGGCTGGTGGCACCTCGTCACCGACTGGGTCGAGTACGCGGAGTGGATCCAGGAAGCCTTTGCCGCGAGCGCAGGCTGGGCGGGCGGCGTAGTCGACCGACCAGCCTCGCGCCCCGTCACCCGCTACGAGGCTCGGGCACTGCGGGAGGACCGGACGATCACCGACCTCGTGTTCACTACCGATGCTTCGGGGCCGCAGCAGGCCTAACGTTGAGACGTGTCCACAACGCGAGGCACGGCCGCGGTCAGCCTGATCGGCCTGACCAAGTACTACGGATCGCGTCGCGGAGTCGAGCAAGTCACGTTCGACGTGGCCCCCGGTGAGGTGGTCGGGTTTCTGGGGCCGAACGGCGCCGGGAAGACCACCACCATGCGCATGCTGGTGGGCCTACTGCGAATCACTCGCGGACAGGCCGTGGTGCTGGGCGTCGACATCGCGCGCGCGCCGCCGGGCTTGCGAGCGCGCATCGGGTACTTGCCCGGCGCCCTCGCCCTGTACTCGAACCTCACCGGACGCCAATTCCTCACCTTCGCCGCCAGGATGCGCGGCCTGGCGGTGTCGGGCCGCATCGATGGCCTCGCAGAGCGCCTCGACCTGGACCTGGACCGCCACATCCACGACCTGTCCAAGGGAAACCGGCAGAAGGTCGGCGTCATCCAAGCCTTCCTCCACGAGCCCGACGTCCTCATCCTCGACGAGCCGACGAGCGGCCTGGATCCGCTGGTGCAAAGGGAGTTCGAGGGCATGGTCGACGAGGCGACCGCGCGCGGCGCGGCCATCCTGCTCTCGTCGCATGTGCTCAGCGAGGTGGACCACCTGGCCGACCGGGTCGCGATCGTCAATCAGGGCCGGCTCGTCGTCGTGCAGTCGGTCGAGGGCCTGCGCCAGGGCGCCTTGCGCACCATCGAGCTGGCCTTCTCGCGACCCGTGGACACCGCAGCACTGGCCATGATCGAGGGCGCGACCGGGGTGATTCAGGCGGTCGCGCACGGGAGCTTGGTCACGTGCACGGTGCGCGGTTCGGAGCACGACTTGTTGCGCGTCGCTGTCGATTGCGGAGTCGACTTCGTCCGCTCGCGGGATCCGGGACTGGACGAGATCTTCCTTTCGCTGGTCGCAGGAGGTGATGGCAATGCCGGTGCGCCTGCTGACCAAGACGTGGCGTGATCACTGGCGCGGACTGCTGGCCTGGACGGCCGGACTGGTCGCCATCGCGGCGGTGGAGTTGTACGTGTACCCGGGAATCCGCGACTCGTCCGCGAGCATTGGCCAGCTCATGGAGTCCTATCCCGAGGCCTTCCGGGAGTTCTTCCGCATGGAGGACTACACCAGCGGCGTGGGGTTCCTGAACGTCGAACTGTTCAGCATGATGGTTCCCTTGGTCTTCATCGCCGTGGGGGCGACCTGGGGTGCGGCCGCGACCGCCCAGGAGGAGGAACGAGGCACGGCCGATTTCCTCCTCGCGCTGCCCGTCGGACGCGGACAGGTCCTTATCACCAAGATGGCCGCCACGATCCTCGCCCTGACCGGGATCGCGCTGGCGCTCATGCTCACCCTGGCCGTCGGCACCGACCTCGTCGACATCGACATACCCCTGGGCCACATCGCCGCGGCCTGCCTGGCCTCCAGCCTCCTCGGCGGGCTGTACGCGGGGATCGGCTTCCTGCTCGGCGCGCTCACCGGGCGGCGCGGGGTGGCACTCGGCGTGGCCATCGCGCTCGGCCTGGCCGCCTTCCTTGCCTACTCCCTCGCACCAATGGTGGATGCTTTCGATGCCGTTAACCCGGTCAATCCGTTCGCGTGGTCCGTCGGGTCCAACCCGCTCGCCGGAGGACTGGCCGCCTCGGACGTGCTCCGGCTCGTGGGTGTGAGCGCCGTGCTGTACGCAGGCGCCCTGCTGGCGTTCGCCCGGCACGACGTCCGGACCTAGGCGGGACCGGCCCCCGAGGACGACCGCCAGAGCAGGTCCGGTGCGGGTATGCGGGCGAGCCTCGAGGGGACGTCACCGAACCGGCCGTCACCGTCGAGCCACTGCCGCTGCGCCGACACGATCTCGTCGCGGCTGCGGCCCACGAAGTTCCACCACATCACAAGTGGCTCGGTGAACGGCAGGCCGCCGAGCAGCAGGAGCCGGGCGCGGTCGCGGGCCTCGACGCTGACCTCCGAGCGTCCCGTGCCGAGGTGGGCCAGCTGCCCCGGCCTGACGACGGCATCCCCGACGAGCACCTCGCCGTCGAGGGCGATAGCGGCGTGCTCGAAGTCCGTCCGCAGGGGCCAGTCCGACCTGCCTGCGTGCAGCACCGCATCGACGCCGAGCAGGCCGGGAGCGAACCCGGCCGGCGACTGGGCTCCCGCGAACGACCCGGCCAGGACGGTGAACGTGCCGACAGCGCTGTCGACGGCAGGCAGCTCGGCGTGGTGCTCGAATGCCGCAGGGCCGTCGCGCTCGCCTTCCGGCTGCGCCACCCACAGCTGCACTCCGTGAAGGGTGCCGCGATAGCTCCGCGTCGCCTCCTCGGCATGCACGATCCCGTGCCCGGCCGTCATGAGGTTGAGCTGTCCCGGGCTGATGAGCTGCTCGCTGCCCAGGCTGTCCTTGTGCAAAGCGGTTCCCTGCATGAGCCACGTGACCGTCTGCAGGCCCATGTGCGGGTGCGGGCCCACGTCAAGACCGCTCGTCTCGGTGACCTCTGCAGGACCCATCTGGTCGGCGAAGCACCAGGCTCCGACCGTGCGAAGGGTGCGCCGGGGAAGGACTCTGCGCACGGTGAATGAGCCGACGATAGCCTCGTGCGGGTCGAAGACCTCGACGCTCATGTTGCAAGCGTAGCACCAATAGTTGAACGCTCAATCAATTTCCGCGGGAGGTTCCGTGGCTCCCCCTCGACGACGCTGGCTCACCCGGAATCTGGTCATCCTCACCCTGGTTTCGCTCACCCAGGATGCCGCCAGCGAACTGCTCTACCCGCTGCTGCCGCTGCTGATCACGGGGGTGCTCGCGGCTCCGCCCGTCGTACTGGGCGTGATCGAAGGGGTGGCGGAGGGCACCGCCGGGGTGACGAAGTACATCGCTGGTCGCTGGTCGGACCGCCGCGGCCGCAAGCCGTTCGTGGCCGTGGGGTACGGCCTGGCCGCGGTCGGCAAGGTGCTGGTCGCCGCTGCGGGAGCCTGGCCCGTCGTGCTGGCCGGACGGGCCGTGGATCGCTTCGGCAAGGGGGTGCGATCAGCCCCCAGGGACGCCCTGATCGCCTCGTCGGTTCCGCGGGAATCCCTTGGCAAGGCATTCGGCTTCCACCGCATGGGCGACACGATCGGCGCGGTCATCGGGCCTCTTCTCGGCCTCCTTGCCCTCTCCGCGATGAACGGCGACGTCCGAGCCGCACTCTGGTGGGCCGTCATCCCGGCAGTCCTATCGGTGGTGCTCGTCCTTCTCGTACGCGAGCACCGTCCGGCACCGGCCCCTCCCCCGCCCCCACGCGAGCACCTCATCAACCCGTCCCCGCTGCCGCGGCCGTTCTGGCGGGTCGCGGCCGCCCTCGTGGCGATCGCACTGGTGAACTTCCCGGACGCCCTGCTCCTGTTGCGCGTGATGGACCTCGGCTACTCCACGACCGAGGTCGTGCTCGCGTATGTGGTCTTCAACATCGTGTACACGCTGGGTGCCTTCCCAGCGGGTGCGCTGGCCGATCGCTGGCCACGCCCGGTCGTGTATGCGGTCGGCCTCTCCGCCTTCGCGGTCGGCTACCTCGGGCTGGGCCTCGTCGAACCCGGCCCGATGGTCTTCGTGCTGATCGCCGTGTACGGGCTGTTCCCCGCCTTTACGGATGGGGTGGGCAAGGCTTGGATATCCACGCTCGTCCCGGATGAGCATCGCGGCCGCGCTCAAGGCGTGTTCCAGATGATGGGCAGCGGGGCGATCCTGCTGGCCGGACTGTGGGCCGGACTGCTGTGGCAAGCCGGCCCGGGGGCCGGGACCATCCCGCTGGTGCTGTCGGGCGCGATGGCGGGCGTCGCCGCCGTGGCGATGGTCGCCGGCCGACGGTGGCTAGGGCGCTAGGCCAACTCCTCCACGATCACGCGCTTGAGCACCTTGCCGGACGGCCCCGTCGGAAGCTCGTCGACCAGGTGCACGTGCCTCGGGTACTTGTGCATGCCCACCTTGGCCTTCGTCCATTCGAGCAGCTCCTCGGCGGTGACGTTCTGGCCGGTGCCCAGCACGACGACCGCGTGGATCTCCTCGCCGTAGTGCTCGTCCTTGATGCCGACGACCGCCACCTGCGCTACCGCCGGGTTCTGGGCCATGACCTCCTCGACCTCGCGGGGGTAGACGTTGAACCCGCCGCGGATGATGAGGTCCTTCTTGCGATCCACGATGAAGAAGAAGCCGCCGTCGTCGACATAGCCGATGTCGCCGGTCCGGAACCAGCCGTCCACCATCACGGCGGCAGTCGCGTCGGGCTTGTTCAGGTAGCCGCTGAAGACGTTGTGGCCCCGGATGACGATCTCGCCATTGGTGTTGGCGGGAAGCAGTTCGATCGCCCCCTCGAGGTCGGCATTGCAGATGGCGACGTCAACTCCCCAGATCGGGCAGCCGATCGACCCGACCTTGCGGCCGAAAACCTCCTGGTTGAAGGTCGCGACCGGGGACGTCTCGGAGAGCCCGTAGCCCTCGTAGACGTCGCAGCCGAACACGGCCTTGACCTTCTCGATCACCGCGACGGGGATGGCCGCGCCACCGCTGACCGCGAGCCGGATCGCCGGAGGGTCGCCGGCCTCCGCCGCGGCGCCGAGCAGCGCCATGTACATCGTGGGCACGCCGGCAACGACCGTGATGCCCTCCTTCTTCATCAGGGCGAGGGCGGCGGCCCCGTCGAAACGTGGCATGAGCACGACCGTCCCGCCCACGCGGAAGGTGGCGTTGAGCACCACCGTCTGGCCGAAGGAGTGGAAGAGCGGCAGCGCTCCCAGCGCGATGTCGTCCTCCTGCAGGCGAACGGAGTCAAAGGCGCTGACGTTGACGTTCCACATGATGTTCGAGTGGGTGAGCACCGCCCCCTTGGGCTTCCCCGTGGTGCCCGACGTGTACAGGATCACGGCCTCGTCGTGCGGCTCGCGGGGCAGCAGCGCCGCGATCGGCTCCACCTGCATGGCCAGGTTGTCGATGCGGGCCACCTCGGAGAGGTCGGCATCGGAATCGAGCACCGAGTAGAGGCGGACGCCGGCAAGCTCCGCTCCCTTCGCAGCCTCGCCCAGCAACGGTGCCGCGGTGATCAGCGCCGACGATCCGGAATCGGTCAGCGCGTAGGCGACCTCCTCTGCCTTGAGCAGGGAGTGCACGGGCACGACGCTTGCGCCGAGCGCCAGGGCCCCGTAGTAGGCGAACGCGAAGTGCGGGATGTTCGGGATCATGATCGCCACCCGGGAGCCCGGGCCGATCCCGTCCGCGGCAAGGACGGCCGCGTAGCGCTTGGACATGCCCCAGACCGTGGCGTAGTCCAGGCGGACATCACCCAGGACCAGGGCCACCTTGGTCGGGTGCCGGCGGGCCGACTCGGCGAGAATCGATGCGACGGACAGGCGAGCGGACATGTGGTCTCCTCGTGTGGGGTGAAGGGGGGTGGTCGGCTACTCGATCAGGTCGTTGTGGGAGCGCGGCGGCTGGCGGCCCGGCTGGAGTAGGTGGCAATGTCGAGCAGGAGTCCGAAGACAACCACGGCCCAGCCGATGCCGGACACGCTCGTCGCTGGCGACCAGGCCAGGACATAGGCAAGGGCGGTCCACGGAAGGAACAGCACGCCGAGCAGCGGCCACCAGAAGTTGCCGGCGAACGCATCGGTGACCCTCGGCGTGAAGATCCATGCGTAGAGGAAGGCCAGGCGCGGCCCGAGCAGCCCGAGCACCAGCACGAAGCAGCACATAGCGACGACAGTAGGGCTCCGCGCAGGGACATGACAGGCTTTCCGCGGCACCGCCGGGCAGGATGCCGCCATGACGGCAGAGTTTGCTGATGTCGAGGTGCGCCGGGCCCGCACGACCGCGCTCCTGCTCGGCGACCACGCGCATGCGTCGCCTTCGTCGGTGGCGGCCTGGGTCGGGGCGCTGCAGGCTCAGGACTACTCGAGCGGCGCGTGGTCGCTGGGCATCCGGATCCCCGGCGCGACGGCGCGCAGCGTCGACGAGGCGTTCGCGTCGGGCGAGGTCCTGCGCACCTGGCCGATGCGCGGGACGATCCACGTGGTCGCGCTCGAGGACGCCCGATGGATGCTCGCGCTCACCGGGACCCGAACCCTGGCGGCCACCGAGACCCGCCGGCGCGAAGTCGGCCTCGAGCAACCCGGATTGGCACGTGCGGTCGATGCGCTGGTGGGGGCGATGGCGGGCAGGCGCCGGATCAGCCGGGCTCACGCGATGACGACCATCGGTGAGGCCGGCATCGACGTCCGCGGACAGGCCGGCTACCACGTGCTGGTGTACGCCGCACTGATCGGAGCCATCTGCATAGGACCCAACGAGGGTGCCACGCAGACCATCGTGCGCCTGGACGAGTGGGCCACGCGGCAACGGGAACTGAGCGGCCTGGATGCCCTCACCGAACTGGCCTGGCGGTACGTTCGCAGCCACGGACCGGTGACGGCCGCCGAGTTCGCCGGCTGGTCCGGGCTCACCCTCACGTCAGCCAGGGCCGGCATTGCCGCGAACGGTGACCGCGTCACAAGCGCGGCATTTCGTGGCACCGAGACCTGGCTGTCCCGTGAGGCCGCTGACGAGATCCGGTGCGGACTGCCGCCCGGAGGCACCCTGGCACTGCCGGGCTTCGACGAGTTCATCCTGGCTACAAGGACCGGACCGTCCACGTTCCGCGCGAGCACCTGCCCGCCATCGTCCCCGGGGGCAACGGCGTGTTCCGGCCGACGATCGCGATCGACGGCGCAGTCGTCGCGACCTGGTCACGCACGGATCGAGCCCGACGGATCGACGTCGAGGTCCAGCCGTTCGCACCAATCGCGCATCGACACCAGGCGCTCATCCGTCGGGCTCTGGAGCGCTACGCGCGGTTCCGCGGCTCGATACTGGGTGAGTGGCCGCACGAGGTGGCCTGACCACTAGCCAGGCCGACGCGAGCCGGGCTGAGCACGGTGCCAATGTGCTCCCGGCTCCGCGCCGACCCTCTCCGCTGCGGCTGCTCGTCCGGCAGCTCGTCCACTTCTTCGCCCTCATGCTCTGGGGCGCGGCCGCACTCGCCTTCTTCGCGGGCATGCCGCAGCTGGGTGCTGCGATCATCGCCGTGGTCGTCCTCAATGCCGTCTTCTCCTTCGTGCAGGAGGGTCGCGCGGATCGCGCCGCCGAGCGGCTCCGTTCCCTGCTGCCCGCCCAGGTGACCGTCATCCGGGACGGCCGCAAGCAGCGGATCGAGTCCGGTGACGTTGTCGTAGGCGACCTCCTCGCTCTCGATGCGGGGGACCGGATCCCTGCAGATGGCACGGTCATGCGGGCAACGGCACTGTCCCTGGACACCTCCATGCTCACTGGGGAGAGTCGACCGACCCGTCTCGCGCCCGGCGAGCTGGCCTTCGCCGGAACCTTCGTTGCGGAGGGCGAGGGCACCGTGGCCGTCACAGGAGTCGGTGCCGGGACGCGGCTGGCGGCCATTTCACGCCTGACCACCGTGACCGCGAAGCCGGAGACACCACTGTCACGCGAACTGCGGCGCGTGGTGCGCGTCATCGCTTCCATCGCCCTCTCCGTCGGAGCAACCTTCTTCGTGCTGACATTGCTGATCGGCAATCCCGTGTCCGACGGCTTCGTCTTCGCGGTGGGCGTCACCGTCGCTCTCGTGCCGGAGGCACTGCTGCCCACAGTGACCCTCACCCTGGCTTGGGGCGCGGAACAGATGGCTCGTCGCCAGGTGCTGGTGCGCGACCTAGAGGCGGTGGAGACCCTTGGCTCCACGACCTTCATCTGCACCGACAAGACGGGCACCCTGACTCGCAACGAGATGACCGTCGTCGAGGCGTGGACCCCGGAGGCAACGGTCCGCGTCGACACACCCGGCTACTCCCCCATGGCCGGGGTATCCGTCACCCCGGACGGGGCCCGCTCGGTCGTGACCCGCTTTGCGGAGGTCGCCGTCGGCTGCTCCGACGGGTATGTCATCGAGGTGGACGGCGCGTGGCAGGCCCACGGTGACCCCATGGAGGCCGCGATCGACGCCTTCGCGCGCAGAATAGGTATCGACTCACACGCCCTACGAGTGCACGATGCCGTCGGCCAGCGGTACCCGTTCGACCCGCGGCGCCGCCGCATGTCCGTCGTGGTCGACGGCCATGTCATGGTCAAGGGCGCCCCGGATTCGGTCCTGCCACTGTGCCGCGACTCGTCCGGCGCGGCGGACGCGGTTTCGGCGATGACCGATCGGGGCCTGCGCGTACTGGCCGTGGCAGAACGGCACCTGGGGACGCCGGTGGGCGATGGCGCCTCGGACATTGAGCGTGACCTCACCCTGCTCGGCATCATGGGAATGGAGGACCCACCGCGCGCCGATGCGGCCGATGCGCTGGCCGCCTGCCGCGCGGCCGGGATCAGGGTCGCTGTGGTCACAGGCGACCACCCGGGCACGGCGTCCGCCATCGCCACTGAGGTCGGGCTGCGCCAATCGGGCGACCCGGTGCTCATCGGTGCAGACCTGCCCGAGGACGAGGCCGTGCTCGGCGCGCTGCTGGACCGGCACGGGATCGTCATCGCCAGGGTCTCGCCTGAGGACAAGCTCCGGATCGCTAGGGCACTGCGGTCCCGCGGCCACGTCGTGGCCATGACCGGGGACGGTGTCAACGACGTCCCGGCATTGCACACGGCGAACATCGGCATCGCGATGGGCAGAACCGGATCTGACGTGGCGAGAGAGGCCGCCGACCTCGTGCTCCTGGACGACAACTTCGCGTCGATCGTTGCCGGGATCGAGCAGGGGCGCACCACCTATGTCAACATCCGCCGCTTCCTCACCTACCACCTCACGGACAACGTTGCCGAACTGACGCCCTTCGTGGTCTGGGCCTTGTCGGGAGGCAGCTTCCCGCTCGCGCTCGGCGTCCTGCAGATCCTGGCCCTGGACATTGGGACCGACACCTTCGCAGCAGTGGCGCTTGGCGCCGAGCCTCCAGCACGCCACCTGCTGGCTGGGCCGCCAGTGTCCGGCCGCTTGCTCAACGCGACGGTGCTGCGCCGCGCTTTCGGCGTGCTCGGGCCAACGGAGGCGCTGATGTCGATGGCGGCTTTCGTGCTCACTTTCGTCGCCCTGGGCTGGGTACCCGGGGCGCCCTTCCCGACCGGCCAGGCGCTGCTCGCCGCCTCGGGTGCGGCCTTCATCACCGTGGTCCTGGCCCAGGTAGCCAACGGTTTCGCCTGCCGCAGCTCAACAGTGTGGCCCGGCCGCCTGGGTTGGACCACCAACCGCCTGCTCATCCCGGCGACGGCCGTGGGCGTGGCCTTCTCGTTCACGATTCTGCTGGTCCCGGCCATCGCAGAGGTGTTCGGGCAGGCGGCACCCGTCCCGGTCGGCTGGCTCGTCGCCGGCTGCGCGCCATTCGTGCTGCTGGTGGTTGACGCCGCCGACAAGTGGTTCCGGCGGAACTCGATCAGGACGGCGCAAGCCAGGCGGGGGGGCGCTTCTCCAGGAAGGCTGTCATCCCCTCCTGCGCCTCGGCCGACGAGAATCGCTCCGCCGACATCTCGGCGGTGAAGGCGAAGGCTTCGTCCCGGGCGAGCGTCGGCACCCTTCGGAGCAGTTCCTTCGTGTGTGCCAGCGCCTCCGGTCCCCCGGCCATGAGTTGCTCCGCCAGGCCCTGCACCGCCGCGTCGAGGCCGACCGCGGGGACCACGGACGTGAGCAGTCCGGCCTCGAGGACGCGGTCCGCGTCGACGCGCTCGCCGGTGAGCAGGAGTTCTTGCGCGGCCCGGCGGTGCATGACGGCGAGGCAGACCACCGAGATCACGGCGGGGGCGACGCCGACCCGGACCTCGCTGAACGCGAAGCGGGCGTCGGCCGACGCGACGGCCAGGTCGCACGCCGCCACCAGCCCGTTGCCTCCTCCGGCCACGTGGCCCTGCACCTTGGCGATGAGCGGCTTCGGGTGGTCGAGCATCGCGGCGAGCAGGTCGACCAGGGCCGACGGTCCCGCGCCGGCGAATCCCTCGCCCGTCGCCGCCGACAGGTCGGCCCCCGAGCAGAAGGTGTTGCCCGATCCGGTGAGCACGACGACGCGCGCAGCGGGGTCGCCTGCTGCCGTCTCGAACGCAGAGATCAACTGGGCCATGCCCTCGGCGGTGAGCCGGTTGCGGGCATCGGGACGGTTCAGCGTGATCGTCGCGATGCCGGCCTCGACGGCGTAGGCCACGTCGCTCACTTCTTGCCCATCCCCTCGAGCATCGCGATGACCCGCAGCATGACCTCGTCGGCCCCTCCGCCGATGCTGCCCAGGCGGGTGTCACGGAAGTAGCGAGCCACCCACATCTCCTCCGCGTACCCCATGCCACCGTGGAATTGCACGCACGTGTCGGCCACCCTCCGGCTCAGCCGACCCGCCTGCAGCTTGGCGACGGTGGCTGCCCGGGTGACATCCTCGCCGGCCACGTACCGTTCGGCGGTGTGGTGCAGGAAGCCGTGCAGGATGTCGACGTCGGCCACGAGCTCGGCCAGCGTGTACTGCAGGTACTGGTTCGCCAGCAGCGGCTTGCCGAATGCCTCCCGGACCTGCAGGTACTCCTTGGTGCGGTCCAGCGCGCGCCGCGCCCCGCTCACCGACATGTAGCAGGCCCACAGCCGCTCGTCCTGGAACTGGGCCATCTGCATGTGGAAGCCGCGGCCCTCCTCGCCCACCGTGTGGCGCAACGGAACGCGGACGTCGTCGAGCACGAGTTCGGCAGTGTCGGACGAGTGGTTGCCCATCTTCTTGATCTTGCGCCCGACGCTGAAGCCGGGGGCATCGGTCGGGACGATGACCAGGCTCATGCCGTGGTAGCCGCCCTCGTCCGACGTGCGGGCCAGCAGGCAGACCCAGTCGGCCTGGGTCCCGTTGGTGATCCACATCTTCCGGCCGTTGATGACCCAGTCATCGCCGTCGCGGACCGCCCGCGTCGTGATGCCGGCGACGTCCGAGCCGGCCCCCGGCTCGCTAACAGCGATGGAGCACACCTGCTCGCCCGCGATGACCGGCACCAGGAACTCCCGCTTGAGCTCGTCGCTGCCGAAGCGGGCCAGGGCAGGCGTGGCCATCCCGGCCTGCACCGCGATCGCCATGGGCACCCCGGCCGCGTCGCACCGGCCCAGTTCCTCGGCGAGGACCACCGTCCACGAGTGGTCGGCCCCGCCTCCGCCGTAGACCGGGTCGTACTCGAGCCCGAAACCTCCGATGGCAGCGACCTTGGGGAAGAGCTCGTGGGCCGGGAAGATCTCGGCCTCCTCCCACTCGTCGATGCGCGGGTTGATGTCGTCCTCGACAAGCTGGCGCACGGACTTGCGGAATTGCTCGTGCTCGGGGGTGAACAGCATCAGGTGCCTCCATGTTCGTCGAGTCCGAGGGATCGGGCCCAGAGTGCGGTCAGGGTCGAGATGACGGCGGCCTCGCCGCCAGCGTCGGCGGCAAGGTCACCCTCGTCACCGAGCCAGTACCGGGCGACGCCCTCGACCATCGCGCACAGGGCGGCCGCCGAGATCCGGGCGTCGAGGTCGACCGATGCAAGGCCGTCCTTCTGCAGCTTGGCGATTGTCTTGGCCACCCGGTCCACGTGCGTGTGACGCAGGCCGGTGAGCACCGCGCGGAACGACTCGTCATTGACGGCCGCCTGCGCGACGACCTCCATCAGCCGGGCGCTCTGCCGGTGCACGTCGAGGTAGGTGGCATTCGCGACGTCGATGCGCGCGATCGGATCGGTGAGGTCAGGGCTGCTCAGGGCCTCGTAGAGCTCCTCCGACACCGAGTCCACGACCCCGTGCAGGACGTCCTCCTTGGTCGGGAACCACGTGTAGACGGTGCCGTGGCTGACTCCGGCGGCGGCCGCGATGTCCCCCATGCGGGTGGCGTCGAAGCCGCGCTCCTCGAATACCGACCGGGCAGCGCTGACCAACCGGTCACGGGTACGACGGCCTCGCTCGGACAAGGGGGCCCGGGCGCCCTCGCCCAGGACGGCGGTCATGCGGGCCCCTCGATGGCCGGGCCGAGGAGCGCGTCGGGGATGTCGACGAGCCGGGCCCGGAGGTGCTCGCCGAGCCCCTTGGCCTGCGGGTCGACCCGTGAGGTCTCCGCGACCCCGCGGCCCAGCAGCCCGTGGATGACGATGTTCACCGCGCGAAGGTTGGGTAGCGGGTGGACGTCGATCTCCAGGCCTTGGCACTCGGGCAGCAGGCTGCGGACGCGATCCGGGGTGAGCACGTCGACCAGCCAGGCGAACCGCTTGTCGGCCAGCCGCACGACGTCGAGCTCGGCTACGAGTGAGGCTGTACGTCCATGAGCCAGGTCGACAGCGGCCTGCTCAACGGGATCGACGACCCACACGCCGACGTTGGCGTTGCCGCCCTTGTCGCCGCTGCGGGCACCGATGAACGTGCCCAGCGGATGCCGGCTCATGACTCCACCGTCGCCACGAGCGCGCCATCCACCCGCACCTCGACTGACACCTGTTCGCGGGCGACCGTCGTCGGCCAGTAGACGCCGTACGGTGTCGCCGGGCCTGGCGGCGCCGTCGGGAAGAGCCCCGGGTACGACGCGAGCGCCGCCTCGATGACCGGCTCGGTGAACGGCTTGCCGACCTTGGCCGCGTCGGCATCCTTCACCGTCAGTCGCAGGAAGGACTGAGCCTCGGCGGCCGTTGCCGGGTCCTCGCGCCCCACGGCCTGCAGATCGACGTCCAGCTCGCGCGCCTGCAGCTTCGAGGCCTGGGCGAGGGCAACCGGGTCCAGGGCGCCCACCTGGGCAAGGTCGACGCCGGCGACCGTCCTCAGCACGAGATCCGCCTTGGCCTCGGCGTCGAGGCCCGTCATCACCAGCGTGAGGGCGTTGCGGAACCCCCCGACGTAGTTCATCGCCACCTTGAGCCGGTCCGGCGGACGCACGCCCGTGGTCCCGCTGATGCGCACCCGGTCGCGACCCGCCTGCGCGAGGGCGATGGTGTCGAACCGCGCGGTAACGTCGGGGTTGACGTACTCGGGGCCGCCGACCTCGTAGAGCAATTGGGCGGTCACGGTGCCGACGGTGACCATCCCGCCGGTCCCCTCGTGCTTGGTGATCACGGCACTGCCGTCGGCGGCAACCTCCGCGATCGGCAGCCCGGGATGCTCGAGCCCGGGCACCTGGGTGAAGAAGGAATAGTTGCCGCCTGTGGCCTGGGCCCCGCACTCGATCACGTGGCCGGCGACGAGGGCGCCCGCCAGGGCATCCAGCGCGGCCTGGTCGCCCGCCCGCGCTGCGCGGAAGTCCCAGCCGTGCCGCCACGCTGCCGGCCCGATCACCAGGGCCGCGTCCGTGACCCGACCTGTCACCACGACGTCGGCGCCCGCCGCGAGGGCAGCGGAGATCGGCTCGGCGCCGAGGTAGGCATTCGCGGTCAGCGGCTGCACGCCTGCGGCAGCCAGGGTCTCCCCCGTGTCGAGGTTGGCGAACTCCTCGCCCGCCTCGCGCAGGGCCGCGATCCGGGGAGCAAGGTCGTCCCCGGTGACGACGCCGACACGGACAGGAATGCCAAGGTCCGCCGCCAGGGCGGCAAGCGCCTCGCCGGCTCCCGCCGGGTCGAGGCCGCCAGCGTTGCTCACGACCTTGATGCCGCGATCGATGCACGTCCCGAGCACCTGCTCCATCTGGGTCATGAAGGTGCGTGCGTAGCCGTTGCCGTGCTTCATCTTCTGTCGCGCGAGGATCAGCATCGTCAGTTCGGCCAGCCAGTCCCCGGTGAGCACGTCGATGGGGCCGTCCTCGACCATCTCCCGCGCTGCGTCAAGCCGGTCCCCGAAGAAGCCGCTGCAGTTGGCGATCCGGATGGCCTCGTTCATGCCGTCACCTCGGGGTGCCCGGTCTCGGCGAACTCGACCACCACGGTGTGGGCGTCCACTGACTGCCCGGCCTCCACGAGGACCCGCTCGACCACGCCGTCCACCTCCGCCACGATCCGGTGCTCCATCTTCATGGCCTCCAGCACGACGAGGGTCTGCCCGGCCACCACGACATCGCCGGGCCCGACGGCAACGTGCGTCACCGTGCCGGGGACGGGGGTCGCCGGGCCGTGGCCCGCAGCGTCCTGGGAGTGGTCGGCGAAGCGCGGGAGCACGGACCAGGCCGACGAATGCACTCCGTCGTCAACGAAGACCTCCGCTCCGTAGGTGGCCACCGAGCAGCGCGCCGCGACACCGCCCGCCTCGACGATCACGACCGTCGCTCTCCTGCCCGGTTCGCTCTCGAGCCGTGCCGTGGCACCGTCGATGGAGTCGCCGTCGAGGGCGAACGCGCTTGCGAACGGCGGGGCAGGCGTGCGGGCGATCCGGTAACGCGCACCGATGCGATCCCGGTCGACGAGGACCGTGGTGAAATCGTCATACCCCCTGCGCTGCAGGGTGACGAACGACGGCGCCGACCTGACGTTGCTCCACGCCAGTGGCAGCGAGTCGGCGGGTGCCGCGTGCGCCTCGAGCGCCAATGCCGCCGCGATCGCGTGGCGCTGCTCGTCCTCCGCGCAGATGATCGGCCGAAGCAGTCCCGGGTGCTCGTCGAGGAAGGACGTCGTGGTGTGGCCGGCCAGGAAGTCGGCGGAGCGCACGATCGCCACGAGCGCGTCGCGGTTGTTGACCGGCCCGTGCAGCCGCATGCGGCCAAGGCCGTCCGCCAGCACGGCCGCCGCCTCGGCCCGGCTGGGGGCGTGGCCGATGACCTTCGCCAGCATGGGGTCATAGTGCGGCGTGATGAGGCTGCCGTCGCCCACCCCGGTGTCGATGCGAAGGCCGCGACGGCCGACGGCCTCGAACCGATGGATCGTCCCGGTTGCGGGAAGGTAGTCGCGGGACGGGTCCTCGGCGTACAGCCGCGCCTCGATCGCGTGACCGTCGAGGCGGATCTGCTCCTGCGTCGATGGCAAGGATTCCCCCTGCGCGACGGCGATCTGCCATGCGACCAGATCCACGCCGGTCACCTGCTCGGTCACCGGGTGCTCGACCTGCAGGCGCGTGTTCATCTCCAGGAAGTAGTACTCCTGCTCGTCTTCCTCGCCGAAGACCATGAACTCGACCGTCCCGGCGCCGACGTAGCCGATCGCCTCGGCCAGGGCAACGCCGGCCGCATGCAATCGCGCGCGCACCGCCGGCGTGACGCCGGGTGACGGGGACTCCTCGACGACCTTCTGGTGGCGACGCTGGATGGAGCATTCCCGCTCGAACAGGTGCACGACCGCCCCGTGCATGTCGCCGAACACCTGCACCTCGACATGCCTGGCCCCGGCCAGGTAGCGCTCGACGAACACCGTGTCGTCGCCGAAGGAACTCGCCGCCTCCCGGCGTGCGCCGGCGAGTGCGTCGATCAGTCCGTCCGCGGTCGTCACGATCCGCATGCCCTTGCCGCCCCCACCCGCGCTGGCCTTGACCAGGAGCGGATAGCCGACCGCTTCGCACGCGGCCAGGGCGGCGGCGTCGGTCAGCCCGTCCGGCAGTTCGGCCCCCGGGACGAGCGGGACACCGGCGGCCGCGGCCAGTCGCTTGGCCTCGACCTTCAACGCCATCGCCTCGATCGACTCCGGGGATGGGCCGATCCACGTCAGCCCCGCCGCAGTCACGGCGCGTGCGAAACCCGGGTTCTCGGACAGGAACCCATAGCCGGGGTGGATGGCGTCGGCTCCCGAGGCCAGCGCAGCGGCGATGATGCGCGGTCCGTCGAGATAGGTCTCTGCGCTCGTGACGCCGGAGAGCCGCACCGCCCGGTCCGCCTCGTGCACGAACAGGGCGTCGCCGTCGGCGTCAGAGTGCACGGCGACGGTGGAGATGCCGAGGTCGCGCGCCGTGCGCATGACGCGCCGGGCGATCTCGCCACGGTTGGCGACGAGGATCCGGCGGATGCGGCTCGTGGTGGGCATCGCGATCACATCCGGAAGACGCCGTAGGAGTCGGAGCCGTGGACCGGCGCCGAGTGGACGGCGCCCAGGGCCAGGGTCAGCACCGTGCGCGTGTCGCGAGGGTCGATGATGCCGTCGTCCCACAGCCGTCCCGTGGCATACAGCGCCGTGGATTCGCGCTCGACCTGCTGCTCGAATGCGTCGCGAAGCGGCGCGAACGCGGCGTCGTCGAACTCCTGCCCCGCCGCCTCGGTCTTCTGCCGGGCCACGATGGTGAGCACGCCGGCCAACTGCTTCGGCCCCATGACGGCGATGCGGTGGTTCGGCCAGGAGAACACGAACCTCGGGTCGTACGCGCGCCCGGCCATGCCATAGTTGCCGGCCCCGTACGACGCACCCATCATCAGCGTGATGAGCGGGACGCCGGAGTTGCTGACGGCGTTGATGAGCTTGGCACCGTCCTTGATGATCCCGCCCTGCTCGTACTTGGTGCCGACCATGAAGCCCGTGATGTTCTGCAGGAAGAGGATCGGGACGTCCAAGCGGTTGCACAGCTGGATGAACTGGGCCCCCTTGTGCGCCTCCTCGCTGAAGAGGATCCCGTTGTTGGCGAGGACTCCGACCGGGTAGCCGTTGACGTGGCCCCAGCCCGTGACCAGCGTCGTCCCGTACAGCGGCTTGAACTCGTCGAACTCGCTCCCGTCCAGCACGCGGGCGAGCACCTCGCGGGCCTCGAAGGGGATCCGCACGTCGGCTGAGGCGATGCCCAGCAGGTCCTCCGGGTCGTGCACGGGTGGCCGAGGCACCGCCGACGGGCCAGGACCGAGCTTGCGCCAGCCCAGGTGGGCGACGATGTCGCGTCCGATCCGCAGCGCGTCGGGCTCGTCGACGGCCAGGTAGTCGGCCAGTCCGGACACCCGTGCGTGCATCTCGGCACCGCCGAGGGTCTCGTCGTCGGCGTCCTCGTCGATGGCCATCTTCACCAGCGGCGGCCCGCCGAGATAGACCCGGGCGGCGTCCTTCTGCAGCACGACGTAGTCGCTCATGCCGGGCACGTAGGCGCCGCCTGCCGTGGAGGAGCCGAACACCATGGTCACGGTCGGAATGCCTGCTGCGGACAGCCTGGTGAGGTTCTTGAAGCTCGCCCCGCCGGGATTGAAGACCTCGGCCTGCTTGGTCAGGTCGGCGCCGCCGGATTCGACCAGCGAGACCAGCGGCAGCCGGTTGGCTCGGGCGATTTCCATGGCCCGAAGCCCCTTGCTCACCGTGATGGGCGATTGCGAACCGCCCTTGACCGTGGGGTCGTTGGCGCTGATGACGCACTCCACGCCGCTGATCCGGCCGATGCCGGTGACCAGGCCGGTGCCGAGGGCGTCGTCGGATCCCCAGCCGGCCAGCGGCGACAGCTCGAGGAACGCCGAGCCCGGGTCGGTCAGGAGCGCGATCCGCTCGCGCGGCAGCAGCTTGCCGCGGCCGCGATGCCGGGCCACGGTGCGGGCGTCCTTCTCGGCATTGCCGCTCCCACCGCCGCGGGCCACCTCGGCCTGCAGCCGGTCGATCTCCGCCAGCGCGTCGAGCAGCGCCGCCCGGTTCGCGAGGAAGGCATCGGACCGGGCGTCGACGCGGGTTCGCAGCACAGGAGCCACGAAAATGACGCTAGCGTCAAGTTGATACGCACGTCAAGGTTGCCCACTAGGGTGCTCGCCATGACCCCTGGAGATTGCCTTGCCCCCGGCTGCCTGACCGGGCGCGTCGCCCTTGTCACCGGCGGAGGAAGCGGCATCGGCCGCGCCACTGCCCTGCTGCTTGCCCGCCTGGGTGCCCAGGTCGTCGTCATGGGTCGACGCGTGGAAGCACTCGACGAGACGGTCGCGCTGGCCGTCGGCATCGAGGGTGCCCTGCCCATCACGGCCCTGTCCGTCGACCTGCGCGAGTTCGACCAGGTCGATGCGGCCCTCGACGACGTCCTCGCCCGGCACGGCCGTGTCGACCTGCTGGTGAACAACGCCGGCGGCCAGTTCATGGCCCCGGCCGAGACCGTTTCGGCCAACGGCTTCCGGGCGGTCACCCGTCTCAACCTGGATGCGCCGTGGTACCTCACCACCCGCTTGGCCGCCAGGTCGATGATCCCCCATGGCTACGGCAAGGTGGTCAGCATCACCATGACGCCGATTCGCGGCATCCCGCTGATGGCCCACTCGTCCGCGGCCCGCGCGGGCATGGCGAGCCTCACGCAGACCCTCGCCGCCGAATGGGCGCAGCACGGCATCCGCTTGGTCGCCGTGGCCCCGGGTATCGTCCACACGACGGCGTGGGAGGGCTACGGGATCCCTCCGGAGGTAATGGCCAAGGCCATCCCGGCTGGCCGGCTGCAGACGCCCGAGGACGTCGCCGCCGTCGTCGCGTTCTTCCTCTCCCCCGCCGGCGACTACGTCACCGGTCAGACGATCATCGCCGACGGCGGATGGGATCTCGTGGGGCCGTACCAGAACGACGCGCTCACCTAGAGCGTCGTCGAAACCGCTGTGGATGAACGGATTCGCGGCGGGGTCGACTGTCAGTGGGGGTGTCTAGGTTCGGGTCATGGAGATGGATTTCCGGCCGGCGCCGCTGGTTCCGATGGTGTCGATGGTCGATGAGCTGCTGGCCGGGCCCGAGCTCGCGGTGACGATGGTCGCCCTGTTCGAGTCCCACATCGCCCGGTTGCAGGCCGAGCAGCTCACCTGGCTGGTGTCGGCGGCATCGGGGCATCGGCGGGTGGAGGAGGTCCTGGTCCTGGACCCGGTCAGCGACTGCGAGCGCACCATCCGGATCGCCGATGCGGTCCGGGAGGAGGTCGCCTGCGCGCTGCGGATGTCGCCGGTGACCGCGCAGCAGCGGATCGACACCGCCCGGCTGCTCGCCGGCCCACTCGCCGGGACGAGGGACGCCCTGGCCCG
>JAUSNB010000053.1 GCA_030645615.1 Actinomycetota bacterium | reverse complement strand
TCCATGTCGGCGGCACCAGCGGCGTTGCGCAGGCGTTCAGCCGCCAGCGACTGGGTGCCGCGCAGGCGTTCGCGCAGGCCGGAGAGGGCGAACCAGGTCTCCTGGGCCTTGGCCAGCTGGGGCAGGTCGGTGCGGAGCGCGGCCTCGAGGGTCGCTTCCTGCTCGCGTGCCTGCGCCAGCGCCGCCTCGACCTCGGCGCGGCGCTCGACGAGGATCGTCTCGTCGGCCATCTCCTGCTCGAGCGCGTGCCGCGCGGTGACCAGGTCATCGGCCACCAGCCGCGCCCGGGCGTCTCGCACGTCCGCCTGCACGGACGCGGCCCGGCGGGCGACCTCGGCCTGGCGTCCGAGCGGCTTGAGCTGGCGCCGGATCTCGACGAGCAGATCGTTGAGCCGGTCGAGGTTGGCCTGCGTGGAGTCGAGCTTGCGGAGCGCCTTCTCCTTGCGCTTGCGGTGCTTGAGGACGCCAGCAGCCTCCTCGATGAAGCCGCGGCGGTCCTCGGGGGTCGCGTGCAGGATCGTGTCGAGCTGGCCCTGGCCGACGATGACGTGCATCTCGCGGCCGATGCCGGAGTCGCTCAGGAGCTCCTGCACGTCGAGCAGCCGGCAGCTGTTGCCGTTGATGGCGTACTCAGAGCCGCCGTTGCGGAACATCGTGCGCGAGATCGTGACCTCGGCGTACTCGATCGGCAGCGCACCGTCACTGTTGTCGATGGTCAGCTGGACCTCGGCGCGCCCGAGCGGCGGGCGACCGGAGGTGCCGGCGAAGAAGACGTCCTCCATCTTGCCGCCGCGCAGCGACTTGGCGCCCTGCTCGCCCATGACCCAGGCAAGCGCGTCGACGACATTGGACTTGCCGGAGCCGTTGGGGCCGACGACGCAGGTGACGCCGGGCTCGAAGTGCAGCGTGGTGGCCGACGCGAAGGACTTGAACCCCTTGAGCGTCAACGTCTTCAGATGCACGTCGGGACTCTACCTTTCGGGCGCGTGTCGGCTGCGGGGGCCACGCTGGCAGGAGGGGCAGAAGAACGACGACCGGTTCATGAAGGCGATCCGGCGGATAGGCGTCCCGCAGCGGCCGCAGGGCAGACCCTCCTGGCCGTAGGCGGCGAGGCTGCGGTCGAAGTAGCCGCTCTGCCCGTTGACGTTGACGTACAGGGCGTCGAAGCTCGTGCCGCCCTGCTCCAAGGCCTGCCGCATCACGTCGGTCACGTGGCCGAGAAGGCCACGCACCCGGGCCCGGGGCAGTCGGTCCGCCGGCCGGGCACCATGCAGCCGCGCCCGCCAGAGCGCCTCGTCTGCGTAGATGTTGCCGACCCCTGACATCACCGACTGGTCCAGCAGCACCCGCTTGATCCCGGCGGACGACCGGCGGATCCGGGCGATGGTGGCCGGCTCATCGAACAGCGGGTCGAGCGGATCGCGGGCGATGTGGGCCACCGGCGCGGGAACGCGTCCGCCCAGGCCGTCTTCGACGACGGCCGCCAGGGCCAGGCCGCCGAACGTGCGCTGGTCCACGAAGCGCAGTTCGGGGCCGTCGTCGTCGAACGAGAACCGGATCCGCAGGTGCACCTCGTCCGGCGCGTCGCGCGGCTGTACCAGGAGCTGGCCGCTCATGCCCAGGTGGCCCACGATGGCCTCGCCCCCGCCGTCGCCCGGGTCCTCGTCCAGCGGCAGCCAGAGGTACTTGCCCCGTCGCAACGCCCCGTCGACACGGCGCCCCGCGAGGCGGTGCTCGAAGTCGCGGGGCCCGGCCACGTGCCGCCGGACGGCCCGCGGGTGGCGCACGTCGACTGACGTGATGATGCGCCCCACGACATGCGACGAGAGGCCTCGGCGGACGACCTCGACCTCGGGCAGCTCAGGCATCGGAGCGGAGCGGCTCGGCCATCAGTCCGGCCCGGGCAGCGTCGCCCGGATCCGCTCGTACGCCGTCGCCGCGGCCTGTTGCTCGGCGACCTTCTTGGAGCGTCCCTCCCCCTCGCCAAGGACCGCGCCGCCGACGATCGCCTGGGCCGAGAACTCCTTGGCGTGGTCCGGGCCGATGTCGCTGACCCGGTACTCGGGCAGGCCCAGTCCTGCCACGGACGCGATCTCCTGCAGGGAGGTCTTCCAATCCAGGGCCGCGCCGAGGTCGGCGGCCCTGGTGATCAGCGGGTCGAACAGCCGGTGGATGACGTCGGCGGCCGAGTCGAGCCCCGACGTGAGGAACACCGCCGCGACGACCGCCTCCATGGTGTCGGCCAGGATCGACGACTTGTCCCGGCCCCCCGTCGACTCCTCGCCACGCCCGAGGTACACGTACTCGCCGAGGTCGAGCGTCCGGGCCACGTCCGCGAGGGCCTGCGCATTTACGACGGCCGCCCGGAGCTTGGCCAGCTGCCCTTCGGAGCAGTCGGGGTAGCGCTCGTACAGGGCCTGGGTCACGACGATGCCGAGGACGGCGTCGCCGAGGAACTCCAGCCGCTCGTTCGTGGGCACTCCCCCGTTCTCGTAGGAGTACGAGCGGTGCATGAGCGACTGGCGCATCAGCGAGGGATCCACGTCGATGCCCAGGTCGCCCATGAGGGATGCGATGTCGGTCCTCATGCGTTGTCTCCACCCAGGCAGCCCTCGACCGCCGCGATGAGGTCCGCGACCGTGACGACACCGGACAGCTCCTCATCGCCAAGCACGCAGGAGCGACCGCGCTCGCGTGCCGCCCCGGCCACGGCGTCGGCCAGGGCGACGAGGTCGGCCGGCGCGAGTCCCGCTGCGGCAAGCGGGGAATCCTCGCGTAGGCCGCGCACGAGGTCGGCAGCGAAGATGGCGGCGAGGCCCTCCTCGGCGATCTTGGCCGCCAGCTGCCTGGTCACGGGCCGGCCAGTGATGTCAGGGCACGCTGCGTCGCCGGCACCAGCCCGAGCCGGGAGGCACGGTCGGCCAGGCGCACGCAGGCGCAGATCTGCACGGCGCTGGCCGCGCCATGGCCGACCACGGTCACGCCGTTGACGCCGAGCAGCATGCCGCCGGCGAAGTCCCCGGTGCCGGTCGCGCGCAGGACGGCACGAGCCGGTTCGGGGTCACCGTACGCCTCGCCCATGCGCTGGGCGGCCCAGCGAACCGCCCCCTCGATCCCCTTGAGCAGGACGTTGCCGGTGAATCCGTCGGTCACGAAGACCTGCGCCTGCGATCCGACGGCGACGTCATGGCCTTCGACGGCCCCGACGTAGCGCACGCCGAGCGCCGGCAGGGTCTCGGCCAGCAGTTCGTGCGCCGACCTGCGCAGGCGGTCGCCCTTGCCGTCCTCGCTGCCGATGCTCAGCAGGCCGACCGCAGGATCAGTGACGCCGAGCGAGGTCGCGTAGGCCCACCCCGCGAGGGCGAACTGACGCAGGACGTCGGGCGTGGCATCCGGCGCGGCACCGGCATCGACGAGGACGACGGGGCCGGCGAGAGACGGCACCACCACGGCCAGCGCGGGCCGCGACATCCCGCTCAGCCGGCCCAGCCCCAGGACGGCTGCGGCTACCGCCGCACCGGTGTGGCCGACCGACACGAACGCATCGGCGATGCCGGCGCGCACGAGTCCGACCGCCACGGAGACGGTGACGTCGTCGTGCGCCCGGAGCGCAGTCAGCGGATTGCCGGCCATGGAGGCGCCACGACCGGCGTCGACGATGCGCAGCCGCCCGGGATCGACCCCGCGCTCAGCCAGCAGGTCCCGCGCCGTCGCGGCCGGGCCGACGACGATGAGGTCGATCGACGCGTCCGCCGCGGCGGGGTCCGTCAGCCGTGCAACCGCGTCGGCGACGACGCCGGGCGCTCCATCGCCGCCGAGCAGGTCAAGGGCGACGGTGGCCAAGTGCTAGACGTCCAGAACGCGGCGCTTGGCGTAGGTGCCGCACGTCGGGCAGGCCGTATGCGCCAGGCGCTTCTCCTTGCACCGGGCGCAGGTGACCAGCGTCGGCGCCGTCGTCTTCCACTGCGAGCGGCGATGACGGGTGTTGGAGCGGGAGGTCTTCCGCTTCGGAACTGGCACGGTGCTTCCTTCGGTCGGTGGCCGGCGTTGGCCGTGGTGCGGGGCGTGCAGGGTTCGTGCTGGTCGAGCGCGTGCGCTATTCGTCCCGGTCCGCGAGGGCCGCCAAGGCGGCCCAGCGCGGGTCGGTCGTCTCGTGCGCGTGCCCGGGATCGTCCGCCAGCCGCGCCCCGCACTGCGAGCACAGCCCCGGGCAGTCCTCCCGGCACAGCGGGGCGAGTGGCAGGTCGAGCACCACCGCGTCCCGTAGCACCGGTCCCAGGTCGAGGTAGTCGTCCTGGAGCTCGGGCAGCGGATCGTCGGACTCATCCGGGTCCGCGACCACCGCGCCTCTGGCATCGGTGGCCGGGTAGCGGAACAGCTCGGTGAGGTCGATCTCCTCGTGCCAGTCCACCGGGTCCAGGCAGCGCGAGCACTCCGCGCTGACCAGCAGGTCCGCCGTGCCGGTCACCAGGACACCCTCGAGCACGGACTCCAATCGAAGATCCAGGTCGATTGGCGAGCCCTCGGGAACCCGAGCCAAGGCGACGCCAAGGCCCACCGGGGCCGGCACGGACTCGATCACGGTGATCATCGACCCCGGGGTGCGCTGCAGGTTCCGGACGTCGAGGACGAGCGGATTGCGGGCATCGAGGCCGGTCACGTGGTCCCTCCCGTGTCGGCACGACAGACCATGGCCTCGCCTGAGGCCGTCCGAAAGGCTACCCGAGCGCCCCTCCCGGCGGGAAATCGCCCGCCGGGAGGGGCGCCGCCCCCTCCGCGAGTGGGCACTGGTTGCTGGACAAATCACCCACCGGACCGCGACGAATGCCCGCTCGCGGAGTGCTGGCGGCGGGCCCTCTCGCCGCCAGCTCCGGGACTCGCTTCGCTCGTTCCTCGCTAGCGGCGGTCGTCCAGGAACCCGGTGTCCAGGTACCCCGTGTCCTGGTCGTCGTAGGGCTGGTCCTGGCTGGGCGCGAGCTCCTGGTACATCTGGCTGCGCAGCCGCTCGCGGCCCCGGTCGACCGTCTGGAGGGTCTTCTGCAGGGTGATCTCGAAGGTGGCCAGCTTGGCATCGATGTAGTCGTCGGTCTCCTTGCGCATCCGCGCCGTGTCGTTCACGGTCTGCCGGGTGAGTGCGTCGGCCTCCTGGACGGCGGCCAGGTAGACCTCGTGCTCCGAGACCATCCGGTCCGAGTCAGCCCGGGCCCGCTCGAGGATCCGGTCCGCCTCGCGGCGCCCGTCCTGGACGACGGCCTCGCGGTCGGCAAGGAGCTCGTCGGCGCGATGGACCGACTCGGGCAGCAACTGGCGGATCTCGTCGATCAGGTCGAGGACCTGCGAGCGGTTGACCAGGCAGGACGCCGACAGTGGCATGGCCTTCGCGTCCTCGATGAGGACGGCAAGTTCGTCGAGTCGTTCCTGAACGTCCACGCGGGCTCCCTGTCGAAGGCTAGGAGCCCATTGTGTCTGACAGCTTCGCCTGCAGCCGCTGCAACACGGCCTCGGGCACCAATCCGGACACGTCGCCGCCGAACTTGGCAACTTCCTTGATCAGGCTCGAGGACAGGTAGCTGTAAAGGGGATTGGTCGAGATGAACAAGGTCTCCAGGCCGGCCAGCCGGTAGTTCATCTGGGCCATCTGCAACTCGTAGTCGAAGTCGCTCACCGCCCGGAGCCCCTTGACGATCGCCTGGATGCCATGGTCCCGGCAGTAGTCCACCAGGAGACCGTGAAAGGCATCGACGCGGATGTTCGGGTAGGGGGCGACCACATCGCGCAGGATCTCGATGCGCTCCTCGATCGTGAAGAGGCCTGCCTTGGAGTGGTTGATGAGCACGGCGACGACGACCTCGTCGGCCATCGTCGAGGCCCGCGCGAACACGTCGAGGTGCCCATTGGTGACAGGGTCGAACGAGCCTGGGCAGACGGCAGTCCTCATGGTCGCTGCACTTCCTCGTCGTCGCGCGTGGCGAGGCGCCAGGGCGGCCTCATGAGACTGTCCGACCGTACCAAAGCGCCGTGTCGCCGTAGGAGCGCCGGCGCACGGGCGTCCACGCGGCTGGCAGGGGGGACACCGGGTCCTTGGCCGGCCGCTCGACGACGGCCGTGGCGCCGGCCGCCAGCCACTGTGCCCGGGCAAGCCCGTCGAGCAGGGCGGCCACATCGTCGGCCACCCAGTCGTACGGCGGGTCGGCCAGGCAGAGCGAGGCCCGGACGGGCGGCGGGGAAGCCGTCGCGAGCCTGAGCGCGTCGCGCACGATCACCGTGGCCCCGGTCAGGCCCACGGCGCGCGTGTTCGCGGTGGCCACGCTTGCGGCCGCCCGACTGCTCTCGACCAGGACCGCGCTGCGGGCGCCGCGGCTGAGCGCCTCGAGGCCCAGCGCTCCCGACCCGGCGAAGAGGTCGAGCACGTCGACGTCTGCCCACGCGACCCCGTCGGCCGCCATGTCGCTTTCCAGCGTGGAGAACATCGCCTCGCGCACCCGGTCGGAGGTGGGGCGGGTGCCCGAGGGCGGGACGGCCAGCCGGCGGCCCCGCGCGGCCCCGGCGACGATCCTCATCCCTTCTCCAGGAACTCGGCGTGCTCGTCCGCCCGCAGGGTGGCGACGGCCGCTGCGAGGGCGGGGTGCCGCTCAAGGGTCGGGTCAGCCTCGGCCACGGCCGTGGCCGCTTCCCGGGCCGCGACGATGACCTCCTCGTGGCGGGCCACCTCGAGCAGCCGCAGGGAAGTGCGGCGGCCGGACTGCATGCTGCCGAGGACGTCGCCCTCGCGGCGCAGCTCTAGGTCGAGCGCCGACAGGGCGAAGCCATCGGTGGTGGCGGCCACCGCGGCGAGGCGCTCCCTGGCCGGGGAGCCGACCGGCGCCTGCGTGACGAGCAGGCACAGGCCCGGCAGGCTGCCACGGCCGACGCGGCCGCGCAGCTGGTGGAGCTGGGAGATGCCGAACCGGTCGGCGTCCATGATCACCATCATCGTCGCCCGCGGGACGTCGACGCCGACCTCGATGACGGTCGTGGCGACAAGCACGTCGACCGCGTTGCCCGTGTCCTCCGAGGCGAACCGCCGCATGGCCTGCTCCTTCTCCTCCGCTGCCATGCGCCCATGCAAGGTGGCGATGCGCAGGCCGCTCAGCTCGCCCTCGGCCAACCGGGCGGCCAGGGGCACGACTGCTGTCATCGGCAACGGGGTGGCGCCGGCGCCCTCGCCCGCGTCATCGGTCGGGCCTGCGTCGACCCGGCCATCCGCGTCGTCGTCCCCGTCGTCGATGCGCGGGCACACGATGAACACGCGGTGCCCGCCGGCCACCTCCTCGCGGACCCGCTCCCACACCCGGGCGACGTGTCGCGGCTGCTCCTCGCCCGCCACGACGTGGGTGGCCACGCCCGCGCGACCCGAGGGAAGCTCGGCAAGGGTGGACACGTCGACGTCCCCGAACACGGTCATCGCCACGGTTCGCGGGATCGGGGTCGCGGTCATGACGAGCACATGCGGCCGGGAGCCATCCCGGGACTTGGCGGCCAGGGCCGCGCGCTGCTCCACGCCGAACCGATGCTGCTCATCCACGACGACGAGCGCGAGGTCGTGGAAGTCGACGGCCTCCTGGATGAGGGCATGCGTGCCGATGACGATCCCGGCGTCGCCCGTGAAGATGTCCAGCAGCGCCGCCCGCCGGCCAGCAGATCGCTGCGATCCGGTCAGCAGGGCGACGCTCGTCCCGAGCTCGCCTCCGCCGAGCTGGCCGCGGGTCGCCAGCGGCCCGAGCAGGCCAGTGATCGACCTGAGGTGCTGTGCGGCGAGGACCTCGGTCGGGGCGAGCAACGCGGCCTGCCCGCCAGCGTCCACGACCGCCAGCATCGCCCGCAACGCGACGACCGTCTTGCCGCTGCCGACGTCTCCCTGCAGCAGCCGGTGCATGGGATGGTCCCGGCCCAGGTCGGCACGGATCTGTTCCCCGATCTCGCGCTGGCCTTCAGTGAGGATGAAGGGCAGGGAACGGTCGAACGCGTCCAGCACGGGGGTGGACGCCGGGGTCCGCCGGGTGGCGGGCAGGGCGGCCACCTCCGCCCGGCGCTGGGCGAGCACGGCCTGCAGCGTGAACGCCTCCTCGAACCGCAGCCGCTTCACGGCGGTGTCTACGTCCTCACGCGAGGTAGGACGGTGGACCTGCCACAGCGCGTCGGCCAGGGTGCACAGCCCCAACGCGGCCCTGACCTCATCGGGGATGGGGTCCGCCGGCTCGCCGAGCTGATCGAGAACCACCTGCACGGCCTTCTGCAGGTCCCAGGTCGTGACTGACCCGCCGGCCGGGTAGATCGGGATGAGGGCTCCGGCGAAGGCCGCCACCGCCAGCGGGTCGTCGGCCACGCCATCGGGCAGCAGCATGCATTCGGGGTGCGAGAGCTGGCGCTTGCCTCCGTATACCGTCACCTGGCCCGCGAAGAGCCCGGTGCGCCCGGCCCGGAACTCCCGCTCGCGCCACTTCTGGTTGAAGAAGGTCAGCGACATGGTGGCGGTCCCGTCCGTGATCACCGCCTCGAGGATCGATCCGCGGCGCTGCCGCATCTGGCGCACCGTCACCGACCTGATCTCCGCCATCACGGTGACCCGCTCGCCAACCGCCAATGACGCAAGGTCGGTGAGCTCGCCCCGCTCGGCGTACCGCCTCGGGTAGTGGCGAACCAGGTCCTCCGCAGTTCGCAGGCCGAGCGCCTTGTCGAGCGCCGTGGCGCTGCGCCCACCCAGCAGGGACGTCAGCGACGAACCCAGCAGGTCGGTCACTCAACCCCCAGGATCAACGGCCAGAGCGGCTGGCCTCCTTCGTACACGGTGATCTCCACCAAGGGGTAGCGCTCGGCCAACCACTCCGGCAGGTCGTGCGTCAGGTCCGGCCCGGCGTCCGCTCCGGCCACCATCGTCACCAGTTCCCCGCCGATGCCGAGCATGCCGGTGAGCAGGTCCCGCGCCACGTCGGCCAGGGCCGAGCCGAGCATGACGATGTCGCCGTCGACGAGCCCGAGAACGTCGCCGACCTCGCATGGACCCGCCGTGGTCAGGGCCTGGCGGCTGGCGATGGTGACCGCGGCGTAGCGAGTCGCCCCCGCCGCGCGGGTCATCGACACGACGTCGTCGTCGAACCGCGCGGCCGGGTCATGCACCGCGACCGCCGCGAGGGTCTGCACGATGGACCGGGTGGGGATGACGGACACCCGGATGCCGCCGGCCCGGGCTGCCTCGGCCGCCGCTTCCGCCACCGCACGGGTGTCCTTGTCGCTGGGCAGGAGCACCGCCTCGCTGGCGTGCGTCTGGTGGATGGCGCCGAGGAACTCGGCCGTCGATGGGCGCTGCCGCGCCGCCGCCGGCACGGCCGTGACGCCCGCATCCTCCAGCAGCGCCGCCACGCCGGGCCCGTGCGAGACAGCCACCAGCGCCCGGCCTCCACGGCCACCCTCGTCCACGACGACATCGAGGTGGGTGATCCGGATCCGGTACGGCCGGCCCGCCCGAAGGCCCGCCTCGACGGCGGCACCCGCATCGTCCACGTGCACATGCACGTTCCACAGCCGGTCTCCCCCGACCACGACGAGGCTGTCCCCCAGCCGGTCGAGCTCCGCCTTCATCGTCGTGATGGCTGCGTCCTCACCGTCGAGGAGGAACATGACCTCGTACGCCGGCCCCCCGTAGTGGGAAACACGCTCCTCCGAGACCGGCGCTGGGGGGTGCGGACTCGCCGGCCGAGGCGCGGACCGGATCCCGGTGATCGATTGGGCCAACGCCTCCAGCACGACGACCAGGCCACGCCCCCCGGCATCCACGACCCCGGCCAGGCGCAGCGATTCGAGCAGTTCCGGCGTCCGGGCGAGCGCATCTCGAGCTCCTGTGAGCGCGGCGCCGACCACGTCGGCGGCATCGCGCATCCCCGCGGCGGAGGCCGCCTCGGCGGAGTCCGCGGCGGCCCGGGCCACCGTGAGGATGGTGCCCTCCACGGGTCGCCCGACGGCCTGGTAGCTCAGGTCGGCGCCACGGCGCAGCAGGTCCCCCACCGACGCCCCGTCGAGCACCTCCCCGTCGGTCAGCGCACCCAGGACCTCCCCCGTGCCGCGCAGCAACTGCGACATGATCACGCCGGAGTTGCCTCGAGCACCCATGAGGGCACCGGTCGCGAGCGCCCGCGCCACGTCGGCAACGCCCGGTTCATCGCCGCCGACCCAGCAGACCTCCACCGCGGCCACCGCGGACTCCATCGTGAGGTAGAGGTTCGTGCCGGTGTCGCCGTCAGGCACCGGGAACACGTTCAGCGCGTCGATCTCGATGCGCGCCTCGCCGAGCAGCCCGAGCGCGGCGTGGGCCCAGTCGCGCACGAGGGCGGCGGACACTACGTCGGACACCTGACCCTCCCCTCCCGGTCGAGCACGGCGTGCCGAGGGTCGCGACCCTCGGCGGCCTGACGACCGTACCCTCAATTTGGGGGTCGGACCGTCGCTCGGCTACCCTTGACCTTCGCGGTTGCCGGCTCGGCCCCGCGGAGCAGGCGCAGCACCGTGCCTGCACGACCGTCAGGATCCTCCAGAGGAGTGCACGTGGCTGCCAACTGCGACGTCTGCGGGAAGGGCCCCAGCTTCGGGCACAGCATTTCCCACTCCCACCGCCGCACCAAGCGCCGGTGGAACCCCAACATCCAGCGCGTCCGGGCCCTCGTCGGCCGCACTCCCCAGCGCCTCAACGTGTGCGCCGCGTGCCTGAAGGCCGGCAAGGTCGCCCGCGCGTAGTACCCCCGATCATCGAAGGAGGCACCGCCAGGCGGCGGTGCCTCCTTCGATTCGGGTCGTCAGCCGAAGTGACGGTGACCGCCGTTGCCCGGGCGGGCCTTCCCGTCGACCAGGACACAGGGCGGGGTGGAGGGGTGGGCCACCACGCCGGTGGCGACGAAACCCTCCGGGAGCTCCGTGCCCGCCGGGAACGTGGCCAGCAGGGCATGGTCCTCCCCGCCGGTGAGCATCCATTCGCGCGGATCGACGTTGTATGCGGCGGCGGCCGCGGCCATCGGCTCGGGCACCTGCCACGCGGCGGTGTCGATCAGCAGGTCGACCCCAGCCGCATCGGCAATGTGCTGGGCGTCGGCCACGAGGCCGTCGCTCACGTCGATCATCGCCGTTGCCCCGGCGCTCGCAGCGCGGACACCGGCGGCATAGTCAGGCTGCGGGCACCGATGGGCGTCCACGAGGGCCTTCGGAGAGCGGAACCCCCGGGAGAGGAGGGCCAGGCCGCCCGCGGACCAGCCAAGCCGACCGGCAAAGGCGACCACGTCTCCGGGCCGTGCCCCCGATCGCAGCACCGGGGCGCGACCCTCGAGGTCGCCCAATGCGGTCACGCTGATCACCACCTGGGGAGCCTCGACGACATCGCCGCCCACGAGCGACGCTCCGACGGAGGCCGCCTCCTCGCGCATCCCGGCCGCGCAGGCCACTGCCCACGCCGTGGGCAGGTCCCCGGGGATCCCGAGGCCGACGATGATCGCGGTCGGCCGGGCACCCATCGCGGCGATATCGGCCAACGACGCGGCAGCCGACTTGCGCCCGACGTCGATCGGCGTGGACCAGTCCCGCCGGAAGTGGACGCCTTCGACCAATACGTCGCAGGTGACCGCAACCGATCCGTCGGGCGCTGCGACCACGGCGGTGTCATCCCCTGGGCCGACGATGACGCCCGCCCCGTTCACGCCGTCCGCGTTGATCCGGTCGATGAGCCCGAACTCCCCGGCATCTCGCACGGTTCCGCCACTGTCATTAGCCACGGGCGATAGTCTCGCAGGCATGACGGTGCAGGCGTACGTGCTCATCCAGACGGAGGTCGGGAAGGCCGCGACGGTGGTGCAGGCCATCCGCGAGATCTCGGGCGTCACCCTCGCCGAGGACGTCACGGGTCCCTACGACGTGATCGTGCGTGCCGAGGCCCGCACCATGGATGACCTCGGCAAGCTGGTCGTGGCCCGGATCCAGGCGGTGGCCGGGATCACTCGGACCCTTACCTGCCCCGTCGTCAACCTCTAGCCGCTAGTGCAGGCCCGTTCCCTTGCGGAGCGCGTCCTTGACCAGCCGGTCGACGAGTTCTGGGTAGTCCACGCCTGAGGCACCCCACATACGCGGGTACATCGAGATGTCCGTGAACCCTGGCATGGTGTTGACCTCGTTGACGATGACCTCATCGCCCGTGACGAAGAAGTCCACCCGCGCCAGCCCGTCGCAGGCAAGTGCGTCGAAGGCCGCGACCGCCAGCCTCTGGACCTCACGCTCGACGGGCTCCGTGAGGTCGGCCGGCACGACCAGGGTCGCCGAGTCGTCGAGGTACTTGGCCTCGAAGTCGTAGAACTCATGCCGTGCGCTGACGATGATCTCCGCGCAACGGCTGGCCCGCGGGATGCCCCCGGAGTCGACGAGCACACCGCACTCGATCTCGCGCGCACCCACGACGGCCGCCTCCACCACGATGCGGGGATCATGCTTGCGGGCCGATTCGATCGCCTCGGCCAACAGCCGGGCATCGGACACCTTGACGATTCCCAGGGACGAGCCGGCCCGCGCCGGCTTGACGAACACCGGCAGTCCGAGTGAGGCCAGGTCGCCCACGACGGCCACCGGGTCGGCGCGCCACTGGCGGTCAGTGATGACGCGGTAGGGACCGACCCGAAGGCCCGCATCGACCAGAGCCTGCTTCATGAACCCCTTGTCCATGGACACTGCCGACGACAGCACGCCGGAGCCGACGTACGGGACCGCCAGCGTCTCGAGAAGCCCCTGCACGGATCCGTCCTCGCCCCACGGTCCATGCAGGACCGGGAACACCGCGTCGACCGCGAGGCACGTGGCGAGGTCGGCGGCGGGGGCGTCGACGGCCACCTCGGGCAGCGGGCCGCTCTGCGTCAGGATCCCCAGCCCGCGGTCGGCATCCTGGACCCAGCGTCCGTCGCGGGCTATTCCGACCACCGAGACCTCGTACGACGTTCCCCGGCCGTCCATCGCGTCGAGGGCAGCGACGATCGACCGGCCGCTGATGCACGAGATCGAATGCTCGCTGCTGCGACCGCCGAGCAGCACGGCGATGCGAGTCCGGTTCACGGGACGACCGTATCCCCCGGCCCGGGCCGTTAGGGTCGTGCCGTGCCTGATGCCGACGCGCCCGTGCCGGGACCCCGCCTGCGCCAGGAGACGGTAGTCGTCACCGCGGGCCGTCCGCCGGCCGAGCCGGGCCAGCCGCTCAACCAGCCCATCGTCGCGGCTTCGTCCTTCCACGCCGGTGGGACCATCGAGTACGCCCGCGAGGCCGCACCGACGACGGCGGCCCTCGAGGATGCGATCGGAGCGCTGGAGCACGGGCACGCGGTCGTGTTCTCGTCCGGCATGGGTGCGGCGAACGCGATGATGGACCTCGTCCCCATGGGCGCCGCCATCGTTGCGCCAAGCGCGGCATACACGGGGGTGGCCGTCCGGCTGCGTGAACTCAGTGCGCTCGGCCGCATCACGCTGCGGATCGTCGACGCCGACGACACGTCAGCAGTCGTCGACGCCTGCGCGGGCGCGCACCTGCTGTGGCTGGAGTCGCCCACCAACCCCCTGATGCAGGTCGCCGACCTGCCTGCGTGCATCGCGGGAGCGCATGCCTCCGGCGCGCTCGTGCTGGTCGACAACACGTTCGCCACGCCTGTGCTGCAGCAGCCGCTGGACCTCGGCGCCGACGTGGTCCTGCACAGCCTGACGAAGGCGCTGAGCGGCCACTCGGATGTGCTGCTCGGAGCACTCGTGGCCAGGGATCCCGGCCTCGCCGAGGCCATCCGGATCCGCCGGGTGCTGCTGGGTGCCGCGCCCGGGGCCTTCGACTGCTTCCTCGCGCTCCGCGGCATCCGCACCCTCGCGGTCCGCGTGGAGCGAGCCCAGCACAATGCCCGCGAGATCACCGGCCGACTGTCCGGCCACCCGGCGGTCGAGCGGGTGAGGTACCCCGGATTCGGCACGATGGCCGCCATCGACGTGGCCGGCGGGGCGGCCGGCGCGGATGCCGTGTCGGCGGCCGTGCGGGTCTGGATCCACGCGACCAGCCTCGGCGGAGTCGAGTCGCTGCTCGAGCGCCGTCGGCGCTGGCCGCTGGAGAGCTCCACCGTGCCCGAGGGCCTCGTGCGGCTGTCCTTCGGAATCGAATCCGTGGAGGACCTCTGGGAGGACCTCGACGCGGCGCTCCGGTCGTCGCTCGGCTGACCCTGGCCAGCCCTACTCGGCCAGCAGGCTCTCCGGCTTGGTGTCTCGGCTCATGAATGCAGCTGCCATCTGGCGCGGCGACTGCCCGTGATGCACGACCTCGACGACCTGCTCGGTGATCGGCATGTCGACTCCGTGCGCACGGCCGAGGGCAAGGATCGGCTGGCAGGACTTGTACCCCTCGCACGTCTGCTTCGTGGCCGCGATCGTCTCCTCGACCGACAGCCCGCGGCCGAGGTTGAAGCCGAAGGTGCGGTTGCGCGACAGTGGCGACTGGCAGGTGGCCACGAGGTCGCCGACTCCAGCCAGCCCCTGGAACGTCAGCGGGTCGGCGCCGAGCGCGACTCCCAGCCGGGCCATCTCCGCCAGTCCCCGGGTGATCAGCGACGCCTGGGTGTTCTCGCCCAGGCCCATGCCTGCGGCGATCCCGTTCGCGAGGGCGATCACGTTCTTGACCGCGCCGCCGATCTCGGTACCGATCACGTCGGTCGTCCAGTAGGGCCGGAAGTAGTCGGTCGTGCACTGCTCCTGGAGCCGCTGGGCCAGCTGCCGGTCGGGCGACGCCACGGTGGTGGCCGTGGGCTGCCGCTGCGCGATCTCCCGGGCCAGGTTGGGCCCGGAGACCACGGCGACCCGGGACGCTTCGACCATGGCAGCCTCACCGATCACCTCGCTCATGCGCTTGGTGCTGCCGAGCTCGATCCCCTTCATGAGGCTCACCAGCACGGCCCCCGGCTCGACCGCCGAGCCCCACGCCTGGAGGTTCTCGCGAAGGACCTGCGCGGGCACGGCGAGAACGACCACCCCGGCCCCAGCCAAGGTGTCCTGCGGCGAGGTCGTCGACGCGATCCCGGGCGGCAGGTCGATCCCGGGGTGGTAGGACTCGTTGCGGTGCCGGAGGCTGATGTCGTCGGCCACCTCGGGTTCGCGGCTCCAGATGACGACGTCGTTGCCCGCGTCGGCAAGGACCATCGCGAAGGCGGTGCCCCACGAGCCGCTGCCCATGACTGCCACTCGGCTCACCGGTCCTCCTCCGCCGCATGAGGCGCGACCGGTGCGTCCGGGAAGCGCTTGAAGTCCATTCTCGTAGCAGGGGCTGGCTCGTCACGGACCTGCGCCAGCAGTGCGGTGATCGCGTCCATGAGCCGGTCGGTGCCCTCCGCCAGGATCTCCGCATCGACGGGCCGGCCGCTGAGGTCGGACAGGTCCACGGGTTCCCCCACGACAACCGTCACCTGCTTGCGCGGCAGGATCCGGAATTCCTTGGCGTAGGGACGCATGACGTCCTGGGTGCCCCACTGCACCATCGGGAACAACGGCCGGCCGGACGCCAAGGCCAGCCGCACGGCCCCTGTCTTGCCGGACATGGGCCAGAGGTCGGGGTCACGCGTCATCGTCCCCTCCGGGTACACCACGACGCACTCCCCGCGATCGAGCGCGACCAAGGCATCGCGAATCGCCGACGATGCATCGGCGCTCTCCCGGTACACCGGAATCTGGCCGGCATTGCGGATGATCCGGCCGAAGATCGGGACGCGGAAGACCGACTCCTTGCCAAGGAATCGGGGTGGGCGGTCGGCCGTCCAGATCGCGAACGCCACCACGGGCGGGTCGAACCACGACGTGTGATTCGGCGCCACGATGATGCCGCCATCGGCCTCGGTCAGGCGCTCGGTCCCGCTTATCCGCCACCGCACCATGGTCCGCATGAAGGGATAGAGGACGGCTACGGTGAAGCGGTAGGACAGGCCCAGGGGTGCGCGACGACTCACGTGCGGCGCACCCGCCATGACCGCTCCCTCCGACCGCTTGAGAGTATCCGGATTTGCTGCCCGAGGGAGTCGGACCGCTGCCCGGATGCTGCCATGGGTGCGATTGGATGACGACGTGACACAGGACCAATCCGGCGCAGTCGGCCGCGCGTCCTGGACGGTCGTCATGCCGGTCAAGTCCCTGTCGCTGTCGAAGACCCGCCTGGACCCGGATCGAGTGGGGGCGGGCGAGTCCCGCGCCCTGGCCTTCTTCCTCGATACCGCCAGCGCGGTCCTGTGCACGGATGCCGTGGCTCGAGTCGTCGTGGCGTCCGCCGATCCGGTCATCGCCGCCGCCGCCGAGGCCCTTGGCTGCGACGTAGTCGACGACGACGGGCACCCGGGGATCAACGCAGCAGCGGCGTGGGCGGCGACCGTGCTGGGGGTGTCGGCCGATACGGCGGTCATCGTCTCGGACCTGCCCTGCCTGACCCCATCCGCGCTGGCCGCGGTCCTCCGGGCGGTACCCGAGACCGGCGCATCATTCGTGCCGGATGCTTCCGGCACCGGCACAACCATGTGGATCGGCGCGGGTTCGGTCCCGATCGACTCCGAGTTCGGCCCCGACTCGGCCGCTGCCCACCGGGCCGCCGGGGCCGTGGACCTGGCCGAGGAGACGGGGCCTGATGCGTCGATCGCGTCGGCCCGCCGGGACGTCGACACCGATGCTGACTTCGCGGCCGCCATGGCCCTAGGTGTCGGACCGCATACCCGGGCGCTCCTCGCGGCCGAGCCGGGCGGGCTGCTCCTGACGGTCGCACGCACGCGGGGGCGTTCGGTGTCGGTTGTCGAGGAATCGGGCCGGTTCCATTGGCTGCCGGCACGAGGCTTGGCCTCGGCGGGCTTCCGAGAGGTGCGGCCCGGCCAGCGAGTCGTGCTGCGGCCGGCCGGCGGGATCACCCTGCCCTGACCCAGGACGTGACGAGGCCCCCGCTCCATGAGCGGGGGCCTCGTCGACAGCACTACTTCTTGGCAGCGGCCTTCTTGGCGGGGGCCTTCTTCGCCGGGGCCTTCTTGGCCACGGGAGCGGCCTTCTTCGCCGGAGCAGCCTTCTTGACCGGAGCCTTCTTCGCCGCCGGCTTGGCGACGATCTTCTTGGCGCCGGACACGACCGCCTTGAACTCCGCGCCCGGGCGGAACTTCGGAAGCTTGGTGGCCTTGATCTTCACGGTCTCGCCCGTGCGAGGGTTGCGGCCCAAGCGAGCCTGGCGCAGCTGCGCCTCGAACACGCCGAACCCGCTCACAGCGACCTTCTCGCCACGCACGACGGCCTTCTTCGTCTCGTCGAGGAACGCCTCGACGACCTCGGTGATCTCGCGCTTGCTCAGGTCAAAGCGCGCGGACACCGCGTCAATCAGTTCTGCCTTGTTCACAGGAAAACCCCTCCGGAGGGTGTTAATGCCGGCCGGACGGCCGGTGCTCTCAACCTAGTCCTCCGGGCATGCCCACACGAAATCGACTCGCCGGACATTCCCTTGCCCTGCAACGATAATCGCCCCCCGCGAGGAGGCTGGGCGGCCGGAGTGACCTACGTCACCGCGGTGGTCGTCGGCAGGTACGACGGTCGGGATGCCTCGAACCCGCCGATCTGGTCGGCCCGCTGCATCGTGATCCCGATGTCGTCCAGGCCCTCCATCAGGCGCCAGCGGACATAGTCGTCGACCTCGAAGGCTGACACGACCTCGCCGGCGCTCACGACCCTGCGATCCAGGTCAACCGTCACCGGCACGGATGGGTCGGTCTCGACGGCCTGCCACAGCGCCTCGATGACCTCTTGGGGCACCTGGGCGGTGAGCAGCCCACCCTTGCCCGAGTTGCCGCGGAAGATGTCGGCGAAGCGCGACGACAGGACGACCTTGAACCCGTAGTTCTGCAGCGCCCAGACGGCGTGCTCCCTCGAGGAGCCCGTCCCGAAATCAGGACCGGCCACGAGGACGGTCGCCCCCGCGTACGCGGGCTGGTTCAGCACGAAGTCCGGGTCCTTGCGCCAGGCTGCGAACAAGCCGTCCTCGAACCCGCTGCGAGTGATCCGCTTGAGGTACTCGGCGGGGATGATCTGGTCGGTGTCGACATTGCTGCGCCGAAGGGGCACCGCGGTGCCGGTATGTACGACGAAGGACTCCATGGCGTTCTCCGATCAGGCTCAGGCGACGGGGGAAAGGTCGGCAGGCGCGGTGAGCCGACCGGTGACAGCGGTCGCTGCGGCGACCGCCGGCGACACGAGATGGGTGCGGCCGCCGGGGCCCTGCCGCCCCTCGAAGTTGCGGTTCGACGTGGACGCGCTTCGCTCGCCCGGCGCGAGCTTGTCCGGGTTCATGGCCAGGCACATCGAGCAGCCGGCCTCCCGCCACTCGGCACCGGCCTCCACGAACACCGTGTCCAGACCCTCGGCCTGCGCCTGCAGCCGGACCCGGACCGAGCCGGGGACAATGAGCACGCGCACCGCCGGGCTGACCTTGCGGCCCCGCAGCACGTCAGCCACGACCCGCAGGTCCTCGATGCGGCCATTGGTGCAGGAGCCGACGAACACGGTATCCACGGGGATCTCGCTGAGCGGGGTGCCCGGGGCGAGGTCCATGTACTCCAACGCCCTCTCGATCGCGACGCGCTCGACCTCGTCGCGGGCATCGTCGGGCGACGGGACGGATCCTGTGAGCGGGAGCCCTTGGCCGGGGTTCGTGCCCCACGTGACGTACGGGCTCAGGGTGGAGGCGTCGATCACCACTTCCGCGTCGAACGTCGCGTCGTCGTCGGTGGGCAGGGTCCGCCAGTGGGCGACCGCCGTGTCCCAGTCCGTGCCTGAAGGCGCGTGCGGACGCCCCTCGAGGTAGTCGAACGTCGTCTGGTCCGGGGCGACCATGCCGGCCCGGGCACCGGCCTCGATCGACATGTTGCACAGGGTCATGCGACCCTCCATCGACAGCGACCGGATGGCTGACCCGCGGTACTCGAGCACGTAGCCCTGGCCGCCGCCCGTCCCGATCCTGGCGATCACGGCGAGGGTCACGTCCTTCGCGCTGACCCCGGGGGGCAGGTCGCCATCAACCGTGATGGCCATCGTCTTGAAGGGCTTGAGGGGCAGGGTCTGGGTAGCCAGAACGTGCTCGACCTCGCTCGTGCCGATGCCGAAGGCCAGGGCCCCGAACGCGCCGTGCGTGGACGTGTGAGAGTCGCCGCACACCACCGTCATGCCGGGCTGCGTGAGTCCGAGTTGGGGGCCGACGACGTGGACGATGCCCTGCTCGACGTCCCCCAGCGAATACAGGGGCACGCCGAACTCCGCGCAGTTGGCCCGCAGTGCATCGACCTGGGCGCGCGACACCGGATCGGCGATCGGCAGCCCGATGTCCTGCGTCGGGACGTTGTGGTCCTCAGTTGCCAGCGTGAGATCGGGACGGCGAACCACGCGGCCCGAATCGCGCAGTCCGTCGAAGGCCTGCGGGCGGGTGACCTCGTGCACGAGGTGGAGGTCGATGTAGAGCAGGTCCGGCTCGCCCTCGGCGTGCCGGACGACGTGCGCGTCCCAGACCTTCTCCGCGAGCGTGCGTCCCATGGTTCCTCGCCTTCATCGTTCGGCATTGACATCTCACTATTTGAGATGCACTATCCACTCCGTGGACAATGGTAGCGGCGTAGGCGTCATTGACAAGACCGTGTCCCTGCTTGCGGCCGTCGAGGACGAGCCAGGCTCCCTCGCCGACCTGGTCGAGCGCACCGGGATCCCTCGACCGACCGCCCATCGGCTGGCCGTCGCCCTGGAGCATCACGGCCTGCTCGAGCGTGACGGCGATGGCCGCTTCCGGCACGGTGCCCTCCTGCAACGGTGGGGCGGGACGGCCGATCCATTGCTGGGTGCGGCACAGGGGGCCGTGCTGGCACTGCGGGATGCCACCGGCGTGAGCGCGCAGGTCTACCGGCGGCACGGGGCACATCGCCAGTGCATCGCAGCTGCCGAGCCCGCAACGGGTCTGCGCGATGGCGTGCCGGTCGGGGCGTACCTGTCGATGCAGGCGGGTTCCGCGGCCCAGGTGCTCGCGGCCTGGCTGCCGGCGGAACAGCGCGCGGCCTCGTTGCGGTCGGCCGCGTTCAGCGCCAGCGACCTCGAGCAGGTTCGGGCCCGGGGGTACGCGCACAGCATCGGCCAGCGTGAGCCCGGCGTGGCATCAGTCTCTGCGCCGGTGCGGGACAGGGCCGGAGTCGTCGTGGCGGCGCTGAGCATCTCCGGGCCGATCGACCGGCTGCAGCGCCCGTCGCGGACCCGGCTAGCCGCCCTGCTCGCCGCCGCGGCCGACCTGAGCGCATCCCTGGCCCCTTGACCTTGAGGTTCGGCAGGACGGCAAGAAGAGAGGGACCCTCCGCGGACGGAGGGTCCCTCTTCGCGTAGCCCCGACGGGATTCGAACCCGCGCTACCGCCTTGAGAGGGCGGCGTGCTAGGCCACTACACAACGGGGCCATGCCGAATTGCATGACAGGCGGGTCATCAGACTCCCGCACGTCGCTGGGGTACCAGGACTCGAACCTAGACTAACTGAACCAGAATCAGTTGGGCTGCCAATTACCCCATACCCCAAGGCCGCCGATCGCTCGGCGTCCGTGACTGGCTGGACGAGTATAAAGGGTCGCCGACGGTCGCCTGACCGAGGGCATCACACCAGCGAATCCCGCAACCGTCGCAGCGTCGACGGACGTCCGAGGATCTCCAGGGATTCGAACAGCGGAGGCGACACCCGTCGACCGGTGACGGCCACCCGCACGGGACCGAAGGCGAGCTTCGGCTTCAGTCCCAGCCCGTCGACGAGCGCCCCGCGCAACTCATCCTCGATCGCCGCGGCCGACCAGTCGCCGAGTCCGTCGAGGGCAGTGAGCGAGGCCTCGATCACGGGTCGCGACTCCGGTGTCAGCACGGCGGCCGCATCCGCGGCATCGCGCTCGAGGGCGTCATCGTCCACGAGCAGGAAGCCCAGCATGGCGACCGACTGGGCCAGCGTCTCCATGCGCTCCTGCACGAGGGGCACGGCCGCAGCCAGCACCCGCGCCTGCTCCGAGGTCGGTGGCTCCGACACGGCGCCGGTGCGCGCCAGGAATGGCACGATCCGCGCGGTGAGGTCGTCGATCGCCAAGGCCCGGATCCAGTCGCCGTTGATGGCCGTGCACTTCTTCAGGTCGAATCGCGCCGGATTCGGACTCACGCGCTCGAGCGTGAACGCGGCCGCCATCTCCTCCTTGCCGAAGAACTCGCGGTCCTCCCCCATCGACCACCCGAGCAGCGCCAGGTAGTTGAGCAGGGCCTCGGGCAGGTACCCCTCGTCGCGGTACCACTGCAAGGACGACTCGGGGTCGCGCTTGGACAGCTTCTTGTTGCCCTCCCCCATGACGTAGGGCAGGTGGCCGAAACGGGGAGTGGTGCCGTCGCTCACGCCGATGGCCGCAAGGGCCTCGTACAGCGCCATCTGACGCGGCGTGGACGACAGGAGGTCCTCGCCGCGCAGGACATGCGTGATCCGCATGGCGGCATCGTCGACGGGATTCACCAACGTGTAGAGCGGCTCACCGTTCGCCCGCACGAGGACGTAGTCGGGAACCTGGTCGGCGGCGAAGGTGATCGGCCCGCGAACCAAGTCGTCCCAGGTGAAGTCGCGGTCCGGCATCCGCAGCCTGAGCACGGGGGCTCGGCCCTCGGCGCGGTACGCCTCGACCTGCCCGCCGGTCAGCGCGCGACAGTGGCCGTCATAGCCGGGGGCGCGCTTCTCCGCTATGGCGCGCTCGCGACGCTGCTCCAATTCCTCGGTCGAGCAGTAGCAGTCGTAGGCGTGGCCGGATTCACGCAGCCGCGCGGCGACGTCCGCGTACTGCTCCAGTCGTTGGGATTGCCGGTATGGCGCATAGGGACCGCCGACCTCGGGGCCCTCATCCCAGGTCAGCCCCAGCCAGCGCAGCGCCCCGAGCAGGGCCTCGTAGGAATCCTCGGTGTCGCGCGCGCTGTCCGTGTCCTCGATGCGGAAGACGAAGGTGCCGCCGGTGTGCCGGGCGAAGGCCCAGTTGAAGAGCGCGGTCCGCACCATTCCCACGTGCGGATTGCCCGTCGGGGACGGGCAGAAACGCACGCGCACAAGGCCATCACTCACGATCCACCACCGGGTTGGTAAGGGTGCCAATGCCATCAATCGCCACCGAGACCTCGTCCCCGGCCACGATCCGCCCCACTCCGGCGGGCGTGCCGGTGAGGATCACATCGCCGGGCAGGAGGGTCATGACCGAGCTGATCCACGCGACGAGCTCGGGTACGGAGCGCACCATCTCAGCGCCGGAGCCCGATTGCCGGACCTGGCCGTTCACGCTGCAGGTGATGCCTGCCTCGTCGACGTCCAGGTCGGTCTGGATCCACGGGCCGAGCGGGCAGAAGGTGTCGAACCCCTTGGCCCGCCCCCACTGCCCGTCGGTCTTCTGCAGGTCCCGGGCCGTGACGTCGTTGGCGCACGTATAGCCGAAGACGACCTCAGGCACGCGCTCCTCGGGCACGTCCCGGCACAGCCGGCCGATCACCACCGCCAGCTCGGCCTCGTGCTCGACCTGCTCGGACTGCCAGGGCAGCGCAATGGGCTCGCCGGGGCCGATGACGGCCGTGCTCGGCTTGAGGAAGACCATGGGCTCGCCCGGCACCGTGTTGCCCAGCTCGCGTGCATGATCGGTGTAGTTGCGGCCGACGGCGATCACCTTGCTCGGCAGCACGGGGGCCACCAGCCTGACATCGGCAAGCCGCAGGACCCGGCCGTCGGGGGCGAACTCGCCGAACGGGTGACCGGCAAGGAGCGCGACGGCGTCGCCCTCGACCACGCCGTACGCCAGTTCGTCTTCCACGGAAACCCGGCACACGCGCATGGCCCGACCCTACCGAGTGCCGGTCAACGGCCCCGTCGCAGCAGCCCGTACTTGACGGCATCCTCCAGCGCCCGCCACGACGCGGCGATGACGTTCTCGTGCACGCCGACCGTGCTCCATGCATCGACGCCGTCGGACGTACCGATGAGAACCCTCGTCTTGGCGCCTGTTCCGGACTTCTCATCCAGGATGCGCACCTTGTAGTCGACCAGGCGAAGGGAATCCAGGTCCGGGTAGACCTGAACGATGGCCCTGCGCATGGCCCGGTCGAGGGCGTTGACCGGTCCGTTCCCCTCCGCGGTCGAGATGATCCGGTCCCCGTTGATCCGGACCTTCACCGTCGCCTCGGTCTTGACCTTGCCGTCGGCATCCTGCTCGACGATGGTCCGCCACGACTCGACCTCGAAGGCGACGTCGACTCCCTGCGCGTCGAGGATGAGCAGCTCGAACGAGGCGTCGGCCGCCTCGAATGTCCAGCCCTCCGCCTCGAGGGACTTGACCTGCTCGACGACTCGGCTGACGACGTCGGGCTGCCCGGCGAGGTCATGGCCGAGCTCGGCACCCTTCAGCTCGATGGACGCCCGGCCGGCCATCTCGGTCACCAGCACGTTCTGCTCGTTGCCGACGACCGCGGGGTCGATGTGGTTGTAGAGGGAGGCATTGACCTTCAGCGCACTGGCGTGCAGGCCTGCCTTGTGGGCGAACGAAGCCCACCCGGCGTAGGGCTGGTGGGTGTTGGGCGCGATGTTCGCGATCTCCGCGATGGCATGCGAGATTCGGACCGTCTCGGCCAGACGACCGTCGGGCAGGCAGGGGATGCCCAGCTTGAGCTGGAGGTTCGGAACGACGACGAAGAGGTCGGCATTGCCCGTGCGCTCGCCATAGCCGTTGGCGGTGCACTGGACGTGCGTGGCACCGGCCTCGACGGCGGACATCGTGTTGGCGATCGCGCAGCCCGTGTCGTCCTGGCAATGGATGCCCAGCCGGACCCCGGATCGCGCCAGGACGTCCGTGACCACCTCGAACACGCCATGCGGGAGCATGCCGCCGTTGGTGTCGCACAGCACGCCCACGGACGCCCCTGCCTCGGCCGCCGCGACGAGCAGCCGCACTCCGTAGTCGCGGTCGTGCCGGTAACCGTCGAAGAAGTGCTCCATGTCGACGAACACGCGCCGACCCTCGGTCACGAGGAAGCCGACCGTGTCCTGCACCATCGCCAGGTTCTCGTCGAGGTCGGTCCGCAGGGCCTCCACCACGTGGCGCACGTCGGACTTCGCGACGAGCGTCACGATGGGAGCGTGAGAATCGAGCAGGGCCTTCACCTGTGCGTCGGCCTGGACCTTCACCCCGGCCTTGCGCGTCGCGCCGAAGGCCACGAGCTCGGCGTTCCGCAGGGACAGCTCGGTGCGCGCCCGCTCGAAGAACTCGGTGTCCTTGGGCAGTGCCCCCGGCCACCCGCCCTCGATGAAGCCGACCCCGTAGTCGTCGAGGAGCCGGGCGACAGCCAGCTTGTCGGCGACCGAGTACGAGATGCCCTCGCGCTGGGCGCCATCGCGCAAAGTGGTGTCGTAGACGTGGAACTCGTCCGGGCGTGGCATCGTCGGTCCAATCCGTCAGTGCGCCTCCCCGCCAACGAAAAAGCCCCCCGCGGGTGCGAAGGGCTGCGCGTCGACGGGTGTCGACGCGCTACTCAATGATGATGGCGGTGCTGAGCACGGCATCAGTGTGGCACACCCCCGATGCATCGTCAGGCGTGGCCACTTCCGGAGGCGGATTTCGGCCACGGGTGACGATCCATCGGGGCGCGCAGGCGATGCCTCAGCAGATCGTGTGCAGCCAGTTGTGCGTGTCGGGTGCCGCCCCGGTCTGGATGTCCAGAAGGGCCTGCCTCAGTCGCGCCGTCACCGGACCGGTCCCGGCCGCGCCGACCGACCAGGCCCCGCTCGTTCGGGACTTGGCCTCACCGACTGGGGTGATCACCGCCGCCGTCCCGCAGGCGAACGTCTCGGTGATCTCGCCGCTGGCGCAACCCTCGCGCCAGTCGTCGACGCTGATCCGGCCCTCCTCAGCCCGGATGCCGAGGTCCGACGCCACCTGGAGCAGGCTGCTGCGGGTGATGCCGGGCAGCAGCGTTCCGGTCAACTGCGGGGTCAGCAGCCGGGCGCCGTCGCCGGATCCGAGGACGAAGTAGAGGTTCATCCCGCCCATCTCCTCGATCCAGCGACGCTCGATGGCATCGAGCCACACGACCTGGTCGCACCCGTGGGCAGCCGCCTCCGCCTGGGCGACCAGGGACGCCGCGTAGTTGCCGGCGCACTTGGCCTCGCCGGTGCCCCCGGGCGCGGCACGGACGTAGTCGTCGGAGATCCACACCGACACCGGCATGAGCCCTCGCGGGAAGTAGGCACCCGCCGGAGAGGCGATGAGCAAGTACTCGTACCGGTTCGCCGGGCGCACGCCCAGCCCGACCTCGGTGGAGATCATGAACGGACGCAGGTAGAGGGACTTCTCCTGCCCGGACGGGACCCAGTCACGGTCCTGGCGGACGAGTGCCTCGATCGACCCCAGGAACAGCTCCGACGGAAGCTCGGCCATGGCAAGCCGTCGGGCGGAGTTGGCGAAGCGCTCGGCGTTCTGCATCGGCCGGAAGGTCCTGATGCTCCCATCGGCGTGCCGGTACGCCTTGAGGCCCTCGAAGATGGCCTGCCCGTAGTGCAGGGAATTGGTGGCGGGGTCCAGCATGAGGGGTCCATAGGCCTCGAGCCGTGCGTCGTGCCAGCCAGCGTCGGCCGTCCAGGTGGCGCGCACCAGGTGATCAGTGAAGGACCGCCCGAAGCCGGGGTCGGCGAGGATGGCGGCCCGCCGCTCGGCCGAGACCGGATTCTCGGTGGGCGACACCTCGATGGGCCACAGCGACGTACCGGTCTCCGTCATGGTCATGGGCTGACGCTACCTTCCGGCCCGGTCGATGGCGAGGGCCGCGAGGGCGTCACCGACCTGGCTGGTGCTCCGCGCGGAATCGCCGCGCGTGGCGAGGTCAGCGGCCACGGCCGACTCCACCCACGACGCCGCCTCGGCCGATCCGACATGGTCCAGCAGCATGGCCAGCGACATGACCGTGGCAGTCGGGTCGGCCTTGCCCTGGCCGGCGATGTCCGGAGCGGAGCCGTGGACCGGCTCGAACATGCTCGGGTTGCTCCTCGTCGGGTCGATGTTGCCGCTCGCGGCCAGACCGATGCCTCCGACGATCGCGGCACCGATGTCAGTGAGGATGTCGCCGAAGAGGTTGTCGGTGACGACGACGTCGAACCGCTCGGGCTGGGTGAGGAAGTACATGGCCGCGGCATCGACGTGGCAGTAGTCCGTCTGGACGCCTGGGTACTCGCGGGCCACCAGGTCGAAGGCGTCCTGCCAGGTCCGGCCCGCGTGCACGAGGACGTTGGTCTTGTGCACGAGGGTGACCTTGTTGCGCCGGCGAGTGGCCCGGTGGAATGCGTCACGGATGATGCGCTCGGCTCCGTAGGCGGTGTTGATGCTCACCTCGGTCGACACCTCATGGGGCGTCCCCCGGCGCAGGGTGCCGCCCGCCCCGACGTACGGGCCCTCGGTGCCCTCGCGGCACACCACGAAGTCGATGTCCTCGGGCCGCTTGCCGGCAAGCGGCCCGGTCACGCCGGGGTACAGCCGGACCGGCCTGAGGTTGACGTGATGGTCCATGACGAAGCGCAGCGGCAGCAGGACTCCCCGCTCGAGGATGCCCGGAGGGACACTGGGATCGCCGATGGCGCCAAGCAGGATCGCGTCGTACGCGCGTAGTTCCTCGATGACCGAGTCGGGCAGCAACTCCCCCGTGGCGTTGTAGCGGCGCGCGCCGAGGTCGTACTCGGTCGATTGCACCGCCAGCCCCGCAGCGGGGGCGATCGCGTCGAGCACCTTCATCGCCTCCGCGACGACCTCGGTGCCGATGCCGTCGCCAGGGATCAGGGCCAGGGACAGACTGCGGGAAGGCTCATTCGTGGGCATGGGCGGAAGCGTAGTTGCGCGGCGGTGGCGTCATGCATCCGCAGGGGCCACCATGGGGAAGGCAACGCATCGACTGACCGGGAGGCGGCCATGGGCGAGCAGTCACGAAGGAAGTGGAGCGATCTCACCCCTGCCCAGCAGAGGGGCATCGTCGTGATCGGCACCGTGCAGGTGGCACTCGCCGCTGCGGCCTGGATTGACCTTGCCCGCCGACCAGCGGCTCTCGTACGCGGCCCCAAGCCGGCCTGGGCGCTGGCCATCGCCGTGAACTTCTTCGGTCCGGTCAGCTACTTCGCGTTCGGCCGACGGCGAGGAGTGAGCACAGCGAGCCCCGCCGCCGTGGCCGGGTAGCGAGCCGACGACGAGGCGAGCGCTGAGCCGCCGTTCAAAGGCCAGTCGTGGGGCGAATTCGCTAGGAAGTGCCCCCACGACTGGCCAATGAATCAGGCTCTAGCCGACGAGCAACGAGGCCAGGCTGCGGTTGACGAACTCCACGTCCTGGTCGGTCGTGAACTGGGCGTCGAGCAGCACCCACTTGTCCTGGGCCGGGTAGTTGCGGATCGACAGGTAGTACGACAGGTCGCTGCCCTTGCACGACCAGTACGAGTTGCCGACGTACGAGTAGCCGTCGCCCTCGGAGACCGTGCCGGCCTCGGAGTCGCCGCAAGTGTTGATCACCGCACCGAAGTCCTCGCTGGCCACGACCTCGTCCATGGTCGCCTGGATCTCGGCGTCATCAGCTAGCGCCCCGTCGAAGACCCAGTACTCGATGCCCGGTGCCTGGCCGGTGTTGAACTCGGTCTGGTCGGTCGAGGCGGTGATCCGTCCAAAGCCGTCGCCCGCCGCGGTGTTGACGTCGGTCCAGGCATCGGGGATGTCGGCCGAAATGCTGCCCGTGTCGTCCGTGACGTTCGTGAAGCCCCCCGTCTCCGTCTGGCCGGAGGGGTCGTCTTCCGTCTGGCCGGCCGAGTTGTTCGAGATGGTGGAGATTGCCGCGAGAGGCTTCTGCGGGTTGTTGACCTCGCCCTCGAGGACCTCCCCCGTCGACGGGCGGAACACCTGGATCTTGATGGCAGCGTCGGTGCCCTTCGTGCGGAGCACGTCGCAGTAGCCCGCCTTGGTGGCGCCGAAGTCGCCCACGTCCTGCGCCTTCACGACGTCGCGACCCTCCATCTGGAGGATGACGTCGCCGGGCTCCACGCCAGCGTTGCTCGCCGGGCTGCCCGACCGCACGCCGGAGACCCACACGCCCGCGAGGTCCTGCTCCGAGTCGTAGAAGGCCTCGCCGTTGATGCCGATCGAATCCTGGTCCGCGCCGGTGCGGAGGACCTCGACGACGGGCGCCGCCAGGTCTGCCGGGATCGCGAAGAACTGGGTGGTGTTGGTGACGTCGGCCGCCATGTAGTTGACCCCGATGACGGAGCCGTCGGCGAACAGGAGCGGGCCGCCGGAGTTGCCCGGCTGGATCTGGGCGGTGTCCTGCAGCGCGTAGTCCAGGCTGGCCCACGACGTGTCGCCGTCTGCGTTGTTCTTGGCCAGCGAACCATCGACGAGCGTGTACTGGGGATCGCCGAGCGGGAAGCCGGCCGCCCAGACCTCGGTCCCGAGGTCCGGCGTCGCGGTTGTCCACGCGAGGAAGGGGTACCCGTCGCCGTTGAGGTCGATGACCGCGAGGTCGTTGCACTCGGAGACGCCGAGGATCTTGGCGTTGATGGGATCGTCGCTGCCGCCGACGTAGACCTGGATCGAGCCGGCGCCCTCGACCACGTGCGCGTTGGTCACCGCGATGCCGGTCGGGTCGATGATGAAGCCGCTGCCGGCGCCCGAGGACTGCGTGGCCTCGCCGGTCATGATGTCGACGTATTCGCCGTCGGCGACGATCTGGATGACGGCCTTCTGGGCGTCCTTGTACGACGTGATGGCGCCATCGCTCGCGGCGGCGGTGGCGGCTGAGGTCTCCGGGGCAGCGGAGGATTCCGCGTCCGAGCCGGACGAACAGCCACTCACGACAACCAGAGCCAACGCGCTCAACAGCACGATCCGTGACTTGCCCATGACGCCTCCTCGCAAACGGTCTCCGCCAGCCTAGCCGGGGATGACGCCCCGCGTGCCGCCTCGGGTCGTTCCGGCGCGTCACACCTGCTACCCTCGGCGCACCATGACGTCAGCGCTGCTCCTCCTTCGCTGCCGCGACGAGGCCTAGACCACCGGCCCCCTCGTCGCGGGTCTCGTCGTTCGCCGGCACTCGGCCAACCCCCAGAGACGCTCACGAGGAGTGAACATGACCGCCCCCTTCGACCGCGCGGTGCCCTACGCCGCCCGCAACGCCCAGCAGCCGTCCGCCATGGCCTTCGGCCGCTACGCCGCCTTCCCTCCCATCGACCTGCCCGACCGGACCTGGCCGACCACGCTCATCACGCAGGCTCCCCGCTGGTGCGCGGTGGACCTGCGGGATGGCAACCAGGCGCTCATTGATCCCATGACGCCGCAGCGCAAGCTGCGGATGTTCAACCTGCTCGTCCAGATGGGCTATAAGGAGATCGAGGTCGGCTTCCCGTCCGCCTCCCAGACGGACTTCGACTTCGTCCGGATGCTCATCGAGGACGACCTGGTCCCCGATGACGTGGTGATCCAGGTCCTGACGCAGTCCCGCGAGCACCTCATCGAGCGGACCTTCGACTCGATCAAGGGCTCGAAGCAGGCCATCGTCCACCTGTACAACTCCACCTCGACGCTGCAGCGCCGGGTGGTCTTCGGCCTGGACCGCGCCGGGATCGTGGACATCGCCGTCCACGGTGCCCAGCTGTGTGCGAAGTACGCGGACCAGATCGCGGCCGAGACCGACGTGTTCTTCGAATACTCGCCCGAGTCGTACACCGGCACCGAGCTGGACTTCGCCCTCCAGGTCGTCGATGCCGTCAACGACGTCTGGCAGCCGACCCCCGACCGCAAGGTCATCGTCAACCTGCCGGCGACCATCGAGATGGCGACGCCCAATGTCTACGCGGACTCCATCGAGTGGATGTCGCGCAATCTGGCGCGCCGGGACTCGATCGTCCTGAGCCTGCATCCGCACAACGACCGCGGCACGGCAGTGGCGGCTGCGGAGCTGGGCTACATGGCTGGCGCCGACCGCATCGAGGGCTGCCTGTTCGGCAACGGCGAGCGGACGGGCAACGTCTGCCTGGTCACCTTGGGCATGAACCTGTTCAGCCAGGGCATCGACCCGCAGATCGACTTCCGCGACATCGACGAGATCCGCCGCACGGTCGAGTACTGCAACCAGATCCCCGTGCACGAGCGGCACCCATACGGCGGCGACCTCGTCTACACGGCCTTCTCCGGCTCGCATCAGGACGCCATCAACAAGGGGTTGAAGGCGATGGAGTCCGACGCCGCGGCCGCGGGAGTGCCGGTCGAGGACTTCCCTTGGGGGGTGCCGTACCTGCCCATCGACCCGCAGGACGTGGGGCGCACGTACGAGGCGGTCATCCGGGTCAATTCGCAGTCGGGCAAGGGCGGCGTGGCGTACATCATGCGCACGGAGCACAAGCTCGACCTGCCCCGTCGGCTTCAGATCGAGTTCTCGCAGGTCATCCAGCAGGTGACCGACTCGGACGGCGGCGAGGTGGGGCCCGGGGAGATGTGGGCCGCGTTCTCCAGCGAGTACCTGCCCGATCCCAGCGCTCCGTGGGGCCGACTTGCCCTTGTCGGCGTCCGCCAGGACTCCGCGATCGACGGCGACACGAGCATTGACGTTGTGCTCCGGGACCGGGGCCAGGAGTTCCAGCTCGGCGGCCACGGCAACGGCCCGATCGCGGCGTTCTGCGATGCGCTCGGGACCCACGGCATCGACGTCCGGGTGCTGGACTATGCCGAGCACGCCATGTCCGCGGGCGGGGATGCCAAGGCGGCCAGCTACGTCGAATGCGCCGTCGCCGGTCGCGTGCTCTGGGGCGTGGGCATCGACCCGTCCATCACGACGTCGAGCCTGAAGGCGATCATCAGCGCGGTGAACCGCGCCGTCCGCGAGGAGTGAGCGCAGCGAGCCCCGCAGCGGCGGCGCCGCCAGCCCGCCGTCCGCGAGGAGTGAGCGCAGCGAGCCCCGCACCCCCTGCGCGAGCGGGCAGTTGACGTGGCTGAGTCTGCCCCCGGGACGACAACGAGTGCCCACTCGCGGAGGGGGTTGGGCACTAGTCGTTGACCTCGTCGGACGCTTGCTCGAACTGGCTGCGGTAGAGGCCGAAGTAGAAGCCCCCGGCAGCCATGAGCTCGTCGTGGGTTCCCTGCTCGACGATCCGGCCCCGGTCCATCACCACGATCGTGTCTGCGTTGCGGATGGTGGAGAGCCGGTGGGCGATGACGAAGCTCGTGCGACCGCGCCGCAGGGCCGCCATCGCCTTCTGGATTAGGACCTCGGTGCGCGTGTCGACCGAACTGGTGGCCTCGTCGAGGATCAGGATCGCCGGATCCGCGAGGAAGGCCCGCGCGATGGTGAGCAACTGGCGCTCCCCGGCGCTGATGTTGGCGGCGTCTTCGGAGAGGACCGTGTCGTAGCCGTGCGGCAGCGTGCGGACGAAGTGATCGACCCGCGCTGCGCGCGCCGCGGAGAGCACGTCCTCCTCGGTCGCGTCGACTGCGCCATAGGCGATGTTGTCCCGGATGGTGCCCTCGAAGAGCCACGTGTCCTGGAGAACCATGCCGAAGCATCGGCGCACCTCGTCGCGGTGCACCTGCATCGTCGGCACCCCGTCAATCAGGATGCGGCCCGAGTCGACGTCGTAGAAGCGCATGAGCAGGTTGACCAGCGTGGTCTTGCCGGCACCCGTCGGCCCGACGATCGCGACGATCTCACCCGGCTCCGCTGCCAGGTACAGGTCTTCGATGAGCGGTCGATCCGGCAGGTAGCGAAAGGACACCTGCTCGAAAGCGACCCGGCCCGTCGGCTCGGGCAAGGCCCGCTCGGCGAGCGCGTCGGACGACTCCTCCTCGGCATCAAGCACATCGAACACCCGCTCAGCCGACGCGAGCCCCGACTGCAGGACGTTGACGACGCTCGCGATCTGCGTGATGGGCATCGTGAACTGCCGCGAGTACTGGATGAAGGCCTGCACGTCGCCCAGCGACATCGTCCCGCTGGCCACGCGGAGGCCCCCGATCACGGCTATCGCCACGTAGTTCAGGTTCGCGATCACCGCCATCGCAGGCTGGATGACCCCGGAGATGTACTGCGCCTTGAAGCTGCTCTCGTACATTCCCTCGTTGGCCACATCGAACTCGTCGATGGCCTCGGCGCGATGCCCGTACACCTTGACGAGCTCGTGCCCGGAGTACATCTCCTCCACGTGCCCGTTGAGACGCCCGGTCCAGCTCCACTGCTGAACGAAATGCGGCTGGGACCTCTTCGCGATGGCCATCGTCACGACAAAAGTCAACGGCACGGTCAGCAGCGAGATCAGCGCGAGGATCGGCGAGATCCAGACCATCATCGCCAGAACGCCCACCACGGTCAGCACCGCGGTGATGAGCTGCGTCATCGTCTGCTGCAGCGTCATCGCGATGTTGTCGATGTCATTCGTCACCCGGCTGAGCAGGTCGCCGCGCGGCGTGGAATCGAAGTAGCGAAGCGGGAGGCGCCCGAGCTTGTGGTCAACCTCCTCGCGCAAGCGGAACAGCGTGCGCTGGGTGACCCCCGCCATGATGTAGTTCTGCGCCCACGCCAGGATCGAGCTGAGCACGTACACGACCGTGGCCAGCGCGAGGATCTGCGCCAGCGCCGTGAAGTCGATGCCAGTGGTGAGCGTCATCGAGGCCACCATGTCGGCCTGGTTGGTACTGCCGGCTTCGCGCAACGCCTCGACCGCCTGGTCCTGGCTCACCCCGGGCGGCAGCTGCCCACCGACCACGCCGGCGAAGATCACGTTCGTCGCATCACCGAGCAGCTTCGGCCCCAAGACGGCGAGGAAGACGCTCGCGACGGCGAGCACCACCACGAGGGCTACCAGCCACCGCTCGGGGCTCAGCCTCGCCGAGAAACGCCGCATCGATGCGCGGAAGTCCCGAGGCTTGGTCAGGGAGGGGGTGACCCCGAACCCCGGGCCGCCCATGGGACCGCCCGGGCGCCGGGCCGGCCCGGTCGCGGTGTGGCTCATCCGGCTTCCTCGAGGGACATCTGGGACAGGACGATCTCCCGGTATGCCTCGCAGCCCTCGATGAGGTCCTCATGCCGGCCCAGGCCGACGACCCGTCCCCGGTCCAGCACGACGATCTGGTCGGCGTCCATGATGGTCCGGACACGCTGGGCGACGATCGCCACGGTGCGGTCCTGGGTCCGCGCCGCGAGCGCGGCCCGGAGCCTGGCATCAGTGCTGTAGTCCAGTGCCGAGAAGCTGTCGTCGAAGAGATAGACCTGTGGATCGCGAACGATGCTGCGGGCTATCGCCATGCGCTGGCGCTGCCCGCCGGACAGGTTGGCGCCACCCTGCTCGATGGCACTGTCGAGTCCCTCGGACAGGTCCGCGACGAAGTCCCACGCCTGGGCAACGCGAAGGGCCTCCTCCACCTGCTCGTCCGTCGCGTCCGGACGTCCGAAGCGGACGTTGCTGGCCACCGTCCCGGTGAACAGGAACGCCTTCTGCGGGACCAGCCCGAACAGGCTCCACAGGTGCTCGAGCGGAACGTCGCGAATGTCGATGCCATCCACCAGCACGTGGCCACCCGTGACGTCCATCAACCGCGGCAGCAGGTTCACCAGGGTGGTCTTGCCCGAGCCGGTGCCGCCCACGATCGCTGTCGTCGTGCCAGGCTCAAGGGAGAACGACACCCCCTGGAGCACCGCATCCTCGGCCCCCGGGTAGCGGAACTCCACGTCGCGCAACTCGATTCGGCCACGCTGCGGCAGGTGGCCCGTACCTGCCGGCTCATCGATCTCGGGCGACGTGTCCAGGACCTGCCTGATCCGCTCACCCGATGCCGCCGCGCGCGGGATCATCATGAGCATCATCACGGCCATCATCACCGAGCCGAGGATCTGCATGATGTAGGCCTGGAAGGCGATCAGGTCGCCGATCGGCATGCTCCCGTCGGCGATGAGCTGCCCGCCGAACCAGATGGTCGCGACGGTCGACAGGTACATGATCAGCATGAGCGCGGGCATCATCAAGGCAAAGAGCCGGGTCACGCTCAGCGCGGTCGACGTGAGATCCGCGTTCGACTGCGCGAACCGCTCCTCCTCGCGGGCCGTCCGTACGAAGGCGCGGATCACCCTGATCCCCGTGAGGTTCTCGCGGAGCACGCCGTTGACCCTGTCGATCTTGACCTGCATGGAACGGAACAGCGGCACGGCCTTGAGGATCATGAGGCCGACCACGCCCGCCATGACCGGGATCGTGACGAGCAGCAACGCCGACAGTTGCACGTTCAGGCGGATGGCCATGATGACCCCGCCGATCGCGGTGATGGGTGCCAGCACCATCATGGTCAGGCCAACCATGACCAGCATCTGGATTTGCTGGACATCATTGGTATTGCGGGTGATCAGCGACGGGACGCCGAACTCGTACACCTGGCTGAGGGAGAACTCCTCCACGCGCCGGAACAGGTCACGGCGGATGTCCCGGCCCAGTCGCATGGCAGTCCGCGCGCTGAAGTACACGGTCACGATCGCGGCCACGCCGAGCAGGGCGGAGACCACCAGCATGATCCCCCCGACGCGCATGATGTAGCCGGTGTCCCCCGTCACGACTCCGTCATTGATGATGTCGGCATTGAGGTTGGGCAGGTAGAGGTTCCCGAAGGCCTGCACCAGCAGCAGGATTGCGATAAGCACCAGGACGCGCAGATGCGGGCGCAGGTAGGTGCGCAGCAATCCGGCCATGGTTGACCCTAGCCCGGCGTGCCTGCCGCGTCCGGAGCGGCGCCGCGCCCGCGTTCGCCCTGCGCGATACTCGTGCGCGTGCCGTTCCTCCACCATCCGGCCGGGCTGCTCCCGCCAAACCCCGCCGCGCCGATGACCGCCGCGAGCAGACGTCTCGGCATGGCTGCTCTCCTCATCGCGGCGGCCTTCATGGCGGCGGACATCACCATCACCAACGTCGCCCTGCCGACAATCGCGCAGGACCTCGACGCGTCCATGGCATCGCTGCAGTGGGTCGTGGACTCGTACAACATCACCGTGGCCGGGCTGCTCCTGCTCGGTGCCGGACTGGGCGAGCGCTACGGGCGCAAAGGCACCTTCCTCTGCGGGATCGCGCTGTTCCTCGTGGGATCGGTCTTGGCCGGGATCGCGGATTCCGTCGCGTCACTCGTCATCGCCAGGACGGTGATGGGCGTCGGCGGGGCGATCGCACTGGCACCGGCGATCTCCCTGATCACGATGATGTACGCGCCGGACCAGCGGGCCAAGGCGGTGGCCGGGTGGTCGGCGGCGGGATCGATGGGGCTGGCCCTGTCCCCCGTCGCGGCCGGCCTGATCCTCACTGCCGCGAGTTGGCACTGGGTCTTCATCGTCAACGTCCCCGCCATGGCCGCGATCCTCCTGATCGGGGCCATGGCCCTGCCTCCTGGTCGCAACCCGGATGCGAGGCGGCTGGACGTCGTAGGAGCCATCTTGTCCGTGCTCGGGCTCGGCCTCTTCCTCGGCGCGGTGATCGAGGGGCCGTCCCGTGGGTGGACCAGCACCGTGATCCTCGTCATGGGCCTGACCGGGGCGCTCGCCATCACGGCATTCGTTGTCTGGGAGCTGCATCGGCAGCACCCGATGTTCGAGGTGCGCGTGCTCGCTCGACGGGGTGTCCTGGGCGCATCACTGGCCCTGTTTGCGAGCTTCCTGGCCTTCGCGGGAATTATCTTCCTGATCGCGCAGGAACTGCAGGTGGTCAAGGGCACGACCCCCATCCAGTTGGGCCTCTGCCTCGTGCCGTTCGCCCTGGGGGTCTGGCTCGCCTCGCACGAGGCAGCGAGGATGTCCCGTTGGATCGGCTCCGCCAAGACCCTCAGCATCGGGATGGCTCTCGTTGTCGTGGCCTTCGCCCTGCTCGCCGCGACGTCGTCGTGGGAATCCGTCGCAGCGATCGTCGCGGCCTCGGTGGTGTGCGCGCTCGGCTGCGGCCTCCTGTTTCCGATCGGGTCCGTCATCATCCTCAACGACCTGCCGGCCGAGCTCACGGGCACCGCCTCGGGGACGAGCATGCTGGCCCGCATGGCCGGTGCCAGCGTCGGTGTCGCGGTGCTCGGGACGGTCCTGGCCTCGGCCCTCGGCAGCGGCTACGCGCACGCCGACCCAGATGCGTTCGCCAGCGGCCTGCACGTGGCGTACTGGGCGGGGGCCGCCATCGTCCTTGCGCTCGGCATCGGCCAGGCCCTGGCGCTGCGCCGATGGACCGGTCCCGCAGCCTGACTACTCCTCCGGGGCTGCCATGGTGGGTGCCCTGCTGCGTTGCGCCCAGGCTACGGACCCGACCACCGCGATGGCGGCACCGAGGGTCACCCACGTGACGGTCTCCCCCAGGAGCCACGCGGACCACAGCAGGGTGAGGATCGCCTGGAGCTGCTGGACCTGCCCTCCGTACGCAGCCCCCGCGAGGGCGAGCCCGCGATACCACGCGAAGAAGCCCAGGTACATCGACGACAGCCCCAGGAGGACCAGGGCGCCCCACTCGACGGCCGTCGTCTCGTAGTCCGCCGAGGTGGCGAACCAGAGCAGGACGGAGGCAGGAACCGTCACGGGGAGGGCGAGCACGACCACCCACGAGATCACCTGCCAACCCGGCATCACCTTCGTGATCGCGGCGCCCTCCACGTAGCACCACGACGAGCTGATCACGGCGCCGACGACCAGCAGGTCGGCGATCAGGTCACCGCCCTCCGCGCCGCCACGCGAAAGGGCGAACCCGACCAAGGCAACGGTTCCTGCGCTGGCGGCGATCCAGAACTGGCGAGGCACCCGCTCATGCGTGCGCAGCACTGCGAACAAGGCGGTGGTGAGCGGCATGAAGGCAGCGATGACGGCCGCGTGCGCGGAGGTCGTCCGTTCGAGTGCCAAGGCCAGCAGGATGGGCCATCCGAACACTGCCCCCAGCATGGTGAACAGCAGCGGTCGAACCTGTGCCCGGCCCGGCCACGGCACGCGGCGGATGGCGAGCAACGCGACCGCGAGGCTGCCGGCGATGACGGCTCTGCCCATGGCCGTGAGGTAAGGATCGAAGCCGCCTATGGCGACCTTCGTGAGCGGGAGCGAGAACGAGAACAGCAGGACCCCGACGAACGCCCACCGGAGGCCGCTGCGGTGGGCCGCGTCCATCGGGATGCGTCAGGCCAGGTCGACGGACTTGCCTGAGTGCGCGCCGATCTCCTTGACGATGGTGTCCAGCCGCTCGCCGGGGATGGCAGAGTCGACCGTCAGCACGATGAGTGCGTGGCCGGACTCGTCGCGGCTGACCTGCATCCCGCCGATATTGACCCCGGCCTCGCCGAGCACCTGCCCCACGACGCCGACGATCCCGGGCCGATCGTGGTACCGCAGGAAGGCCATGTGGTCGCTGACCGGGACGTCCACGTCGAAGCCGTCCACCTCCACGACCTTGCCGACGTTCCGGGCACCCGTGACCGTGCCCGCGACGCTGACCTTCTCCCCGGTGGTCTGGGTGAGCGTGACGCGCAGCAGCGAGCGGTGATCGGGGCTGACGCGGTCGCTGGTGAGCGCAACCTCGACGCCACGCTGCTCAGCGAGCACGGGTGCGTTGACGAACGAAACCGGGTCGTGGACGAGCATCTGGAAGACACCCTTGAGGGCCGAGAGCTCCAGCACCCGCACGTCGTGGTCCGCGATCTCGCCGAGGGCCTCGACGTCGACTCGCACGACGGCCGCCCCGGCGAGGCCACACGCGATCGAGCCGAGCTGCTCGGCCAGCGGCAGCATGGGCTTGACCGCCTCGTCGAGCTGACCGCCCTGCACGTTGACCGCGTCCGGAACGAGCTCGCCGGAGAGGGCCAGCCGCACCGACTTCGCCACTGCGATGCCGGCCTTCTCCTGGGCCTCGTCGGTCGACGCTCCTAGGTGCGGCGTCGCCACCACGCTCTCGAGGCCGAACAGGGGCGAGTCGGTGCAGGGCTCCTTGGCGTAGACGTCGAGCCCGGCACCGGCGACCCGGCCGTCGACGATGGCGTCGTACAGCGCCTTCTCGTCCACGATGCCGCCGCGCGCGGCATTGATGATGCGCACCGTGGGCTTGACCTTGTGGAGCTCGGCATCGCCGATGAGGCCCACCGTCTCCGGGGTCTTGGGCAAGTGCACCGTGATGAAGTCGCTCTCGGCCAGCAATTCGTCGAGGGTCACCATGCTGACGCCGAGCTGCGCTGCACGGGCTGGCTGCACGTAGGGGTCGTAGGCGATGAGCTTGACACCGAAGGCACTGAGCCGCTGGGCAACGAGAACGCCGATGCGACCCAGGCCCACCACGCCCACGACCTTGTCAGCCACCTCGACGCCGGTGTACTTGGATCGCTTCCACTCGCCTTGCGCAAGCGCCGTGTGAGCGGGGACGACGTTGCGCGCCGACGCGAGCAAGAGGGCAACGGCAAGCTCCGCGGCGCTGACGATGTTGGAGGTCGGCGCGTTGACCACCATCACGCCGGCCTGGGTGGCAGCCTTGATGTCGACGTTGTCGAGGCCGACGCCGGCTCGGGCAACGACCCTGAGTCGGGTGGCTGCCGCGATCGCCTCGGCATCGACCTGCGTGGCCGAACGCACGAGCAGGGCATCCACGTCCACGATCGCCGCGAGCAAGGCGACCCGGTCCGCCCCGTCGCACTCGACGATCTCGAAGTCCGGCCCGAGGGCCTCGACGGTGGCAGGGGACAGTTCTTCGGCGATGAGCACGCGGGCCTTGGTCACCCGCGAAGCCTACCGGGCGCCTCGCGGTCCCCTCGTCGGCCAGAAGCCGGCGTGAAGCACGTCACACCGGTCGCTGACGCCCTTCTCAGCGGGCGGCGGTTCCCTCGACGTAGTCGTCGTCGCCCGTGGCCACCCAACTCATCATGCCGCGCAGCTCGCGGCCGACTTCCTCGATCGGGTGCGCCTCGCCCTTGGCCCGAAGCGCCTTGAACTCCGGACCGCCCGCGGCCTGGTCGTCCATGAATCGCTGGGCGAAGGACCCGTTCTTGATGTCCTCCAGGACGGCCTTCATGTTCTCCTTGACGTGTGGGTCGATCACCCGTGGGCCGGAGACATAGTCGCCATACTCAGCGGTGTCGGACACGCTCCACCGCTGCTTGGCAATGCCCCCCTCGTACATCAGGTCGACGATCAGCTTCAGCTCGTGGAGGCACTCGAAGTACGCGACCTCCGGCTGGTACCCGGCCTCGACCAGGGTCTCGAAGCCGTACATGACCAGTTGCGATGCCCCTCCGCACAGGACCGACTGCTCGCCGAAGAGATCCGTCTCGGTCTCCTCGGTGAACGTCGTCTTGATGCCGCCCGCGCGCAGCGAGCCGATGGCCGCCGCGTAGGACAGCGCCAACGGCCACGCCTCGCCTGTGGCGTCCTGCTCCACGGCCACGATTGCGGGGACGCCACGACCCGCCACGTACTCGCGGCGCACGAGGTGTCCGGGGCCCTTCGGGGCGACCATGCATACGTCGACGAAGTCCGGCGGCTTGATGTAGCCGAATCGGATGTTGAAGCCGTGCGCGAAGAAGAGTGCGTCCCCCTCCTGCAGGTTCGGCTCGATCGCCTCGCGGTAGAGCGCGGCCTGCTTCGGGTCCGGAACGAGCACCATGATCACGTCCGCCTCCGCCGCCGCGGTGGCGGGATCGACGACCCGCAGGCCGGCCTCCTCTGCCTTCGCCCGGCTCTTGGATCCCTCGACGAGCCCGACGCGGACATCGACTCCCGAGTCACGCAGAGACATCGCGTGCGCATGGCCCTGGCTGCCGAACCCCATGATCGCGACCACGCGGTTCTGGATGATGGACAGGTCGGCGTCTGACTCGTAGAACAACTCGGCCACGGGGGCGCTCCTTCGATGTGATGGTGGCGAAAGGCTAGCGGGCCCGCTCGGACGGCCCTCGTCGAGGCGGATTCCGTCAGGCGGACCGCTCGACCGGGCGGACGGAACGATCGGTGATCGAACGCGGGCCGCGACCGACCGCGACCATGCCTGACTTGACCAGCTCCTTGATCCCGAACGGCTCGAGGACCTTCAGGAGCGCAAGCAGCTTGTCGGTCTTGCCCGTGGCCTCGATCGTGACCGCCTCGGGAGACACGTCGACGACCTTGGCCCGGAACAGCTGCACCGTCTCGAGGATGTGCGACCGGGACTCCGTGTCCGCCCGGACCTTGACCAGCATGATCTCGCGCTGCACGGACATGTCGGGATCCAGCTCAACGATCTTGAGCACGTTGATGAGCTTGTTCAGCTGCTTCGTCACCTGCTCGAGCGGCAGCTCGTCCACGGAGACCACGATCGTCATGCGCGAGACCTCGGCGATCTCCGTGGGCCCGACGGCAAGGGACTCGATATTGAATCCCCGGCGCGAGAACAGGCTGGCCACGCGGGCCAGCACGCCGGGCTTGTTCTCGACGAGAACCGAGAGCGTGTGCCTTGACATCAGTCGTCCGACCCCCAATCAGGTGCCATGGCCCGGGCGACCATGATGTCGTCGTTGCTCGTGCCGGCCGCGACCATGGGCCAGACCATCGCGTCCTTGTGGACCACGAAGTCGATGACCACGGGAGCGTCGTTGATCGCCATGGCCTTCTCGATCGTGACATCGACCTGCTCGGGCGAGTCGCACCGCAGCCCGTAGCAGCCGTACGCCTCGGCAAGTTTGACGAAGTCGGGGATACGGAAGGACTGAAGGTCGGTGTTGGAGTAGCGCTCGCTGTAGAACAGCGTCTGCCACTGGCGCACCATCCCGAGGTTGCCGTTGTTGATCAGGGCGACCTTGATCGGGATGTCGTTGATGGTGCAGGTGGCCAGCTCCTGGTTGGTCATCTGGAAGCAGCCGTCACCGTCCACGGCCCACACGGTGGCGTCCGGCCGGCCCACCTTGGCACCCATCGCCGCGGGGACGGCGTAGCCCATCGTGCCCAGGCCACCGGAGTTGAGCCAGGTGTTGGGGTGCTCGTACTTGATGAACTGCGAGGCCCACATCTGGTGCTGGCCGACGCCAGCCGCATAGATCGACTCGGGCCCCGAGATGATGCCCAGTCGCTCGATCACGTACTGCGGCGACAGGCTGCCGTCGTCCGGCGCCTCGTAGCCGAGCGGGTACGTCTCGCGCATGCGGCTGAGCAGCGACCACCAGGCCTCGTACTCCCCCACCTTGCCGTCGGCCTGCTCGGCCTGGATGGCGATGACGAGCTCCGGCAGGATCTCGGCCAGGTCGCCCACGATCGGGACGTCCGCTTGGCGGTTCTTGCCGATTTCGGCCGGGTCGATGTCGGCATGGATGACGGCCGCGTTGGGGGCGAAGCTGGACAGCTTGCCCGTCACGCGGTCGTCGAAGCGGGCACCCAAGGCGATCAGCAGGTCGGACTTCTGCAAGGCCCCTACCGCCGCGACGGAGCCATGCATCCCGGGCATGCCCATGTGCAGCGGATGGCTGTCAGGGAAGGCTCCCCGGGCCATCAAGGTGGTAACGACGGGGATCCCGGTCAGCTCGGCCAGCGTGCGCAAGGCCGCCGAGGCGCGGGCCCGGATGACCCCACCGCCCACGTACAGGACCGGCTGCTTGGCAGCCATGATCAGCCGCGCCGCCTCGCGCACCTGCTTGGCATGCGGCCGGGTGACCGGGTGGTAGCCGGGTAGGTCCAGCTGGGTCGGCCAGGCGAACTCCGTCTCGGCCTGAAGGGCGTCCTTCGAGATGTCGACCAGCACAGGCCCCGGCCGGCCGGTCGAGGCGAGGTGGAATGCCTCCGCGATGGCTCGGGGGATCTCGTCCGCATTGGTGATGAGGAAGTTGTGCTTCGTGATCGGCATGGTGATGCCGCGGATGTCCGCCTCCTGGAATGCATCGGTGCCGATGGCCGCGCTGGGCACCTGGCCCGTGATTGCCACGATCGGCACCGAGTCCATGTTGGCGTCCGCGAGTGGGGTGACCAGGTTGGTCGCGCCCGGACCGCTGGTCGCCATGCAGACCCCGACGCGACCCGTCGCGGCGGCATAGCCCTCGGCGGCGTGGCCGGCGCCCTGCTCGTGGCGGACGAGGATGTGGCGCACCTTGGTGGAATCCATGAGGGGGTCGTACGCGGGCAGGATCGCTCCGCCGGGAATGCCGAAGACCGTCCCGGCCTCGGCCGCCTCCAACGACAGGACCAGGCTCTGTGCCCCGGTGATCTTCTCGCCCATCGAGTGTTCCTTCGCTCGTGCCGCACCAATGAAAAACCCTCCGACCCAATGCGGGTAACGGAGGGGGCGCGGGGTGACCTAGGTCAGCCCACGCGCCTGTCTACTACGAGAATTCGTGCCACGTGCGAACCATACCAACCGGGTCCCGAACCGGCCAACCACCCCCACGAACCGCACGGGCGGCGGGCGTGGGTCAGTCGCAGACAGCGCCCTTGGACGCCGATCCGACGAGGCGGGTGTACTTGTACAGCACGCCACGGGTGTACCGGGGCGGCAACGGCGCGAACGACCCACGCCGCCGGGCCAGTTCGTCCTCGTCGACCAGGAGGTCCAGGGTCCGCTGGCGGATGTCGATGCGGATCCGGTCGCCGTCCCTGACCAAGGCGATGGGACCGCCGTCGGAGGCCTCCGGCACGACGTGCCCGACGCACAGGCCCGTGGTGCCGCCCGAGAACCGGCCATCCGTGATCAGCATGACGTCCTTGCCCAGGCCGGCGCCCTTGATGGCGCCGGTGATCATGAGCATCTCCCGCATGCCTGGCCCACCCTTGGGCCCTTCGTAGCGGATGACGACGACGTCGCCCTTCGTGATGGTGCCGTCCTCGAGGGCCGCCATGGCCGACTGCTCCCGCTCGAACACCCGTGCCGTGCCCTCGAACTCATCGACGCCCACGCCCGCGCTCTTGACGACGGCGCCATCCGGGGCAAGCGAGCCGGCCAGGATCGTGATGCCGCCGGTGCTGGCCAGGGCGCGCGACGAGGCGTGCAGGATCTCGCCGTCCGGGTCCGGGGGGTTCACGACGGCCAGGTTCTCCGCCACCGTCTTGCCGGTCACCGTCAGGCAGTCCCCGTGCATGAGACCGGCGTCCAGCAGCGCCCGCATGACGACGGGCACGCCGCCCACCCGGTCGACGTCGCTCATGACATAGCGACCGAACGGCTTGACGTCGGCGAGCAGGGGGACCTTCGAGCCGATCCGGTGGAAGTCCTCCAGCTCCAGGTCGACGTCGGCCTCGTGGGCGATCGCCAGCAGGTGGAGCACGGCGTTGGTCGAGCCGCCGAAGGCCATGACGACCGCGATCGCGTTCTCCAAGGACTTCCTCGTGATGATGTCGCGGGTCGTGATGCCCTGCCGGATGAGCTCGACGACAGCCTCCCCCGACCGGCGCGAGAACCCGTCGCGGCGTCGGTCCGTGGCGGGCGGCGCGGCCGAGCCGGGCAGCGACATCCCCATCGCCTCGGCGGCGCTCGCCATGGTGTTCGCGGTGTACATGCCGCCGCATGCGCCTTCGCCGGGGCAGATGGCCCGCTCGATCAGGTCGACGTCCTCGCGTGACATCAGCCCACGGGCGCACGCCCCGACCGCCTCGAACGCATCGATGATGCTCACGTCGCGCTCGGTGCCATCGGACAGGGTGACGTGGCCCGGAAGGATCGTCCCTGCGTAGACGAAGACGGAAGCCACGTCAATCCGGGCAGCAGCCATGAGCATGCCGGGCAGGGACTTGTCGCAGCCCGCGAAGGTCACCATTCCGTCGAGCCGCTCCGCCTGCATGACGGCCTCGACAGAGTCAGCGATGATCTCGCGAGACACCAGCGAGAAGTGCATCCCCTCATGGCCCATCGAGATGCCATCGGATACCGAGATGGTCCCGAACTGGAGCGGGTACCCCCCGGCAGCGTGGACGCCCTCCTTGGCCGAGCGGGCCAACCGCTCGAGCGAGAGGTTGCACGGGGTGATCTCGTTCCAGCTCGACGCGACGCCGATCTGGGGCTTGGGGAAGTCCTCGTCGGACATGCCCACGGCGCGAAGCATGCCCCGCGCCGCCGCTCGCTCCAGGCCCTCGGTGACGTCCTTGCTGCGCGGCTTCATGTCAGTCATGGCGACACCCTATTGACCGGGGTACCCCGCTGCGCCTACGCGGCCGGGCAGTACCAGGCGTCCTGCTGCGCGATCGTGCCCTTGTAGGCCCGCGAGAAGCCGCCCGTTGCTGCCGCCGTTGGCACGAACCACGCGAGGGGGACCGTCGCCCGCCCGGAGGGGAAGCCGGGCATCGTCACGCGGCCGACCTTGACCTGCAGGCTGACGGCCGACGATGCCGTGCCGGCCCAGCACGCCGTGGCCCGCCGGGCGGCAAGCGCCTGGGGCCGCGTCACGGCCTGGCCCGCCCGGATCCCCTTGTACTGGGTGACGATCACAGGGATCGCGTTGATGTCGACCGGCCAAGTGGCCTCGAGGTTGAATGACATGCCCGCGGTCTTGCTGGTGGGGACGACGAAGGCGGCCTGGCCTCCCGTGACCTTGACCGGGGTTCCCGTGTAGACGGCCGTCGATCCCGTGATCGCCTGCACCGGAGTGATCGTGCACCCCTCGCAGCCGCTCACCGTCATCGTGATCGTCGTCATCGCCTCGGCAGCCGACGAACGGCCAGTCCCCGGCAGTCCGGCAAGCGCGGCCAGGACGGCCAGCGCGACGAGACCGGCCCGGGTTCCTGTTCGCGACACGGTCCGCGTCACCCGGCCGGGGTGCAGAGCGGCTGCCCACTAAGGTCCGCGATGCCGTTGACCGTATCCAGGAACGGCCCCCGCGACTCCTGCGTCGGCAGCACCCAGGCCATGGGCATCTGGACCCGCCGGTCGTGATACTCGTCGTCGTTTCCGAGGGCGTAGCCGTCAACCCACACCTTGCGGACGGCCACGTCGAAGACGACCGCGGACGCCGTGGTGCCGGCCCAGCAGGGCGAGGCACGCAGGGCGCGCCTGGCCTGCGGGCGAGTGACCGTGCTGCCCGGTGCGAAGCCCTCGTACTGGAACGCGATGACCGGGCTGACATCCGCCTCGTCCTGCCAGTCCGTCTCGATGGTGAACACCATCCCGTCGGTCCGCCGGGTGGGCACCACGATGGTCACGGCGCCGTCGATCACCTGGTGCGAGTGGCCCGAGTACGTCTTGCCGTTGGCATCGGGGCGGAGGTTGTACGGGTAGACGAAGCAGCCGTTGCACGACGGGATCCGCATCGTGACCGTGGTCTTGGCGACCGCCGCCTGCGACGACGCCGGCGGAACCAGCACGAGGAGAAGCCCGATCGCTGCCAGTCCCGCAACCACGCGCTTCATCCAGGCTCCTGTCCGGGTTACTCACTCACGCCCAGGCGGCCGAGGAGCAACTCCCGGACCTTAGCGGCGTCGGCCTGGCCGCGGGTGGCCTTCATGACCGCGCCCACGATCGCACCTGCCGCCTGGACCTTGCCGCCGCGGATCTTCTCGGCCACGTCGGGCTGCGCCGCGAGGGCCTCGTCGATCGCCTCCAGCAGCGCCGAGTCGTCGCTGACCACGGCCAGCCCGCGGGCCGCGACGATGCCGTCGACGTCGCCCTCGCCGTTCGCGATGCCCTCGAACACCTGACGAGCGAGCTTGTCGTTCAGGCTGCCCGACGCCACGAGTGACTCGACCCTGGCGATTTGGGCTGGCGTCACCGGTACGTCGGCCAGCTCGAGGTCACGATCGCTGGCAATGCGGTGCAGTTCGCCCGTCCACCACTTGCGCGCCGCGGCAGGGTCCACCCCGCCGGCCACCGCCGCCGCGACCTGCTCCAGGGCACCGGCGTTGACGATCGACTGGAGCTCGCGCTCGCTGATCCCCCACTCCTGCTGCAGCCGCGCCCGCTTCAGCGCGGGCAGCTCGGGCAAGGTGGCCCGGAGCTCATCGATCCAGGCCGCATCGGGTGCTACCGGCAGGAGGTCTGGCTCAGGGAAGTACCGGTAGTCCTCGGCCTGCTCCTTGGAACGCCCGGACGTGGACCGCCCAGTGTCCTCGTGAAAGTGCCGGGTCTCCTGCACGATGCGCCCGCCGGACGACAGCACGTCGGCTTGGCGCTCGATCTCCGAGCGGACGGCCCGCTCGACGGACCTGAGCGAGTTCACGTTCTTGGTCTCGCTACGGGTTCCCCACGGATCGCCAGGCCGGTTCAGCGAGACGTTCACGTCGCAGCGCAGGGACCCCTCCTCCATGCGCACATCGGAGACGCCCAGCGCGCGCATGAGGTCGCGCAGTTCCGTCACGTAGGCCTTCGCGACGAGTGGCGCGAGGGTGCCGGTGCCCACGACGGGCTTCGTGACGATCTCGATGAGCGGGATCCCCGCCCGGTTGTAGTCGACCAGGGAGTAGTCCGCGCCGTGGATCCGGCCAGTGGCCCCGCCGGCATGGGTGAGCTTGCCGGTGTCCTCCTCCATGTGCACGCGCTCGATCTCGACCCGGAACTGCCGCGGGCCGTCGTCGGTGTCGACCGTGACGTCGAGGTAGCCATCGATGCAGAGCGGCTCGTCGTACTGGCTCACCTGGTAGTCCTTGGGCATGTCGGGGTAGAAGTAGTTCTTGCGCGCGAACCGGCACCAGGGCACGATCCGGCAGTTGAGGGCGAGGCCCATCCGGATCGTCGACTCCACGGCCGCCCGGTTGACGACGGGCAACGATCCCGGCAGGCCGAGGCAGACGGGGCACACCTGGGTGTTGGCATCGGCCCCGAACTCCGTGGAGCACGAGCAGAACATCTTGGACGCCGTGGACAGTTCGACGTGCGTCTCCAGCCCGATGACAGGCTCGAAGCCGGCAATGGCGGCGTCATAGGCGGTCGGGCTCGTCACAGCGACGGCACCTCCTCGATCAGCAGGTGACCCCACCGGTCGAGCAGCGCCGCCTCCAGCGCGGCACCGACGAGGTAGAGCCGGTCGTCGGCCATGGGTGGGGCCATGATCTGCAGCCCCACTGGCAGCCCGTCTTCAGGGGCTAGGCCGATGGGCAGCGACATGGCCGCGTTCCCGGCCAGGTTGACGGGGATCGTGGCAATGTCATTGAGGTACATGGCAAGGGGGTCGTCGACCTTCTCGCCGATCCGGAAGGCGGTGGTGGGGGTCGTCGGGCTGACCAGCACATCGACTTGCTCGAACGCGGCCGCGAAGTCGCGGGTGATCAGCGTTCGGACCTTCTGGGCCTGGCCGTAGTAGGCGTCGTAGTAGCCGCTGGACAGCGCATACGTGCCGATCATGATCCGCCGCTTGACCTCGGCGCCGAACCCCGCCTCACGGGTGAGCGACATGACGTCCTCGACCGAGCGCTCGCCATCGTCGCCGACCCGCAGCCCGTAGCGCATGCCATCGAACCGGGCGAGGTTGCTGGATGCCTCCGCGGGCAGGATCAGGTAGTACGCACCAAGCGCGTAGTCGAAGTGCGGGCAGGACACCTCGACCACCTGGGCACCGAGTCCCTCGAGGATGGCGACCGCTTCGGCAAACCTCTGCGACACGCCCGCCTGGTACCCGTCGCCGGTCAGTTCACGGACCAGTCCGATGCGCAGGCCCCGCACATCCGCTCGACGTGCCGCAGCGACGACGTCCGGGACCGGGGCGTCAATGGACGTCGAGTCGCGCGGGTCGTGACCGGCGATGACGGAGTGCAGCAGTGCGGCGTCGATGACGGACCGGGCACATGGCCCGGCCTGGTCGAGCGACGAGGCGAGCGCGACGAGGCCGTACCGCGAGACGCCTCCGTACGTGGGCTTGACGCCCACCGTGCCCGTGACCGCGGCGGGCTGGCGAATCGAGCCGCCTGTGTCCGTGCCGATCGCGAGCGGGGCCTCGAACGATGCCAGGGCCGCCGCCGAGCCGCCACCGGATCCACCCGGGATCCGCTCGAGGTCCCACGGGTTGCGCGTGGGTCCATAGGCGCTGTGCTCGGTGCTCGAGCCCATCGCGAACTCGTCCATGTTGGTCTTGCCGAGGATCACGACACCGGCCGCCCGGAGCCGCTCCACCACGGTGGCGTCGTAGGGGGGCCGCCAGCCCTCGAGGATCCGTGAGCCGCAGGTCGTCGGCACGCCACGCATGGCCATGACGTCCTTGACCGCGATGGGAACCCCGGCCAGGGGGCCGAGTTGCTCGCCCGAGGCGCGCGCACGATCCACCTCGACGGCTGATGCCAGTGCTGACTCGCCCACCACCTCGAGGAATGCGTGCACCCGGTCGTCGACCTCGGCGATCCGGTCCAGGTGGGCCCGGGTGACCTCCTCGGCCGAGACCTCGCCCGCCGCGATGGCGTGCGCGAGCACGCTCGCCCCCTGCCGGATCAGCCCGGCTTCCGACGGTGACGGCACGGCCTACTCCTCGTCCAGGATCCGGGGCACCCGGAAGCGGTCGTCCTCCCACGCGGGGGCGCCTGCGGCGACCTCCGCACGGGGCAGTCCGGGCCGGGCGACGTCCTCTCGGAACACGTTCTGCATCGGGACCGGGTGCGAGGTCGGCGGGATGTCGTCGGCCGCGACCTCGGACACGCGGGCGACGGACTGCAGGATCACGTCGAGCTGGCCCGCATAGTGGTCGAGCTCGTCCGGATCGAGCTGCAGGCGGGCCAGGCGGGCGAGGTGCTCGACCTCCGCCCTCGTGATCGAGGTCATGGCCCGATCCTATTGAGGGGCCGTCGGCGCGCCCATGTCCGCGCCACCCGGTTCGTCGAGACCAGCCGCTGGCGTCGGTAAACCGGGGCGGTTGTGACGCTTCCTGCTGGTTTCGGGGCTCCCGGCTACGGGCCCTCGGCCCGGTGCGCCAAGGCAGCCTCGAGTCCGTCGACGAGCAGAGCGGTGAAGCCGGTCAGCCCGACGACCGGCACCCCCAGGGCGACGGCCTTGTCGTGCTTCGAGCCGGCGTTCTCGCCGGCCACCACGAGGTCGGTCTTCCCTGACACCGATGACGCGACCTTGCCGCCCAGGTCCGTGACGGCGGCGGCGGCGCTGTCACGGGTGAACCCCTCGAGGGAGCCGGTGATGACCACGGTGACCCCGGCCAGCGGCTGCGGTCCCGCCGACGCGGCGTCGTCGGCCATGCGGACACCACCGCGACGCCACTTGTCGACGATGTCGCGGTGCCACGGCTCGTCGAACCACTCGACCACGGCCTCGGCGATGACCCCGCCGACGCCATCGGTCTCCGCGAGCTCGCCCACCCCGGCCGCGACGATGGCGTCGATCGAGCCGAACCGTCGGGCGAGCGCCTGCGCTGCCGTGGGGCCGACGTGGCGGATCGACAGCGCCACGAGCACCCGCCACAGCGGCTGGCCGCGGGAGGCATCGAGGTTCGCCAGCATCACGCGGGCGTTCTCTGACAGCTGCGTGCCCACCTCGCCTCGGCCGGGCTCGCGGGTGAAGAACGGGCACTGCAGCAGGTCATCGGCGCGAAGGAGGAACAGGTCGCCCTCATCCTCGACCAGCCCGCACTCCAGAAGGGCGACCGCGGCCTTGTAGCCGAGCCCCTCGACGTCGAAGGCACCCCGGGAGGCGACGTGAAACAGCCGCTCGCGCATCTGCGCTGGGCACGAGCGGGCATTGGGGCACCGGATGTCCTTGTCGCCCTCCTTCGCCGGGCGCAGTTCCGACCCGCACTCGGGGCAGTGCGTCGGCATGACGAATGCCCGCTCCGAGCCGTCCCGCGCATCGAGAACCGGGCCGAGCACCTCGGGAATGACGTCGCCGGCCTTGCGCAGGAAGACGGTGTCGCCGATGAGCACCCCCTTGCGGTCGACCTCGTACGCGTTGTGCAAGGTGGCCATCGACACGGTCGAGCCAGCGACGCGCACCGGCTGCATGACGGCGAAGGGCGTGACCCGCCCAGTGCGCCCGACGTTGACCTGGATGTCGAGCAGCTTCGTGCGGAAGACCTCCGGGGGGTACTTGTACGCGATGGCCCAACGGGGGGCGCGGGACGTCTCCCCGAGCTGCTCCTGCAACGCGATCTCGTCGACCTTGATCACGACGCCGTCGATCTCGTGCTCGACGTCGTGCCGGTGCTCGCCGAAGTAGGAGATGAAGGCCAGTGCGCCGTCGCCATCGGCATGCACCTTCGCCCGCTGGCTGACCGGCAGGCCCAGCGACGCGAGCACGTCGTAGCCCTCGCTCTGGCGCGAGATGGCGATGCCTTCGACGGCCCCGATCCCATGGACCGTCAGCCGCAGGCCGCGCAACCTCGTCAGCGCGCGGTCCAGCTCCGCCTTCAGCCTGGCCACGCGTGCCTCGGCCCGCTCCCCGCCGCGCCCTTCGGCGCGCACGGCCACCAGCTCCGCCTCCCGGCGATCGACCCGCTGTCGCAGCGTGCCCGCAGCGGTGTTGCGCGGGTTGGCGAAGGCGGGCAGCCCCAGGTCGAGCTGCTCGCCGTTGATGCGATCGAAGTCGGCCACGGGGAAGAAGATCTCGCCGCGCACCTCCAGCAGCCGCGGGACGGCACGTCCCGCCGACGGCACCAGTCGCTGCGGCACGGCCGGGATGAAGCGGGAGTTGTAGGTGACGTCCTCGCCCACCCGGCCATCGCCGCGGGTGGCCAGCGACGCCAGCGCGCCGTCGCGGTACACGGCGTCGACAGCGAGCCCGTCGATCTTCAGCTCGCACAGCAGGTCCGGGACCCGCCCCAGGGCCTTCTCCACCCGGTCCAGCCAGGCCCGAAGCTCACCCTCGTCGAACGCGTTGTCCAGGGAGTACATGCGCTGCAAGTGCTCCACCGGCTCGAACATCTCCGAGCGCTCGCCGCCCACCGTCTGGGTCGGCGACTCCCCGCTGGCCAGCTCAGGGAAGCGCAGCTCGAGGTCGACCAGCTCGGCGAACAGGGCGTCGTACTCGGCATCGGACAGCGTGGGCGCATCGGCCTGGTAGTACTGCGACCGGGCCGCGTTGATGCTGTCGACGAGCGTCGCCCATCGCTGGCGCTGCTTGGCAGGGGCAACGCCGTCGGCGGGGCTCATCGTGCCCTCATGGTCATTCGCGCCCTCCCTCGACGGGAGCATCATTGCGGACCACCCTGCCAACCGCGGAGCACGCCGCAAGAGCCGTCCGGGCCCACTGCGGCGTGGCGCCGGCCAGCCCGCACGCCGGGGTGACCGCCACCCGGTCGAGCCACCGAGGGTCCTCGAGCCCGAGCCGGTGCAGCAGCGCGCGTAGCGGTGCGCTGGCGACGGAGTCGGGCAGGTCACCGGCCCCGGTGCTGGGGACGACGCCGGCCAAGATGCCCACGCCGGCCTCCCAGGCGCGACCGAGCGGGTCGTCCAGCCCCTGCTCCGCACCCGCCCGGGTCAGGTCGACCGAGACGAAGCGCGCACCGCTGCGCCGGAGCAGGTCGATCGGGGGCTCGTCGGCGCAGCAGTGCACCCCGGGCAGCGCGCCGGCCGCGCTCACCGAAGCGAGCACGCTGCGCAGGATGCGCTCGGCGTCCTGCTCGTCGACCGCCCGATAGCTCGACAGGCCACTGGCCGTGCCGATCCGGCCGGCGAGGACAGCCGGCAATCCAGGCTCGTCGACCTGCACCACGAAGGCCGAGGCTCGGGGCACCCGTCGGCGCAGGTCCGCGACGTGATCGACCACCGCGTGGGCCAGGGCCTCGGCCAGGTCCGCCACTGCGCCCGGATCCCGCAGCGCCCGCTCGCCCGTGCGCAGCTCAATGGCCGCAGCAAGGGTCCACGGCCCCGCCACCTGGCACTTCAGCGGACCGGCGTACTCCTGGAGCTGCTCCTCCAGCGCGTCGAGGTCCTCGCCCAGGAAGGACTGCGCCCGGCGCATCTCCCGGCCCAGGCCACCGCCGAACCGCCAGCCCTGCGGGGTGGTCTCCATGCCGAGCCCGGACGCTACCCCGGCCAGCAGGCCGCCGGTGCGGCCGATGAGGTCGGAGCCAGGCCCCCGGACCGGCAACTCGGGCACGTGCGCGAACTCGGGCAGCTCGCCGGCCACGATGCGGGCAGCGTCGCGCGACGAAGTCCCGGGCATGGACCCCACGCCGGTGGCGACAGCCGCCGCCCACGAGACCGCTCCGTCGCCGAACGACCCGCTCGCGTCGGCAGGAGAGCTGGTCACGCGACCCGCATCCGGTGAGTGGCGTCGACCGTCGCCGACCCGACGACCCGCGTCCCGTCGTACAGGACCATGGACTGCCCGGGAGCCAGGCCGCGGATCGGAGTATGGAACTCCACCACGAGCCGCTCGTCGACCAGCCGGGCGGACGCCGCGACGGGCTCGGCATGGGCGCGCACCTGTGCGGCGAGCTCGACGGGGCTTTCGCCTACCGCAGGGCCAGCCCACGTCGGCCGGATACCCTCCGCGACATCGACGTCGAGGAGTGCCGGAGGCCCCACGCTGACCGTTCGAGCATCGATGTCGATACCGACGACGTACCGGGGCTGGGCATCCTCGGTGGCCACCGTGATCCCCAGGCCCCTGCGCTGGCCGATCGTGAACGCATAGGCGCCCGAATGGGTGGCCACGACCGTGCCGGTGCGCTCGTCGACGATGTCCCCCGGCTGGTCGCCTAGGCGGGACCTGAGGAATGCCGCGGTGTCGCCGTCGGGGATGAAGCAGATGTCGTGGCTGTCCGGCTTAGCGGCCACGAGCAGGCCGCGCCGGGCCGCTTCGGCGCGGACCTCGCCCTTGAGGTCGCCGCCGAGGGGCAGGATCGTCCGGCCCAGTTGCTCGACTCCGAGCACGCCGAGGACGTACGACTGGTCCTTGGCCGCGTCGACGGCGCGGTGCAGTTCGGGCCCGCCGGTCCCCGGCACGACCCGCGCATAGTGACCGGTCGCGACAGCGTCGAAGCCGAGTGCCACGGCCCGGTCGAGCACGGCAGCGAACTTGATCCGCTCGTTGCACCGCATGCATGGGTTCGGCGTGCGGCCGCTGCGGTACTCGGCGAGGAAGTCGTCGACCACGTCCGCGGCGAACTGCTCCGAGAGGTCCCACACGTAGAACGCGATCCCGAGCATGTCGGCCACGCGACGGGCATCCCGGGCATCGTCGAGGGTGCAGCAGCCCCGACCCGAGGACGACTTGCGCGACAACGCAAGGTGGATCCCGACGACGTCGTGGCCCGCATCCACGAGCCGGGCGGCCGCGACGGACGAATCCACGCCTCCCGACATCGCGGCGACGACGCGCATGTCAGCCCGCCCGATGGGCCAGGGTCCCGGCCCGTCGAGCCCGCTCGACCGCCCCGGGCAGCGCGGCCAGCACGGCATCGACGTCGGCCTCGGTGCTCGTGCCGCCGAGGCTGAACCGCAGGGAGGAGCGAGCCAGGGCAGGGTCGGCGCCCATGGCCAGGAGGACGTGGCTCGGCTCCGGAATGCCCGCCGTGCACGCAGAACCGGTCGAGCAGTCGATGCCCGCGGCGTCGAGCAGCATGAGCAGGAGATCGCCCTCGCAGCCGGGGAAGGAGAGGTGGACGTTGCCGGGAAGCCGCTCCTCGGCGCCCGTGCCGGGGTCGCCGTTGAGCCGGGCATCCGGCACGGTCGCCCGGATCCCGGCGATGAGGCGCTCGCGCAGCGCCAGCACGTGAGCGGCCCGCTCCCGCTGGCCTGCCACGGCGTGGGCCACGGCGACGGCGAAGCCGGCGATGCCAGCGGCGTCAAGGGTCCCCGACCTGACCTCCCGCTCCTGGCCGCCGCCATGCAGCACGGGTACGACCTTCGCGGCGGGGTCCAGGACGAGGGCGCCCACCCCGAAGGGGCCGCCGATCTTGTGGCTGCTGATCGTCACCGCGTCGGCGCCGACGGCCGTCAGGTCCATCGGGAGGAACCCCAGTGCCTGAACCGCATCGGTATGGAACGGCACGCCCGCTGCCCGGCACATCTCGGCGATGCGGGCAACTGGCTGCACCGTGCCGATCTCGTTGTTGGCCCACATGACCGTGCACAGGGCGACGCCCGACGGCTCGGCCAGCTCCGTTTCGAGGCTGGCCAGGTCGATGCGGCCTCGCTCGTCCACCGGCAGCCAGGCAACCTCGGCCTGCTGATGATCGGCGAGCCACTCGACCGGGTCCAGTACGGCATGGTGCTCGATCGATGAGGCCAGGACACGACGCGCACCGACCGCGTCGCGACGTCCCCAGAAGAGCCCCTTGACGGCGAGGTTGTCCGCCTCGGTGCCGCCCGCCGTGAAGACGACCGAACTCGGGCGGCATCGCAGGTCAGCGGCGATGGCCTCGCGGGATTCCTCCACGACGCGACGGGCGGCGCGCCCCGCCGTGTGCAGGGACGAGGGGTTGCCGACGCGCTGGGACTGGGCGACCCACGCGGCGCGTGCCTCGGCCAGCATCGGCGTCGTCGCCGCATGGTCGAGGTACGCGCGGTCCGCCACGAGGGCGATCGTAGTCAGCAGCGCCCGGCGGGCCTCACTGTGCGCGCTTGGCGATCTCGTCGGTCATTTGGGGGACGACCTGGAAGAGGTCCCCGACGACGCCGAAGTCGGCGAGCTCGAAGATGGGGGCCTCGGCGTCCTTGTTGACCACGACGATGGTCTTGGAGGTCTGCATGCCGGCCCGGTGCTGGATGGCGCCGGAGATGCCGTTGGCGATGTACAGCTGGGGGGAGACGGTCTTGCCGGTCTGCCCGACCTGGTACTGGTGGGGGTACCAGCCGGCGTCGGTGGCCGCACGGGACGCGCCGACCGCGGCGCCGAGGGCGTCGGCGAGGGCCTCGATGACGGCGAAGCCCTCGGCCCCGCCGACCCCGCGGCCGCCGGACACGACGATGGCGGCCTCGGTCAGCTCGGGGCGGCCGCCCTTGGTGGCGGCGGTGCGGCCGGTGACGGTGGCCTTGGTCGCGGCATCGGTCAGCGCGACGGTCACCTCGACGCGGGCCGGCGACGTCGGGGCAGCCTCGGGGGCGATGGAGTTGGGGCGCACGGTGATGATCGGGGTGCCGCGGGTGACCGAGGACGTCACGACGGTCGACCCGCCGAACACGGACTGGGTGCACGCCAGTCCCGGCGCGACGCCGACCGCGTCGGTGATGATGCCCGACCCGGTCCGCACGGCCAGCCGGCCAGCGGCCTCCTTGCCGTCGGCGGTCGAGGCGACCAGGACAGCGGCGGGCGACTTCTCGGCGACGAGCTGGGCGAGCAGTTCCGCGACGGGGGCGACGGGGTGGTCGGCCAGCGCGGCATCGCCGGCGACGTACACCGTGGCCGCCCCGTACTCCCCCAGCACCGCGAGCGCATCGTCGCCCAGGCCAGGCCCCGCCCACACCGCCGACGCCTCGCCCAGCGAACGGGCCAGCGTCAGCAGCTCGGTGGTCACCTTCTTCACCACGCCGCCGGACTGCTCGACCAGGACCAGGACCTCACCCATGACTACCCACTCTCTCCACGTGCACGACAGCTCGGCCCTCTAGATGAACTTCTGCTCGGCCAGGAACGCCGCGGCCTTCACGCCGCCGTCGCCCTCGTCGACCACGACCACCCCGGCCGCCTTCGGCGGGCGCGCCGCGAAATCATCGACCCGCGACCACGCCGCGGCCAGTCCCACCTGCGACGCATCCAGCCCCGCATCCGCGACCGACAAGGTCTCGACCGGCTTCTTCTTCGCCGCCATGATCCCCTTGAACGACGGGTACCTCGGCTCGTTGATCTTCTCCACCACGCTGACCACTGCGGGCACCGACGCCTCGACCGTGTCGAAGCCGGACTCGCTGACCCGCTGGATCGTCACCGTGCCACCGGCCACGTCGACCTTCTGCGCGAACGTCAACTGCGCCCAGCCCAGCCGCTCCGCCACCATCGCCGGCACCACGCTCATCCGCGCATCGGTCGACTCCGACCCGAACACCACCAGGTCGAAACCCCGGCCACCCAGCACCGCCGCCAGCGCATAGCTCGTCGCCACCGCATCCGAGCCGGCCAGCGCGTCATCGACCAGGTGCACACCCGCGTCCACGCCCATGCTCAACGCCTTGCGGACCGTCTCCGCCGCGCGGTCCGGGCCCATGCTCACCACCGTGACCTCGCCGCCATGGGCCTCCGCCAGCCGCAGCGCCTCCTCGACCGCGTACTCGTCGAGCTCGTTCATCACCCCATCGGCCGACGCCCGGTCCAGCGTCGCATCCCCCGCACGCAACGCCTTCTCCGCCCACGTATCCGGCACCTGCTTCACGCACACAGCGATCTTCACGAGCTCACCCTCCCGAGGCCGGCAGCGCCGTAGTTACTGGCCAGTAATATAGCCGATCGTGCCCTCCTGGACCGTCCGGGATCACCGGGCGTCCGGGTGGAGCAGGTTGCCGGCCCGAGGGGCGTAGGCAGGGCGCGCATGCGTCGCTGCCATGGCCACCGAGGCCGCAGCATAAGCGCGGTCGGTCTGGGCCGCGATGGCGGGCCAGCCGTAGCGTTCGCGCACCTCGCGGCGGGCCGCCCGGGCGCGCCGCTGCGCCTCGGCGCGATTGGCGAGCACGGCGGCCAGCTCGTCGGCCAGCGCCTGCGGGTCCCCCGGCTCGAAGCACCAGCCGGTCCGCCCGGCGTCGACGATCTCCGCGAGCCCGCCGGTTCGCGCAACGACGACGGGAGCACCGAGCACCATCGCCTCCAGCGCGACGAAGCCGAACGGCTCATACAAGGAGGGGACGACCGCCGCGTCTGCGGCGGCCACGGTCGCCCGCAGGTCGGCTTCCGGCACCCACCCCGTGAAGCGAACCGAGGCCGAGACCCCTCGATCGCGTGCCCGCTCGCGCAGCCAGGCCTCCGCGCCGCCCACGCCCATGACGACCACTCGGACGCCCGGCACCGTGCGGCGAAGGATGGGCAGCGCGTCGAGGAGGGTCTGGACACCCTTCTCCCGCTCGAGCCGCCCGGCGAACACCACGAGGGGGCTGCCGTGCTCCGCCTTCGCTTGATCGCGCCGACGCGAGCTCACCCGCCAGCTGGCCGGGTCGATGCCGTTCGGGATGACGGAAACGGCGCTGGCGGCCAGGTCGAACAGGTGCGCCACCTGGCCGCGCATGTAGTCACTGCAGACGATGACGCGATCCGCCAGCCCGGTGACCCACCATTCGGTCGAGTGGATGGCCCACGACTGGTCAGTGGCGAGGTCGCCGTGATGACGCCCGGCCTCGGTCGCGTGGACGGTGACGACGAACGGGACGTCGAAGGCCTCGTGGACGATGACCGCGGCCTGCGCCACGAGCCAGTCGTGGCCGTGGACGACGTCCGGGCGCCAGCCGCGCAGCACGGCCATGGCCCCTCGGGCCAATGCCGTGTTGAGACCGAAGCACCAGGCGATGAAGCCCCCCTGCGCCTCCGGCAGGAACGGCGCATCGTGCGCGACACGCACGATGCGCACGCCGTTGACGAGCGACTCGGTCGGGGCACCGGGCGCCGACTGCGTGACGACGACGACCTCGTGCCCGGCGGCGGCCTGTGTCTCCGCGAGGGCGTGGACGTGCCGCCCGAGCCCTCCGTACAAGACAGGCGGGTACTCCCAGGAGAGATGGAGCACGCGCACGGGCCAACCATAGGTCTGGATCAGTTGCCGGTGAACTCGGCCTTCCCCGGACCGCTCGCGATGAAGGAGTCCATCCCGACCTGACGGTCGTCCGTGGCGAACAGCGCGGCGAAGTGCTGCCGCTCGATGGCAAGGCCTGTCTCGAGGTCGGTCTCGATGCCGCGGTCGATGGACTCCTTGGCGGCACGCAGCGCCAGGGCGGGGCCGGCGGCGAGCCTCGCGGCCAGTTCCTGAGCGGCCATGAACGTGTCGGCCGAGGGCACGACCGTGTTGACGAGCCCGATCGCGAGCGCCTCGTCGGCGCGCACGAACCGACCGGTGAGCACGATCTCCTTTGCGCGCGAGGGGCCCACCAGCCTGGGCAGCCGCTGGGTCCCCCCCGCGCCGGGGATGATGCCCAGCAGGATCTCGGGCTGGCCGAGCTGGGCATCGTCGGCCGCGATCCGCAGGTCGCAGCACATGGCCAGTTCGCAGCCGCCCCCCAGCGCATACCCGGTAACCGCGGCGATGGTGGGTTGCGGGATGCGGGCGACAGCGGTGAAAGCGTCCTGCAGGCCGACCGACGCGCGGACCATGTCCTGGTAGGTCATGCCGGCCATCTCCTTGACGTCCGCACCCGCCGCGAAGAGCTTCGGCCCGCCGTAGAGGACGACGGCGCCGACGTCCTTGCGGGATCCGAGCTCCTTCGCGGCCGCCGCGATCTCCTGCTGCATCTGAATGCACAGGGCGTTCATGGGCGGCCGGTTCAGCAGCATGGTCGCCACGCCCGCCTCGACACTGACCTCGATGAAGTCCGCCATTGCCCAGCCGCCTTCCGACTCGTCCTGCCGGCCCGTGCACGGACCGATCGGCGCGAGCCTAGTGTCGCGGCCGGCATGGGCGGCGGGACTAGTAGCGTGGATGGGTGACCGGACACGGGACTCGGGGCTGGGACCCGCTGGGGGTCATCCCTGACGGCATGGGCGGGGCCAACGTCGCCATCTGGGCGCAGGACGCAACCTCGGTTGACCTGTGCGTGTTCGACGACTCGGGTCGCGAGGAGCGACTGCCCCTGACCGAGCGGGTCTTCAACGTCTTCCATGGCCACGTCGACTCGATGCCAGCAGGCACCCGGTACGGCTTCCGGGTCGACGGGGCATGGGACCCGGCACACGGCCATCGCTGGAACCGCAACAAGTTGCTGCTCGATCCCTACGCACGCGCCATCGACGGCAGGTTCACCCTCAACCCGGCCGTGTTCGGGCACCTCGGGACGGACGACCTGCGGCTGAACCCGCTGGACTCCGCGCCATACGTTCCGCGCAGCGTGGTGGTCGACGACCGGTTCGACTGGGGCGACGACCGCTCCCCCGGCACGTCGTGGGGCGACACGGTCATCTACGAGACGCACGTGCGCGGCCTGACGCGGTTGCACCCGTCGATTCCCGAGCATGAGCGCGGTACCTACGCGGGCTTGACCCATCCGGCCGTGCTGGAACACCTGACAACGCTCGGCGTCACCGCGGTCGAGTTGCTCCCCGTGCACCACTTCATCGACGAGAACCACCTCATCGACCTCGGCCTGACGAACTACTGGGGCTACAACTCCATCGGCTACTTCGCGCCGCACGCTGCCTACTCGTCAACGGGATCGCTCGGCGGCCAGGTGTCGGAGTTCAAGCGCATGGTGAAGGCGATGCACGCCGCTGGACTCGAGGTCATCCTCGACGTCGTCTACAACCACACCGCCGAGGGCAACCAGCTTGGTCCCACCCTGAGCTTCCGCGGAATCGACAACGATGACTACTACTACCTGCGCGACGGCGGTCGCTTCTATGCGGACTACACCGGTTGCGGCAACACGCTCGACGTGTCCAAGCCGCACGTCCTTCAGCTCGTGATGGACTCCCTTCGCTACTGGGTGCAGGAGATGCACGTCGATGGATTCCGCTTCGACCTTGCGTCGGCACTGGCCCGATCCATGCACGACGTCAACATGCTCGGCCCGTTCATGACGACCATCCAGCAGGACCCCATCCTGCGACGGGTCAAGCTCATCGCCGAGCCGTGGGACGTTGGCCCCGGCGGGTACCAGGTGGGCGAGTTCCCGCCGCTGTGGACCGAGTGGAACGACAAGTACCGCGACAACGTGCGCGACTTCTGGCGGGGCGGAACCGGCATCGGCGAGCTCGGCTGGCGGCTGTCCGGCTCTGCGGACCTGTACGCCAGCGAGGGCCGGCGGCCGTTCGCGTCGATCAACTTCGTCACCGCGCACGACGGCTTCACGATACGCGACCTGGTGACCTACGAGCGCAAGCACAACGAGGCCAACCTCGAGTCCAACCGCGACGGCACGGACAATAACCGGTCGGCCAACTATGGGGTCGAAGGCGAGACCGACGACGCGGCGATCAACGAAGTACGCCACCAGCAGCTGCGCAACATGCTCGCGACCCTCCTGCTGTCGACTGGTGTGCCCATGATCTGCGGAGGAGATGAGTTCGGCCGTACGCAGCGGGGCAACAACAACGCCTACTGCCAGGACAACGCGATCTCGTGGTACGACTGGACGTGGCAGTCGTGGCAGTCCGACCTCAAGGTGTTCGCCAGCCAGGTCCTGCAGTTACGTCGCACCCACCGGGCGTTCCGCCAGCGGTACTTCTTCGACGGGCACCCGCTGCACGACGGCGGGCCCAAGGACCTCGCCTGGATCGGCCCCGACGGGCACGAGGTCTCCGCCGATGCATGGCACGAAGCAGATGCCCGCAGCCTCGGGATGTTCCTCGCCGGTGAGCTGCACGGAACCGACCACGAAGGGCACCCGCTCAGGGACGCGTCCTTCCTGGTCATCCTGCATGCCGGCACGGAGCCCCTCGAGTTCGTGCTGCCCGGGGCGCCGTACGGATCGGGCTACGTCCCGATCATCGACACCACGACGGGCCAGGCAGTCGAGGAAGGCCCCGTCTCGCCGGCCGGAACCGCGGTCGCCGTGCCGCCGCGGTCACTGATCGCCTACCGGGCGATCGCCTGACCTAGCACCCCACTTCGGGGTTAGTGTCCAACGTCATGAACATCTCCCGCCCGACGGCCGCCTTGGCACTGCTTACTGCCACCTTGGCCGCCGCGATCCCGGCACAGGCAGCGGAGCAGTCCGGTTCAGCTCCCATCTCCGCGTACACGCTGGTCGCCCCGCGGTCGACGGCTGCATCCGGCCTGGTCGTACGTGCGGTCATGCCGGCCGGTGCCGCGTGCCCAGAGGTCGAGGTGGCTCGGCAGCGCAACGGCAACGTGCGGTTCGAACGGGTTGCCATGCGCGAGAGGACCGCACCGACCACCACCTACCCGGCCTTCTCGTCGATCCTCGTGTGCTCGGCGCACCTGCCTGTCGACGTGATCGGTGCCTCCGTTGCCGGCCGGCCCGTACCAGCCGCCCTTCCGGCCGTCGTCGACGAAGTGGCGATGGTGAGCGACACGGGGTGCCGCATCGCCAGCTTCGAGGTCCAGGACTGCTCCTCCCCCGATGCCTGGCCGCTGGCAGCGATCTCGCAGGCCATCGCGGACGACGAGCCCGACGTCGCCCTCGTGGTGGGCGACTTCTACTACCGGGAGGCCGCCTGCCCGCCCACCGCGCAGGCGATGTGCGGGTCGAGCCCGCCACCCGTCACGGGGCTGCCGTTCACGGACAGCGCCTACGGGTGGATCGCCGACGTCCTGCTGCCCATGGCTCCGCTGCTGTCCTCGGTTCCGCTCGTCATGGTCCGAGGCAACCACGAGGCGTGCAACCGCGGCGGCAACGGCTACTTCCTGCTGCTGGACCCGCGGGACGGCACCGAGGACGCCTGCGCGCCGGTTCCCGGAGACACCGGCCTGGTGGCGGCGGCGACCGTGCCGACCGGCACCTACGCGATCGACCTGGCCGTGGCGCCCGGTCGCACCTTGCGGCTGGCCGTCGTGGACTCCGCCGGCGGGAGCGACACCCGCGTCACGTCGTTCACCAGCCTGCAACGGCCGGCGTACCAGCGTGCGGCCGACCTGACCCGGTCACGGCCGGGCCGGGAGAGCTGGCTGCTCACGCATCGACCTGTCTACGGTTACGTCACCACGCAGTTCGCGGTACCCGACGCGCCCTTCAACCCCTGGACGTCCGCCGACCAGACGGCATCATCGGAAGGACTGCTCGGGTCCTTCGAGATGGTGCTGTCGTCGCACATCCACATTGCCCAGGCCGTGCGGCTGCCCGGGCTGCCCAGCCAACTGGTCCTCGGCAACGGTGGCACGCAACTCGACCCCGCGATCGGCTACCCGCTCCCCGGCACCCCGCCCACCGCCGGCTACCCCGTGCCCGACTGGGCGTGGGTGGCTCCTCGCTTCGGGTACGCCATCGCGACGCCGCAGGCCGACGCAGGCGCCTGGCGAATCAGCATGCGTGACCCGGCCGGCGAGCAATTCGCGCGCTGCGGACTGCGCGACGCGAGCCTGTACTGCGTCGACGCCACCTAGCCGCAGCCCGCTAGCGCAGCACCCCGTCGGCCATGCCCGCCGTCAGTGGCGGCAGGGCCTGCAGGCCCATCTCGAACGGCGATGCGAGCGAGTCGTGACGCGGCAGGACGCGGACGGTGTAGCCGAACGGACCGTTCTTGTCGAGGGTGACGACGAGCCGGTACTGCCAGCGATTGCCCTCGTACTTCTCCACCGCCTCCATGGCCGCGTGCTGGGGGCGCTTGATGCGGTCGTCCGCGTCGACCCGTCCGTACACGGTCTCGACGACCACGTCGTCGGGGGCGAGGTCGCCCAGCGTCACGAAAACCCGCACGGTGATCGGGGTTCCCATCACCACCGCGTCGCCCACGCCATCGGCCTCGACATGCTCGATCCGGATGGAGCCCCACGACTGGCGAACCCGCCGCTTCCATCCGGCGAGTGCCTTGGCCCGTTCATGGGCAGGGCCGTCGACCGCCCGCGAGGCCTCGGCAGCAGGGACGTACAGCCGCAGGACGTACTCGCGGAGCATCCGCGAGGCGAGGACCTTGGGACCGAGCGTCCGGAGCGTGTGCTTGACCATCGCCAGCCAGGCTGGCGGCAGGCCGCGGTCGTCGCGCTCGTAGAACGCCTTGGTGACCGAGGACTCGATCAGCGCATAGAGGGCCTCGGCCTCGATGTCGTCACGACGGTCGGCATCCTCGACGCCGTCGGCCGTGGGGATGGCCCATCCGTTGCTGCCGTCGAACCACTCGTCCCACCAGCCATCGAGGATCGACAGGTTCAGCGCTCCGTTAAGTGCTGCCTTCATGCCCGACGTTCCGCTCGCCTCGAGGGGCCGGATCGGGTTGTTCAGCCAGACGTCGCACCCCGGATACAGCACTGTCGCCATCTCGATGTCGTAGTCGGGCAGGAACACGATGCGGTTCCGTACCCCCTCCTGGTCGGCGAACCGGACGAGTTCCTGGATCAGGCGCTTCCCGCCGTCGTCGGCCGGATGGGCCTTGCCGGCCACGACGAGCTGCACCGGCCGGTCCGGGTCGGTGAGCAGGGCCGTCAGTCGCTCGGGGTCGCGCAGCATGAGCGTGAGCCGCTTGTACGAGGGGACCCGACGGGCGAATCCGATGGTCAGGACGTCGGGGTCGAGCACATCGTCGATCCACGACAGCTCGGCGTGGCTCGCGCCACGGGTCAACCAGGAGTCGCGCAGCCGGGTGCGGACCATGGCGACCAGCTCTTCCCGCAGGTGCCGCTTGGTCGCCCAGAGATCGTCGTCCGCCGTGTCCGCGATGGCCTCCCAGCCGGGCGCATCGTCGATCGACCGGCCGTGCGCGAGGTCGATGACCTGCCGAGCCACCCACGTCGGGGCATGCACGCCGTTCGTGACGGAGGTGATCGGCACGTCGTCGCCGTCGAAGCCCGACCACAGGCCGGAGAACATTCCACGGGAGACCTGCCCGTGCAGCAGGCTCACGCCGTTGGCCCGCTGGGCCAGGCGCAGGCCCATGACCGCCATGTTGAACACGGTGGGGTCGCCGCCCTCGAAGTCCTCGACCCCGAGCGCCAGGATCTGGGCGACGGGGACTCCCGCGGCCGCATTGTCGCCGCCGAAATACTGCTCGACGAGGTCGAGCGGGAAGCGGTCGATGCCGGCGGGCACCGGCGTATGCGTGGTGAACACGGTACCGGCCCGGCTGACCTCGAGGGCTTCCGCGAAGGTGAGGCCTGGGGTCGACTCGACGAGCTCACGGATGCGCTCGACGCCAAGGAAGCCGGCATGCCCCTCGTTCGTGTGGAACACCTCCGGCTCCGGGTGGCCCGTGATCCGGCAGTAGACGCGCATGGCCCGCACGCCGCCGATGCCCAGCAGCATCTCCTGCTGCAGCCGGTGCTCGCCGCCGCCGCCGTAGAGGCGGTCGGTGACCTCGCGCTCGGCCGGCCCGTTCTCCTCCACGTCGGAGTCGAGCAGCAGCAGCGGAACCCGGCCGACCTGCGCCACCCAGATGCGGGCGGCTATGAAGCGCTGGCCGGGCAGGCCGATCGCGACCTTCGCAGCCGAGCCATCTGCTTCGCGCAGGAGCGAGACCGGGCTGCCGTCGGGGTCGAGAACGGGGTAGCGCTCCTGCTGCCAACCGTCGCGCGACAGCGACTGCCGGAAGTAGCCGGAGCGGTAGAACAGGCCGATCCCGATGATGGGCACGCCGAGGTCACTGGCCGTCTTGAGGTGGTCGCCAGCCAGGATGCCCAGGCCACCGGAGTACTGGGGAAGTGCAGCCGTGATCCCGTACTCGGGGGAGAAGTAGGCGATGCCGGCCGGGGCCTCCGCCCCGAGGAACTGGTACCAGCGGTCCGACGTCAGGTACTCCTGCAGGTCCGCCGCCGTGCGGGAGACCCAGTCGACGAATCCCTCGTCCTCCGACAGTTCCTCGAGCCGCTCGGCCGAGACCTCGCCGAGCAGCCGGACCGGATCGAAGCCCCCGGACGCCCACAGGTCGGCGTCGATGGCCGCGAAGAGGTCGCGGGTGCGTGGGTCCCAGGACCAGCGCAGGTTGATGGCCAGGTCCTGCAGCGCGGCCAGGTTGGCGGGCAGGACGGTGCGCACGGTGAATCGTCGGATGGCTCTCACGCGGCACAACCTAGCGCCAGCAAGGGGTTCAGGCACCGCCGGGGAGCCGCGAACGTGCGTCGGAGTGTCGGTTTCTTGCAACTCACGCAACATCTTGCACACGCGTCCCGGACCCGCAGGGCCCTGCTCACCGTCCGGCTTGGGCCCGGCGCGGGCGGAGGGACGCCGCTAGTGTTTCCGCCATGGCAACCGCGCGTCCCCGACGCAGCCGGCCGACCCCGCCAAGCGAGGTGCCTGCCACGATTGCCCGCACGACCGCCCCGACCCGGTGGCAACCGCAGCGGCTTGACCCGCCCCAGGAACTGAGCGGCCGGTTCCCCATCACGGACGTCTCCCCGGTCGTGCTGGGCGGTCGCCGGCCGGCCGCCGGAGCCGTGGGAGAGGCCATCCCCGTGCGGGCGACCTCGTTCCGCGAGGGGCACGACTCGATGGGACTCACGGTTTCCCTGTCCCGGCCGGACGGCACCGTGGCCCAGGTCGTCCGCATGGAGGCCGAGGGCTTCGGGATGGACGCTTGGCTCGGGCACGTCCGCCCCGATGCCGTGGGCGACTGGTCCTTCACCCTCGAGGCCTGGGGCAGCCCGTGGGACAGCTGGACGCACCGGGCCGAGCTGAAGGTCCCCGCCGGCGTCGACGTGGACCTCGAACTCCTCGAGGGGTCGCTCCTGCTCGAGCGGTCAGCCCGGGACGATATGGCCCTCAGCGACCCGGAGCGGCAGACCCTGCTCACCGCTGCCCGCACCCTGGTGAACGGGGCCCTTCCCGCGCCGGTGCGCCTGGCGGCCGGCACCGACCCCGCCGTCACGGCGATCATGCACGGTCACCCGATCCGGGAAGGCGTGACCACGAGTGGCCCATGGCCGCTCCGGGTCCAGCGCCGCCGTGCCCTCGTCGGCTCGTGGTACGAGTTCTTCCCGCGCAGCGAGGGGGCCGGCCTCGACCCGCCGCGATCGGGGACCTTTGCGACGGCCGCCGAGCGCCTGCCCGCGATCGCGGCGATGGGCTTCGACGTGGTCTACGTGCCGCCCGTCCATCCCATCGGCGCAGTCAACCGCAAGGGACCGAACAACACCTTGTCCCCCGGGCCGGAGGATCCCGGCTCGCCCTGGGCCATCGGCTCGGCTGCGGGCGGCCACGATGCGATCCATCCCGACATGGGAACGCTGGCCGATTTCGACCGGTTCGTCGCGCGCATCGCCGAGCTCGGCATGGAGATCGCCATCGACCTGGCGCTGCAGGCGGCGCCCGACCACCCGTGGGTCAAGGCCCATCCGGAGTGGTTCACCACGCGGGCCGACGGAACGATCGCCTACGCGGAGAACCCGCCGAAGAAGTACCAGGACATCTACCCCCTCAACTTCGACAACGACCCGGAGGGCCTGTACACCGAGGTCGAGAGGGTCGTGCGGTTCTGGATGGCCCACGGCGTGCGGATCTTCCGCGTCGACAACCCGCACACGAAGCCGCTGTGGGTGTGGGACCGGCTGCTCAACTCGGTCTTCGCGACCGACCCTGACGTCCTGTTCCTCGCCGAGGCGTTCACCCGCCCGCCGATGATGCGCGCGCTGGCCGAGGTCGGCTACCAGCAGAGCTACACCTACTTCACGTGGCGCAACTCCAAGTACGAGCTCGAGGAGTATGCGGCCGAGCTCGCCGGACCGGCCGCCGCCGCGATGCGCCCGAACTTCTTCGTCAACACCCCCGACATCCTCCCGGAGTACCTGCAGCACTCGGGTCCGGCAGGCTTCGCCATCCGGGCCACGCTGGCCGCCACCCTCTCGCCGACCTACGGTGTCTACAGCGGCTTCGAGCTCTACGAGCACGTGGCCGTCCGCCCCGGCTCGGAGGAGTACCTCGACTCCGAGAAGTACCAGTACCGCCCACGGGACTGGGACCTGGCGCGAAAGCAGGGCCGCACTCTCGCCCCGTACCTGCAGCAGCTCAACGCGGTCCGGCGTGCGCATCCGGCGCTCCAGGACCTCCGCTCGTTGCGGTTCCACGCCAGCGACAGCGGCGACGTGACCGCGTTCTCCAAGCGCGACGGAGACGACGTGGTCCTCGTCGTCTGCACCCTCGACCCCGGCCGAGAGCGCGAGACCACCATCTGGTGGGACATGGCGGCGCTGGGCTTCGGGGTCGACGACCGGTTCATCGCGCATGACCTGATCACCGAAGCCATCTGGACGTGGGGCAGCAGCACGTACGTCCGGCTGCGCCCCTGGGAGCACGTCGCGCACGTGATCCACGCCCGCCACCTTTGACCCAACCGCCCGCGACCACTACGGAGTCCGCCATGACGGAGCCAACGCCCGCCACCACCGCACGCGAGGTGTCGGTACTGGACCTCGACCGGCTCGTCGACGGCTGGCACCACGATCCGCACTCGATCCTCGGGCCCCACCTCGATGCGGGCGTGGTCACCGTGCGCGTCCTTCGCCCGAACGCCGAGGGGATCACCCTGGTGACCCCCGAGGGCCGGATCCCCCTCGAGCACGAGCACCGCGACGTCTGGGTGGCAGCGTGGCGGTCCAAGGCCGTGCCGGACTACTCGATCGACGTCACGTACCAAGGCAGCGTCGTTCCGGGCGACGACCCCTACCGGTTCCTGCCCACGCTGGGCGAGATCGACCTCCACCTCATCGGCGAGGGCCGGCATGAGCAGTTGTGGCAGGTCCTCGGCGCTCACGCACGGTCGTACCAGACGGGGATCGGCGTGGTCTCAGGCGTCTCGTTCGCCGTGTGGGCCCCCAACGCCCAGGGCGTGCGGGTGGCCGGCGACTTCAACTGGTGGGACGGCACCGCTCATCCCATGCGCTCGCTCGGCGGGACCGGCATCTGGGAACTGTTCGTCCCGAACATCGGCGACGGTGCGATCTACAAGTTCGCCATCCTCGGGCGAGACGGCCAGTGGCGCGACAAGGCGGACCCGTTCGCCTTCGCCACGGAGATCCCGCCGGCGACCGGGTCCATCGTCTACACGTCCGGCTACTCATGGAGCGATGACGACTGGCTGGCGGTCCGCGCGCACACCGACCAGCACAAGCGTCCGATGTCCATCTACGAGGTGCACCTCGGCTCATGGCGGCCCGGCCTGGACTACCGGCAACTGGCAACGGAGTTGAGCGAGTACGTCCGCGATGCGGGCTTCACCCACGTGGAGTTCCTGCCCGTCGCCGAGCACCCGTTCGCCCCGTCATGGGGCTATCAGGTGACGTCCTACTTCGCGCCCACCTCGCGCTTCGGCAAGCCCGACGACCTGCGGTTCCTCATCGACTCCCTGCACCAGGCCGACATCGGCGTCCTCGTCGACTGGGTCCCCGCTCATTTCCCGAAGGACGAGTGGGCGCTGGCCCGGTTCGACGGCACCCCGTTGTACGAGCATGCGGACCCGCGTCGCGGCGAGCAGCCCGACTGGGGCACGTACGTCTTCGACTTCGGCCGCACGGAGGTGCGCAATTTCCTGGTGTCGAACGCGCTGTACTGGCTGGAGGAGTACCACGTCGACGGCCTGCGCGTCGACGCGGTCGCCTCGATGCTCTACCTGGACTACTCCCGCAAGGACGGGGAGTGGTACCCGAACGAGTTCGGCGGGCGGGAGAACCTCGACGCGGTCGCCTTCCTGCAGGAACTCAACGCCACGGTCTACAAGCGGGTCCCCGGCGTGACGATGATCGCCGAGGAGTCCACGGCCTGGCCGGGGGTCACCCGGCCCACCTTCGTGGGCGGCCTCGGCTTCGGCTTCAAGTGGAACATGGGCTGGATGCACGACTCGCTGGACTACATGTCGCACGAGCCGATCCACCGGCAGTACCACCACAACGAGATGACCTTCTCGATGGTGTACGCCTACAGCGAGCACTTCATCCTGCCGATCTCCCACGACGAGGTCGTGCACGGCAAGGGATCCCTCGTGGCCCGGATGCCCGGTGACCGCTGGCAGGAACTGGCGAACCTGCGCGCCTACCTCGCCTTCATGTGGGGCCACCCGGGCAAGAAGCTGCTGTTCATGGGCTCGGAGTTCGCCCAGTCCGGCGAGTGGTCGGCCGAGCGCGGGCTGGACTGGTGGCTACTGCAGTTCCCCGAGCATTCAGGCGTGCTCCAGGCGGTCGTCGACCTCAACCGGGTCTACCGGGAGAGCCCGGCCCTGTGGCAGCGCGACGACGACCCGAGCGGGTTCGAGTGGATCGATGCCAACGACTCAGGCTCCAATGCATTCAGCTGGATCCGCAACGGTGACGACGGGCAGTGCATCGCGGTCATGGCCAACCTGTCCCCCGTGCCGCGCGAGGGGTACCGACTGGGCCTGCCGCGGGCCGGGACCTGGACCGAGCTGCTCAACACCGATGCCCGCGAGTACGGCGGCAGCGGCATGGGCAACTTCGGCGCCATCGAGGCGGTCGAGAGCCCCTGGCACGGCCGGCCGGCATCGGCCCAGATCATCCTGCCGCCGATGTCGACCAGCTACTTCCACTTCGAGGGCTGACCTCCCCTTCGGCGGGCTAGAACAGGGCGCTGGCCAGGCCGCTGCGGGCGGCCGGCACCGACGGATCGTCGCCGGCCAGCAGGAAGTAGTCGAGCACCCGGGAGCGAGCGGCCTCGCGCTCGTCGCCCGACGTGCGACGGACCACGCCGATGGCCGCGGCGAACGCCGCTGGCCACTCCTGCCGCATTGCGGCGAAGTCGGCCGTGAGCAGGGCCGCCGCGTCCTCATCCAGCGAGCCGATCGACGACTCCTCGATCCCGTCCGTGCGGGAGTACAGGCCGACCAGCGCGACGCCTGCCTGCGCGTCCACGTCGCCCGGCTCCGCAGCGAGCACGGCCCGGTACGCGGCCGCGGCGCCCGCCCAGTCACCCGCCTCGATCGCCTCGTAGGCGGCCTCGAACCTCGGGTCCAGTAGCGCCTCGTCGGAGTCGTCCGTATCCGCCTCGGAGGCGGCGGACGACTCGACCGGTGTCGTTTGGTCGCTGACGACCCCGTCCACGCCCTGCTCGGCCGCGACCTTCAGCAGCTCGTCGAGGATCTGGCGCACCTGCGCCTCGGGCAGGGCTCCCTGGAACATCGGCACCGGCTGGCCCTTGATGACCGCGAACACCGCGGGGATCGACTGCACCTTGAAGGCGGCCCCGATCTGCTGCTCGGCATCGATGTCGACCTTCGCCAGCACCCAGCGCCCGGCGTACTCCGCCGCGAGCCGCTCGAGTATGGGCGAGAGTTGCTTGCAGGGCCCGCACCATTCGGCCCACAGGTCGATCACGACGGGGACGGTCATGGAGCGGTCGATGACGTCGGCTTGGAAGCTCTCCGTGGTCACGTCGACGACGACCCCGGCGGGGGCGCTGGCCAGGGCCTGTTCGGCCTTCTGCTGGTTCTGCCGGGCGGTGGCGAGCGCGCCGAGATCGACGGCGCCACGGGCGCTGATGTTTGCCATGCCGGCATTCTCTCTCACCAGGGTCGGCGCCCCGCGACACCCTGTCACGCGGCTGGCTTGACACCCGTCCGAGCTTTGCCTAGTTTGTCTAGTACATCCATCGGTTTTATATAGGAGATCCCGTGCACAAGAGCGCAGCCCTGGTCATCGCCGCCGCCCTGGCGTCCGCGCTTGCGCTGGCCGGCTGCTCCGGCGCGTCGGCGTCGTCCGACCGGCCCGACACGGCCAACGACGTGTCGACCGTCCGGCTCGGCTTCTTCCCGAACTTCACCCACGCCCCCGCCCTGGTCGGCCTGCAGGAAGGCCTGTTCAAGGCGGCCCTGAAGCCCCTCGGGGTGACGGTCACCCCGACCGCCTTCAATGCCGGGCCTGACGCGGTCACCGCACTGTTTGCCGACTCACTGGACATCGCGTACATCGGCCCGAACCCGACGATCAATGCCTACGTCCAGTCCGGCGGTCAGGCGATCAAGGTCATCGCCGGGGCCGCGTCAGGAGGCGCCGCCCTGGTCGTTCGACCGGGGATCACCGATGCGCAGGGACTGAAGGGCCGGTCGATTGCGACGCCGCAACTGGGCAACACTCAGGACGTCGCACTGCGCCACTGGCTGCAGCAGCAGGGACTGACGGCCACCACCGAGGGCGGCGGCGACGTGTCGATCAGGCCGCAGGCCAATGCGGAGGGCCTGGCGGCCTACGCCGCTGGGACGATTGACGGAGCGTGGGTGCCCGAGCCCTGGGTGAGCGAGTACCTCAAGGCGGGCGCCACGGTCCTCGTCGACGAGAAGTCACTGTGGCCCGAGGGCCGCTTCGTCACCACGAACATCATCGTGCGCACGGCGTTCCTCGACCAGCACCCCGACATCGTCAAGGCAGTCCTCGAGGGCCACCTTGCGGCGCTCGACGCGATCGCCAACGACCCTGCGGCAGCCAAGGCCGCGGTCAACGCATCGCTCCAGGGCCTGACCGGTTCGGCGCTGGAGCAAGACGTGCTCGACCAGGCCTGGTCGCAGGTCGAGTTCACGGCCGACCCGCTGCCGGCCACCTTGGTGGCCTCGGCGGACCACGCCGTCGCCGTCGGGCTCCTGGACCAAGGCGAGATCGAGTCGGCCGGGGGCATTCCGGGCACCCTGTACGACCTGACGGCCATCGACGCAGTTCTCAAGGCGGCCGGAAAGCCCGCCGTCTCGGCCCCATGACCGTCGCCGCGGCCGTGGCGGGGGACGTGGGCCTGGCCCTGCCCATCCTCAGCATCTGCAACGTCGGCAAGGTCTTCGGGCGTGGCGACGATTCCACCGTGGCGCTGCAGGACGTGTCGCTCGACGTGGCGGCGGGCGAGTTCGTCACCATCGTCGGGGCATCCGGCTGCGGCAAGAGCACGCTGCTCAATCTCGTCGCCGGGCTCGACCAGCCGACCTCGGGGACCATGCAGATCGGCGCCCGGGTCGCCTTCATGTTCCAGGAGGCCACGCTGCTGCCCTGGATGACCGCCCGGCAGAACGTCGCCCTCGCGCTGAAGCTGCGGGGCATGCCGAAGCGCGAGCGTCAGGGTCGAGCCGACGAACTGCTGGAGGCCGTGCGACTGGAAGGGTGGGGCGACAAGCGGCCCCACGAGCTGTCCGGAGGCATGCGCCAACGGGTGGCCCTGGCCCGGTGCCTGGCCCAGGATGCCCCGATTGTTCTCATGGACGAGCCACTCGGGGCCTTGGACGCCATGACCCGCGATCACCTCCACGACGAGATCGAGCACGTGTGGCGGGCGCAGGGACTGACCATCATCTTCGTCACGCACAACATGCGCGAGGCCATCCGGCTCGGCGACCGCGTGGTCCTGATGGGCAGCCACCCGGGCCGGATCGTCTACGAGGAATCGATCCCGCTCCCCCACCCACGGGTCATGGACTCCCCCGACGTGGCCACCCGTGCCGCGTCGCTCACCGCCCGGCTCAAGGATCAGGGGCACGCTCATGTCGGCTGACGGCAGCATCCTCACCCCCGTGGTCGACGGGCCATCAGCGACCCAGGCGGACGCAGGCTTCGTGCTGAAGGCGTGGGGCTGGGCCTGGCCCAAGGCCCTCGCGATCGTCCTCGTGCTGGGCATCTGGCAGGTAGTCGTGTGGTCCGGCTGGCGACCGACGTACGTCCTTCCCTCGCCCGGGGAGACGCTGCAGACGTTGTGGGGCATGCTCGGCACGGAGCGCTTCTGGTCGGCGATCCAGACCACCATGATCCGCGCCGTGATCGGCTTCGCGCTGGCGCTCGTGATCGGCACCGCCGTCGGGGTCCTCGTCGCCCGGATCCGGCCCTTGCGGCTGGCCGTGGGCAGCCTCATCACCGGGCTGCAGACCATGCCCTCGATCGCGTGGTTCCCTCTCGCCATCCTGCTGTTCGGACTCGACGAGCAGGCGATCCTCTTCGTCGTCGTGCTCGGAGCGGCCCCCAGCATCGCCAACGGCGTCATCTCCGGCATCGACCACGTCCCGCCGTCCTTCGTCCGCCTCGGCACTGTTCTTGGGGCGAAGACGGTCAGCCTGTACCGCGACATCGTCCTGCCTGCAGCGATGCCTGCCTACGTCGCCGGGCTCACCCAGGGCTGGGCCTTCGCATGGCGCAGCCTCATGGCGGGCGAACTGCTCGTGATCATCGCCGAGCGCCCCTCGCTGGGCGCCAACCTGGAGTTCGCCCGGCAGTTCTCCAAGGCGCCTCTGCTGCTGGCCACGATGCTTGTCATCCTCATCATCGGCATGCTGGTCGACGGGCTGTTCTCCTCCTATGCGCGCTCCATGCGGCGCAAGAGGGGCCTCGAGGTCGCGTGAGCGCGGCAGCCACATGACCGAGGAGACCCGGCGGGTCGTCCACCGGCGAAGGCGCGGCACCCGCGAGAATGCTGGGATGCACGTCTCCGCCAAGGCCGACTACGGCATGCGCGCCCTCCTGGAGCTGGCCGCCGCCTACGAGGACAACCCCACCCGGCTGGTGAAGGGCGAGGCGATCGCGAAGGCGCAGGAAGTGCCGTTGAAGTTCCTCGAAGGGATCCTGCGCCAACTGCGCCAGGCCGGCATCGTCACCAGCCAGCGGGGGGCCGAGGGCGGCTACCGCCTCGATCGCAAGCCTGCCGATGTGTCCATCGCCGATGTCGTGCGCGCGCTCGACGGCCCGCTCGCCGCCGTGCGCGGCCAGCGCCCGGAGGAACTCGCCTACCACGGAGCGTCGGAGCACCTGCGCGAGGTGTGGATCGCCGTGCGGGTGTCGATGAGGCACGTGCTCGAGCGGATCTCCCTGGCCGACGTGGCCCATGGCCGGCTTCCCGACGATGTCACGGCCATGCTCAGCGAGCCGGGTGCCTGGCAGCGCCGCTAGCCGCACCATCAGTTCACGACCCGCCCTGGAGGAATCATGCGCACCCGTCCCGTCGTCACCGCGCTCGCTGGCATCGGGGTGGCACTCGCCGTCCTCGGCGGTGTGACCGCCTGCTCCAGTTCATCCGACGGAGCCGACTCAGCCTCGACATCGGCAAGTGCGACGCCCACCAGCCCGGCCGACGCCATGACGGCCATGTGCGAGCAGTTGATTGCCGACGCTATGACAGTCGAGGCCGCGGAGGCGCTGGCCGAGTCCAGCGGCTACGTGACCCGTATCGGCACGCTGGATGGCGAGCCGCAAGCCGTCACGACTGACTTCCGCGAGGACCGCTTCACCTTCGACGTGACCGACGGGATCGTCGTCGGCTGCACGCTGGGCTAGCCGCGGTACCCCGCCGACCTTGAGGTCGGCGGGGGTCTGGACCCGGGCAAAGCCCGCCAACCTCAAGGTCGGCGGGCTTTGCTAGTCCTGTACCAGGCGCCCGACGAGCGCACCCGCAGCCGTGTAGGCGTCGATGGCGCCCGCTGCCACGTCGGCGGCCGCTCGGTCGAACTGCGCCGCGAGCTCGCCGGATGCCAGCCGGCGGCGCAGTGCGGCCAGCACGATCGCCTCCACCTCGTCACGGGCGCGCCTGACCCTGCGCCCCTCGAGCTCGCCGGATTCCACCAGCCACGCCCGGTGACGGTCGAGGGCATCGAGCAGCCCGTCGATGCCCTCCCCCGTGGAGGCCACGGTGCGCACGACCGGCGGGGTCCACCCGCCCTCCGCCCGCACGCCGAGGGCGATCATGGCCCGAAGCTCACGGGCCGTGGCATCCGCCCCGTCCCGATCGGCCTTGTTGACCGCGAAGACGTCGCCCACCTCGAGGATGCCCGCCTTGGCAGCCTGGATCCCGTCGCCCATGCCGGGGGCGAGCAGGACGAGCGTGGTGTCGGCGGAGCCGGCGACCTCGACCTCGGACTGGCCCACTCCGACAGTCTCGATCAGGACGACGTCGAAGCCGGCCGCCTCGAGCACCCGCAGCGCCTGGGGCGTTGTCGCCGACAGGCCGCCGAGATGCCCACGCGAGGCCATCGATCGGATGAAGACCCCTTCGTCCGTGGCGTGCTCCTGCATGCGGATCCGGTCACCGAGAAGGGCTCCGCCCGAGAACGGAGACGACGGGTCCACGGCGAGCACGCCGACGCGGCTGCCGCGCGCGCGCAGGGCCGTGATCAAGGCGGAGGTCGTCGTGGACTTGCCCACCCCCGGCGAGCCCGTGATGCCGATCACCACAGCGGCATTGCCGTGGGCGGCCAGCTCCCTCATGAGCTCAGGGACCTCGGCCGAACCGTCCTCGACCAGGGACACCAGTCGCGCGATGTCGCGTGCCCGTCCCGCACGGGCGCCGTCGACGAGTGCGGCCACGCCCCTCACTCGGGGGCCTAGGCCGAGGGAACGCGGACGAGCAGGGCATCGCCCTGGCCGCCGCCGCCGCACAGGGCCGCCGCCCCGATGCCGCCGCCGCGCCGCTTGAGCTCGAGCGCTGCGTGCAGCACGATGCGCGCCCCCGACATGCCGACCGGATGGCCCAGCGCAATGGCACCGCCATTGACGTTGACGATCTCGTCATCGACGCCCAGCGCGCGCGCCGACACCAGCCCCACGGCGGCGAAGGCCTCGTTGATCTCGACGAGGTCGAGATCGGAGACGGAGATTCCCTCACGGGCGCACGCCTTGATGATCGCGTTGGCCGGCTGCTCGTGCAGCGAGGCATCGGGTCCCGCAACGACACCGTGCGCACCGATCTCGGCGAGCCACTCCAGCCCGAGTTCCTCGGCCTTGGCGCGGCTCATGACCACCACGGCAGCGGCCCCGTCGGAGATCTGCGACGCGTTGCCGGCCGTGATCGTGCCGTCCTTGGCGAAGGCGGGCCGCAGCGCCGCCAGCGACTCGGGGGTCGTCTCCGGCCTGATCCCCTCGTCCGTCGACACGATGACCGGGTCGCCCTTGCGCTGCGGGACGGAGACGGGGGCGATCTCCTCGGCGAAGACCCCCGACGCTGCCGCCGCCGCGGCAAGCCGGTGCGATCGCGCGCTGAAGGCGTCCTGGTCCTCGCGGGTGACCGAGTACCGGCCGTTGTGCGCCTCCGTGCTCTCCCCCATCGCGCACTGGTCGAAGGCACAGGTGAGCCCGTCGAACGCCATCGAATCCACGAGCGTCCAGTCGCCGAACTTGGTCCCTTCACGCGACCCGACCAGCAGGTGCGGGGCGTTGGTCATGGACTCCATCCCACCGGCGACGACAATGTCGAACTCGCCGGCCCGGATGAGCTGGTCGGCCAGAGCGATCGCGTCGATGCCCGACAGGCAGACCTTGTTGATGGTCAAGGCAGGAACGGTCATGGGTATCCCGCCGGCGACTGCCGCCTGCCGGGCGGCGATCTGGCCGGCACCGGCCTGGAGGACCTGGCCCATGATCACGTAGTCGACCTGGTCCGGAGCGACGCCGGCTCGCTCGAGCGCGGCCTTGATCGCGACCCCGCCCAACTGGGCGCCGCTGAAGCCCTTGAGGGAGCCCAATAGGCGGCCCATCGGCGTGCGTGCACCGGCGACGATGACCGATCCGTTCGTGAACGACATTCGAGTTCCCTACCTCTGCTCAGCGACCACTGGTTCGATGGTGACAACATAATGCCCATGGAATCCCTGCTGACGCGCATCGACCACGTGGGCATCGCGGTGCCCGACCTCGACGAGGCCATCGCCTTCTATGGGCGCACGTTCGGGCTGTCTGTCGTGCACGAGGAGGTCAACGAGCGCCAGGGAGTCCGGGAGGCGATGCTGGGCGTCGGGGGGTCGGGCTCCTGCATCCAGCTGCTGGCACCGCTCACCCCGAAGTCGACCATCGCCAAGTTCCTGGATCGCTCCGGGCCGGGCATCCAGCAGGTCGCCTACGGCGTCGACGACGTGGCCGCTGCGGCCGACACGCTGCGTGCGGCGGGCGTCCGGATGCTGTACGACGAGGCCCAGGTCGGCACGGCCGGCTCACTCGTCAACTTCTGCCACCCCAAGGACTGCGGCGGGGTCCTGGTCGAGCTTGTCCAGTCCACCGGCAGCGAGGAGGCACCCCATGGGTGAGATGGATGCGGTCCGCGATGCGGTGATGGCCGGTGGCTCGGCCGAGGAGTTCGCGGCGCTCGCCATTCCGGGCTCGTACCGGGCGGTGACGGTCCACAAGGACGAGCAGGCCATGTTCGAGGGCGTGCCGTCGCGGGAGAAGGACCCCCGTACGTCGTTGCACCTGGACGACGTTCCGACGCCCGAGCTGGCGCCGGGCGAGGCGCTGATCGCGGTGATGGCCTCGAGCATCAACTACAACACGGTGTGGACGTCCATCTTCGAGCCGGTGTCGACGTTCGGGTTCCTGGCCCGCTACGGGCGCACCCACGCCGACGCCAAGAGGCACGACCTGCCGTACCACGTCATCGGGTCGGATGCGTCGGGGGTCATCCTGCGCACCGGGCCGGGCGTGAACACCTGGAAGCCGGGCGACCGGGTGGTGGCGCACTGCCTGAGCGTGGAGCTGGAGAACCCGGCCGGGCACAACGACACGATGATGGATCCCGAGCAGCGGATCTGGGGCTTCGAGACCAACTTCGGCGGGCTGGCCGAGCTGGCCATCGTGAAGGCGAACCAGCTCATGCCCAAGCCGGAGCACCTGACCTGGGAGGAGGCCGCCTGCCCCGGGCTGGTCAACTCCACTGCCTACCGCCAGCTGGTCTCCCGCAACGGCGCAGGCATGAAGCAGGGAGACGTCGTCCTCGTCTGGGGCGCGTCGGGGGGCCTGGGCTCCTACGCCACCCAGTACGCCGTCAATGGCGGCGCGATCCCGGTCTGCGTGGTGTCCAGCCCCGAGAAGGCTGACCTCGTCCGCGCGATGGGCGCCGACCTGGTGATCGACCGGTCGGCGGAGGGATACCGCTTCTGGAAGGACGAGCACAACCAGGACCCCAAGGAGTGGCAGCGCCTGGGCAAGCGGATCCGCGAGCTCACCGGCGGCGACGACCCCGACATCGTCTTCGAGCACCCCGGGCGGGAGACCTTCGGCGCGAGCGTCTACGTCGCCCGCAAGGGCGGCACGATCGTCACCTGCGCGTCGACCAGCGGGTTCATGCACGAGTACGACAACCGGTACCTGTGGATGAACCTCAAGCGGATCATCGGCAGCCACTTCGCGAACTACCGGGAGGCCTTCGAGGCCAACCGGCTGGTCTCCCGCGGCATGATCCACCCCACCCTGTCGAAGGCCTTCGCGATCGAGGATGCCGGCGAGGCCGCGTACGAGGTGCACCGCAACCTCCACCAAGGCAAGGTCGGCGTCCTGTGCCTGGCCCCAGCCGAAGGCCTCGGCGTGCTCGACGCCGAACTGCGCGCCCGGCACGAGACCCAGATCAACCGATTCCGGGACACGTGACGCGCTCTCCGGCTGACGTACGATGACGACGTGACCGCGACCCCGGAGCGCACGGCACCGGGGCACCTTCCGACGGAGGCGTCCGGCCATCCGTGGCTGCTCGACCGTGGTCGCCGGGCCGGCGAGATGGGCTACCTGCCGGGCCTCGACGGTGTCCGCGCCCTGGCCGTTATCGGGGTCCTGCTCTACCACGCCGACCTCACCTGGATCAGCGGCGGATTCCTCGGTGTCGACGTCTTCTTCGTCCTCAGCGGCTTCCTCATCACCACCCTCATCCTCGAGGAGTACGAACGCTCGGGGGGGATCCGCTTCTCCCGCTTCTACCTCGGCCGCGCACGTCGCCTGCTGCCCGCGCTCATCCTCATGCTTGCCGTCGTGGCGGTGGCGGCCGCCGTGGTCTACCGAGATGTCGCTGCGCAGGTACGCGCCGACACCGTCGCCTCGGTGTTCTACGTCAACAACTGGTGGTACGTCTTCAACGAGCAGTCGTACTTCGAGTTCATCGGCCGGCCGCCACTCCTCAAGCACCTGTGGTCCCTCGCGGTGGAGGAGCAGTTCTACCTCATCTGGCCGGCCGTGGCCTTCCTCATCATGCGCAAGGCCGGCCGTCCAGGCGTGCGGTGGTTCGCCATCGCCCTTGCCGTCCTGTCGACCGCCTGGATGATCTGGCTGTCGGCGACCAACGGCTACCCGGAGTACGCGGACCCCAGCCGTGCGTACTTCGGCACGGACTCGCATGCGATGGGCCTGCTCATCGGCGCAGCGCTGGCCACCTTCTGGCGGCCGGGACGGCTGCCCTCGTCGGTGCCGCGAGGCGGGGTCACCATCCTCACCGGGACGGGCATCGCCGCCCTGCTCGCCGTCGTGTGGTTCTTCCTGTTCGTCGGCGAGTTCACTCCGTGGATGTACCGCGGCGGCTTCCTGGTCCTCGCGCTCGTCGTCGCCCTGCTGATCGCCATGTCCACCCATCCCGCCTCGCCCCTGGGCAGATGGATGGGATCCCAGCCCTGGCGCTACATCGGGCAGCGCTCGTACGGGCTGTACCTCTGGCACTGGCCCGTGTTCATGGTCACCCGGCCCAGCACGGATGTGCCGCTTGACGGAGTGCCCCTGCTTGTCGTCCGCCTGGCGATCACGTTCGTGATCGCTGAGGCGAGCTTCCGGTTCGTCGAGATGCCGATCCGGCGCGGCGCCATCGACCGCTGGGTCAAGGCATGGCGCGAGTCCACCGGGGACGAGCACAACCGCCAGTCCCGGCGAGGCGGCGCCGTGATCGGGACCGCCGTCGCGGGCATCGTCGCCCTCGGGCTCGTGCTCGCGGCCGTCCCGGCCCCAACCGCGGCGGCCGGACTGGCCCCGGACGTCGCCGAGGCCATGGGCCTGACCGACGGAGGCCCGACCGAGGTGACCCTCGACGACCCCGCGACGCCCGCCCCCACGACCGGCCCGACGGGCCCGACGCCGGAGCCCGCGGCGACACCAGGGCCATCGGGCTCGCCCGCTGCGTCGGCCACGACCCCGCCGGCCGCGTCCCGCGGAACGATCAGCGCCCTCGGCGACTCAGTGATGCTCGGTGCTCGATCGACGTTGGTGGACGTCATCCCCGGGGCCCGTGTCGATGCCGCGGTGTCCCGCTTCCCCGGGGCCTTCGTGGGACGGATCAAGAAGCTGCGCGCGCAGGACAAGCTGGCCGACACGGTCGTGCTGCATGCGGCGACCAATGGCGTCCTGCCTGCAGACATGCTGCGCGAGATGCTCGACCTCCTGTCGGGCTACGGGCGGGTCGTAGTCGTCAACGCATCCGTGCCGCGGTCCTGGGAGGAGCCCAACAATGACGCCATCGCGGATGTCGTCCCCGAGTTCCCGAACGCGGTGATCGCCGACTGGAAGGAAGCTTCGCGCGGACATCCTGAGTACTTCGTGTCCGACGGCGTGCACCTGACCAAGGCAGGGGCGAAGGCCTACGCCACGTTGATCAAGAAGGCTGCTGGGGTCTGACCTGCGCGGCGAACTCGTCGAGCACCTCGGCGGCCGCGGCGGGGCGCTCGATGATGGCCAGGTGCCCTGCCCTGGCCAGGACGGCGAGCCTGGCACCGGGCATCGCGGTGAGCATCGCCTCCTGCTCCGGTCGAGGACTCAGGGCATCCTCCTCGCCCCACAGCAGCAGCGCCGGCACCTCGGTCGCGGCCAGGACGTCACGCGAATCCGGCCGCACCGCCATGGCCCGCTGGTACCACGCCACGGCGCCGGGCGCAGCGAGGTCCAGCCAGCCAGCAACCATCTCGAAGACATCCGGGCGGGAGCCCCATGTGGTCGACCCGACCAGGCCGGGGAGGACGGCCTGGCGAAGGGTGCGGGCGCAGTCGTCCGGCGCCCGCTCGACCAGCTCGGCCAGTCGCTCGCGGCCGGCCGCCGCCTCGGTCGTGTCGGCAGTCGCCTTCGTCCCCGTGAGGACCAAGGCAGTCGGCCATGAGGGACGCTGCCGGGCGAGGGCCATGGCGACGTACCCGCCGAGGGAGCAGCCCGCGATCAAGCCGGTGCCGATGCCGCGGTCGTCGAGCCAGGCCAGCAGCGAGGCTGCCACGTCCGGCAGGGACGGATCCCCGGGCAGGATCCTCGACGCCCCGAAGCCCGGCAGGTCCGGGACGATCACTCGCCAGCCGCGCGCCACCAGAGCGTCGGCGTGCTGACCCCACAGCCGGCCATCGAGCGGGAAGGCGTGCAGCAGCAGCGCGACGGGGCCCTCGCCTGCGTCGCGCACGAACAGCGCGTCCGTCATATGTCGCTCCAGCGCTCCATCGGGCCTTCCCACGTATCCGGCAACGGCGTGCGCTCGGGGGCCACGACACCGACCACGTGGTCCAGGACGGTACGTACGAACCGCTCGCCCACCCATAGGTGCTTGGCCCCCGGGATGCCACGGACCTCGGCGTTTGCCATGACCGCGAAGCGGGCCTCGGCGGCGACGGGTGCGAGGTACTCATCGAACTCGGGCACGAGGCACACCACCGGCCGCCGCCCGACGTCCCACGAGACGAGGTCCTCGTCGGTGCTGAACCGCAGTGGCGGCGAGAGCAGGACGGCCCCGCGAACGGGGTCCACGTTGCCATGCTTCAGCACGACGTCGGTGCCGAACGACCAGCCCACCAGCCACGGATCGGGCAGGCCGCGTGCGGTGACGGCGGCGATCGCGGCCGCCAGGTCGAGCCCCTCTCCTTCCCCCTCGTCGAACGCGCCCTCGCTCGTGCCGGCCGCACTCGTCGTGCCCCGGGTGTTGAAGCGGAGGACAGCCAGGCCGGCCAGCGCCGGCAGCCGCCACGCCATCTTGCGCAGGACGTGGCTGTCCATCATGCCGCCGTGCGTCGGCAGCGGGTGCACGCAGACGATGGTGCCGACGGGCTCCCCGTCCTGCGGCAGGGCAAGTTCGCCAACGAGGCGCACGCCATCGGCCGTGACCAAGCGAAGTGGGTCGCGACGGGCCGGCAGCACCGAGTTGGCGACGATCTCGGGCATGGCCTACCGCCGCGGCCGGCGCCGGTCGCGGGCGGCCCAGCACGGCGTATGCCAGTGCCGACGGTTGTCCAGGCCCGCCGGATCCTCGGCAGGCCAGGCCACGGTATGCGGCGTCGCCATCGGGATCTCGTGGTCGCAGCCCGGGCAGCGGTACGGCTTGGTCGCGCTGGACCCGGTGACCCGCTGGACGATCCAGTCGCCGTCGGGGTGGGACTCGATGGTCCGCCCCGGCTGGACCGGGCCGACCTCCTTCGGCTCCTGCGGCTTGCGTCGGTGCTTGCGGCCCATCAGGTGTAGGTCCGGAACCCGCGTCCGCTCTTGCGGCCGAGGTAGCCGGCCGTGACCAGGTGCTCGAGCCGGGGGGCAGGCGCGAAGCCGGGCTCGCGGAACTCCCGGTACAGGGTCTGCTGGATGGCCAGGGAGACGTCCAGGCCGACGACGTCGAGCAGTTCGAACGGCCCCATCGGGTAGCCGCAGCCCTTCTTCATGGCCAGGTCGATGTCGTCCGCGGACGCGTAGTTGGCCTGGAGCATGCGGACGGCATCGTTCAGGTAGGGGAACAGCAGGGCATTGACGATGAAACCGGCTCGGTCGCCGCACGTCACCGGATGCTTGCCGATCGCCCGGCACAGCGCGACCGACGTCGCGACGACGTCGTCAGCGGTTGCCACGGTGCGAACCACCTCGACCAGCTTCATGAGCGCGGCCGGGTTGAAGAAGTGCAGCCCGACGACGTCCTCGGGGCGCCCCGTGACCGCAGCGAGGTCGATGACCGGCAGGCTCGAGGTCGTGGTGGCGAGGATCGCCCCGGGCCGGCACACCGCATCGAGCCGGGCAAAGAGGTCGAGCTTGACGTCGAGGTCCTCCACCACGGCCTCCACCACGAGGTCGACGCCGGCGAGCGACTCCAGGTCGGTGGTCCCGGTGATCCGGGCCAGGGCCGACTCGCGCTGGTCGTCGGAGAGCTTGCCGCGGTCGACCGCCTTGGCCAGCGAGCCGGCGATGCGGGCCCGCACGACGTCGGCCTTGTCGGCCGAGCGCGCCACGAAGACCACGTCGATGCCCGCCTTGGCAAAGACCTCGACGATCCCCGAGGCCATCGTCCCCGAGCCCACGACCCCGACCCGCGTCACCGGTCGCCCCTGGTCCGCGGCTGCCGCATCGTCAGTGATCGCGTCGACGACGACGGGCGACCCCGGCGACTCGTAGCAGTAGAAGCCACGGCCGGACTTGCGGCCCCGCAGGCCCGCGGTGACCATCTGCTTGATGATCGGGCTCGGGGCGTGCAGACGGTCCCGGCCCTGCTTGTACATCGTGTCGAGGATCTCGTAGGCGGTGTCGAGCCCGATGAGGTCGAGCAGCATGAGCGGCCCCATGGGGTAGCCGCACCCCAGGCGCATGGCCGCATCGATGTCCTCGCGGCTGGCGTAGCGCGACTCGAACATCGACACGGCGTGATTGAGGTAGCCGAAGAGCAGCGCATTGGCGATGAAGCCCGCCTTGTCGTCGACGACGACGGGTTCCTTGCCCAACGACGCCGCGAACGCCACGGACTCATCGATCGTGCCTTGCGAGGTGACCACGGTGCGGACGACCTCGACGAAGCCCTGCACCGGTGCCGGATTGAAGAAGTGGATGCCGACGACGTTGGCCGGCCGCTGCGTCGCGACCGCGATGTCGGTCACCGAAAGCGAGGAGGTGTTGGTCGCGAGGATCGCGTGGGCGGGGGCGATGGCGTCGACCCTGGCGAGCAGGTTCTTCTTCAGCTCAAGGCTCTCCGAGACGGCCTCGATGACCAGGTCGGCGCCCACGAGGTCGGCGAGGTCGGTGGAGTACGCGATCCGGCCTAGCAGGGCCGACTGCTCGGCCTCATCAAGCTTCCCCCGCGAGACGGCGCGGCCAGTTGACCCCTCGATCGACAGGCGCCCCCGATCCACCGCGGCGCCGTCCTCCTCGATCGCGATGACCGCGTAGCCATTGCGGGCGACCACCTCGGCGATGCCCGCGCCCATGGTGCCCAGGCCGATGACGCCAACCGTGGAGATGGTCATGTCGATCCCTTCGTAGTCCGTACTGACCTTATCCGGGCAACCCACATGGATGGCGCGCGGAGGCGCGCGCAGCCGGATGGGCAAGGCGACCGCTGGAGTCGTGGGCCACGGGATCAGAAGAGCCGGGTGGCGGGGTCGTCATGACCCCGCATCGCGTCGTAGTCGAGGACGACGCACTCGATGCCGCGGTCCTGTGCTAGCACGCGTGCCTGAGGCTTGATCTCCTGGGCGGCGAGGATTCCCCTCACCGGAGCGAGCAGAGGGTCGCGGTTCAGCAGGTCGAGGTACCTAGTCAACTGCTCCACGCCGTCGATCTCGGCCCGGCGCTTGATCTCGACGGCGACCGCGAGTCCCGACGCATCGCGGCACATCAGGTCGACCGGGCCGATCGCCGTGGGCCACTCCCGCCGCAGCAGCCGCCAGCCCTCTCCGAGCCGCTCGACCTGCGCCGCGAGCAGTGCCTGAAGGTGGGCCTCCACGCCGTCCTTCACCAGCCCGGGGTCCACGCCGAGCTCATGCTCGCTCGAGTGCAGGATCTCGTGGATGGTGATGACGAGCGTCTCGCCGGCCTTGTTCTCGACGGTCCAGACCTCGACGTCGTCGTCGGCCTCCCCGGGCGAGACGCGGATGGCGCACGGCGGGCTCATCCAGTTCAGCGGCTTGTACGAGCCGCCATCGGCGTGGATGAGCACCGAACCGTCCGCCTTCACCATGATCGCCCGCGTCGCCTCGGGAAGGTGGGCGGTGAGCCGTCCGACGTAGTCCACCCGGCAGCGGGCCACCAGGAAGCGCATTCGGCAACCGTATCGATCGCCTCCCGGCCGTGTGCCGTGCCATGATCACCCACGTGAGCGAAGCCGCCATCTCGGTTCGCGGCCTGCGCAAGGGATACGGGGACGTCCAGGCCGTCGACGGAGTGGACTTCGAGATCGCATTCGGCGAGTGCTTCGCCCTCCTCGGCCCCAACGGAGCAGGCAAGACCACCGTGACCGAGATCCTCGAGGGCTACCGCTCGCGCGACGACGGGACCGCGGAAGTCCTCGGGATCGACCCCGGGCACGGTGACCGGCACTGGCGATCGCAGCTGGGCATCGTCCTGCAGTCCGACCGCGACCTCGGCGACCTGACCGTCGCCGAGGCGGTGCACCACTTCGCCGGCTACTACCCCGACCCCCGCGACCCCGACGAGGTGATCAAGGCCGTCGGGCTCACCGAGAAGCACAAGTCGCGCAACCTGAAGCTGTCCGGCGGCCAGCGGCGGCGCCTCGACGTGGCGCTGGGGATCATCGGTCGGCCCCGGGTGCTCTTCCTGGACGAGCCGACGACCGGCTTCGACCCGGAGGCGCGACGGGACTTCTGGGAGCTCATCGAGGGGCTGAAGGCTGAGGGAACGACGATCCTCCTGACCACCCACTACCTGGAGGAGGCCGAGCACCTCGCCGACCGCGTCGCGGTCATCGCGCGGGGGCGCGTCGTGGCCTGTGGTTCCCCAGCCGAGCTGGGTGGCCGGACGCGGGGACTCACCCGGGTGCATTGGCTCGAGGACGGCACGCTGCACGACGTCCGCACCGAGGAACCGACCAGGGTCGTGCTCGAGCTGTCCGCCCGATTCGGCGGCGAGGTCCCCGGTCTCGGGGTCGATCGAGCCCGGCTGGAGGACGTCTACCTGAGCCTGCTCGACGGCGACCGGGAGGCCGCCGACGAGGACTTCGCCCAGGGCGGTGACGCCGAGTGAGCTCCCTTCCCAGCACCGGTGCCATCGGCGGCCGCCGAGTGGTCCTCGAGCTCAAGCAGTTCTTCCGCGACCGCAACTCGGCCCTGTGGAACTTCGCCTTCCCGATGATCCTGCTGGTCATCTTCGGCTCGGTGTTCGGTGGCCAGGACATCGCGCCGGGGATCACGTTCACCCAGTACTTCGTCGCCGGCATGATCGCGTCCGGGGTGCTCTACACCTCGTTCCAGAACCTCGCCATCGCGATCCCGCTCGAGCGCGAGGACGGGACCCTCAAGCGGCTGGGTGGGACGCCCATGCCGAAGAACTCCTACTTCATCGGCAAGATCGGCATGGTCTTCGTGGCGTACGTCGCCCAGGTGGCCATCCTCATCGCGGTCGGAGTCGCCTTCTACGGCATCGCCCTGCCGAGCACCGGCATGCAGTGGTTCACCTTCGTGTGGGCAAGCCTGCTCGGGCTGGTGTCGTGCACGCTGCTCGGCATCGCCTTCTCGGTCGTGCCCAGGACCGGCAGGGGGGCCTCCGCCGTCGTGGCGCCGATCGTGCTGGTCCTGCAGTTCACCTCAGGGGTGTTCTTCGTCTTCAACCAATTGCCCGACTGGATGCAGAAGTTCGCCTCGCTGTTCCCCCTGAAGTGGCTGGCCCAGGCAATGCGTAGCGTGTTCCTGCCCGACGCAGCCGCCGTCGTCGAGGTGGGAGGCAGCTGGGAACTGGGCATGTGCGCGCTCGTTCTGGCCATCTGGTGCGGCATCGGCCTCGTGCTCGCCGTGGTGTTCTTCCGCTGGACCCCGCGAGGATCGAGCTAGGCGTCCAGCCCTCGGGCAGCCCTGATCTCGTCGACCACCGCGCACATGATCACGCTGGCGTCATAGTCCTTGGGGGTGAACACGGCGGCGACACCCTGCTCCCGCAGCCACGCTGCGTCCGCCTCCGGGATGATGCCGCCCACCACCACGGGGACGTCGTCGAGCCCCTCGGCGCGGATGCCCCGGACGACCGCGGGGACGAGTTCCCGATGCGAGCCGGAGAGGATCGACAGGCCGACGACGTCGACGTCCTCGGCCACCGCGGCCGCGACGATCTCCTCGGGGGTCAGCCTGATCCCTTGGTAGACGACCTCGAAGCCAGCGTCGCGCGCCCGCACGGCGATCTGCTCCGCGCCGTTGGAGTGCCCGTCGAGGCCGGGCTTGCCCACGAGGAAGCGCAGCGGCGCCCCGAGCTCGGTCGCCGTCGCCTGCACGGCCGCCCGCGCAGCGGTCAGGCCCTCGGTCGCGGTCGGGGTGCCGACCGCGGCGGAGACGCCCGTGGGAGCCCGGTACTCCCCGAACACCGACCGCAGGGCCCCGGCCCACTCCCCCGTCGTCGCCCCGGCTCGGGCGCAGCGCAGCGTGGCGGGCATGAGGTTGACGGTGCTGGCTGCATCGGCGACCAACTGAGCGAGAGCCTGCTCCACCTCGTCGGCGTCGCGATCCGCTCGCCACGTGGCCAGGCCTTCGACCGCCGCGGCCTCGACCCCGGGATCGACCGCCTGGACGGCCGCCACGAGATCGGTCAGGAGCGGGTTGGGCTCGGTGGTCGTGAAGGCGTTGACGCCCACGACGATGTCCTCGCCCGACTCGATGCGGGCCCGGCGAAGGGCATGGGAACGGACCAGCTCCGACTTCATGTAGCCGCTCTCGACGGCCGCCACCGCCCCGCCCTGGTCGAGGACCGCCTGCAGCTCCGTCCGGGCAGCGCTCAGCAACTCCTGCACGATGCCTTCGACCACGACGGAGCCGGTGAAGATGTCGTCGTACTCCAGCAGGTCGCTCTCGAAGGCAAGCACCTGCTGCATGCGCAGGGACCACTGCTGGTCCCATGGCCGGGGCAGGCCGAGGGCCTCGTTCCACGCGGGCAACTGCACGGCCCGGGCCCGGGCATCCTTGGACATCGTGACGGCCAGCATCTCCAGCACGATGCGCTGGATGTTGTTCTCCGGCTGCGCCTCGGTCAGGCCGAGTGAGTTCACCTGCACGCCGTACCTGAACCGTCGCTGGCTCTCGTCGAGGACTCCGTAGCGGTCGCGGGTGATCTCGTCCCAGAGCCGGGCCATGGCGCGGAGCTTGCACATCTCCTCGACGAAGCGGACGCCTGCGTTGACGAAGAAGGAGATCCGGGCGACCACCTCGCCGATCCGATCCGGCTCGATCTGGCCCGAGTCCCGGACCGCGTCGAGGACGGCGATCGCGGTGGCCATGGCGTAGGCGATCTCCTGGACGGGTGTCGCGCCCGCCTCCTGCAGGTGGTAGCTGCAGATGTTCACCGGGTTCCACCTGGGCACGTGGGACACGGTGTAGGCGATGGTGTCCGTCACCAATCGCAAGGACGGGGCGGGCGGGAACACGTAGGTGCCGCGCGACAGGTACTCCTTGATGATGTCGTTCTGGGTCGTGCCCTGAAGGGACGCAGGGTCGATCCCCTGCTCCTCGGCGATGGTGACGTACAACGCCAGCAGCCACATGGCCGTGGCGTTGATCGTCATCGAGGTGTTCATCTCCCCGAGGGGGATCGCCTCGAAGAGGCGCCGCATGTCGCCCACATGGGCGACGGGCACGCCGACCTTCCCCACCTCGCCCCGGGACATGACCGAGTCCGGGTCATACCCCGTCTGGGTGGGCAGGTCGAACGCGACCGACAGGCCGGTCTGGCCCTTCTCGAGGTTGCGCCGGTACAGGGCGTTCGACTCGCGCGGCGACGAATGGCCGGCGTAGGTGCGCATGAGCCACGGCTTGTCCTTGACCCGGCGCGGCATGCCTGAAGGCTACCGGCCACCTCGCGCGAAGCCCCGATCGGCGGCAGCATGTGACCATGCCCGCCTGGAACTCGTTCTCCTTCGCCTTCGGGCCACTCGTGGCCGTCGGCCTGGTGGGCCTGTTCGTGCTGATCCTGCGCTGGGCATTCCGCCGAGGATCATCCGTCGTGGCCGCCGCACCGCGTCCGGGGCCGTCCGACGCCTACGGCCTGATGGTCCCCGTCGCGAGCCCCGCAACGTACATCGATGGGGAAGTCGTCCGGCGCCAACTCGAGGAGCACGGCCTGCGGGCCAACCTCGCCCAGACGCTCGACGGCCCGCGCGTGATGGTGTGGCCCGCCGACGAGGCCGCGGCCCGGTCGGTGCTCAGTCGCCTCGGTTGACCCCAGCCGCCGCCCCGGCGACACCTACGCCTCGTCGCGGCGGACGTCGGCCCCGAGCGATCGAAGGGCGGGGACGAACCCGGCATAGCCGCGATCGATGTGGCCCACCCCGTAGACCGTCGTCTCGCCCTCGGCGACGAGTCCGGCGAGGGCCAGGCCAGCGCCCGCCCGGATATCCGTGGCCTCGACGGGCGCGGACGAGAGCACGGGAACTCCCCGGACCAGGGCATGGTGGCCGTCGGTGCGCACGTCGGCTCCGAGCCTGGCCAGTTCCTGCACGAAGCGGAATCGGGCCTCGAACAGGTTCTCGGTCACGAGGGCGGCCCCCTCGGCTATGGAGTTCAGGGCGATGAACTGGGGCTGGAGATCGGTCGGGAATCCCGGATACGGGAGCGTCACGATGTCGACCGCTCGAGGCCGGCCGCTCATCGCTACCCGGAACCCGTCCGGGAGGCACTCGACGTCCGCCCCGGCCAGCGTGAGCTTCTCCAGGGCCAGGCTCAGGTGCTCCGCCTTCGCGTGCCTGATCGTGACGTCCCCGCGCGTCATGACCGCGGCGACCGCCCACGTCCCGGCGACAATCCGGTCCGGGACCGTCGCGTGCTGCACGGGGCGCAGGCCGTCGACACCCATGACGGTGAGGGTGGAGGTGCCGATGCCCTCGACGTTCGCGCCCATCGCCCGCAGCATCGTGCAGATGTCGACGATCTCCGGCTCGCGGGCGGCGTTGTCGATGACCGTCTCGCCGTCGGCCAGCACGGCGGCCATGAGCAGGGTCTCCGTCGCCCCGACGCTCGGGAAGTCCAGCCAGACGCGCGCGCCCTGGAGGCGGCCCCCGGCGTGCGCGACCAGGTAGCCGTGGTCGCTGGTGACCTCCGCGCCCATCCGCCGCAGGCCGTCGATGTGCATGTCCAGCCCTCGCGAGCCGATGTTGTCGCCGCCGGGCAGTGCCACGTCTGCGGCGCCGGTGCGGGTCAGCAGCGGTCCCAGGACACAGATGGACGCCCGCATGCGCCGCACCAGGTCGTAGTCGGCCCGGTGGTCAGGACGGTCCGGTACGGTGATGGCGATCGTGGACAGGTCCACCTCATGGCTGACGTCGCACCCGAGCCGGCGAAGCAACTCGGCCATGATCTCGACATCCAGGATGTCGGGCACGTTGGTGATGGTGGTGACCCCGGGCGCGAGCAAGGACGCGGCCATCAGCTTCAGGACTGAGTTCTTGGCGCCGGTCACGGCCACCTCACCGCGCAGCGACGTGCCGCCTGTGATCCTCAGCACCTCCACCCGGGCATCGTAGGGGGCGGGGTCGACGGAGGGTTAGTGTCATCGCATGGTCAACCTCACCCGCATCTACACGCGCACCGGCGACGACGGCACCACGTCGTTGGGCGACATGAGCCGGACCGGCAAGAACGACCCGCGGCTCGAGGCCTATGCCGACGTCGACGAGGCGAACTGCGCGCTCGGGCTGGCATTGGCGAGCGCCGGCTTCGACGACGACGTCCGAGCCCTCCTCCTGGCCATCCAGAACGACCTCTTCGACGTCGGTGCCGACCTGTGCACGCCGGTCGTGGAGAACCCGGCCCACCAGCCGCTGCGCGTCACGCCTGCGTACGTAGAGCGGCTCGAGCAGGCGTGCGACACCTACAACGAGCGACTCGAGCCGCTGCGCTCCTTCGTCCTGCCGGGCGGCACCGTCGGCGCGGCCCACCTGCACGTGGCGCGCACGGTCGTGCGGCGTGCGGAGCGATCCACGTGGGCAGCACTGGACACGTACCACGGGGGCATGAACCACCTCACTGCGACGTACCTGAACCGGCTGAGCGACCTGCTGTTCATCCTCGGCCGGCTGGCCAACAAGGACGCCGACGGCGACGTCCTGTGGCAGCCCGGGGCAAATCGCTGATACTGCGCGACTTCGCCCGTGCCTAGTGGGCGGAGATCCCCTTCGCCACGCCGGCGACCTGGATCCTCGTCTCGGCGCGCTTGAGGGCGGATGCCTCCTCGCCGTCCACCACGCCATCGGCCTGGATCCGGGAAAGGGCCGACTGCGCGCGACCGAGGTCGATGTCCTCGGCCAGCTCGGCGACCTCGGCGATCACGTTGACATCGCTCCCGGCGACCGAGAAGAAGCCCCCGTGGACCGCGACCAGAACCTTGGTCCCGTCAGGCTCCTCGATGCGCAGGGGTGCGCTCTCGACGAGCAGGGCCAGGACGGGCTCGTGCCCGGCAAGGATGCCGATGTCGCCCTCAGGCGTCTTCGCGACCAGGCTTCTCGCCTGGCCGTTCCACAGGGCACGCTCGGCCGACACGACGGCCACGTTGAGGAGCTTGCCCGAGTCAGCCACGGCTGCTAGCCCTTCGCCAGCGAGGCCGCGTTCTTCTCGACGTCCTCGATGCCGCCGCACATGAAGAAGGCCTGCTCCGGGATGTGGTCGTACGTGCCGTCACAGAGCGCCCGGAACGAGGCAATGGTCTCCTCGACCGGCACGAACGATCCGGGCTGGCCGGTGAAGGCCTCGGCCACGAACATGTTCTGCGACAGGAATCGCTGGATCCGACGGGCCCGGCCCACGAGGATCTTGTCCTCCTCGGACAGCTCGTCGATGCCGAGGATGGCAATGATGTCCTGCAGGTCCTTGTACCGCTGGAGGATCTCCTTGACGCGGGCGGCGACGGCATAGTGCTCATCGCCCACGTATCGCGGGTCGAGGATGCGCGAGGTCGAGTCGAGCGGGTCGACCGCCGGGTAGATGCCCAGCTCGGAGATCGGCCGGCTGAGGGTCGTCGTCGCATCGAGGTGGGCGAACGTCGTGGCCGGCGCCGGGTCGGTGAGGTCGTCGGCCGGGACGTAGATCGCCTGCAGCGACGTGATCGAGTGGCCGCGCGTGGAGGTGATGCGTTCCTGCAGCTGGCCCATCTCGTCCGCCAGCGTCGGCTGGTAGCCGACGGCCGACGGCATGCGGCCCAGCAGCGTGGACACCTCAGAACCGGCCTGCGTGAAGCGGAAGATGTTGTCGATGAAGAGCAGGACGTCCTGCTTCTGCACATCGCGGAAGTACTCCGCCATCGTCAGCGCCGACAGGGCGACCCGCAGGCGCGTGCCCGGCGGCTCGTCCATCTGGCCGAACACGAGGGCGGTCTTCTCGATGACGCCCGACTCGGTCATCTCCAGGAAGAGGTCATTGCCCTCGCGGGTGCGCTCCCCCACCCCGGCGAACACGGACACGCCGCTGAAGTTCTCGGCGACCCGGTAGATCATCTCCTGGATGAGGACCGTCTTGCCGACACCGGCGCCGCCGAACAGGCCGATCTTGCCGCCCTTGACGTACGGCGTGAGCAGGTCGATGACCTTGATGCCGGTCCAGAACACCTCCGTCTTGGACTCCAGCTGGTCGAACTTGGGAGCCTGACGGTGGATGCTCCAGCGCTCCTGGATGTCCAGGGAGGATTCGGGCACGTCCAGGGGGATGCCCAGGGTGTTCCACACGTGGCCCTTGGTGACGTCGCCGACCGGGACGGTGATGGAGTCGCCCGTGTCGCGCACGGCGGCACCGCGAACGAGCCCGTCCGTCGGCTGCATCGAGATCGCCCGGACCATGTTGTCGCCGATGTGCTGGGCGACCTCGAGGGTGAGGGTGCGGCTGCCGCCGCCCTCCTCCCCCTGGTCGAAGGTGACGTCGACGTGCAGGGCGTTGAACAGCTCCGGCATGGCCTCGACGGGGAACTCCACGTCGACGACAGGCCCGGTGACCCGGGCCACGCGTCCGACGCCGGTCGTGGTCTCGGTCGTTGCGGTCATCTCTTGTTCCCTCTCCTAGCGCGAAGCTGACAAGGCGTCGGCGCCGCCGACGATCTCGCTGATTTCCTGGGTGATCTCTGCCTGCCGAGCCTGGTTCGCGCGTCGCGATAGCGAGCGAATCATCTCCTCGGCATTGTCGGTGGCCGACTTCATCGCTCGCCGGCGTGCTGCGTGCTCCGAGGCTGCCGACATCAGCAGCGACGTGTAGATGGTGTGGTCGATGTAGCGGGGCAGCAGCCCGTCGAGCACGGACTCGGCATCCGGCTCGAACTCGTACAGGGGCGGCGGCAACTGGCCTTCGACCTTCTCGACGACCTCGTCGACGACCTCGAGGGGCAGGATCCGGCGGATCCGCGCCTCCTGGCTCACCATCGACGTGAAATGCGTGTAGACGATGTGGATCTCGTCGACACCGCCCTCCTCGATGGGGGTCATGAACGCGGCAAGGAGGTCGTCGCCGATCCGACGCGCGTCGGCATAGGTCGGCTGGTCGGTGAAGCCCGTGTACTCCCCGCCCATGGCGCGCTCGCGGAAGCGGTAGTACGAGACTCCCTTGCGTCCCACGACGTAGGGCACCATGGTGATGTCCTTCTCGCGGAGGTTGGTCGCCAGGGCCTCCGCCTCCTTGATGGCATTCGAGGAGTAGGCGCCGGCCAGGCCCCGGTCCGCGGTGACCACCAGCACGGCCGCCTTGGTGCGCTGCTCCGCGTTGGCCATGAGCGGGTGCTTGCGGACATCGGCCGCGCCGGTCGCGGCCGCGTTGATGGCCGCGTACAGGTGCTGCAGGTAGGGCAGGGATGCCTCGAGGCGCTGCTGCGCCTTCACGATGCGAGAAGACGCGATGAGCTCCATCGCCTTGGTGATCTTCTTGGTCGACTGCACCGAGCGGATGCGCCGCCGGTAGACCCTCAGTTGTGCGCCCATGTCGGCTAGCCCCGCACCGCCCGCTTGATCTGCGTGGGGTCGATCTCCTCGTCGGCCACCGCGGCAACCGGCTCGTCATTGACCAGCAGGTGTCCCGCCGAGGTGGTGAACTGGCGCTTGAACTCCCCGATCGCCGACTCCATGACGGACACGGTGTCGTCGGAGAGGTCGGTCGTGGTCCGGATCGCGTCGAACACCTCGGGCTTGGCACGGTCGAGGTAGTCGAGGAACTCTGCGTCGAAGCGCCGGATGTCCTCGACGGGGACGTCGTCGAGCTGGCCGGTCGTGCCTGACCACACCGACACGACCTCGCGTTCCATCGCCTGCGGCTTGTACTGCGGCTGCTTGAGCAGCTCCACGAGCCGGGCGCCACGCTCCAACTGAGCCTTCGACGCGGCGTCGAGGTCGGAGCCGAATGCCGAGAACGCCTCGAGCTCGCGGAACTGGGCGAGGTTCAGGCGCAGCCGGCCGGCCACCTTCCGCATGGCCTTGGGCTGGGCCGAGCCGCCGACACGGGACACCGAGATGCCCACGTTGATGGCGGGTCGGACGCCCGAGTTGAACAGGTCGGACTCCAGGAAGCACTGCCCGTCGGTGATGGAGATGACGTTGGTCGGGATGTATGCCGACACGTCGTTGGCCTTGGTCTCGATGATCGGCAGTCCGGTCATCGAGCCCGCGCCCAGCTCGTCGGACAGCTTGGCGCAGCGCTCGAGGAGGCGGCTGTGCAAGTAGAAGACGTCACCGGGGTACGCCTCGCGGCCCGGCGGACGGCGCAGCAGGAGCGACACCGCGCGGTAGGCCTCGGCCTGCTTGGACAGGTCGTCGAACACGATGAGCACATGCTTGCCGGCGTACATCCAGTGCTGGCCGATGGCCGAGCCGGTGTACGGGGCCAGGTACTTGAAGCCGGCCGGGTCGGAGGCCGGCGATGCCACGATGGTCGTGTACTCCATGGCGCCGTACTCCTCCAGCGCCCCCTTGACGGCAGCGATGGTCGAGCCCTTCTGCCCGATCGCCACGTAGATGCAGCGGACCTGCTTATTCGGATCGCCTGACAGCCAGTTCTCGCGCTGGTTGAGGATCGTGTCCAGGCACACCGCGGTCTTGCCGGTCTGCCGGTCGCCGATGATGAGCTGGCGCTGGCCTCGCCCGATGGCAGTCATGGCGTCGATCGCCTTGATGCCCGTCTGCATGGCCTCCTTGACAGGCTGGCGCTGGACTACGGTCGGAGCCTGCACCTCCAGGGCGCGGCGGCCCTCGGCCTCGATCGGGCCCAAGCCATCGATGGGATTGCCCAGCGGGTCGACCACGCGGCCCAGGTAGGCGTCGCCCACCGGCACCGACAGCACCTCGCCCGTGCGACGCACGGCCTGCCCTTCCTCGATCTTCGAGCCATCGCCCAGCAGGACGACGCCGATCTCGCGCACGTCGAGGTTCAGGGCAAGGCCGAGCAGCCCGCCCTCGAACTCGAGCAACTCGTTCGTCATCGCCGAGTGGAGGCCTTCGACGCGCGCAATGCCGTCGCCGGTCTCCATGACGCGACCCACCTCTTCGCGGGCGGTCTCCGGCGAGTACGCCGCGACGTTCCGCTCGATCGCATCCCGGATCTCTTCCGGCCGGATCGTCAGCTCCGTCATGGTGTCCTGCTCTCTTTCTCGGCCCGCTCGCGCGGGCGGCCTGTCGATGGTTGCGTGCGTGGGTGGAACGTCTAGCCGATGATGGCCCGGCGGGCCTGCTCCATGCGGGAGGCCACCGTCCCGTCGATGACCTCGTCGCCGATGCGGACATGCACTCCACCGAGGACGCTGGGGTCCACGGCGACATTGAGCTGGACCGTGCGGCCCTTGAGCCGGCTGAGGATGCCGGACAGTCGCTGCTCCTGTGCTTCATCGAGGGGCGCCGCGACCCGCACCTCGGCGACCACGCGCTCCCGCTGCCGTGCGGCCAGCGCGCCGAGGTCCTCCACGACCGCATCGATCCGGCGACCGTGCAGGTGACCAACCGCGTACTGCAGGACCGAGGCCGTGCTCGCGGTGGCCCGACCTCCGAGCAGGTCTCGAACGATGGACGACTTCGTCTGCGGGGACTGCGACGGGTCGGTCAGCGCCATCTGCAGGGCCGGCGAGGAGTCCAGGGCCCGGCCGAACAAGAACAGCTCCTCCTCAGTCGCGTCGAGGGTCCCGTCGGCCTCGGCCCCCGTGAAGGCGGCCTGCGCCGCGAGCAGCTCGATGGCCACGACGAGATCGACGTCGGTCGACCAGCGGCGGTCAATGACCATGGCCAGCACGCGCACGGCAAGGGCGCCGACACGGTCGGCGAACAGCTGGTGCACCAGGCCATCGCGCACCGCGGCGGGCTGGCCGGAGTCGGCAAGCAGGCTGCGCAGCTGGCCTTCGCCGTCGAGCAGGGCGGCGACCGAGAAGAGCTCGTCGGCGAGCAGGTCGAATCCAGCCTCCTGCCGGAGGCCGTCCAGGCCCTCCTGGCAGGCGGCGAGGCTCTCGCGACTCGATCCGATCATCAGCCTGTCGCCTGCCGCTCGAGGTCGTCGAGGAACTCGTCGACAGTGGCCCGGACCCGGGCATCGTCGGTCAGCGACTGGCCCACGACCTTGCCGGCCAGGGTCACGGCGAGCTCGCCGACCTGCCGGGTGAGCTGCGAGGTCGCCTGAGCGCGATCGGCGGCGAGCTGGGCCTCGGCCGCTGCTGTGACCTGGGCGGCCGCCTGCCGTGCCTCGCCGCGGGCTTCCTCGATCAGGGCCGAGCGATCCGCCTGCGCCTGCGTGCGGATGGCCGAGGCCTCCTCGCGCGCCTGGGCGAGCTGGGCGCGGTACTCCTCGGCGAGGGCCTTGGCCTCCGCCTCGGCCTTGGCCGCGCGCTCGATGCCGCCCTCGATGGCGTTGGTGCGCTCCTCGAGGGTCTTCTTGATGCTCGGCAGCGCGATCTTGGCCAGGCCGCCGAACACGATCAGGAACGCGATGATGCCGATGATCAGCTCGTCGATCGGCACGGCGAGGACCGAGGGCATCTCCTCGCCCTCGGCGCCCGCCGCGGAGACGGCCGCGCTGGCTGCAGCAATGACGTTAATCACGACGGTGACCTTCCCGGTTCAGTCTGTGGGCGAATCCGCCTGAGGGTACGGATCAGACACCGAAGACGAATGGGGCGACGAAGCCGATCAGCGCCAGCGCCTCGGCAAGCGCGAAGCCGAGGATCATGTTCTGGCGAATCACGCCGTACGCCTCGGGCTGGCGGGCGATGGCCTGCACGCCCTGGCCGAAGATGATGCCGATGCCGACACCGGGGCCGATGGCTGCCAGGCCGTAGCCGATGGAGCCGATGGATCCGGTGACTTCCGCGAGAAGCGACATGTCGTTTCCTTTGCTTTCCTGGCCGGCGGTCGTTCCGCCGGTCTGGGGTCTGTGGGGTATTCAGTTGTGGGCGTGCTGCCGGTGCTCGGAGTCGTCAGTGCTCCTGGTGGAGCGCTCCCGAGATGTACACCGCCGTGAGCAGGGTGAAGATGTACGCCTGAAGGAACTGAATCAGGGCCTCGAAACCGGTGAGCGCCACCGCCACCGTGAACGAGGCAGCGGATCCGAGGATGCCGATGACGCTGGCGCTGAGCAGGTAGAACGCCGCGATGCTGAACGTGGCGATGAGCAGGTGCCCCGCGAACATGTTGGCGAACAGACGGATGGCGTGCGTGGCCGGGCGCACGATCAGGTTCGACAGGAACTCCAGCGGCGTCAGCAGGACGTACATCGCCTTCGGCACGCCGGGCGGGAACAGCATGCCCTTGAAGTACCCGCCGAAGCCCTGCTTGTAGACCCCCAGCGGCACCCAGGTGACGTAGACGATGAGCGCGAAGGCCACGGGGATGGCGAAGATCGACGTGACCGGGATCTGGGCGAAGGGGACGATGCCCATGAAGTTGCTCAGCCACACCAGGAAGAAGAAGGACATCAGGTACGGCACGAACCGGTCGCCGTCCTTGCCGATGATGTCCCGCGAGATCCCGTCCCGGATGAACAGGTAGCCCATCTCGCCGACGTTCTGGGCCCCTCGGGGCACCAGCTTGGGGCTGCGGAACGCATAGATGAAGAAGCCCAGGATCAAGAACACGCACAGGAACAGCAGGACGGTGACCTTGGTGATGCCGAACTCGAGGTTGCCGATGGTGAACGAGGCGATCTCGTCGAACATGAAGATCTCTGCCCCTGGCGCGGGGAATCCACAGCCGGACAGGAGGTGGCAGTCCAGGCCGCCTGAGGCGACCACTACATCAGCTGACACCAGGCTCCTCCGTGCCCCTCATCTGCGTTCCCGGCCGATCCGGTCCTGCGCTGTCGTTCCGCTGCTGGTCGCTGCGCGTCTCCTGGGCCAGGCTGGTGAACACCAGGTAGTACGACAGCCCCAGTCCCACCATCGCCCCGATGGCCATCAGGAGCGCCTGGTGGCCAACCCACCTCGACACCAGCCAGCCGAGGCCGGTGTACAGGATCAGGCCGGAAATCAGGCGGCTGCTGGTGACCCACGCCGAGTTGGACATCCTCTGGGCGTCGTCCATCGTGACGGTCCGCCTCCGCGCGCCCGAACCGTACCAGCCGGATGGGGTCCCGGCGTCCCGGGGGGCGCTCACTTCTGGGCCTCAGGCTCGACGTACAGAACCTTCGTCCGAGAGAAGATCAGGACCTCCATGAAGGTCCACGCCAGGGTGCACGCGACGATCACTGCGGCGAAGACTCGAGGGGCGAAGAAGGTGGCGTCCTGGAGCACCAGCAGCAGGACCAGGAGGATGCCGATCTTCACGAGGTAGAGGGTCATCGCGACCAGCATCGCGTTCTGCGGATTGTTCTTCAGCACCGCACCAAGCACCAACTGGCCCGCCGTGAAGAACGCCAGCACGATGATGGTGCCGAGCACTCCGGCGATGAGCCCGGGGGTTCCCGCGACCAGGGCACCGATGACCGTGCCCACGACCCCGACCAGAAGCGTCACAGATCCCGCGCGAAGCAGCACCTGAGAGTCGATGGAGGGCACGAAAGTGACGCTATCGCAAGGAGTTAGCCACCCCCAAATGGGATTGGCGGCGCCGCAACGTGGCCTTGGTCACCCGCTCAGCCGCGCGTGCCGGTCCCGAGCTGGTGGACCGAGGCCGGCGCCTGCCCGGCGGGCCTGCGGACGAGGGTCACGAGGATGGCCAGGCCGACCAGGAAGCCGATCCCTGCCCAGATCGGCGGCACGAAAGCCACGGCCACGGCTGCCCCGGCCAGTAGTCCCGTCCACGCGTACATGACGAACACCGCCCGTCGCTGGGAGTGGCCCATCTCCAGCAGCCGGTGATGCAGATGCTGCTTGTCCGGTGCGAACGGATTGCGGCCGGCTCGCGTGCGGCGGATGACGGCCAGGAGCAGGTCGACGAGCGGCACGGCGAGCACGGCAACCGGCAGCAGGATGGGCAGCAGCGTGGGCAGCAGGGTGCCCCCCGCGACCGCGCTCGGGTCGACCTGGCCGGACAGCGTGATCGTGCTGGCCGCGAGCAGCAGGCCAAGGGTCATCGAGCCGGTGTCGCCCATGAAGATGCGGGCCGGGAAGAGGTTGTTCGGCAGGAAACCGAGGCACATCCCGACAAGGAGCGCCGACACCAGCGTCGCGAGGGTGGCTCTCTCGAAGCCCAGCTCCACCGAGAGCAGGTACGAGTACGCGAAGAAGGCCCCGGCGGCCACGGCCACGATCCCGGCCGCAAGACCGTCGAGACCATCGACGAAGTTGATCGCGTTGATGCTGACCAGGACGATGATGACGGTGAACAGGACGCTCGTCACCGGGTCAAGGACGAAGGTGCCGCCGATCGGCAGCCAGATGACGGCGATGCCCTGGAAGGCCATGACCCCGGCCGCCAGGACCTGGCCGGCCAGTTTCGTCGGGGCGTCCAGCCCCCACTTGTCGTCGACGATCCCGAGCAGGACGATGATCGCGACTCCCGACAGCAGCGCGATGGCGCTGTTGGAGCCGTCGAAGACGGCCCGCATCATCGGCAGCTTGCTGGCCAGGAGAAGGCCCGCCAGCAGGCCCCCGACCATCGCCAGTCCGCCCAGCCTCGGGATCGGCTTGTCGTGGACGTCGCGGTCGCGGACCGGGGCCATGACCCCCAGTCGCAGCGCCAGGCTGCGGACCGGGTTGGTCAGCAGGTAGGCCACCGCCGCAGCGGCCAGCAGGCAGAGCAGGTACTCGCGCACGGCGAGGGTCAGCCCCGGGGGTACGCCGGGTGCGTGCCGACGAGGGCAGCGACCTCGGCCCCGAGTTCGTCGGCGGGGGCTTCCTCGCGGATGGCCCGACCGATGAGGCTGGCGATCTGGGCCATGTCGCTCTCGGCCATCCCCTGCGTCGTGACGGCCGGCGTGCCCACCCGGATCCCGGAACCCTTGGACGGTGGCTGCGGATCGTACGGAATGGCGTTCTTGTTCAGGGTGATCCGCGCGGCGTCGCAGCGGGTCTCCGCGATATTGCCGGTCACGCCCAGCGCCTGGATGTCGATCAGGGCGAGGTGGGTGTCCGTCCCGCCGCTCACCGGCCGCATTCCCTCGTCGGCAAGCCCGGCCGCGAGGGCCCGGGCATTGGCGATCACCTGGGCCGCATAGGCACGGTACTCAGGCGTCGAGGCCTCCTTGAGCGCCACCGCCTTGGCTGCCACGGCATGCATGAGCGGCCCGCCTTGCATCATGGGGAAGACCGCCTTGTCGATGGCGGCCGCGTGCTCGGCCTTGCAGACGATCATGCCGCCACGTGGCCCACGCAGCACCTTGTGCGTCGTGAACGTCACGACGTCGGCGTACGGGACCGGACTGGGAATCGCCTGCCCGGCCACGAGGCCGATGAAGTGCGCGGCGTCCACCATGAGGATCGCCCCGACCTCGTCGGCGATCTCGCGGAATGCCCCGAAGTCGATCAGCCTCGGGTAGGCGGTGGCACCGGTGATGATCATCCGAGGCCGGTGCTGGTGGGCGAGCGCACGCACCTCGTCGTAGTCGATGAGCTCGGTGTCCTGGCGAACGCCATAGGACACGATGTCGAACCACTTGCCCGAGAAGTTCACCTTCGATCCGTGGGTGAGATGGCCCCCGTGCGGCAGGCTCATGGCCAGGACGGTGTCGCCCGGTGACACGAACGCGCCGTAGGCGGCGATGTTCGCGCTCGCTCCGCTGTGGGGCTGCAGGTTGGCATGGTCGGCACCGAAGAGCGCCTTGGCCCGCTCGATGCCGATGATCTCGGCCCGGTCCACTTCGGCGCAGCCGCCGTAGTACCGCTTGCCCGGATAGCCCTCGGCGTACTTGTTGCTGAGCGTGGAGCCGAGGGCGGCGAGCACGGCAGGAGAGGTGAAGTTCTCGCTGGCGATGAGCTGCAGGCCGCCGCGCAACCGCTCGAGCTCGTCCAGAACGATGCCCGCGATGTCGGGATCCTCCGCGGCCAGTTGGTCGAAGTCGGGACCCCAGAAGGGCGTCGTATTCATTCGCTTACCTCTCGGGCCGTCGGCAATGCCGACACTCTACGCGTCGACGACACCCAGCCCGGGGATGGCGTGAGGGCACACGCGGCGAAGATCGGCCAGGCTCAGCGCCCCCTCGCGCAGCAGGACCGGCACGGCGCCGGTTGCGTCGACGACGCTGCTGGGCAGCGTGTCGTGAACGGCCGGGCCGGCGTCGAGCGCCACCGTGATGGCGTCGCCAAGTTGCACGAGGGCGTCGTCGACATCCAGAGGGACCGCCAGGCCCGGCAGGTTTGCCGACGTGGCGGCCAGCGGTCCGGCGGCGGCGAGGACGGCCAGGGCCACGGGGTGCAGCGGCATGCGCAACGCCACTGGGGCGCCGTCCGGGTGGTCCCATGCCAGGCTCGGCTGCGGCGTCAGGAGCACCGTCAGCGGCCCCGGCCAGAAGGCGTCCATCAGCCGTTGGGCATCGTCGCCGATGCGGATCGCGACTCCCGCCACGGTGGTGCGGCGGCCGACGAGCACCGGCAACGGGAGATCGTCGTCGGCGCCCTTCGCAGCACGCATAGCCGCCGTTCCGCGGGCCGAGAACGCATCCGTGACAACGGCATAAGCACCCTCGGTCGGGAGCAGCATGAGATCGCCACGGCGCACCGCCGCAAGGCCGGCAGCCACGGCGCGCTCGCGGTCGCGCCCGTCTGCGCAGGCGATCCGCACTGTCATCCGCGTGGTCCGGACATCGCCTGCTACACCCGCCTGGCCAGGGTGAACCGGGGCAGCCCGTTGAGATCGATGCGGTCGACGACGGACGTGAACAGCGGTCGGCCGAGCGGGACATCAGCGAGCAGCGAGAGCTCCTCGTCGGCGAGCATCCCCGAGACCAGGCCCGGTACCCCGGACAGCCCGGCCGCGGCTCCCTGGATATCGGCGTGCTCCATGGCGAGCAGTCCACCGGGACGCAGCAGGATGGCGGCCGTCCGCGTCACGGCACGAGCGACGTCGAGACCGTCCGCCCCGCCGTACAGCGCAAGCCGCGGCTCGTGATCGCGCACCTCGGGATCCCGGGGGATCATGCCCTCGGGGATGTAGGGCGGGTTGGTGACGACGACCGCCACCTGCCCGGCCAGCCGAGAGAGCGGATGCCCGGGGTCGGCCACCACGGTGGCATCGTGATGGAGCACCTCGACGCGCGAGCCGCGCGCCACCAGCGCGGCATCGTGCGCCGCAACGTTGCGTCGGGTCCACTCGACGGCCGGGTCGTCCAACTCGACCGCGTGGATCCGGCTCCCGGCCACCTCCACGCCCAGGCTGATCGCGATGGCGCCGCTGCCCGCGCATAGATCGACGCCGATGCGCTCGGCCGCCGGCCTGCCGTCGAGCTCGCGGATGCCTGCCTCAGTGACGAGTTCGGTCTCGGGCCGCGGGATGAAGACTCCTGGCCCCACCTCCACCTCGATGTGGCGGAAGCCCGCCTTGCCGATGAGGTGCTGCAGCGGGACCCGCGACAGGCGCCGACCCAGCAGTTGCTCGATCCGCACCCGTTGCTCGGGCTCGACCTCGTCCTGCAGGAAGAGCCGGGTGCGAGTGGTGCCGAGGGCGAAGGCGACCAGTTCGGCCGCGTCGAAGGACGGCGAAGGAATGCCCACCGCGCCCAGCCGGTGCTCGGCGTCGAACAGGATGTCGCGAACGGTCACGCGGCCTCCCACGGTGCGATCCTCCGACCACGTCATCAGGCGGTGCCTGCAAGCCGTGCGGACTCGTCCGCCTCGACGCACGCGTCGATCACGGCGTCGAGGTCGCCGTCGAGCACCTGATCGAGGTTGTGCGACTTGAAGCCCACGCGATGGTCGCTGAGCCTGTTCTCCGGGAAGTTGTAGGTGCGGATGCGCTCGCTGCGGTCGACGGTGCGCACCTGCGACCTGCGGGCATCGGACGCGTCCTTCGCGGCCTGCTCCTCGGCCACGGCAAGCAGCCGGGCCCGCAGGATGCGCATCGCCGACTCCTTGTTCTGCAGCTGGCTCTTCTCGTTCTGGCACGAGACGACGGTGCCCGTCGGCACGTGCGTGATGCGAACGGCGGAGTCGGTCGTGTTGACGCTCTGGCCTCCCGGTCCGGACGAGCGGTAGACATCGATCCGTAGGTCATTGGGGTCGATGACGACGTCGACGTCCTCGGCCTCGGGCAGGACGAGGACGCCGGCAGCCGACGTGTGGATCCGGCCCTGCGACTCGGTAACCGGCACGCGCTGCACGCGGTGGACTCCGCCCTCGAACTTCAGCCGGGCGAAGGGGGCATCGCCTGGCTCAGGCACCCCCCTGGCCTTGACCGCGATCGCGATGTCCTTGTAGCCGCCGAGGTCGGACTCGACGACCTCGAGCACCTGGGTCGTCCACCCACGCCTCTCGGCGTAGCGGATGTACATCCGGGCCAGGTCGCTGGCGAACAGCGCCGACTCCTCGCCGCCCTCGCCCGCCTTGACCTCCACGATGACGTCCTTGTCATCCATCGGGTCGCGCGGCAGCAGCAGCGCGGTGAGCCGCTCGGCTGCGCCATCGGTGCGGTTCTGAAGGGGGGCCACCTCGTCTGCGAAGGACGCGTCGTCGACCCCGAGTTCGCGCGCTGCCTCGAGGTCCTCGGACGCTGCAAGCCATTCGCGGTACGCGGCCACGACGGGCCGCAGTTGGGCGTACCTCCGGCCGAGCTGACGCGCAGCGGCCTGGTCCCCGTGGACCTCGGGGTTCGCCAGCTGCCGCTCGACCTCGTCGTACTCATCGACCAGGTCGGCGCAGGACTCGAACATCAGCGGACTCCCCTAGCGAGCAAATGGACCGGGCGCCGGTCGGGGGCCGACCGCGCGACGGGGGAGACACGCGGCCGACCCCGGGCCGGCGCCCGGGGACGTGCTACTTGCCTTCGGTCTTCCCGTAGCGGCTCTGGAACTTCGCCACGCGGCCACCGGTGTCCAGGATCTTCTGCTTGCCCGTGTAGAACGGGTGGCACTGGGAGCACACATCGGCGTGGATGGTGCCGTTCTTCGCGGTGCTCCGGGTGGTGAACGTTGCCCCGCACGTGCAGGTGACCGTGGTCTCCGCGTACGCCGGGTGGATGTCGGCCTTCATGTCTCTCCTCATCAGGTCCCGGGTCGGCGGCGGCCAGCGGGCCGGGCCGTGAACCGGGGCCCGACAAGTATGGCATGCCTCACGGGGCGGTCCAATGCCGCCGATTGGCGGTCAGTCGTCGTCGCCTGGCGGTCAGTCGTCGTCGCCGCTGCCGTTGAGCGACGGGGTGGTCTTCTGGACCTGAAGCAGGAACTCGTTGTTGCTGCCGGTATCGCGCAGCTTGGTGAGGAGCAGCTCGATTGCCTGCTGCTGGTCGAGGGCGTGCAGGACGCGCCGCAGCTTCCAGACGATCTTGAGCTCCTCGCCCGACATGAGGAGCTCCTCCTTGCGGGTGCCCGAGGCGTCGACATCGACAGCGGGGAACACCCGCTTGTCGGCCAGGCGCCGATCGAGCTTGAGCTCCATGTTCCCGGTGCCCTTGAACTCCTCGAAGATGACCTCGTCCATGCGAGACCCGGTCTCGACGAGGGCGGTGGCCAGGATCGTCAACGAGCCGCCGTGCTCGATGTTGCGGGCCGCGCCGAAGAAGCGCTTGGGCGGGTACAGGGCTGTGGAGTCGACGCCACCGGACAGGATCCGGCCCGAGGCCGGGGCGGCGAGGTTGTAGGCGCGGCCGAGCCGCGTCATGGAGTCGAGCAGGACGACGACGTCGTTGCCCAGCTCGACGAGGCGCTTGGCCCGCTCGATCGACAGCTCGGCGATGATCGTGTGGTCCTCGGCCGGCCGGTCGAACGTCGAGGCGATGACCTCGCCCTTGACCGAGCGCTGCATGTCGGTGACTTCCTCAGGCCGCTCGTCCACGAGCACCACCATGAGGTGCACCTCGGGGTTGTTCGTGACGATGGCGTTGGCGATGGACTGCAGCACCATCGTCTTTCCGGCCTTGGGCGGGGAGACGATGAGTCCGCGCTGGCCCTTGCCGATGGGTGCGACCAGGTCGATGACGCGGGTGGTCAGGTTGCCGGTGGTGGTCTCCAGCCGGAGCCGGTCCTGCGGGTACAGGGGCGTGAGCTTGGAGAACTCCGGGCGGTTGCGGGCAGCCTCGAGCGGGCCGCCGTTGACGGTGTCGATACGGACCAGCGGGTTGAACTTCTCGCGCCGCTCGCCCTCGGCGGGCTGCTTGACCATGCCCGTGATGGCATCGCCCTTGCGCAGGCCCTGGCGGCGCACCATCGACAACGAGACATACACGTCGTTCGGCCCGGGCAGGTAGCCCGACGTGCGCACGAAGGCGTAGTTCTCCTGCACGTCGAGGATGCCCGCGACCGGGACGAGGACGTCGTTCTCGGAGATCTCCGGCTCGACATCGCTGTAGCCCCCACCGGCCCCACGGTCCCGGTTGCGGCCCCGCTCGCGGCCGCGCCGGCGGCGACTTCCGCTTTCGTAGCGGTCGCTATTGCGGTCGTTGCCGCCACGGTCATTGTTCCGGTCATTCCCGCGGTCATTCCCACGGTCATTGCCGCCACGGTCGTTGTTCCGGTCATTCCCGCGGTCGTTGTTCCGGTCATTCCCACGGTCGTTGTTGCGGTCGTTGCCGCCACGATCGTTGTTGCGGTCGTTGTTGGCGGGCGCATCCTGGGTGCCCTGCGGCGCCTGATCCTCACGGGCTGGCGCATCGGGGGCGGCCTGGTCGCGGCGCGCAGAGCGTCGGGGCCGCTCGGCCGCGGACTCGGGCGGCGCAGCCGGCGTGGAGGGGCGCTGGCGATCCGAGATGGCGGCGACGAGGTCACCCTTGCGCATCCCGCTCGCACCCGTGATGCCCATCTGCTGGGCAAGCTGCTTGAGCTCGGGCAGGAGCATGGTCGAGAGGCCACCGCGGCTCGCGCCAGCGGAGGTGGACACGGTATCTGTCACGTGATTCCTTTGATGGGTGGAAGCCTCCTGCTGCGGAGGCCGGTACTCCCTGCGGTCGTCATCGCGTGGATGCGTGCGACCGATGGGGACTCCAGAGGGCTCTGGTCGATCTGCGTCATGAAGGCGCGGTCGTTGGCTCGCTGCCTTGAATTTCTGGCTTTGTCTTTCGGCGAGCCGCCGTGGCTACTGGAGCATGGGCAGCATAGCACCCCCTCACGCCAAGGGCGGGATGGGCACCTCCCGTGCTCCATGCCGGGCCACGTCCACCTGCTCTATCCGCCAGGGCCGTCCCGACGCCAGGGCCGCGGCCGTGGCGTCCATGGCCGGCTCGGGGAACGCGAGGACGCTGGGCCCAGCCCCCGAGATGACGGCCGGGATCCCGGCCTCGCGCAGCGCCTCGACGAGCGCGAGTGAGTCCGGGTACGCGATGGCCCTAGCCCGCTGGTGCAAGCGGTCCTCGGTGGCCGTCATGAGCCGGCCCGGCTCGGTCGTGATGGCATGGACCAGGAGCGCCGAGCGGGCCAGGTTGTGCGCCGCATCGGCGAGCGGGACGTCGATCGGCAGCAGGGCCCGAGCGTGGCGGGTGAGCACCTCATCCGGCGGCACGAACACCATGGGCCGGATGCCCGGGTGGGGGTCGAGGCGGATCGCGTCGGCGCTCCCCTCTGCGGCGAGCCACGCCACGGTGAAGCCACCATGCAGCGCCGCAGCCAGGTTGTCCGGGTGCGCCTCCGCCGCCAGCGCCAGCTGCAGGACGTCGAGGTCGCTCATGCGTTCGCGCCCGTCATCGACTATGGCCCGGGCAAGCACGATCCCGCCGATGATCGCGGCGGCCGAGGACCCCAGCCCCCGGCCGTGCGGGACACTGTTGGCGCAGCGCAGCACGAAGCCGGCAACCGGGACGTCGAGCCAGGCGAAGCATGCCTGCATCGACCGTGCGACGAGGTGGGTCTCGTCGCGGGGTACGTCGTCGGCCCCCTCCCCCACGACCTCGACCAGCACTCCCTCGTCGTCGGTGATCATCGCCACGAGGTCGTCGCGCACGGCGAGGGCGAGCGCGGCCGAATCGAAGCCGGGACCGAGGTTGGCACTGCTGGCGGGCACGACGACCCGAACGGCTTCGCGGCGCAGCATGCTCATCGGCTACGCCAGCCCCAGCGCTCGCGCTGCCGCATCGGCGTCGGCGGGCACGGCCTTCGGTTCCTGAATTCCCGCCATGGCGACCTGGGGATCCTTCAACCCGTTGCCCGTGATGGTGCACACGATGAGCTGGCCGGGATCGAGGCGCCCCTCAGCGTGCAGCCGGATCAATCCGGCCACCCCGGCGGCGCTGGCCGGCTCGCAGAACAGCGCCTCGTGCGCCGCGAGGAGACGGTAGGCCGACAGGATCTCCTCATCCGTGACGGACTCGATCAGGCCACCTGACCCATCCCGGGCGTCCAATGCGAGTTGCCACGACGCGGGGTTTCCAATCCGGATGGCGGTGGCAATCGTCTCGGGGTCATCGACCACGTGGCCCAGGACGATCGGAGCCGCGCCGGCCGCCTGGAACCCCCACATGCGCGGCGTATCCGCCAGACCGTCCGCGGCGTACTCGCGATAGCCCTTCCAGTGGGCGGTGATGTTGCCCGCGTTGCCGACCGGCAGCGCATGGATGTCCGGTGCCCTCCCGAGCTGGTCCACGACCTCGAACGCGATCGTCTTCTGCCCCTCGATCCGGGCCGGGTTGACGCTGTTGACGAGCTCCACTGGATAGGCGTCCGCCACCTCGCGGGCGACCCGCAGGCAGGCATCGAAATTGCCGTCGAGCTGGAGGATGGTCGCGCCGTGCACGACGGCCTGGGCCAGCTTGCCCATCGCGATCTTGCCCTGCGGAACGAGCACGCCGGCGACGAGACCGGCCTTCGCCGCGTAGGCGGCGGCGCTGGCCGACGTGTTGCCCGTCGACGCGCAGATCACCGCCTTCGCTCCGCGCTCGGCAGCCAGCGACATGGCGATCGTCATGCCGCGGTCCTTGAACGAGCCGGTGGGGTTGGCTCCGTCGTACTTCAGCCACACGTCGCAATCGAGCCGATCGCTCAACCCACCCGCCCGGACGAGCGGGGTGCCACCCTCGCGAAGGGTGACCACAGGCGTAGCGGCGGTCACCGGCAGCCTGTCGCGGTACTCCTCGATCAGCCCCCGCCACACGTGAGCCATGGCTACTCCCCCGCCTCGCCTTCGACCCTCATGACGCCCAGGACGCGCTTGACGGTGTCGAGCCCGCTCAGCTGCTCCACGGTCCGCCGCAGCGACGCATCGCTCGCGCGATGGGTCCGCACGATCAGGCCGGCATTCTCGCCGTGCCCGTCCTGGCGCACGACCTGGATGCTCACGCCATTGTCGGCGAACGCCGACGCGATGCTGGCGAGCACGCCAGGCCGGTCGGCGACATCGAGGTTCACGTAGTACCGGGTCATCGCGGCGCCGACGGGCAGCACCGGCAGGTTGCTGTAGGTGCTCTCACCGGGGCCGCGCCCCCCGGACAGCCGATTGCGGGCGGCGGCGACGACATCGCCCAGCACAGCACTTGCCGTCGGCGCACCGCCGGCTCCGCGGCCGTAGAACATCATCTCCCCGGCAGCCTCGGCCTCGACGAACACGGCATTGAAGGCGCCACGGACGCTCGCGAGGGGATGGCTGCGAGGCAGCATCGCGGGGTGGACGCGCACGACGACACCGCCGTCAGCGCGCTCGGCCACAGCGAGCAGCTTGATGACGAAGCCCATCGCCTGCGCGGCATTGATGTCGGTGGACGTGACCTTCGAGATCCCCTCGCAGTAGACGTCGTCGAGCGTGACGCGGGTATGGAAGGCCAGCTCGGCAAGGATCGCGGCCTTCGCCGCTGCGTCGTGGCCGTCGACGTCCAGCGAGGGATCGGCCTCCAGGTACCCGAGCCGGCCGGCCTCGGCAAGGACCTCGTCGTAGTCGACGCCCTCCTCGTCCATCTTCGTCCGCATGAAGTTGGTGGTGCCGTTGACGATGCCGAGGACCCGCGTGACGCGATCGCCCGCGAGGGATTCCCGCAGCGGCCGCAGCAGCGGGATGGCACCGGCGACCGCTGCCTCGAAGTACAGGTCGACACCGTTGCGCTCGGCCGCCTCGTAGAGCGTGGCCCCGTCGGCTGCCAGCAGCGCCTTGTTGGCCGTGACCACGCTCGAGCCGGCTTCCATGGCAGCGAGGATGAGCGATCTGGCCGGCTCGATCCCGCCCATGACCTCGACGACGACGTCGACCCCGCTCGAAGCGACGGCGACCGCATCGTCAGTCACCAGCGACGGATCGATCCCCGGGCGTTCCTTCGCGGCATCGCGGACGGCCACGGCGGTCAGCACGACGGGAGCGCCCACCCGCTCCTCGAGGTCGCGGGCGCTGTCCGTGAGGATCCTGGCCACGGAGGCCCCTACGGTGCCGCCGCCGAGCAGCGCGACGGTCAGGGGGCGCCGCGAATCGCCGGACGACATGCCTACTCCTTGCGTTGCGGGGCCACTCCCGTGCTCTCGACCACGGCGCTTGAGCCGCCGGCCAGTGCACAGCCTCTCAGGTCGTCCGGACCGGACGCGAACCACCTGTCGCACCACCGCGCGCCTCCCACGCCGCGAGGTACGGGCGGTCGACGATATGCAGATCCGCTGCCCGATGCCTGCATCGGCCAATCAAGGGGAATGGAATGAATACTGCAGCCCGCAAGATGGTGGCCGAGTTCGTCGGCACCTTCCTGCTCGTCTTCCTGGCCGTGGGGGCGGCCGTCTTCGGAATCGCCGCCCTGGTGGGCCAGGACGGCAAGGGGCCTGGCAATGGCGTCGTCGGCGTGGCGCTCGCGTTCGGCCTGGTGCTGCTCGGCATCGCGTATGCGTTCGGGCCGGTCTCGGGCGCCCACGTGAACCCGGCGGTGACCCTCGGCATGCTCCTCGGGCGCCGCATGCCCCTCAACGTGGCAGTCGGCTACTGGATCGCCCAGTTCGCCGGCGCCATCGCGGCCGGAGCGATGCTCAAGCTGTTCGTCTCGTCCTTCGGGGTCACGGACTACACGGGCGCCCTGGGCACGAACGCGTACGACAACGGGGCGATCAACATGACGGGCGCGTTCGTCCTCGAGGCGATGCTCACCGCGGCGTTCGTGCTGGTGATCCTGCTCGTTACCGAGCGGGTCGCGGCCCCGGGCTTCGCCGGCGTTGCCATCGGCCTGACGCTGACCCTCGTGCACCTGGTCGGCATCCCGCTGACCGGGACGTCGGTCAACCCGGCCCGCTCCCTCGGCCCGGCCCTCTTCGAGGGGGGTACCGCGCTCAGCCAGGTGTGGCTGTTCATCCTCGCGCCGCTGGTCGGCTCGATCATCGCGGTGATCGTCTGGATGCTGACGCGGACCGATGTCGAGGAGCCGGAGCCGCTCGTGGCCGGCTCCGAGCGGGAGTAGCCGGCTCCGCGCACACGCTTCTGGCGCGGCTGGATCCCGATGCTCAGGCGCCGGGATCCAGCCGCATCAGGTCCTCGAGCGTCTCCCGGCGCAGCACCACCTGCATCGCGCCGTCCCGTGCCGACACGACAGCGGGTCGGGGCAGGTAGTTGTAGTTGGACGCCATCGAGCGGCAGTAGGCGCCGGTCGCGGCAACCGCGAGCAAGTCGCCGGGCGCAAGGTCCCCGGGCAGCCACGCGTCGCGCACCACGACGTCGCCTGACTCGCAGTGCTTGCCCACCACCCGGCACAGCACCGGCTCGGCCGACGATTCCCGCGAGGCCAGGGTCACCGTGTAGTCGGCGTCATACAGCGCGGTGCGGATGTTGTCGCTCATGCCGCCGTCGACCGACACGAAGGTGCGGATGAGGCCCTGTCCCAGGTCCACCGCCTTGACCGTGCCCACCTCATAAACAGTGACGGCGGACGGGCCGACGATCGCGCGCCCGGGCTCGAAGGCCAGCGCGGGCATGGGAATGCCGACCGCCGCGCATTCCTTGCCGACGATCTCGCCGATCTGGTGGGCCATGTCGGCGACGTCGAGCGGGTCGTCGCCGTCGACGTAGGCGATGCCCATGCCGCCGCCGAGGTTGACCTCTTCGACCTCGATCCCCTGCTCGTCCCACAACCGCTCGGCGAAGGCAACGACGCGCGCCGCGGCAACCTCGAACCCGGCCGCGTCGAAGATCTGGGACCCGATGTGCGAGTGCAGCCCGAGCAGGGAGAGCGTGGGCAGCTTGGCGATGCGGCGAACGGCCTCCGCTGCAGCGCCCGACGTGACGGACAGCCCGAACTTCTGGTCCTCGTGGGCTGTGGCGATGAATTCGTGGGTGTGTGCCTCGACACCGACGGTGACCCGGAGCAGTACCGGCTGCACGACGCCGGCGCGCGCGGCCGCGTCCGCGATGCGCACGATGTCCTCGAAGGAGTCGATGACGATCCGGCCCACGCCGGCAGCGATGGCGGCCTCGATCTCGACCATCGACTTGTTGTTGCCGTGCATCAGCAGGCGATCGCCCGGCACGCCGGCACGGACGGCCACCGCCAGCTCCCCGCCGGATGCGACGTCGATGCCCAGGCCCTCCTCGGTCACCCACCGCGCCACGGAGGTCGCGAGGAAGGCCTTGGCCGCGTAGTAGACGAGACGCGCCCCCGCATCGACGTAGGCGGCGCGATAGCTGCGTGCTCGGTGTCGCAGGTCGGCTTCGTCAAACAGGAACAGGGGCGAGCCGTGCGCGGACACCGCATCGCGCACGTCGACGCCGCCAATGACCAGCGCGCCGTCGCGGTTGCGATGGCAGCCGCCCGGCCACACTCCCGGGACCAGTCGACTGGCCTCCTCGGCGGATGCCGGGCGCGGCAGCGACATTCCATGCGCAACGACGTCGCCGTGCCGGGGACCGGCGGGGTGCGCGTGCATGCAGCAAGGCTAGGGCACCGCCGCGCCGCTGCTACATGCGCTCAGGCGCGCTCACACCGAGCAGGGCCAGACCATTGGCGATGGTCTGCCGGGCGGCCGCGCAGAGCCACAGCCGGGCAACGTGGATGCCGGCCAGCTCCTCGTCGCCACGGGGGAGCACCCAGCACACGTCGTAGAACCGGTGGTACGCGGTGGCGAGGTCCTCGAGGTACCGGGCGACCCGGTGCGGCTCGCGCAACTCGGCCGCACTCGCCACCACGCGCGGGAACTCGGCGAGCATCCCGAGCAGGTTGTTCTCCCGCTCATGGTCGAGCAGCGCCGGGTCGAATTCGGCCGCCAGCCAGTCGATGCCAAGCTCGTGCGCGTTCCGCAGGACCGACGAGATCCGGGCATGCGCGTACTGCACGTAGAAGACCGGGTTGTCGTTGGTGGCGCGCACCATCTCGGCGACGTCGAGGGTGAGCGGGGAGTCGACCGGGAACCGGGCGAGCGTGTATCGGGCGGCGTCGACCCCGACCTCCTCGACGACTTCCTCCAGCGTCACGATCGTGCCGGCCCGCTTGGACAGCTTGATGTCGACGCCATCGCGCGTGATCTTGACCAGCTGCCCGATGAGGACCTCGATGCTGCGGTCCGGGTCGTCGCCGGCGCAGGCCGCGACGGCGCGCAGCCGGTTGACATAACCGTGGTGGTCGGCGCCGAGCAGGTAGATGGCCAGGTCGAACCCACGGGCGCGCTTGTCGACGTAGTAGGCCGTGTCGGCAGCGAAGTACGTCGGCTCGCCGTTCGCCCTCAGTAGGACCCGGTCCTTGTCGTCGCCAAAGTCCGTGGTGCGCAGCCATGTCGCGCCGTCCTGCTCGAACATGTGGCCCTGCTCGCGCAGCCGCGCGAGGCCGCGCTCGACGGCACCCGACTCGTAGAGCCCTTGCTCGGAGTACCAGACGTCGAATCGCGTGCGGAACAGCTCCAGGACCTGCTGCTGCTCGCGCAGCTGCACCGCGTACGCCGCCTCGCGGAAGGCCACGTGCTGCTCGACGTCCGGGAGGTCCAGGATGCCGGGCCGCTCGGCAACGATCTGGGCCGCAAGGTCCAGGATGTACCCGCCGTGGTAGCCGTCCTCCGGCACCGGCCGGCCATTCGCCGCCGCCATCACCGAGGCACCGAACTTGTCCATCTGCACGCCGCGATCGTTGATGTAGAACTCGCGCGTGACGTCGGCGCCCGCCGCCTCGAGGACCCTGGCGATCGCATCGCCCACCGCGGCCCATCGCGTGTGCCCCAGGTGCAGGGGGCCGGTCGGGTTGGCGGAGATGAACTCGACGTTGACGGTGGTTCCGGACAGCACGGTGCCGCGGCCCCAGGCGGGCCCCGCCTCCACGATGGTGCGGGCCACTTCGCCCTGCGCCGCACTGTCGAGCCGCAGGTTGATGAAGCCCGGTCCGGCCACCTCGGCCGCCGAGAAGCCCGGCACCACGCGCAGCCGGGCGGCGACGAGTTCGGCGACGTCGCGGGCATTGCGACCGGCCGGCTTGGCGAGGGCCAGGGCGATGTTGGTGGCGTAGTCGCCGTGCTCCCGGGACTTGGGTCGCTCCACCCGCGCCTCGGGCACCGAATCCACTGCGATGGCGCCTTCGGCCACGAGCGCAGACACGGCGTCAGCGACGGCCTGGGCCACCTGCTCGGGAGTCACGCGGCGAGCGTACCGACGTGGGAATGCCGTTCCCGCCAGCGGCCCGAGCGGGTATGCTCTCCGCCAGGCAAGGCCACATCAGCACCACCGTTCTGAGATGCCCGCCCACAAGGTGGGCATCTGTCTTTCTGGGCTCGGATTCTGCACAGGACAGCACAGACGTGGGACGACGGTCGAACGGCTAGGCCGCGCGCCGGGCGCCCGTCCGCCGCGAAGTTCCGTGCAAGGAGAATGCGCATCATGGCTCAAGGAACCGTCAAGTGGTTCAACGCTGAGAAGGGCTACGGCTTCATCGCCCAAGCCGATGGTGGTCCGGACGTCTTCGTCCATTACTCGGCCATCGAGTCCGACGGCTACCGCAGCCTGGAGGAGAACCAGGTCGTGGAGTTCGAGATCGTCCAGGGACCGAAGGGCCCCCAGGCCGACAAGGTCCGCACCAGCTGACCTGACATCACACTCGGCGAAGGCCCCCTCCCATCCGGGTGGGGGCCTTCGTGATGCTCGGGGTCGGGCACAATGTCCCCATGGCCGAAGACGAGATCGAGCGCCTGCTTCGCGAGGTGGCCGGCAACACAGGGCAGTCCGGATCGGCAGGATCGGGCGAGGTGGCGAAGTCCCCCGACCGCTCCCCCGCCAAGGCCGGCGAGGGCGACAAGGGCGGCGGGCGTCTGGCATTCGCGGCGATCTCCGCGGCCGGCTTTGGCGCGGCCGCGTGGTTCGTCGGCCTCATGCTGCCGTTCACCAGCGCGGTCTCCGCAGGCATCGGCGGCGCCGTGGCTGCCTTCCTCACGGCGATGGTGGCTGGTCCCCCGCGCTGGTTCTCGTCCTAGCCGGTTCGCCGACGCCCGTCTCGTCAGGCGGTTGGCATCGCTCGCAACAACGTTCCTCCCGGCGTAGCGTCTATTGGCAGGGAGCCCTCCCGAGGACCCGGCCACACGTGAATCCAGGCGAATGTCATGAGTCTCCGAGCGATGCGTCATCCGAGAACTTCCGCCGGTCGGGCGATGGTGGCGGTCGCCGCACCATTGGCCTTGATTCTGGGTTTGCCCATTCCTCCGGCCGCCGCCGCGGCTCTCGACGGCTTTGACGGTGTCTACACCGTGGCCATCCAGCAGACGATGACGATCAGTTACGCGATTCCTGGCATGCCGCCCAGCGCCACCACTACGTCGCTCATGTCGACAATCACGGTGAAGGATGGGGTTCTCGTCGATGCGGGGATCGAGGTCGGGCGTATCACCAATCCGAACGGGAGCGGCCTCCTCCAGATGCCTTTCCCCAGCCTCGGCGACTGCATTGGGTCCGTGAAGTTCACGCGCGATTCGTCAGGCGTCGGCCGGTTCACCGGTCAGTGCGAACTCGCCGGCACGATTGGCGCGGCTGTGGTGACGACCGTGAGCCAGACCCTCAGTGGCGTCGGGAACGACGACTCGATCCGATTCACCGTGCGCGGGGACCTGCCGGTCGCCCACCGCGGCAAGCCCTATCCCGGCGCGTCCTTCTGCAAGCCGCCCGTCGCCCCCGGCGGACTGTGCGGTGGGCCCTTCGCGGCCCGTCCCACCAATCCCAGTGGCGGCCCGGTCAACGCCGCCGGCGGCTGGAGCCCCTACAAGTTCTCGATCAAGTCCGGGTTCCTGCCCAGGGGCCTGGTCCTCAACCCGCGCACGGGGGCGATCGCCGGCACGCCCGCCGCGGGGGGCCGCCCCGGCACGTACAGGTTCAAGGTGTGCGCGTACACATCCATCGATAATCGAAACGATGCTTGCGACTGGACGTCGATCCGACTGGTGTGATTGTCCCGGCTGCCGGACTCATGCCGGCGCGACTCCGGGGCTCGCTCCGCTCACTCCTCGCCGCTGCCGCGTTCATGCCGGCCCGACTCCGGGGCTCGCTCCGCTCACTCCTCGCCGCTGCCACGTTCATGCCGGCGCGACTCCGGGGCTCGCTCCGCTCACTCCTCGCCGCTGCCACGTTCATGCCGGCGCGACTCCGGGGCTCGCTCCGCTCACTCCTCGCCGCTGCCGGGAGGCCTCGATCGCGGCCCCCCACAGCAGCCCCAGGAAGCACAAGTACAGCCACAGCAGCAGCACCACGGCCGCCCCGAACACGATGACGGCCGCGCCCAGGCTCCCGGAGAAGCGGGCATAGATCCCGACCCCGCCTGTCACGGCCACGATCCACAGGGCCGCGAGGATGACTCCCGGCGATGACCACGGGACTCGTTGACCGCCATTGGGCCCGTGGTGCAGCAGCCAGCGCACGGCGAGGTACACCAGCCCCAGCAGGAGGAGCCAGTCGACCACGCCGCTGCCGCTGCTCGTGGGCACCGACTCCAGCCCAATCCAGTCCAGCACTCGCGGGAGCACGGTGAGCAGCACCACGAGGCCGACCGCGATGACCAGGCCGACCAGGGTGATGACCGCCGAGATGCCGCGCTCGACCAGACCCGCACGAGTCTCGGTCACCCCGAACAAGGCATCGAGCGCCTGTCGCAGGCCGAGGACCACCTTCGAGGCCGCGTACACGGCGATGGCGACGCTGACGATCGTCGTGACGGTGAAGGAACTGGCGGATGCACTGTCGACCAGCCCGACCAACACGTCGATGGCGGACTGCGCATGCTCACTGGTTCCCGGCGTCCGGTCGACGAGGCCCTGCAGGGCGGAGCGCACCTGATCCGGGTCGAGGACCAGGCCGGCAAGGCAGCCCAGCGCCACGGCTGCGGGCACGAGCGCCAGGGCAACGAAGTAGGCGAGGCCTCCCGCGGCGAGTGTCGCGCGGTTGCTGGTGAAAGTTGCGGCGAGGCCGCGGCCGTAGGCCACCGCGACGTCCATGCGCTCGTTCACGCGGCCATCCTCGCCCACGGCCAGTCACCCGCGCCGCTCGGGCGCGCTGATAGCCTGTCTGCTCCCGAGCCCCCGTAGCTCAGGGGATAGAGCGCCGGTTTCCGGTACCGAAGGTCGCAGGTTCGAATCCTGCCGGGGGCGCCCTCCCGCTTCTCTCCTCTGGCCAGGCGTCCCGGCCCGAATCAGGTCCGCTGGATCGGCCGCCGACTCCGCTGAGTCGCCAACCAGACCCCGCCGGCGGCGATCGCCGCAACCGCGAAGACGATGGCCGTGCCAGCCAGCGTCTCAAGGGCCGCCGGAGCGACGAGCATCGTCAATCCCAGAGTGACGAGCAGCGAGCCGGCCACGATCTTCAACAGGCGGCCCTGCCGTTCCTGGAGCCGTGCCCCTCGGAGTGTCACCACGGCGAAGCCGAAGACCAGGAGTTCGTCGAGGAGGAATGCCCCCATGTAGAGGGCGAAGAGGGCCACCGCGGTCATGGTCGATACCCCCTGCTGGGCGAGCATGCTGGTCCACATGAGGGGCAGTCCTGCGGTGCAGGGCGTCTCGAGGAGGGACACGCCGATCGCCAGGGCGACCGTGCCGGCCAGGGTGGCTGCCAGCCCGGACCCTGGGGCCGCGACGGCGCGCATGCGGCCGTAGATGCGGGGGCGCGCCGACTCGGCGATGGACAGGGAAGGGCCACTCCCCGGCCGGATCCCGTCCTTCAACTGCAGGGCCCCGAAGGCAAGGGCCACGACGGCCACCACGACCTGGATCCAGGCAAGGCTCCCGACGTAGTCCAGGGCCGAGTAGAACCCGACGATGTAGAGGCCGTACATCGCTGCCGTCACGGCGAGGAACGTGGACCCCACGAGGACGACGCGCCCCCGGGACCCGCGGCTGAGCACCATCGCCAGCAGCAGGGACAGGACCCACAGCGAGCAGGGGTTCACCCCGTCGACGAACCCGATCGCCAGGGTCGCCACGACGAGGGATGAGGTCGCCACGTCCACGGACCCCAGCAAGGGGAGGTCCACCGTCGCGCTGGGCTGGTCTGCCGCCGTGTCCGAAACAAGCGGACCCGGCGTCGCCGCAGGTGCACTCGGCCCCGCGGCCTCCACCGCGACGGCAACCGCGGCCGTGATCTCCTCGGCGATGGAGTTGCTGAAGCCGATCCAGACCCGCTCGTCGATCACCGTCACGGGAACTCCGCTGGCCTCGAACCCCATGCGTGCCGCCGTGCTCTCCAGGAACGCCAGGTTCCCGGCGTCATTCCAGACCTCGTACTGCTGGATCAGCAGCTCCGGATACTGCTCGCTCAACCCGGCAAGGAACTCGCGCTCCGCAGCGCAGTGCGGGCACCCCTCCCCATGGAACAGGATCAGTGTCGCGGGGGGCGAGGGGCCCGCTTCGGCGGATGCCGCAGCAACCGGGCCGGCGGGCAGGAATGGCAGCACGGTGAGGGCGGCGACCGCCAGCAGCACCTGCATCGCCCTGCGCATCGCACACCTCGCGTGCCGGCCACCGGATGACCGGGTCACCACAATCGTGACGCAGAACTCGATGGATCGCCCGGCGACCGGGTCGACTACGGCCGAAGCCCGAGCCCGCTGGTTCAATGTCCGCCATGCGCCCCGGTCCCGTCCGCTTCGCCGAGACCGGACACGGCTACTACCCGATCATCGTCGCTGGGTTCGTCTCGTTGCTACTCATCTCCAACATCGCAGCAACCAAGCTGATCGCGTTCGGCCCTCTGATCACCGACGGCGGGGCCTTGCTCTTCCCGTTGACCTACATCCTGGGCGACCTGCTGGCCGAGGTGTACGGCCTCGGTGCGGCACGACGAGCGATCCTGCTTGGCTTCGCGGTGTCAGCGCTCGCGGCAGTGATGATCTGGCTTGTCCAGGTCGCGCCTCCGGCCGAGGCCTGGGGCAATCAGGAGGCCTTCGAGGCCGTGCTCGGGTTCGTCCCCCGCATCGTGCTGGCCAGCATGGCGGGCTACCTCGTCGGCCAGTTCCTGAATGCGTACGTGCTGGTCGCGATCAAGCGGCGCACGCAGGAGCGCCTGCTCTGGGTCCGACTCCTCAGTTCCACCGTCGTGGGCGAACTGGCAGACACCGTGGTCTTCTGCACAATCGCTTTCTACGGGATCATCACCGGAGCCGAGTTCCTGAACTACGTGATCGTCGGGTTCATCTGGAAGACGACCATCGAGGCCGTGCTCCTTCCCGTGACCTATCGCGTCATCGCTGCGGTCAAGCGGGCCGAGCCCACCTACGCGACCCCGAGCACGGCCTAGCGGCGCAGGACCTCTGTCCGGAGTTCCCAGAACTCACCGGCAACGATGGCGTCCCGGATGCGGTCGATGAGCCGGACGATGTAGCGCTCGTTGTGGATCGTCGCGAGGGTCGACGCGAGCATCTCCTTGGCCTTGAACAGGTGGTGGACGTATGCCCGCGTGTAGTGGGCGCACGTGTAGCAGTCGCACGCGTCGTCGATCGGCGTGAAGTCGCGGCGATAGCTCCCGTTGGTGAGGTGGAACCTCCGGTCGCGGTGGTAGACGGTGCCGTTCCTGGCGTTGCGCGAGGGCGCGACGCAGTCGAAGGTGTCGGCGCCGCTGGCGACGGCGGCGAACACGTCATCGGCCTCGCCGATCCCGAGCAGGTGGCGCGGCCGGTCCTCGGGCAGTTCCTCGCAGACCCATCGCACGATCTCGCCGAGGCGATCCTTCTCCAGCGCCCCGCCGATGCCGAAGCCATCGACGTCCAGCGCGGCGAGGCCGCGGGCAGACTGCCGGCGGAGGTCCTCGTACTGCGCGCCCTGCACGACGGCGAACAGGGCCTGGTAAGGCCGGAGCGGCTGGGCCCGGGTCAGCCGCTCGTGCTCCGCTACGCAGCGCGCGGCCCAGGCCTGCGTCCGGGCGACCGACCTCTCCTGGTACTCGCGGGTGTTCAGCAGCGTCGTGCACTCGTCGAACGCGAACATGATGTCCGCGCCCAGCCGGTGCTGGACCTGGACGGACACCTCGGGCGTGAACCGGTGCAGGGATCCATCGAGGTGCGACTTGAAGGTGACCCCGTCGTCATCGACGTGGGCCAGCCGGTCCTTGCCCTCCGCGATGACGTCGTCCGACCGCACCGTCCTCGACTCCATGGCCAGGATCTTCTTGAAGCCGACGCCGAGCGACAGCACCTGGAAGCCGCCGCTGTCGGTGATCGTCGGTCCGCCCCAGCCCATGAAGGCGGCCAGGCCGCCGGCCTCCTCGACAACGTCGGCACCGGGCTGCAGGTAGAGGTGGTAGGCGTTGGCCAGGATCACCTGGGCACCGAGGTCGCGCATCATGCCGGGAAGGACGGCCTTGACAGTCGCCTTGGTCCCGACCGGCGTGAACGCCGGGGTGCGGATCCGGCCGTGGGGGGTGTCGATGACACCGACTCGGCCGAGGGAGCGGCCATCCGGCCCATCGGCCAGGCGATGGGTGACCTCGAAGGCGAAGCCGGGGCCGGTCATCCGGCCATCCAACCAGCGCGCCTACTCCTCTTCGGGAGCCAGGACGTCCGTGGCCGGGAAGATCGCGCGGGCCGGGGCGATCCACGCATCGATGGCAGCGACGGCGGTTCCGTTGGATCCGGCGCACTCGTCCGCGTACACGTCGACGAGGGCAGCAGCGGCCCCGCTGATGTCGAGCTCGACGGAGGTGCCGCCGGTGCAGCCCGGGTCGGCGGATGAGACGACCAGTCCCTGCACCATCGGCAGGCTGGCGGCGAGCTGCTCCCAGACCTCCGGCGGGGTGGGCGCGGTCTCATCGGCGAGGACATCGCCATACGAGTCGATGACGATCCGCGCCTCGTCCTGCGTCACGGTGAGGACGTAACTGCGGTGGTAGGGCGGCGGCACCGACGAGTCGTGGAAGGCGTACGTGACGGTCGCGCCCGCGAGTGGTGAGGTCACCGGGCTTGCCGACGCTTCTGGGCTGGCCGACGTCTCTGGGCTCATCGAGGCCTCCCCGCTGGTCGACGCCGTGGGCTGGTCGGCGGACTGGCCCCCGCAGCCGGCGAGCGCACCGATGGCCATCGTTCCCAAAGCCAGCGTCGTCATGAAGCGTCGGCGAAACATGGTGTGACCCTACTCGCAGGCACGCGCGAGTGACGCGTGTTACGGGCAGTGCTTGATGTGCTGCGAGGGTCAGAACTTTCTCGGAAACTTTCGCGAAACCCCTTGTGGTGCTTGACGGAACCCCAGTAGAACTTACCTACCGCACCGCAAGGCGCGGGTCGACGAAAGAACGGAAAGCCGCACGACGGAGGCAGCCCCCTGGGGAGGTCACCGAAGGGCCCCGAGTGCTGGCGGGGTAGGCCGAAGGGAAGACGTCGAGGAGGCGAGAACGACATCGCCGATGCTGCCGCAAGGTGGCATGAGCGACGCGATCTGCACTAGTCGCGGAGCCCCGAGAAATCGGGCGGTGGGCGGGCGCTTCCGCAGAAAGGCCCCTCGAACTCATACTTCGAGGGGCCTTTCTGCTGTCCGTTTGCCACGGCCGGGGAGGCATGTCCGGCCGCTTCCCCATGATGACGGCCCATCGCCCGGCGGCCGGTACGCCACGCCGGGCGACCCGGTCAGCCTGCGGCGAACCAGTCAGCCAACCGGGCGAAGCCCTCGTCCAGGCCCACGCTCGGGCGCCACGCCAACGCTGCCCGGGCCGGCCTCTGGTCGAACCAGTGCGCGGTGCCCAGCTGCTCGGCCAGGAAGGCGGTCAGGGGCGGCAGGTCGGTGCGTCCCGTGCGCTCCCACGCGAGGTCAAGGCCCGCTCCGGCGGCCCGGGCCAGCCGGAACGGCACCCGCCGGGTGGGTGGAGCGGCACCGGCGGCGGCCGCGATGCGGCCGAAGACCTCCGCCACCGTCCGTGGCTCGCCGTTCGTCACCACGAACGCCTGCCCGTGCACGTCCGGGAGGTGGCACCGGTCCAGCGCGTGCGCCAGGGCCTCCGCCGCGTTGTCGACGTAGAGCGTGTCGATGAGCGCCGTCCCGCGGCCGACCAGGACGAGGCGGCCCGCTCGGGCCCGCTCGGCGATCCGGCCGACCAGCTGCTCGTCGCCGGGGCCCCACACCAGGTGCGGCCGGATGGCCGTCACCGCGAACCCCGGCTGGTCTGCGCCCAGGGCCAGCAACTCCGCCATCGCCTTGCTTCGGGCGTAGTTGCCGCGGGCGCCCGCCGGGTCCGCGGGCTGCGCGAGGGCCCCGACCAACGGCTCACCGACGTGCGCGACAGACGGCGACGACACCTGGACGAACCGGTCCACCCCCGCCGCACGCGCGGCGGCCAGCACGGTCGCGGTGCCGTGAACGTTGACCCGCTCGAACTCCTCCCACGGCCCGACCATCGAGACATGGGCCGCCAGGTGCACGACCGCGGTGCAGCCCGCGACCGCCCGGGCAACCGCCGCTGGGTCGGCGACGTCGCCGAGCACCTCGCGCACGCCCACCGCCCCGGACGGATGGCGCTGCAGGACCGTGACGTCCCGCCCGCGCTGGACCAGTTCGCGCACCACCGCACTGCCGAGAAGTCCGCGGCCGCCGGTGACGAGGACCTTCACGCCGGGGTTCCGTTCGCCCGGCCCGAGCGGCCCTGGTGGCCGGCCAGCACGGCACCGGCGACGAGCGCAAGGAGGGCCCGGTCCACCTTCGAGTTGTGCCGGATGTCGACGGGCAGGCGATCGAGCGCGAGGACGGCGGCCACGGGCACCCCGGCGGCCTCGCGTACCCGCTCGGTCACCTCGAGGCCCGCCAGCCCGGAGCGGACGCCGTCCATGACGGCGAAGACGACCGGTACCTGCGTCCCGGCGGGGCCAACGCCCACGCACGCGGCGTGCCGTACCCCGGGGAGCCGCTCGACCCGCTGCTCGACCCCCACGGGGGCCAGCGGGCCGTCAGCCGTGGTGACCACGTGAGCCAGGCGGCCGCCTATCCACAGCCGACCCTCGACGTCGAGGTGGCCGAGGTCGCCCGTGCGGTGCCAGCCCGAGTCTCGGGCGCTGGCGCGCTGGGTGGCCCACAGCCGCTCGTACCTGTCCTTGATGTGCGGCCCCCGCACGACCACCTCGCCGAGCAGGCCGGCCTCGTCGGTGAGCGGGCCATCGGCGCGCCCGGCATCGTCCACGGCGCTGATCCGAACATCGACCCCCGGGAGGGGACGGCCGACCAGGACCCCGTCGCCGGGTCCCGCTTGGTCGATCTCGCCGACCGAGACGTCGCACACGGGCAGGGCCTCGGTCATGCCGTACGGAGTCCGCACGTCGGCCTGCGGGCACAGCGACCGCATCCCGTGCAGCAGGGCCGGCTTGACCGGCGCCCCCGCACCGAGCACGAGCCGCAGTGACCCGAAGGAGGCCCGCTGCTGCGGCGTGAGGTCGCCAGCCGACCCCAGGACGCTGGTGATGGCGGCAGGCGAGGCCCACATCACGGTGCCGTGAACGGCCTGGACGGCCTCAGCCAGCGCTGAGGCAGTCAGCGTCCGCGGCGAACTGACATCCATGTCCGGGATCACCGAGGAGATGCCCAGTGCGGGGCCGAGGACCGCCCAGGGCGCGAACGCCGCCACGAGGGCATCGGAGTCGTCGAGGGCGTAGTGCGCGGCGAGCAGGTCCCGGGTGCGCTGCAATTGACCGTGGCGGTAGACCACGCCCTTGGCGGGGCCGGTGGATCCCGACGTGAACACCACGACGGCCTCGTCCTGCCGGCCCGGAGGCGCCGGCATCGGGCGTACCTGCCCGAGGCGGGCGATCGCGGGCAGTTCTCGCACGGCAATCCGAGCGCCGGGGAGCCGGGTGGCGCGAACCAGGGCGAGGCCCTTCGGTATGCCTATGACGTGCCGGGGCCAGGCCCCGCGCAGGGCGCGGTGGATCCCCCGCACGCCCAGGCCCGCGTCCGTGACGACGACCGACGCCCCGATCCGCCAGCACGCGTAGACGACCGCGACGAGGTCGGCCCCCGGTGGGATCAGCACCGCCACGCGATCCCCGCGGCGGATCCCGCGGGCCGCGAGCCCGGCGGCGAGCAGGTCCGCTTGGCGGGCCAGCAGCGACCAGGTCACCCGGCGCCAGCCGCCGTCGTACGGCTCGACTAGGGCCATCGCGCCCGGAGTCTCGGCTGACCGCCGGGAGAGGCCGGCCCAGATGGGTACGTCCGGGGAGGCCTGGCCAGAGCCGGCCGTCCCGCCGATACCGGCGACGTCCGCCAGCCGCCACGACGCCGCCCGTTGGTCGGCGATCCACGTCCACAGGTCGTCGACCAGCGCCGGGGCGTCCTCGCTGACCAGGTGGCGGGCTCCCTCGTAGCGGTGCACGTCAGCCTGCGGCAGGCGGTCGATCAGGTCGTGCAGGTACCGGTCGGCGAACACGGGGTCGCCCGGACCCCACAGCAGGAGGGCCGGCAGGTCGAGCGACCGGATGCCGTCGGCTATCTGGTCCAGCGCCGCGGCGCTGGGATGCCCCGGCTCGAACGGGATGTCCGCGACGAAGGCACCGATGGCCTCGCGGCGACCGGCCCCGCGGTAGGGGGCCGCGAAGGCCGCCGCCACGCTGCGTGGCATCCCCGGGCCGCTGAGGGCGGTGGTGGCACGCACGAAAGCGGGCGTCTGGACGGAGTTGGCCCGCAGCAGCGGCCCGGAGCGGGCCAGCCGGATCAGGGCTGGAGATGCCGAGTCGGCTGGCTGGTGGACGGCCGTGTTCAGCAGGACGACGCCGACCACCTGGGCCCGGTGCGCGAGGACCCAGCCCAGCGAGATCGGGCCACCCCAGTCGTGAGCGACCGTCACGACCGGTCCCGCGATCCCGAGTGCCTCGACGACGGCGGCCAGGTCGTCGATCCGGTCGGCGAGCCGCCGCACCGTCGCCGTCCGCTCGGAGTACCCCATGTCGAGTTGGTCCACGGCAACGACGCGAACGTCGTGCGGGGCCTTGGCCAGCACCGCCCGCCACAGGTAGGACCAGGTGGGGTTGCCGTGCACGCACAGCACGGTCAGGGCAGGGGTTCCCCGACCGTCGCCCGCGTGAGTGTCCAGAACGTGCCAGGTGCGCCGGACCCCGTCGGCGTCCCGGGCAGCGACCAGCCGCGACCATCGGGCGTCCAGTCCCGGCAGCCCCTCGGGGGGCAGTTCTGCCGGCGAGGGGTCCGTCACCAGGCGATCTCGACGACCGCTGCATTCAGCCCGGAGCCGATGCCCATGCAGGCGATCCGCTGGCCGGATTCGAAGTCGGCCGAGTGGAGGGCGAGGGTGAATGGGATCGACGCAGGCCCGACATTTCCCCGCGTGCGGAAGATCACCGGCGTGCGGCCTGGATCGATGCCGAGGGCGGACGTGATGGCGGCCGTGTGCACCTGGGAGACCTGGTGGATGACGTAGGCATCGAGGTCGGTCCAGTCGAACTCCGCCAGCGCATCAGCCCATGCGTCGCGGGCCAGCTCAACACCAGCGTCGAGCAACGCCCGGGAATCGGTGCGCATCTCGTCGAGGTCCCCGATGCAGAGGGTGTTGTACTGGGTGGCGGCGCGCGCAACGCCACCCACGAAGCGATGTCCCTCGGCATGGGTCGAGGCCCGTCCCAGGACCATGGCCGCACCCCCCGACCCGAGCGTCAGCGAGGCGAAGTTGTCCATGACGTCGTCGCGGGTCGTCTCGGGCCGCTGGAGCCGCGCGATGGTGGCGAGCTGCGTGCGACGGGCACCCTCACCGTCGACGATGAGCGCGTAGTCGACCTGCCCCGTGTCGATCATCATGCCGGCGAGCTGCATTCCGTTGACGAAGCCCAGGCAGGCATTGGAGAGGTCGAAGTTCAGGCAGGCGGTGCCGAGCCCGAGCTGCTCGTGGACGTCGACCGCAGCGGACGGCTCGAGGTGGTCACGGCACACGGACGTGTCGATGAGCAGGCCGACGGCGGCAGGGTCGATGCCGGCCTCGGCGATCGCCTTGGCCCCGGCCATGGCCGCCGCGTCGGCGAAGGTCACGTCCTCGGGCCACCACCGGCGCTCCACGATCCCTGCCAGCGCCTCCAGCATGCCCGGGCGCAGGCCGACGCGAGCGTAGGTGTCGGCGAGCTGGGCGTCGAACTCGTCCGAGGTGACCACGATCGGCGCCTCGGCCACGGTGACGGACAGCACGGCGGTGTCCGTGAACCGGAACGTGGCGTTGCCACTCATGGGGATCCTCTCGCTCCCCCGCGGCGGGGGCACCCGGATAAGCCTGCCACGGGCGGGCGGATCCGCCGACTCGGGCCTGAGCACCCGGGGTCGCCGCGACGGTGCCGTGACGTACCGTGGCCCCGTGACACCACCTCGGCGCCCCCGTGGCTCGCTGGCCCGCCTGTCCGCCGCAGCCGTCATCACCACGCTGGTCGCCGTGTCGGCCGGGGTGCTTCCGCAGGTGCCGGCCGCCGCGGTCGCCGAGCCCCGCACCTTCCTGCCGGCCGTCGACCAGCCGCCCGCGGACCTCGCCTCCTACTATGGGCAGGCGCTGGCCTGGGCGCCGTGCAGCAGGGGCCTGTCCTGCGCCTGGCTGACCGTCCCGCTGGACTACTCCGCACCGACCGGCACGGCGATCCGGATCAGGGTGGCCCGCTACCACGCCACCGGGTCACCGGCCCAGCGCCAGGGCTCGCTCATCATCAATCCCGGGGGGCCAGGCGGCTCCGGCGTCGACTTCACGTCGTACGTGGCCGAGTACGTCGCCCCGGCCGTCGCCGCCGAGTTCGACATCGTCGGCTTCGACCCGCGCGGGGTGGCGCAGTCCGCCCCGATCACCTGCCTCACCGGTCGCCAGACCTCCGTGTGGCTGGCGACCGACGGGTCGCCCAGCACGCGGGCCCAGGAGCGGACCCTCATGCGCCGGGCGGCGCAGGTCGCCCGCGGGTGCCTGAGCAAGTCGCCCACGCTGGCGCGGCACGTCGGCACCGAGAACACCGTCCGCGACATGGACATCCTGCGCCAGGCCCTCGGTGACGCCAGGCTCAACTGGCTGGGCTTCTCCTACGGGACCTTCCTCGGCACCCGCTACGCCGAGGTCTTCCCTGACCGGGTTGGCCGCATGGTCCTCGACGGGGCGCTCGACCCATCACTGGGGGCGATGGAGATCTCCGAGGGCCAGTCGCGCGGGTTCCAGCGGGCCCTGAAGCGCTTCGCCGCGGACTGCGCGAAACGGTCCAGCTGCCCCTATCGCGGGTCGGCCCAGGCGGTGCTGCGCGGGATCAACGTGCTGCTCGCTGGCCTGGACCGCTCGCCCATGCCTACCGACCGGGGCCGGCCGTTGAACCAGGCGGAGGCCATCACGGCCGTGTTCTACCCCATGTACACGACGCTCCTGTGGCCCGCGCTCCGACGCGCGCTCGCGCAGGCCGAGCAAGGCGACGGCAGCGGGATGCTCGCGATCTCGGACATGGCCTCGGATCGAACCGGCCCGGACACCTTCGGCAGCAACATGACCTCGGCGTTCTACGCCATCTCGTGCTGGGACCTGCCCGCCCCTCCGGGCAGCGCCGGCCTCAGGGCTGCCGCCGCCGCGTGGTCCAAGGGCGCCGACGTGCCCGAACTGGCCAAGGCCATGGCATGGGGCAATGCCCCCTGCACAACGTGGTTCGGCCACTCCCCGCGCACCCCGGCCCCTGCCGCGACGACGACCGTCGCGCCCATCCTGGTCGTCGGCACGACGTACGACCCTGCCACGCCCTATTGGTGGTCGCAGGCCCTGAGCCGACAGCTCAGCACGTCGACCTTGCTGACCTATGACGGTGACGGGCATACGGCGTACGGGGGCGGCTCACCGTGCGTTGACCGGGCGATCGACGCCTACCTGCTCGACGGGACGATGCCGGCCCGCGGGACCGTCTGCCGATAGGGCTCGCAGCGCCTTCGCCTCAGGCGTCCGTCTGCTTCTCGGGGTCGTCATGGTCCTCGAGGGTCGACAGGAACTGCTCTACCTGCGCGGCGATCTCCTCGCCGGTGGGGATCCGGCCGCCGGTCAGGTCGGACCCGGCGGTTGGCGCACCGCCCGAGACGGCGGCGAGCTGGTCGTACTGCTGCTCCAGCGCGGTGACGACAGCGGCGAACTCCTCGTTCCCTGATAGCTGGGCGGCGACATCCGCATCGGCCTGCATCGCGGCCGGCTGGAGCGCATCCACCGGGAGGACCAGGCCGGTCGCGCCGGCGACGCCCTGCAGCAGGGTGGCGGCCGCGCGCGGGAACTCGTACTGCACGAGATAGTGCGGCACCTGGGCGGTGATCCCCATCGAGGGCAGGCCCTGCTGGCCGATGTGCAGCTCCAGCATGGCGCCGACGTGCCCGGGAACCTCGATCTCGCCGAGCACGGACACGTGCCCGGCGAGCAGTTCCGCCTCGCTGCCGTGGACCGTCAGCCCCAGGGGTCGGGTGTGCGGGCTGGGCCAGGGGATGGCCGACAGGCCCACGGCCAGGCGCACCCCATAGTGCGCGATGACGAGGTCGACGGCGGCCATGAACCGCTGCCATTGGTAGTCCGGCTCAGGCCCGGTCAGCAGCAGGAAGCCCTGGCCGCTCTCATCGGTGACCTCGTGCAGGACCAGCTGAGGGATCTCGACCGAGGCGAAGTGGTCGACGACGTAGGTCATCCGCGGCCTGCGGGCGCGGTAGTCGAGCAGCTCATCGGCGTCGAATGAGGCCAGCAGCCGGTGCGGGAGGGACTGCAGGAGGTGATCGGCAGCCATGCGCACGCCGGCACCGGCATCGACGAAGCCCGAGAACGCATAGAGCATGACCGGAGGCTCGTCGAACTGCGCCTCGCTGTGGATCGTGAACAGGTCCTCGGCCGGACGCATGGTCATCTCCGCTTCATGCCGGTCGCCGCTGATGGCCCTCAGGCAAACGCAGCGGGGCCCTCTATTGTTCCGGCGCGTCCTTGGGGGCCTTGGCGCGGGCCCGGGCAGGCTTCTTCGCCACCGGCTCGTCCTCGGTAGTCGCATCCTGGACGGCGGCCTTCACGGCTTCGTGCGCCGCATCGTCCGCCGCGACGTCCTCGGCCGCAGCGCTCGCGGCATCGGCTGCGGCGTCGGCGAGCTGGTGGGCAGCGGTGCCGGTCTTCTCGGCGAGTTGCTCCGCCGCCTTGCTCGTCGCGTCGGCGGCCTCGGCCGCGGAGACCCCGACGCTCGCAGCTGCGTCAGCGACCTTCTGCGCGGCGGCGTCGGTCGCGCCGGCCGCCCGGCCCGCGGCGGCCGATACCTTGCTCGCGGCCATCCCCGCGGCGGACGTGACCGAGTCGGCCCACAGGCTCGCCGTCGCGTCCACGTCGTCGGTGCGTCCGCGGCGTCGCCACAGGACCACGCCCGCGGCGGCTCCGGCCAGCGCGGCTACGGCGAAGAATGCCTTCTTCATGGGTCCTCCCGAGTAGTGATGCGACGCTAACACTCGGCCGCGTTCGCGTCAGCGCGAGCGCTTGGCCTCCTTGAGGTAGGACAGGAAGCGCTCGGTGACCTGCGGACTGTTGAAGAACTGGTCGCGACCCTCGGGGGTCAGCCCGAGGGCGTGTTCGCACACCCGCGACCAGGCCAGGCCCACGGCCTTCGTGAGCGTCCCCGCCACTGCCGCAGAGATGGCCGAACCGGCCACCATCCCCCCGGGCACGAACTTGAGCAGGCTGGTCACCGCGTAGCGCCCGGCCATGGTGGCCCCGCCGGTCAGGACGACGGCACCGGCCGCCGCGAAGGCCTTGGACCGGTTGGGCGGAAGGCCGTAGGCCGCGGTGATCCGGGCGATCATCGTGACCTGGTTGGGCACCAGGAGGGCGGCGTCAGCGAAGGGGATCGGGGTTGCGCCGATACCAGCGGCGACGGCGACGGCCTGGTTGATGATCGTCGCCACGCGGGCTTTTTTTCGGCCTATGTCCAGGACCTGCGCGGCCGTCAGCGCCCCGGCGACTGCTTCCGGGACCACGTCGTATGTCGCATCGAGCAGGTCCTGCAGCCCGCTCACCGGGCTGCCGGAGAACTCGTCCATCCGTGCATTGGTCAGCACCACGCGTCCGCCGGCGCGGATCGGGAGCCCCAGCCCCTCGATGTACTCCGCGAACTCCCGCGCATCGGGGTGCACCTGCCCGTCCCGCGTGGGCACCTGGGTCATCACCACCATCACCGGCAGGCCCAGCCCGGCCAGTTCCCGGACGAACTGCTCCTGGGCCGACTCGAAGCGGCGATCCGACCAGCGCACGAGGTACCACGCCGCATGGATCTGCAGGTCCACCGAGCCCTGGCGGTACTCCCCCACAAGCCTGCGCAGGCCATCGACGATGGCGTCGCCTGCCGTGCCCGTCTCGAAGCCCTCCGAGTCGTACAGCCCCAGGAAGCCGTCAGGATGGCGGTAGTAGACCAGGCCCTTCGTGACGGGACGGCCCACGCCGGTGAGGGCGACGTCGCGGCCGAAGATCGCGTTGACCAGCGTGGACTTGCCCACCCCGGTCTTGCCGAAGACCGCGAGGTTGAAGCACCCCAGGGCGGCGAATGCCTCCGCCAGCCGCTGCTGGAACATGCCCTCGAGCTGGCCCGCCGAGATGTCGCCCGCGCCCGGTGGCAAGGAGGCGGGGGTGCCGCCCGCGGGCTCGATCGTCACCGCACCACCGTACGCGCCCGGCCGGCCGTCTTGCGCCTGGATCCCCGGCCGCTGCCCGTGGGTTACCGTGGACGCATGAGCATGACGGGCACTCCGGCACCGGTTCGGCGACGGCGCCGCACGCGCCGCGGACGGGTTGCCGTGGCCCTCGTCACCTGCGCGGTGCTGGTTACCGGCATGGTCGGCGGCGCGGTGCTCGCCGTCGGCAGCGCCCGGGACCAGGGCTACCTCGGTGGGCCGATCGTGGTGCCCGAGGAGTACCGGGCCGTGATCCGGGAGGCCGCCGCACGATGCGATGCCGTGCCGGTCGAGGTGCTCGCCGCGCAGATCGCGGCCGAGAGCGGCTGGGACCCCGAAGCGGTCTCGCCGGCCGGCGCGCGGGGAATCGCGCAGTTCATGCCCGCGGTCTGGAAGCAGTACGGCATCGACGCCAACGCGGACGGGAAGGCCAGCGTGTGGGATCCCGTCGACGCGATCCACGCCGCGGCCGAGCTCAACTGCGTCAACCGCCGGCTCGTGCGCGAGGCGTCCGGCAACCGCCTGCGCAACACGCTGGCCGCCTACAACGCCGGGTTCTCGACCGTCCTGCGCTACGACGGAGTGCCGCCGTACCCGGAGACCGAGGAGTACGTCCGCAGGATCCTGGCGAACGCCGAGTCGATCGTCCTGTAGCCCCCGGTTGGCGTGGCGGTGCCGGTGCGGCCAAGAGACGCTGGTGCGGCTAGGCAGGGTCGAGTGGGTCGACCTGCTCGCGGACCTCGGCCTTGATCCCGCCGCCGGCTGACGACGATGCCAGCACCTGGCGCAGCACGGCGTCGGCTTGCAGGTCGCTGCCGCTGCTGACCCCCCACGTCTTGAACTCGCGCATGAGGGCATCCTTGGCGCGGGCGATCTGCTCCGTGACGACACGTGCCTGCGCCCACTCGAGCTCGCGCTGCCGAAGAGCCCGCTCGATCTCGAGCAACTGCTCGCCGGTGACGGGCAGGTCGTACGCCGCGGACACGAACCGGGCGATGTCCTCGCGGTAGTCGTGGCCCCGCCGGCCGAAGGTGCCGGGCACGACCTCCATGGCGTTGATGAGGTCCACGCCGGTGAGGACGAACGTCGTGCCGGGCCGCCAGGTCGTCGACTTGGGCAGGCCGTCGGGGCGCTCCTCGGCCGGTCCGAGCCACCAGGGCCGGCGCAGCAGGATGTTGGTTCCGAACTTGGGGATCGGGTCGTCGTAGTGGCTGATGAGCACGTGCCTGACCCGTTGCCGGTGCTCCTCGGGCAGGTCGAGGTACTGCCCGAAATTGTCGACCTCGAGGACCTTGCCGGCCGGATCCACCTTGGCCGGGTTGAAGCGCCAGGCCTTCGCGAACTCAGTACCGGAGGGAGTGCCGAGGTAGATCCCCGAGTGCACGAAGTCGCGGTCCATGGCCTCGACGGTTCGGTGGCGCCAGATGTCCTGCATGGTCAGCGCGCCGAGGCTCTCGCCGAAAAGCACGTAGCGAGGGCGCTTGTCCGGATCCATCCCCCGCAGGTAGCCGGTGACCGCATGCATGATGTCGCGGTTCTGCTCGATCGCCAGACCCGTGCGGGTGAGCGACATCGACGACGGCAGCATCGAGTACTGCATCGTGAAGGTGGCGCAGTCGCCGAGCGTCATGTACTCCAGCGCCTCGGCAGCCACGTAGTTGATGTAGCCCGAGCCCGTGGGCGAGGCGAAGCACAGCACCTTGCGCTCGAATGCCTTCGTGCGCACGAGCTCGTCCATGAGGATGTCGACGCGGTCCTCGAGTTCCGCTGCCGTGTCGAGCCCCACGAACGCCCGGACGGGGTCGGCGACAGCGGGCTCGCCCATGACCAGCTCGATCTCATCGCGGGTCAGCGCCATGTTGACGAAGCGGCGGCCCTCGCGGCTCAGGGTGGCGAACGGGACCAGGCTCTCGGGACCCCCGGAGACGAAGCGCGAGGTTGCCGGGGTCTCGTAGGCCGGCTCGACGGCGGCGCCGCCGGCCTCCACCCGACGCACCACGTACTCATAGCCCGCGTACATGCCGACGCCGAGGATGGTCAAGGCGGCCGCGTGTCCGATCGGGTTGGACACGACGTCGTACCGAGGCGCGACGCGGGCCAGCCCGCGGGCCACGCCGTGCGCGATGAGCCGCTCCCCCGCCTGCAGGGCAATGACCCCCGCCCCCACGCCGACGGCGATGAGCGCGGAGTTGCGGGTGGACACGTTGGCGATCGTCTTGTCGCCAGCCGCGGCGGCCCGCCGGTGCGTGCGGTGGATCTGGAAGGCCGAGGCGGCGACACCGGCGGGGATGGCCACGGGCAGCCGAGTGAGCCAGGTCCGGCTGGGGTTGGCCTCGGCCACCAGGTCCGCCGCGCCGATGACCGCGGAGACCGCCGCCCCCGTGGCCGCTACCCGCGACGTGCGATTGGCCGCCACCCGCAGGAGGCCGCGCCGGAGCTTCTCGTCCTCGCGCGGAGGGATCGACCTGGCCAGGCCCTCCGCGACGGCACCGACCACGACGTTCGTGCCGATCGTGAAGGCCAGGCGGGCAGCGACGGAGGCCGTGTCGCTCCGGCGACCCGTGATGAGCCGGCCAACAGAGTCGATCGCGCTCTGCGCGACGGTGACGGCGGACAGGGTCGTGGCCGAGATGAGCCCGGTCGCGATGGCCTGGTCCATCGTGCGTCGCGGCTGCAGGCCTGGCTCGAACGAGGGGCCGACGGATGCGGCCGCCGCGAAGAGGGCCACGCGTTCGGCGAGGTTTCGGTCGGGCCCAAGCGCGCCCAGCGCGGCGTTGGCGATGCGTCGGCTGGACGGCGTCACGGGGGCGTCGCTCATGGCGTCATCCTGTCACGCGAACCGCGCACGCAACGCGGGGTGCCCGGGCCTGACTCACGCGATCAGGACGATCGACTGAAGGTTGTCGACGGCCAGCCGCCCATCAGCGGTCCACAGCTGCCGGGTCTCGCTGACGTAGCCGTCGATGACACCGCTGGCATGGCCGACATGGAGCAGGGGCTGGTCGCCGGGCACGGACGCCGGGTCGACAAGAAGGTTCGCGGAGAAGTTCACGGTGGCAAGGGGCCGGAAGGAGTCCAGTGCGGGCAGGGTGGCCGGCCACCATGCGTCGACCAGCGCCAGGAGCGATGCCGACGTGTGCGGGACGGGTGCTTCCAGCCGGATCCACCCGCGCGCCTGCGCCTGCGCCGCGGCCAGGGGCAGTCCGTCGATGGGCCGGAACTCCAGATGCTGCATGAACTCCGGGCCCAAGGGGGCGCGCAGCGGGACTACTGCCACGTCGTCGGCCGCCGCCACGGCCGGGGCTCCCGGCAGTCCCCAGCCGGAGATCTCCGGCAGATCCTGACGGGGCGCGGCCAGGACGGCGCTCAGGCTGCCAATCAGCCCGCCGTCGAGGTCGTGGGCCATGGCATTCCACAGGGACAGCGCCGAGCCCTTGCGCAGCAGCCTGGTCGTGATCGTCACCGGTCCTACCCGGGCCGGTGCGGCGATCTCGGCCGACACCGATCGCACGACTCGTGCGGGGTCGGGCTCGCTGTCGACGATGGCCCCGACGAAAGCCGCGACCGCCAGGCCGCCCCAGGCCCCCCTGCCCTGAGCCCAGCCTTCCGGTACGTGCCAGGCATAGGCGGAGTCGCCGGACCGGACCACGCGGGTGGCCTCAGCGAACGTCGTCATGCTGAGACGGCGATCAGGCGCCGACGGGACCGGTGTCGTCGCCGGGCTGCGGCTTGGACGGATCGGTCGTGTCGGGTGCGCCCGTGACGTTGCCCAGGGCGGACTTCTTCAGCCAGGACTCCCACGGGATGTTCCAGAGCCCGCCCGGGCCGTTCCACGACTGGACCGGCTGGCCACCGGTCTCGGTGTAGACGGCGACGTCACCGGGGATGGTCTTGTCGTAGATCCACTTGGCGTCCGACTCGTACATGTTCGTGCAGCCGTGCGATCCGTTGTATCGCCCGAGGCGGCCATACGCCCACGGTGCCGAATGCATGAACTCACCGGTCGGGGTGAGGCGGGTGTTCCACGGAATGTTCGCGAGCACGTATGACTCCTCGCTCGGGTCGAGCCCGAGTGAGGTGCTGGTGTACGTGTGCGTCGGCTCCTTGTCCGTGCTGATGACCTTGACGCCGGTGCGGGTCTCCCAGCCAGCCTTGCCCAGCGAGGTTGGGAAGTCCTTGACCTTCTCGCCGTCGATGTACACCTTGATCCGGGTCGTGGCGCCGTTGACCTTGATGATCAGGGCCCGCGCCGTACGGAAGGTGTACGTCGTGCCCAAGGACTCGGCCCCGATGAGGTAGCGCTTGCCCGACTTGCCCAGCACCGCACGATCCATGGTCGACGTGATGGTGATGGTGGCGTGGCCTGGCCAAAACTTCTGGGGGCGGAAGACCGCGGTGCGGTCGTCCATCCAGCCCCAGGCGCCCTTGACGGTGCGCACCCTGCCGTCGGCGAGGCGTGCCCGCACGACGAGGTGGCGTTCCACCACGGCCTTGTCCGGGATCGCCCGGCTGAACGTCAGCTGGGGCAGCGTGCCCACGCCCAGCTTGACCTTGCTGCCGTCGACGCCGAGGTGGTTGCTGGCGGCATTGAAGCTCGCCGTCACCCAGGTGCGGGGCTTGGGCAGCTTCACGGGCTTGTCGGGGTCGGATCCGGCGGGGATCGCTGGCACGCCGATTGCAGCCGCGCTGGCCGGCCCCGGCCCGACGGCGTTCACGGCACGCAGGGCGAAGGTGTACGTGCGTCCGTCGGTGAGGTTGGTCAGCGAGCACGACCCCGGGGTCGGCGCGCACGGCCACCATGTGATGCCGGCATCCAGCGTCGCGTCGTATCGCACGACGGGCGTACCGCCGTCCGTCGACGGAGGCAGGTAGCCCACCACGAGGGAACCGCTGGCGGTTCCCGCGGTGACGGTGGTGATCGTGGGGGCTCCCGGGACGGTGGCGGGCTCGGCCATGGGCCGGGCGGCGGCGTTGGCAGCCCCCGGGGCAAGCAGCCCCGAGGCGAGCAGGCCGGCGCACGCAGCGACGCTGGCCCAGGACAGAACGGTGGCGCGGCGCGGGATCACCCAACAAGGGTAAGCCACCCGCGCGGATGCCAATAACGCTACGGTCGCCTCGTTCACCGTCCCCTGCGGGCGAGTACCCGCATCGCCCGGCCGGATCACGAGACGAGGATCACGGAGGTCACCATGGCGCACGGAGCCCCGATCATGGCCGGCAACGGCCCCGCGGAGACCTACCGAACCGGCAGGGTTGTGCGCCTCGCGAGCACGGCGGCCATGGGCGGGTTCCTGTTCGGCTTCGACTCGGCGGTCATCAACGGGGCAAACACCGCCATCGCCAACGAGTTCGGACTGAGTTCGGGGCTCATGGCCCTCGTCGTGTCCATTGCGCTCATCGGATCGGCCGTGGGCGCGTGGTTCGCCGGGCAGCTCGCGGACGCCTTCGGCCGGCGCCGCGTCATGCTCATTGCTGCAGTGCTGTTCGCCGTCAGTGCCATCGGCACCGCGTTCCCCCCGAACGTCGAGGTCTTGATGATCTGGCGGCTCATCGGCGGGGCCGGCATCGGCGTCGCAAGCGTCGTGGCGCCGATGTACATCGCGGAGATCTCGCCGGCGCAGCTTCGCGGCCGGATGGGCTCGCTCCAGCAACTGGCCATCGTGCTCGGCATCCTGGCGACCGGCGTGACCAACTACCTCATGGTCTCGTGGGCGGGCAGCTCGGAGGCAGAGTGGCTGCTCGGCATCGAGGCATGGCGGTGGATGTTCCTCATCATGCTCATCCCCGCGACCGTCTACTTCCTCATGGCCCTGCGAATCCCCGAGTCACCGCGCTTCCTGGTCGAGCGCGGCAAGCTAGACGAGGCCCGGGCCGTGCTCGAGAGCGTGTTCACCACCGACCAGAGCGGCAAGGTCGAGGAGATCCGGCTGTCAATGCTCGGCTCGAACAAGTCGAGCGTGTCCGACCTCCGCGGCTCGCGCTTCGGGCTCATGCCGATCGTCTGGATCGGCATCCTGCTCAGCGCCTTCCAGCAGTTCGTCGGCATCAATGCCGTCTTCTACTACTCCAACCTGATCTGGGAGTCGGTCGGGTTCACCCAGGACCAGGCGTTCCTCACCTCGATGATCACCAACGCGGTCAACGTCGGCACCACGCTGATCGCGATCGCCCTCATCGACCGGGTCGGCCGCAAGCGACTCCTGCTCACCGGCTCCGCCGGGATGGCTCTCACGCTCGCGGCCCTCACTGTCATCTTCGGGACCGCCCCACAGGTCGCCAACGGCACGGGCGGCATGGAGCCGTCGCTCACTGGGGCAGCGTCCACGATCGCCGTGATCACCTTCAACGCCTACGTGTTCTTCTTCGGCATGTCGTGGGGCCCTGTGGTGTGGGTGCTCCTGGGCGAGATGTTCCCGAACCGGATCCGGGCGGCAGCGCTGGCCCTTGCCGCGTCAGCGCAGTGGATCGCGAACTTCATCGTCTCGACGGCCTTCCCGCCGATCGCGGCCCAGAGCCTGACCATCGCGTACGGGATCTTCACGGCGTTCGCGCTCGCGTCGATCTTCTTCGTGAAGATGAAGGTCCCGGAGACCACCGGCAAGTCACTCGAGCAGATCAGCGAGGAAGAGAAGGAACCGGCACACGCCTAGCCCTCCGATGCGTCGTCACTTGTGGCCCCGACATGCCGAGTGGATTTGGCCACAACTGGCGACGCATCGAAGGTGTGCGGCCGACTGGCCCGATAGCGTGGTGGCGTGCCCCCCACCGGCGAACCACTCCACGTCGTCGGGCTGACGAAGCGGTTCGGCAGCGTCACCGCCGTCAAGGACCTCTCCTTCGAGGTCAGCCCCGGTCGCGTCACCGGCTTCCTCGGCCCGAACGGGTCGGGAAAGACCACCACCCTGCGCTGCCTGCTCGGCCTCGTGACACCGACGTCGGGCTCGGCCCACATCGGCTCGGCGCCGTACCGCGCCCTGCCGGACCCGACCCGCATGGTCGGGGCGGCGCTGGAAGCCAGCGGCTTCCACCCCGCCCGCACCGCGCGCAACCACCTGCGGGTCATCGCGACCGCGGCCGGGCTGGACGCGCGCCGGGTGGACGCGTCCCTCGAGACCGTCGGGCTCACGACGGCTGCCGGCCGCAAGGTGGGCGGCTTCTCGCTGGGCATGCGTCAACGACTCGCCCTCGCCGCGGCCCTCCTCGGCGATCCCGGCGCCCTGCTGCTCGACGAGCCCGCCAACGGACTTGACCCTGAGGGCATCGCCTGGCTGCGGACCTTCCTGCGGGCGCTGGCGGCGGAGGGACGCACCGTGCTGGTGTCCAGCCACGTGCTCTCCGAGGTGCGCCAGACGGTCGACGACGTCGTCATCATCAGCCGCGGCGAGCTCGTCCACGCGGGCACCCTGGCCGACCTCGAGAAGACCGCCACCAGCCACACCACGGTCCGCTCACCGTCCACCGAGGCGCTCGCTGCGGCGCTGCGCGAGTCCGCGCCGCACGCCAGCGTCGACCCGGCGGGCGAGGGAGCCTTGTCCGTGCTCGGGCTGAGCCCGGCCGAAGTCGGCCACGTCGCGTTCACCCGCGGCATCGAGGTGCATGAGCTCTCCAGCTCGGCGGGCGACCTCGAGCGGGTGTTCCTGGAACTCACCGCCTCCGGAAATCCCGGGGGTGCTCTGTGACCGGCAACCTGCTCCACCTCGTGCGCGCCGAGTGGCTCAAGGCCTCGACCACCAAGCTGCTGTGGATCATGGTGCTCGGTGCGCTCGGCTTCACCGCACTGAACGTCGTGGCCCTCATCCTCGTCGCGCCGGAAGCCTCCGCTGCGCTGCTCGACATCGACGCCCTGCAGTCACCCGAGTACCTCACGAGCGTGCTTGCGTCGGCGAGCAGCGCCTCGCTCTTCGTGCTCCTGCTCGGCATCATCGCGATGACCGGCGAGTACCGGCACATGACGATCACGTCCACCTTCCTCGCCGCCCCGCGCCGAGGAAGGGTCGTGCTCGCCAAGGGGGTCACCTACGCCGTCATGGGCGCTGCCATCGCGGTCATCTCGGTGGCCTGGTGCACGCTTGTCGCGTTCGCCGTCCTCATCGGCCGCGAGCACGCCCCGATCACCGCCGGGATGGTCGGGTCGATCCTCTTCGGGGTGGCGCTGGGCCTGGCGATCTACGCGGTCGTGGGGGTCAGCGTTGGTGCCCTCATCAAGAACCAGGTGGCCGCGATCGTCATCGCGATCCTCTGGGTCATGCTCGTGGAGCCGCTGCTCAGCGTGTTCGTCTCGGGCATCGGCAAGTGGCTGCCCGGCGGCGCCCTCAACGCGGCCATGAACGTCACGACGCAGGCCGACCTGACGGCAGCCGACGTCCTGCCCGTCTGGGGAGGAGCCCTGCTCCTCCTGGCCTACGCCGTGGTGTTCGCGACGGTCGCGTCGCTCACGACCGTCCGGCGGGACATCACCTAGGCAGGCACTACCACGGCACGACGGCGCGGTCCTCCCACAGCAGCCCCGTGGGCACGGCGCCGTCTGGCCCCGGAACGGGCGCGCGGGTCGCGAGCCACAGGATCGTGTCGGCCCCCTCCTCCGGGGATCGGGGAGCCTCCGCGCCGCCCATGTCGGTGCGGCAATGGTTCGGGCACATGGCGTCGACCAGGACGCCGCGCCGGCCATCCTGGAGTTCCGCCGCCAGGTTCTTGACCAGTGCGTTCAGGCCGGCCTTGCTCACCCGGTACGGGGCCAGGCCACCCGCCAGTCCCGGGCCGGTGAACCGACCCAGGCAGGCCGACACGGCGATCACCCGTCCGCTTCGGCGTTCGACCATGCCCGGGACAAGCGCGGAGATCGCCCAGAACGCCCCGTCCAGGTTGGTGCCGAGCACCCGGCGCCACTCCGATGTCGAGGTGCGCAGGGTCTTGGCCGTGCGCTCGCTCATGACCCCGGCGGAGAGGACGAGCACGTCCACGGCCGCGAGCGGGCCCAGCCGGGCCGGCAGCGCTGCCACGGCCGCCGGGTCGCTGACGTCGCACCCGAGCCCGACGGCGTCGATGCCGTCGGCCACCAGGCGGTCAGCCGACGCGACGGCGCGCTCGTGGTCTCGCCCGACGAGCACGACGGTGGCGCCAAGGTCCCCAAGTCCGCGGGCGGCGGCCAGCCCGATGCCTCGCGAGCCTCCGGTGACCAGGGCCACCTGACCGTCCAGTAGTGCGCTCACGGACCGACTGTGCCGCCATTGCGGCTCACGCGCACGCCGAGGCCGTCGACGGGCAGCCCTCACACATGCCCCTGCGGCTACTGTTGGGGCCAGGACAGCGCGCCCCAGCGGAGGGCGACCCGAGCGCGAGAGGACCTGCGGTGGCCACGGAGTCGCCCGACAGCCGGTTGGCCGGGTTCGGCCCCAATGAATGGCTCGTCGACGAGATCTACGAGCAGTTCCTGGCCGATCGGACCAGCGTCGACCCGGCCTGGTGGGAGTTCTTCGAGGGCTACGCCCCGCCGGACTACTCGCCGCTGGCTGCCCAGTTGCCCGCGCCCACGCCGTCCCCGACCGTCGCGGCGGCGCCTGCCCTCTCGGCCGCGCCCTCGCCCAAGCCCTCCCCCGCACCCGTCGCGGCGAGCCCGGAGCCCGAGACTGCACCGGAGCCATCGGAGGTCCAACGGCTGAAGGGCCCGAGCGCCCGGGCCGTGGCCAACATGGAAGCCAGCCTGGCCGTCCCCACCGCGACCAGCGTTCGGTCGGTACCCGCGAAGCTGCTCGTGGACAACCGCGTCGTGATCAACAACCACCTCGCCCGGGGGCGTGGCGGCAAGGTCTCCTTCACCCACCTCATCGGCTTCGCCGTGGTGCGCGCCCTCCGCGAGAACATCGCCATGAACTACGCGTTCACCGAGGTCGACGGCAAGCCTGCCGTGATGCAGCACCGGCAGGTCAACCTGGGACTGGCCATCGACCTGGCCAAGCCCGACGGCTCCCGCCAGCTCCTCGTCCCGAGCATCAAGGGCGCCCAGGACATGGACTTCGCCTCCTTCTGGGCCTCGTACGAGGACCTCGTCCGCAAGGCCCGCAGCGGCAAGCTGGCCGTCGATGACTTCGCCGGCACCACCGTCTCGCTGACCAACCCCGGCACCATCGGGACCAGCCTGTCCGTGGCCCGGCTCATGGCCGGCCAGGGCTGCATCGTGGGCGTCGGCGCCATGGAGTACCCCGCCGAATGGCAGGGCGCCTCATCCGAGGCGATTGCTCGCAATGCGGTGTCGAAGATCCTCACTCTCACGTCCACCTACGACCACCGGATCATCCAGGGCGCGCAGTCCGGGGAGTTCCTGCGACGCATCCACGCCCTCCTGCTCGGCGAGGACGACTTCTACGGCGAGGTCTTCCGATCCCTGAGGATCCCGTATGAGCCGATCCGCTGGGCCCAGGACGTATCGGCCAGCCACGAGACCGACCTCAGCAAGACCGTGCGGGTGCAGGAGATCATCCATGCCTACCGGGTGCGCGGCCACCTGATGGCCGACACCAACCCACTCGAGTACGAGCAGCGCATGCACCCCGACCTCGACGTGCTGCGGCACGGCCTCACCCTGTGGGACCTCGACCGCGAGTTCGCCACCGGTGGTTTCGGCGGGCGGCCGCTGATGAAGCTGCGCGAGATCCTCGGCGTGCTGCGCGACTCGTACACCCGCACCATCGGGATCGAGTACATGCACATCCAGGATCCCGAGCAGCGCGCCTGGATCCAGGAGCGCGTCGAGGTGCCGCACGAGCGCACCGATCGCGACGAGCAGCTGCGCATCCTGCACAAGCTCAACGAGGCGGAGGCGCTGGAGTCCTTCCTGCAGACGAAGTACGTGGGGCAGAAGCGCTTCTCGCTGGAGGGGTCGGAGTCACTCATCCCGCTGCTCGACGCGATTCTCATCGAGTCCACCGACGACAACATCGTCGAGGTGGCGCTCGGCATGCCGCACCGCGGCCGTCTCAACGTGCTCACCAACATCGCCGGCAAGTCCTACGGCCAGGTCTTCCGCGAGTTCGAGGGCGACTTCGGTGACGACCTCGTGCAGGGGTCCGGCGACGTCAAGTACCACCTCGGCACCAGCGGCATCTTCACTGCGCCCGACGGCGGCCAGACCCGCGTGTACCTCGCGGCAAATCCCTCGCACCTCGAGGCGGTCAATCCCGTGCTCGAGGGCATCGTGCGCGCCAAGCAGGACCAGTTGCCCAGGGAGGATGCCTTCAGCGTGCTGCCGGTCCTCATCCACGGCGACGCCGCCTTCGCGGGGCAGGGCGTCGTCGCGGAGACGCTGCAGATGTCGCAGATCCAGGGCTACCGCACAGGCGGAACGATCCACGTCGTCGTGAACAACCAGGTGGGCTTCACCACCTCGCCAAAGTACAGCCGCTCGTCGGTCTACAGCACGGACGTCGCACGGATGATCCAGGCACCGATCTTCCACGTCAACGGCGACGACCCCGAGGCGGTCGTCCGGGTGGCCGAGCTGGCCTTCTCCTTCCGCCAGACCTTCCACAAGGACGTCGTCATCGACCTGGTGTCCTATCGCCGGCGCGGCCACAACGAGGCTGATGACCCGTCGCTCACCCAACCGCTCATGTACGCGGTGATCGACCAGAAGCGCTCAGTCCGCAAGCACTACACCGAATCCCTCATCGGCCGCGGCGACATCACCCTGGAGGAGGCGGAAGGCGCACTCCGCCACTTCCAGGAGCAGCTCGAACTGATCTTCCAGGAGACCCGTGGCGAGGGCGACCAGGCCGCGTTCAGCGACTCCAAGGCGGACATCGTGGCGGACGGCGAGCGTCGCCTCGAGCCGCAAGGCCCCGCGGCCGAGATCGACACGGCCATCAGCCAGGAGCAGGTCGATACCGTCATCGCGTCCCAGCTCTCCCTGCCCGAGGATTTCACCGTCCACCCCCGCTTGCACCCGCAGCTGCAGCGGCGGTCCGACATGGTCGGCGAGGACGTCATCGACTGGGGCATGGCCGAGGCGCTCGCGATCGGTGGCCTGCTCATGGAGGGCCGCACCATCCGGCTGGCCGGCCAGGACGTCCGACGCGGCACGTTCGGCCATCGGCACATGGTCATCGTCGACAAGGAGACTGGCTGGCAGTACAAGCCGCTCAAGCAGTGCTATCGCGACGGCGGCAAGCTTTACGTGTACGACTCCCTGCTGAGCGAGTTCGCCGCCATGGGCTTCGAGTACGGCTACTCCGTGGCCCGCCCTGACGCCCTCGTGATGTGGGAGGCGCAGTTCGGCGACTTCGCCGACGGTGCCCAGACCATCGTCGACGAGTTCATCGCGTCGGGCGAGCAGAAGTGGGGGCAGCGTTCCTCGCTCACCCTCCTGCTGCCGCACGGCTTCGAGGGGCAGGGACCCGACCACTCATCGGCGCGCATCGAGCGCTACCTGCAGCTGTGCGCGCAGGACAACATGATCGTCGCGATGCCGTCCACGCCCGCCTCCTACTTCCACCTGCTGCGACTCCAGGCGAACGCCAGCATCGTGCGCCCGCTCGTCATCTTCACGCCCAAGTCGTTGCTGCGGTCCAAGGCGGCAGTGTCGAAGAAGTCGGAGTTCACGTCGGGGCACTTCCACCCGCTCATCAACGACCCCGAGCACACGGGACCCGGGGTACGGCGGATCCTGCTGTGCAGCGGGAAGGTGTACTACGACCTCGCCGCGTACCGGGCCAAGCACGGGCGGTCGGATGTCGCCATCATGCGGTTCGAGCGCCTCTACCCGCTGCCGTTCCGCACGCTGCCGCCCGCCCTCGAGCCCTACCCGGATGCCGAGCTGGTGTGGGTCCAGGAGGAGCCGGCGAACCAGGGGCCCTGGAGCTTCGTGGCACTCAACCTGCCCGAGATCATCGACCGACCGCTGCGCTCAGTCACGCGGCCGGCGTCATCGTCGCCGGCCGTCGGCACGCACCAGAGGCACGAGCAGGAGCAGCGCGCCCTCGTCGAGCAGGCGTTCGCCTAGCCATGTACTTCACCGATCGCGGGATCGAGGAGTTGCAGTCGCGCCGCGGCGAGGAGGAGGTCAGCCTGGACTGGCTGGCCGAGCGGCTGCGCGAGTTCGTCGACCTCAACCCCGAGTTCGAGACGCCGGTGGAGCGGCTGGCGACGTGGCTCGCGAGGCTCGGCGACGACGAGGAGTGAGCGAAGCGAGCCCCGGAGTCGTGCCGACCCAGCCACCCTGCCATCAGCCGACTCTCGGCGTAGCCTCGAGAGCGTCAAGCGGCGACGGAATGGCGGGAGCGGCCATGGTCAGTGTGCCAGCAAGGCCCGTTCCGCTCAGTATCCTCGCCACGCTCATCGCATCGGGGCTGCTGGCGGTGCCTGCGCCTGCGTCCCCGATGGGCGACGTCGGCCTGCCGGGCGGCGCCTCCGTCGTCGCGGTGGTCCGGCTCGGGATCGCTCCCCTGGGCCCGCTGCTCGATCCAGCGCGGGATCGGATGTACGTCGTCAACGCGGGGTCGGATTCCGTATCGGTCGTCGACACGGACGACTACCGCGTGCTCGACACGATCAAGGTCGGGGACGACGTCGGAGCGGGGGTCCTGGACTCGCGCACCCACCGGCTCTACGTACCCATGAGCGAGGCACGTCGCGTGGCCGTGATCGACACCCAGGCAAACGAGGTCATCGAGACGATCAGGGTCGGCATCCTCCCCGAGAACCTGGTCATCGACCGCCGTCACCAGCAGCTGTTCGTGCCGAATGCCCTGTCCGGGACGGTGACCGTCGTGGACACGCGCACCAACACGGTGGCGGCGACGATCGACCTTGCCGCCGCCCCTGGGGTCATCAGCTCGGACGAGCCCCCGCTGATCGGCGAGGCGCCTGTGCTTGACGCAGACCGTGGCTTGCTCTACGTCGCCGGGAGCCCGGTCAGCGTGCTGGAAGACGGCCTGGTCTGGGTGATCGACGCGCGCACGCACGAGTTCATCGCGACGATCCCGGTGGGGAGGGCGCCCGACGGGCTTGCGCTCGACGGCGAGCGAGGCCGGCTGTTCGTGGCGAACCACAGGTCCGACACCGTGTCCGTCGTCGACACATCGGCAAACCGGGTAGTCGCCACGATCAGTGTCCCGGTGTACGGGACCATTGCCTACGACAGCGTCGCGCAGAAGCTGTACATCCCCGACCGCAACGATGGGCTGTCCGTCGTGAGCACTCGCCGCAACACGGTCATCGATGCCATCCCGACCGGCAAGTGGCCCGAGCCCGTGGTGGATGCTGAGGCGAGGCGGTTGTACGTGGCTACGTACGACGGTCACGTGGCCGTGCTGGACACCCGCACGTATCGGCAACTCGGCACGATCGAGTTCACTGGCTGGCCCCAGGCCCCGGTGCTCGACCCGGACCATGGGCGGATGTACGTCCCCGACTGGGCCGAACTGGAGGTCTTCAACAGCGTGTTCGTCGTCGACACCCACTACTTCCGCAAGTAATCGACAAAGCGGGTCCTGCGTGAGCGGCGTGCTCGCTACGGCACAAGGACCAGCTTGCCGTGCACGCTGCCATCGTGGATGGCGGCAAGGGCCTCGCGTGCTTCAGCCATCGGGAGCACCCTGTCGATGACCGGTCGCAGGCCCGTCTCGACGAGCAACGCGGCCAGCGACTCCAGTTCAGCCCGGGTCCCCATGGTCGATCCGATGACGCTCAACTGCAGGAAGAACACCCGGTTGAGGTCGGCCGGCGGGTTGGCCCCCGAGGTGGCGCCGGAGACCACTAGGCGGCCGCCGGGCCGCAGCGCCTTCAAGGAGTGGCTCCACGTGGCCTCTCCCACGGTCTCCATGACCGCATCCACCCGCTCGGGCAGCCGCGCGCCGGGCTCGAAGACCGCGTCGGCCCCGATCGTCAGCGCCCAGTCCCGCTTGGCAGCGTCGCGCGACGTGGCCCATACGCGCAGCCCCAAGGCGCGCCCCAGCGCGATCAGCGCCGACGAGACCCCGCCGCCGGCCCCCTGCACGAGGATGGTGTCCCCGGGGTTGGTCGCCGACTTCGTGGCGAGCATCCGGTAGGCCGTCAGCCATGCCGTCGGCAGGCAGGCCGCCTCCTCGAAAGTCAGGCCGGCGGGCTTGTCCACCAGGTTGCGTGCGGGCACCCGCACCCGCTCGGCCAGTGTCCCGGGATAGACCTCGCTGAGCAGGCTGCGCCGCGGGTCAAGGGTCTCATCGCCGCCACCCGCATCGGGGTCGCCGATCACCGAGTGCACGATCACCTCGCGGCCGTCCTGCGTCACCCCCGCAGCATCCGTCCCGAGCACCATGGGCAGGCGCTCGGCCGGCAGTCCCTGCCCCTTGAGCGACCAGACGTCGTGATGGTTCAGGCTGGCCGCCCGCACCTGCACCGTGACCCAGTCATCGGGCGTCGGCTGCTCGCCGAGGTCACCGATCACCAGGCCGGACAGGGGATCATCGCGGTCGATGGCCGCGGCGTAGACGCTCAGCATGAGGCCAACCTAGTCAGGCCCGTCAGCGGGCACTGAACGGGAACACCTCGGCGCTCGGCCCGTTGGTGCGCAGCCCGAGAAGCATCGCCTCGGCCTCGGCCAATGACGGCAGGTGCCCCTCGTCGACGTACCAGCACACGGTCATGGGTTCCGCGGCCCGCTCGAACCACTGGCGCCTTACGGCCAAGGCATCGCGGTGCCCAGCCTCCTGGTAGACGAACTCGCGCAAGGACGCGAGGTCCTGCCAGACCGACAGGTTGACGATGAGCATGTCGTTGCCGAGCATGCGGAAGCTCGTCGCCCCAGGCCCGTCCTCATCCTGAAGCCGCCACACGAACCCATCTGCACGCTCCGCCGCCGCGTTGACCTCCGCGAGCCGCTCGGTGAACGTGGCCATGCGCGGCGTGTCCAACGGCTCGAGCATCACGGCGACGTTCAGCTGGGCGAGGTGCCGATGGCCCACCCGCTGCTGGCTCATCCCGTTGCGACGCCGTCGCGCCGGGCGGCAGCGCCCACGGCACGGGACACCTCGGCCGCGACCCGGGGGTCGAAGACGCTGGGCACGACGTAGTCCGGGGCCAGGTCGTCCCCGACGACTCCGGCGATCGCCACGGCAGCGGCCAGCTTCATCCCCTCGGAGATGCTGGCGGACCGTACGTCAAGCGCCCCGCGGAACAGCCCGGGAAAGGCAAGAACGTTGTTGATCTGGTTGGGATAGTCGCTGCGGCCCGTGGCGACGACAGCGGCCGACCGGCGGGCCACTTCCGGGTGGATCTCCGGTCGCGGGTTGGCGAGGGCGAACACGATCGCGCCCGGGGCCATGGACGCCACGGCCTCGTCGGCGATCTGGCCCGACGACACCCCGATGAATACGTCCGCTCCCGCCATGGCCGCCTCGATGGACCCGGAGGTGCCGGCGCGATTCGTACGGGTGGCGAGGTCCGCCTTCACGTCGGTCAGGTCATCGCGTCCGGACCACACGATGCCCCTCGTGTCGCCCACGGCGATGTCGCCGATGCCAGCGGCCAGGAGCATGTTGGCGATCGCCACGCCTGCCGCGCCAGCGCCCGACACGACCACCCGGAGATCGCCCATGGCACGGCCGGTGACCTTGGCGGAGTTGAGCAGGGCGGCCAGGACGACGATCGCCGTGCCGTGCTGGTCATCGTGGAAGACCGGGATCGCCAGCCGACCCTGCAGCCGGGACTCCACCTCGAAGCAACGCGGTGCAGAGATGTCCTCCAGCAGGATCCCGCCGAAGCCCGGGGCTATTCGGACGACCGTGTCGACGATCTCGTCCACGTCCTTGGTGTCCAGGCACATGGGGACCGCGTCGACTCCCCCGAACTCCTTCAGCAGGAGCGACTTGCCCTCCATCACGGGCAGCGCGGCCAGCGGGCCGATGTCGCCGAGACCGAGGACGGCGGTGCCGTCCGTCACGATGAGGACCGTATTGGCCTTCCATGTGTACCGGTAGGCCAGCTCGGGGTCGGCCGCAATGGCCTCGCTCACCTGCGCCACCCCGGGCGTGTATGCCAGCGACAGCCCCGCCCGGTCGCGGACCCGGACGGTGGGCCGGACCTCGATCTTGCCGCCCTTGTGGAACGGGAAAACGGGGTTGCTGTCGCGCGAATCGGCCAGGGGGCCGGTCATCTCTTCGGTCATCGGGGCGGCTCTCCTCCAGGGGTGCCCATGCTGGCACAGTCAGTCCCGCCCTCCGGGACGCCAGTACCGGAATGTGACGCGCCCCACGATGCTGGCGGACGGGACGACGCCGAACTCCCGGCTGTCGTCGCTCGACTCGGGATTGTCTCCCAGCACCCACCAGCCCTCGCCTTCCCGTCGGGCCGCGCGCTTGACCACGAGCAGGTCGGGCCGCCGAGGGTGGGCCAGCACGGCGATGTCACCCGTGCGCAGCCGGCCGGTACGGCGGACCAGCACCCAGTCCCCGTTGCGCAGGGCCGGCTCCATGGATGGCCCGACGACGCGCACTCGGGTGTACGGCAGCACCCGCACATCCTGCCTGTCGCATCCCGCTCGCCGGCGCTAGTGTCGGGAATGCAGTCCCGCCCGTGACGGGATGCCCACGCTCGAACCGACGAAGGAGTCCCATGCTCACCTCTCTCCGCACCCTGCTGGCCCCGCGGACCACCGCTTATGCCCACTGCGACCTGCCTTGCGGCGTCTATGACCCGGCCCAGGCCCGGCTCGAGGCCGAGTCCGTCAAGGCCTGCATGACCAAGTACCACGGGTCCGACGATCCCGACTTCAAGGCGCGCGCCATCGCGATCAAGGAGGAGCGGTCGACCATGGTCAAGGAGCACCTGTGGGTGCTGTGGACCGACTACTTCAAGGCCCCGCACTTCGAGAAGTACCCGCAGCTGAACAGCCTGTTCAACGAGGCCACCAAGCTGGCCGGCGCGGGCGGCACGAAGGGCACGGTCGACGTGGCCGTGGCCGATCAGCTGCTGGCGAAGATCGACGAGATCGCCGCCATCTTCTGGGAGACCAAGCAGGCCTAGCCGGCTGGCAGCGGCGTGCAGGAGGCGTTCGCGCTGCGTCCTCGCGCGAGCCGAGTGTTGTCTGCCGAGTAGATCGAGTACCGGGAGTCGACCGAATAGTCGTCCCGGGCGCCGGGTGCGTCCCATGGCTGTGGCGGGACCGTGCAGTTCACGTACGGAACCACCACTCCCTGGGCGTTCCTGTCAACGGTGAGTCCGCGGTCTATCTCCCCTTTGGTCTGCACATAGACGCGGTACGTCTTCGTGGCGGTGCCGTTCGGTGACGAGATCCTGAATGCGTCCTCGAGCAAGCCTCCGTATCGCGGGAACATCACTGTGCCAAGGTCGACGTACATCTGCGTCCCCATCTGGATCCGCCTGCCTGCGCGGCAGTCACTCCACGTCACGGTGATGGTGATGGTGACTTGATCGGTGGGCGTGGACGATCCGAACGTATCCGCAATGGATGCCGTGCACCCGCTTGCCGGTGCTGCGTTGACCGGAGTGGGGGCGAGCAGCGCGCACCCGGTGATCACGGCCGCGCACGTGACCACCAGGAAGTTCCCGGCACTTCTCAAGCAGGTGCCCCTCTCGAGTCAGGTCCACGGTAGGCGGCAGTGCGGGTGCGATGCGCGTCGTGGTGATCCCCGTAGCGCGCCAAGTCGTTTTCGCCCACCATGCCGGCCGATGGACCTTGTGCTGGGGTTTACAGAATGCTAGTTTCTGTAAACCCCAGCGGGAGGAGCGGCGATGTGGCACGACCACAAGCGCTACTTGTGGCTGGTCGCCCTGGTGATGCCGGTGCTTCCGTTCGCCGCGCTCGAGCTGAACGCCCTCACCGGCTGGGGAGTGTGGTTCTGGCTCGGCCCGATCGTGATCCTCGGCATCGTGCCGGTGATCGACGCGATCACGGGGCTGGACCGCGCCAACCCGCCAGACGACCTGATCGAGGTGCTGGAGAGCGACCGGTACTACCGCTGGATCACGTACCTCTTCCTGCCGATCCAGTACGCCGGGTTCGCCGTCGCGTTCTGGTTCATCGCCCAAGGTGACATGTCCGTCATCGACAAGGTCGGACTGGCGATCACGGTCGGTTTCATCGGCGGTCTGGGCATCAACACCGCGCACGAACTGGGGCACAAGCGGGAGAGCGTCGAGCGCTGGCTGTCGAAGATCGCCCTGGCCCAGACGTGGTACGGCCACTTCTACATCGAGCACAACCGCGGCCATCATGTCCGGGTCGCCACCCCAGACGACCCGGCCAGCAGCCGGGTCGGCGAGAGCTTCTACCGGTTCTGGCCGCGAACTGTTGTCGGCTCGGTGCGAAGTGCGTGGCGGCTGGAGGCCCGGCGGTACTCGCGGTCCAGCCGGCACGCGTTCCACCTAGGCAATGACGTGCTGAATGCCTGGCTCATGTCCGCAGCGCTCTGGATCGCGATGGTGCTATGGCTCGGGGTCGGGATCCTGCCCTACCTCGCCATCCAGGCCGTCATCGGCTTCACCCTGCTCGAGGCGGTCAACTACCTCGAGCACTACGGCCTGCTGAGGCAGCGGGTGGGCGTGCCGGGCAAGGAGCGCTATGAGCGCGTCGACGCCAGCCACAGCTGGAACTCCAACAACCTCGCGACGAACGTGCTCCTCTACCACCTCCAGCGGCACAGCGACCACCACGCCAACCCGACCCGGCGGTACCAGGCGCTGCGCGACTACGAGGAGTCGCCGGTCCTGCCTACGGGCTATGCCGCCATGATCCTGCTGGCCCTGCTTCCGGTTGCCTGGCGCAAAGTCATGGACCCTCGGGTCCTCGACCACTACAACGGCGACATGGCGCGGGCGAACATCGATCGTCGCCGCCGAGCGGTGGCGCTGGCGTCCTACGCACGGCCGACTCCGCCTGCGGCCGGGACTGCCGCACCGGGTGCCACTGGCGCGAGCCGCGATGGCCGGCGGCACGGGAGCGACGTGCGCGGGGCCTGCTGCCCGGTCTGCGGATACGTCTACGACGAGGCGGTCGGCGAAGCCCGCGAGGGGTTCTCGGCCGGGACGCCGTGGAGCGATGTCCCGGACACCTGGTGCTGCCCGGACTGCGGCGTTCGGGAGAAGGTCGACTTCATCGTGCTGGAACCGACGGGCGACCGTGGCGCGGCCTGACGCCAGGCATCCCCGCGGCACGCTTCAGCTCAACGCCATCCCCCTCCGGCAACGGATCATCGGCGCCGCGGCGGAGCGAACGTCCGGGTCAGGTTGGTCATCCGTGACGATGTCAGGCCTGGCGGCCGACGTCGGCGTCAGCCGGCAGACCGTCTACAACGAGATCGGGTCCAAGCCAGCGCTGGCCGCGGCGATGGTCGGCCACGAACTGTCCTTGTTCCTCGCCGCGGTCGAGGAATCCTTCGACGCCCATCCCGAGGATGCTGTCGAGGCGATCGGCAGCGCTGCGCGCGCAGTGCTCGTGCTGTCTGAGCAGAACCAGCTCCTGCGCGCGATCGTCACCGCGACCAATGGAGCCGATGCCGAGTTGCTGCCCCTGCTCACCACTGCTTCACAGGACCTCCGCGGCACGGCGGCGTCGGTCCTCGGCGCCCGCCTGGCGCGCTATCCCATTCCCCTGGATCAACGGCACGTCGACATGGCCGTCGACGGCCTCGTCCGCCTGGTCCTGGCCCACGTCATGCAGCCGGCCGACTCCCCGGACGAGACAGCTGACCGGATCGCCTGGATCTCGAGCCGGCTGCTGAACCTCCCGTCGCCATGAATGAGGGACGAGCCATGGACAATGCAGGCGTGACTCCTCCGCCCGCCGAAGGCCTCATCCGGCGTGCCACCCCGCCGGACGTGGCCGAGATCCTCGGCATGGTGCATGACCTCGCCGAGTACGAGCGTGCCGCGCACGAGGCCGTAGCGACTGAGGAGCAGTTCCAGCAGGCCCTCTTCGGCCCCGAGCCCAAGGTCTTCGCGCACGTGGTCGAGCACCCCGGCCCGGACGGCCTGCGGCTGGGCGGGTTCGCCCTGTGGTTCCTCAACTTCTCCACGTGGCTCGGCCGGCACGGGGTCTACCTCGAGGACCTGTACGTGCGCCCCGAACTGCGGGGCAGCGGGTACGGCAAGCGGCTCCTGGCAACCCTCGCGGCCGAATGCGTCGCCAACGGCTACGGCCGCCTCGACTGGTGGGTGCTCGACTGGAACGCGAGCAGCCGTGAGTTCTACGAGGCCCACGGCGCCTCGGCGCTCACCGAGTGGATCCCCTACCGGGTCTCCGGCGATGCGCTGCCGCGGCTGGCCGCGGCTGGCCCGGACCCCGACGACATCGCCGACATCGGCACGATGTGACGTCGCCGCCGGTGCACGTCGCCTTGCACCTAGGCGGGGAGGACCGTGACCTGGCCGCCCTCCTCGATACCCGGATCCACGAGTTCAACGTGGAGGCGACAGGCCAGGACGACGGCCGGATGCTGACGATCCGGGCGGTCGACGCCGCCGGCGCGCTGGTGGCGGGCCTCTCCGGATGGACGTGGGGTGGCTGCGGCTACGTCGATGCCCTGTGGGTCACGTCGAGCCACCGCGGGGCCGGCGTCGGCTCGCGGCTCCTGGCGGCAGCGGAGGACGAGGCGCTCACTCGCGGATGCGCCTTCATGGCCCTGTCGACGCACTCGTTCCAGGCCCCCGAGTTCTACCGGCGCCGCGGCTACGTCGAGGTGGGCAGCACGCCCGAGTACCCGAAGGGCCACGCGCAACTGCACTTCCGCAAGGACCTTGCGCCAGCGGGCTGAGGCTCCGCCGCGCGACCGACTGGCAGCGTCACTATCACCGCGGCTGGACGATGCCCTGCCCCACCGACCATGATCGGGCCCACCTGCCACGAAGGGGACGCCATGAGCCCGGTCACCCTGTCCTTCGCCGCCGACACGGCCAACGTCGCGCTCGCCCGGACGGTCGCGGCGGCCATGGCCGCGCGGGCGGACCTGCCGATCGACCAGCTCGAGGACGTCCGGCTCGCGGTCGACGAGGCCGTATCCCAGCTCATTGCCGACGCGCCGGACGGCGCCGTCGTGTCCTGCACGTTCGAGGCGGCCGGCCTCAACCTGCGCATCGTCCTGTCTGCGCCCAGCGCATCCGGCCGCACGCCCCCGCGCGACACGTTCGGCTGGACCGTGCTGAGCGCCCTGGTCGACGACGTGGGGGCCGAGGTCAGCGATGGCGTTGTCACCCTCGACCTGCGCATCGCGCGGAGCGTCACGGTCCAAGCGTGAGCGATCCGCCCGCGACGAGCAGGTGGGGTCCCGCGCACCGCGCGCGCGAGCGCCTCCTGCTGGCCGAGCTCGCGGCCCTGACCGCCGGGGATCCCCGGCGGGCACCCGTGCGCGATGAGCTCGTGACGATGCACCTGCCCCTCGTGTGGCACCTCGCCGGCCGGTACCGGGACCGGGGCGAGCCGTGGGAGGACCTCGTGCAGGTCGGCACGGTCGGCCTCATCAAGGCGGTGGACCGCTTCGACATGGACCGGGGCGTGGAGTTCTCGACGTATGCCACCCCGACGATCCTCGGCGAGATCAAGCGCAACTTCCGTGACCGGTCCTGGGCCCTGAAGGTGCCCCGTCGGCTGCAGGAGCTCCAGTCGAGGGTCAGCGCACAGGCCGAGGTGCTCACCGCTGCGCTGGGCCGCGCGCCCACTGTACGTGAGCTGGCCGTCGCCATCGATGTTCAGGAGTCGGACATCCTCGACGCCCTCGAGGCCCGGCACGCGTACGCGGCCGACTCCCTGGACGCTTCGCCGCCCGGGGACGACTCCGGCGGCACGGTCGCGGCGTCCATCGGCGCGGAGGATCCCGCCTTCCTCGCCGTCGAGGACCGCGAGGTGCTGCGCCCACTGCTGGCCGCCCTGCCCGACCGCGAGCGGAGCATCGTCATGCTCCGCTTCTTCGAGCGGAAGACCCAGTCCCAGATCGCCGAGCACCTGGGGATCTCGCAGATGCACGTGTCTCGTCTCCTGGCGCGCACCCTCGCCGGGCTGCGCGCCGGGCTCGAGCCTGCTCGCTAGGCCTGCAGCGAGCGGGACACCGCGGGGGTGAACACGAGGACCAGCCCGAGGACGGCTACCAGAGCCATCGCGATCCCGGCCCAGTGGATGCTCGCGGACGCCGACTGGGCGAGTTCGTAGCCGATCAGCCCGACGATGAGCTGGGCCAGGACGAACGGGGAACGGGCCCAAGCCGCCAATCGCCACCACCCGCGAGCGATGACCAGCATGGCCGCGCCGAACCCGAGGAACAGCACGACCTGCAGCACGATCGCCGGCACGTTCGACACGTTTTCCGGGCCCGTGGCCCCGAACCGGACCGCCTGGGCCGCCTCGTACACCCCGTAGCCGATGCAGGCGACGCCCTCGACGGCGGCGATGGCCGCGAGCGCGGTGATCGGGCGGTTCGGCGGGGTCACGCCGCCACTCTAGGCAAGCCGGGATCGCAGCCCCGCCGAGGCTAGGCTCGCGGGATGCGCGGGCTCCTGGTGGTCAACCCCCGCGCCACCACCACCTCGCCCCGCGTCATCGATGTCATCGTCCACGCCCTGTCGGACGAGATCGACCTGGATGTCACGGTCACCACCCATCGCGGGCACGGTGTCCTGCTCGGGGAACTGGCGCTGGAGGAGCACCTCGACATCGTGATCACCCTCGGTGGCGACGGCATCGTCAACGAGGTCGTCAACGGGATGCTGAGCGAGGGGATCGGGCCGCACGTGCCGCTGCTGGCCACGGTGCCGGGTGGAAGCGGCAATGTCTTCGCCCGCACGCTCGGCCTGCCGACCGACCCGGTCGAGGCCACCGGCCTGCTGCTGGACCGGCTGCGCGACGGCACCCGGCGGATGATCGGCCTGGGCCGGGCAGGCGATCGATGGTTCGTCGCGAACGCTGGCCTGGGCATCGATGCCGAGATCATCGCGGCAATGGAGGAGCACAGGCGGGCCGGCAAGGTGGCCACACCCGCTCGATACCTGCGCACCACGCTGTCGGAGTTCTTCCGGCACACCAACCGCAAGGAACCGGCCCTGACTCTCTCGATCCCCGCGACCCCGGAGCACCCGGAAGGGGTCCGGATCGAGGGGGTCTTCGTGGCCATCGTGCAGAACTCGTCCCCGTGGACCTACTTCGGCACCTGGCCCATCAGCCCGTGCCCGGAGGCCAGCTTCGATGCCGCCCTGGACGTGTTCGTGGTCCGGCGCATGCGGGTTCCGACCGCCCTGGTCGCTGCCCGCCGGATGCTGGCCCGCTCGGCCGGGGGCACCGCCCGCGGCGGGCTCGGCCTGTGGCATGACCTGCCCGCGTTCACGCTGCGCGCCAGCCGGCCCATCGAGCTGCAGATCGATGGCGAGGGACTCGGGCCGACGACCGAGGTGGTCTTCTCCCATCACCCCGGCGCCCTGCCGGTGGTCGCCTGAAAACGCTTGCTATCCGATTATCGGTAGGGCAAAAGGGATAATCCACCCGTCAGTTACCGGTCTGTGACCTATCAGACACCGTGGCAGCGCCCGAATCGGGTGTTTGCTCTTGTGGGACCCTGCGACCTCTGCGACCCTATGTACGACCGTTGTTCTCACGGATGGCGCACTTCCTCCGGGGACCGACTTGGAGACCCCAGGTCGGCCCCCATTTGATGCGCCGTCACGTGAAAGCAATCACGAGCGCTGGCAACCCCGGCGCTACGCCAAGGAGTGATGACGCATGGACTGGCGCCACGAGGCCGCCTGCCGTGACGAGGATCCCGAGCTGTTCTTCCCGATCGGCAATACGGGCCCCGCGCTCGTGCAGATCGAGGAGGCCAAGGCGGTCTGCCGTCGCTGCAGCGTCGTGGACGAATGCCTGCGTTGGGCCCTGGAGACTGGGCAGGACGCTGGCGTGTGGGGCGGGCTGTCCGAGGACGAGCGCCGTGCCCTCAAGCGCCGCAACGCCCGGCTGCGGGCCCGGTCGAACGCCTAGCCTCTCAGCGCACTACTCGCTTGCCCCGTCGGTCGGCACGACGATCGTGGCGGCTGTCCCGTGGCCCGTCCCCGCCACCTCGAAGGTGCCCCCGAGGTCGTCGGCCACGAGGGACCTGACGATCGACAGGCCCAGCCCGGTCGCGGCCGGATCAAAGCCAGCCGGGAGCCCCCGGCCGTCATCGACCACGCGCATCACCAGCCCCGCCCCGGCCCGATCCAGCTCGACCACGATCCGGCGGGCCTGCGCGTGCTCGACCGCGTTGTGCAGCAACTCCGACGCGACCATGGCCAGGCTGGTCGCGAGTTCGCCCGGCAGCGTGCCCCAGGACCCTTCCCGCACGAGCGCCGGCGCCGAGTCGGGCGGGCTGTAGGCGGGGGCGAGGTCCCCGACCAGGGCGATGATCCGGTCCACCACCGGGTCGAAGTCGACCCGCTCCCCCTCCTCGGCGGACAGGGATTCGTGCACCACCGCGATCGCGGCCACTCTTAACTCCGCTTCGGCGAGGGCGTCCCGGGCCTCAGGGCTGGACGCCCGGCGCGCCTGCATGCGCAGCACGGCCGCAACTGTCTGGAGGTTGTTCTTGACCCTGTGGTGGATCTCCCGGATGGTCGCATCCTTGCTCACCAGCGCTCGTTCGCGCCGCCGCAGGTCCGTGGCGTCCTGCAGGAACAGGATGGCCCCCACCGAAGCTGCCCCACGCCGAAGCGGGATGCCGTGCAACGTGACGATGGCGGCCGCTGTCTCGATGTCGGCCCGGCCCGCGCCCCGGCCGCTGGCCACGGCCGACAGGACCTCGTCGACCGGGCCGGTACGCCGAGACAGCCGGACCACCAGATCGGCGAAGCTGGACCCGACCACGTCGCTGGCCAGGCCGAGGCGCCGCAAGGCACTTACCGCGTTCGGGCTCGCGTACTCCACCCGGCCCTGCGGATCCAGGCGCACCAGGCCGTCCCCGACGCGGGGGGCGGATGCAGACGCAGCCTCCGCCTCGTCGACCGGGAACCGGCCCTCCACCAGCATGTCCAGGAGGTCGTCGGCCGTGGCGAGGTAGATGCCCTCCAGCCGGCCCGCGACCCGGGGCTCGGCCGATGCATGACGGGCCACCACCCCGATGACCCGGCCGCCCAGCCGGACCGGGTAGGCGCCCGTCCCGACCGGAGCCTCAGGCGTGCGGCCATCCCTCAGCGCCACGGCACGGCCGAAGGCGACGGCCTGGTCCAGGGAGGGATGCCGGCCGCGCGGCGAGAACTCCCCCACGACATCGTCGGGGACGGCGGTGGGGGCGGTCGTGGGCCGGACCTGGGCGACCGCCACGAGGCCGCCGTCATTCCACGTCGGCACCCACAGGACGAGGTCGCTCAGCCCGAGGTCGGCGAGAAGGGACCATTGCCGGACCAGCGAGGCCAGCCGCTCGACATCGGCGACGCCGAGATCAGTCCGCTCGGCGACCAGTCGCCTCGAGATGGCCATGGGCCGGAACGATACGCCCGGTTCACGCCCGTGCCTGCGTGCTCGCCGCGCGGGGCGGTACGCGATAGTTGCGCCGTGCCGCTGCTCATCCGCCCCGCCCGTGCCGACGAACTCGACCTCGTCGGGCAGATCTGCGTCACGGCCTACGCGGCCGGGGGCCACCTCGACGCGGACGACGACTACGCCGACACCCTCCGGGACGCCGGGGACCGGGCCGCAACAACGGAGGTCCTGGTGGCCGACCGCGACGGCGAGGTCGTCGGCACCGTCACGATCTGCCCTGTCCAGAGTCCCTACGCCGAGATCGGCCGGGCCGGCGAGTCGGAGTTCCGCTTCCTCGCCGTCGTGCCGTCGGCCTGGCGCAGCGGCGTCGGCGAGGCGCTGGTCGATGCGTGCGAGCAGCGGGCCCGCGAGCGGGGGGCCTCGGCGCATGTCATCTGCGTCATCGACGTCAACGAGGCGGCACACCGGCTGTACCAGAGGCTGGGCTTCGAACGGCTGCCGGAGCGCGACTGGTCCCCCCGCTCGGGCGTGACCCTGCTGGCCTACCGCCGCCCGATCCCGTTCCCCTGAGCCCTCCCCCGCCATCTCGCCGAGTGGGCACTCGTTGTTGCGTCCGGGCGTGAATCCACCGCGACAACTGCCCGCTCGCGAGAAGGGGGGCGGGGGTAGCGCCGTACGGGGCGGAGGGGTCAGGTCAGGATGGCGATGACGTCGCCCTCGCGGACGACGTCGCCGGGCGCCACGCTGATCTCCGTCACGGTGCCGGCCACCTCGACGACCACCGGGATCTCCATCTTCATGGATTCCAGGATGACGACCGTGTCCCCGATCGTGACCACGTCGCCCACGCTGGCAACGACCGAGTGCACCGAGGCGACCATCTCGGCCCGCAGCGTCTGCTCCATGGCTACTCCCCGTAGGACCGGTAGGTGATCGAGATCTGGCGGATCCGGGTGACGATCTCGACACGAAGGTGCTCGGGGGCGGGGGCACACCCGCAGGAGCGGTGCACCAATGACTTGACGGCCTGCTCGAGGCCGAACTGCCGCAGGCACGGACCGCACTCGTCGAGGTGCTCCGCGATGGCCGCCCGCCGCTCGGTGTCGAGTTCCTGGTCGAGGAACTCGTTGACCATCGCGAGCACGTCGTGGCAGTCGGTCGCGTGCGGGTTGCCGCAGCTCATGACTCCTCGCCCCCGTCGGCCCCGACCGTCGCCGGGATGAGTCCGCGCTCGATGGCGTAGTCCTCGAGGAGCTCCCGAAGCAGCTTGCGCCCGCGATGCAGGCGCGACATGACGGTGCCGATCGGCGTCTCCATGATGTCGGCGATCTCCTTGTAGGAGAACCCCTCGACGTCGGCGTAGTAGACCGCCATGCGGAAGTCCTCCGGCAGGGCGGCGAGGGCCTCGACGACGTCGGCATCGGCCAGCCGGTCGAGGGCCTCTGCCTCAGCAGAGCGCAGCCCTCTCGATGTATGGCTCTCCGCCTCGGCGAGCTGCCAGTCGGACAGGTCGTCGGTGCCCGTCTGGTAGGGCTGGCGCTGCTTCTTGCGGTAGATGTTGATGTAGGTGTTCGTGAGGATCCGGAACAGCCACGCCTTGAGGTTGGTGCCCTCGCTGAACGAGGCGAAGGCGGCGAACGCCTTCATGTACGTCTCCTGGACGAGGTCCTCGGCATCGGCCGGGTTGCGGGTCATGCGCAGCGCCGCGCCGTACAGCTGGTCGAGGTACTGCATCGCGTCGCGCTCGAACCGCGCGGAGGCCTGCTCGGCGGTCTCGGCTGGCTCGGTGGGCGGCATCGGGCTCATTGCTGGCGAGCCTAGACCCGCCGCCGGCCCATCGAGGCCCAGGGTGGGGAGGCCGCCCTCAGGCGCCGCGATGAGGAGCACGTGTGCCATAACCAGCCTCGCGTCGCGATCATTCCCCTTCCCGGAGTGGGTCGAGCAGTTCCGGGCCGTTGTTGCGGACGTTGTTGACCAACGTCGACACCGGGTAGGCCGCCAGGGCGGCCGTCATCGCGGGGGCGAGCAGCGGGCCGGCAGCCTCCGGCCCGATCTGGGGGTCCAGCCAGGCGGGCCAGTCATCCCGGGCGACCGTCATGGGCATGCGATCGTGGATCCGGCCCACCTCGTCGGACGCCTCGGTCGTGATGACGGTGCAGGTCAGCCGCCACGCCTGCGGATCGTCATCCGCCCGGGTGGGATCGCGCCACCACTCGTACAGGCCGGCCATCGCCAGGCTCGAGCCATCGGCGGGGTGGATATAGAAGGGCTGCTTGAGCGGCTTGCCCCCCTTGCCCACCGGCGCTCCCGGCTCCGAAGGCAGGTACCACTCGAAGTAGCCGTCGGCCGGGACGATGCACCGGCGCTTGGCAAAGGCCCTCCGGAAGGCGGGCTTCTCCGCAACCGTCTCGGCCCGGGCGTTGATCATGCGCGAGCCGATTGACGGATCCTTCGCCCATGACGGGACCAGCCCCCAGCGCGCGATCTCCATCGACCGCGGGTGCAGGCTCGCGTCCTCGCGATCGGGCCGGTCGAGGACGACGTACACCTTCTTCGTCGGGGCCACGTTGTAGTCCGGCGCCAGCGACTCGGCTGGTGCCGCGACGACCTCGAACTCCTCCACGAGCGCGGCCGGGGCCTTCGCCGCGGCATACCTTCCGCACATCCCTCAGCCCTCCCAGTCCGAGAACTCCACGAGTTGCACCCGGATCAGGTCCAGGCGCCCGAGCAGCGTGACCGAGCCCAGGACCGTGCCCACGCCGCCGTGATGGTCGACCAAGGCATCCGCTGCCGCGCGCAGGTCGTCCTCCAGGTCCTGCGCCAGGCGTTCCGTGCGGGTGCGGTCACCGCCACCGACCGGTTCGCCCTCGGCCCCGAGGACGGCCGCCATGAGTTCGGTGAGCCCGCGGACCACCCCGTGCATCCGATCGGTCGCCAAGGCAGGCTCCGGCCCGGCCCTGTCGTACAGCCGGTTGGCCTCGCCGACGACGCCCCGCACCTGCACCCCGATCCCGGACAGCCGGCGCAGCCGCACGGCCTGCCCGACGATGTAGTCCTCCACTCCCCTGGCCCGCAGGTTCAGGTGAGCGCCCTCGACGTAGCGGACCAGCTCGTCCCGGCCCGCATCGGCGAGCGCGCGCAACCGGCGGCTCGGGGCCACGTAGTCGTGCGGCGTGCCGTCGGCCAGCGGCCCGTGGTGCGATCCCGATTCCGCGCCCACCTCGCGCAGGGTGTCGACGACGGCGTCGCGATACGACCGCAGTGCGGACTCCAGTGGCTCCGGCCGGGGCTTGGGCGGGTAGATGAAGACGGCGAGCAGCCCGATCGCGCCGCCGATGAAGACGTCGGCCACGCGCCACGCATCCTGCGCGAGCGACCCGGCGCCCATCGCCAGCACGAAGACGACGGCGACGGGGATCTGCAACTGGCCGCCCAGGGACCACGGCAGCAGCCGGGCAATCAGCAGCGAGGCACCGACCCCGATGAGGAACGACCACCAGTTCAGCCCGGCCACGTTCACCCAGATCGAGGCCACCAGCACGCCGATGCCGGTGCCGACGATCCGCTGGATCGACAGGCCCAGCGTGGTCCACGCGGACGACTGCACGACCATCAGGGTCGTCACCGGGGCGAACAACGCCATCTGGCTCTTCGACACCGCGACGGCCACGGCCCACGACACGGTGACGGCGATCGTGAGCCGTGCCACCTGCCTCAGTGAGCCGAGGCCGAGCGGCCGCTGCCGCATGACCGTGCCGAGGTCGAGGTCGGGCAGCAGGTCGTCGACATCGGGCGTACGGTCGACGGGCACCTGCACAGGCTAGAGGGCCGGGGCACCGCACCGGCTGCCTCGGGCATCGCCTCGCGCCGCTAGCCTTGCCACGATGGCATCGATACCGAACGGCACCCCCGCGGACCTGTGGCCCGCCCCACTCGCGACCGGTCCGGTCGAGGCGGTCGTAGCGATCCCGGGGTCGAAGTCCGCGAGCAACCGCGCCCTGATCCTGGCCGCCCTCGCCGACGGCCCCAGCACGATCACGGGCCTCCTCGACGCCCGGGACACCCAGTTGATGACCGGGGGCCTGCGGCTCCTGGGCAACGAGGTCGTCGTGGTCGACCGGCACGACGTCGGCAACGTCGACGTCGTGGTGACCCCCCACTTCATGCGCGGCCCTGCCGCCATCGACGTCGGCCTGGCCGGCACGGTGATGCGCTTCCTGCCGCCGCTGGCGACCCTGGCCCATGGCGAGATCTCCTTCGACGGGGATGCCCAGGCGCGCAAGCGCCCCATGGCCACGATCATCGAGTCCCTCAAGGAACTCGGTGCCACGGTGCACGACCGCGGCACGGGGCGGCTTCCGTTCGCGATCGCCGCCACCGGGGAACTGCGCGGCGGCGAGGTCACCGTCGACGCCTCGAAGTCCAGCCAGTTCATCTCCGGCCTGCTGCTCAGCGCAGCCCGCTTCGACACCGGAGTGACGATCCACCACGTCGGCGAGCCGATCCCGAGCATGCCCCACGTCGACATGACCATCGCCATGCTCGCGGAGCACGGCGTCGCGGTGCGGCGTGACGGGCCGGCCGTCTGGCACGTGGATCCGGGCGGCATCGATCCCGTCGATCGGGTGATCGAGCCAGACCTGTCCAACGCTGCCCCGTTCCTGGCGATCGCGATGGTGACGGGTGGGAGCATCACCATCCCGGGCTGGCCGCAGCGCACCACCCAGCCAGGCGATGCCCTTCGCCACCTGCTCTCGGCGATGGGTGCCGACGTGGCAACGGGGCCCGACGGCCTGACCGTGACCGGCACCGGGTCGATCATCGGCCTCGACGCCGACCTGCATGACGTCGGCGAGCTGGCGCCCACCCTCGCGGCGCTCGCCGCCCTCGCCGACTCCCCCAGCCGGCTGCGCGGCATCGCCCACCTGCGCGGGCACGAGACCGACCGGCTGGCCGCCCTGACCGAGGAGATCACCGGCCTAGGAGGGTCCGTCCGCCAGACCGACGACGGCCTGGCAATCGACCCACGGCCGTTGCACGGCGGCACCTTCCGGAGCCACGCCGATCACCGGATGGCGACCGCAGGCGCCATCATCGGCCTTCGGGTTGCCGGGGTCCTCGTCGAGGACGTCGGGACGACGGCGAAGACCCTGCCCCGGTTCGCCGACCGGTGGACCGCCCTCGTCGACGAGGCGGGTCGCTAGGAGTGGCCCGTCGGCCCCGGGAGCTCGACGAGGACGACGTGCGTGTCCGGCCCGGGCGCGGCAACTCCCGGCCGCGGTCCAAGGACCGTCCTGAGCACCTCGACGCCCGCCCGGGCACGGTCATCGCGGTCGACCGCGGCCGCTTCACGATCGAGCTCGACGACCTCGTTCCGATCTACGCGGTGAAGGCCCGCGAGATCGGCCGCAAGGGCATCGTGGTCGGGGATCGCGTCGACGTGGTGGGCGACGTGTCAGGGACCACGGACACCCAAGGTCGCGTCGTGCGTCGGCAGGAGCGCTCGTCAACCCTTCGGCGCACGGCGGATGACTCCGATCCGGTCGAGCGGGTGATCGTGGCCAACGCCACGCAGCTGGCCGTCGTGACGGCCGTAGCCAACCCCGAGCCGCGCACGGGGCTGATCGACCGCGCCTTCGTGGCTGCCTACGACGCGGGCATCACCCCGGTCCTCATCGTGACGAAGACCGACCTCGCATCGCCGGACGACCTGGTCTCGCTCTACGGGCCGCTCGGGGTGCCCATGCACCTGATCCGGGGGAAGGCCGTCCCGGACGGGCTGCGCGCGGCCCTGGCCGACGAGGCAACCGTGCTCGTTGGGCATTCGGGGGTCGGCAAGTCCACCCTCGTCAACAACCTGGTCCCCTCGGCCCACCGTTCCACCGGCGTCGTCAACGACGTGACCGGCCGCGGACGGCACACCTCGACCAGCGTCGAGGCCCTGCCCCTCGACGGCGGCGGCTGGATCATCGACACTCCCGGCATCCGATCCTTCGGGCTGGCCCACGTGGATCTCGATCGCGTCATCGACGCCTTCCCCGACCTCGACGCGCTTGCCGAGGGGTGCCCTCGGGGCTGCACGCACGACGAGCCGGAATGCGCACTCAACCAGGCCGGAGTCGGCGACGAGGCCGCCCGCGTGGAGTCGCTTCGCCGGCTCCTGCGCAGCCGGGGAGCCGACGACAGCGACCCGTCGTCGTAGGGATCAGCGCGGGTTGGTGCTCTCGATGATCCCGGACCAGACCGCGTTGGCACCGGAATCGCCGACGCGGATGGTCCACCACAGCGTGAAGAGCGAGGCCAGGACGACGACGACCCCGAGTCCCACGAGCCAGCCCGGGCGGGGCCGGTTCTGCGGGATCCCGCGAGCGAACAGCCAGTAGGCGGCCACGACGACGAAGAAGCCGATGGCGATGGCAGGCAGCCACGCGCCGAGGTCCGCGTGCGGGACGGGCGTGCCGACCCGCTCCGCAAGCTGCTCCCCCGACAGTCTCGCGATGACGGCCGACCCGGCACCGATACCGGCGACGATGACGACGAGGACGCCGAACCGGCGGCCGAAGGACGGCCAGGCGATCATCAGCATCGCGCCGACGGTCGCGAGCGGGAGGAGCACGACGACCGCGTGCACGATGAGTGCATGCACCGGTAGTCCGTTGACGGTGTCCAGGAGCGAGTCCACGCGCACACTGTAGGGACTTCCGGCCTCTGCGTGGTGCCTCCCGCTAGCGTGCCGTCCATGACCTCCCGCTCGGTGACGGATGACCCTGCCCTGAAGGACGACCTCGCGCTGGCGCTGCTCATGGCCGATGCGGCCGATGGCCTCGCCATGGGCAGGTTCCGCGCGGCGGACCTCGCGGTGGAGACCAAGCCGGACCTGACTCCGGTGACGGAGGCCGATCGCGCCGTCGAGCAGTCCCTCCGCGCGATGCTGGCGGCGCAGCGGCCGGGAGACTCCGTCCTCGGCGAGGAGTACGGCACCGCCGGTGCCTCGCCGCGCCGCTGGATCCTCGACCCGATCGACGGAACCAAGAACTACGTTCGCGGCGTGCCCGTGTGGGCGACCCTGATCGCCCTGCTGGACGGCGACGAGGTCACCGTCGGAGTCGTGTCAGCGCCGGCGCTCGGCCGGCGATGGTGGGCCGCCCTCGGGCACGGTGCCTACATGAGCGAGCCGGGCCGCATCGAGCACCGTCGGCTGCAGGCCAGCCGGGTGAGCCGGCTGGCGGACGCCTCCCTGTCCCTGTCGGACGAGGTCGGCTGGGCCGAGCGCGGGTCCGCCTCCGGGCTGGTCGCCCTGAAGGCCGGCACCTGGCGCCAGCGCGGGTACGGGGACTTCTGGTCGCACATGCTGGTCGCGGAGGGTGCCGTCGACGTGGCCGCGGAACCGGCCCTGCAGAGCTACGACGTGGCGGCCTTGGTGCCCATCGTGGTCGAGGCCGGCGGGCGCATCTCCTCGTTCGACGGGGGGCCAGCGGTCGGGGGTGGCAGCGCGGTGACGACAAACGGGGTACTGCACGATGAAGTACTGGCCCTGCTGGCGGCCGGCGCCTGACCCGGCAGGCTGAGCCGGGCCGGCCTAGTGACAAACACCGCCGGCCACGGCACCATGGGCGGATCGCACGCGGGAAGCCGGGAGGCGACATGCAGTTGTCCACGATCATCAGCGCCAAGGGGATGTCCGTCGTGACCATCCAGCCGGACGCCACGATCGGCGACCTCGTCGCCATGCTGGCCGAGCACAACATCGGCGCCTTGGTGGTCAGTGCCGACAGTCGCACGATCGCCGGCATCGTCTCGGAGCGCGACGTCGTGCATGCGCTGTCGCGGGGCGGCGAGGTGCTGTCATCGCCAGTGGCGTCGATCATGACCACCCACGTCTACTGCGCGCCACCCGAGGCCAAGATCGACGACCTCATGCACCTGATGACCGAGAAGAGGGTCCGCCACATCCCCGTCACCGATGCCGAGGGCATCCTGATGGGCATCGTCAGCATCGGCGACGTCGTCAAGTCGCGCCTGGGCGAACTCGAGGGCGAGCGCGCAGCAATGCTCGAGTACATCACCAAGGGCTAGGGGCCCTCGATCGACGAGGCAGCGGGCCTGCGCGAGGCGCTGTACGCGCTGGAGGAGTCGCTCTGGCGGCCCGAGACGCGATTTGACCGCGAGTACATGGCGGGCGTGACCGACCCCTGCGCGTTCGAGTTCGGGCGGTCCGGCCGAACGTACGACCGCGAGGCGATCCTGGCCGCCGGGCCCGTGCCGTTCGATGTCGTGCTGCCTCTGCAGGACTTCGCCGTCCACCCGCTCGGCACCGACGCAGTCCTCGCGACCTATGTCAGCACGGCCACCTATGACGAGGTCGAGGTGTCCAACCGCAGCACGATCTGGGTGCGATCGGACGGCGGCTGGCGCTGGGTCTTCCACCAGGGCACGCCGCGCGAGCCCGCTCGCTGACACCATGGTCTGGCGTCATTCCCGGGCCCCCGGATTGACGCCAGACCATGGTGTCGACCGCTAGCGGCGGCGCACGCGCAGCGGTAGTCCGCCCACGGGCCGGATCGTCACCTGCGGCTCGGCGTGCGGCAGGCCGCAGCCCGGCGGATAGGAGAGCTCGTACCGACCGGCGATGGCGGCGAGCATGAGTGCACCCTCGACGTACGCGAAGTCCCGCCCGATGCACATCCGCGGCCCGGCCCCGAACGGGATGAAGCTCGACCGGTCGACCGACGCACCCAGGAAGCGCTCGGGGCGGAACTCCACAGGGTCCCCCCACGCCGATGGCTGCCGGTGCACGATCCACGGGCTCAGGATGATCAATGCCCCGGCCGGGATATCCGCGCCGGCGAGCACATCGGCCTCGCGCGCCGACCGGGTGACCAGCCACGCCGGGGGGAACAGCCGCAGGGCCTCGTCGAGGACCGCCCGGGCGTACGGCAGCCGCTCGTAGTCCGAGAACCCCGGCAACCGCCCGCCCAGCACCGCGTCGGCCTCCTCCTGCAGGCGCGTCTGGGCGTCCGGGTGGCCGGCGATCAGCGCCCACGACCAACTGAGCGCACTGGCCACCGTCTCGTGCCCGGCCACGATGAACGTGACCACCTGGTCGCGCACCTCCTGGCGGGACAGGCCCTGCCCGGATTCGTCGCGGCTGGCGAGGAGCAGGTCGAGCATGTCCGCAGGAACCTCGTCCCGACGGGCCCGACGCTCGGCCAGCATGCGGGCCACGGCTCCGTCGAGGGACCGCACGGACCTCGCCAGCTTGCGGTTGTTCGGCGTGGGGAGCCACGCCGGCGGGGTGAGGGGCACCCGGGCCCGGGCGATCACGACCTCCAGAGCGGACAGCGTCGCCGAGGCCAGCCTCTGGGCGTCTGCGGAGAGGTCGGTCCCGAACAGGGCGTGGCCGACCACCTCGAGTGCGGCGTGCATCATCGACGCGTCGACGTCCGTGACGGACCCGGGCGGGAGTGCGTCCCAGCCGTCGAACATCCGACGCAGGGCGACGGCAGTATGCCCGGCGATCGCCTCGAGGGTCTCGTGGTGGAAGGCCGGCTGCACGAGCCGGCGCTGGCGTCGCCAGGGCTCGGTGTCGGCCACCAGGAGTCCCTCGCCGGTGACCAGCGACAGGGCCCGGTACTGGATGGTGGACTTGCCGTAGGCACGGGCGTTGCCGACGAGTACCCGGCGCACGGCATCCGGATCGCTGACCAGGTAGCTGGGCGGCCGCGGTATCGGGAACTGGACGATGTCCCCGTACGACCGCCAGGTCGACGCGAGGTACGCGAGCGGATCGCGGCGGATGCTCCCGAAGGCCCTCAGCATCGCGCGGCCGTCCGGCCCGGGTGCGGTGGCGGGCGTACCGAGGAACGATCCGCGCGGGTCAGGCTGCTTCGCTGCCGCCGCGGCCATCATTCGCTGGTGCGCAAGCGTCGCTGCCTCAGCAGCTCTCCCAGGCCTGCAGCGTTCATCCTCCTACGACGTTCCCGCAGGCCCGACGAGGCTCCCGGCTTCGACGGGCTCGTAGAGCGTGGTGCGCTGGCGCAGCGTGCGGCCGAGCGGCTCGACGACGGCCCGGAAGTCCGCAGGGTCTATGCCCTGGCCATGCGCCGCCCCCGCCGCTCGGGAGATGTTCTCGTCCATCAAGGTGCCGCCGAGGTCGTTGACCCCCGCGCGCAGCAGTTGCTGGGCACCCAGCACGCCGAGCTTGACCCAGGATGCCTGGATGTTGTCGATGCTGCCGTGGTATCCGATGCGCCCGACGGCGTGCATGAGGACGACCTCGCGCCAGGTGGGGCCCCGGCGGGCCTTGCGCTTGAGGTAGATCGGCGACGCCATGTGGACGAAGGGCAGCGGCACGAACTCGGTGAACCCCCCGGTGCGCTGCTGCAGGTCGCGCGTGCGCATGATGTGCCGGGCCCAGTGCACGGGTTGCTCCACGCTGCCGAACATGATCGTGACATTGGAGCGCAGGCCGATGCCGTGCGCGACCTCGTGTGCGTACAGCCACTCCGCCGTGCTGATCTTGTCCGGGCAGAGCACCTCGCGGATCCGGTCGTCGAGGATCTCAGCGGCCGTGCCCGGCAACGAGGCCAGTCCGGCGTCCTTCAGGCGCAGCAGGTACGCCTCGAGTGGCTCGCGCAGGCGACGGGCACCCTCGCTGACCTCCAGGGCCGTGAAGCCGTGCACGTGCATCGCGGGAACCGCCTGCTTCACGGCACGGCAGACGTCGACGTAGTAGTCGCCGTCGAAGTCCGGGTGGATGCCGCCCTGCAGGCACACCTCAGTGGCGCCGAGCACCGCCGCCTCGCGCACCCGCTCGACTATCTCCTCGTTGGACAGCAGGTACGGGCGTCCGCGCAGGTTGAGGGAGGCCGGGCCCTTGGAGAAGCCGCAGAAGGAGCACTTGAAGGTGCACACGTTGGTGTAGTTGATGTTCCGGTTGTGCACGTACGTCACGGCATCGCCGTTGACCTGCCTGCGCAGGTCGTCCGCGAAGTCCGCGATCGCGGCGACTTCCGGGCCGCGAGCCTCGAACAACGTGACCAGTTCGACGATGCCGGGCTGCTGCCCAGCGGTGACGCCGGACAGGACCTCGGCCACGGCCGGTCCGACCCGCACTGGGGCCGGGATGATGACCGCGGGCAGCCGGTCTGCGCCGGAGTACCAAGCCGTGGAGCGCCGGCCCACCTGGATGACCTCGGCGCCGGTGCCCACGTTGGCCGCCGCTTCGTGCCGTTCGGGGAACACCGCGCCCGGGTCGTCGCGTCCGAGCCCCTCGGCGTCGCTGCGGTCCAGGACGGGGAAGCGCACGTTGGCGTCCAGCCAGCGCTCGGCGTCGAGCACGAACTCCGGGTACACCGTCAGCCGTGGGGCCAGGGCCAGTCCTCGCTCCTCGACGACGCGCCGCAGTTCGTCCACATGGGGCCAGGGACGCTCAGGATTGACGTGGTCCGCCGTGACCGGGGAGATGCCGCCGAAGTCGTCGATGCCTGCGTCGATCAGGACCCCGGGGTCGTCGACGAGGTTCGGCGGCGCCTGCAGGTGCACGTCGGCCGGCAGGATGGCCCGGGCCAGCTCGATCGCCTCGACCAGCACGTCGAGCGGGCACGCAGGATGGTCGCGCATGAGGGTGTCCTGCTTGGGGACGAAGTTCTGGACGATCACCTCCTGCACGTGGCCGTGCCGGCGATGGGCCGTGGCGATCGCCTCCAAGGCGACCACCCGATCGGACCGCGACTCCCCGATGCCGACGAGGATCCCCGTCGTGAACGGGATGCCCAGCTCGCCCGCCGCGTGCAGCGTGAACAGCCGGCGCTCGGGATCCTTGTCCGGGGCCCCCCGGTGAGCAGGCAGGTGCGGGTTGAGCGTCTCGATCATCATCCCCTGGCTCGGCGAGACGCGGCGAAGCAGCGCCAGGTCCCCACGGCCGAGGGCGCCTGCGTTGACGTGCGGCAGCAGCCCGGTCTCGTCCAGCACGACCTGGGCGGCGTGGGCCACGTACGCGACGGTGGACGCGTACCCGTGCTCGTCGAGCCACTGCCGGGCGACGGTGTAGCGGTCCTCGGGAAACTCCCCCATCGTGAATAGCGCCTCGTGGCATCCGGCCGCCGCGCCGGCCCGCGCCACCGCGAGCACGTCGTCGAGGGCCATGTACGGGGCTGTCGCGCGGGCCGGCGACTGGGCGAACGTGCAGTAGCCGCAACGATCGCGGCACAAGTGGGTCAGGGGCAGGAAGACCTTCGGCGAGTAGGTGATCCGGCGCCGGCCCGCAGTCGCGGTCACCCCTGTCTCCTCGCACTCGACGTCGTGCTGCGCGGCCATCGTTCCATACGCCCCGGCGCGACCCCACGGGAAGGCGACGGCCGCCTCAGCGGGTGAAATGTCCGGTTCTTGCAAGATCTTGCGTGAACTCCCTCACAATCCGACAAATATGTTTGGGGCTCAGACAAATCGGGGCGATACTTGAAGGGCCGGAGGGGTACTTCCCACAAGGAACAGGCCCCGAAGGCACCGGTAACACCCCAACGATTACAGGAGTGATCCTCCGTGAAGCCGTTTGCGAAGGTCGTAGCAACAATGCTGGGCCACGGCCCCCTCGACCGCGAGGGCACCGCGCGCCAGCAAATCCATCGCGAGTGGGACCGCCAGCGCGCCCTGGCGATAAGCCCATCCGAGCGCGCCGAGATCGACGCGATCTTCTCGCGCCACCTCTAGGCCCCACGTCGTCCGAAGGCCTCCTCCCCGCGGAGGGGGCCTTCGGCCTGTCCGGGAGGGCGGTCAGGCGAAGTCCACCACCACCGGTGCGTGATCGCTCCATCGCTCGTCGTACGAGTCGGCCCGGCCCACGGCGACGGCCACGCATCGATCCGCCAGCCCGGGGGTGGCGACCGCATAGTCGATCCGCCACCCGCCGTCGGTGTCGAAGCTCTTCCCCCGCCATGACCACCAGGTGTACGGCCCCGGCCCCGGCCCGCCGTGGGAGCGCCCGAGATCGACCCACGGACCGGCGAACCAGCCGTCGAGGTACGCCCGTTCCTCCTCCAGGAAGCCGGCCCGGCCCCGATTGCCTCGCCAGTTCTTGATGTCCACCTCGCGGTGGCCGATGTTGAGGTCGCCGCAGACGATGACGTCCCCGCCGGCCTTGCGGGCAGCGCGGCGCAGGGCGGCCAGTCGCCGGTCCATGGCCGCGAGGAAGGTGTACTTCTCGTCCTGCTTCGCGGTGCCGGCCTCCCCGGAGTGGACATACACCGACACCGCGGTCACCGGCCCCCACGGGCCGTCGAGGTCCACCTCGATCCACCGGCCCATGCCGTCCAGCCCGCGCACCCGGGTGGTCGTGCGCACCGCTCGCGGCTGCACTCGGGTGAGCACGGCCACGCCCGCGCGGCCCAGTTGCGGCGCCGGCGCATGCTCGACGTGCCAGCCGCGAAGCGGGGAAGCCGCGAGGGCTTCGTGGAGCTGCTCGTGGGTGGCCCGCACCTCTTGCAGGCACAGCACGTCAGGCCTAGCCGCGGCCAGCCACTCCAGTCCCCCGCGCCTGGCCGCGGCCCTGATCCCGTTGACGTTGGCGGTGACGACGCGCAACGCCGGGGCGGTCCTGGGGCTCATCCTGCGTACCGTAGTGCGGGGCCGGCCAGGCCCCACAGTTAGCGTCGCCGCAACGAAGTCGCTCCGCCGAGACCAGCCCTAGGCGTCATTCCCGGACCCGGGAGTGACGCTGGCGGCAGGTCTCGGCCCTCGGGGGTACCGTCGCGGGCATGACTTCCGTCGTCATCGCCGGCACCGCGACGTCGTGGGACGAACTCGATGTCGCCGCCGAGGCCATGGCGGCACGCCTGGCCGGGGCGGCTGCCGTCGCCGTCATCATGCACGCCAGCATCGACGCCGTCACGGCGGTCCTTGCCGGGCTCGCGGCGGGGGTACCGGTCGTACCGGTAAGCCCCGATTCGACGCCGGCCGAACTCCGTCACCTGCTCGCGGATAGCGGGTCCGTCCTGCTCGTTGACGACGGGGAGGTGACGGACCTGCCGGGAGCCGGCGACCGCCCCGGGCCGGCCCCTGGCACCGCCCTGCTTCTCTACACGAGCGGGACCACCGGACGTCCCAAGGGAGTACCGATCTCCCACGGGGCCATCGAGCACGGCATCGAGGGGCTGGCCGAGGCGTGGCAGTGGGACCCGGACGACACGCTCGTGCACGGACTTCCGCTGTACCACGTGCATGGCCTCGTGCTCGGGGTCCTCGGTGCGCGCCAGGTCGGCTGCCGCCTGCACCACACCGGTCGGCCGACGCCAGCGGCCTACGCGGCGGCCGGCGGCTCGCTCTACTTCGGGGTCCCCACGGTCTGGACGCGGGTGGCCCGGGACGAGTCCGCCGCGCGCGCCTTGAGGGGCGCCCGCCTGCTGGTATCGGGCAGCGCGGCGCTTCCGCTGGGCACGTTCACGGCACTGGGATCCCTCGCCGGCCAGTCGCCGATCGAGCGGTACGGCATGACGGAGACCCTCATCACGCTGAGCGCCCGCGCCACGGAGCGGCGCATCCAGGGAACCGTGGGCCAGCCCGTCGGCGACGTCAGCACCCGGCTGACCGGCGACGACGGCGGTCTGGTTGCGGCAGACGGCGAGTCCATCGGCGAGCTGGAGGTGCGGGGGCGCAGCGTCTTCGCCGGCTACCTCGGCCGTCCGGAAGCAACCGCGTCGGCGTTCACCTCGGACGGATGGTTCCGCACCGGTGACATCGCCTGCGTGGGCAACGACGGTGTCCATCGCATCGTCGGTCGCGCCTCGACGGACCTGATCAAGAGCGGCGGGTACCGGATCGGCGCGGGCGAGGTCGAGGATGCACTGCTGGATCACCCGGCCGTCGACGAGGTCGCCGTCGTTGGCGAGCCCGACGACGACCTCGGCCAGTGCGTCGTGGCCTACGTGGTCGCGATGGGCGTCACGGCCGACGAGCTGGCGGCGCACGCGGCTCAGCGCATCGCGCGCCACAAGTGCCCGCGCCGAATCCACCTAGTCGACGCACTGCCCAGGAACGCCATGGGCAAGGTGGAGAAGACGCGACTCGGCCTGTAGTCGGCCCCTACGATGAGGCCGTCACCTACGACAGGAGTCCATCATGCGCACCATCGCCCCGCGCCGCCTCAACCGGAGACTCGCACTCGTGACCGTCGGCGCCCTCGCTGTCGTGTCGCTGACTGGCTGCCTGTCCATGACCGCCGATGTCAACGTCAACTCCGACGCCAAGGCTTCCGGCACCCTCGCCATCGGCCTGCAGAAGCAGGCGGCCAACATGCTGGGGATGACCGACCTGGACTCCTTCAGCAGCGGCATCACGTCCGAGGGCTCGGACAGCGCAGGCAGCGTGCTCACCACCGGCGACTGCACCGCGTCAGAGACCGACACGGACTTCGTCTACACCTGCGCGTTCTCCGAGCAAGCGTTCACCGACCCGGCGGACGGCCCGTGGACCATCACCAAGACCGGCGAGGAGATCACCTTCGCGCTGGTGAACGAGGGGTCGGAAGGCCTGACCGGCGGGGAGGACGCTGCCGCCCTGACCGGTGGAGCCAGCATGGGCGACCTCACGGTCAACGTGACGTTCCCGGGCGAGATCACCTCGGTGACGGGGACGATGGTCGAGAAGACGTCGGATACCACGGCCACCATCAAGGGCCCGATGGCTGATGTCTTCGAGGTCACGATCGTCAGCAAGGCGAGTGGCGCGGGCGGTGGCGGGATCGGCACGATCCTGCTGATCGTCGGCCTGGTCCTGCTCGCGATCATCGTGATCGCCGTTGTGGTCGCCCTCGTCATGCGCGGTCGCAAGCCCGCCCCGGCCGCCGCCGTGGTGGCCCCGGTCGTCGTGGCCGAGACGGTCACCGAGCCCATGGCCGTCGCTGATGAAACGGTCGTCGCCGAGCCCGTCGTCGAGGAGCCGAAGGCCGAGGAACCCCCGCCGGCACCGCAGGCCTGACCGACGATCAGGTCCAGGGCAGCACACCGGCACCCATGGGAGCGCCGAACAAGTAGCCCTGGGCCTGGTCGCACCGGTGCTCGGCGAGCCAGCGATGCTGGTCGTCGTGCTCGACGCCCTCCGCGATCACCGAGACATCGAGCTTGTGCGCCACGTCGATGACCGCTTCGACGATCACCGACGTCCGGGGATCGTCGAGGATCTCGGCAGTGAATGAGCGGTCGATCTTGACGATGCTGACCGGGAACTGCGTCAACCAGGTCAGGCTGGAGTAGCCGGTCCCGAAGTCGTCCAGCGCGATCTCCACCCCCGCAGCGCGCAGGTGGGCAAGCTCGCGGATCGACCTACCTGCCTCGTGGATCAGGGCGGTCTCAGTCACCTCGATGGTCAGCCACCCGGTCTCCAGCTCCAGATCCGCCATCCGTTGGATCAGGGCCGCCGCGAAGCCTTCGCGCAGCTGTCCTGGGCTGACGTTGACTGACATCGTCAGCGTCAAGCCCCGCGCCCGCCATTGAGCCAGCTGCGCGAGGGCGGTCTCGAGCACCCACGCCCCCATCGGCACGATGAGGCCGGATGACTCCGCATCGGGCAGGAACATCCCCGGGGCCATGAGCTGCCCATCGCTCGCCGGCATGCGCACCAGTGCCTCGGCCCCGGTGAAGGCGCCGTTGTCGAGCCGCACGATCGGCTGGAACGCCAGGACGAGTGTGCCAGCGTCGAGGGCCTCGCGAAGCTGCTGCTGGATAGCCACCGCACGCTGCATGGCCTCGTCGTGCGCGCGGTCGTACAGCTCCACCCGGTCGCGGCCATTCGCCTTGGCCCGGTACATCGCGAGGTCGGCGCGTCGCAGCAACTCGTCGGCCGACACCTCGGAATCCTCGGTCATCGCGATGCCGATGCTCATCGTCGGTCGGAACAACTGGTGGTCGTGCTGCCAGGGCTCAGCCAGCCTGGCCTGCAAGCGTTGCGCGATGACCGTGGCCTGGGCCTCGTCCGTCACCCCTTCCGCGAGGACGACGAACTCGTCGCCCCCCAGCCTGGCGACCGTGTCCTCCGAGCGCATCGTGGCCAGCATCCGGTGCGCGACCTCCCGGAGGAAGTCATCGCCGACCTGGTGCCCAAGGCTGTCGTTGACATCCTTGAACTGGTCGAGGTCGCAGAACAGCACAGTGACCAAGGCGGGGTTGCGGCGCAGCCGGGTCAACGCGATATGCATGCGTTCCTGCAGGGCGCGCCGGTTCGGCAGCCCCGTCACGGTGTCACGCAGTGCCATCCGCGACAACGCACGCTCGGCGTCGCGCCGGGCCGTGAAGTCCTCGAACTGGACGACCAACTCGACGACCGCCTGCCCCCGAGGTGCATCGGGATCGCCGAGCGCCCCCGCGCTGACCAGCACCCAGACGGTGCGTCCGTCGAGGGTCTGCAGGCGCATCTCCCTCTGTCGCATTCCTCCGTCGCGTCGCACGCCGAGCTTCGCCTGCTCCAGCAGCCGGCGCGCGTCGTCACGGTCCCCGGGGTGGATCCGCAACTGGAGGTCGGTGCCATCCAGCGATCCCAGCGGCGCACCCACGAGCCGGCACATGGCCGCGTTGGCGGCGACGACCTCCACCACGCCGTCGTCGCGGAGCACGAGCCGGGTGGCGGGCATCGGGGACAGCTCGAACACCAGCCTCAGCAGATGGGCCTGTTCCGCCTCGTGCTCACGCGCGCGCGTCAGGACGGTGATGTCCGTTGCGATGCCGGCCACGCCCCACACGGTGCCGTCCTCCCGGACGAGCGGGAAGGTCGAACTGGAGTACACGCGCCCTCCACTATCAGGGCCCGGAAGCACCCGCTCTGCCTCGACCGCGCTGCCCGTGGCGATGACTGCCAGATCGCTCGATCGCAGCGACTCGGCCAGATCCGGGGGGAACAACTCGGCATCGGTACGGCCCAGCACGTCCTCGGGATCTCGTCCGGCGATCCGCGCGGCCGCATTGTTCGACAGGACGTACGTGCCCGCGTCCTCAGCCGCGTAGGACTTGGCGAAGATGGCCGACTCGGAGCCGTCGACGATCTGGCGGACGAACCGTCCGGATTCGGCGAGCCGTGCCACCGAGCGCAGCCGGTCGTCGCGCAGCACGGCGATCGCGAGGACGGTCGTTGACATCACGATGGCGAAGAGCTCCGCCACGCCGAGTTGCTCGACCGGATCGGTAGAGGCCTGCACGAAGGGGCCATTGCCGGACGTTGTGGCATAGACCAAGAGCCAGAAGCTGACCGCCAGGATCGGCGTCGTCCCCCTCACGCCCAGCCGGGCCGCCGCCCAGATCGGACCCACGATCACGAGGTAGGGCAAGCCGAACCAGCCCGGCCCGGCCACGTTGGCCAACGCGAAGATGTACAGCACGCTGCCCAGGCTCAGTGCCGTGGCGCCGACGAACTCCAGGGCGCGGGACCAGGCCCAGTCCCTCGGCCGGGCAACGACCATCAATGCGGGGGCGATGACCAGCAGCCCGAAGACGTCATCCAGGACCCAAGCCCGGAAGGTGTGGAAGAAGTCCTCGACCGGCAACCCTGCCGTCGCCGACACCGTTGCGGCCAGCAACCCGCTGGCCAACGCGACGCCCACCCCGGCGATGAAGAGCACGGCCAAATCGCGCGGCCGCGCCAGCGAGGGCACCCGGCCGCGCCGCCACAACCACGGCAGGATCGCGATCTCGGCGCCGATGAGCACCGCGACGAGGAGGACCGGGAGCCACGGGATGCCGGCGAGCGTGTAGCGCGCGGTGAGGGCCACGGCCACGGCCGCTCCCATGGCGGGCGCGGCAGCGGGCGGCAGTCGCACTGCCACGCCGGCAACGACGCCGAGGAGGACGCCGAGGAGGAGGAGCGTCACCTGGTCCCCGAGTGGCTTGGGCGCGAGCCCCGGCAGGAACCCGTAGGCCAGCCCCGATGCCAGCGTCCCCAGGGCGATGGCTGCGAGCCGGTCCCGGCGGGCCGAAGCTGCCCAGGCGTCCCCCATGCCGCCTCCCGAACAGTCAGGTCATCCCGTCATGGGCCGTGCCGCAGCCGTTCACAGGGTAGCGACGCAATGCCCGCGAAGCGGAGTGTCGCGTCAGGTCCAGGGCGGCTCGTCGACGGCCGCCGGGGGGCCGAACAGGTAGCCCTGCCCTTGGTCGCAGCCCAGCGCAAGCAGCAGGTCGCGCTGCTGCTCGGTCTCCACGCCCTCCGCCACGACCGTCAACCCGAGGTCGTGGGATACCTCGATGAGGGCCTTCACGATCGCCCCCTTGCGCGCGTCGGTACCCAGTTCGGACGTGAACCCCTGGTCGATCTTGACCACGTTGACCGGCAGTTCGGTCAGCCACGACAGGCTGGAGTAGCCGGTCCCGAAGTCGTCCAGCGCCACGCCCACGCCCGCTTCGCTCAGTTCCCCCAGCTCGCGTCCGGACAGCACCGGATCGTTGATGAGGGCGGTCTCAGTGACCTCGACGACCAGCCAGGTCGGGCTGACGCCGGCCTGCTCGGCAAGGTCGAGGACGAAGGCCGCGAAGCCCTGCTCGCGATGCTGCCACTGGCTGACGTTGACCGAGACGACGTACGGCAACCCGCGCTCGCGCCACTTGCGCAGGTCCGCGAGTGCCCGCCTCAACACCCACGCACCCATCGGCACGACCAGGCCGGTCGCCTCCGCCTGCGGCACGAACGAGCCTGGCGGCATGAGCGTCCCGTCCGTGTTGCGCAGCCGGACGAGCGCCTCGCCGCCGAGGATCGCTGCATCGGCCAATCGGACGACCGGCTGGTAGTGCACGACAAGGCCACTGGCATCGATGGCCCGGCGGAGGTCGTGCTGGATCGCCACGGCGCGCTGGATCTCGTCGTCGACCGACCGTTCGTACACCTGCACGCGGTTGCGGCCCGCGTCCTTCGCCTCGTACATGGCCAGGTCTGCGCGCCGCAGCAGCTCGTCGACCGTGATGTCCGCATCGGTCGCCGTGGCCACGCCGATGCTCATGTGCGGCTGGAACGCCTGGCCGCCGAACGGCCACGCCTCACCGATCCGGTCCTGTAGGCGCAGGCCCGTCATGACCGCCTCGCTCACGTCCTTGAGCCCCTCGATGAGGACGACGAACTCGTCACCGCCGAGTCGTGCCAGCGTGTCCTCGGGCCGAAGGGTGGCACGAAGGCGCACGGCCACCTCGCGGAGCAACTCATCGCCGGCCTGATGGCCAAGGCTGTCGTTGACATCCTTGAACCTGTCGATGTCGCAGACGAGGACGGTGACCGTGCCGGGCGAGAGCCGGAGGCGATGCAGGGCCGCTCCCATGCGATCGTGCAGCGCCCGGCGGTTCGGCAGGCCCGTCACGGCATCCCGCCTGGCCTGGTCGGCAAGCGCCTGCTCGGCAGTCCGGCGCGCCGTCACGTCCTCGAACTGCGCGACGACCTCGACGGCCTCGGAGGCGGGGGCGTCGGGGAGATCCTCGGCGGGATCCGGATTGCGCACCGAGGCGGCACTCATCAGGACATGGACGGTGTGCCCGTCGGCAGCCTGCAGCCGGATCTCGCGTTGCCGCACGGGAGCGACTCCGTCAGGGCCGCCGGAGCGGGCCGAGGCACGCACCGACTCCCAGGCCAGGGCCAGGTCATCGGGATGCACCCGAGCCATCAAGTCCAGGCCCTGAGGGGCGCCGCCCGGCAGGCCCAGAAGGACCAGCATCGCCGCGTTCGCGTCGAGGGGCGTCAACGTCCCGTCGCCGCGGAGCTGCAGGCGCACGGCCGGCGTGGGCGACAGCTCGAATACTGCGTGCAGCAACTCGGCCTGGCGAACCTCCACCTCACGTGCCCGCACGGTGTCACTGATGTCGGTGGACACGCCGCCCACGCCCCATACCCGGCCACGGTTGTCGCGCAGCGGGAACTTCGAGCTGCTGACGATGCGAACCGTCCCGGCGTCGTCCTGGTATCGCTCCTCGAACACCAGGGGGGCGTCCTCGGCGATCACGCGGGCGTCATTGGCCCCGTAGGCGAGCGCAACCTCCGGTGGGAAGAGGTCGGTGTCGGTCCGCCCCAGCACGTCCTCGTCGCGGGTGCCGGAGACGCGGTGCCACCCCTCATTCACCATGACGTAGCGGCCGCCGTCGTCGTAGTCCTTCGCGTACACCGACGCCTCCGAGCCGTTGATCACCTCGTCGAGCAGCCGGGAGGATTCGCGCGCGCGGTCGAGTTGCCGGAGCCGGTCGTCGCGCAGCGTGCCCAGCGCGAGCAGGCCGGAGGCCAGCACGATCGCGTACACCTCGACGGTCACGACGCGGTCTACCGCGTCGGCGCTGGCCAGCGTGTACGGGCCGAAGTCGTCGGCCGTCGCGACCGCCGCGAGCCAGAAGACGACGGCGGACACCGGCGCCACCGCCGCTGCGCCAAGCCGCACGGCGATCCACGCCGGTCCTATTACGACGAGGTACGGCCAGCCGAGCAGCCCTGGGTTGGCCGCGTCTGTGAAGAAGAAGATGACGATGGTGACGACTCCGGTGAACACGGCCGCCACGGCGAACTCCACCGCTCGGTCCCAGGGCCAGGTGCGCGGGTCCGGCGCGAGGGCCAAAGCGGGCGCGATCACGATGAGTCCGAATATGTCGTCGGTGGCCCACGCGCGGATCTCGTACCAGGGGTCGCCGATCGTCATCCCGAAGAGGTGCACCAGCACGGCGGCGATGCAGGCAGCCACCACGCCGGTCAGCACGGCCACGACGATGAGGCGACCCACCTGGCCCGGGTTGCGCAGCCCGGCGGCCCCGGTGGCCCGCAGCAGGTAGGCGACCGCCCACGCCTCGAGGCCGACGCCAATGCCCAGCGCGATGCAGAGCCCGGTGGGCATGCCCTCCAGCAGCGCGCCCACGAGCACGGCCGTCCCGGCTCCTGCCGCGAGCGGGACGGTGAACTGCTCGTCGCACCTCAGCGCGAGGCCGACGACGAGCCCGAGGCCGATGCCGACCAGCGACAGCCCGCCGGCCCCTGCAGCGTTGAGCGGCGCGATCACCGGCAGCAGGGCGTAGCAGCCGACCGCCACGGCGAACAGGACTGCTGCCGTGACCCACGGATAGGTGCGCAGGCGAGACGCGCGCGCGTCCAGCATCGGCTCCCTCCCCCGGTCACGCTCCGCCCACCGCGACGGGCTCTCCGCCCTGCGTCCCCTGCAGGGTACTGATCCCTCGGCAACGGGCTCGTCGATATGGGGAAGCGGCCGATGTAATCCCGCCGTAACCGCCGCTGGCTACGATCACCCGAACCGACCGCCGAGGACACCCATGCGCAAGCTGCTCATCGCCAACCGCGGCGAGATCGCCATCCGGGCGGCCCGCGCAGCACGCGAGCTCGGATTGGGATCGGTGGCGATCTACGCAGCGGAGGACCGCAGCGCACTGCACCGGCTCATCGCCGACGAGGCCTATCAGATCGGCGAGGCCGGCCATCCCGTCCGCTCCTACCTCGACATCTCGCGCATCATCGAGCTGGCACACGCGGCCGGCGCCGACGCGGTCTACCCGGGGTACGGCTTCCTGTCCGAGTCGGCAGCGTTCGCGCAGGCCGTCATCGACGCGGGCCTGACGTGGGTGGGACCTACTCCTGCGACCTTGGTGCTGACGGGCGACAAGGTGCGTGGCCGCGACTCCGCAGTCCGCGCCGGAGTGCCCGTCCTCGGCGCATCGGGTCCGGTGGCGTCGCTCGATGAAGCACTGCGCGAGGCCGAGCGGATCGGCTACCCGGTCTTCATCAAGGCGTCCGGTGGCGGCGGCGGCCGGGGCCTTCGCCGGGTCGACACGGCAGCCGAGGCGACGGACGTGTTCGACGGGGCCCGGCGCGAAGCCGCCGCGGCCTTCGGTGACGACACCCTGTTCGTCGAGCAGGCGGTCATCCGCCCGCGCCACGTCGAGGTCCAGGTGCTCGCCGACACGTCAGGCAACGTGGTCCATCTGTTCGAGCGGGACTGCTCCGTGCAGCGCCGGCACCAGAAGGTCGTCGAGATCGCGCCGGCTCCCGGCCTTCCGCATGCCCTCGTCGACCGGCTGTGCCAGGACGCGGTGCGGTTCGCCCGCGAGGTGGAGTACAGCGCCGCCGGGACGGTCGAGTTCCTGGTCTGGCGGGATCCCGATTCGCTCGCCCCGGGTCACGAGTCCGGCTTCGGGTACGCCTTCATCGAGATGAACCCGCGGATCCAGGTCGAGCACACGGTGACCGAGGAGGTCACCGGCATCGACCTGGTGCTCGCGCAGCTGCGCATCGCGCGGGGCGAGTCGCTCGCCGACCTAGGCATCGCGCAGGAGCGGATCGTCGTGCAGCGCAGCGCCATCCAGTGCCGCCTCACGACCGAGGATCCGGCCGATGGATTCCGGCCCGCCACCGGGACGATCGTGGAGTACCGCAGTCCCGGGGGCCCAGGGGTCCGTCTCGACGGGGCGACGTACGCCGGAGCCGACGTCACGCCGTTCTACGACTCCCTATTGGTGAAGCTCACCACGAGCGGATCGGACTTCGCGAGCGCCGCCCAGCGGGCCCGGCGCGCGCTATCGGAGTTCCAGGTCCGTGGCGTCGCCACCAACGTCAGCTTCCTTCGGGCCCTGCTGAGCGAGCCGGACTTCCTGGCCGGCGACCTCACCACGGCCTTCCTCGACGAGCACCCCGGCCTGCTGTCCGCGCAGCCCGGCGCCGGCCTCGGCTCGGGGCTCGGTGCCGCGTCCGGGCTGCTGGTCCGGCTGGCGGAGGTCACCATCAACCGGCCGCACGGCGAGTTGCGCTTCGCCGTGCGTGACCCGGCCGCGCTGCTGCCCGGCGACCGCGCGCCAGCGACCCGGCCGGCCCTCACGGCCAAGCAGGTGCTCGACGAATCCGGGCCGCAGGCCCTGGCAGGGTGGCTACGCCACCTCCCGCACGTGGCCGTCACCGACACCACCCTGCGCGACGCGCATCAGTCCTTGCTCGCCACCCGCGTGCGCACGATCGACCTGGTCACCGGGGCACGCGCCCAGGCCGGCCTGCTTCCCGGCCTGTTCAGCATGGAGTGCTGGGGCGGCGCGACGTTCGACGCTGCCCTGCGCTTCCTCGGCGACGATCCTTGGGAGCGGCTGGCCGCTCTGCGCGCCGCGGCCCCCGACGTCCTCACCCAGATGCTGATCCGCGGCCGCAACGCCCTCGGATACGCGCCGTACCCCGACGACGTCGTCAGCGCGTTTGTCGCCGAGGCACGACACGCAGGCATGGACGTGTTCCGCGTATTCGACGCGCTCAACGGCGTCGACCGCACCCGGCCCGTCATAGATGCCGTGCGCGAGCACGGTGGGTACGCCGAGGGCGCGATCTGCTACACGGCGGACGTCCTCGACCCCGACGAGCCCACGTACACGCTCGACTACTACCTGCGGATCGCCGACGAGTACGTGGCCGCCGGGGTTCATGGGCTGGTCATCAAGGACATGGCCGGGCTCCTGCGCGCGCCCGCAGGAGCGGCTCTCGTGACGGCCCTGCGCAGCCGCTTCGACGTACCGGTGCGCCTGCATACGCACGACACGGCCGGTGGGCAGCTGGGCACCTACCTCGCTGCCATCGAAGCAGGGGTCGACGGGGTGGACTGCGCCGCCGGGCCGCTCGCCTCGGGCGGCAGCCAGCCCAGCCTCGGCGCACTCCTGGCCGCGACCTTGCGTACCCCGCGCGACCCCGGCCTGGGTGGCGGGCTCGAGCTCGACGACGCCGCCCGGCTCGAGCCGTACTGGTATGCGGTAAGGGATCTCTACGGGCCGTTCGAGGCGGGGCAGCGCTCGCCCGCGACGAGCGTGTACCGACATGAGGTGCCCGGCGGCCAGCTGTCCAACCTCAAGGCCCAGGCAGACGCGCTCGGCGTCGGCGACCGGTTCTCCGCGGTCCTCGACGCATACCACGATGCCGCCCTGCTCCTCGGGCGCCCGGTCAAGGTCACCCCGAGCAGCAAGGTGGTCGGCGACCTCGCGGTCTGGATGGTCGCCGCGGGAGTCAGCGCGGAGGCGCTGCGCGCCGAACCGGCCCGCCACGACCTCCCCGCGTCGGTCATCGCCTATCTCCAAGGCCAGCTCGGCGTCCCGGCCGGCGGGTTCGTCGAGCCCTTCACCAGCGAGGTCCTCGCGGGCAAGCCGCCGCTGGTCGACCTGGTCATCGATGCGGCCGACCGGGCCGCGCTCGCCGAGCCGTCCGCTCGGCGCGGAGCCCTGACCCGGCTGATGCTGCCGGCCGAGGCGCGGGCGTTCGGCGAGGCCCGGTCCACCTACGGCGACGTCTCCGTGCTGCCCACGCACGCGTACCTGTACGGGCTGCAGGCAGGCATCACGGAGGTCGTCACGCTGGCCCCGGGGCAGCAGGTGTTCGTCGAGCTCGACGCGATCGGCGAGCTCGACGAGTCCGGCCGTCGCAGCGTGCACCTGCGCGCCAATGGCCAGCCGATCGCCCTGCGGGTGGTCGACGAGCGAGCTCCCCGGACGACCGCCGTCCGGCCGAAGGCCGATCCCGCTGACCCGCGGCACCTGGCCGCTTCCGTGCCCGGCGTCGTCACCGTCCTCGTCAAGGTGGGCGATCCCGTGCGGCCGGGCGATCGGGTGGCCATCATCGAGGCCATGAAGATGGAGTCGTCCGTCACGGCAGGCGTCGGCGGGGTGGTCGGCGAGGTCCACGTCGCCGACACGTCCCAAGTGGAGCCCGGTGACCTCGTCGTGACGATCAAGGAGGATTCATGACCGGGACCACGGGCGGATACACATCGGCTGCCCTCGCCGAGCAGGCCGCGGGGCTGGAACGGGACTCCTTCACCCTCGCCGATGCCGTCGACCTCGGCTTGCTGGCGGTGCAACGCGCCACCGCGCAGGGGCTGCCCATCGTGCTCGAGGTGCACCACCTCGGCCGCGTCGCGTTCCGGACTGCCCTGCCTGGTTCCCTGCCGGACTCGGACGACTGGATCCGCCGCAAGGCCAACGTCGTCGGGCGATTCACCTCCTCGACGCTGGCCGTTCGGATCCGGTTCGAGGAGCGCGGGCAGACCTTCGCCGAGGGCACCGGGCTCGATGAAGCCGACTATGCCGCTCACGGCGGCGGGCTGCCGATCGTGGTGCGCGGGGTGGGCCAGGTGGGCGCGTTCTACGCGTCGGGCCTCCCGCAGGTCGAGGACCACGAGTTCGCGGTCAGCTGCCTGCGCGAGCTGGCCACCCGCCGCCCCGGCTGACCCCCACCCCGGCAAGTCCCGCCGACCTTGAGGTTGGCGGGGTTTCTGGGCGTCCGGAGCGCCGCCAACCTCAAGGTCGGCGGGGGCGGGGTGGCATGAGGCGCTACCGTCGGGGGCGGCAGGCAGCATGGAGCGCGGCACCACGGATCAGGACGCGACGGAACGGAGCACGATGGGGCGGGGCACGGCAGTCGTCACGGGAGCGAGCAGCGGCATCGGTGCGGCCACCGCCATCGCTCTCGCCGAGCAGGGGTTCCACGTCGTCGCGGCCGCGCGGCGTACCGACCGCTTGGCCGCGCTGGCCGCCAGCCATCCGTCCATCGAGCCGGTCGAGCTCGATGTCACGAGCCAGGCGAGCGTGGACGGGTTGGCGGCGCACCTCGACGGCCGCGACGTCACAGTGCTCGTCGCGAACGCGGGCGGGGCGTTCGACGCCGCGACAGTTGCCGAGGCCGACCTCGACATCTGGCAACGGACCCACGATGTCAACGTCCTGGGGACCGTGCGTATCGTCCGCGCGCTGCTGCCGTCGCTGATTGCCTCCGGCCGGGGGCTGGTCGTGCTCATGGGCTCGACGGCCGGGCGCACGGCCTACGAGGCAGGCGGCAGCTATGCGGCAGCGAAGCATGCCGTGGCCGCCATCGCCGGCACCCTGCGCCTAGAGCTGTGCGGTGCGCCGGTGCGGATCACCGAGATGGCGCCCGGCATGGTGCGCACGGATGAATTCGCGCTGACCCGTTTCGCAGGTGACGCCGTACGCGCGGCCAAGGTCTACGAGGGAGTCGCCGAGCCATTGACCGCCGACGATGTGGGGAACGCCGTCGCGTGGGTGGCGACGCTGCCGCCGCACGTGAACATCGACCTCATGGTCATGCGCCCCGTCGCGCAGGCGGCCCAGCACAAGGTGCACCGGGTCCCGAGTTGAGGTTCAGCGAGTGACTGAGGATCAGCCGACGACGCGGCCGACGCCGCTGAAGCGCTCCCCGTACCAAGGCCCCAAGAAGTCGATGATCTCCACGCCGTCGCTGGGGTTGGAGGCGCTGACCATCTTGCCGTTGCCGATGTACATGGCGACGTGGTGGGCACCCATCCCGAAGTAGAAGACCAGGTCGCCCGGCTGGATGTCGCTGACGGGCACCCGCTGCGTCTGGTCCCACTGCGTGTAGCTGAGGGCCGTCAGGCCGACTCCGGCCTGTGCCCATGCGGCTGCGGTCAGTTTCGAGCAGTCCCATGACGACGGAGGGTTCGCGCTGAAGGAGTAGGGATCGCCCACCTGGGACAGTGCGTACTGCACGGCCGCCTGCGCCCGCGAGCCGCCGGCGAATCCTCCACCGGATTCTGCATTCCCGCCACCAACGTCACCTTGGCCATCGCCCTGGCTGGCTTGTTGCTGCTGCTGTTGCTCTTGCTGCTGCTGGGCGAGGGCGGCGGCCTGACGGGCCTCCTCCAGTGCCTGCTGCTGGCGCTCGCGCTGCAGCTCCAAGAGCCGCTGCCGCTCCTCTTCCTGCAGGGTCGCCAAGACGTCCTCCGCTGCCGCGAGCCGGGAGGCGGCCTCGGCCTGTGCGCTGGCTAGCTCGTCGCGCACCTGCTCGGCGTCGTTCTCGCGGTCGCTGATCTCGGCCTCGGTCTGGGCCAGCCGTAGCCGCGAGGTGCGGGCCTGACGCAACTGGTCGGCCTGCGCCTGCTCGAGCTGGCCGAGCACGGCCGCCTGGGCCAGGAACTCGATCGGGTCGTCGGCCAGGAGTACCTCGAGGGTGGGGTCGACACCTCCGCTGGAGTACGCGGCGCGGGCGATGTCCTCGATGGTGGCCTGCTGGATCTGCATGTCCTCGCGCTCGCGGGCCTGCCGGTTCTGGATGGCGCCGAGCTCGCCCTTGATCTGGGCGAGCCGCGCCGTGGCAGCGTTTGCGCGCTCATGCGCGGCCGCCGCCTGCATTTCCAGGTCCAGGACCTGCGCCTGCACCTGTTGGATGTCGGCGCGGGGCGCCGCGCTGGACAGGGGGCCCAGGGTGATGACCAGGGCTCCGGCCAGAGTGACCCCTAGGGCCGTGGACAGGACCGGACGCCTCATACGCATGGACCCACCATGGCTGGCGCCTCGTCACGGTTCGGGCCACGAACCATGAAGATTCCATGAAGAATGCCGGGTGAGGCGAGAATGTCCCCATGCCCGACCCTGTGCGCGTCCTCGTCGTCGACGACGAACGGCCCCTCGTCAGGGTGATCACCAGCTACCTCGAGCGCGAGGGCTTCGAAGTACTTCAGGCATTCGACGGGACGTCGGCGGTCGAGATTGCCCGGACGGAGGACCCGGGCCTGCTCCTGCTCGACCTCATGCTGCCCGGCATCGACGGCATCGAGGTGTGCCGGCAGGTCCGGCAGTTCTCGGACGCGTACGTCATCATCCTCACGGCGCGCGACGAGGAGGTCGACAAGGTCGTCGGGCTGTCGGTCGGAGCCGACGACTACCTCGTCAAGCCGTTCTCCCCGCGCGAGCTGATCGCGCGGATCCGGGCCATGCTGCGCCGCCCGCGGCACAGCCAGCTGCCTGCCGCCGAGACCGTGACGATCGGAGACCTCGTCGTGGACCTCGAGGCGAGGACCGTCGAGGTCTCGGGGCAACCGGTCGAGCTGACCCGCACGGAATTCGACATCCTCGCGGCCATGGCGTCACGGCCGCGCGCTGCCTTGCCGCGGCGCCAGCTCATCGACGAGGTCTGGGGAAGCGACTGGTACGGCGACGAGCACGTCGTCGACGTGCACGTCGGGCACCTGCGCCGCAAGCTCGGCGACGACGCTGCCGAGCCGCGCTTCATCCGCACGGTGCGCGGCATCGGCTACGGCCTGGGTCCTGGATGAACCCGTCGCCCGCCCGCCTCGCCACGAGGATCTTCCTCGTCCTTCTCGCCGTCCTGGCCGTCGCCACCGCCTCGTGGCTGGCCATCGCGGAGGTCGGTCCCCGCGAGCCCTTCGACATGCCCTACGGGACCGCGCTGGTCGTCGGCGGGGCTGTCTCGTTCGCGATTGCCGCAGTCGTGTCGTGGTTCCTCGCCCGCCGGATCGCCAGGCCGATCGCCGAGCTGGCCGACGCAGCCGAGACCATCGCCGACGGACGGTACGGGGTGCAGGTGCCGCGAGCGAAGTCGAGCGCGGAGCTGCAGCGCCTCTCGGACGCATTCGCCCGCATGTCAGCCCGGCTCTCGGACACCGAGGCCTCGCGCATCCGGCTCTTGTCCGACCTCGCCCACGAGATACGGACCCCGCTGGCCACCCTCGAGGCATACATCGACGGGCTCGAGGACGGCGTCGTCCCGGCGGACCCGGCCGCGTGGTCCACGATGCGCGACCAGGTGCTGCGCCTGCGCCGGTTGACAGCCGACCTCCGCGAGACGGCGGCGGCCGAGGAGCATGCGCTCGGCCTGCAGCTGCAGACCACCGACCTTGCGCGCGTCGTGACGGCCGCCGTGGAGGCCGTGGTCCCGCGCTTCCGGGCCAAAGGCGTGCACGCCACGACGGCCGGCACCGATCGACCCGTCCTCGTGCGTGCCGACGCCGACAGGCTGCAGCAGGTGCTGGCCAACTTGCTGGACAACGCGCTGCGGCACACGCCGGGCGGTGGGCACGTCGTCGTCAGCCTGGCGACGGAGGGCCGGCGCGCGGTGATCCGGGTGTCCGACGACGGGGACGGGATCCCGCCCGACCAGCTCGACGCGATCTTCGCCCGCTTCCACCGCGTCGATGCGTCACGGACCGCGGCAGATGGCAGCGGCAGCGGCCTCGGGCTCACCATTGCCCGGGCCATCATCACCGACCATGGAGGCACCATCACGGCCTCTAGCGACGGACCGGGCCGCGGTGCAACGTTCACCATCACCTTGACCATCCCCGCTGCTCGCTCGCCCAAGGACCCGATCGGGGGACCTTCGCCGGGGCGCGGCAGGTGACCTAGGTCCCGACATCTCCAGAAAGGGCCGATTTAGGGACGTTTGTCCTGTCTATCCGCGTCGGTATCCGACACAGTCAGACCATCAGCAATTTGCTGGTAGATGTCGAGGAGGACGCACATGTCAGGTCAGTCGCAATCCCACGGGGTCGCAAAGTGGATCAGCATCGTCGTGATGGTCATCGGCGCAGTGATGGTCGTGTCCGGCGCGGTGACGTACGGTCAGGTCAGCAGCACCCTGTCGGCCGAGCGGATCACCGTCGCGGACGACGCCAGCTGCCAGGCCAGCGCCGCTGTCAACGGCCCCTTCGCCGCCTACTGCCAGGCGGACATCATCGCGTTTCACGCGCTCGAGGCGACCGGCGGCAAGACCTACGCCGAGCTCGACCGTGAGGATCCGCTGCGTGCGGTTGCCATGAACGGCTCGTTCCTGCGGGCGTCGCTGTTCACGTCGGTCCTCGCCTTTGGTGTCTCGATCATGGCGATCGGGGTCGGCATCGTCTTCGTCCTGCTGGGCGTCGCGGTGCTCAACCTGTCAGGATCCAAGACGGTCAAGGCCGAGTAGTCGCAGGACATGCGAAGGGGCGGGACCATCCGGTCCCGCCCCTTCGCCGTTCCTGGTTGGTGAGCGTGCTCAGCAAGCCGGCTGAAGCTCCCGGAGCGAGGTGACGCTGGACTGAAGCTGCGTCGAGACGAGGGTCGAGACCCGGCCGAAGGCGCGGATGCGGGCGACGGAGGGCTCGTCCTCGTCCACCATCACGCCGACGAGCACGTCGTTGATGCCGAGGTCGCGGGCAGCGTGGGCCAGGAGCAGCAGCGAGACCGGATCGGCCTCGATGCCGTGATCCTCGATCGCGTGGCCGAGGGCCTTGATGGCACCGGTGGTGGTGGTGCTTGCTGACGTCTTCATGTTGACCTCCATGCATGAATGATAGGGAGCCGTCGACATAAAGAGAAGCGATAGAAACTGATCGTGTCGATCGCATATGCTGATGTCATGTCATTCGACGATGTGGAGTTCCGCCACCTGCGCGCCCTGCGCGCCGTGGCCGAGGAGGGATCGTTCGTGGGCGCGGCCGATGTCCTGGGCTTCTCCCAGGCCGCCATCAGCCAGCAGATCGCCGGCCTGGAGAAGGCGGTCGGCACCTCGCTCTTCGACCGTCCGGGCGGCCCCAAGCCGGTGACCCTCACGCCGGCCGGACGGCTGTTCCTACGGCATGCCGACGCCGTCATCGGACGGCTGGGCACCGCCGAGCGGGAACTCGCCGACCTCGCCAGCGGCACGGCAGGTCGCCTGGTCATCGGCACGTACCAGAGCGTGTCCGTCCAATTGCTGCCCGACCTCGTGCGCGAGATGCGGGCGACCGCGCCCGACATCCACATCCACCTCGTCGAGCGCGACGACAATGAGACCCTCATCTCCGACCTGCTCGCCGGCGAGCTCGACGTCACCTTTCTCACCGGCCCCTACGAGGACAGCCGCCTCGACATCATCGACCTGGGCATCGACCCGTTCGTCGTGCTCCTCGACAAGGACGGCGACCTCGCCCGTGCGCACAAGGGCCGTTCCTTCCCCACCAAGGAGCTCAACGGCATCCCGATGGTGGGCCAGCACCAATGCGACTGCCAGACGGCGATCGACGACGGCCTGCGCTCATCCGGCGTCCGCCCACGTTACGTGTTCCGCTCCAACGACAATGGCGCGATGCAGGGGATGGTCAGGGCGGGGATGGGCCCGGCGGTCATGCCCCTGCTGGCCGTGGACACTGCGGACCCGGGCATCGTCGTCAAGCAGCTCGACCCGCCCTTGGACCCCCGGACCATCATGATCGGCCTGCGGCACGCGACCACTCCCCTTCCTGCCGCGGGGAAGTTCGTCAGGATCGCCAAGTCGGAGTGCCGCAAGCGGCTGGCCCGCGCCGCGCGCTGACGCCCCTCAGCAGCGCCAGCGGCCGCCGGCCCAGTGCCCGGCACCCGAGCGCGGGCCTTCCCAGTTCAGGACCGTGAAGAAGGCGGCGTCCTGCCAGTACCGCGGCCAACCGTTCATCGGCTTGGCCCGCAGGTCGGCGAGCACCCTCTTGGCGGCCTTCGGGCCCATGAGCCGCTTGTGCTCCTTCAGCATCATCCACGTCGCACCGCGGGCGAGGTCCCGGGAGACTTGGTAGGCGCCGAAGTAGCTGCCGCTCGGCGACACGACGTCATAGTGCCCCTCGCTCTCGCGCTCGGCAATGCAGCGACGCAGCGACTCGGTCGCGGGACGGTAGAACCTGCCGCGGTAGAGGCTGCGCTCGACCCCGCGCATGTCCCGGGTCGCCTTCGACCTCAACGTGAACCGCGTATACGCGGTATGCCGGGCAACCTGCACGGTGCGACGCACGGCCGCGGCGCTGGGCCGGACGACCATGGGACGGGCGACGGCCCGCACGGCGAGCATCGCCTGCGCCACCGATGCGGTTCCGTATGGGCTGACCTCCGCGATGGCTGCGGTCGACGACCCGGGACCGACGGACCCGAGGACGAACGCCCCTGCGGTCGCGACGGCGGCGAGCGTGGCACTACGGACGAGCGTTGATCTGGACATCCAGCCTCGACTGAAGGCACCCGGCCCATCCAGGCCGAGTGCGTGGTCGCGGTACGGGTCATTGCCGAGGGCGGGACATCTGTCCGTCTCGCCTGGCTCACCGGTCGCGCGACCGCCCAGGCTGCTGCCCGGACAGGAGCTGGACGCACGTCCCCCGGCCCCTGCACGGGTCGGGCACCACGATGGTGATTCAACACCGAACGGCCTGCAGCGTGAATGCCGTTCTAGTGAAAAGGCTAATAACACCAACCGAATTCAATGTCGGGACGGCGAGGGCCAGTTGGCTGTCGGCTGCCCGATTTGCCCGGTTGGCGCGATTTTACAGGGTGACGTCGGCCACAGCTCCCCCGCGGGGACCCTCGCGCTGGACGTGAGATAGGTCTCCGCCTCGCGGATGGCGCTACGGCGTGTCGCCCCCCACGGCAAGCATGGCCTGCCGGGCGATCTCGGCCTCCTCGTCGGTCGGGATGACCAGCACGCGGATCGGCCCCGTCCCGTCGTCGACCTCCCGCTCGACGCGGGAGGGCTCCGCGTTCCGCTTCGTGTCCAGCGCGATGCCCAGATGCCGCAACGGGTCGCACACGTCCTGGCGCAGGGCAGCGTCGTTCTCACCGATCCCAGCGGTGAAGACCAGCGCCTGCACGCCGGGCAGCACCGCCAGGTACGCACCGATGTAGGCGCGCACCCGGTAGGCGTACACACCAAGCGCGAGGCGGGCAGCCTGATCGCCGTCGTTCGCGCGACGACGTACCTCGCGCATGTCCTGATCTCCGGTCAGGCCCTTGAGCCCGCTCTGCTTGTTCAGCAGCGCATCGACGTCATCGAGGCCGAGGCCGGCCGCGCGCATGAGGTGGAAGACGACCGCCGGGTCGACGTCCCCTGATCGCGTTCCCATCACCAGCCCCTGCAACGGGGTGAGCCCCATGCTGGTGTCGATGCCCACGCCGTCCCGCACCGCGGCCATGGAAGCACCGTTGCCGAGGTGGCAGATGATCAGCCGCACGCGGTCGGGGGCCACCCCGAGGAACCCTGCGGCCCGCCGCGTGACGTACGCATAACTGGTGCCGTGGAAGCCGTACTTGCGCAGCCGGTGAGCGCGCGCAACGTCCACCGGCAGTGCGTACGTGTAGGCCTCGGCGGGCATCCCGGTGTGGAAGGCCGTGTCGAAGACGGCGACCTGCGGGACGGACGGCAGCAGCCGCCGCATGTCGCGCAGGCCTACCAGCGCCGCCGGGTTGTGCAGGGGCGCCAGGGGCACGAGCCTGGCGATGGCATCCTCGACCTCGTCGTCGACGATCACCGGCTCGCGGTACTCACTGCCTCCGTGCACAATACGGTGGCCGACCGCTACCAGCCGACCGAGCCCAGGCCCGTGCTCGTCGAGGAGTGCCAGCACCGACTCCAGCGCCTCCGCGTGGTCGGCCAGCGGAACGTCGCGCTCGAGCGGTTCGGCGCCGGCGGCCTCGTGCCTGATCAGCGAGCCCTCCTGCCCGATCCGCTCGACCAGCCCGCGCGCGAGCCATCTCCCGTCGACCGGGTCCACGACCTGGTACTTCAGGCTCGACGATCCCGAGTTGATGACCAGGACCAGGCTCACGAGCCCGCTCCGCTCTCCGAGGGGTTGACGTGCTGGGCCTGGATCGCCGTGATGGCGACGGTGTTGACGATGTCGGGCACCGTGCACCCGCGGGACAGGTCGTTGATCGGCCGGCGCAGCCCCTGGAGCACTGGGCCGATCGCGATGGCATCGGCCGAACGCTGCACCGCCTTGTACGTGGTGTTGCCGGTATTGAGGTCGGGGAACACGAGGACTGTCGCGTGGCCAGCGACCGGATTGCCCGGCAGCTTCGCCGCGCCGACGCCCTCGTCGACGGCGGCGTCGTACTGGATCGGGCCCGCCAACGGCAGGTCCGGACGCCGTTCGGCGACCAACTGCGTCGCGGCACGGACCTTGTCGACGTCGCTGCCGGTGCCGGACGTACCGGTGGAGTACGAGACCATCGCGATCCGCGGCTCGATGCCGAACGCCCGGGCCGTGTCGGCGCTGCTGATCGCGATGTCGGCAAGCTCCTCGGCAGTGGGGTCCGGGTTGACGGCGCAGTCCGCGAAGACGACCACCCGATCGGGCAGGCACATGAGGAAGGCGCTGGACACGAGCAGCGCGTCCGGGCGGGTCCGGATGATCTCCAGCGCCGGCCGGATCGTCTGGGCGGTGGTGTGCGCTGCGCCGGACACCATCCCGCCGACCCGGCCGGTCTGGACGAGCATGGTCCCGAAGTAGGTGGCGTCGACGACAGTGTCGAAGGCCTGCTCGAAGGTCAGCCCCTTGTGCGCCCGGAGGCCGGCGTACTCGTGGGCGAACTCCTCGCGCAGCGGCGACGTAGCGGGGTCCACGAGCTCGATCCCGGCCAGGTCGACACCGACGCTGACCGACTTGGCCAGGATGTCGGCCGGGTCGCCGAGGAGGGTGATGTCCACGACGCCGGCATTCACGAGCTCCTCGGCCGCTCGCAGGATCCGCTCGTCCGTGCCTTCGGGCATGACGATCCGGGTGCGCACCGCCCTGGCCCGCTCGAGCAGGCCGATGGTGAACATCAACGGCGTGACCACGTCCGGGTGCGACAGCCGGATCAGCGAGGTGAACTCCTCGACGTCGACGACGGAGGTGAACTCCCCGAGGGCGGCCGCGATCTTGCGCCGGCTGGTTGCCCGGATCTCGCCACGCAGTCCCTCGAGCAGGTGCAGGGTCGTGTAGGTATCCGTGTCCACGGCCAAGACCGGCATGCCCGACGCCTCCAGCAGCGACCTCGTCATTGGATCGGGCCGGTACCCGTTGGTCAGCAGGACGCCCGACGGGGTCGGCATGTCCCGGCTGAGCGCGCAAGCAGCAGAGCCGACGGCGAGGTCGGCCCGGTCGCCGGACGCCACGACGAGCGCGCCATCGGTGAGGATCGGCAGCATCGTCTGCAGGTGCCCGGAGCCGGCAACATAGGCCTCCACCTCGCGCTGCAGAGCGTCGCCGCCGCTGACCAGCACCTCGCCGCCCAGCCCTACCGCGACCTCCTCGACGGTCAGGGCCGAGAGCACGGGCAGGTCCCGGAGCACGTACACGGGCGCCCCGCGGCGGCGTGCCGCGATGCGGGAGCGCACGGACTCGACCCGGTCGGGCGCCACCCGGTTCACGATGGTGGCCACGACCGTGCAGCCGTGGCCCGTCAGCACTCCCGATGACGCATCCATCGACGACTCGATCGCCGCGGCATCGAGTTCGTGCCCGTTGACGACGGAGAGGACGGGGGCGCCCATGTTGGCGGCCAGCTCGGCGTTGAGGGCAAGCTCGGTCGATGGCGACGGGCCGGTGAAGTCGGTGCCGATGACGAGGACGAAGTCGTAGTGGCCCTTCATCCGCAGGAAGGCATCGACAGACGCGGCAACGAGCCTGCTGGTGTCGCCAGCCGCCATGAGGCGAGCCGCCTCTGCGTAGCCCATCCCGTACGCATGATCGGGGCGCAGCTGATAGCGATCGGTCAACAGGCCGATGAGAGCGTCGTTGTCCCCGTCACCATCGAGGACCGGACGGAACACGCCGACCCGGCCGACCTTCCTGGCCAGCGTCTCCAGCGTGCCCAGTGCCACGACCGCCTTGCCGGCGCGGATGGTGGTGGACGTGATGTAGAGGCTGTCGGACACCCGGCCGACGCTACCGGTCGCGTCACGGTGTCGTCGGCCCGGCCACATAAGGTTGCGCCACGGGGCGAGACGGTCGAGGGGTGGTAACCGCGTGGCAGGGACGGCTCGCCCCGGCATGCTCGCCGCCCGGGCACCGCGTTCCCTGGCGCTGGGTGCTGGCGCGATCGGATGCCTGGTCTTCGTTGCCACGCCTGTCGACTCCCCGGCTTCGCCGATCATCTACGGCCTCGTGTCCCTTGCCGCGCTGCTGGCCTTCGTGGCGGGCGTGGCCCGTATCCCCGGGCCGGCGCGGGCCCCGTGGTGGGGCGTGCTGGGCTATGTCACCTGCGCCTTCGTCGGCGATGTCGTCTACAACGTCCAGGTGTGGGTACTGGAGGTCGAGCCCTCCCCCGGCCCGTCCGACGTCATCTTCCTGGCCGGCTACGTCTTTGCGCTGTACGCACTGGCCGTGCTCATCCGCCGGGTCCAGCCGGGGCATAGCCGCGAGGGCTGGATCGACACGGCGATTCTGAGCGTTTCTGCAGCGGCGGTTCTTGGCACGCTCGTCCTTCAGCCGACCCTGACCGCCATGCAAGGCAGCGGCTCCCCATTGTTCTTCGCTATCGGCTATCCCATCTTCGACCTACTGCTGCTCGCGGGCGTTGCCCGCCTGCTCGTCGGCAGCGGGCGGCGCAACGCCGCCGTGGCGCTCGTGGCCGTGGCGTTCGCCGTCACCCTGGTCGCCGACCTCCTCTACAGCTACATCGAGATCGGCGGCCTGGGCGGCAGCGCGCCGGCCTGGCTCGACGTGCTCTACCTGGTGGTCTTCATGATGCTGGCGTTGGCGGCATGGCAGCCGTCAGCAGCGTCTATCCGTCCGCACGAGGACGGCGGCAACCAGCAGTACCGCCTCGCCGGCCTCGCGATCGGCGCCCTGCTGGTGCCCGTCATGCTGGTCATTGCCGCGTGGTCCGACAGCGAGTTGCCGGCCCGCCGGATCGCCATGGGGACGGTCATCGTCATCGCGTTGGTGTTGTGGCGGTTCCGGTTGCTGCTGGACGTGGTCGAGGGGCAGTCCTCGCGGCTGGCGGTGCTGGCCCGCACCGACGCCCTGACCGGCCTGCCCAACCGGCGCACCCTGGACCACGAGCTCGAACGCCTCGAC
>JAUSNB010000045.1 GCA_030645615.1 Actinomycetota bacterium | reverse complement strand
TCGAACGCGCCTTCTGCCGACTCAAGAGCTGGCGCGGCATCGCCACCAGGTACGACAAGCACGCCCGCACCTACCGTGCCGCACTGGTTCTCGCCGCGATCGTCCTGTTCTGGCTATGAACCATCAGACACGCCCTAGTCGAACCGGACGTTCAGCATTGCTCAGTTCGGCGGCGATAGCTGCCTTGGCAGTATCCGAAAGGGAGATTGACCTCTCCGACAACTCGTCGAGCACCTGCGGCGGCGGCCCAGAAGACACCGACGGAAGCGCAGCCACTACCAGCCTCGTCGTACTCGAGTCAGTGAACTTCCTTATTGCACCGACGAATGCTGCAGCTGACCGATTCTCTCTTGCTTCAAGAGTGACCCCCAATGCACGCAGGAAGTATCGGGCTTCGTTCTGAGTAGAGGCATCACCAACAACCGCCGCGCTTGATGGGCGTTCGTCTGGATAGACCAGGCCCTTCTGCAGATCACCCGGACGGTCCAGCACATCGGTGACCGCAGCCAGCGTCTCCTCGCCGGTTTCCAACCTACGTAGCACAGCCCCATGAGCACTGACGACTTCGAGTTTCAGCACCGCAGCGAACCTATCTCCGCCTGCTTCCGCTTCCATGGTCGTACATACCAGCAGCCCCGGTGCCGGGTTCACGTGAGTCATCTCGTCCGCGAGGCGCGCTGCCAGCACGTTGGTCGCTGCGAGAAACGCATCATCGGTGCCCGTTCTGAGGTCTTCGATCAGCTGCTCGCGTGGCGGATCGTAGAATGCAGCGTTTGCAGCTGAACCATCCCTTGCCCGATCGCGCAGGCCCTCCAGGTGTGCGCTCAGGAATGGGCTTACTTCAGCGACCCCCGGCCGCAGAATCGCCTCAGTCGGTGCTGATCCCTTTTCTACGCGCACATACGTCAGCCGGATCCCCCTCATGAAGCGAATGATGGCGGATCGGCGGGTTATGTTCCTGCAGGCGCGCGAATATCCCTCTGCTGCATCGGTTGAGGCACAATCGCGTGAGGATCCGCCAGACCGCGGAAGTGGAGATCTCCACGTCGTGGTACCGCTTCAAGTATATGGAGATCTTCGTCGGCCCGAAGTGGTCCATCTGGCGCGCTTCCTGCGGATCACTTGCAGGTGCCGATGGCCGTTACACCTGCCGGCCGGGGAGCACCGCTAGCCTCCACCCCATGCTTGCGACGTCGGTGCCGCTCACCCGCCGGGTGCACCTGGACCTCATGCGCACGCCCGCGACGACCTGTCGATAGTCATCACCGCGGCCCACGGCCGCTCCCCGACGGCGATCCCGTCACCCCCGGACCAGGCCGGCATCGGCCGAGGTCCGCGCGCTGCCCCCCGCGATCCGCACGACACCGACAGGACTCCCATGACTATCGCCACCCGCGAAACCACGGCACCCGCACGCACTATCCAGGGCCAGTGGAAGGTCGACGGCCGAACGCCGCTGAACGCCAACGAGATCCTCAAGCAGCAGGATGACGGGCTCAACGTCCGCGAGCGGATCGAGACGATCTATGCGAAAGGTGGTTTCGCCTCCATCCCGCGCGAGGACCTCACCGGCCGGCTGCGCTGGTGGGGCCTGTACACCCAGCGCAAGCCCGGGATCGACGGCGGAAAGACCGCAACCTTGGAGCCCGAGGAGCTCGAGGACGAGTTCTTCATGATGCGCATCCGCTCGGATGGCGGCCGGCTCAGCCTCGAGCAGCTGCGCACGATCGCGGGGATCTCCACCGAGTTCGGCCGCGACACCGCCGACATCTCCGACCGCCAGAACATCCAGCTCCACTGGGTGCGCATCGAGGACGTCCCGGAGATCTGGCGACGGCTGGAGGCGGTCGGCCTGTCGTCTGCCGAGGCGTGCGGCGACGTCCCCCGCGTCATCCTCGGCTCGCCCGTGGCGGGCCTGGCCGTCGACGAGATCATCGACGGCACCCCGGCCATCGAGGAGATCCTCCGCCGCCACCTGCTCGACCCTGCCTTCTCCAACCTGCCCCGCAAGTTCAAGTCCGCCATCAGCGGCTCGCCGCGCCTGGACGTCGCGCACGAGATCAACGACGTCTCCTTCGTCGGCGTCGAGCATCCCGAGCACGGCCCCGGATTCGACGTGTGGGTGGGCGGCGGGCTGTCCACCAACCCGCACCTCGCCGTGCGCCTGGGCGCATGGGTCCCGCTCGAGGAAGTCGCCGACGTCTGGGCGGGCGTCATCAGCATCTTCCGCGACTACGGCTACCGGCGGCTGCGCACGAAGGCCCGGCTGAAGTTCCTGGTCAAGGACTGGGGCGCCGAGCGGTTCCGCCAGGTGCTCGAGGACGAGTACCTCGGCCGGCGACTCCTCGACGGCCCACCGCCGGAAGGCCCCGCCACCGGGAGGCGCGATCACGTCGGCGTGCACCTCCAGCGGGACGGCCACCTGTACGTCGGCGCCGCGCCGACCGTGGGTCGCCTGTCCGGCACGGCCCTGGCTGCGCTGGCCGGCCTCGCCGAGGCCGCGGGCTCGGGCCGGGTCACGCTGACCGCCGAGCAGAAGGTCGTCGTGCTCGACGTCGACCCGGCCCGGGTGGCCGGCCTCGTGCACGGGCTGGAGTCCCTCGGCCTGCGGGTGGAGGCGCCATCGCCGTTCCGCCGCAACGCCATGGCCTGCACCGGTGTGGAGTACTGCAAGCTGGCCATCGTCGAGACGAAGGCACGTGCCGCGGACCTCGTGGCCACCCTCGAGGCCCGGCTGCCGCAGTACGACCTCCCGCTGGCCATCCACGTCAACGGCTGCCCCAACTCGTGCGCCCGGATCCAGGTCGCGGACATCGGGCTCAAGGGCATCCGCGCGCTCGACGCCGATGGCAACGACGTCGAGGGGTTCCAGGTGCACCTCGGCGGACGGCTCGGGCAGGAAGCCGGCTTCGGCCGGACGGTCAAGGGCCTGCGGCTTCCTGCCGACGACCTGCCCGCGTACGTCGAGCGCCTGCTGGCGACGTACGTCGAGGAGCGGGAGGATGACGAGTCGTTCAGCGCGTGGGCGCTGCGCGCCGACGAGACGGTGCTGTCATGACCACGGCGACCATCGAGGATCGCGTACCCGCGCGCACCCGCCACGCGGCCGACGATCTGCGCATCCTCGCCCGGTATGCCGCCGTCGACCTGCGGGGCGCAAAGGCGACGGACATCATCCGGTGGGCCGCCGAGGCGTTCATGGACCGCGTGCTCATCAGCCAGTCCATGGCCAACACGGCGCTCGCCCACCTCGTCCACCGGGTCGCGCCGGGGATCCCCGTCGTGTTCCTCGACACCGGCTACCACTTCGAGGAATCCCTGGCCACGCGCGATGACCTCGCCCGCCGGACCGGGCTCACCGTGCTCACCGTCACTCCGCGCCAGTCGGTGGCGGAGCAGGACGCGGAGTTCGGGCCGGACCTGTGGCGCACGAATCCCGACCTGTGCTGCCGGCTCCGCAAGGTCGAGCCGATGGAGGAGACGCTGCTCGGCTTCGACGCGTGGATCAGCGGGCTGCGGGTGGCCTCGGCGCCGCACCGGGCCGAGACACCCGTGGTGTCGTTCGACGAGCGCCGCGGAGTCCTCAAGGTGTCGCCGCTGCTCGACTGGTCGGACGACGACCTGCTCCGATACACCGTCGAGAACGACGTGCCCGTGAATCCCTTGATGTATCAGGGCTACCCCTCGATCGGGTGCGCCCCCTGCACCCATCCGGTGGCAGGCGGGGACGACCCGCGCGCCGGACGCTGGGCCGGGATCGGCAAGAACGAGTGCGGGCTGCACCTATGACATACCCGCTGCACCTGGACCTCGCCTGCCGGCGCGTGCTGGTCGTAGGAGCCGGTCGCGTGGCGTCGCGCCGGGTCGACGGGCTGCTCGCTGCCGGCGCCGACGTCGTCGTCGTCGCTCCCGAGGCGACGGCGCACATCGTGGCGCTGGCCGACGAAGGGCGACTCGCATGGCGCCCGCGCGCGTTCGCGCTCAGCGATGTCCTCGGCGCGTGGCTCGTGGTGGCTGCTGCGGACGCACCTCGGGTCAACGCCCGGGCAGCCGAGGAAGCCAATCGACGCCGCGTCTGGTCGGTCCGTGCCGACGACGCCGGGTCGTCCGCGGCCCGCACCCCCGCCGTGGCCTCCGTCGACGGCGTCGTGGTGTCCGTCGGCTCCGGCGACCCGCGACGCAGCACGGCCGTGCGCGACGCCATCCGCGCCGACCTTGTCGAGGGACGCCTCCCGACGCGGCCGCGTAGGGCGCGCGGCCGCGGCAGCGTCGTCCTCATCGGCGGCGGGCCCGGCGACCCGGGCCTCATCACCGTGCGCGGACGCCAGGCCCTCCTCACGGCCGACGTCGTCGTCCACGACCGGCTCGGACCTGTCGCACTGCTCGATGAACTCGATGCCGACATCGAGGTCATCGACGCGGGCAAGAGCCCGGGCCGCCATGCGCTCACCCAGGAGCAGATCAACGAGGTCATCGTCGCGCGCGCGGCCGCCGGCCTGCGGGTGGCGCGGCTCAAGGGCGGCGACCCGTTCGTGCTCGGCCGCGGATCCGAGGAAGTCCTCGCCTGCAGGGAGGCGGGCGTGCCCGTGGAGGTCATCCCCGGCATCACGTCGGCGGTGGCGGGCCCGGCGGCGGCGGGCATCCCGGTCACGCACCGCGGGGTGAGCACGGGGTTCGTGGTGGTCAGCGGGCACGTCATCGAGGACCTCGCCGACGTCGCGAGCAGCGGCCTGACCGTCGTCGTGCTCATGGGCATCGCCACGCTCCCGCGCCTGGCCGACGAGTTCGCCCGCGCGGGCCGACCGGCCAGCACGCCCGTGGCCGTCGTGCACCGGGCTTTCGATCCGCAGCAGCGGGTCGTCGTCGGCACCCTCGCCGACATCGTGCAGAAGGTCGCGGCATCAGGGGTGGCCAACCCTTCGGTCATCGTCATTGGCGACGTCGTCGGGGTCATTCCGATGCTCGACGAGCAGGTGCTGGCGTCGTGACCGCAGTCCTGCTCCTCGCGCACGGCAGCCCCGATACCCGCTCCGGCAAGGCGACCTCGGTGCTGGCCGCCACCGTGCAGGCCCGGTCATTCGACCGCGACGTGCGCGTGGCCTTCCTGGACCACGACGAGCCGGGCCTCTTCGCGGCAGTCGCCGCGCTGGCCGCCGAGGGCGTGCGCACGGCGATCGTCGTGCCTGCCTTCCTCAGCAGCGCCCACCACTCCCGCGTCGACGTGCCCGAGGCGGTCGCGCATGCGGCGGCGGGGACCGGGGTCGACCTGCACCTCGCCGACCCGCTCGGTCCTGATGGATCCCTGCTCGCCGCGATGGACCGGGACCTGCCGCCCGGCCCGGTCGTGCTCGCCGCCGCCGGCACGTCTGACGCGCAGGCCCAGCGGGCCCTGAGGCGGCTGGCCCGGGTCTGGGCAGACCGCCGCGGCGCACCCGTCGCACTCGGCTACGCGGCCCAGGCGGACCCCGACGTCGCGACGGCACTTGGCCGGCTCGAGGCAGCGACCGGCGCGGCCGCCGCAGTGGGGTCCTTCGTTCTGTTCCCCGGAGTGCTCCCGGACCGCATCGCGCTGCAGGGCATGGGCCGCGCGGTCACCGAACCCCTCTACCTCGCCCCGGAGACCGTGGACCTGGTCGAGGCGCGGATCCGGGCCGCGATGCGCAAGGTCGCGTGATGCTCGTCCTCGGTATCGACCGGTCGGCAGGGGGCTGGCCGGCACTCGCGGCCGGCGGCGTCGGCGCGGGACGGCTCATCGCGGCGCTGGACGCCGAGCCGGCCGTGCTCGGGGCCGTCGTCCTCTCCACGTGCGCGCGCACCGAGGCCTACGTCGACACGGCCCGGTTCCATGACGCGCACCGGGCATTCGTCCGTGCCCTCGCCGCGGCATCAGGCGAGCCGGAGCAGGACATCGCGCGATGGACACGCGCACGGCGTGGACCGCAGGCGCTCGAGCACCTGTTCCGGGTAGCGGCCGGCCTGGAGTCCGCCGTCGTCGGCGAGCATCAGGTGACCGGCCAGGTCCGGGCAGCGCTGGCCGAAGCCGTGGCCCGCGGCACGACGACCCGGTCACTCGACCTCGCCTTCCAGAACGCCCTGCGCGTGTCGCGGATGGCACGGACGCGGCTCCTGCCACGCCACCGCACGATCGCCGCGGCAGCGTGGCAGCAAGCTGCCGACGGCGTCCCGGGCCTGGTGCCTGGGGTCGCTCTGGTCATCGGCACGGGTGCCTTCGCCCGCGAGTGCGCGGCCGAGGCACGCCAGCGCGGCAGCCACACGGTGCTCGTCCACTCCCCCTCCGGGCGGAACACTGCGGACATCCACGGGGACCATGAGGTCGCGGCCGACGAGCTGGTCGACGCGCTCGCCGTCAGCGACGTGACGCTCGCGGCGAGCGGCCATGGAACCGCCGTGATCACGCCAGCCATCGCCGAGCAGGCGCTGCGGCAGCGCTCGACCCCGCTCGTGATCCTCGACCTTGCAGCCGCACGGGACACGGCACCGGGAGTGGCCGACGAGCCCGGAATCCACGTCGTGACCATCGACGAGGTGGCCGGTCATGCAGGCGGCGTGACCGCCGCGGCCGCGCTCGTCCACGCCGAGGCGCAGGCGATCTACCCCCGGATCGCCGGACCCGAGCTCGACGACGTGATCGTGACCCTGCGCCGCCGGGTCGAGTCGCTCGTCGGCGGGTCGGGCGTCGACGAGGCCGATCCCGTGCTGGCCGACGCCGTGCGCAAGGTGACGCAAGCGCTACTGCACGAGCCGACGGCCCGTGCGCGCGAAGCAGCCGCCAGCGGCCGTCTGGACCAGTACCGGGCGGCCCTGGAGACGGTCTTCGGCACCGGCACCGGCACCGGCTTGGCGCCGGAGTCGGCCACCCGACGCGCCCGAGGCAGCGCGGCATGACGCCCCTGCGGCTGGGCACCCGGGCCAGCGCCCTCGCGGTCGCCCAATCCAGCCAGGTCGCTGAATCCCTGCGGGCTCGAGGCGTGCGCGTCGAGCTGGTCACCATGACGACACCCGGTGACCTCGACCGGGCACCGCTGGCGGGACGCGCCGCCGAGGGCATCTTCGTGTCATCGGTCCGCGAGGCCCTGCTCGAAGGCAGCATCGACGTCGCCGTGCACTCCTTCAAGGATGTCCCGACCGGCCGCGTCGAGGGGCTCGCGTTCGGCGCGGTGCCAGCGCGCGAGGACCCCCGCGACGCGCTGCTGACCCGCGGCCCGGCGATCGATGCGCTGCCCACGGGCGCGCGCGTCGGCACGTGCTCGATCCGGCGCTCCGCCTGGGTCACCCGGGCACGGCCAGACGTCAGGGTGGTGCCGATCCGCGGCAGCATCGACCAGCGAATCGCCCGCCTGATCGCGGGCGACTTCGATGCGATCGTGCTCGCGCAGGCCGGGCTCAACCGGCTGGGATGCCCAGTGCCCGCCCGGCAGGTCGTGCCGGTGCTGGACCTAGTGCCCCCTCCCGCGCAAGGCGCCCTCGCCGTCGAGTGCCGGTCCGGCGACGCCGCGACGATGGCCATGCTGGCGGCGATCGACGACGCCAGGACCATGGCCGCCGCCACCGTCGAGCGCGCCGTGCTCCAGGCGATCGACCCCACCGATGGCACCGCATTGGGGGCGGTCGCCGTGGTCAGCCGCGGCCGGCTCTACCTGCTCGCCGACCTCGCCTGCCCGGACGGCTCCGGACGCGTCGTCGTACGGGTGTCGGAGTGGGTCGGCGCGTCAGGCATCGACGAGCACCGGCTGGTGGGGATCGGCCGGTCCGTCGCCGCTCTGCTGGCTCGGCGGCACGGCACCCGCCAGCTTCGGCTCGCCTCGTGAACGTCCTGCTCGTGCGCGCGGACGGCACGCCCGACGAGGATGCCCATGCGCTGCGTGCGCGCGGCATCGACGTGACCGCGGAGCCGTTCATCGTCGTGGCGGCCGCGCGGGATCCCGGAGCTCCCACTCGTGCCCGGCGGCTGCTGGATGCGCTGGCCGGGCCGGATGCCTGGCTGATCGCCACGTCGGCCGCCGGGCTGCGGGCGCTCGCATCCCTCGTCGGGCATGACGCGGTGTCCGGTGCCGTGCAGGGCGCTGCCGCCAACGGCGCCCGCTTCGCGGCCGTGGGACCGGCCTCCGCCCGTGCCCTCCGGGAGGCCGGCGCGCCCGAGGTCGTCCAGCCGACGGCCGGGCACACCGCGTCAGCACTGCTGGCCGCGCTTCGGCCGTTCAGCCCCGCCACCGCCGTGCTGCCGCGCAGTTCCGCGGGCGACGAGTTGCTCCCCCGCACGCTCGGGGCCCGCGGCTGGTCCGTCGTGGCGGAGGTGGTCTACGACACGACCCCCGTCGATGTGCGGCCCGCGGCCGCGGGCCGGCTCGCGCAGGGCGCGTTCGATGCCCTCGTGCTCAGGTCGCCGTCCGCCGCTCGCGCGGTCGCCCGCCACGCGGGCCGGATCCCGGCCCGCACCAAGGTCATCGCCGGCGGGCCGACCACCGCCCTGGCCGCCCGGCGGCTGGGGATCGCAGTGGCAGCGGTGGCCCCGGATTCGCGGGCCGCCTCCATCGCCGCCAGCGTGATCGAGGCACTCCACGGCCGGGACCTGCCATGACGGCCTCGGCGGCCCGGCCCGCCCTTCCCGAGCGCCCGCGCCGGCTGCGTCGCACCCCGGCCATCCGCCGCCTGGTCCGCGAGACCACCGTGGACCCGGCCGGGCTCGTGCTGCCCGTCTTCGTGCGCCAGGGGGCCGGCCAGCCGATGCCGATCGGGTCGATGCCGGGTGTCGTCCAGCACAGCGAGTCCTCCTTCCGTGCCACGGTGCTGGCGGCAGCCGAGGCCCGGATCGGCGGGCTCATGGTGTTCGGCGTCCCCGACACGCGGGACCCGCACGGCGACGCGGCATGCGACGAGCACAGCGTCCTGGCCGAGGCCGTGCGCTGGGCAAAGGAGGAGGCGGGGGACGCGCTGCCCGTCATCGCGGACCTCTGCCTCGACGAGTTCACGTCGCACGGCCATTGCGGGGTCCTGGACGCCGACGGCAACGTCGACAACGACGCCACGCTGGCCGTGTACCGGAGGATGGCGCTGGCCGTGGCCGACGCTGGTGCCGACATCCTCGGCCTCAGCGGCATGATGGACGGGCAGGTCGCCGCCGTGCGGGCCGCCCTCGATGACGCCGGCCGCACCGACGTCGCGATCCTCGCCTATGCGGCCAAGTACGCGTCCGCGTTCTACGGCCCCTTCCGCGAGGCGGTCGAATCGCAACTGGACGGCGACCGACGCGCGTACCAGCAGGACCCGGCCAACCGCCGCGAGGCGCTGCGCGAGGTGCGCCTGGACGTTGCCGAGGGCGCGGACATCGTCATGGTGAAGCCTGCGCTGGCCTACCTCGACGTCATCGCCGACGTGAGCGCGGCGGTGGACGTGCCGACCGCCGCCTACGTCGTCAGCGGGGAGTACGCGATGGTCGAGGCCGCGGCCGCTGCCGGGATGATCGACCGCGAGCGCACGATCATGGAGGTGCTCGGATCCGTGAATCGTGCCGGTGCAGGAATCATCGCCACCTACTGGGCACTCGAGGCAACCAGGCTGCTGGCGCGCGCATGACGGCGTCCGAGGACCTGTTCGCGCGTGCCCGCGCGGTGATGCCAGGGGGCGTGAGCTCACCGGTGCGCGCATACGGCTCTGTGGGCGGGACCCCTCGATACGTCACGCGTGCGCGCGGCTCGCGGATCTGGGATGCCGACGGACGTGAGTACATCGATCTCGTCGGCGCCTGGGGCCCCATGCTGCACGGGCATGCGCACCCGGACGTGGTGCGGGCGGTCACGGCTGCCGCCGAGGCGTCCGCCTCCTTCGGCGCGCCGTGCGCGGACGAGGTGCTGCTCGCGGAGGAGATCGTCGCCCGCGTGGCTCCGGTCCAGCGCGTGCGGTTCACCAACTCGGGAACCGAGGCCGTGATGACGGCCCTGCGGCTGGCCCGCGCATGCACTGGCCGGCCTCTCGTCGTGAAGTTCGCCGGCTGCTACCACGGGCACGCCGACGCGATGCTGGCCGCCGCCGGGTCCGGCGTCGCGACACTCGGCCTGCCCGACTCCCCCGGCGTGACCGCGGCGACCGCTGCGCAGACCGTCGTGCTGCCGTACGGCGACACGGGCGCCGTCGACCGCCTGCTGGCCGAGCGCGGCGAGGACGTCGCCGCGATCATCACCGAGGCGGCCCCCGCCAACATGGGCGTCGTGCCGCCGCCACCCGGCTTCAACGCCCACCTGGCCCGGGCGGCCGCCACGCACGGGGCGCTGCTCATCCTCGACGAGGTGCTCACCGGCTTCCGCGTCGGCTCGGCCGGGTGGTGGGGCCTCGAAGGCCATGCCGAGGGCTGGGCCCCAGACCTGCTCACGTTCGGGAAGGTCATCGGCGGCGGCCTGCCGCTGGCCGCGGTCGCCGGTCGCGCCGACATCATGGACCTGCTCGCCCCGGCCGGCCCCGTCTACCAGGCCGGCACGCTCGGCGGCAACCCCATCGCCACCGCCGCCGGGCTGGCAACCCTGCGGCTGAGCACCGCGGCTTCCTACGCGGTCCTAGACGCGAACGCCGCGCGCCTGTCCGCGGCCGTCGCCGGCGCGTTCGCGGCCGCCGGCGTCCCGCACCGGGTGCAGTCCGCAGGCAGCCTGTTCAGCGTCTTCCTGCGGGCCGACCCCGTCACCGGGTACGACACCGCACGCGCTCAGCACACAGCCCGGTATGCCACCTTCTTCCACGCGATGCTCGACCATGGCGTGTGGCTGCCGCCATCCGCCTTCGAGGCCTGGTTCGTGTCGACCGCCCTTGACGAGCGCGACCTCGAACAGGTCGAGCACGCACTCCACGCGTGCGCCGACGCCGACTTCCCACGAGGCGCCCCGACGCTCGGCTGACCGCCGGGGGCGCTGCTGCGTACTGCGAACACGGGACGAGCGGCAGTGTGGGCGGCGGCGAAATCAAGCAGATCACCGATCACCGATCACCCAAGGATCCACTCCGGACCCGAAAGGGCGAAAGAGAGGGCGAAACACACACGAACCGGCGTCGCGACTACGAAGGAAAGGGCGAAACCGGGAATGCTACGCATGACCTATGCGTAGCAAGTGCCGATTCCCTCACGGATATCGGGAAAGGGCGAATGAAAGGGCGAGGGCGAAACAAACCGGTCAAATGCGACAGGAGTGCAGACGACAGATGCAGCCCACACCCTTTGCGGCGCAACGACTTTCACGCGGAGCCGCCTCGGGGACTTGAACCCCGGACCTACGCATTACGAGACACCTTCCCGCCCTCACGGTTATGAGGGAAACTCAGCAGTACCAAGGGTTTTCGTGACGTCCAGACCCACGGAGGCCCACCCAGACCACTGGGGATAGGGCTAGCCGTGAGGCTAGCTTTCGGACCTTCTTGCCGCCTTTCGCGCCTTGGACCTCAGCACCACCGATGCTTTGGTGAGGAGGATCATCCTTGCGCTCAACGATTGTAAGCCGAGACAGGACGGTCGGCTCAGGCGGTTTTCGACCCACCCATTCGTGATGCGTATCCGCGGTAGGTCACGCCGTTCACGGTGGTGCGTGCCCATGGTGATTCCTTAGAGCTCGACCGCGTAGCGGGGGCGGAACGGCGTGCGCGTGACGGCGACCCCGGCGATCCGGTCGAGGCGGTATGACCTCAGTTCACCGCGGTCGTTGACGACGAACAGGACGAGGTGGCCTTCACAGGTTCGCCGGAACGAGTAGGGCTCCACGAGTCGTACTCCGTGTCGCCCCTTCTCGGAGCGCCAGCGGCGCCCTGCGCTCCGCTGGGCCAGCGCCTTGGAACGCGCCCCTCAACCAGCCTGAAATGACAGGAGGCGTGGGACACAGATAGACGTCAATCTGAATGATGGCGCGTCCGCGCGCGATCCCGCATGCCCCGTGATCGCATAACGCAACAGTTAGCCACGTCGGGTACTGTGGCAGTGTGTCATTGAGAATCGCGGCAAGCGTGAGATTGTCAGGATCATGGGCAGCCGGTTGATGGCGTCGCGTTGGCTGTCGGTGCTACTGGCCGATCTTCGAAGTCGTGCGGCACGCGACGAGGTCGCCTAATGAAGGCCGAGCAGAAGAGGCCGGTGTGGACCGGGGCGATAACCTTCGGACTAGTGAACGTTCCGGTCAAGTTGTACACCGCGACGAGTCAGCATGACGTCGAACTTCACCAGGTCCACGACAAGGACGGCGGGAGAATCCGCTACCAGCGCCGCTGCGAGGTGTGCGGAGAGCTCATCTCATACGAGCACATCGACCGTGCATTCGAGGAGGATGGCAAGACGGTCATTCTCAGCGACGACGATCTGTCCTCGTTGCCCGCCGAGAAGAGCAAGGAGATCGAGGTGGTCGAGTTCGTCCCCTCGGAGGACATCAACGCGATTCGCCTGGACCGGAGTTACTTCCTCGAGCCAGCCGCAAAGTCGCCGAAGGCGTACATCCTGCTGCGACGAACCCTTGACGCGACGGATCGAACGGCCATTGTGAGGTTTTCGATGCGGCAGCGTTCACGCCTCGCCGCGCTCCGTACTTTTGGCGACGCGCTAATGCTCCAGACCCTTTTGTGGGCCGACGAGGTCAGAGAGGCCGACTTCCCGGCACTGCGTGAATCCGTCAAGATCTCGAAGCAGGAACTCGACATGTCAGCGCTGCTGGTTGCGTCACTGTCCACCGAGTTCGACTCCACACGGTTCGAGGATGACTATCACCGACAGCTTCAGGAGTTGATCCAGCTCAAGCTGCAGGACGGTGACGCCCTTTCGACACCGACCGACGAAGGCGAGGAGACTGACGCAGGCGGCGAGGTCATCGACCTGATGGAGGCGCTGCGACGAAGCGTCGAGCAGACCAAGGCTACGGCGAAGAAGGCTACGGCGAAGAAGGCTCCCGCGAAGAAGGCAACGCGGAAGCGAGCCTCCTGAGCTGATGAGCGGTCCCACCGTCGTTTCTGTCGGCGGACATCGGCTGACGCTGACCAGCTTGAACAAGGTGCTGTACCCCGCAACGGGCACGACGAAGGCCGATGTCTTGGGGTATTACGCCGAGATTGCGGACCTGTTGATCGCGCATTCGCGATGGCGGCCGGCCACTCGCAAGCGATGGGTGGACGGCGTCGGGACAGCCGAGCATCCCGGGAAGGTGTTCTTCGAGAAGACACTTCCGGCTTCGGCCCCGGCTTGGGTGAAACGCTTCAGCGTTGCTCACTCGGACCATGACAATGAGTACCCGGTCATCAACGACGCGGCGACGCTGGCGTGGCTGGGACAGGTCGCTGCGCTGGAGATCCACGTTCCTCAATGGCAGTTCGGACCGCGCGGTCGACGCAAGAATCCCGATCGTCTCGTCCTGGACCTGGACCCCGGCGAAGGGTCCGGACTGCAGGAGTGTGTGGAGGTGGCGCGGTCGGCGCGCGCGATGCTCCAAGGCATCGGGCTGGAGCCCTTCCCGGTGACGAGCGGGAGCAAGGGTGTCCACCTCTACGCGCGCCTGCCCGGCGACCGGACGTCGGATGAGATCTCCGCAGTGGCACACGACATCGCACGGCAACTGGAGTCCCAGCACCCGGATCTCGTTGTCAGCGGCATGAGCAAGGCGCTGCGTCGCGGAAAGGTGCTCGTGGACTGGAGCCAGAACAGCGGCGCGAAGACAACGGTTACGCCTTACTCACTGCGTGGTCGCGAACTTCCTACAGTTGCCGCGCCTCGGACGTGGCGCGAACTCGCGTCAGCGAGCCTGCGGCAGTTGACCTACGACGAGGTGCTCGACCGGGTGCGGCGTCGCGGTGATCCACTCGCATCCCTCGCAGAGCCGGTCACGACCGAGACCAGCGGCGATCAGCGGTCGACCTACCGGAGCATGAGGAACCGCGCGAAGACACCGGAACCCGTCCCTGCGCGTACTGGCAGGCGCAGGGGACAAACGTTCGTCATTCAGGAGCAGCACGCCAGGCGACTGCATGTCGACTTTCGCTTGGAGCACAAAGGGGTGCTCGTGTCTTGGGTATTGCCCAAGGGAGTGCCGACGGATCCCGGAACGAATCATCTCGCCGTCCGGACCGAGGACCATGCGATCGAGCACGCAAACTTCGATGGCACCATCCCGCACGATCAGCACGGCGGCGAAGTCGAGATCTGGGATCACGGAACCTTCGAGCTCGAGAAGTGGATTGACGGGAAAGAGGTCATCGCGACGCTTCATGGTTCGCCCGACGGTGGGATGGGCGGCCGCCCGCACACGTTTGCTCTCATCCACACCGAGTCGAAGGACCGCCAGGAGGAGAATTGGCTGATCCATCTCATGTCAAAGACGTCGAATCGACTGCCCATCGAGGCGATGCTCGCTACGGCCGGTCGGCCCGGCGACGTGCTGGAACCGGGGTGGTCATTGGAGATGAAGTGGGACGGCGTTCGCGCAATCTGCGAGATCACGGAGAACGAAGCCAGGCTGTGGAGCAGGACGGGAAATGAACTCACCGCAACATTCCCCGAACTGGCGGGCGCGTTGCGCGAGGCCATCAGTGCTCGCGATGCTGTCATCGACGGGGAGATCGTCGCGTTCGGCCCAGGGGGCGGTCCTAGCTTCGGGACGCTTCAGTCTCGCTTGGGGCTGTCGTCGGCGGCTGCGATCCAGTCCGCAGCGAAGCGCGTGCCCGTCCACCTCATGATTTTCGACCTTCTCAGGCTCAACGGCCATGAGGCCATCCGACTGCCCTACAGCGAACGCCGCGGGATGCTCACATCCGTTCTCGTGGAGGGAGCCCTCGTCCACGTGCCGTCGGCTTTCGAAGGCGATGTGGACGCAGCGATCGGCAGCAGCGCGGAGCATGGGCTGGAGGGGATCGTCGCCAAACGGTCGGACGGCCCGTACCGGCCGGGGAAGCGATCCTCCGACTGGATCAAGCTGAAGCACGTACGCACCCAGGAGGTGGTGGTCGTTGGCTGGCAGGAGGGCAGCGGACGCAGATCGGGTGGCGTCGGCTCCCTGCTTCTCGCAGTCAACGACGGCGACTCCCTGCGCTACGTCGGCAAAGTCGGAACCGGGTTCAGCGACCGCGACCTCGATGCGATGCTTGTGAAGTTCGCTCGCCTGACACGGAAGACGGAGCCGGCCGCGGACGTACCGGCCACCGTCGCGCGGGAAGCCCATTGGCTGAAGCCTTCACTCGTCGGAGAAGTGCAGTTCACCGAGTGGACGCACACTCGACGCCTGCGGCACCCGACATGGCGTGGATGGCGGTCGGACAAGACTCCCGCCGACGTGCGCGCAGAGTAACGAGTTGCTTGAGGCCTGGATGGCAACGGAGGAATCCTCGGCGGCCGACGCGCAGAAGACCGGATCCGAGCGGGGGATTCTCTGTTGGGCCACGGGAGGTGGTGTCAGCCCGCGGCCAGGCTGGTGCCGAGAGAGCGCAGTCCGTTGAGGTCGTGGATGTCGGTCGCCTGGGCTGCGACTCGGGCAATGGGGACCTGTGGGAAGCCGGCTGTGAAGTGTTGCGTCAGGTGAGTCTCCCGGCGGATGCGCTGCATGCGTTCCGCATGCACCCGCAGGATCCGTTCGGTCAGTCCGTGTTCGGGGAGGTCGGCCAAGTCCTGGGCTCCGACCAGGCTGCGCTCGACGGTGAGGTTCGGGGCGTCCGTGGTGTGGACCCGGTTGAGTACGAGCCCTGCCAGGGCCATCCGGTCCTGTTCCAGCCTCTGGGTGAAGTAGGCCGCTTCGCGCAACGCGTCGGGTTCTGGGGTGGCCACGACCAGGAATCTGGTCCCGGGTGCCTGGAGGTGTGCGTAGGTCAGTTCGGCGCGTTCGCGAAATCCGCCGAAGATGGTGTCCAGAGCGGCAATGAGGCTCTGGATATCGGTGAGGATCTGCGCCCCGAAGACCCTGTTCATGATCCCGGACATGGCCCAGACCCCGGCGTTGAACACTGTGCGGTAGGTCCGGCCACCCAGCCGGGCCGGTGCCAGGAAGAGCTTGATCGTCCGGCCGTCGAGGAAGGAACCCAGCCGCTGGGGGGCGTCGAGGAAGTCGAGGGCGGAACGCGAGGGTGGCGTGTCCACGATGATCAGATCCCAGCGCCCATCCACATCGGCCTGGGCGCGCAGTTGGCCCAGTTTCTCCATGGCCATGTATTCCTGGGTGCCGGTGAAGGAGGAAGACATGGATTGGTAGAAAGGGTTAGCGAATATCGCCCGGGCCTGCTCGGGGGATGCGTGGGTCTCTACGGTCTCGTCGAAGGTGCGCTTCATGTCCAGCATCATCGCCTCGAGGAGGCCGCCGGCCGTGAGGTCCACGTCGGGTACCACGCGTGGGACGTTGTCCAGGTGCTCAAGGCCCATCGACTGGGCGAGTCGCCGGGCGGGGTCGATCGTCAGCACGCACACCCGTCGTCCCTGCTCGGCGGCCCGCAGGGCCAGCGCTGCCGACATGGTGGTCTTGCCGACCCCGCCCGAACCGCAGCACACGATGATCCGGGTGCCCCGGTCGCCCAGCAGCGCATCCATATCCAAGCGGGGGGCTGCAGTTCCAGGCGTTTCGATGCCTGTCGGAGTCACGGCCCACTCACCCCCAAGCCCTGGTCGGTGAGGGCGGCGGCAAGCTCGTACAGCCCGCCGAGGTCGATGCCCTCAGCCAGCCAGGGCAATTCGTAGGTGGGCAGACCCAACGATGCCAGGGCGGCACGCTCTGCCGCCTCCAGGGCGACCCGGTCCGCGGCGTCGACGGCCTCACCGATCAGCGCCTCGACGACCGCGGCCGAGGTGGGCAGACCCGCGGCCGCCAGCCCGGTGGCGATCTCGGCCCGAGGCAACTGCCGGCTCTGGGCCTGGATGAGGTCCCCCGCGTGGAGAACGGGCTTTCGCACCATGTTGATCAGCACCTCACCGACCGGCAGGCCGATCCCGCGCAGTTCCGTCACCACGTCCACGGTCTCCTGCGTGGGCATCTCCTCGAGCAGGGTCACGATGTGCACCGTGGTCTGCCCCGAGCGCAGCACCTCCATGATCGATTCGGCCTGGTCGCGCACGGGCCCGACGCGAGCCAGGCCGGCAACCTGCTCGTTGACGTTGAGGAAGCGCGCGACGCTCCCAGTTGGCGGGGCGTCCACCACGACAGCGTCGTATCGGGCGCCATCAGGCTGGGGCGCTTGCAGGGCTTGGCAGATCTTCCCGGTCAGGAACACGTCGCGAAGTCCTGGGGCGATGGTGGTGACGAAATCCAGGGCCCCCAGTTTGCCCAGGGCCCACCTCGCCCGACCGAGGTGGTAGACGGTCTGCAGATACTCCAACAGCGCATCCTCGACGTCAACGGCCAGGGCATGGACCTCACCACCGCCCCTGGCCACCGCGACGCGACGCTCGGCGTAGGGCAGCGGCGGGCAGCCGAACAGCTGCGCGATGCCCTGGCGGCCCTCCACCTCGATGAGCAGCGTGCGCCGGCCCCCCGAAGCCAGCGCGATCGCGGCAGCCGCCGCCAAGGTCGTCTTGCCGGTGCCGCCCTTGCCGGTCACCACATGCAGTCTGGCGCCGGGGCAGTCGCCGGGGTCTGAGGGCACGTCCTCGACCCTAAACCTCATCGCGTAACACGGCGGACTGGGCGGCGGCCGCTGGGGCTTGAGCGTCGGTGACGGGAAGGAGCGTCGCCAGGCCGTCGAGCACATGCTTGCCGACCGTGCCGCGGACTTCCGTGCTCTTGAAGAGCTCTGCGACCATCCCGTCGACCAGGTCGGTGGTGTGGAACTCCTCAACTGAGCTCGGTCGCGTTGCGAGTTGCCCAGCTCGGTGTCATGGTCGCAACGACGGTGTATTCGCCGCCCTGTCCCAGTCCCTGGCAGTCACACGACGTCGCTGCTGTGGGGTTGGTGTTGATCCGCACACCACTCCAAGCGGCTTCGCGCTCGGCGACCACGGGCATGCCGACACCTCACGTAGCCGTCGCATCCTTCGACCGGATCGCCCCGTTCCCGAACAGCGGCGTTCAATCCCGGCACGCTTCCGCGGCCGACGCCAACTCGCGCGATCCGACACGGGCAAGCCATTCGCCGACCGTGACCACGTTGCACAGCACGGCCCGGGCCTCACCCACGAAGGGCTAGACATGACCAGCAACGACCCGAACGCGCCCACCTCGCAACCCGATCCCGAGTCGTCCTCGGACGGCGACCGTTCGTGGACCGACGACCCGATCACCCAGGACCCCGACCAGGACCGCTCGGTCAAGCACGTCATCGAGCAGACACGTGAGTACGGCGACGGCGACGCAACCGACGAGGGCTGAGCGCACCCACGGCGCAATGCCGGCGTCGCGCAACCGAGGCGCGAACCCCCGGTATGACGAGGCTCACCATGGGTACGTCGGCCCCTCACGGACCGAACTTCCACTGAACTGAGAACGCATGAGCGAGACGACACAAAGGAGCACGTGATGTCGAGGTCTGAACTTGCCTGGCGATCGCTTCACGACCTAGGACTCGCGACGTGGTTCGGCGGCAGCGTCTTCGCCACCGTCGCGGTCCCCCACGAGCATGAAGCTCACGAGAAGCCGTCCAAGGGCGGGAACACCCAGGCCGCCGTCACGGAGCAGGTCCAAGTCGACTCCTGGCAGAGGTTCTCTCCGGTGCTCACCGCCGCGATGGTGGCCCACGTCGTCGGTGGTGTCGGGCTCATCGCCTGGAACAGAGGACGCCACCGGCACCACGACGGCGTCATGGCCACCACAGTCGTCAAGTCGGCGCTCACCGTCGCAGCCGTCGCACTTACAGTCGGTGCTGAGCTGCAGGCGAATGGCAGACCGAGTGGAACGTACTCCCCGACTCCTTCGCCATCCCTGGTTTCCTCGGCCGGAGATTCAGCCCATAGGACCGCTCGCCGGCCACGTGACTCCAGCGAAGATGCAAGGCTTCAAGCGCACCAAAGCCACACGAACACAGGTACGGGCGGCGTGGCAAGAGGTCGTCAGGCAGGTCCTCGAAACTGACCTCGAACTGGCGGTCGAAGTCGACTGTCCCGGAGCATGAGCCACCTCGAATCCGATCCCAAGGACCCACGGCGCACGGCGCACGGCGCACGGCGCACGGCGAGAGCAATCCATCAATGGCCACCAATAGTTGTCACAGAGTCCGCTCGACGCCGCGCAGCCTGTCGCCTGGTGGCGGACAACACCGACGTCGGAGTGAGTGGCGGAGGCGCCGATCATCCTCCCTCTGTTGAAGCAGTCGTCAGGGAGGGAACCGCCCCGCCGTCGTCGTGTGAACCGGTCCTAGCCCCAGAGTTGGGGCTAGAAGCCCCCAAAGTCGGGGCTAAGGCCGGTTTCAACATTTCGCATGACTCGACCTGAACCAAGCACTATGGGGCTATTTCTGGGGCTACGGCTCTTCAATGCCTCTAGCATAATGAGGCCTCTGTGGCTGAAAGTGGTTGATAATCAAAGACTTTCCGGTGGAGCCGCCTCGGGGACTTGAACCCCGGACCTACGCATTACGAGTGCGTTGCTCTACCACTGAGCTAAGGCGGCGTGCTTCCCGCGTGGTTCCCTGCGGCCTTCGCCGGAAGCCTGCCAATGGTACAAGGCCTCAGCAGGCGATCCGAACCGCCCTGAGGCCCCGCAAGAGTGCTGAGCGGGCTACTTCGCCGTATAGGTGAGGACCTGGTCGGCTGCACCGAAGATCGTGAGCGTGCCGTCGCTGATCGAGTAGCCAAATGCCGTCTGCAGGGCGGCGAGGTACTCCTGCTCGAGGGCCATCGCGGCCTCGTCGCCGGCCATCATGGTGCTGGCCAGCGGATCGAACGCCAGGGTGCCGTCGAGGCTGGAGGTGTAGCCCCCGAAGTAGGTGTTCACGCCGCTGTTGCCTGAGACCTGGCCGTCGGCGAACTCGATGGTGATCCCCTTGCTGGCCAGGTCCTCTGCCGAGAGGGGTCCCTCAGCGAGGACCCAAGAGGTGCCGGCCAGGTCGGCCCCACCGGTCGGCTGGGCACCTACGGTGACACCGGGCGATGCGGCGTCGGACGAGCTCGACGATGTCGAACCGCACGCGGCGAGGACGGGCAGGAGGACGGCGGCAACGGCCAGGGCAAGGACGCGGAAAGGCTTCATGGTCCTTCCGACGGGCCAGGTGGCGCGGTGGTTCCCACCCGCGATCTTGACGTTCGGGCCCTAGGTTCGCGCCGCGCAGGGGCGCGAACCTCAAGGTCGGCGGGGCCCTCGTCGAGCAGCGCGACCCGAGCGCTGCTGCCCGGCCCAGCCGACGAAGCCTGTGGCTGGACGACGTGCTGCTCAGGGTCATCGAGCACGATCCGGACTCGGTCGAGGAGGCATTCGGCCGCATGTTCTCGCGGGTCGGCGCGTCGCGCGTCCTGCAGTTCCTCGACGAGGACACCACTGCGTGGCAGGAGGCGCCGCTCGTGCTCGCGCTGCCCGTCGCGCCGTTCGCCCGGGCCGCACTACGCCGCTAGTGGCCGGTTGAGGGAACCGCGTCGTTGGCCGCCATGTCGTCCTTGCTCATGCGGACGAGCGTGATCCAGACGATGGCCGCGACGATCATGATCGCCACGCTCCACATGAACGCCGTGGTGAAGCCCTCGACGAGAGCCTCAGCACTCGGGGCCTGCAGGTTGTTCGCCACCACGAACGCCGCGGTCGCACCGGCGGCGATGGTGTTGAGGAAGGCGATGCCGATCGACCCGCCGATCTGCTGGCTGGTGTTGAGCACCGCCGAGGCAACGCCCGCATCGTGGTCACCCACGCCGAACAGTGCGGTGGCCGACAGCGGAACGAAGATCAGGCCCATGCCCAGGCTCATGATGATGATCGACGGCAGGATCCCGCTGACGTAGGTCGTCTCCGCCGTCATGCGCAGGTAGAGGGCCATGCCGATGATCGCGAGGATGAAGCCGGTGAACGTCACCCAGCGGGGCCCAAACCTCGGCAGCAGTTGGCTGGCTATGCCGGCGCTGACGATGACGCCTGCCGAGAAGGGCAGGAACAGCAGTCCACTGGTGAGCGGGGAGTACAGCAGCACGGCCTGGAAGAAGTAGGAGATGAACAGGAACATCGAGAACATTCCGATCCCGACGAAGAAGGATGCCAGGAAGGCGCCGCCTCGGTTGCGCTCGAGCACGATCTTGAGCGGGAGCAGCGGATGCGTCGAGCGGTACTCGATGAACAGGAAGACGAAGAGCATGACGACGGATATCGCCAGGAACGTCATCGTCGTGGTTCCGTTCCAGCCGTCGGTCTCCGACTTGGAGATGCCGAACACGAGGCAGAACAGGCCGAAGGTCGCCGTGATCGCACCGGGGATGTCGTACTTGGTGTTGCCGTGGGCGCGCGACTCCCGCACGTAGGGGATCGCCAGGAGGACGGCGATCAGCGCGATCGGGACGTTGATGAGCATCGTCCAGTGCCAGGAGGCGTACTGCGTGAGGATGCCGCCGACGACCAGGCCGATGGCGGCCCCGCCGCCGGAGAGGGCGCCGTAGACGCCGAAGGCCTTGGCCCGCTCCTTCGAGTCGGTGAACGTGACGCTGATGAGCGACAGGGCGGCGGGCGCGAGCAGCGCCGCGAACACGCCCTGCAGGCCACGGGCGGCGAAGAGCAGCCCCTGGGTGGTGGCCAGGCCAGCCAGGGCGCTGGCACCGGCGAAGCCGATCAGGCCGATGATGAAGACGCGCTTGCGACCGGCGAAGTCCGCGATGCGCCCGCCGAGCAGCAGCAGGCTGCCGAATGCCAGCGTGTAGGCGGTGATGGCCCACTGGCGGTCGGTGTCGCTGATGCCGAGGTCCGCCTGGATCGACGGGAGCGCGATGTTCACGATCGACGCATCGAGCACGACCATCAGCTGGGCGATGGCGATGACGATGAGCGCCTTCCATCGCAGCGGATCCGGCTCGAGCCCAGTGGGGGCTGCGGCGGCGGCCGAGGTCGCGGCGGGGTCGGTGGCAGTCACGGGGGTCTCCTGTGCTCGGGAAGCGCACCGGACGGGGTCACCTAGGCGCGCACCTGAACCGTAGTGGCGGGAAAGTTGAACGCGCAAACAGTCGCCGCGCCTGTTCGCTCACGGATGAACGCCCCGCAAGGGGCAGCGGGCTACTGGCCGCGGGACGCGCGGTTGCGCAACTGCACCCAGTACACGAACAACGCGACGCAGGCGATGGCCGGGAAGACGATCGGCAGCCAGCCGCCGTCGCCCGTGACCATGGAGACGACCCCGAAGATCGTCGCCAGCAGGAAGAGCAGCGCCGCGATGAGCGCGAGGTTGATCCGCCACATGGTGTCCCCCTACTCGCAGATGGTGCCTTCTGCAGGAAGGGTACCGTCGAGCAGGTACGCATCGACGGCGTCGTCGATGCAATCCGAGCCCTGCGTGTAGGCGGTGTGCTGGTAGCCCTCCCACGTCAGCAGCGCGGCGCCGGGCAACTCCTCCGCCATCTGCACGCCCCACTGGTACGGCGTGGCAGGGTCGTTGCGTGTCGACACCACGAGGATCGGCGCCGCCCCCTCGGCACTCGTGTCGGCGAGAGCCTCCGCCGTCGTGGGCCAGTCCTTGCACGGAAGGAGGCCCCAGGCCAGGCCCTCCCCGAACGTCGGCGAGCTCACCGCCCACTCCTCTGCGTACCGGCGCACGTCGTCCACGGTCCCGGTGAAGGGCCGGTCGAGGCATGACACCGCGTAGAAGGCGTCAGTGGAATTGTCCCCGTACGTGCCGTCGGGGTTGCGGCTGATCCGCGCATCGAGCAGGTTGAGCAACGGCTTCGGGTCGCCGTCCTGCATCGCCGAGGTGAGCGCCGGCATCAGTTCCTGGTAGTCGTACGGCGGGAAGTACAGGTAGGACAGGATCGCGAACATCGCCACCGGCTCGTTCATGATGCGGTCACCGTCGTAGAGCGGGGCAGCGTCCAGCGCCGACAGCCACTCGCGCAACTGGACGACTGCCTCATCGACGGTCCCGACGACCGGGCAGTACTGCTGGCCGAGGCAGTAGCTCATGAAGTCGCGCAGCGCTACCTCGAAGGCGTCCGCCTGTCCCTTGCTCGTCTCGACGATGTCGAGGCTCGTGGGCAGCGCGCCGTCGAGCACCATCCGCCCCACGTTCTCGGGAAAGAGCTGCGCGTATGTCTGGCCGAGCATCGTCCCGTACGACTTGCCGAGGTAGGTGAGCTTCTCGTCGCCGACAGCGGCACGGGCGATGTCCATGTCGCGGGCCGCGTCGACGGTGCCCATGTGGGCATAGAGCGCGTCGGCCCCCGCGGCGCACAGCTGCCCGATCTCGCTCGATGCCTCGATCGCCTCCTGCTCCTCGGCGGCCGAGTCCGGGGTGCCGTCGGCCTCGATGAAGTCGTCGACCTGCGCGCCGGTGAGGCACCGCACCGGGTTGCTGTTGGCCACCCCGCGCGGATCCACGCCGACGATGTCGTAGTGCTCTCGGATCGACGAGCTGGCGATGTAGTCCGCGGCCCGCGCGTAGTCGGCGGCGCTGCCGCCTGGGCCTCCCGGGTTGACGAACAACGTCCCGTAGGACTCCCCCGTAGCCGGCACCCGCAGCATCGCCAGCTCGACCGTCCGTCCAGCCGGATCCTCGTAGTCCATGGGAACGGTGAGAGTGGCGCAGCCCGCGTCACCGCAGCTGTGCCAGTCGACGTCTTGGTTGTAGTAGTCCGCCAGTGGGCCGCTGGCCGTGGGCAGGGGTCCGCGAGGCTCGGGCGGATGCGACTCGTAGGAGAAGCTGGCCAAGGTGCTGCACCCGGCGAGGAGCGCAGTCGAGGTGAGTAGGGCGGCGATCCGACGCCAAGGGGCCATGGGTCGTACCGTAATGCGGTGAGCAAGAGCCGCCGCGACCCAGCCGAGCTGGCCGCCCTCATCGAGCAGGGGGTCGCGCGCGGCCTGGACCTCGTGGACTCGTGGCGCGTCGCGACGGGCAAGGCGCCCAAGGGCCAGGCCAAGGCGCTGGCCGTCCAGCACCGCAGGGAGCTCGAGGCCAACCGCAAGAGCCTGCGCAAGCATCGGGCCAAGGTTCAGTCCGCTCAGTCGCAGGTCACCGGTGGCGCCGTGGTGGCTGGCGTGGGCGGCGCGGTCGGGCTGTTCGACGTGATCGCGGAGCTGACCGCCAGCAGCGGTGCACCCGGCCCGGCCTGGATGTGGCTCGGCGCGGCGGGCCTCGGGTTGTTCGTCTCCATCAGGGGCCGCATGCGCCTGCATCGCATCGGCCCCGAGCCGCAAGTCGTCGAGCCAGTCGCTCCTCCGCCATCGCTGCCGCGCGGGCGCATGGGTGCCGAGGAGGTCTCGCGGTTCACGTCCGTCCGAGTCCAGGTGATGACCATGGCGCCAGCACTGGACCGGCTGTACCCGGGCGCCGGTGACGAGCTGCGGCGCGCCGATGCCGAGGCGGCCGGTCCACTGACCGCCCTCGCGGAGCGGCTCGTCGTCCTCGACCAGCTGCAGCGCGAGCTACCCGGCACGTCGGCCGCCCGGCAGGCTTCGGCCTCTGCCGACGTGGTGCGGGGCCGGCTGGCCGACGGCTGCGACACGTACGACGAGCTGCTGGCCGCAGCGGCGCGGCTGCTTGCGGCGCCCGATGCGCACCGGAGCACGGCTGCGATCCTCGGGCCAGCGGTCAACGCCATGCTGGCCTATGCGCACGGGCTGCAGCGCGCCGCCGACCTGTAAGGGCCACGGGGGTGCCCGGCCGCATGTCTAAGGTGCGTCCATGTGCCACAGCGATGAAAGCCGGCCACCCTCACCTCCCGTCGTCGGCGCGGTCGCCGAGCAAGGCCGCATCGACGTGGTCTCGGCCGACGGCACTCCCGTCTCCGCCTACTACTGCCTGCCCGAGGGCCCGGCGCGGGCCGGCGTCGTCGTCCTGCCCGACGTGCGCGGGCTGCACCCCTACTACATGGCCCTCACCGAGCGGCTCGCCGAGTCCGGCCTGGCGGCGGTGGCGATCGACCTCTACGTGCGCACGGCCGGCCCGGCCCTCGACGGCACGCGCGACGACGCCTTCCCCTGGCAGTCCCACCGAGAGCAGACCACCCCGGCGCAGATCGACGAGGACTCGGCAGCGGCCATCGACTTCCTGCGCACTCGCACGCGCGACGGACTCCCCGTCATCACCATCGGCTTCTGCTTCGGGGGGAGCAATGCGTGGCGGCAGTCCGCATCGGCACTCGACCTGGCCGCGTGCGTGGGGTTCTACGGCCAGGCGGCAGCGGTAGGCGAGGCGGCCTCGCGAGCGGCCAAGCCCACGTTGATGCTCATCGCGGGCGCCGACCAGGTCAGCACGTGCCGGTCGCAGGTCGATCTGGCCGACACCATGCGCGCCGCCGGAGCCGACGTCACCGTGGTGGTCTACGAAGGGGCGCCGCACTCGTTCTTCGACCGGCACTTCGACGAGTGGGCCGATGCCAGCGCGGACGCCTGGAAGCACGTGCTGGCACTCGTCGACAGGGTGGCCGGGTCCGCCTGAGCCAGGGGCGCTTGACCCGGCACGGTCAGGCGGAAGCCAGCCGGATCCACGGATCCTTGAGCTCGACCATGAGCGACTCCAGCGCGAGCAGCGGCACGACGGCGGCGACCAATTGCTGGCGGGCGTGGGCGAGTGCCTGCAGCCGGCGGCCGGTGTCGTTGGGCATGCTCCGCTCGGCGAGCTGGGTCAGTTGCGGCCGCAGTTCCTCGTTGACCAGGCCGACCGGCGCCTCCAGTTGGATCGCCAGGACATCGCGGTACAGGCCCATGAGGTCGACCACCTCGCGGTCGACCTGGTCGCGCACGGCGCGCGTGCGCCGGGCCTTCTGCTTCTTCACCAGTTCGGTGTTCGCCGACGACGTGAGCCGCTTGGCCCGCGCCTTGGAGGCCGCGTCGAGGAGGTCGCCGAACTGGGCCATCAGCCCGGCGGATTCGGCCTGGTCGAGCGGGTCGGTGATCGCCTTGGCGTCGTCGGCCGCGGCGGCCAGGAGGTTGGCGGCAGCGACGAAGCATGACGGCACGTCGGCCAGGTCGAACGGAACCCGCATGACCTCCTGCCGGCGCATGCGCACGTGCTCGTCACGGGCGAGCGCGCGGGCCCGGCCGATGTGACCTTGCGAGGCACGCGCGGCGAAGGAGGCCAGGGCGAGGTCGACCCCGTGGTGCTCCACCAGCAACTGCGCGATATCGGCCGTCGTCGGCGTGATGAGCGGGACGAGCCGCGTGCGCGAGGCGATTGTCGGCAGGACGTCCTCGACGCTCGGGGCGCACAGCACCCAGACGGTGTGCGGAGGCGGCTCCTCCAGCGCCTTGAGCAGCACCGGACCTGCCTTGTCGGTCATCCGGTCGGCGTCCTCGACGACGATGACGTGCCACGGGCTCGAGATCGGTGCCATCGAAGCCCGCAGGACCAGTTCGCGGGCATCGTCGACGCCGTAGGACAGCCGGTCGGTGGAGACGATCTCGACGTCGGGGTGCCCACCGAGCGGCGCGGTGCGGCAGGCGTCGCATACCCCGCAACCGTCCTCAGGGCAGACCAGCGCCGCGGCGAAGCAGGCAGCGGCGGTGGAGCGGCCCGACCCTGGCGGCCCGGTGATCAACCACGCGTGCGTCATCGCCGGCCCGGGCTCGCCCCTGCGGATGTGCTCGGCATCGACAACGGCGCGGGAGAGGTCGTCGACGACGTGCTGCTGGCCGATGAGCCGCTCCCAGACCGGGGTCATCGCCCGGCCAAGTCGGTCGTCACGCGGTCGAGGATGGCGGATGCGATGGCATCGACGTGCCCGTTCGCGTCAATGACCAGGTAGCGGCCCGGATCCTGGGCGGCGATGTCCACGAAGGCGGCTCGCACCGCCTGGTGGTAGGCGAGCGGCTCGGCCTCGAGCCGGTCCGGGTCGTCGACGCGGGCCAGGCCGACCCGCGGGTCGACGTCAAGGACGACGGTGAGATCGGGCAGCAGGCCGCGGGTGGCCCACAGGCTCAGGTCGCGCACGTGCTCAGCGCCGAGGTCGCGGCCGTAGCCCTGGTAGGCGACCGAGGAATCGAGGTAGCGGTCGCAGACGACGATGTCGCCACGCTCGAGGGCCGGACGGACGATCCGGGCCACGTGCTCCCCGCGGGCCGCCGCGAACAGCAGCGCCTCGGCGCGCGGGTCGAGGCCCTCGAACTCAGGGCTGAGCACGACGTGCCGGATGGCCTCGGCCGCCGGCGTGCCGCCTGGCTCCCGGGTACGCACGACGCGGTGCCCGGCCTCGGCCAGAGCACGCGCCAGCCTGGACTCCTGGGTGGACTTGCCCGCCCCCTCGCCGCCCTCGAAGGCGATGAAGAACCCGCACGGCCCGTCCATCGCTACCGCGAGCCGGCCTTCGCCGGGGCCTTCTTCGCAGCCTTCTTGGCGGCCGGCTTGCGGGTCGCGCCCTTCTTGACCACCCGCTTGGTGGTCTTCTTCGGGGCGATGCCGTCGAGGGCCTCCTTGGCCCGGCGCTCGGACAGCAGGTCGCTGGCCCGCTCGACCGAGATGGTCGCCGGGTCGTCGGCCACGCGCAGCGAGGCGTTGGTCTCCCCGTCGGTGACGTACGGGCCGAAGCGGCCCTCCTTGATGACGAGCGGGCGCCCCGAGGTCGGGTCGTTGCCCACCTCGCGCAGCGGCGGCTTCGCGGCAGCGCGACCGCGCTGCTTGGGCTGGGCGAACAGCGCCAGGGCCTGCTCGAGGGTGACCGTGAAGATCTCCTCCTCGCTGGCCAGCGACCGTGAGTCCTTCTCCTTGGTCAGGTAGGCGCCGTACCGGCCGTTCTGGGCGAGGACCTGCACGCCGTCGGCGGGGTCGGTGCCCACGACACGCGGCAGGCCCAGCAGCCGCTCGGCGTCCGCGAGGGTGACGTCGGCCAGCTTCATGGTCGACAGCAAGGACGCTGTGCGGGCCTTCGCGCTCTTGGGTGACCCCTCGGGCAACTCCTCCTGCACGTACGGCCCATATCGGCCGGTCTTGGCGACGACCGTCAGCCCCGTCTCCGAATGCACCCCGAGCACGCGGTCGCCGGACGGCTCGGCCAGCAGGGCCTCCGCGCGCTCCGCGGTGAGCTCGTCGGGCGCAAGGTCCACCGGAACGTTGGCCCGCTCCGCCTCGCCCCGCTCGACGTACGCGCCGTAGCGGCCGACCCGGAGCACCGCCTCGGTGCCGTCGATCGCGAACGTGGCGATGCCGCGGGCGTCGATTGCACCGAGGTCGCTCGTCAGAGGCAGGACGCCGGGGAAGTCCCCGCTGACGCTCTGGCCGCCGCGCCAGAAGGCCTCGAGCTGCTGGACCCGGTCGGTATTGCCCGAAGCGATGAGGTCGAGGACCTCCTCCATGTTGCGGGTGAAGTCGTAGTCGACGAGGGCGGTGAAGTGCTCCTCGAGCAGCCGCACGACCGCGAAGGCGGTGAACGACGGCACGAGGGCCGAGCCCTTCTTCCAGACGTAGCCGCGGTCGACGATGGTCGACATGATCGACGCGTACGTCGACGGCCGGCCGATGCCGAGCTCCTCGAGCTTGGCCACGAGCTTGGCCTCGGTGTAGCGGGACGGCGGCGACGTGACGTGGCCGATCGCCTCGAGCGCCTCGGCAGCGAGCCGCTGGCCCTCCGTGAGGGTCGGCAGCTCGCGCTCGCGGTCGTCGTCGTCGGCCGAGTCCTCGGTGACGTCCTTCAGGGCGGCGAGGAAGCCCGGGAAGACCACGACCGTGCCGGACGCGGTGAACTCCGCGTCGGTGCCGTCGGCTGCCGTCGCGCCAAGGCGCACCGTGGTGGTGGCGACCTGGGCGTTGACCATCTGCGAGGCCACCGTGCGCCGCCAGATGAGGTCGTACAGCGCGAACTCGTCGCCCTTGAGCTCGCGCGAGATCTCGCCGGGGGTCCGGAAGGAGTCGCCGGCCGGACGGATCGCCTCGTGCGCCTCCTGCGCGTTCTTGACCTTGCCCTTGTACGTGCGCGGCGCATCGGGCACGTAGTCGGCGCCGAAGAGCTCCCGGGCCTGGCGCCGGGCCGCGTTGATGGCCTGGTCGGACAGGTGCACCGAGTCGGTGCGCATGTAGGTGATGTAGCCGTTCTCGTAGAGAACCTGGGCCACCCGCATGGTGCGCTGGGCTCCCCAGCGCAGGCGGCTGGACGCCTCCTGCTGCAGCGTCGAGGTGATGAACGGTGCCTTGGGCTGCTTCTGCTGCGGCTTCTGGACGACCGAGCGCACGGTGAACTCCGCGCCGGCAAGTCCGTCGGCCAGCGACCGGGCCCGAGCCTCGTCGACGACGACGATGTCCTTCTTCTTCAGGATGCCCTGTGGGTCGAAGTCGCCGCCCGACGCGACGCGCACGCCGTCGAGCATGGCCAGCCGGGCATCGAACGGCCCCGGCGTGAAGTTGCCGACGACGTCCCAGTACCCGGCGGCGCGGAAGGCAATGCGCTCGCGCTCCCGGTCGACGACCAGTCGTACTGCCACCGACTGCACCCGGCCGGCCGACTTGGCCTCGCGGCCGATCTTCTTCCAGAGCACCTCGGAGACCGGGTACCCGTAGAGCCGGTCGACGACCCGCCGGGTCTCCTGCGCCTCGACCAGCGCCATGTCGAGGTCGCGGGGATGGGCGACCGCCTCGCGGATGGCCTCGGGCGTGATCTCGTTGAAGACCATGCGCCGGACGGGGACCTTGGGCCGCAGCACCTCCAGGAGGTGCCAGGAGATCGCCTCGCCCTCGCGGTCCTCGTCCGTGGCGAGCAGGAGCGCGTCGGCATCCTTGAGGGCCCGCTTGAGGTCAGCGATGGTCTTCTTCTTGGACTCGTGGACGACGTAGAACGGCTGGAACTGGTCGTCGACGTTGACCGCGAGCTTGGCCCACGGCTTCTTGCGCTCGGACTCGGGCAGCTCGGACGCCTTCGACGCGAGGTCGCGAACATGGCCGACCGAGGCCATGACCACATAGTCAGGCCCGAGGTAGCCAGCGATCTTCTTCGCCTTGGCAGGCGATTCGACGATCACCAGGGTCTTGTCCGCCACGCACGTCCTTCCGTCCTTGTCCGACTGTCGGGCCGGAGTCTGACGGTAGGACAGCGGTCCGTGTCAAATGCAGGCCACCCCCCGTGAGGGCGGGCCGTGGGCCCGGGATTGCCCAAGCCCACGGGGCTGTGGCAGGGTGAACGCCTGTTCACCCCAAGGAGTGGCGCAAGCGTGTCTGACTCCCGCGAGGCGGTCCTCACCGCCGCCCGCCGGCTCTTCGCCCAGCGTGGCTACCCGGCCGTGACCATCCGTGAGATCGCCGTGGAGGCCGGGGTCTCCCCGGCCCTGGTCATGAAGCTCGGCATCAGCAAGCAGCGGCTCTACGACGACGCGACGCCGCCGGACCCGCGACCGCTGGACCCTGACTGGCCGCAGGACCGGGTAGGTCGCGAGCTCGTCGGCCGGATAGTCGAGCGGCGCGACGGGCAGGCGGCGGAGCCGTGGCTGCAGGCGCTCTTGGGGATCGTCGACTCGCCGCGGCCCGCCGACGCCCGCAGGCAGTTCCGGGACCACTACGTCGCCAAGCTCCTGCGCCGCCTCGGCGACGACCCAGCGCACGAGCCCCTAGCCGAGGTCATCGCATCGATGCTCGTCGGGCTGGCTGCCGGTCTCCGGACCCTGGGCCTGCTGGAAACCGAGAGGGACTGGATCATCGAGCGCTACGGCGCGATGATCCAGTCCCTCGTGGATGACGCTGGGTCAGCTCCCGACTGAGGCGGGCACATCGCCCACCGCGATCGGGCGGCGCTTGGTGATCACGACCGACACCACGACGATGGCCACGGCCACGAGGGCGATGCCCCAGCGCAGGCCGGTGTTCGCGGATTCCCCGATGGACAGGGCCACGACGGCGGGCGCGATGAGCAGCGCGACCAGGTTCATGACCTTGATGAGGGGGTTGATGGCCGGGCCCGCGGTGTCCTTGAACGGGTCGCCCACCGTGTCCCCGATGACGGTTGCCTCGTGCGCCGGCGAGCCCTTGCCACCGAAGTGGCCGTCCTCGACGAACTTCTTGGCGTTGTCCCACGCCCCACCGGAGTTGGACAGGAACACGGCCATGAGCACGCCCGTGGCGATGGTGCCGGCGAGGTAGGAACCCAGCGCACCGACGCCGAGGCCGAAGCCGACGGCGATGGGCGTCAGCACGGCCAGCAGGCCGGGGGTGACGAGTTCGCGCAGCGAGTCCTTCGTGACGATGTCGACGACCTTGGAGTACTCCGGCTTCTCGGTGTAGTCCATGATCCCGGGGTGCTCGCGGAACTGCCGACGCACCTCGAAGATGACGGAGCCGGCCGCCCGCGAGACCGCGTTGATGGCCAGTCCCGAGAAGAGGAACACCACCGCCGCGCCGATGATCAGGCCCACGAGGTTCGCAGGCGACGCGACGTCAAGGATGCCGAGGTACTGCAGGCTGTCCGCGATGTTCCCCATGCCGGCGGCCAGGTCGAGACCCGCAGACTCCGTGGCGCCGATGATCGCGTCGCGGAAGGCGCCGAACAGGGCGGTAGCCGCCAGCACCGCCGTGGCGATAGCGATGCCCTTGGTGATGGCCTTGGTGGAGTTGCCGACGGCGTCGAGGCGGGTGAGCACCGCAGCGCCCTCCCCCTGGACGTCGCCGGACATCTCCGCGATGCCCTGCGCGTTGTCGCTGACCGGACCGAAGGTGTCCATCGACACGATGACGCCGACCGTGGTGAGCAGGCCGGTGCCGGCCAGCGCGATCGCGAACAGCGACAGCAGCACGACGCCGCCGCCGAGCAGGAACGCACCGTAGACGGCGACTGCGATGAGGAGGGCCGAGTAGACCGCGGACTCGAGGCCGAGAGAGACGCCCGCGAGGATGACGGTTGCCGGGCCGGTGAGCGAACTCTTGGCAACGTCGTCGACCGGCTTGCGGTTGGTCTCGGTGAAGTAGGCCGTCAACTGCTGGATGACGGCGGCCAGGACGATGCCGATGAAGACGGCGCCGATGACGAACACGCGCGGATTGAGCGAGTCGCCGGTCTGGCTGGCGGCGATGCCGCCGATCGACTCGATCTCCTCCCAGGTGCCGGGCACCCAGACGAAGACGGCGATGACGACAAGCACCGCGCTGATGACCGCCGAAATGAAGAAGCCGCGGTTGATGGCCGACATGCCCGAGCGGTCCTTGGCGCGCGGAGCCACGGCGAAGATCCCGATGACGGCGGTGATCACGCCGATGGCCGGGATGACCAGCGGCAGGACCAGTCCGAGCGAGCCGAAGGCGGCGATGCCGAGGATGAGGGCCGCGACGAGCGTGACGGCGTAGGACTCGAAGAGGTCGGCTGCCATGCCCGCGCAGTCGCCGACGTTGTCGCCGACGTTGTCGGCGATGGTGGCGGCGTTGCGCGGGTCGTCCTCGGGGATGCCCTGCTCGACCTTGCCGACGAGGTCGGCACCGACGTCGGCGGCCTTGGTGAAGATGCCGCCGCCGACTCGCATGAACATGGCGAGCAGGGCGGCACCGAAGCCGAAGCCCTCGAGAACCTTGGGAGCGTCACCCTGGTAGACCAAGACGACGAGGGCGGCGCCGAACAGGCCCAGGCCGACGGTGAACATGCCGGCGACGCCGCCCGTGCGGAAGGCGATCTTCATGGCCTTCTGCTCGCTGGAGTCCCGGGCCGCGGCAGCCACGCGCACGTTGCCGCGCACGGCGAGCCACATGCCCATGTAGCCCGTCGTCGCGGAGAACACCGCGCCGATCAGGAAGAAGATGCTGCGCCCGATCCGCTCGCTGGTCGTGTCGGCCGGCAGCAGGAACAGGACGAAGAAGACGATGACCGCGAACACCGACAGGGTCTTGAACTGCCGGCTCAGGTAGGCGGCTGCGCCCTCCTGAATGGCCCCTGCGATCTCCTTCATCTTCTCGGTGCCCTCGCTGGCCGCGAGGACTTCGCGGACGAGCAGGGCCGCGACTCCCAGGGCGGCCAGGCCGATGATGGCAACCACGACGACGATCGTCAGGTTGCTCCCGGTCAACTCGATCATGGGACTCCTCAAGTAGGGCGCGCTTCAGGCCGGTCGAACCAGCCGCCTCATGGAACCGCGGCGTCCAGATGGGCGCCGCGGTGGGGGGAGTCTACGCACGACAGGTCCCGGCGAAAACCGGCCCCCGCACTGGAAGCGCGTACATGGATTCGGCGACGAGGCCGCTAGCGAGCGAGGGCCTCGTCGAGGGTCGCGTGCAGGGGAATGACCACGTCGAGCCCGGTGAGGCTGAACACCTTCAGGACCCGTGGCGCGATCACGACGACATCAAGCCGGCCGGACGACTCACGGACGTGCTTGAGGGCGGCGACGAGCACCCCCAGGCCGGTCGAGTCGATGAAGCCCACCCGACTGAGGTCGATGACGAGCTCGATGCCCTTCTGCTGCGAGAGCGGGTCGAGGACCGCCTGGAGGCCTGGCGCGGCATGCGCATCGAGCTCTCCCTCCCCGGCGACCACGGTGATCCCGTCGAGCTGGGTCGTCGCCACCGTGAACTCCACGTCCCTACTGTGGCACAGGGCGTCGGCGGGCCGCCCCACAATGTGCGGATGGCCCCCGAACCTGCGCGCGACCTCCTCGCGCGCCTGGCCCACGGGCGCCCGGACCGCCTGCTGCACGTGCACGAGGTGCCGCCCCGGCAAGCGGCCGTGGCGGCCTGGCCGGCCTGGCTGCCGTTCGAGGCGGAAGATGCGTATGCCCGTGCCGGCATGGTGGCTCCGTGGTCACACCAGGTGGAGGCGGCCGAGGCGGTGCATGCGGGCGAGCACGTCGCCCTGGCCACCGGCACCGCGTTCGGGAAGAGCCTGGCGTTCGGCATGGCCGCCCTGGCCGCCATCGAGGCAGGCACTCACGCACCCGACGGCCGCGGCGCGACCGTGCTCTACCTGTCCCCCGCCAAGGCGCTGGCCAACGACCAGTTGCGGTCGCTGGAGGGCCTGCGAATCGGCTGGCTGCGCGCCGCCACCTACGACGGCGACACCGTGCCCGAGGAGCGCGCATGGGTGCGCCAGCACGCCAACTACGTGCTCACCAACCCCGACCTCCTGCATCATTCGATGCTGCCCGGGCATGCCTCGTGGGCATCGTTCCTGCGTCGCCTGCACCTGGTCGTCGTCGACGAGGCGCATGCCTACCGTGGCGTGCTCGGCGCGCACGTCTCGGCGGTTGTCCGCCGGCTGCGGCGGTTGTGCGAGCACTACGGCAGTCGGCCGCCGGTGTTCATCGCCTCCGCAACGATGGCGAATGCGGACGAGGCCGGGGCCCGACTCATCGGCGACGCCGTGCGCGCGGTCACCCGCGACGGCTCGCCCCGGCCCGGCCTGACCCTGGGCTTCTGGGAGCCGCCACTCCAGCGTCCTGCGGCGGGTGGCACCTCGGGAGTCGGGGGCGGGCGGAGGTCCGCGCTCGCCGAGACGGCGGATCTGCTGGCTGACTGCGTCATCGAGGGCCGGCAGGCCCTGGCGTTCGTCCGCAGCCGGCGCGGTGCGGAGGCGACGGCGCTCATGGCCCAGGACGTGCTCGCCGACGTGGACCCCGCCCTGCCCGGCCAGGTGTCGGCGTACCGCGGCGGCTACCTCCCCGAGGAACGGCGCGACCTCGAGCGCAGGCTGCGCGATGGCAGCCTGCGGGCACTGGCCACGACGAGCGCCCTGGAGATGGGCATCGATGTCAGCGGCCTCGACGTCGTCATCACCGCCGGCTGGCCTGGCACCCGGGCCAGCCTGTGGCAGCAGTTCGGCCGGGCCGGCCGGTCCGGGGTGCCCGCGCTCGCGATCTTCGTCGCGCGCGACGACCCCCTGGACGCGTACCTCGTCCATCACCCGGGCGCCATCACCGACCGCGCGGTCGAGGCCACCGTCTTCGACCCCACCAATCGGTATGTGCTGGCCCCGCACCTGTGCGCGGCGGCGGCCGAGGTGCCCCTGGCCGAGCCGGCACTCACGGACCAGTTCGGCCCGACCGCGCGCGGGGTCGTGGACGGGCTGGTGGCCGATGGGCTGCTGCGCCAGCGTCCCGGCGGGTGGTTCTGGACGCGGCAGGATCGAGCGAGCGACCTGACCGACCTGCGCGGGTCCGGCGGCCCTCCGGTCCGGGTGGTCGAGGACGGGACCGGCCGGCTGCTCGGCACCGTGGACCGCGCCGCCGCCGCTTCGACCGTGCATGAAGGAGCCGTGTACGTGCATCAAGGCGTGACGCATGTCGTCACCATGCTCGACCTGGACGACGGCGTCGCCGCCGTGGTCGAGCGGGAGGTCGACTACACCACCCTGGCCCGGACCATCAGCGATATCCGGATCGTCGCGACCGAGCACGTGCGCACGCACGGGCCGCTTGACCTGTGCAGCGGGACGGTCGACGTGACTTCCCAGGTGGTCTCGTTCCAGCGCAGGCGGGCCACCGGGGAGTCGCTCGGCGAGCAGCCCCTCGACCTGCCCGTGCAGGACCTGCGCACCCAGGCAGTGTGGTGGACGGTGCCGGAGGCGGTCGTCGTCGCGGCCGGAGTGTCCGCACCCGACATCCCCGGCGCCGCCCACGCGGCGGAGCACGCGTCGATCGGCCTGCTTCCGTTGTTCGCCACGTGCGATCGATGGGACCTCGGCGGGGTCTCGACCGCGCTGCACCAGGACACGGGGCAGCCCACGGTGTTCGTCTACGACGGGTATCCCGGTGGAGCCGGCTTCAGTGCGCACGGCTACCACGTCGCGGAAGAGTGGCTGCGGGCCACGCGCAGCGCGATCGCGGACTGCACGTGCGAAGCCGGCTGCCCGTCGTGCGTGCAGTCGCCAAAGTGCGGCAACGGCAACGAGCCGCTCGATAAGTCGCTGGCCGTCGTGTTGCTCGACGTCGTGCTCGGTGCGCTCGCGGGTCATCGCTAGGAGGGCCCTGCCCGCGCGCTCGCGGTGACCTGCTCGACGGGGTGTCCGAGCATCGTGAACACCTGGCCGGCCAGGGGTGGCACCGGGGCGGCAACCTCGACCAGAACGTCCGGCCCGTCGCGGGCACACGAGAGCAGCAACACACCGTTGGCCTCGGCGGATCGCGCTGCCGCGGTGCACGCGTCGGACCAGGACGATGCCGCAGCAAGGGCGGCGAGGTCGGCGGCAAGGGCCACCCGCTGGCGTGCGACCGCGAGGGCAGCAACCCCGCCCGAGGCCGTGGCGACAAGGCCTATGACCGCGAGCAGGGCCACCGCCCAGATCGTCGCGGCACCGTCGTCGGACCGCGTCACCGCACCCACCTCATGACCATTCCCGCAGGACGGTGGCCCGCTGGCTCACCGTGATGGCCAGGCTTGCGAACAAGGGCAGTGGCGGGGCGACGGACTTCTCGACCGCCACCTCGACCGAGTGCTCCAACTCGGCGACAGTGATCACGAAAGCGACGTCGCCGTCGCGCGCTGCTGCAATGGCCACCTCGACCGAATCCCCCCGGGCGATGGAGCGTGCAGCATTGCGGGCCACGTCGCCGACGGCGGCCGTGGTCGCCCCGAGCGAAACGGCCCAGCCGAGGGCTGCCGCCACCATCACCAGCAGGGGGATGGCAAGGACGGTCTCGAGGAGCACGCTGCCTCGGTCGCCGGCGGCAGGCTTCCGGGCAGGGACGGCACTGCGGTGCCGTCCCCACTCCCGTCTCCGCTCGCGGACCGCCGTGCTGGCGCCGCGCCCAGGTTCACGCATCTATCCGAACATGCCGGCGAAGGCCTTGCTCAGCACGCTCCAGATGAGGTCGCGGACCTCGGGGCTGGTGAGCAGCTTGATCAGCAGGCCGCCGAGCCCCGCCACCGCGACGGTGCCCACGGCGTACTCCGCCGTCGACAGCCCGTCGTCCTTCTTCGCCAGACGCGCCAGCGCCTGACGCTTCGCGAGTTCCTTGCCCATGGTGTCCCCTCTCGTGGACCGCCGCGGCGGTCGTGCCGACCTTCGGCACCGGCGCGAGCGCCGTGCGGCGACTGTCGCGCTGCTGCGCCGATCGGGGCAGCGGCCGTCGAGCGGCTGGGGGCGCGGGGCCGTCGGACCGTGGGCTGTGGAAGCCGCCGCAACCGTCAGCCGTTGAGCGTGCCGGTGGCGAGGGCTGCCACCACCGGGACGACCCCGAGCAGCAGGAAGGCCGGCAGGAAGCACGCCGCAAGCGGCAGCACGGCCCGGACGCCGGCCGATCGTGCCGCTACCTCCACGGCCGCCGCATGCTCGCGGCGCGCGTCGTCGGCAACCCGGGCAAGGACGGACGCGAGCGACGCGCCGCTTGCTGCCGACCTCGCGAAGGCATCGGCGACGGCGCCTAGAGCGGGATCCCCGGAGAGGCTTGACCACGCGCGGACCGGGTCGGCGCCGAGGGCCAGGGCCCCGGTCACTGGGCGCAGTGCGCCGGCGGCCGGCTCGCCCACCGCCCCCGCGACCGCGCCGACCGCAGCGTCGACGGCGGCCCCGCTGGCCAGGGTCGCCGCCAGCAGGTCGGCAAGCACCGGTGCCTGCGCGAGGAGGCGGGCCCTGCGGTCGCGACTGGCCCGGCTCTCCAGCCGGCCAGCCAGCCGCGGCACCCCGAGCCACAGGGCAAGGGCCGCAGCGATGCCGACCGGTCCGCCGAGCAGCAGGAACGCGCTGATGGCGGCCACTCCTGCCGACAGGCGCGCCAGCGCCGGCCGCGAGAGGCGTCGAGCCGGCCGCGCCGGTTGCGTCCCCGGGAACATGACCGCCAGCCGAGCGCCCGAGGCCGCGGGGAGCGCCAGCGCGACGGCAAGGCCGACGAGGGCAGCAGCGAGCAGGATCACAGCAGCCGTTCGACCGAGGCGGCGATGCGGCCGGTCCAGGCCTGGCCCAGCACCGTCAAGGCGATGCCGCTCACGAGGCAGGCCCAGCCCGCAGGCGTGCCGAGCAGCCAGCCCACGGCGTCGGCCCCGAGCATGGTGCCCAGTCCCAGGCCGACGGCGGGCAGCAGCCCCAGCATGCGTGCGGTCGAGCGGGGGCCGGCCAGCTGTCCCTCGAGCTCGACGCGCACCTCCTCCGCTGCGCGCGTCGCCGCGGCGAGGCGCTCGACTGCCACGGCAAGCCCGGTGCCCGTGCTGGCGGCCACCTCCCAGCACGCAGCAAGGTAGGCCAGCGGTGGCCTGGCCACGCTGTCCTCGCGCAGGGCACCGGCCACGTCGAGCCCCGAGGCCGACGCCCCCAGCGCCGCCGGCCAGACGGCCGGCTCCCCTGCCGCTGCGGCCAGCGCGCTCGAAGGCGGCTGCCCGCTGGCCAGCTCCGCGGCCAGGGCGCCGAGGGCCTGGATCGTCCTAGCTCGGTCGCGAGCGGAACGCCGACGGGCGGCCGGGCCCACCCGAAGTGCGCGTGGCACGAGGCCTCGGTGCCGACGCGCCGGTTTCGACGGCACGGACAGGACACGTTCGCGCCGGGCCGCAGCCGCCGGGGGCACGGCGAGCCACGCGGCAAGCCCGACGAGCAGGCAGCCCGCCAGCAGCATCACGGCCGGGACCTCACTGCGGAGCGCCGAGCCGCTGGGCAAGCCGGTCAAACCCCCGTCCGCGGGTCAGTCGGTTGCCAGCCCGGACGAGCGCCGGGATGCAGCGGACCAACCCCTCGGCACCGCGCTCGAGCACGTGGACGGACGCCAGCCGGCGCGTCGATCCGCCGGGGCGGTCCAGGTGCACGACAGCGTCGACCCCGGCCGACACGAGGGCGTGCACGGCCAGCCGGTCGAGGCCCGCCATCAGGCCCAGGGCCTCGAGCCGCGCGGGTACGTCCTCGGCCGAATTGGCATGCAGCGTCCCGCACCCTCCTTCGTGGCCGGTGTTCATCGCCGTGAGCAGGTCGACCACCTCGGCACCGCGAACCTCCCCGACCACGACACGGTCGGGGCGCATGCGCAGTGCCTGTCGGACGAGGTCGCGCAGGGTGACAGTGCCCGCTCCCTCCAGGTTCGGCAGCCGTGACTGCAGCGACACCGCGTGCGGATGGCAGGGCATCAGCTCCGTGGAGTCCTCGACGATGACGATCCGCTCGTCGCCGGGGACGAGGCCGAGCATCGTCGATAGGACGGTCGTCTTGCCCGTGCCGGTACCGCCTGAGATCAGGAAGCCGAGCCGGGCCGCGACGATCGTGCGCAGGACGGTGGCCCCCTGCTCGTCGAGCGTGCCGCAGTGAATGAGGTCGTCGATGGAGAAGGCCAGCCGGCGTGGCACGCGCAACGAGATCGTCGTCCCCGCCACGGCAATCGGCGGCAGGACGCAGTGCAGACGCGCGCCGCTCGGCAGGCGGGCGTCGACGAACGGGCTGGCCTGGTCGAGCCTTCGGCCGACTTGCGCAGCCAGCCGTTGGGCCAGCCGCTGCACGTCGGTCTCCCCCGGGAACCGGATGCCCGAACGCTCCAGCCCCCGGCCCCGGTCCACCCACACATCACTGGCCCCGTTCACGAGGATGTCGGTGACGTCAGCGTCGCGCAGCAGCGGCTCGAGTGGGCCGGCGCCCACCAGGTCGTCCCGCAACTCGCGCACGAGGGACAGGACGGCGTCGTCACCGAGGACCAGTCCCTCGGCGCGCAGGGCCGCGGCGACCAGGCCCGGGGTCGCGTCCGCCCGCTGCGCGACGAGCCGCGACCGCACCCGGTCGACGAGGGCGGTGGTCATGCCGCCTCCTCGCCCGCCAGGGCGCGCAGTACCGCCAGGCAGGCCTTGGCGTAGGCGTCGCGCACCGACGGCGGCTCGCCCTCATCCGCGTGGGCGACAGCCCGCGGTCGCGCCGGCAGGCGCGCCAGCACGGGGGCTCCCAGCGCCCCAAGGATGGCGTCGTCGAGGCGGGCATCGCCGCGCAGGATGACCGACGTCGATGCCGCCCGGTCTCCGACCAGCGCCGCCAGTCGGGCGGCCGCAGCCAGCGAGCGCACGTGACCTGACGCGACGATGACCGCCTCGTGGGCTCGGGCCAGCACCGACTCGGCGGTGGGGTCGATCTGGCGGGCAAGGTCGACAACGACGAGATCGAAGCCCCTCGACCCGGCCTCCAGCACCGCGCCGATCGTCTCGGCCGGCATGGTCGCCGGCCCCTGCCGGCCCCAGGACAGCACGGACGCACCCTGGCATTGCGGAAGGGCGTCTCGAAGCGCCTCGGCCCCGATGCGGCCACGGGATTCCAGGAGGTCGGGCCACCGGATGCCCGGCGCGTCCTCGATGCCGAGGAGGACATCGAGTCCGCCCGCCGTCGGATCGGCGTCCACCAGAAGGCTGCGCAGGCCGCGCGACGCTGCGACGACCCCGAGCGTCCCGGCGAACGTGGATGCTCCTGCCCCTCCGCCGCTGCCGAGCACGGCGACGATGCGTCCGGCGCGAGGTGGCCCCTCGTCGCAGTCGGCCAGTCGGTCGATCAGCCACCGCTCGGCCTCCGGAAGCGCTGCCACGTGCTCGGCGCCCAGGGCCACGGCATCACGCCAGGCCTGCTCGGACGCGCCACGCGTGACCAGGACGACGTCGCGCCGCCGGGCCAGCCGGGCCGCGACCACGGCATCCGCCGCGTCCGCCCCCACGAGGACCATCGGCGCCCGTGGCCACCTGGCCCGGGCGGACTCCGGGTCGGGTTCAAGGTGCAGGTCGACCCCGTGCGCCGAGGACAGGCGCAGGACGTCGTCGACTAACTCGGTGTCATCGCTGATCAGCAAGGGACGGTTCATCGTCGCTCCACATGAGGGTGAGGCCCAGCGTCCCCTCGGGTTGCCTGCCGCGGAACCATGCACGCAACTCCTGTGGACAGTGCGCCGGGAACTGCGTTGTGGACGGCGCATGCCTGCGCGGCTTCCCGACGCGGCTTCCCGACGCAGTCACCTCGGCCGGTTACCGTGTCCATGTGGACGACGTGGGCCAGGCGAACGAAGGGCACCCGGAGAGCGACGGGCATACTGCGGGCGACGCGCGCGCGGCCGCGTTCTTCGATCTCGACAAGACGATCCTGGCCAAGTCGAGCTCGTTCGTGTTCGCCAAGTCCTTCTACAAGGAGGGGCTCATCGGGCGCAGTGACGTGATCCGCAGCGCCTACGCGCAGTTCGTCTACCTCATGTCGGGGGCGGACCACGACCAGATGGAATCCATGCGCGTGTACATGTCTGAGCTGGTGAACGGCTGGAACGTCGACCAGGTCCAGGCGATCGTCGGGGAGACCCTTGACGACATCGTCGACCCGATCGTCTTCGAGGAGGCCGTCGAGCTCATGCGGTCCCACCAGGCTGCCGGCCGGGACGTCATCATCATCTCGTCATCCGGGACGGAGATCGTCGAGCCGATCGGGGCCAGGCTCGGTGCTGACCTGGCCATCGGCACGCAGGTGGCCGTCGAGGACGGCCAGTACACCGGCGAGATCCTGTTCTACGCCTACGGGGAGGGCAAGGCCGAGGCCATGCGCTCGCTGGCCGAGGAGCGTGGGTACGACCTTGCCGCGTCCTACTCGTACAGCGACTCGCACACCGACCTGCCGATGCTCGAGGTGGTCGGCCATCCGGTGGCCGTCAACCCCGATGCCGAGTTGCGGCGCATCGCAGCCGAGCGGCACTGGCCGGTCATGGACTTCGCCAAGCCGACGGCGATGAAGGCGCAGGCCGATCGTCGACAGGCTGTCGCGGCCGGCAGCGCGGTGGCGATCGGCGCCGTCGCGCTTGGCCTGACCTGGTACGCGCGCCGCCGCGGCGCGCGTACCTGACCCTCGCCACCCACTCCACGCCGACTCCAGCACCTGGCGTCGCTCCCGAGGCCCGGGATTGACGTTAAGCACTGGAGTCGGCCCCGGGAAGGCGGCTCGCCAGGTTGCCGGAGCCGAGGTCGCCCAGCCCCCACCTGACCACGCCGAACCCCAGCGCGCGCAGGGCGTCCTCGCGTCGCTTCTCCCGGTAGAGATCGTCGGCCGACAGGTACTTCATCCGCCCGTCGCATTCCCCCACGAGTCGCCTCGCCCGCCAGAGGAAGTCGACGCGGGCGACGAAGCGGCCCGCCTGGTCCCGGATCTTCACCTGCATCTCGGGCAACTGCACGCTGCGCTCGACGAAGTACGCCCACGACAACGACTCCAGCACGCTTTCCCGCAGGGCGTTCGCGTGCAGCAGTGCGTCGGCGGCCTTCCGGCAGCCGCGGGCAGTCCCGAGCGCCGTGAGCTGGGCCAGCATCGCGTTGCCGTCGAGGATGCCATCGCGCAAGCCCGCGTCCACGGCGGCCAGGCCCACGCCCAGGGGGCTCAGGCGAGCGAGGTCGAGCCATGTCCGCTCCGGCGTGGTGACTCGAGGTGGACCCTCGAGGACATCGTCCACGCCGAGTGTGAGCCGCCGCATCACGATCCCGGGCCGTCGACCCGTCCACGCGCCAGCGGGCGCGATGAGTGTGACTGACGGAGGGATCCCCGATGCCACCGGAAGCCCGTGGAGCAACGCGGCGCTGTCGAAGCCGACGACGCACTCCGGGTTGCGGTGAGCCGCGGCTACCGCCTTGTGCAGGTGCTCGATACGGGCCTGCGCATGCTCGTCCAGCCCGCACGACTCCCGCCACTGGCTGCGCCGGTACATCCCGCGGGCCACGACCTCCCAGCGGCCCGACCTGACCCGCTGCCGGATCTGGTCCCTCGTCAGGCCGGCTGCGAGCGCCCATTCCCGAGTGATCAGGAGGGGAGTTCGGACCGGATCGGGGTCGGCGTACCGCGGCATGGCGGCACCCTCGGCCATGTCGGCGAGGCCAGCGAGTCCCAACGTCGCGCCTGTGGATGCCGGTCCATCATCGACACCAGCAGTTGGAGTCGATCCGGGGGCGCGGGAACGACGCCAGGTGCTGGTCTCGGCGGACGGCGGTGGCGGACGGCGGCGGCGGACGGCGGCGGCGGCGGGCGGTGGCGGACGGCGGCGGCGGCG
>JAUSNB010000037.1:0-22500 GCA_030645615.1 Actinomycetota bacterium | reverse complement strand
GATGACCGCCTCGAGCTCGTCTCGTGACCGGAAGCTGAACGTCCGGAGCATGGTGGCGACGTCCTGGTCGTCGGTGTTCAGCAGGAACTGGAAGAAGGCATAGGGGCTGGTCAGAGCCGGGTCCAGCCAGACGGTGCCGGTTTCGGTCTTGCCGTACTTGCTGCCATCGGACTTGGTCAGCAAGGGCACCGTCATTGCATGGACGGACGCACCGTCCATCCGCCGGATGAGGTCGACACCGGCGGTGATGTTGCCCCACTGGTCGGTGCCGCCGGTCTGCAGGGTGCACCCGTACCTACGGTGCAGTTGGACGTAGTCATAGCCCTGCAGCAACTGGTAGCTGAACTCGGTGAAAGAGATGCCACCGGCAGCCAGGCGGGCGGCCACGGCCTCGCGGTCGAGCATCCGGTTGACGCTGAAGTGCTTGCCCACGTCGCGCAGGAAGTCCAGCACGGACAACTCGGCGGTCCAGTCGAGGTTGTTGACCGCGATCGCGGCGTTCGGCCCGGAGAAGTCGTAGTACCTGTCCAGTTGCTCGCGGAACCGGCCCACCCAGCCCTCGACGACGTCAACGGGGTTCAGGGTGCGCTCCCCGGTCATGCGCGGGTCGCCGATGAGGCCGGTCGCCCCGCCCACGAGGGCGAGGGGACGGTGGCCGTGCTGCTGGAACCGGCGGACAGTGAGGATCTGCACGAGGTTGCCCAGGTGCAGACTCGGCGCCGTCGGATCGAATCCGCAATACAGGGTGAGGGATCCCGCGGACGTCGCCGCGCGGAGCGCGTCGATATCGGTGCTCTGGGCGATCAGCCCTCGCCAGGACAGCTCGTCGATGATGGCGGACACGTCTCGCATCCTTCCGTACGAACCCGGGATCAGGGCATGCGGCTCTCGTCCAGCCACCGCCCCGTCGTTCCGTCGATGAGCTCGCGATAGATGTCCAGGTGGCCGTTGTGCCGCGCGATCTCCTCGATCGTGTGGATATAGACCCACCGAAGCGAGGGGCGAAGGCCGTTGCGGTGGGCACGGACGCATCGATCGTCGAGCGAGTGCTGCTCGGCGATGGCGCGGCTCTCGGAGCACGCGGCCTGGTAGTCGGAGATCAGCGACGCGAGGTCGTCACTGGGCGCAAGGTCGAACTCGCAGTCCGGATTCTCATCGGTCGACCAGAACGGCACGGCGTCCTCCCCTGCGAGGTGGTGGCGGTACCACCAGCGCTCGACCTCGGTGAGGTGCTTGATGATTCCTGCTGCGCTGGTCACTGACGGCCCGAGGCGTCGGGTCGCGTCGGTCCAGGTCAGGTCTTGCACCTTGCGCACCGCAGTCGCCCGCATGCCGTCGAGGTGCCCCTCGAGGAGCTCACGCTCGCTCCCTGTCTCGATGTCCATGCTCACGGGGCGACCCTACGGCCGCCGCGCAGCGGGGCGATAGGGACTGACCGTGGGCTCGCCGGGGAGGTAGAAGCGCCATGGCGTGCCCGCGCCGGCGCCGGACACCCCGGTCCGGGCGCTCACCGCATAGTCGCTGGACGGGTCCGTAGGCAGGGCCAGCCGCAACTCGGCTCGAGGGTGGGTCAGGTCGACGCCGTCCTGCGCCCCGGTAACGCCCAGGGCCGACGTCAGCCGGGCAGGGCCGCGGGCAAGGTCGCGGTCGGAGGTTGCCGACTGCCGCCGGGCCCGGGCCGCCGCCACGCCGGACACGACCTCCCCCGCCCGGACCAGGACGGCGCTCGCCTCGTCAGCCGGGCCCGTGACGACGCACAGGCACCAGTGCATTCCGTAGGTGAAGTACACGTAAGCGAGGCCGGCTCGCCCGAACATGGTGGCATTGCGCGGGGTCATGCGGCGGTACGCGTGCGACCCCGGGTCCTCGGCGACCCCGCCGTAGGCCTCTACCTCGGTGATCCGCAGCACGACGCGCTCCCCGCCGACCCGCGAAGCGAGGGTGGCGCCGAGCAGGCGTGGCGCCACGTCGGCCGCGTGGCCGGACAGGCTGCGGCGCGGATCCACCGGCTCAGGCTAGTTGCCAGCGTCCGTCGGTCGGGTCCGTCGCTCGGTGATCTCGAGCAGCCCGGTTGCCGCCAGGATGCCGCCGAACGCGCCGACCGCGTCGGCGAGCAGGTCGATCAGGTCGTAGGTGCGGTACCCGGTCTGCCCCTGGACCACCTCCAGCGCCAGGCCGAGGACCACGATGCTGCACAGGACGAGGACCGGGCGGCGGGTGCGCATGGCGAGGGTCACGAGGAACCCGAGAACGGCGTAGGCGAGGGTGTGCAGCCACTTGTCCGAGAAGGGCAGCAGCGGGGTCGCATTCGGGTCGAGCGGGGCGAGGGACGTCCACACGACCACGAGGGACCAGACGCCCGCACCTACGGCGGCGGCCACCCGCCACTCTGGGCGCCACCCCGCATGCCGTGCGCTCAGCCCCACCGCTGGCGCTGTCCTGCCAGCAGCGAGTCGAGCGCGTCGAGCTGATCGGCGACCCGGGCCGGGGCCGTGCCACCGAATGCGGATCGGGAGTCCAGCGCGCCCCGTACCGTCAGCACGCCGCGGACGTCAGGGGTCAGCCGCGCGGACACCGCAGCAAGCTCGGCGTCGGTGAGGTCCCACAGCTCCTTGCCCGCGGCCTCTGCTTGGCGCACGCAGGCGCCCGCGATCTCATGCGCCTCCCGGAAGGGCGCCCCGTCGCGGACGAGCCACTCGGCGATGTCGGTCGCGAGGGCGAAGCCCTCCGGGGCGGAGGCGGCCATGCGCTCCGTGTCGAATTGCAGCGTCGCGATCAGCCCGGTCATCGCGGGCAGTACGAGGAGCAGTTGCTCCACGCTGTCGAAGACGGGCTCCTTGTCCTCCTGCAGGTCGCGGTTGTAGCCGAAGGGCAGTCCCTTCAGGGTGGCGAGCAGGCCGGTGAGGTTGCCGATCAGGCGTCCGGACTTGCCCCGCGCCAGCTCTGCGACGTCGGGGTTCTTCTTCTGCGGCATGATCGACGAGCCGGTGGACCACGCGTCGTCGAGGCGCGCCCACCCGAACTCACGCGAGGCCATGAGGATCACCTCCTCGCCGATCCTCGACAGGTGCACACCGATCATCGCCGCCACGAAGAGGAATTCAGCCACCCAGTCGCGGTCGCTGGTCGCGTCGATGGAATTCGCCAGGGCGGAGTCGAAGCCGAGGGCAGCAGCGACCGCCTCGGGGTCCAGGCCAAGGCTGGAGCCGGCCAGGGCGCCCGCGCCAAGCGGCGACCGTGACGCCCGCGAGTCCCAGTCCACGATGCGCTCGACGTCGCGGCCGAGCGCGTGCACGTGCTTGGCCAGCTCGTGCCCGAAGGAGACCGGCTGGGCGTGCTGGAGGTGGGTGAAGCCGGGCGAGAAGGTGCCGATGTTGGCGCGGGCCTGGTCGAGCAGAGCCTGCTGCAGGTCGGTGACGGCGCGCGCGACCAGCCGGGCCTGCGCGCGCAGGTACAACCGGAAATCGGTGGCTACCTGGTCGTTGCGGCTGCGGCCGGCGCGCAGCTTGCCGCCCAGCTCGCCCAGCCGGCCAATGAGCGTGCGCTCAATCGCCGTGTGCACGTCCTCGTCGGCAGCGTCCGGGACGAGAGTGCCGGCAGCCAGCTCGGCAGCCAAGGCGTCCAGTGCCGCATCGACATCGGCCAGCTCCGTCGCGGTGAGCAGTCCAGCCGCTGCCAGGACGCGGGCATGCGCCCGGGTCTGCATGACGTCGTACGGCGCCAGCCGCCAGTCGAAGTGCGTCGACATGCTGAGCGCGGCCATCGCGTCGGAAGGACCGCCGGTGAACCGGCCGCCCCACAGCCGCGTCGGCTGGTCCTCTGCCACTACTTCCCCGCCTCCCGCCCCTGCTGGAGGTCGCGGCGCGCAGCGAGCGCGCTCGACATCCCGAAGATGTCAATGAAGCCCTTCGCCTTGGTCTGGTCGTACTGGTCGCCGGTGTCGTAGGTGGCCAGGTTGAAGTCGTACAGGGACTCGTCACTGCGCCTGCCGGTGACTGTTGCGCGACCGCCGTGCAACGTCATCCGGACCTCGCCCGTGACGCTGGAGTTCAGCTCGTCGACGAAGCCGTCGAGGGCACGCTTGAGCGGGCTGAACCACAGGCCGTCGTAGACCAGTTCGGACCAGCGCTGCGAGACTCCGCGCCCGAAGCGCGCCAACTCGCGCTCGACCGTGACGTTCTGCAGTTCCTCGCGCGCGGTGAGCAGGGCGATCGCGCCGGGCGCCTCGTACACCTCCCGGCTCTTGATGCCGACTAGTCGGTCCTCGACCATGTCAAGCCGGCCGACACCCTGGGCGCCCGCACGCAGGTTGAGCTCCTGGATGGCCTGGAGCATCGTCACGGGGCGCCCGTCGATGCTCACCGGGACGCCGGCGTGGAAGGCCACGACGACCTCGTCGGGCTCCCGAGCGACCGACGGGTCGGCCGTGTAGGCGTAGATGTCCTCGATCGGTCCGTTCCAGATGTCCTCCAGGAAGCCGGTCTCGATGGCCCGGCCCCAGACGTTCGCGTCGATCGAGTACGGGTTCTTCTTGTTCTGCTCGATTGGCAGGTTGTTGCGCTCGGCGAACTCGATGGCCTTGTCGCGTGTCATCGCGTAGTCGCGCACCGGCGCAATGCACTTCATGTCGGGGATGAGGTTCGCGATGCCGACCTCGAAGCGGACCTGGTCGTTGCCCTTGCCCGTGCAGCCGTGCGCCAGGATCGTCGCCCCGTGCTTCTTCGCCGCCACTGCGAGGTGCTTGACGATCACCGGCCGCGACAGGGCACTGACGAGCGGGTAGCGGTCCATGTACAGCGCGTTGGCCTTCAGCGCGGGCAGGCAGTACTCCTCGGCGAACTCGTCCTTGGCGTCGGCAACCTCGGCCTCGACCGCGCCGCAGGCGAGGGCGCGCTCTCGGATGACGTCCATGTCCTCGCCGCCCTGCCCGACGTCGGCGGCCACCGCGATGACCTCCGCCCCGGTCTCCTCCTTGATCCACCCGATCGCGACCGAGGTGTCCAGTCCGCCGCTGTACGCGAGGACGACGCGCTCCTTCACTGTGCTCTCCTTTGTTCCGCCATCTTCAGTAGTGCCGAGCAGAGGCCAGCCGCCTCGTCCGGGGTGCGCATGACGAGCAGGATCGTGTCGTCGCCGGCGACTGAGCCCACCGCGTCGAAGGACGTGCTCCGGTCGATGTGGCCGGCGAAGAACTGCGCGGCCCCCGGCGGCGTGTGGAGCACCGCGATGTTGCCGGCGGCCTCGGCCCGGACGAGCAGCTCCGACGTGAGCCGGGCCACCGTGGCGTCGGTGCCGTTGGCGGGGATGGACGTGTCGGATGACGTCCACGCATCCAGCACGTACCGCGCGGATCCGTCCGCCTCGACGACCTTGGCAGCGCCGATGGCGTCGAGGTCGCGGGAGAGCGTTGCCTGGGTGACCGAGATACCCTCTGCCGCGAGGGCATGACCGAGTTCCTCCTGGGAGCCCACAGCCGTGGTGGCGATGATCGCGGCCACGCGGGACCTGCGCGCGGTCATGGTCCGCGGCGTGCCGCTGGGTGCGGCGTTCATGGGGATGCCTGCGGCTCACGTGCCGTGGCGGACACGTCGGCCGTCGCCGCTTCCCAACGGTCCATCGCGTCGGCGATGTCGACGTCACTGATCGACAGGGCCGGGGCGAGCCGGATGGCGTTGGGCGCGACGGCGTTGACGATGAGCCCGTGATGGCGCGCGGCTGCCTCGAGCGCCGCTGCCATCGGCGTCCGCAGGACGGCCGCGATCAGCAGGCCGCGGCCCCGCACGTGGTCGACCAGGCCGGACGACCGGGCGACGAGCGCCCCGGCCAGCACCTGATGCAGCAGCGTCGCCCGCTCCGGCAGCCCGTCCTGCTCAAGGGCATCAAGCACCGCCAGGGCGGCGGCGCACGACACCGGATTGCCACCGAAGGTCGATCCGTGCGATCCGGGCCCGAACAAGGCGGCTGCCCGGCCCCGGGCCAGGACCGCGCCGATGGGCAGCCCGCCGCCCAGGCCCTTGGCGAGCGTCATCACGTCGGGGGCGATCCCCGCGGCCGAATGCGCGAACCACGTGCCCGTGCGGCCGATGCCGGTCTGCACCTCGTCGAGGATGAGCAATGCCCCGGACGCGTCGGCGGCATCGCGGGCGGCGGCAAGGTAGCCGTCCGGCGGGACAACGACCCCGGCCTCTCCCTGGATGGGCTCGAGGACGATGGCGGCGGTCGCGTCCGTCACCGCTCCCCGCAGGGCCGCTGCGTCGCCGTATTCGACCACCGTGACGTCGCCCGGCAACGGCCGGAATGGATCCTGCTTGGCGGGCTGGGCGGTCAGGGCAAGGGCGCCCATGGTCCGGCCGTGAAAGCTCCCGGCCGCGACGACCATCCCCGTGCGGCCCGTGAGCCTGGCCAGCTTGAAGGCTGCCTCGTTCGCCTCAGCGCCGGAATTGCAGAAGAAGGCGCGGCCGTCCTCCCACCCGGCCAGGGCGACGAGCCGCTCGGCCAGCTCGATGGCGGGCAGGGTCGCGGCAAGGTTGCTCGTGTGCCCGAGGGTGGACAGCTGGCCCGTGACGGCGGCGACGAGCCGCGGATCCGCGTGGCCCAGCGCGTTCACGGCGATGCCGGCGAGCAGGTCGACGTACTCGCGCCCCTCGTCGTCCCAGACCCGCGAGCCCTGGCCGCGGACCAGCAGGACGGGCGGGGTCCCGTAGTTCGCCATGAGGCTGCGCTGCCATCGACCTGCCCAGGCGGCGTCGGTCATGATCCGGCCCCGCCCGGTGCATCCCGCGCCGAGTCGGGCAGGACCATCGTGCCGACCCCAGTGTCCGTGAAGACCTCAAGGAGCACGCTGTGCGCGATCCGGCCGTCGATGACGTGGGCACGCGGGACCCCGCCCTCGACGGCGCGCAGGCATGCCTCCATCTTGGGGATCATGCCGCTCTCCAGTCCCGCCAGCATGGCGCGCAGCGCTGCGGCCTCGATCTGGGGAATCAGCGAGGTCGGATCGGGCCAGTTCGCGAAGAGCCCCTCGACGTCCGTCAGGACGACCAGCTTCGCGGCGCCCAGTGCTATGGCGAGCGCCGCCGCGGCAGTGTCGGCGTTGATGTTGTGCGTGACTCCGTCGGCGTCGCGCGCCACCGTGGATACGACCGGGATGAAGCCGTCGTCGAGCAGCCGGACGACGAAATCCGGGCGCACGTCGACCACGTCACCGACCTGCCCGATGTCCACTGCCTGCCCGTCGACGGTCGCGGTACGCCGCTCGGCCGTGAACAGCGAGGCATCCTCGCCGGACAGCCCCACGGCCAGTGGGCCGTGCCCGTTGATCAGGCCGACGAGTTCGCGCTGCACCTGCCCGACCAGCACCATGCCGACGACGTCCATGACCTCCGGTGTCGTGACCCGATAGCCCCCGGCGAACTCTGAGTGCACGCCCAGGCGGTCCAGCATCGCGCTGATCTGCGGCCCCCCACCGTGGACGACGACGGGCCGCAGGCCGGCCAGCCGCAGGAAGACGATGTCCTCGGCAAAGGAGGCCTGCAGCGCGGCGTTCGTCATGGCGTTGCCGCCGTACTTCACCACGACGGTGGCGCCATGCAGGCGCTCGAGCCACGGCAGTGCCTCCGCAAGGACGGCGGCGCGCGCGACGGCGCTGGAGAGGGCGGATTCGCTCATGTCGCGTACGCCGAGTTCTCGTGGACGTACTCGGCGGTCAGGTCGTTCGTCCAGATCGACGCGCCCTCGGCGCCCGCGTGCAGGTCGATGTCGATCCGCACCTCCCGGCCCGCCATGCTCACGAGCCCACGATCGTCGCCGATCATGCCGCCGCGGCACACCCAGACGCCGTTGATCGCGACGTCGACGCAGGCGGGATCGAACGTCGCCTGCGTCGTGCCGATGGCGGACAGGACCCGCCCCCAGTTCGGGTCCTCGCCATGGATGGCGCACTTGAGCAGGTTGCTCCGGGTCACCGCGCGGGCCACCTCGAGAGCGTCGTCGACCGAGGCCGCCCCTGCCACCGCGACCTCGATGTCCTTGGACGCGCCCTCGGCGTCGCCGATCAACTGCCGGGCCAGGTCGGCGCACACCGCAGTGACGGCATTCGCGAACGCATCGTCGGGCGGGGTGGTGCCGCTCGCCCCGCTGGCCAGCAGCAGCACGGTGTCGTTGGTGCTCATGCACCCGTCGGAGTCGATCCTGTCGAAGGTCAGCGCACTGGCCTCGCCGACCGCCGCCTTGGCTTGCGCCGAGTCGATCACGGCATCGGTCGTGAGCACGACCAGCATCGTCGCGAGGCCAGGGGCGAGCATGCCAGCGCCCTTTGCCATGCCGCCGACGGTGAACCCCTCCGCAACCACGGTGGCGGTCTTCGGGACCGAATCGGTGGTCATGATCGCCAGCGCTGCGTCGGCGCCGCCGGCAGCGTCAAGGGCACCCGCAGCGCGCTCGATCCCGTCGAGCAGCGGGTTCATGGGCAGGCGCTCGCCGATGAGCCCGGTCGAGCAGACCGCGACCTCGCCCGGCCCGACCTCGTAGCCCTGGCCGGTCAGGACGGCGGCCACATGCTCAGCCGTGCGATGGGTGTCCGCGAACCCGTCGGGCCCGGTGCACGCGTTGGCTCCACCGGAATTGAGCACGACGGCGCGGACCTCCCCATCGGCGAGGACCTGCCGGGACCACAGGACCGGTGCTGCGGGAAAGCGGTTCGACGTGAACACGCCAGCCGCGACGAACGAAGGGCCGTCGTTGACGACGAGCGCGACGTCGTGGTTGCCGGACGCCTTGATGCCGGCCCGCACGCCGGCGGCGCGGAAGCCCAGGGCACTCGTGACGCTCACGGCGCCACCCCGTCGCGGGAGAGGCCGGCCGCCTCGTCGAGGCCCAGCATGAGGTTGGCGTTCTGCACGGCCTGCCCGGCGGCCCCCTTGCCCAGGTTGTCGAGGGCACTGACCACCACCACGCGGCCGGCATGCTCGTCAACGGCAGCCTGCAGGTGCACGGCGTTGCTGCCGGCCACGGAAGCGGTCTGCGGCCACATTCCCGGGGGCAGCACCTGCACGAATGACTCCCCACGATAGGCCTCGATCAGCGCATCGCGCACGTCGTCGACCGTGACCCCCTCGCGGGCGACAGCTGTGCACGTCGCCACGATGCCGCGGGGCATCGGGGCGAGCAACGGCGTGAACGACAGCCGCACCGGGTGACCGGACACCTCCGCCAGCGCCTGCTCCATCTCGGGCGTGTGCTGGTGGACCCCGCCCGCCTTGTACGCCGCCATCGACCCCATGACCTGACTGGCCAGGAGCGCATCGGCCGCCTTGCGGCCCGCGCCGGACGTGCCGGACGCCGCCACGACCACGACATCGTCGGGCTCGGCCAGCCCCGCCGCCAGCACCGGCGCCAGGGCGAGGGCTACCGAGGTGGCATAGCAGCCGGGGTTGGCGACCCGCCGGGCCTGCTCGACGGCAGCGCGATGGCCAGGGAGCTCAGGCAGGCCGTACGTCCATCGCCCGGCATGAGCACCGCCGTAGTACCGCGCCCAGGCCGCGGCATCCGCCAGCCGGAAGTCGGCCCCGAGGTCGACCACCCTCAGGGACTCGGGCAGCCGGGCGACCAGGGCCGCGGACTCTCCGTGCGGCAGGGCCAGGAAGGTGATGTCGGCGTCGGCGAGGACGGCAGGGTCAGCATCGGCGAGCACGAGGCCGGCCAGGCTGCCGAGGTTCGGGTGGACCGCCTCGATCGGCTCGCCCGCGCGGGCTCCTGCGGCGGCGGCCACCACCTCGATGCCCGGGTGCCCAGCGAGCAGGCGCAGCACTTCGCCGCCGGCGTAGCCGGAGGCACCCGCGACACTCGCCCGGATCATGGCCGCAGTATACGCATACGCGCATACGCAGGCCACATCCCCCGCGGGAGGGGCGTCAGGACCGCAGAACCGCCCCGCAGGCAGCCTGTGCCTCGGCCACCGCCGCCGTGCGGGCCGCGGCCGTCTCTGCGGCGTCCAGGGTGCGGTCGGCAGCCCGGAAGCGCAGAGCGAAGGCCAGCGACTTCTTGCCGGCCGGGACCTGGGGACCCTCGTACACGTCGAACAGCCTGGCCGATTCGAGCAGGCTGCCGGCGCCGCGCCGGAGCGCGGCCAGGACGATCGCCGCCGGCACCGCACGGTCGACCACGAGGGCGACGTCCTCCTTGGCGAGCGGTTGCGAGCCGACGCTCGGGGCAGGGCGAACCTCAGGTGCCGCGGCGATCACCTGATCGAGGTCCAGGACCATGGCGGCCGCGCGCTCGGGCAGGCCGTAGGCCTCGACGACGCGCGGGTGCAGCTCACCGGCCACCCCGACGATTCGACCCGCGACGCGGACCGCGGCGCAGCGGCCCGGATGGAAGGACGGGTCGGCACCGGCGGTCATGTCGACCTCGACGCCGCACGCCTCGGCCACGGTGCGGGCCACCTCGATGGCATCGGCCCATCCAGCGGGCACGGCCGGGCCCCACCACCCTTGCGGCTCGCGTTGCCCGGTGAACACCGCGCCCACGTGGACAGGCTGATGCGGGAGCAGCGCGGAAAGGGCGGCCCACTCCTCGTCGGTCGGCCGCCGGTCCACGGGCGGACGGACTTCGGAGTGCGCGGCGACCTCGCCCAGGTAGACCGCGCCGATCTCGAACAAGGCAAGGTCGGACGTCCCGCGGCCGTTGTTGCGCCGGGCAGCCGCGAGCAGTCCCGGCAGCAGCGTCCCGCGCAGGAAGGGCTGCTCCTCCGATAGGGGGTTGGCCAGCCGGGGCACCCGCCGGCGCTCGTCGCCCACCGGCAGCCGCACGGCATCGAGCTCGGCCTCGCCGACGAAGGGGTAGCTGAGCACCTCGGCCATGCCCCGCGCGGCCAAGGCCATGCCTACCCGTCGACGCATCCGCTGCGGCCGGGTCATGCCGCGCCCTAGCGGCGCGGCGGGCAGGGTCGAGGGGAGCTTGTCGTACCCATGCAGGCGGATGACCTCCTCGACCAGGTCGATCGGGTCGGTGAGGTCGGGCCGCCACGAGGGCGGCTGCACGGCAAGCACATCCCCCTCGCGCGCCACCACGCATCCGATGACCTCGAGCAGGGCCACCGACGTCTCGGCTGGGATCGGCAGTCCGGCGACGGCACCCGGCAACGTCGCCGGCAGCGCGATCGAACGAGCCTCTCGCGGCGACTCGACCGCAGTCAGGCCCACGTAGTGGCCGCCGCCGTATTGCAGCAGGAGGGCCGCAGCGCGGGCGGAGGCGTATGGGGCCAGGTCCCGGTCGACTCCACGCTCGAAACGACGCGAAGCCTCGCTGGACAGCCCGTGCCTTCGCGATGCCCGCGCGGTGACATCGGACGCGAAGTGGGCCGCCTCGAGCGCGATGCTCGTGGTGGCGTCGTCGATCTCGGTCTCGAGCCCCCCCATGATGCCGGCCAGGCCGATAGGCCCGCGGTCGTCCCTGATGACGAGGTCGTTCGCGGTCAGGGTCCGCACCACGTGGTCGAGAGTCTCGAACGTCGTGCCGTCGACGGCGCGAGCCGCTCGGACCGAGCCCTGGAGCTTGTCGAGGTCGAAGGCGTGCAGGGGCTGGCCGAGCTCGAGCATGACGTAGTTCGTGACGTCGACGGCAAGGGACACCGGCCGCATGCCGCAGGCGACCAGTCGCTGCTGCATCCAGACCGGCGAGCCAGCCGTGGGGTCGAAGCCGACAATGGTCCGCATCGTGAACAGGTCGCACCCCGCGGGGTCCTCCGACCCGCACTCCTGCGGAGCCCGGTCGGCCCTCGGGGCGGGCAGGTCCACCAGTTCCTGGCCACGATCCTCGAAGGGCACGCCATAGGCGATGGCCACCTCGCGGGCGATGCCGCGGATCGACAGCGCATACCCGCGGTCGGGCGTGATGGCGATGTCGAGCACCTCGTCGCCGATGCCGACCACCGGTCCCGCGTCGTCGCCCGGGGTGGCCGAGCCCACCGGCAGGACCATGATTCCGTCGTGGCTGTCCCCTAGGCCGAGTTCGCGCTCCGAGCAGATCATGCCGTCCGAGACCTTGCCGTACGTCGCCCGCGCCGTGATCTCGAAGCCACCTGGCAGGACCACGCCCGGCAGGGCCACCACGACCAGGTCCCCGCCCTCGAAGTTGCTGGCACCGCAGATCACTCCGCGAGGGGTGCCCTCGCCGACGTCGACCTGGCACCAACGGATCGGCTTCTTGAACTCGGTGAGCACCTCGACATCGAGGACCCGCCCGACTCGGAGCGTGCCCTGGATGCCGGCGCCGGCGGACTCGACAGACTCGACCTCCAGCCCGGCGGCGATGAGGCGAGCCGCGACGTCGCGGCCGCCCTGGCCGGCCGGGATGTCGACGAGCTCGCGCAGCCACGACATGGGCGCGCGCATCAGGCCTCCAGCCCGAACGCCAGCGTGAATCGGGCATCGCCCTCGACCATGTCGCGCATGTCGCTGACGCCGCTGCGGAACATGAGGGTGCGCTCCACCCCCATGCCGAAGGCGAAGCCGCGGTACTCATCGGGGTCGATGCCCGCGGCCTGGAGAACGCGCGGGTTGACCATGCCGCAGCCGCCCCACTCGATCCATCCTTCGCTGCCGCACGTGCGGCAAGGCCGGTCCGGATTGGCGACGGACGCTCCGCGGCAGACGAAGCACTCGAGGTCCACCTCGGCGCTGGGCTCGGTGAAGGGGAAGTAGGAGGGCCTCATGCGGGTGCGGATCCCGTCGCCGAACATCGCCGTGGCGAAGTGGTCGAGGGTGCCCTTGAGGTCGCTCATCGTGATGCCGCGGTCGACCGCGAGTCCCTCGACCTGGTGGAACACCGGGCTATGCGTCGCGTCGAGGTCATCGGTACGGAAGACCCGCCCGGGCGCAGCGATGTAGATAGGCAGGTCCCGCTCGAGCATCGCCCGCAACTGGATCGGCGATGTCTGGGTGCGCAGGACCACCCCGCTGTCGTCGGACTGCACCCAGAAGGTGTCCTGCATGGTGCGCGCGGGATGGTCGGGCGGGACGTTGAGCGCGTCGAAGTTGACCCACTCGGCCTCGACTTCCGGCCCTTCGGCGATCTCGTAGCCCATGGCGATGAAGACGTCGCTGATCCTCTCCATCACCGTCGTCAGCGGGTGGCGGGCGCCCAATGGCCGACGGTCGGTGGGCAGCGTGACGTCGACTGACTCCTCCACGAGGACGCGTTCATCACGCTCGCGTTCCAGGGCCTCCTGGCGCTCCTTCAGGGCGGCTGCCACGCGCCCCCTGGCCTCGCCCACGCGCTTGCCCGCCTCGGCCTTGGCCGCTGGCGGCAGGGCGCCGATCTCGCGGTTGGCCAGCGCCAGCGGGGACCGGTCACCGGCATGGGCGAGCCGAGCCTCCTTGAGCGCGGCGAGGTCACCGGCTGCCGCAATGTCTGCCAGAGCGGAGTCGACCACGGCCGCCACCGCCGTCGCATCGAGGCTGGCGACCTGCTTGGGGTCGAACGAGGTGTTCGGGCCGGACATGCGCTACTCGCCGAGGATCACGCGGACGAGTTGCTCGGCAGACGCCTCGAGGTCGCCGGTGCCGTGCAGGACGACGTCGGGGTGCTCGGGAATCTCGTAGACCTGGCCCATCCCGGTCATGTTGGGCAGGTTGCCCGCAGCCGCCTTCGCGTACAGGCCCTTGGGGTCGCGCTCGGCGCACACCTCGACCGGGGTGTCGATGTGGACCTCGAGGAATTCGCCCTCACCGAACAGAGCCGCCGCCGACTCCCGGTCGGTCCGATACGGGGACACCAGGGCCACGAATACGACCACTCCTGCATCGCGCATGAGCTTGGCGACCTCGGCCACGCGCCGGACGTTCTCGGCCCGGTCCTCGGCAGTGAAGCCGAGGTCCTTGTTGAGCCCCGTGCGCACATTGTCACCATCGAGGACGTAGGTATGGACGCCGAGCGCATGCAAGCGCCGCACGGCGGCGTCGGCGATCGTGGACTTGCCCGAACCGGGCAGCCCGGTAAGCCAGACCACCTTGGCGTCGTGGCCCATGAGCAGCACGCGCGCGGCGTGGTCGACGTCGTATGTGTGCGGCACGACGTTGAACGCGCGCCGCATGACGTGCCGCACCATCCCGGCGGCCACCGTGTCGGCAGTGACGCGGTCGACGAGAAGGAATCCACCCGTGTCACGGCAGAGGGCGTAGGGGTCCATCGGGATCGGCTTGTCGGTGGCCACCTCGACGCGGCCCACGTCGTTCATCTCCAGCAGGCGCGCGGCATGCTCGTGGCCCGAGACCACGTCGAGTCGGAAGCGCACGTTGGTGACCGTGGCAGGGACGGCGCGGGATCCGGACACCAGCAGGTACGAACGGCCGTGCGCCAACGGCTCCTCACCGAGCCACACCATGTCGACGGCGAAGCGGTCCGCGGGCTGGAGGTGGTCGGCCCCTGCCTCGGCGAGGACGTCGCCGCGGGTCACGTCGACCTCGTGATCGAGGGTGATGGTGACGGCCTTGCCCGCATCCGCCCGCGGCAAGTCGGCGATGTGCCCGTCGGTGTGCAGGTCGTAGGTGACGATGCGGTCGACCTTGGCACTGCGACCCGAGTCCGCGATGACGATGTCGTCGCCCGGCGCCACCGAGCCCGACACGACCGTCCCGGCATAGCCGCGGAAGTTACCCTCGGCACGGACGATGAACTGCACCGGGAACCGGAACGGCTGCGCACCCTCTGGCACCACCGGCTCCCACTGCTGGAGCGCCTCGAGCAGCGTGGGGCCGTGATACCAGGGCATGGCGTCCGTGCCCGACGTGATGTTGTCGCCGTTGAATGCGCTCACGGGTACGGCGATGAGCTCGGGCACGTCGAGTCGGGCCGCGGTCGTTCTCACGGTGCCGACGATCTCCTCGAACGTGGCGTGCTCGTAGCCGACGAGGTCCATCTTGTTGACGGCCACGATCACGGTCTTGACGCCCATGAGGGCGCAGACCGTGAGGTGCCGGTGGGTCTGGGGACGCACCCCGCGGGCCGCATCGACGAGGAGGACGGCGACATCGCCGTTCGACGCGGCCACGGCCATGTTGCGGGTGTACTGCTCGTGCCCGGGCGAGTCAGCGACGAGCACCCGGCGGCCGTTCGGCAGGTTCATGTGCCGGTAGGCCACGTCGATCGTGATGCCCTGCTCGCGCTCCGCCTCCAGTCCGTCGGTGAGCAGTGAGTAGTCGATCTCGCCCACGGGGATCGTCGACCCCCCGCGACGGGTGCGCTTGGCGTACTCGAGCGTGTCGAGGGGCACCGAATCGGTCTCGGCCAGGAGCCGGCCGATGAGGGTGGACTTGCCGTCGTCGACCGATCCGCAGGTCACCAGGTGGAGGACGGGGGTTTGGCTGCCGGCCACTAGAAGTAGCCCTCCTTCTTCTTGCCCTCCATGGACTCCGAGCCGCCCTCTCCGTCGATGAGACGGCCCGATCGCTCGGAGTACTTGGCCCCCTCCATCTCGGCGACGAGCTGGGCCATGGTGACCGCGGACGATTCCACAGCCCCGGTGAGGGGGTAGCAGCCCAGGGTGCGGAATCGGACCGACCGCATCTCGGGGACCTCCCCGTCGCGGAGCGGGAAGCGGTCGTCGTCGACCATGATCCACTGGCCGTCGCGCGCGACCACGGGGCGCGGCTTGGCGAAGTAGAGGTCAGGGATCGGGATGTCCTCGCGCTGGATGTAGCGCCACACGTCGAGCTCGGTCCAATTGGACAGCGGGAACACGCGCATCGACTGGCCAGGGGCCAGCGTGGTGTTCGCCGTCCGCCAGAACTCGGGCCGTTGCTTGCGCGGGTCCCACTGGTGACCGGGCTCGCGAAGGCTGAAGATCCGCTCCTTGGCGCGGCTGCGCTCCTCGTCGCGACGGGCGCCACCGATGGCGGCGTCGAAGCCGTATCGGTCGATGCCCTCACGAAGCGCCACGGTCTTCATGAGGCGCGTGTACTCGTGCGTGCCGTGACTGAAAGGGCTCACCCCCTCAGCGACCGCCTCGACGTTCTGGGCGATACGCAGGTCGAGGCCAAGCTCGCGGACCCGACGGTCGCGGAACGTGATCATCTCCTGGAACTTCCAGGTGGTGTCGATGTGCATGACCGGGAACGGGATCGGAGCTGGCGCAAACGCCTTGATCGCCAGGTGCAGGAGCACCGACGAGTCCTTGCCGATGCTGTACAGCAGCACGGGGTTCTTGAATGCGGCTGCCGTCTCCCGGTAGATGTGGATGGCCTCGGCCTCGAGTTCATCCAGGACAGCGTCGTAGGGGACGGCAGTGGGGCCTGCCGATGCGGGTGCGCTCATGCCTCGGAGAGCACCTCGGTCGTTGCGCTCGCGCGCAGGCTGCCGTCGCCGAAGGTGGGGTCGGCGCCCTTGGCCGCGAGTGCGGCGGCGCGGTCGGCGCGCCGCTTCTGGGCCTCTGCCTCGGCGGCTGCGATGACCTCGGCGTCGAGCGGGGCCACGTCGATCCGAGACGTGCCGTGCTTTGCCTCGATGTAGGCACCCAGCTCTTCACCGCTCTCCCACGACGTGATCAGGCAGTAGCGCGGCTCGGAGCCCGGGTGCCACACCGCGTGCCAGAGGCGCTGCGTGTCGATGATCGCCTGCGCGCCCGCCGGCAGGGGGATGCGCGTCTCGGTGGACGGGTCGTCGCGGTCCTCGCGCAGGATCATCATGGCGTCGGGGTTGTCCGTGAGGTTGAAGAAGCCGCGCACGATCCAGCCGGTTCCGGGCGTGTTGAGCCGGTTGTTGTCGTCGCGGTGGAGGTTGTAGAGGGCCTCGCCGTAGGTGTTCGGCTGGAGCTCGATGACGCGGCAACGGCCGATGTTGGCCCCCGGCTCCTGGGCGCGCGCCACCAGGCGCGGGGCGACCGCGACGTTGGCCGGCACCCACACGCCGTCCTTGTCGGTCTTGGGCGGGGTGTGGTTCCAGAATCCGTTGCACTCCATGTCGCCGTAGGCGCTGGCCAGCGGCGCGAAGCGCGTGTCACCGGAGGACTTCCAGTCCACGAAGGTCAACTGCTCCCACTCGCGCGGATCCTGAGCCTGGTCGTATGACTCCAGGACGACGTAGCCGGATTCCGCGAAGGCCGGGAGGGTGATGTAGTCGGCATGATTGCCGCTGGTCGCGCCGCTCGACATCATCTCGGACATTCGGGCTCTCCTCGGTGGGGCTCGGGCTGGTGGAACGGGCTTGTGGCCGGCACCTAGTCTCTCATCCGGCGCTCATCGCCGACCAATCCGCGCCGGGCGTGGCGGGTGACGAACAGCACGATCGCGGCCGCGATGGCGGCGTTCAGCGACTCCGCGCGTCCCCGCATGGGGATGCTCACGGCAACGCCTGCCACCGACCTGGCCTCGGCGGAGGCCCCGTGGGCCTCCGATCCGACGATCCAGCAGGTGCGATCGTCGATCACGCCGCGGTCTGTGGCGTCGAACAGGTCGGTCTCGCCGTCGCCCGTGGCAACCGCCACCGTGCGTCCGGCCCGGATGGCCGCTGCGGCGACATCGGAGATCGGATGCCCCGCCAGCACGGGCAGGTGGAACAAGGACCCAGCCGTCGAGCGGACCACCTTGCCGTTGTGGATGTCGGCACAGTCGGGTGTCAGCACCACCGCTGCCGCGCCGGCTGCGTCAGCCGTCCGGATGGCCGTGCCGACGTTGCCCGGGTCGGCCACCGCCTCGAGCACCAGGACCGGGCCGTCGGCTGCCATGGCCGCATCGAGATCTCCCGACGGGAGCAGCGCGCAGACCGCTAGCAACCCCTGCGGCTGCTGGGTCTCGGCCATCGAGGCCATCACTCGCGGAGCCACCTCCGTGACTCGCGCTCCCGCGGCCTCGGCCGCGCGGCACTCCGCGGAAAACTCGCTGCCGGTGCCGTCGTCCACGAACAGTTCATGGACGACGGCACCGGCAGCGAGAGCACTGCGAACCGCCTGCGGGCCCTCGACCACGAACCTGCCGGCCTTGCGGCGGCCGGTTCGCGAGTGCAGGGCCCTGATCCGGGTGACGCGCTCCGAGGAGGCAGAGGTGACCCGGGTCACGCGATGTCAGGCAGCCTGGGCAGGAAGGGCGGCTCGGGCGACGTCGACCAGCGCGGCGAAAGCAGGCGCGTCGTTGACGGCGAGCTCGGCGAGCATGCGTCGGTCCACCTCGACTCCCGCGGCCTTCAGGCCCTGGATGAGTCGGTTGTAGGTCATGCCGTTGGCGCGGGCGCCGGCATTGATCCGCTGGATCCACAGGCGACGGAAGTCGCCCTTGCGATTGCGACGGTCGGCGTACGCGTAGACCAGCGAGTGAGTGACCTGCTCCTTGGCCTTGCGGTAGAGCCGGGACCGCTGGCCGCGATAGCCGGATGCGCGCTCGAGGGTCTCCCGGCGCTTCTTGTGGGCGTTGACTGCGCGCTTGACGCGTGCCATGTCGTTCTCCTGATTGTGGGTGCGATGGTGGGGTCGGGATCCGCGACGGCGCCGGGCGCTGAAGCGAGGCGGTCGCTCAGCGGCCGAGGAGGCGCTTGACCTTCTTGAGGTCGGCCGGGGCGACGACCTGATCGGACGCCAGCTTGCGGGTTCGCTTGCTGGACTTGACCTCCAACAGGTGGCGACGGTTGGTCTGCTCGTGCATGATCTTGCCCGAGCCGGTCACCTTGAATCGCTTCTTGGCGCCGCTGTGCGTCTTCTGCTTCGGCATGTCTCTTCCTTGTCCTTCCGGTCCGGCAGGCAGGCCGGGTGGTCTGGTGCCCGGGGGTTCCCGGGATGGAGCGTCAGGCGGTCTCGGCCTCGGCCACGTCGTCGGTCAGGTCGTCGGTCACGTCGTCGGCTGAAGCCGTCGCCCGGGCCCGGATCGCATCGACCTTGCGGCGGTGCGGGGCAATGACCATGAGCATGTTGCGGCCGTCTTGCTTGGGCGTGGCCTCGACGAAGCCAAGCTCGGCCACGTCGTCCGCCAGCTTGGCCAGCAGCCGCAGGCCCAACTCGGGCCGGCTCTGCTCGCGGCCGCGGAACATGATCGTGATCTTGACCTTGTCGCCGGCCTTGAGGAAGCGTTCGACGTGCCCCTTCTTGGTCTCGTAGTCGTGCTGGTCGATCTTCGGGCGCAGCTTCATCTCCTTGATGACGGTGTGCACCTGGTTTCGGCGGGACTCGCGCTCCTTCTGAGCGGCCTCGTACTTGAACTTGCCGAAGTCCATGAGCTTGCACACCGGCGGCTTCGCCATCGGGGCGACCTCGACCAGGTCGAGATCCGCCTCCACGGCCAGTCGCAGCGCATCCTCGATGCGGACGATGCCGACCTGCTCGCCGTTGGGTCCGACGAGCCGGACCTCGGGTACGCGAATCCGGTCGTTGATACGGGGTTCGACGCTGATGGCGCCTCCTTGCTCCTCGGGGCGGGTGATCGGCCCCGGAGACCACGATGGCCTCCGGCGCAGCGCGCACAGAGGCCTCGGAGGGCATGCGACGGCAGGCCGCCGTGCCCAGACCCGCGAGACCTAGGTCGGCCTGCAGGTGGGAGTCGAGGACTCCGCTTGCGCGACCCAGGGCGAACCCCGGATCGATCGGGTGCAAGGCTACCAGCCGTGACGGACACCCCCCAAACCACGCCGAGTCCCGCCGACTCATCAGGAACCGAGCCCGCCCCCATCGAGGCGCTCGACATCGCGGACGTGCCCGCCGTGGAGGTTGTCCTCACGGTCGCGATGCACCTGATGTCCGCCGCGGCGGTGGCGTGCGGGCTGGGCGAGGACGGCCGCCGGGCCGACCTGGCCGAGGCGCGGATCCTCATCACGGCCCTGGCCGGCCTGGTCACCTCTGCCGCGCCGCTCCTCGGCAGCATGCACGCGGCGCCCCTGCGGGACGGCCTGTCATCGCTTCAGCGGGCCTTCCGGGAGGCCTCAATCAGTCCGGATGGGCCGGGGATGGGCCCGGGTGAGGAACTGACCGGTCCGGTCTACTGACCCGATCGCGGTACTGACCCGCTACTGGGTCGCGTCGCGTACCAGGGCTCGAAGGTCGGCGGCGCTGCCGGACAGGACCTCGAGTCGCCCGGCATCCCCCCGACCCCACAGCCACAGGAACAGGTCCGACGCGGGGCCGACGATGGTCGTGCCGGACACGGTCACGGTCACCCGGCCGCCGTCGACCTCAGGCCCGGACACGTCGTCGACACCCGAATCGGCCAGCATGACGTGAAGCACCTCGTCAATGCCGTCGAGGGCGAGGTCGTCGGCCACCGGCGTGGCCGCGCCGGAGGCGAGCTCGGCGTCCACCCGATGAACGGCGGTCTCCAACGCCATGCGCCGCTGCCAGAACCCGACCGTCTGCTCGGGGGGCCACCAGGTCCAGGCCGGCGCATCCGATGGGAGCCGAGCGAGCTCGGCCGCGAGGGCATGCAGCTCGGCGTGGCACCAGGCCAGGTCATGCTCCGGGCTCGCCTCCTCCGCCGGCACCTGCCACTCCCCCTTCTCTGGCGCCCTGCCCAGCCGCAGCGCCGCGAGCTTGTGCGCGTAGACCGAACCGATATGGAAGACGAGGTCGTCGACCGTCCAGCCCTCGCAGGACGGGCAGGCCGCCGCCATGTTCCCTTCAGACGCCTCCAGCAGGCGCTCCCCGTCGCCGTGCAACAGGTCCAGGTAGCGCTGACTGGTCAGGCGGGAGCCGACGCTCATGGCCCCATCGAACCGCGGGGGGCGGGACGCTGTCAGCCAGGACGTGCAGGTCGTCCCCGGCAATGACGACGCGAGCCGGTCCGGCAACATCGATGACGACCGCCGATGCGCCGTCGGCCAGGGCCGAACGCGCCACATCGCGGCCGAGGGCCGGCACCGGCCGGGCGGCCGGGTTCCACGCCGCGAGGCTGTCCAGGCCGGTGAACGCCAGCAGGCCTCGCTCACCCCGCGCATTGACCATCGACACGACGGCCATGTGGCTGCTCTTGTCCGAGCCGTCCGAGGCGACCTCGTCGGCCACCGCCACCACGCTCGCCAGGAGGCGGGCACCCCGCAGGGCCTGCACGAACCCGCTCCCCCGGTCCGTACCGGCGAGCCTCGCGCGCAGGGACGGGTCCGCCGACCCGTCGTCGTTGGGGAAGGCCGGGGACGCCAGGCTCCGGCCTCCGCCGGGTGCCGGCGACGCTTCGGGCTCCCCGGCTGTCACGCCGACAGGCTACGGGAGCACAATCGCCCGGTGTCCGCCACCGCAAGGCCTCGCTGGGTCATCCTGCTGGCGTTGTCGCTCGTCGCCCTCAACCTGCGCATCGCCCTGTCCAGCGTCCCGGCGGTCGTCGAGCAGATCCAGGCCGCCACGGGCTGGTCCGACGCAGCCATCGGCATGCTCACGACGATCCCGGTGCTGTGCATGGGCGCCTTTGCCCTCGTCGTCCCGAGGCTCTCCGAGCGGATCGGGCGGGCGCGGACGGTGAGCCTGGCGCTGGCCCTGCTCACCATCGCCGTCGGATCCAGATTTGCCGCCGAGGTCCCCGGTGTCCTGCCGGCCTCCGCCTTCCTGGCCGGGGTGGGCATCGCCCTCGCCGCTGGCCTGGTCCCCGGCGTGGTGCGCGAGCAGGTGCCTGACGCGGTCGGCATGGCGACCGGGCTGTGGACAGCGGTGATGATGGTGGGCGCGGCGCTCGGCGGGGCCCTGACGGTGCCACTGGCCGCCGCCCTCGACTCGTGGCCCCTGGCCCTGGCCTGCTGGGCGATCCCTGCGGCGATCGCGTTGGCGACGTGGGCCATCGTGGAACGCGGCCACGACCACGTCAGGTCCGCGGCACCGGCGGTCCGGCTGGCGCAGCTTCCCTGGCGCAGCCGGCCGGCGTGGTCCCTGACCGCCTTCCTCACCCTGAACTCGATCGTCTTCTACACCTCGCTGGCCTGGCTTGCCCCGTCGTTCGTCGACCGCGGCTGGAGCCAGGAGGACGCCGGCTTCCTGCTCGGGCTGTTCACCGTGGCGCAGGTCGTGGCGGCCTTCGTCTTCCCGCCGCTGGCGGAGCGCGCCTCGGCCCGTCGGCTGGTCTTCGTCGCGACGGTCGCCGTCGTGCTCGCCACCTTGCTGGCCCTCGCGTGGGCGCCGACGACGCTCACCCTTGTCGTCGTGGCGGCCTTCGGGATGTCGCTCGGCGCCGGCTTCGCGATGGCCCTCGCCCTGCTCAGCGAGTTCGCGTCCGATGCCGCGGCGTCGGCACGGTTGACGGCGATGGCCTTCAGCGTCACCTACCTCATCGGGGCGTGGGGCCCGCTCGTCGCGGGCGCGGTGCTGGACCGATTCGATTCCTGGCCGCTGGTGTACGTCCTGCTCGGGGTTGCCGCGCTCGGGCAGTTGGCGGCGATCCCGGCACTCCGCCGGGGAGTCCGGGTCGACTAGACGGTATGACGAGGCTGGGGCCTCACTCGCAAATGGACGTGGGTTGCCGTCAGGCTCTCGCCTGACAGGTAGAGCCACAGTTGTGAGGAGGCCCCAGTGGAGTATCAGCGTACGAGTGTCGGGCTGGATGTGCACGC
>JAUSNB010000035.1 GCA_030645615.1 Actinomycetota bacterium | reverse complement strand
ACTGACCGCCGCGCCGCGGCGTCCGGTCCGGCAGCAACGGCTCGATCCGAGCCCACATCTCATCCGTCAGCACACGCCGCGTCGTCATGATCGACAGCCTCCACGACCGAAGCCCGACTATTCGTCAGACACGCCCTAGTCCGAGAGCCCTTCGATCCCGCCCGTGCTGATCACCTGAAGGCCGAGCTCGGCGAATGCCTCGGTCGCCGCCCCCATGTCCTCGCCGCGCTCCGCGGTGGCCCCGATCTGCTGCCCGCCTAGGTTGCGGTAGTGGATCGACTCCATGATCACGGCGAGCTTGAAGCAGGCCAGTACCACGCAGAGGTCGAGGTTCCGGAGGTCGGATCCGGAGGCCACGGCGTAGGCGTCGGCGATCTGCTGCCGGGTCCAGAAGCCCGGCCCGGAGGTCACGCTCTGGGCGACGGGGATGCCTGAGCGCAGGCCGTCGCCCGCCTGGGTCCAGTACACGAGTGCTATCGCCAGGTCGGCAACCGGGTCGCCGAGCGTGGACATCTCCCAGTCGAGGACGGCCAGCAGGCGCGACAGGTCCGGCTTCAGGATGACGTTGTCGAGTCGGTAGTCCCCGTGGACGAGCGACCAGGGGGAGTCGTCCGGGAGGTCGCGAACCTGCTCGGTCAGCCATGCCTGGAGGGCGTCGATGCTGGCGAGGTCCCGCGTCTTGGTGATCGGCCACTGCTGGCCCCAACGCGTGACCTGCCGCTGCAGGTATCCCTGCGGGCGGCCGAAGTCCGCCAGCCCGGCCGCGGCGACATCCACCTGGTGCAGGCGGGCCAGGCCCTCGACCAGGGTCCTCGACACGCCGGAAGCCTCGTCGGCCGAGAGGCCGCGTGCATCCTCGCTGGTGCCGATCACCCGGCCGTCGACGAAGTCCATGACCATGAAGGGGGCGCCGAGGACGGAGGCGTCCTCGCACAGCACCCGGGCCGGGGGTGCCGGGAAGCCCACCCGGCCGAGCCCCTGCAGCACCCGGAACTCACGGCTCATGTCGTGGGCGCTCGGCATCACGTGGCCGAGGGGAGGTCGCCGCAGGGCCCAGCGGCGACCGGAGGCGTCGGTGACCGCGTAGGTGACGTTGGAACGACCGCCCGCCAGCAGCCGGTACTCCGGAGGCCCGCTCGCGTCGAACTCCGGCAGGTGTGCCTCGAGCCAGGCCATCAGCTCAGGGGTGCGAAGCCCCGGCGGGTCGGCGCTCACATCCAGTCCCCTGGCAGTCGGCCGGCCTTCGCATGACGCACGGACCTCCGCGCGATGGACCACCGGTGCACCTCCGACGGCCCGTCGTAGATCCGGAAGGGGCGCATGTCCTGGTAGATGCGGGCGATCGGGAGCTCGTCGATGATCCCGGAGCCGCCGCACAGCTGCATGGCACGGTCGGTGATCCGGTAGGTCGCCTCCGCGACGAATGTCTTGGCGATCGAGGTCTCCTGCCGGGCCGGCTTGCCCTGGTCGAGGGCCCAGGCCGCCTGCCAGATCAGGGCTCGGGATGCGGCGATGTCGATCTCGTTGTCGGCGATCATCTGCTGGGCCATGCCTAGCTCGCCCAGGGTGGCACCGAACATCGGCCGGACGGCGGCGTAGCCGACCGCCACCTCGTGCGCTCGCCGGGCCGCGCCGAGCCACCGCATGCAGTGGGTCAGCCGAGCCGGCCCGAGGCGCACCTGCGCGTAGCGGAACCCCTCGTCGACCTGGCCGAGCACCCGGTCGGCGGGCACGCGGCAGTCCTCGAAGACCACGTAGCCGTGCCCTCCCGAGAACGAGACATCCATGGTGTGCAGGCTCCGCTCGACCCGCATACCCGGGTTGCTGCCATCGACGAGGAACATGGTGGCGCCCGCCTCGGTCTTGGCCATGACGATGCTGAAGCCGGCGCCTTGGGCGCCGGTGATGAACCACTTCCGCCCATTGATGACCCAGTCGTCACCGTCGCGGGTTGCCGTCGTGTTCAGCATGTCCGGGTCGGCGCCGGCACCCGGGGACGGCTCGGTCATGGCGAAGCAGGACCTGATCGTCCCGGCGCACAGGGGAGCGAGGTAGGCCGCCTTCTGCTCCGGCGTGGCCACCTTCTCGAGCAGCAGGATGTTGCCCTCGTCCGGCGCCGAGCAGTTCATGGCGGCGGGACCCAGCAGGCTGCGGCCGCTCTCCTCCAGGATGACCGAGATCGCACGATGGTCCAGGCCCAGACCCCCGTATTCCGTGGGTGCCGTGGGGGCGAACACCCCGGCCGCCCGTGCGGCGGACTGCAAGTCACGCCGCAGGTCATCGGGCATGCCGTGCGTCGCCGACGAGAGCACGGCCTCATGCGGGATCACGGATCCGTCGATGAAGGCGCGCACCTGCAGCGCCAGTGCCCTGGTCGAGTCGTCCACGGTGAAGTCGTAGGTCATGTTTTGTGTCCTCTCGGTTCAGCAGCGTTCGAAGATGGCGGCCAGGGCCTGCCCGCCGCCGATGCACATGGTGACCATGCCGAACTGCAGGTCCCGGTCGGCCAGGTCGTGCATGAGCTTGACGGTGAGGATCGCCCCGGTCGCCCCGACGGGGTGCCCGAGGGCGATGGCGCCGCCATTGGGATTCACCTTGTCCGGGTCCATGCCGGTGTCGCGGACGACCGCGATGACCTGCGCCGCGAATGCCTCGTTGAGCTCGATGACGTCGAGATCCGCCATCGCCAGGCCGGCCCGCTCGAGGGAGCGCCCGACCGCGATCGTCGGCGCATACCCCATGAGCCCTGGTTCGAGGGCAGCGCTCGCCCAGGCGCGCAGCCGCATCCGGGCGTTCAGGCCCAGTCCTGCGGCAGTCTCCTCGAGAGTGACGACGACCGCTGCGGCTCCGTCGTTGATGCCGGACGAGTTGCCCGGCGTGACGGTTCCATCCGAGGCGAAGGCGGGGCGCAGTGCAGCCAATGCCTCGACGGTCGTCTGGGGGCGAGGGTGCTCGTCGGTCTCGACGACCGTCGTTTTCCCCTTGCCGTGCGCGACCGTGATCGGCACGATCTGCTCGGCGAACACCCCAGCGGCCTGGGCCGTTGCGGTTCGATGCTGGCTGAGGGCGGCCCACTCGTCCTGCTCGGTTCGGCTCACCCCGTACCGGCGTGCGACGTTCTCGGCCGTCACTCCCATGAGCTCGTCGCTCCACGGGTCGGTCAGCAGGGACAGCGTTCCGTCGACGAGGCTCCGGTGCCCTAGCCGCAGGCCGTCACGTGAAGTGGGGAGTAGTGCGGGTTGCCGGGACATGCTCTCGTCGCCGCCGGCCACGATCACGGTGGAATCCCCGCTCTGGACCTGAAGGGCGGCGCTGAGGATGGCCTGCAGGCCACTGCCGCACAGCCTGTTCACGTTGAACGCGGGGGTGGAGATGGGCAGCCCGGCCGCGAGCGCGACCCGACGTGCGTTGTATGCATCGCCGCCCACCTGCCCGACGCAACCCATGATGACCTCGTCGATGACCGTGTCCGGGCAGGCCTCGAGGGCCCGGCGCACCGCCGCGGCGCCCAGCTCGTGCGCCGGCACCTCGGACAACGACTTGGCGTAGCTCCCGATCGGGGTACGGGCTCCGGACACGATGACGACGCTCGGTGCGTGGGCAGGCATGGCTCTCCTATCGACCGACTAGTCGGTCGATGCTAGGTGTCGCGTGGTCGGTGGTCAAGGCACGAGTCCGAGGGCGGCCTCGAGGTGTTCCTCGGCACCCGGGTGGTACAGCACCGCCCGCATGCCCACCGCCTGGGCGCCGGCGACGTTGCGGCGAAGGTCATCGACGAAGACGCAGTGCTGCGGATCGGTGTCGACCGCCCGCGCCGCGAGCAGGAAGGCGGCTGGATCCGGCTTGCGCTCGTTGATCTGCTGGGAGAGGAGCACGATCTCGACGATGCTCTCGAGGTCCTGGAGGTCGTAGTCGTTCCCCCAGGAGTTGGACAAGACGGCGGTGCGCCACCCGGCGGCGCGGGCGCTGTCCACGATGAGGCGGACGGGCTCATTGTGCTCGAGGTGGGCCATCATGCGTGCGAGCAGGCCATCGGGCCGGACGGGACTGCCTGACGCTGTCCGCAGGCCCGACGCCACTTCGGCCTCGAACTCGGAGGCGGTGAGGTGGCCGCGTTCGACCAGGTGCAGCGCACTCCCGGGCTCGTTGTGGAGTGACCGCATGTGCCGGCGAAAGGACTCGCGGTCGATGCCCTCGAGCTCCATCCAGCGCTCGAACGAGGCGTTCATGGGAGTGGTGAGAACCCCGCCCCAGTCGAGGATGAGCGCTCCCGGGGCCGCCTGGCTCACGATCCGGGGAGGGGCTCGGTGCCGATCCCCCGCATGAGGTAGTCCCAGAACTGGACCGCCACCTGACGTGCCGTCAGCGGACCGCCCGATCGGAACCATTGGTAGGCCCAGTTGCTCATGCCGAAAAGGGCCAGGGTGACCAATCGGGGGTCCACGCCGCGCAACTCACCAGTTTCGTTCCCGGCGACGATGACCGCCTCGACCGAGCGCTCGTAGGCGTCGCGCTTGGCCTTGATCACCTCCTGCTGGGTGATCGGCAGCTCGCGGTAGTGCTCGAAGAAGACCCTGACGTGGCCGCGATGCGTGTCCATGAGATCGAAGACATCGCCGAAGACCTCGAGCAGTTCCTGTGGCGGGCTCAGCCGCGCGACGGCGCGCTGCTCCTGGCGCTCGACGAGCAGGTTGATGAACTCCTCGTGGATGGCGAACAGGATGTCGTCCTTGCTCGCGAAGTAGTGGTAGAGCGAGGGCTTGGCCAGCCCGACAGCCCGTGCGATGCGCTCCATGGACGTCGTGGCGAAGCCCTCGGTCTCGAACAACTGGGCAGCGGTGGCCACGATGTCGCGGCGTCGGACATCGGCCCGCGGCTCATCCATCGCAGGGCCTCCCTTTGTTCGCGCGGCCTCTGGTCTCGAGGCCGCACGTAGGCTAGCATCGACCGTCTGGTCGGTCGACTGCTTTGCTAGAGGAGATGCCGGTGCTGGGAATTCTCGAGGACCGCAGCGTTGCGGGCAACGATTTGGCATACATGCTGGCGGACCCTCGGCCACGTGTCGCATGATGACAAGCGAATCCTCGGACATTCGTGCCTCGGCGATCCGGTGCCAGTCGGTGGGAGGACCCCATGCCTAGAGCGATGACGGTGCAGAAGGCCCGCGAACTCGTGCTCTCCGAGGGGATGATCCCGTCGGACGCCGACTTGCAGATCCGTCCTGAGGTGCTGAGCTCCTGGCGGCGATCGATCCTCAGCGGGGCCAAGGTCGGCCTCCCGGAGCTTCCATTCATCGGGGAATCTGACATCGAGAGCGTTCTGTGCCTGGCGGCGGACCCAGTCCTGAGCCGCTTGGCTGACCGGCTCTCGGGGCTTGGCGCCGGGGTGCTGCTGGCTGACCGGAACGCCAAGATCCTGCGCCGGTGGGCGTCGGACTGCAGCATCCTTCCGCTCCTTGACACGCTGCGCTCCGACTCCGGGTTCACCGGTGCCGAGGAACTGGTCGGCACGAACGGGATCGGGACCGTCGCGGAGACGGGTCGGCCGATCCAGATCGTGGGCCACGAGCACCTGATGGAGAAGATGGTGCCGTTCGCATGCGTCGGCGTACCCATCCACAACCCGATATCGCATCGACTCGAAGGCATCATCACCATGTCGTGCCGCGCCGAGTCGGCGAGCCCCCTCCTCACCCCGCTCATGGTCAGCGCGGCTGCCGATGTCGAGCACCGGATGCTCGAGCAGGCTTCCCACCGCGAGCGGCTCGTCCTGGACGCGTACCTGGCCGCCAGCCGTGGCGGGGCTCGCCGAGTGGCCGGCGTCGGCCACGACATCTTCATCGCGGGGCCGCGGGTGACCCAGTTGCTGGGCGACATGCAGCAGGCGGTCATGTGGGAGACCGTGCGCGAGGCGTTAGGGGTCCGGTCCGAGGCCCGGGCCGAGCTAGTGGTCGGAGCCGACCGAGTCGTGCCGATCACCTGCCAGCCCATCGAGAGCGACGGCAAGGTCATCGGGGCGCTCGTCGACTTCGGCAGCCCCGTGGCACCGCGCACATCGTCATCCACGGCTCGACCTTCGGGACCCACGCGCAAGGCGGCCATCCCCGGGCTCGTCGGATCGAGCTCGGCCTGGAAAGAGGTCGTTGCCTCCGCCCGACGGGCAACCTCGGGAACAGGTCCGGTCCTCATCGCCGGTGAGGTGGGGGTCGGCAAGCTGTCCCTCCTCGTTGCCGCCCTGGAGGAGTCCGCCCCCGACGACGTCATCGAGGTCATCGACTGCGCGCGCCCCGAGTGGACGAGCGTCACGGGCGCCCTGGACGAACTGCACGATGCGTTCGCCGCCAAGCCTGCCGTGGTGGTACTGCGGCACCTCGAGGCAACGCCCCCCAGCGTGGCCATGGCCCTGGCCTCGCGACTGTCCCTTGACGGCGTGGGGACTCCTCGCATGGCAGCCACGTTCACGTCGGCGAGCGGCATGCCCGCGACGCCGGAGCACGAGCGGCTCGTCGCCGTCCTGGGCGGGACGCAGGTTCACATTCCGCCGCTTCGCGAGCGAAGCGAGGACATCCCGCTCGTGGCGAGTGCCGTGTTTCGCGGTTCGGCAGCGGGCCGGGTCTCGCTGTCCCCTGGAGTCATGCGGGCCTTCGTCCGTGCGCCTTGGCCCGGCAATGTCCTGCAGATGCGGTCCATGCTCCACGGGCTCGCCGCCAACATGTCCGGCGAGATCCAGCTGGCCCATCTCCCGGCCGACATCCAGGCCTGCGCGACCCGGCGGCAGCTGAGCAATCTCGAGCACCTCGAGCTTCGAGCCATCCTCGATGCCCTGAAGCAGGCTAGCGGCAACAAGGTCGTGGCCGCGAAGATCGTCGGAGTGTCCCGCTCGACGCTCTATCGCAAGCTGAACTCCTACCGCATCGACCCGGATGCCCATTACTTCTGACAGCGGCCCCCTCCTGGAAGCGGCGAGCGTCCTCGACCTATTCGAGGCATCCGCGCGCGCCGAGCCCGACGCGATGGCGCTGGCCTACTTCGGCGCCGTGTTGTCCCGCGCCGAGCTGAACAAACTCACCGAGCGCGTGGCCACGGTGTTCGCGGAGGCCGGCGTCGGCGAAGGCGACCGGGTCATCATCTCGCTGCAGAACACCCCGATCATGTGTGCAGCGTTGCTGGCGTGCTGGAAGATCGGGGCGATCGCCATCCCGGTCAACCCCATGGTCCGGACGATCGAACTGACTCACCTGGCGCGGGATTCGGGGGCGATGCTCCTCCTTGCCGAACCCGGCCTGGCGGAGGTGATCGGCGAGGTCAGCGAATCCCTGCCGTCCCCGCTCGACGTGCTGTGGTCCAGCCCGGCCGACCTCGCCGGGAGCGACGACATCCCCTTCGCCCCGGATCACGAGACCGTGCCGCCCTTCGGGACGCGACTGCTGGACGCACTGGCCACGCTGGACGACCGCCCCCACGACCAGCGTGTCGTCTCGCCGGACCTGCGCCGCCGGCACGACCTTGCCCTCATCTGTTACACGTCCGGCACCACTGGCCCCCCCAAAGGCGCCATGATCCGACACGACAACCTCACCTACCAGGCGACAACCATGGTGCGGTGGTATGGCCTGGCCGCGCATGAGCCGGTCATCACCCTGCCGCCGATCTTCCACATCACCGGCATGGGCCAGAACTTCGCCCTATGCGTGGCCAATGGCCTGCCCCTCATCCTCACCTATCGGTTCGAGCCGAAGACGGTGCTCCGACTCATCAAGCAGCATCGGCCGGTGTACGGGATCGCGGCGATCACGGCCTTCGTCGCGCTCTCCGCGGAGCCCGACGCCTCCGGTGCCAACCTCGGGAGCGTCCGGGCGCTGTTCAGCGGTGGTGCCGCGGTGCCGGTAGGCATCGTCGACTCGTTCGAGCAGCGTTTCGGCTCGTACATCCACAACGCCTACGGGCTCACCGAGTCGACGTCGGCGTGCATCATCGTGCCCATGGGGGAGCGGGCACCGGTCGACGCGGCATCAGGTGCGCTATCGATCGGCCGGGCGATCCCCGGAACCACGGTCAGCGTGGTCGATGACGATGGCCGGCCGGCTGCAGCCGGGACGATCGGCGAACTCGTCGTGCAGGGGCCTGGCATCTGCGCCGGCTATTGGGGCAAGGCGGACGAGACGGCCCACGCGTTCCGGGCTGACGGCTTGCACACGGGGGACGTGGGCTTCACCGACCAGGACGGCTGGATCTTCATCGTCGATCGCAAGAAGGACCTCGTCGTGGTCAGCGGCTACAAGGTGTGGCCCCGCGAGGTCGAGGATGCCCTGTATCTGCACGCCGGCGTGCGCGAGGCCGCCGTCGTCGGCATTCCCGATGAATACCGGGGGGAGACCCTCATCGCTTTCGTCGTGGTCCAGGCCGGATCCCCCGTGAACGAGGACCAGCTGCGCTCGCACTGCCGCCACGTCCTGTCGGCATACAAGTGCCCCACGGAGTTCCATCTCGTCGACGTGTTGCCCAAGACCGCCAGCGGCAAGGTGCTGCGCCGCGAGCTTGCGGCGTCCCGCATTCACGGCGCCTGATGGCACCGATCAGATCCGCGCACCGAGGGTGATGCCGCCGTCGACGACGATGGTCTGGCCCGTGATCCAGTCCGACTCCGGCGAGACCAGGAAGGCGATGGCGCTGGCGATATCCCCCGGGACGCCGAGCCGTTTGAGGGGGTAGGCCTCGCTTACGCCCTCCTCGTCGGCCTCGTACAAGGCCCGCGCGAACTCCGTCTTCACGACCCCCGGCGCGACCGCATTGACCCGCACCCTGGGCCCGAGCTCGTGGCCCAGTTGCCGCGTCATGGCGATCACCGCTGCCTTGCTGACGCCGTAAATCCCGATGCCGTCAGCGGCCTGGATGCCCGCAACGGAGGCGACGTTCACGACGCGGCCGCCGTTCTCCTGCATCCAGGCGGAGTAGCAGGCCTGGGTCCAGGCGAGCCCCGCCAGGACGTTCACGTCGAGCACCTTGCGCGCGGCGCCGAGGTCGATGCCGATGACAGGTCCGTAGACGGGGTTGATGCCCGCGTTGTTCACCAGGATGTCGATTCGCCCGAAGTGCTCCATGACTGCGGCGACGGTGCCCAGCTGGTGGTCGCGGTCATCCGCCTTGCCGGCGACGCCGATGGCGAACTGGCTGCCGCCGAGCGTCGTCACGGCCTCGCGAAGGGCATCCGCGTTCCGCCCGGTGACGCACACGCGCGCGCCATCGTCCACCAACCGCTGGGCCACGGCGAGGCCGATGCCGCGGCTTGCACCGGTGACGATGGCCGCGAGTCCTGCCAGTGAGGTCATTCCGGCAGGCTAGGACGTTCTGGGGCTTCCTACTGTCGCAGAATCAGCCATCGCGAGCGGGCTGTGCCCGAGGTGGGTGCAGGACGCGCGGCTCGTCACAGTTCCAGGCCACCACGGGAGGCTTCTGCCGCCGGTCCCAGTCCAGCCGGAAGACATCCGGCCTGGAATAGTTCGCCGTGCCGTTCACCCACCACTTGGTGTTCAGGGTGGACCTCAGGTCGATCTCGGCCGTGAGGATCGTCTCCTGGTCGAACACCGGTCCAGCGAGGTAGCCACCTCCCGGCGCGATGATGGCGCTCCCCCCGTGGCTGTTCCACAGGCTGTGATCGCCGAAGTCGGCCAGACCGCTCGGCACGCTGTCGATGCTCATGACCTCGCGGGCGGACATGACGAAGCATGCGTTCTCCATGGCCAGTTGCCGGTTGCTGGCATCAATCATCTGGTCCATGAACGAGAAGCCGGGCCACAGGGCGGCGTGCACCTGGATGCCGAGCGTGCAGCACGCGTACCGTGCAAGGGCCATGTTGTGCTCGTAGCACATGAGGCCGCCGATCCTGCCGACGCCGGTCGCGTGGGCGTCCAGATCCGAGCCGTCGCCCCGCGACCAAACGAGCGACTCGGTGATCGTCGGGATGAGCTTGCGATGCTTTCCTCGCAGGGTGCCGTCAGCGCCGATGAAGACCATCGTGTTGTAGACGGCATCGGACCGATCCCGCTCGTTCACTCCGAGGACTACCTCGGCGCCGACCGCGCGCGCACATCGGCCGATCTCGTCGATCTCGGGCCCAGGGACCTCGATGGCGCTCATCGCGAAGGCCTGCCAGGTCGGGAAGTAGTCCGGGTGCCGGGTGACCCCCTGGAAGTACGGGTAGCCGGTGAGCCAGGCCTCGGGGAAGACGACCAATCGGGCGCCCTCGGCCGCCGCCGCCTCGATGGCCGCACACGCACGTGCCGTGCCCGAGGCCGAGTCGCAGAAGGACGGGGCCCATTGCACGACGGCAGCAACGTAAGGCTCCGGGAACCTCGTCACCACGTGCGCCCCTTGCGCATGCTGCCCGTCAGCCCTGAAGGTAGGCCGCAGCCCGCTCGGCGACCTCGTCGAGCCGGCGCAGGTCATCGTCACGGGACGTCGTCACCATGCCCACGTTGACGAAGTCCAGGCCGTTTGCCGCGTAGGTCTCCAGATCGGAGGAGGTGACGTCGCCAGGCGCGCAGCCGATGCCGACATCCTCAGGGTTGCGGCCTGCCTCCTGCAGCAGGGCGTGGAAGGCGGGGACCGAGGCGGTCAGCAGGGGATCCTCGGCGGGCGGGGTGGGGTACCAGACGTCTGCCCATTCGGCGGCGTGCTTCATCGTCAGCGGCCCATTGCCGCCGAGGAGGATGGGCGGCCCGCCGACGGGCTTCGGCCATGCCCAGCTCGGCTGCAGGGAGACGAGTTCCCCCTGGTACTCGGCCACATCGTCCTGCCAGAGCCGCCGCATCAGCATGATCTTCTCGCGCACGAGCTTCTGCCGGCCCTTGAACGGGACGCCCAGGTTCTCGAACTCATCAGCGTTCCACCCGAAGCCCACCCCGAAATCGAAGCGGCCCCCGGACAGGTAGTCGACGGAGGCGACCTCCTTGGCCGTGTTGACCGGCTCGCGCAGCGCGAGGAGGCAGATGCCGGTACCCACCCGCAGCCGAGTCGTGGCCGATGCAGAGAGGGTGCAACTGACGAACGGATCGAACGTCTGCCGGTAGAAGTCGGGCAGGTCCCCCCCGCCGTAGACGTCGGGGTAGCTCGTGGCGCGGCTGATCGGGATGTGCGAGTGCTCCGGGAACATGAGGCGGGTGAAGCCACGAGCCTCCACCTCCCGGGCGAGCTCGTCCGGGCGAAGACCATTCGATGTCGCGAACGCGTAGATGCCAACCTGCATGCCGACCTCCTCAGGGTGTGGCCATCACACTCCAGGCTGCGTCACCGAGGGTGTCCCAGAAAGACACGCAGGCCACCCGCTCGGCCGCGGTGGTAACGATTCGGCAAAGGCGGCGTTCTCCGGGCTCGGCGCATGAGGGCGAATCTGGGGAGTGACGCTCGTCTCACAATGAGACATCTTGCGCCGTTGCGACTGTGACACGTTGCGGCACGTTAGGAGCGTCCGACCGGGCGGTCGGGCTCAATGGACGGCAGGAGACTCAGTGCATCGGCCAGCACGCGGTTTCATCACACCCCTCACGGTCATCGGCGTGGGCGTCCTCATCATGCTCGGGCTGGCCGGCCTGCAGACCTCCGGATCGGTCTTCGGCCAGGGCATCCTCTCCGCGTTCACGCCCCTTGTCGGGATCATGATCCTGGCGTCCGCGGGTCAGGCCCTGGTCATCGGCACCGGCGGCATCGACCTGAGCGTCCCCTCCGCGATCACGGTCGTCGGCATCATCATGCTGAAGTACCCCGGCGGCGACGACAGCATGCTGGTCCCGGCGATCGTGGTGTCGCTGCTCGCGGTCTTCCTCATCGGACTGGCGAACGGGGTGCTCGTCGAGGTCTTCGGGCTGAACTCGCTCGTGGTCACCCTTGCCGTGGGCATGCTCGCGGTCGGGTTCGGCCGGCTCTACCGGGGCCAGATCCTCAATGTCTCGAGCGTGCCGCAGCCCCTCGTGGACTTCAGCGGCAACAACGTCGCCGGGATCAGCTACATCCTGCTAGCGAGCATTGCCTTGGCAGCCCTCGGCACCGCAATCCTCTGGCTGACCGTGCCCGGACGGCGGATGGTGGCGAGCAGCGCGTCGGTCGCGGCGGGCGTCCTGGTGGGCCTCAAGGCCAGGAGCTACCGGGTGCTCGCCTACATCGTGGCTGCACTCCTGTACGGAGTGGGTGGCATCCTGCTCTCTGGCTTGCTCCGCACTCCCGACCTCACTATCGGGACGCCCTACCTCCTGGCGCCCATCGTGGCCGTCGTCCTGGGCGGGGCGGTCCTCACCGGAGGCCGGGTCAGCTTCGTCGCCACCCTGCTCGGCTCGGTCTTTGTCTCCCTGCTGACCTTGAACCTCCAGGTAGCGGGCTTCACCGGCGGAGCGACCGCCCTCGTCCAGGGCCTCGTCCTCGCCCTGGGACTCACCATGGTTTTCCTCCTGCGCGACAAGAAGATCCTGCGGTCTGTCTTCGGCAAGCGCGAAGCAGGAGGAGATACGGCCCTGCTCCAGGGGTCCGTCCACTAGGGAAGGAATGCGAATGGATAGTTCCACCACTGCTCGGGGAAGGACGCGTCGAGGCATGGCGACCAAGGGCCTCGCGGCCGTCGCTGTTGGCCTCTCCGCGGCCCTTCTCCTGGCTGCCTGTGGGTCGAGCAGCTCCACGGAGTCCTCGGCCGCAGCTTCGTCGGAGGCACCCGCCTCTGAGGCACCCGCCTCTGAGGCTCCTGCGTCGGAGGCCCCCGCGGCATCCGGTGACCTTCAGGCGACGGTCAACCAGGCACTGCGCACCGACACTGTCGATGCGGCCACCCTCGATCCGGCGATCCAGTCGGCACTGACACGGGCCTCGGTCGAGCTCACCCCGGAGCAGCTCCAGCTGGCCTTCGAGTGCTGGTCCAGCAGCGACTGCGAGATCCCCGGTGGTGGCGACCTCACCGTCGGGTACATCTCGCCCGAGCTCAACACCTGGCGCAAGGCGTCCCGCATGGAGGCCATCCTCCAGGCGATCACGTACCCCGAGGTGGGTCGCATCATCTCGGTGAAGCCGGAGTACGACCTGGCCCAGATGCAGGCGGGCGTCCGCGCCCTGTCCGCTGACGGTGCTGATGTCATCGTCGGCTACAACGACTTCGGACCTGCCCTTGCTCCCGCCTTCCAGGCGGCGCAGGAGGCCGGCGCGGTCGTGTCGATCTTCGTCGGTCCGTCACCGGAGACCCCCGCCACCGCCATCGCCAGCCAGGTGACCGGGGACGTGTGCGCCAACGGCACCGAGATGGCCAAGATCGCGCAAGGGATCCTGGGCACCGAGGGCAAGATCGCGTTCTTCAACGGCACCCCGGGCAACCCCCAGGGGGCTGCGTGGAACGCGTGCGCGGAGGATGAGCTCGCCGCAAATGCGCCGGGCATCGAGGTCGTCTTCAGGGCCGACACCAACTGGACGCTCCAGGGCGCATTCGAGGCGGCCACGGCACTGCTCGCATCGGGCGAGGAAGTCGACATCATCATGTACGACTACGCCGATCCGATGACGCAGATCGTGAAGGCCTACGACCAGGCGGGCCAGCCTGTTCCGGACTTCATCACCTGGACCGCGAACAACGACCTCTGGAAGGAGTGGGAGGCCAAGCAGGGCACGGACAACCCGTTCGAGCTCTACGACACCAACTCCCTCAACTGGACGTCCCGCGTCTCCGTGTCGAACGCGGTCGACCAGGTTCTGTCCGGCACGCCGGCACCGGAGCTGGTCATCTACCCGCAGCCGTTCATCAAGGCGGAGCCGGGCTTCTATGAGGCCGACAAGCCGGCCGACTACCCGGGACCGACGCTGATCCCGGCCAGCGTGATGGATCAGATGCTCAGCGCATCCTCCTGACGCACCAGGCTTGGTGGCCGGCCCGCCAGGGCCGGCCACCAAGCCGCTCGGCTCCGCACGACAGCCCGATCCCCGCCTCGTACTCCGATAGGGACCCTCGTGAACCCCACCTCCGACGCCTCGCCCTCGCCCTCCGCCGGGACCCCGGCCGAGACGGTGACCTTGCGCGCCGAAGGCCTCTCCAAGACCTACGGCATCGTCCGTGCGCTTCAGGGAGCCAGCATCACGCTCGCCCCCGGTGAGATCCATGCACTCGTAGGCGAGAACGGCTCGGGCAAGTCCACGTTTGTCGGCGTGGTGTCCGGCACGGTGCCGCGCGACTCCGGCACCATCACCGTTGAGGGGCAGTCCCTCGACCCGCGCTCGCCGCGCGATTCCCAGTCCGCCGGCATCCTGACCGTGTTCCAGGACGGATCCCTGATCCCCGGACTCACCGTCGCCCAGAACTTCTACATCGGGACTCCTGCCGCGCTGCGGCCGGCATACAGCGACATGGCGAAGTGGACCAGCGGGATCCTCGAGCAGTACGGACTCGGGACGATCCCCGCCGACTCCAAGACATCCTCGATCGACCCGGGCGACCGGCAGCTGATCGAGATCGTGCGCGCCATCGCCGCCAAGCCTCGCCTGCTCATCCTCGACGAGGCCACCTCGGCCCTCGACGCGTCCGGCGTCGACCGTGTGCTGGACCTCGTGGCCGGCGTGGGTGCATCAGGCTCGAGCGTTCTGTTCGTGACCCACCGCCTCTCCGAGGTCTTCCGGGTGGCTCACCGCATCAGCGTGCTGCGTGACGGAATCCTGCGCGCCACGATGCCCAGCACCGAGACCGACTACGAGGGCCTCGTCGAGATCATGGCGGGCACGTCGGTCGACGTCGAGTACCCGGAGCGCACGTCCGTCAACGACGCGGCCGCGCCGCTGCTCGAGGCCCGCGACCTCGTCGGGCCTGGCTTCGGCCCGGTGTCCCTGACCGTGCGGGCGGGCGAGATCGTCGGGATCGCCGGCGCCGACGGCAACGGCCAGCGGCAGTTGCTCCGCGGCCTGGCCGGCGTGGGCGAGCCGAGCGGCTCCCTGACCATCGAGGGCAAGTCGATTCGCAGTTACGGCGAGGCGGTGCGCAACCACGTCCTCTTCCTGAGCGGCGACCGTCGCAAGGAGTCGCTGTTTCAGCCGCTCAGCATCAAGGAGAACCTCACGGTCGGCGTGCTGCGCCGGCTGTCGACCGCGGGAGTGATCAGCCCGTCCCGGCAGAAGGCATCCGTCGAGAGCGAGATCGACCAGTTCGGCATCAAGGTCGGCAGCCCGGTCCTGCCCGTGACGTCCCTGTCAGGCGGCAACCAGCAGAAGGTGGCGCTGAGCCGGGCCCTGGTCACCGAGCCACGGGTCATGCTCATCGAGGAGCCCACGCAGGGCGTCGACGTCCGGTCGCGAATGGACATCTACCGCATGCTCCGCTCGGCGGCTGATGGCGGCATCGGCGTCGTCATCGGGTCATCCGATGCTTCGGAGCTCGCGGGAATGGCGGACCGGATCATCGTCATGTCGCGAGGCAAGGTGGTCGCCGAGCTGGCCGGCATGGGGTCCAGCGAGGAATCGATCGTCGGCAGCTTTTCCGTGGCCACCCACACGACCGTCACGTCCGAGGTTGATGACGCCCCGATCCAGGTGGAGAAGGGTCGCCTGCGCCGGATGTTCGGTGGGGCGGAGGACTTCGTCCGGTTGGCCGGGCTCTCGCTGATTGTCGCTGCCATCTGGATCGCCGCGATCATCATCGAGCCCAACTTCGGCAGTGCCCAGAACTTCTACAACGTGCTCTTGCTGACCCTGCCGCTGGCGGTGCTGGCCGTCGCGCAGTTCTCCGTCATGCTGCTCGGCGGGATCGACGTCTCGGTGGGCGCGATGGTGGGCCTGACCGTGGTCGTCATGTCGTTCTTCATCACCGAGGGCAATGTCATCCCGCTGCTGCTCCTGTCCCTGCTCATCGCGCTGCTGCTGGGGCTCATCGTGGGTGGCGTCAACGCCACGTTGACCCAGTACGTGAAGCTGTCCCCGGTCATCGCCACGATCGCGACGTTCGGCATCGTGGGAGGCGTGGCGCTCATTCTTCGGCCGACCGCCGGCGGGTTGATCAACTTCGACCTCATGAGCTTGATGACGAAGAAGGTCGGGTTCATCCCGCTGCCGCTCCTGATCATCATCCCGCTCCTCTTCGTTGCCGACCTCGTGCTGTGGCGGAGCCGCTTCGGACTGCTGGTACGCGCGGCCGGGCTCGAGCCCGTGTTCGCCTTCCGGCTCGGCGTCAACGTGAATCGGATGCGGGTGCTGTCGTACATCGCGGCCGCGGTGATCGCGTCAATCGCCGGCATCCTCGTGGCCGGGCAGGTGGGGACCGGAGACGGGACGGTGGGGAACAGCTACACGCTGCTGGCCATCGCGGCCCCCGTGCTGGGTGGAGCGAGCCTGCTGGGCGGGCGCGGTTCCTTCGTCGGCTGCCTCGTCGGTGCCCTGATGCTGTCCCTGGCCACGGCAGTCGTGCCGGCGTTGAAGCTGTCCGACGCGATCAGCTTCCTGCTGATCGGCAGCCTCACCCTGATCGCCCTGCTGGCCTACTCCAGTGCGGGCGGCGCCATCAGCGGGTTCCGGCGCGACCTGGCGCGGCGGCTCGGCCGCTAGCGCGCTGTGACCATAACGTCGGACTCCGCATGAGCGCCGCGCGCGTTTTCGCCAGCCCTAGCCGATACGTCCAGGGCCCCGGATCGATCGAGCGACTGGGCGAGTTGGTCGCGCCGTTCGGCCGGGTGCCGATCGTGGTGACCGACGCACCGGTGCTCGCCCTCCTTGGGGCGAGACTAACTGGCGCCCTGGCCGCCGCCGGCCTGGATCCGCACGTGCTCACGCTCGACGGGGAGATCACGTACGAGGCCGTTGAAGCACTCGCGCGGGGTTGCGAGGGCGTGCCCGGAAACCTCGTGGTCGGCGTCGGAGGCGGCAAGGCCCTCGATGCCGCAAAGTCCGTCGCCCTGCGCCTGGCGCTGCCCGTCGTGACGGTCCCGACGATCGCGTCGAATGACAGCCCGACGAGCAGCGCGATCGCGATGTACGACGACACCCATGCCCTCATCGCCGTTGATCACCTGCCGTCGAACCCGGTGCTCGTCCTCGTCGACACAGCGCTCATCGCGGCGGCGCCGGCCGACTTCCTGCGGGCGGGCATAGGTGACGCGATCGCGAAGAAGTTCGAGGCGGAAGGCTGCGCTACCGGGACGGGAATGACACCTCTCGGCACGCGGCCATTGAGGATCGCGACTGCCATCGGCGACGACTGTTACCGAGCGTTGCGCCAGCACGCCATCCAGGCAGTCGCCGACTGTGAGTCGGGCAACGTGACTGACGCCCTCGAGCAGACCGTGGAGGCCGTGGTCCTCCTGAGCGGCCTCGCCTTCGAGAACGGGGGCCTGTCGGTGGCCCACTCGCTCACCCGAGGCCTCATGCGGGTCGACGGTGCGCGACGGCTGCCGCACGGGTATCACGTGGCCTGGGGCGCACTGGTGCAATTGGCCGCCGAGAGTCGCGCAGATGCCGAGATCGCGGACCTGATGGGCTTCCTGAGAGCCATCGGGCTTCCGGTGTGCTCGGCAGACCTGGGGATCGACGCGCCGGTGGGCAGGGCTTTCGCCGAGATCGCGGTGCACACGATGAGCGCCCCGCACCTCGCCAACTTCCCCATCGAGGTCACGGAGCCGCTCCTCATCGAGGCAGTCCAGCGCGTCGATGCCCTGGCCGGGCTCGGCACCCGAAGCGGCGCCTAGGCGTTGGCGAGGATCGCCCGGACGAACCGGGGCAGGTCCACTTCGTAGCGGGACTCCAGGTACTCCTGCGAGCCACACTCGAAGAAGGAATCAGCGAGGCCGATCCGCTCGACCGGCTTGAGCATGCCAGCATCGAACATCGCCTCGATGACGAGTGTCGCGAGGCCACCGGTGGTCTTGTGGTTCTCGGCCACGATCAGGCGGTCGTACTGGCCGGCGAAGTCCAGGACTCCGGCAGTGTCGAATGGCTTGATGGTGGGGACGTGCAGCACGCCCGCCTTGATGCCTTGCGCACCAGTCGCCTTGGCCGCGTCCAGCGCCCGGGCGGTCATGTACCCCGTCGAGATGATCCCCACGCGTTCACCGCGCCGCAGCTCGGTGGCCCTGCCGACCGTGAAGCGATACGAGCTGTCGAGTTCCACCGGGACGTTGCCGCGCAGCAGCCGGACGTACACCGTTCCGGGGATGTCCGCCACCGCTCGCACGACCTGGCGCAGCTCGGTGGCGTCGCACGGGTCGATCACCGTGAGGTCGGCGATGCCGCGCATCATGTTGAGGTCCTCGGTTGCCTGGTGGGTGGCCCCGTAGCCATTCACCAGGCCGGGCATGCCGGCGAAGATCTTGACGTTCGCCATGGAGTGCGCGCAGGCAATGGCCACGAAGTCATAGGCCCGTCGCGTCACGAACACCGAGTACGTCGTGCAGTAGGCGATCTTGCCGACCTTGGCCAGGCCCGCCGACACCGCGATGAGGTTCTGCTCGGCCATGCCGACGTTGAAGAACCGATCGGGGTGGGCGTCGCGGAAGGGAAGGATGTCGCTGTAGCGGCCCATGTCGGCGGTCAGCCCGACCACCTCGGGACGCTCCCGGCCCAGCGCGGCCAGCTCGTGGCCGAAAGGGGCCAACTCGGTGGTCTTGCCCTCGACCTCGATCAGCTCGCCCATGCCACGCGTACGACCGACCATCTCCTGCGCCTCAGACACGCGACACCTCCGGCCGGCCGGCCTCCAGTTCCTGCCGCATGACCTGCCACTCGTCATCGGGGATGCGAACGAAGTGTGCGCGTTCGCGGCGCATGAGCGTGGGGATGCCGAAGCCGGGAGTCGTTCGCATGACGATTGCCTTGGGCAGGCCGTCCGAGGCACGGGCGCCTGCCAGGGCGGCCAGGACCGCCTCGATGTCGTTTCCGTCAATCTCGACGGTGTCCCAGCCGAAGGCCGCGATCTTGTCGGCCACCGGCTCGAGTGCCACGTGGACGGCGCCGTCCGCCTGGACGCCGTTGCAGTCGAACAGCGCGACAAGGTTGTCGCATCCGAAGGTGGCCCCCGACATCAAGGCCTCCCAGGTCGAGCCCTCCTGGAGCTCTCCGTCGGAGACCTCGCAGAACACGCGAGCGGGACTCGCGTCGATGCGCAGGCCCACCGCCATGCCCACCGCCTGGCCCAGGCCCTGGCCGAGGGACCCCCCGACGATCTCGATGCCGGGGAGGTCGTCGAACGTGCTCATCGGCAGCCGCGAGCCGTTCAGGCCGTAGGTGGGCAGTTCCGCCGGGTCGAGGAAGCCCGCCTCCGCCAGCACGGCGTACATCGCAATCGAGTAGTGCCCCGTAGAAAGCAGGAAGCGATCCCGGTCCGGCGCCTCCGGCCGCGACGAGTCGTAGCGCATCTCGTGGAAGTAGAGGGCGGCCAGGCAGTCGGCCATGCCCAGGCCCTGGGCGACGTAACCCTCGCCCTTCCCGGCAGCCATGCCGAGCATGGCCAACCGAAGTCGGTAGGCACGCTCGCGCAGGGCAGCCAGGTCGACATCGCGCTCGACTGTGGTCATCGACCCCTCCGGTTGGCGGGAACGAGCACCACTCGACCCGGTTCGACCATGGGGGAATCGTCCCCTCGATCCGGGCTTGCGTGCTGTGCCATTTCCGGACGTTCGGTGTCCCAAAGTGGCACGGCTCTCCCGACGGGCCCCTCGGGATGCTGGGCGCTCGGGCACGGCACACCGGGAGGCAAAGAGCATGTCAGTGGGATTCGCTCGCAAGATGTGGGCTCTGGACTGCCCCACGCTCACCGTCGACGCCGTCACGCTGATGTACGGGCTCACGGGCAAGGTGACCATCCCCATGCCCGCCTTCCTGATCGAGCACCAGAAGGGCTTGGTCCTGTTCGACACGGGGATCCACCCGGACGCCATCGAGGATGCTGCGAGCATCTACGGCAAGGACCTCGCTGATGCCCTGGGCCTCGGTGGCACGGTCGACCAGCGCATCGACCGGCAGATCGAGGCCCTCGGGTACAAGATCGCGGACGTCACCCACGTGATCTCGTCGCACCTGCACTTCGATCACGCTGGCGGCCACTACCTCTTCCCGAACGCGACGTTCTACGCCGGGGCGGGCGAACTTGCCTTCGCGCACTTCCCGGCCAAGCTAGGCGACTTCTGCTTCATCCCCGAGCAGGTCGCCGAGTACAAGAAGTGGACCTGGCGAGAGGTTCCTCAGGGGACCGACCACGACCTGTTCGGCGACGGCAGCCTCATCATCCTCTCGACGCCCGGGCACACCCCCGGCGAGGTGAGCCTGAAGGTGCGGCTGGCCAACCGGACCTTCCTGCTCACCGGTGACGCCGTGCACCTGCGGGCGGCGCTGGACCTTGAGTGGCCCTTCCCCTTGGACGTCGACACGCTGTCCGCGGTCCACAGCCTCCTGCGGATCAAGCGGATGGCGGAGGCTGAGGACCTCAGCGTCTGGATCAACCACGATCCCGATGACTGGGCCGAGTACCAGCACGCCCCCTACTGCTACGAGTGAGTCTGCGCCGTGCCCATACTGAATGACTACAGGTGCACCGACTGCGGCGTGCAGGAGCGCTGGACTGCCAGCCCGGCACCGGATGACGTGCCGTGCGCATCGTGCGGGGCACCTGCCGCCCGGCTCTTCTCGGCCGTCGGGCTCAGCGGTCGGGCGATGGTCCCGTCCGGGGACGCGCCCGGGCCTCGGGCGCCCAAGGCGTCCCTGTGCACGCAGTACCCGCAAGTCCCTGGGCTGTGCCACATGTCCGAGAGCGCCGGTCGCATGTGGGTGGCGAAGTACCAGCGGGACAACCGGACCATCGAGCGCGAGCTGTCCCGCCAGGAGGCGCGTGCGGCGGAGAAGCCCCTGACGATGCAGGACGCGATCACGCACAACCACCACCCGAGCCCAGCTCCGCCCGCGCCGACCGCCTAACCGCCCACGCGGTCGATCACCGGCTGGGGCCGGCCGGCCACCTCGCCAAGCCGCAAGGTTGCCGGGAGGCCGGGCTCCCACCCCTCGGGGGACATGCCGGGCAGCACGCGCGCCTGCACAAGGGCGCCGCCGCGCAGCGAGACCAGTCCGATCGTGTAAGGAACATCGGCGGCGAACTCCGGAGCAGGTGCGCGGTGGACGGTCGACCACGACACGAGCGCAGCGTGGCCGTCCGACGGGGCCAGGTGCAGGGACGTCGAGTGGCAGGTGCCGCACACCGGACCCGGGGGATGCTGGATCGCCTCGCAGGCGTCGCACTCCTGAAAGCACAGGCGGCCCTGGGCCCACTCATGCCAGAGCTCAGCGGCCGGCTCCATCGCCATGGTTCACCTCCGTTCCCAAAATCATCGTCGGCCCAGGATCATCGTTGTCTGGGCACCGAGGATGCCGCCGTTGCCATGCACGAGGGCAGTCTCCGGGCACCGGGCCAGTTGGTGGCTGCCGGCGTTGCCGCGCATCTGGCGGACGGCCTCGGTGACGTGAAGGATCCCGCCGGACGCGTTCGAAAGCAGCCCTCCGTTCGTGTTGCTCGGCAGCGGGCCCTCGCGGTCGAGCAGGCCGTCGCGGACGGCGGCGCCCGCCTCGCCTCTGCCGCACAGCCCGAAATCCTCCATGAGCATGAGGACGGTGATCGTGAAGCAGTCGTAGATCTGGGCCATGTCGAGGTCGGCTGGCCCCAGTCCGGCCATCTCGAAGGCAAGCGAGGACGACCGCCCAGCGGCCGTGTGCCCGGTCGTGAACAGGTCGCGATTGCGCAGGATCGACGAGTGCGAGAGCGCTTCGCCGAAGCCGAGGATGTGCACGGGATCATGTGCGTCGGGGACTCGGTCGGACCGGGTGACGACGACGGCGCCGCCGTAGTCCGTCACGAGCGCGCACTCCAGCCGGTGCAGAGGCGAGGATGCCATCGGTGAGCTGAGCACGTCGTCGACGGTGATGGGTGCGCGGTACTTCGCCTGCTCGTTCAGGCCGGCGTGCTTGCGGAACTGCACGGCGACGGACGCGAGGTCCTCGGCCGTCGCCCCCCACCGGGACATGTACGACTGGGCGATCAGGCCGTACTGGGTCGTGATGAGCGGGCCTGAGGCCACTTCGAAGGCGGAGAGTGACGCGGCCAGTGCACCAGCCATGTCGTCCGGATTGCCCGACACCCGGTTGTCGGCCCAGACCACGAGTGCCGTGGTGCAGGCGCCCCCGAGCACGGCGAGGGCCGCGTTTACCACGATGGACGAGCCCGTGGCGCCGCTCCTGGAGTTGGTCTGGGACCACATCGGTCGGATGCCGAGGCTCTCGGCGAGATCGGCACTGAAGTCGAGGTGCCGTTCGGCGAGGGAGTATCCGGTGACCACGCCGTCGATGTCCGCAATCTTCAAGCCAGCGTCGCGGATGGCGCCCAGAGCCGCCTCAACCCCCATGTCGATGGCGGTCCGCCCCGGTAACGGCGTCCGGTCCGACTCGCCCGCGCCCAGGATGACCGCGTTCACCATGGGGGGACTTGCTCCCTCATCGGGTGCGGGCGCTCATCGAATGTGGCCAATCGAGATGAACTTCGTCTCCATGAACTCCTCGAGGCCCATGGCCCCGCCCTCGCGCCCGAGGCCGCTCTCCTTGTACCCGCCGAAGGGTGCCTGGACGGCCGAGAAGGTGGAATCGTTGATCCCGACGGTGCCGTACTCCAGTGCCTCGCTCACCCTGATGGCGCGGTTGAGGTCACGCGTGAAGATGTAGGCCGACAGCCCGAAGGGAGTTGCGTTCGCACGGGCGACGACGTCGTCCTCGTCAGTGAAGACGCTCAGTGGAGCCACCGGGCCGAAAGTCTCCTCCTGCATGACCTGCATCGTTTCGTCGACGTCGATGAGGAGGGTGGGCTCGAAGAACTGGTCGGTGCCGAGTCCGGACGAGCGCGAGCCGCCCACGAGTACCTTGGCGCCCTTGCTGATCGCGTCCGCGACGTGGCGTTCGACCTTCTCGATGGCTGCGGGCTCGACCAGCGGCCCCACGGTGGTCAGCTCGTGCAGCCCGTCACCGACGGTCAGCGCGGCCATGGCTGCCTGCAGTCTGGCCCCCAGCTCATCGGCTATGGACGCGTGGACGTAGATGCGGTTGACGGACACGCAGGTCTGGCCCATGTTGCGGAACTTCGAGGCCATGGTCTCGACGACCACCGCATCGAGGTCAGCGTCGTCGAAGACGATCGTGGGAGCCTGGCCGCCGAGCTCGAGAGAGACCTTCTTCATCGTGTCGGCGGAGGCGCGCATGAGGATCTTGCCCACCTCGGTGGACCCGGTGAACGAGATGGCGCGGACCCGCGGGTCGGCCATGATGACGTCGGTGAACTCGTAGGGCTCTGGCGCGCATACGACGGAGAGGACGCCCTTGGGCAGGCCGGCCTCCTCGAAGGCGCGACCGATCTCGAGGGCCGACAGCGGGGTCAGCTCGGCCGGCTTCGCGATCATCGGGCACCCGGCTGCCAGGGCTGCCCCCAGCTTCCGCAGGAGCTGGAGCGATGGGAAGTTCCACGGCGTAATCGCCGCGCTGATGCCGATCGGCTGCTTGGTGATGATGATGCGCTTCTCGGAGACGCTGGCCGGGATGGTCATGCCATAGGCGCGACGCCCTTCCTCGGCGAACCAGTCCAGGAAGCCGACGCCGTACATGATCTCGCCCTTGGCCTGGGCAAGCGGCTTGCCCTGCTCCTGCACAAGCAGGGCGGCGAGCTCATCGATCCGGTCGACCATGATGGCTGCGGCCCGGCGGATGATCGCCGACCGCTCGATGGCCGGCATCGCCGCCCAGGCAGGCTGCACGGCCTCGGCCCCGTCGATCGCACGGCGCACGTCGTCTGCCGTTGCCGATGCCACCTCGGCGACCACGGCCCCTGTGGCCGGGTTGTACACGGGGAAGGTCCCGCTCGCGCCCGGCAGCTGCCAGTCGCCCGCGATGAAGTTGCCGTAGATCATGATCGCCTTCCCTGATGGTGTGGTGATGCCTGGAATCCCCGGCTAGACGGGGATGATCGCCGCCCGTGACACGATGCGCGACTCACTCAGCTCGAGTGCCTCGATGACCTCATCCATCGTGAAGACCCGGTCGGTGAGCGCGTCGAAGGGAAACCGGTCCCCATTGTCGGCGAGGAATTGGATCGCGTCCCTCAGGTACCAGGGGTCGTAGCGGAGGACCCCCACGATGCGCAGTTGCTTGCGCGTGATCCATGCGGGCGCGAACTTCAGCTCGAACTTCTCGCCGACGTTGAGGTTCCCCACTGACGCGATGCTGGCACCGACGCGCGCGTACTCGATGGCCTCGGCGAACGCCTCGGACCGACCGGTCACCTCGATGATGGCGTCAGCACCGATGCCCTTGGTGAGGTCGAGGATCCGCTGGGTGCGCTCCTCGACCGTGGTGAGCTCGCTCATGTCCACGATGTGGTGGGCACCGAAGAGCCGCGCTGCTGCGATGCGTACCGGTTCCCGCTCGACCACGATGACATTTGCGCCGCTTCTGTTGGCCACCGCGGCCGCGTAGAGGCCGAGGCCACCTGCGCCCTGGATGACGACGTTGGTTCCGCGACGCACCCCCACCTTGTCCAGGCTGAACATCATCTGTGCGAGCCCGCAGTTGGCGCCGGCGACGGCTGCGTCGCTGACCTCATCGGGAACCTTGTAGAAGAACTGGCCCGGGCTGAGGAAGTAGTGGGTCGCGAAGGCGCCGGTGAAGTGGGGCGGGCTGGTCGGTGGCGCGCCCATCGACGCGACTGCGTTGGAGCACATGCTGAAGTCGCCCCGTCCGCAGGCCGCGCACTTGAGGCACGTGTGGTAGTAGACGGCCGCGACACGGTCTCCCACCTTCAGGGGCTGGCCCGCGGAATCCGTCGTCAGCCCCTCGCCCAGCTCCGCGACCTCAGCGACGAACTCATGGCCCATCACGATGTCGCGGAAGGCCACGCTGAGGAAATGCCAGATGTGCAGGTCCGACCCGCACACGTTCGCTCGGCGCACCTTCAGCAGGGCAGCACCCGGGGGGATCTCGGGCAGGTCGTACTCATGCAACTCAACCTGCTCGGGCCCGACCAGGGCGACAAGACGACCTTTCACGGGCTGCTCCCGGGTGCGTAGTGGCCGGGCCGACGACGGCTCTGAACCTGCTCCATCTCAGCAGGCACGCCGGTGGGCCGGGTGTTCCACATTGGAACAGGAAGGATGGAGGGGTTAGCGGCGTACCACAACGGCATCAACGGCGATCGCGCCGAAGGCCGGCTCGCCGACCGCGGCGCCCACCATCAACGGGTTCACGTCGACGCTCAGCACCGAGGGGTCGGCCAGCATCATGCTCCCCAAGGCCACCGCCGCCTGCGCCCACGCCGCCACGTCCGTTGCGGGTTCGCCGCGGACACCGGCAAGGAGGGGCGCGATGCGCAGCCTGCGGATCGCGGCCTCGGCCGTCTCGGCGTCGAACGGCGGCACGAGCACTTCCACGTCGTCCAGGGCCTCGACGTACTTGCCGCCGGCGCCGACCAGGATGACCGGGCCGAAGACGGGATCGACATGGGCGCCGACCAGTCCCTCCGTGACCCCAGCGATCATCGGGGCCACCAGGACGCCCTCATGCTCGATGCCGAGCCTTGACATCGTGGCGATCATGTCGGTCGCGGCAGCCTCGACATCGGCCGCCGAGGCCACCTTGAGGCGGACCAGCCCCAGTTCGCTCTTGTGCGTCGCTCCGGTGGGGCAGCCCTTCACTGCGACGGGCTGGCCGCCGAGGCTGCGGAACGCCTCGGCCGCGGCCTGGGGGTCGCCGCACACGATTGCGCCGACGGTCGCGATTCCGTGGGCCTGCAGGAAGGCCAGTCCCGCTGCCTCGCTCAGCACGGCGGCGTCGTTCGCGGGCATGCCTCTGCGGGTCTGCAGGGGACCAAGCCTTCGGGTCGCGTCCATCAGTTCGTGGTGATGCAGGTACTGACCGAGGGCGGCAATGGCGGACGCCTCGTCGTCGAACACGACCAGTCCGGCGTCGCGGAATGCCGATGCCACGACTTCCTGGGGGGCGGCCACGACCACCGGCATGTTGTCGCGCTGGGCAAACGCGGCTGCGTCGGTGGCGAAGCGGGGCACGTCGTAGCCCTTGCCGGCGACGGGCACCCCGATGAAGCACGCGTCGACTGATCGGTCGGCCGCCAGCAGCGGGAGGACCTTGCCGAAGAGGCTGCTGTCGGTGAGCAGGGCGGCCGTGATGTCGATGGGGTTGGTCTTCGTGGCAAACGCGGGCAGCACCTCGGTGAGCGCGTCCGTCGTGGCCGGCTCGAAGGTCGTGACCGACAGGTCTGCGTCGGCGGCAGCGTCCGCACCGAGCACGCAGATGGCTCCTGAGTTGCTGACGATTGCCAGGCGTCGGCCCCTCGGCCGCCAGTCCTGGAGGTACAGGTGCGCGGTGTCGACCAAGCCTGACATCGTGCGGGCACGCCAGATGCCCGTGCGCTTGAAGAACGCGTCGACGACCCGTTGCTCGTTGGCCAAGGCCCCGGTGTGCGAGGCGGCCGCCCGTCGGCCGTCGGCGCTGCGACCACCCATCATCGCCACGACGGGGATCTCGCGCTCGAGGGCCTTCTGGGCGGTGCGCTCGAGAGCGCCGGGATCGCGGATGTCCTCCAGGTACAGCAGGAGCAGGCGAATGTCCGGGTCGTCGAGCACGGCCTCGGCGATATCGCCGACACCGAGGTCCGCGTCGTTCCCCGTGCCGTGCACGTAGCGGACCCCGAGCCCGCGACGCCTCAGCAATCCGTAGGGGATCGAGCACATCGCTCCGCTCTGGCTCACGATGCCGATGGGGCCGTCCATGGGTTCCTGCTCGACGAACATCGTCGAGAAGCTCAGGATCGTCCCCGTGCCGAAGTTGGCGAGGCCCTGCGAGTTGGGCCCGACGATCCGCATCCCGGCCGACCGTGCCTCGGAGACCATGCGCTGCTGCCGCTCGAGGTCTTCCGGGCGGCCGGTCTCGCCAAATCCCGAGGCCATGATGACGGCCCCCTGGACACCGCGCTCTGTGCACGCGTGCACGGCCTGGATCGCGGCCTCGCCGGGGACGGCGATCAGCGCGACGTCGGGGACCATCGGCAGCGAGGCGACGTCGGGGTACGCGGGGAGGCCCTGGACGGTCGCCCGCGACGGGTTCACGGGGAGGATCGTCCCCTTGAACCCGAACCGCTGCATGAATGCGATCGGCCTGCCGCCGATCTTGTCGGGATCATCCGAGGCGCCGATCACCGCGACGGACGAGGGCGAATGGAGGTAGGACAGTGCGGCCGGGCTCATCGGGTGACCACCTCTGCGCGCGTGATGACGTTCTGGCGACGTGCTGGCGGGCATGCCTCGGCGGCCGCCCCGCCGATCATGACGGCGGGGACCCTCGCTCGGATGTCCCATTCCGACACGTCGGCCTGTGGGTCCGGCGCGCGACACTCAGCGGCATGCGGGATGGGGAGACGGCGATCGCGTATTCGGGCGACCAGCCGTACGGGGTTGCTGACGACCTCGTCATCCTCGGCGCGCTGGATCTCGACGGCGACGAGAGCCTCTGGGTGCCGCAGTCCCCGGATGTCTGGTTTCGCCCGCTGCTTCTCTCTGTCAGCAACGGCTACTTCGTTAATCTCCTTCGCGTGCGACGATCGGGCGTCCTGTCGCGGCACCGGCATGCCGGACCCGTCCACGCATTGACCCTTCGGGGCAGGTGGCACTACCTCGAGCACGACTGGTGGGCCGAGGCTGGTGGTTACTCCTACGAGCCTCCCGGCGACATCCACACGCTTGTGGTCCCCGACGGAGTCACGGAGATGGTCACGCTGTTCCACGTCACTGGCGCGTACATCTACGTCGAGCCGGACGGCACCGCGACCGGCGTAGAGGACGTGTTCACCAAGCTGGACGCGGCACGGCGGCACTACGAAGCAGCAGGGCTCGGGGCCGGCTTCGCCGACCAGTTCATCCGATGACCCGGCCGACGTTGTTCGACTCAGCCTCGTTCGCGCCATTGACGCCGATCGACCACTTGCGGAGGGCTGCCGTGGTCCACGGGTCCCGCCCCGCGGTCGTCGACGGGCCGGCCCGCCTGACCTACGCCGAACTGCTCGAGGAATGCATGCGCCAGGCAGGTGCCCTTGCGGGCCTGGGCGTCCGCCCCGGTGATCGAGTCGCGGTGCTCGCCCCGAACAGTTCCCTGCTCCTCAAGGCGCACTACAGCGTCCCTATGGCGGGGGCCGTCCTCGTTGCGCTGAACACCAGGCTGGCCGGACCCGAGCTAGCAGCGATCGTCGCCCACAGCGGGGCCAGGTTCGCGATTGTCGACGAGACCCTCCTGGAAAAGGTGTCGGACCTCGCAGTCCCCGTCTACTCCGAAGGCGCGTTCGCGGCGCTGGCGCAGTCGGCGCCGCCCCTCATGATTCCGGTGACGGACGAGCGGTCGCTCGTGTCGATGAACTACACGAGCGGAACGACCGGGCGACCGAAGGGCGTCATGTACCCCCACCGTGGGGCATACCTGCAGTCCGTGGCCATGGCCTTCCACATGGGACTTGGCACGGATTCCGTCTACCTGTGGACGCTTCCGATGTTCCACTGCAACGGCTGGACCTTCCCGTGGGCCGTGGTGGCGGCGGGGGGAACCCAGGTCTGCAGCCGGAAGGTGCTGCCAAGCGAGACCTGGCGGTTGATCCGCGAAGAAGGGGTGAACGCTTTGTGCGCCGCGCCGATCGTGCTGGGCGACCTTGCCCGGGCACCCGAGGCAGCCCCGCTGACCACGAGGGTCACGGTGGCGACGGGCGGCTCCCCGCCTTCGCCGACTCTCCTCGCGACGATGGAGGCGCTCGGATTCGACGTCACGCACCTCTACGGCCTCACGGAGACGTTCGGACCGACCGTCGTGTCACCTTGGTATGCCGAGTGGGACGCGCTCCCGGATGACCAGCGGGCCAGGCTCAAGGCCAGGCAGGGCGGGCCGAACATCGTCGGACAACCCCTTGCCGTCGTCGGTCCGGACGGGGAACTCGTGCCTCGGGACTCGGAGACGATGGGAGAGGTGTGGCTGCGCGGGAACAACGTCACCCTCGGGTACTTCGAAGATCCCGAGCAGACCCAGTCCTCCTACGCGGGCGGGTGGTTCCACACTGGGGATCTCGCGGTGTGGCATCCCGACGGCATGATCGAGTTGAAGGACCGCTCGAAGGACATCATCATCAGCGGCGGTGAGAACATCAGCTCGATCGAGGTCGAGCAGGTCCTGGCCGGGCACCCCGACGTCGCGGAGGTCGCCGTGATCGCCGGTCAGGACGACCGCTGGGGCGAAGTGCCGGTGGCATTCGTCACGGTGCGACCGGGCACTGCGCCGTCAGAGCAGGAGCTCATCGACTGGGCTCGGGGGCGCATGACTCACTTCAAGGCACCCAAGCGGATCGTGTTCGCGGACCTTCCGAAGACGAGCACGGGGAAGATCGAGAAGTACGCGCTGCGCCGCCGGCTGGCGGAGGGCCTTGCGAAGGACGACGGCTGATTACATGTAGCGGCCGCCCGTGACCTCGATCACCGTGCCGGTCAGGTAGCTGGCCAGATCGCTCGCCAGGAATGCCACGACCGAGGCTACCTCCTCCGGTTCGCCGGCACGCAGCATCGGGACCTCCGCCAGTTTCTGGTCCCAGATCTCCTGCGGCATCGCCTCGGTCATGGCCGTCCTGATCAGGCCCGGCTGGATGGCGTTCACCCGCACGCCTGATGAAGCCAGCTCCTTCGCGGCCGCCTTGGTGAGGCCCACGATTCCCGCCTTGGCCGCCGAGTAGTTGGTCTGGCCGAAGAAGCCGACCTTGCCCGAGATTGAAGACATATTCACGATCGATCCGGACCCGCGCTCGCGCATGCGTGCCCCCGCCAGCCGGGTGCCGTTCCAGCAGCCCTTGAGGTGCACGGCGATGACCTGGTCGAAATCGGCCTCGGTCATCTTGCGCATGGTGGCGTCCCTGGCGATGCCTGCGTTGTTGACCATGACGTCGACGGCACCGAAGTGCTCGACCGCCGCCGTGACCAGGGCGTCGACCTCGTCCGCTGCGACGACATCGCAGCGCCGCGCTAGTGCAATGCCCGGCCCGCCGAGGCGGCCTGCGGCGGCCTCGGCCGCCGCTAGGTCGATATCGCCGAGCACGACACGAGCGCCTTCGGCCACGAGTCGCTCAGCGATGGCGAAGCCGATGCCCTGCCCCCCGCCCGTGACGACCCCGACCTGTCCCTCGAGCAGTCCCATGAGTTCCGCACCCTTCGTCGCTCCGTGCGGCTCATCGTCGCCCTCAGCCGGACGGCGTGGGTGCTTCATCCTGGGACGGGATCTGGTCCAGCGTCGGCAGGTCGGCGATGCCGGTGACCCGCGACACGGCGAACTGCCGAACCTGCTCAGTGCGGTGGTCGAAAGCCGTGAGCACTCCGGCCGCGACTCGGATCGGATCCACTACCTGCTGGGTCACCGTGCCATCGGTGTCGGCGTAGCCGATCCACACCGGCCGGGTGTCGGCCGTGGCCGAGCGGAGCCGGGAGACGATCGCGGCCGCGCTCAGTGAGGGCAGGTCGACCGATCCCGCGGGGCCTGCTGTCGTGCCACCGTGCCTGGTGGCGCGGTCACCCGCGCGGAGCGACCGCACCGCAGCGTTGACGAGGGTCTCCTCGGGCGTGCGCCGCACGGTGACGAGGGCGGTGCGCGGTGCACGTGTGCGCCGGTCCCCAGGTCCCCGGATGATGACCTGGCCGTCGGGGGACTCTGCGGCGGGTGCGTACCCGGCCGCTCGCAGCGCCTCGACGAGCTCGCGCGCCGGCGCCTGGGACATGAGGACGGTATCGGCGATCCGATGCAGGCCGAGGGGCCGCAAGCGACGGTCGCCGAGGATCGCGGCCAGGGTTTCGGGGTTGTCGCATCGCGCGTAGCCCAGCCCCCCGCCGATGCGCACGGCACCGTGCCTGCGGGCCACGTCGTCCACGAGGTAGCTGAGCGGCTGCGGGATCGGCGTCCGCGAGATGTCCGCGAGATGAGAGTGGATCGAGGCGGCATCCCACCCCGCATCCAGCGCGCGGCGGATCGAGTCCTCGCTGATCCGGTAGACGGTGGCGTGGCCCCGTGACTCGACATCCGCGAGGAGCCGCATCGTGCGGGCCACATGGGCGACCAGCGGGCCTGGCGCCACGATCGTGAGGTCTGCCTGGATCACTACGTGGTTGAGGTCCTCGGGCAGCGCACCGCTCAGGGCTGCCGCCACCTCCTTGTCCTGGGCCCGGGTCGTGCCGCCGTCGGCGGGCGACAGCAGGAGGCGTCCAGCGGTGCTCAATGCCCCGCCGGCAGTCAGGCCGAGGTCGGCCGCCTCGCGGAGGGTGGCCTCCACCGTGAGTTGCCGGAGTTCGCCGGCCCGGCGCGGCTGCCGGAAGTCCAGGACCTGCTGGGTGCTCTCCGCCGACACTGCGCTGCCCGGCGGGGCAGCGACGAGGATGTCCAGCACTTGCCGGCGGAGCACGGGGATGGCCCCGCGGTCCCGGTCGGGCGACAGGACCTGGGTCCGCTCGTCGGCCACCGATGCCAGGCGCGGCAGGGCCAGCCAGGCGCGTACAAGGGCGGTCCACTGCTCCGCGGTGTGCTGTGCCAGCCAGCCGTCGAAGTGGTCGGTGGGTATCCAGTGCGGGGGGTCGTCGTGATCGTCGGCGACCAGTCGCGCAGCATGCGCGACCTCGATGACGAGCGCCGTGCGCGGCCAGTCCGCATGCAGGCGGCGGCGGGCAGCGGCGAAGTCTCGCAGGGACAGCCCGCCCGATCGCAGCACGCCCGGGGGGTGGGCAGACCAGTCATCCAGCAGGTCGCGGACCAGCCCCAGAGTCTCCCGCGCGTGCAGTGCCCCCTGGGCGTCGACGTCCGCCTGAGCCAGTGCGGCCGTCAGCCGCGCCTGTGGCGGGGGCCAGATCGGCGCGGGTGAAGCACCGATGAGGTCCCGCACGGCGTGCACGACGTGGCGCGCCCGGGGCGTGCCCCAGACGAGGGCCGCATCGACGGCATCGGCCAGTGCCGCGACCACCGCCTCGTGGCCGTCGTCGCCCAGGCCCATGCCTGCAGCGGAGAGGATCGCCTCGTCTGTCGTGGGGTCGTGCGCGGACTGCGCGGCAGCGATCCGCAGCACGTGCAGGCGGAGCGCATCCAGTCCGTCGATGAACCGGGCTACCGACGGGGCGGTCGTCGCCCGGGTGGCGAGGGCGGTGAGGTCGGACGGCACCGGGCGGACGAGGTCGGGACGCACCCGCAGCAGTCGGGAGAGGGCGGCGTCATCACGCTGGCGCAGGTCGTCGGCGAGGCTGCGTGGCGCCCGGACCGTCATCGCGTGCGCCGCGTCCGCGACCCAAGGGCGAGCCCGACGAAGACGATGACCAGGCCCACGCCGGTGAGCATGGACAGGAACCACATGGCTCCAGGCAGGGATATCCCCGGGAAGACTAGGGGGAGGATCGCCACCAGGGTGAAGGCCAGCCCCACCACCGTCACGGCAACGCCCGCACGAAGGACGCGATCGGCCGAGGAGGCGGTGCTCATGGGGCAAGCCTCTCAGGGCACGGTGGGGTGAAGGGCGGCAGGGACGGTAGCCTTCTCGGGCGCGGGGCTTTCCCGTGCCGGACGCCGGCTGACTCGTCGTTCGATCGCGAGTGATGTGGGTGAGGCTGCCGTGCCAACGGGAACCGTGAAGTGGTACGACTCGGAGAAGGGCTTCGGGTTCATCACCTCGGACGAGGGCGACGACGTGTTCGTGCACGTGTCGACCCTGCCCGCGGGCGTCCCCTCGCTCAAGCCGGGCACCAAGGTCGAGTTCGGCGTGGTCGACGGACGCCGTGGCAAGCAGGCTCTCTCGCTTTCCGTCCTTGCGGCTGCCCCGTCGGTCGTCAAGGGCTCGCGCAAGCCCGCCGATGACATGGCTGTCATCATCGAGGACCTCATCAAGCTCCTCGACGGGGTCTCGAACCACCTGCGCAAGGGCAAGTACCCGGCCGACGCCGGCGCCCAGAAGGTCGCCGCGGTCCTTCGGGCCGTCGCGGACGACCTCGACGTCTAGGCCGTCTAGCTGGCCGGGACGAGCCGGAACAACCACACCCCACGAAGGTTCCCGGCGTCGCCGGCGATGATCTGCATCATCACGCCTTCGGCCGGGACTTCGGCGAGCTCAGGGAACGTGAACCGGTAGTACGTGCTCCTGATCGGGGCGGCCGCCCTGCTCTGGTTGTTGATGATCGGCTGCCAGCCGGCATCGGCCACGGCTTGATCCACGCTGATGCCGATGGTCTCGCCTGGCACGACCGGGATGGTCGGGACGGCATCACCCGACTGCGCGCCCGCCATGACGGCCCCCGCGCACTCATCGACATCGATGCTCGCGCCGTCGAACCCCCAGCACGTCGCCTCGCTCGACTGGCTCGTGGTGCCGGAGAAGGCGGTGGCCCCCGGCGCGGGCTTCTCGCAGCCGCTCAGGCCAAGGACGAGGGCGGCGGCCGCGACAGTGGTCAAGAGGAGTCGGGTGCGCATGCCTCCGACCCTATCCTCGGCCCCCCGCGAACGCCGATGCAGCAGGTGGGAGACAATCACGCCATGACGCCGACGGCTACCGACTTCAAGCGCGACGCCGTCCTCCTCGCCGCGACCGAGCAAGCCCGGGAGGCCGCCGTGACCGAGGCCGGCGAGGCGCTCGTGGGGGACCATCTCGAAGTCGTCATGGAGGGCGAGCGGGTCGCCACGCACTACTTCGCCAGCCTGAGCCCTGCCTACAGCGGCTGGCGGTGGGCGGTCACGCTGGCCCGGGTGCCACGGGCCAAGGCGGCCACCGTCAGCGACGTCGTCCTGCTGCCGGGCGAGGGTGCCATCGTGGCCCCGCCGTGGCTGCCCTGGAGCGAGCGAGTGCAGCCGGGCGACCTCGGTCCGGGCGATGTCCTGCCCACCCCCGCAGATGACCAGCGGCTGGTGGCCGGGCTCACCGACGAAGACGCCCTCGAGGGCGTGCAGTCACCCTCCCCATTGCAGCCGGGGCAATGGGAACTCGGCCTGGGACGACTGCGCGTGCTGTCCCCCGTGGGACGCGATGAGGCCGCCGAGAGGTGGGTCGAGGGAGACTTCGGCCCGACCACGCCCATGGCGCGGCAGGCGGCCGGAGAGTGCGGGACGTGTGGGTTCATGCTGCCGGTGGGCGGCCCGGTCGGCCAGTTGTTCGCCATCTGCGCGAACCGAATGAGCCCGGCCGACGGACGGGTCGTGGCGCTGACCTTCGGCTGCGGCGCGCACTCCGAGGTCGAGGTTGAGGCCGAGGCCCGTGTCGAGGTGACCGCTGACGAGATCGCGGAGGCGTGGGACCCGCTCGACCTGGGCCATTCCTGACAATGCGGACCAGTGTCCGGCGGCCTTTTGCCCGGCGGGGTGGGGACCCCATCGCTGGTAGACTGAGGGCTCCACAAGGCTAGGACGCTCTAGTAACGGCCCGCCCATCTGGCGGCGCCATCAGGGGATATTCAGGCCCCAGTTTCGGATCGGCAGCAGTTGCGCTGCAACGCTCCATCCTCCCGAAGGGCCGTTCGTGGTCACCAGCTTCAGCATGCTCAGCACATACCCGCCGACCCAGTGCGGCCTGGCCACCTTCGCTTACGCGCTGTCCACCGAACTCGTCGCATCCGGATCACGGGTCGACGTCGTGCGCGTTGTCGACGGGCCCGCCGCCCCGGTGGAACTGGTGACGACAGAACTGGAGACCTTGGATCGCTCCACCATGCGAGCGGCGGCCGAAGCGCTGAACGCATGCGACGTGGCGATCGTCCAGCACGAGTACGGAATCTTCGGCGGCCCCGACGGCGCCGACGTCGTTGACCTCCTTGACCAGGTGCGAGTGCCGATCATCGTCGTCCTGCACACCGTGCTGGCCAACCCGACCCTCCACCAGCACCAGGTGCTGGCCCAGGTGATCTCCTCGGCTTCCACGGTCGTCACGATGACGGAGACCGCACGCCGACGGCTGCTGCGCGGTTGGCGAATCGACGCAGCCAAGGTGAGGGTCATCGCGCACGGCGCGGCCGACAACCGGGCGGTCCCGGGCCTGGTCGCCCCAGCCGTGGATGCCCGCCCGACCATCCTGACCTGGGGCCTCATGGGCGAGGGCAAGGGCATCGAGTGGGCCATCCCGGCCGTCGCTGAGCTAGCAGACCTGGTGCCCGCACCGCGCTATCGCATCGTCGGCGAGACCCATCCGCGGGTCGTCGAGCGCGACGGCGAGCGCTACCGGGAAAGCCTGTCGGCACTCGTCAGTGACCTTGGCATCGAGGAGATGGTCTGCCTCGAGGGCGACTACCTGGACGAGGCCTCGCTGCGCGCGGTCGTCCGCGATGCCGACGTGGTGCTGCTGCCGTACGACTCGCGCGACCAAGTGACCTCCGGCGTCCTGACCGAGGCCGTTGTGGCCGGCAAGCCGGTCGTCTCCACCGCGTTCCCGCACGCCGTGGAATTGCTGTCGTCCGGCGCCGGCATCCTCGTGCCCCAGCGGGACCCGAAGGCCATTGCTGCGGCCCTGCGGCGCGTGCTCACTGAGCCTGGCCTGGCCGTATCCATGGGCTCGATCGCGAGCGATCTGGCGCCCGGACTGCTGTGGTCCGGAGTCGCCGCCGAGTACACGAGGCTTGGCCGCTCGCTCGTGGCGGCCACGTCGCTGTCCGTCGCGTGAGGGTCCCCGCGCCGTCCTTCGCCCACCTCGAAGGCATGAGCACCGCAGACGGCTTGTTCGAGCACGCGGAGTTCGCCATGCCCAGGACGGAGCACGGCTTCTGCGTCGATGACGTGGCCCGCGGACTCGTCGTGACCGCACGCGAGCCTGCGCCCACGGACATGGTCAGGCAGTTGAGCGCCACGTACCTGGCGTTCACCGTCGATGCCATCGCGCCAGACGGCAGCGCCCACAACCGTCGACAGGATCGTGGCGACTGGACGGATGCCCCAGGCACTGGCGACCACTGGGGCCGGGCGCTGTGGGGCCTGGGCACCGCGGCTGCCTCGTGTGTCGATGAGGACATGAGGGAGCGGGCGTTGACGGCCGCGCGCCGCATGCTCCAGGCACGCTCAACGCACCCGCGGGCCATGGCCCACGCGGCTGTAGGTGCGCGCGAGGTCCTACGGGCAGCGCCGGGCGATTCGCGCGCCCTTGCCCTGCTGAGGGACGCCAGAACCGTGATCGGCCGACCGGCCATGGATCCTCGCTGGCCCTGGCCGCAGCCGAGCCTGGGCTACGCGAACGCCCTCCTGCCCGAGGCCATGATGGTGATCGGCGAGGGGCTCGACGACGAACGGACCTGGGCGGACGGGATCGCACTGCTGTCATGGCTCGTCGAGCAGGAGACCCGCGGCACGCACCTGTCGGTGACCCCGACAGGCGGCCGCGGTCCCGGTGACGCCGTCCCGGGCTTCGACCAGCAGCCGATCGAGGTGTCGTCGCTGGCCGAGGCAAGCGCGCGCGCCCTCGCGCACACCGGCGATGCGCGCTGGGCCTACGTGCTCGACCGGTGCTCCGCTTGGTTCCTGGGCTGGAACGATGTCGGCCTGGCGCTGTACGACCCGGCCACGGGCGGCGGCCACGACGGATTGCTGCGCGATGCCGTGAACCTGAACCAAGGGGCCGAATCCACCCTGTCGGCCATCGCCACCTTCCAGCTGGCCCGGGCCGCGCTCCTCGTGCCGGCCTCGTGAGCAGGCGGCCGGCGAGTCCTCTGGTCCGGTGGACGCCGCACGTCCTCCAGCCCGATCCCGGGCGGGTGGTGGTCAAGACCTTTCTGCCCGGCCAGGAGCTGCTCACGTTGGGGGAGTCCAGGGCGACCGGGGTCCTGGAGCGGGTCCAGGCGATGACCCCCGCGGAGGTGGAGCGGACGCTGAGCGCCACGCTCACGTCATTCAGCCCCCGCCACCGCGACCTGCCCGACATCCTGAACAACCGGTTCCAGCTGGTCGCCCACCGGCTGCCCCACCCGGGCCGGGTGTCGCGTGCGCGTCGCCAGCTCATCGGCGCCTACTTCACCCAGGAGTACGCGATCGAGTCCGCAGCCCTGTTCAACCCCTCGATGGTCGCCCACCCCGACCAGTCCGGCCAGCCGGACGGGTCCGTGCGCTTCCTCATGAGCGTGCGTGCGGTGGGCGAGGGCCACGTGTCGAGTGTGGAGTTCCGGACCGGTTCGATCGACGGAGCCGACGTCGTCAGCATCGACGAGCCCGACCGATTCACGGTCCTGCCCGCGTTGACGCCACCGGTGTACTCCAGGGCGGTGTTCGCGGCACAGCTGGCCGGGATCGGAGCCGGGCAGGACGGCGCGGATTACGTCCTCGGGCTCCTCGGAGAATCGTTCGGGGCAGCCGAGTTGGACCACGCGATCGAACGGTTGCGGAGCCAGGGCCTCACCCGGGGCCCCGCCTCGACCACGATCGAGCACCTCGAGCGCATTGCCGCCTGCAACTACTCGGTCGTCTTCCCTGAGGGGAGCGCCATGGACCAGCGGGTGCTCATCCCGCATTCGCCCACGGAGAGCCATGGCATGGAGGACGTGCGCCTGGTGCGCTTCACCGACGACGACGGCACCGTCGACTACCGGGGGACCTACACGGCCTTCGACGGGACGCGGATCGTGCCGCAGCTGATGCGCACGCGTGATTTCCGGAGCTTCGACATCAGCCAGCTCGGCGGGGCCGCCGCACGTGACAAGGGCATGGCCATATTCCCTCGGACGGTGGAGGGCCGGTACCTCGCCCTGTCGCGGTGGGACCGCGAGAACAACACGATCGCCTCATCGATGGACATGGTCTGCTGGGAGGAGTGGTGCGTCCTGCAGACGCCCCGTCAGCCGTGGGAGATCGTGCACGTGGGCAACTGCGGGCCCCCGATCGAGACCGAGCGTGGCTGGCTGGTGCTCACCCATGGCGTGGGTCCCATGCGCGAGTACAGCATGGGGGCGATGCTGCTGGACCTGCACGATCCGCGGGTGGTCGTCGGCCGGCTCCGTGAGCCGTTGATCACGCCTCGCCCGGACGACCGGGACGGCTACGTACCCAACGTCGTGTACTCGTGCGGAGGGCTGCTGCATGGGCGCACCCTCGTGCTGCCGTATGGCTGCTCCGATTCCTTCATCCGCATCGCGCTCGTCGATGTGGACGCCTTGCTCACCCGGCTCGCGCCCTAGCCGCCGTTCGCGCCTCGGGTCCTGCGCCAGAACAGGAAGACCAGCCCGAGTGCGCCGCTGAGCGCTCCCACGGCGGCGGCAAGGATCCACCATCCATTGCCGGCAGCATCGAGTGAGTCCCTGCGCAGGGCCAGCACCAGCAGCACGACCAGCCACAGGCCGGTCCCGATCGCTACGGGCAGGATCGCGTCGTGATCCGCCTTCGCCAGGCGCCCATCGGTGCTCATGGCCGCACGGTACCCCGCCCGCCCGCCGGCAGGCATCGAGGCCGGCCCGCTCCCGATCGCCCCGCATAGGCTGGGTCCGTGGATCCCCGGACGAGGCGTGCGGTGACCCTCGTGGTGCTGGTGTCCCTCACCCTCGTCTTCGTGGTTGCGGCATTGTGGAAGCAGTGAGGGCGGTCGCGGCCGTCGCCGTGGCACTTGCTGCAGCAGGCGTGGTGGGCGGCCCTCCTGCCGTCGCAGACGAGGGGGCGACCCGCGTCTGCCAGTTCGCTGACGAGCGCTTCGCCGAGATCAGCGGGATGACCTACTCCCTGCGCCACCCCGGCGTGCTGTGGGTCCACGCCGACTCCGGCGGGGGACCGTACCTGTACGCCGTCGACGGCCAGACCTGCCGGACGATTGCCACAGTGGAGGTGACCGGCATCGAGGCCAGGGACCTCGAGGCGATCGCCACGGGGCGGGACGGCAAGGGCCGGCCCGTTCTCTGGCTGGCGGACATAGGCGACAACCTGGATTCCTGGCCGCAGGTCTGGCTGCACCGGATCCGGGAGCCGCGCGTCCTCGTCGACCAGGCCGTCAGCGCGCGGACCTACCCGGTCAGCTACCGCGACCGGCCGCACAACGCCGAGGCACTCATGGTCGACCCGACGACTGGCCGGATGTGGCTCGTCACGAAGCAACTGGCCCATGGGCGGATCTATGCCCTGCCCCGGAGGATGTCCACCTCGTCCGTCAACGTCGCGCGCCCCGTCGCCCGAGTCGGCGGGCTGGTGACGGATGCGGCGGTGAGCCCGGACGGCAGCCGGTATGTGCTGCGCGACTATGTCGACGCGGAGGTCTTCGACGGCGAGCCACCCGGCCAGTCGTCCGGGCTCATTGCCCTGCCGATACAGCCCCAGGGCGAGGCGGTGACGTGGACCCGCGAGGGGGACGCGTTGCTCGTGGCGAGCGAGCGAGACGACCGGCTCATGCGTGTTCCGGCGCCCCGCGCGCCGGGTGCAGAGGCCGTCGCGACCGTCCCCGACGCCGGCCCCTCGCCGAGCGCAACCGCGACTGCGGCGACACCGTCCGCGGAAACCACGATCGCGGGCCTGCTGCCTTGGCTCGTCGGAGCGGGAGTGGTCGCCCTCGGCGTCCTGGCTATTGCCGGGTGGCGTCGGGCACGGGCCTGATCACGACGATCACGAGGCCGACAACCAGCAGCGCGGGGACCAGCAGGAAGGCCCGGTGGAACCCGATCGTGTCCGACGCCAGCCCGAGGACGATCGGGGCCACCCCGATCGCGATGCTGCCGGCGATGGACGCGCTCGCCGATGCCCGGTCCGTCATGCCGCCCGAGTCCCGGACTGCCCGCGCCACGCCGAGCGGCCAGTGCACGCCGATCCCCACGCCGGTCAGGAACAGGCCGAGCAGGACGACCGGCCACGCGGTGAAGGACCAGACCAGGGCGAACGACGCGAGTGCCACGAGGATCGAGCCCTTGAGCAGTGCCTCGGTGGGCACGCGCTGTGCCAGGCGGGACCCGATCAGCCGGCCGACCAGCATGCCGCCGGTGATCGTGCCCAGGGAGGCGGCAGCCGCGGCCGGGCCAAATCCGCACTGCTCCCGAAGGAGGTCCGCCCCCCAGAAGGTCAGGCAGAACTCGGCGCCGAGGAAGCACATGAGCATGCCGAGCGTCCACAGCACATGCCGCGGCAGTCGGCCGGGCGCGTCCTCGTGCGCGGCCAGCCCACGCGTGCCGAACACGGCGAGGTTGCGCCCGCGCCAGGCTTCCAGGGCGAGCAGCGCCACGACGAGCACCCAGAGGCCCGTGCGCCAGCCGAGCACGGTCGCCGCCCCGATGCCGACGGCCAGCGGACCGATCAGCCCGGCCAGGGAGGCGAGGGCGTTGGCCTCCGTCAGGGCTGCCGGCCCGGCGTTGCCCTGATCGTCCAGCAGGAATGCGTTGATGGAGATGAGCAGGAGGGTGCCGAAGAAGCAGGCGAGGGCTGCGCCGGCCAGAGACACTGGCAGGGCTGCGCTCGGGGTGGAGTAGACGAGGATGGAGATCGCGGTTGCGATCGCCGATGCGCGCATGACCACACCTCGGCCCCAGCGCTCGATGACCGTGGTCGTGAGCATCGCGCCGAGCAGTCCGCCGATGGCCAGGGCGGTGCCATGCAGGCCGGCGACCGAGCGGGTCGTCCCCTGCTCGTCGCGGAGGAGGGCCTGGGTGGCTCCGAAGGCGTAGAGGAAGGACGCGAAGAGCGACAACTGGACGTAGGCGATCCAGGTGGGGCGGTCGCGGGCGGGTGCGTACTCGGCCGCCCGCGCGACCCCAGTCACGTGAGTTGCGAGATGACGTGGTCGATGCAGCCGGTGAGGGCGCGGACGTCGTCGGGCTCAACCGCGGGGAACACGGCTACGCGCAACTGGTTGCGACCTAGCTTGCGATACGGCTCGGTGTCGACGATGCCGTTGCGGCGCAGCGCCTTCGTGATCCCGGTGGCATCGACCGATTCGTCAATGTCAATGGTGGCGACGACCTTGGAGCGCAGGCCCGGGTCGCGGACGAAGGGCGTGGCGAGCGGGCTGGCCTCCGCCCAGTCGTAGAGCACGCCCGACGACTCGGCCGTGCGGTCGGTGCACCAGTCCAGGCCGCCGTTCTCGTTGAACCAGTCCACCTGCTCGGCCATCATGAGGATCGTCGCGAGTGCGGGGGTGTTGTAGGTCTGGTCGAGCCGTGAGTTGTCGATGGCGGTCTGCAGGTCAAGGAAGTCCGGGATCCAGCGGCCCGAGGCCTTGATCTCCGCAGCACGGTCGATGGCCGTGGGCGACATGAGCGCGCACCACAGCCCGCCGTCCGAGCCGAAGCTCTTCTGGGGTGCGAAGTAGTAGGTGTCGAACTCGGCCGAGTCGACGGCCAGCCCGCCGGCTGCGCTTGTCGCGTCGATGACCATCAGCGCCCCGGCGTCGGCCCCGGCCACCCGGGCGGGGGTCACCGCGACGCCGGTGGAGGTCTCGTTGTGCGGGCTGCAGTACGCGTCGACGCCAGCCTCGGGCGTGAAGGCCGGCGCCCCGCCCGGGTCGGCGGACAGGAGCGTGGGCGTGCCGAGATGTGGCGCCTTCGTCACGCCGCTGGCGAACTTGGCGCCGAACTCCCCGAAGGACAGGAACTGCGCCCGGTCGCGGATCAGGCCGAAGGACGCGATGTCCCAGAAGGCGGTCGAGCCGCCGTTGCCCAGGACCACCTCGTAGCCGTCCGGCAGCGAGAACAGCGACGCGAGCCCTGCACGCAGCCGGCCCACCTGCGACTTGACCGTCTTCTGCCGGTGCGAGGTGCCCAGGTACGTCTGCCAAGCGGCGGAAAGCGCCTCGACCTGCGGCTGCCTGACCTTCGAGGGTCCCGATCCGAACCGGCCGTCCGCGGGGAGCAGGCCCGCAGGGATGGTGATGTCTTCGGGCGCGACGGGCACGGTCGTCTTCTCCAGGCGTGAGGCGGTGTGCCCAGTCTAGGAGGTGGGCGTGTAGCCGGTCGGGGCGACCATGACGGGATCCCAGCCGGGGACCTGCTCGGGTGACCGCGGGGCGGGACCCACGTAACGGGCGGAGGGGCGGATCAGCCGGCCGGTGCGCTTCTGCTCAAGGATGTGCGCGCTCCAGCCGGCGAGGCGGGCGCACGTGAACATCGACGTGAACATGGCCGCCGGGACCTCCGCGAAGTCCAGGACGATCGCGGCCCAGAACTCGACGTTGGTCTCCAGCACGCGGTCTGGCCTGCGCTCGCGCAACTCCTTGAGGGCGGCGGCCTCGAGCGCCTCGGCGATCTCGTAACGCGGGGCGTCGAGCTCGCGCGCCGTGCGGCGCAGGACGCGGGCTCGCGGGTCCTCGGCGCGGTAGACGCGGTGGCCGAAGCCCATGAGCCGCTCGTTGCGGTCGAGGACGCCGCGGACGTAGGCGCCCGCATCGCCGGTGCGCTCGATCTCCTCGATCATGGTGAGCACGCGCGAGGGCGCGCCGCCGTGGAGGGGGCCGCTGATCGCTCCGACTGCGCCGGAGATGGCTGCCGCGACATCAGATCCGGTTGACGCGATGACCCGAGCCGTGAACGTGCTCGCATTCATCCCGTGCTCGGCGGCGGAGACGAAGTAGGCATCGACCGCCTGCACATGTCGCGGATCCGGGTCCCCGCGCCACCGGCGCATGAACCGCTCGACGACGGTGGTCGCCTCGTCGATGTGCGCCTGGGGGACCATCGGCTTGCCCAGCCCCCGTGCGGACTGCGCGACGAAGGACAGGGCCATCACCGAGACGTGGGCCAGGTTCTCGCGAGCCATGTCATCGTCGATGTCAAGGAGCGGCTGGAGTCCCCAGGCCGGTGCGAGCATCGCGATCGCGGACTGGACGTCGACGCGCACGTCCCCGGAGTGGATCGGGATGGGGAAGGGCTCGGCGGGCGGCAGCCCGGGATTGAACTCGTTGTCGACGAGCAGCCCCCACACGTTCCCGTAGGACACGCGTCCGACGAGCTCCTCGATGTCGACGCCGCGATAGCGCAGGGCGCTACCGTCACGGTCGGGCTCGGCGATCTGCGACTCGAAGGCGATTACTCCCTCGAGTCCCGGAACGAAATCGGACACGGCGTTCTCCCCTCGAGCGGACGACCCGCGCCTATTCAACATCGTGAGCGGATCCGTGGTGAGATCGGGTCATGAGTTCATCCGGCACGCCGCCAGGCGATCAGGCAGCGGGCATCGCTGGCCTGCGCGTGTCGTATGAGACCGGGGCTCTCGACGAGGACGGGCTCGCCGCGACGCCCCTCGAGCAGTTTCGAGCCTGGTTCGACGAGGCCGTCGAGGTCGGCCTGGCCGAGCCCAACGCCATGGTGGTGGCCACGGCATCCGTCGACGGCCAGCCCAGTGCGCGAACGGTCCTGCTCAAGGAGGCGGACGCCCGCGGGTTCGTGTTCTTCACCAACCTCGGCTCGCGCAAGGCCACGGAGTTGCACGACAACCCCCGCGCATCGCTCGTCTTCCCGTGGTTCGCGATGCACCGCCAGATCGTCGCGGTGGGGCAGGCCGAACTGCTGCCGCGCGACGAGGTGGCCGCGTACTTCGGGTCCCGCCCGCACTCGTCGCGGCTGGGGGCCTGGGCCAGCCGGCAGTCCGCCGTGCTGGCGGGCCGGGCCGACCTCGAGCGGCGTTACGCCGACCTGGCCGACCAGCACCCACCGGGCAGCGACGTGCCGGTCCCGCCGTTCTGGGGCGGCTGGCTGGTCCGCCCGGACACCGTCGAGTTCTGGCAGGGCCGGGCCTCCCGGTTGCATGACCGGCTGAGGTACCGCGCCCGTGTCACCGGCGCTGCGGCTTCCGTGCCCGCCCGGCTGGATCGCGCTGACGACTGGGTCATCGAACGACTGTCCCCCTGATGCCCGGTGCCCGCCGGGGCGTAGGTTCCCGGCGTGGCCCGCCTCTTCGCCGACCTGACGCCGTTGCGCGTCAGTGCGCCGTACCGCCGGTTGTGGTCGGCCTTCGGCATCAGCAACATCGGCCAGCAGATGGCGGCGGTCGCGGTCGGCCTCCAGGTGTACGACATCACCCAGTCGAGCCTGATGGTCGGCCTCGTCGGGCTTGCCCAGCTGATTCCGTTGATCGGGTTCGGGCTGTACGGCGGCACCCTGTCGGACGCGCACGACCGCAGGCTGGTGGGCCTCATCAGTGCCCTGGGACTGTGGCTCTGCTCCGCCGCCTTCCTCGCCCAGTCGCTCATGCAGTCGCAGTCGGTCCTGTTGCTGTACGGCATCGTGGCCGTCCAGTCTGCCTTCTTCGCGGTCGGCAGCCCGGCCCGTCAGTCGATCATCCCGCGCATCGTGCCGCGCGACCTGCTTCCCGCAGCCAATGCGCTCGTGACCTTGACGTGGAGCCTCGGCTTCACGCTCGGCCCGCTGCTCGGCGGCGTGCTCGTCGCGGCCAGCGGAACGGTGTCGCTTCCCTACGCCGTCGACGTGGTCGCGTTCGCGGCGGTGACCTGGGCCATGTTCCGGCTACCGAGCCTGCCGCCCATCGTCGAGCCCGGGAAGGAGGCCCCGCGCGCGGGCTGGTCCGCGGTCAAGGAGGCGTTTGCCTTCCTCAAGGGCAAGCTCAATCTCCAGATGACCTTCTACCAGGACATGGTGGCCATGGTCTTCGGGATGCCGCGCGCGCTCTTCCCGGCGATCGCGGTCACGTGGTACGGCGGGAGCACGCGCGATGTGGCGCTGGTCCTCGGCCTGCTGTCGGCCGCGCCCGCCATGGGCGCCCTCGTGTCAGGCGTGCTGAGCGGGCCGCTCGGTCGGGTGCGTTGGCAGGGCCGCGCGATCGTCGGCGCCATCCTCGTCTGGGGGGCCGCGATCACGTGCTTCGGACTCGTGCGATGGCTGCCGCTCGCCCTGCTCTTCCTGGCGATCGCGGGCGCGGCTGACAACGTCTCCGCGGTGTTCCGCAGCACGATCCTGCAGTCCGCGACGCCGGACGAGTACCGGGGCCGCCTGCAGGGCGTGTTCACGGTCGTGGTCGCGGGTGGCCCTCGGCTGGGAGACGTCGAGGCCGGGGTGGTGGCGGCGGCGTTCGGTGAGGCCGTCTCGGTGATCTCCGGGGGCTTGGCCTGCATCGCCCTGTCCGTGGGGCTCGTCGCCAAGAGTCCGTCATTCCTGCGATACGACGCGCGACATCCGGTGCCCTGACTGGGCTAGCGGGGCGTGCGCTCGCGCAGGGCCTCGGCGACCACGTCGTCGACCCTCATCCCGCGGCGTTCGGCCTCCGCGCGCACGGACTTGCGCAGCGACTTCGGCACACGCACGCCGAGGTCCACCAGCTTGTCCTTGTCGGGCGCGCCGACGGAGTCGGCTGTCGTCGCCGCGCGCCGGAGGTAGGAGGGCTCGGTTCGCTCGGCGGACGGATGCAGGCCGGCATCGCCGGCCTTGCTCAACGGGTCACGGCTCATGGTCACGCCAGGTACTTGCGCAGCGAGAAGGCCGGGACGGCCTGGCGCGGCGGAGGCGGTGGCAGTACCGCGTCGAGCAGGTCGTCGAACAGGTCGGCCACGTCCCGAGAGCCGGGGGAGTTCCAGGCGTGGATCGGGCTGCCCGCGCGCTGCGACTGGGGGATGCCCGGGCATTCCGGGAGCGGCGGAGAGAAGACGAGCGCGCCGTACTCCGCGGCGAGCAGGTCGGCGTGCAGCCGATGCTCGCGCTCGTCCGGTCGCATGCGGTTGACGACGACCGCGGCGACGGTGAGGCGCGGATTGGCCGCGCGCGCGATCACGGCGACTGCCTCGAGGGCCTCGGCGGCACCGTGCACCGCGAAGTGATTCGGCTCCGTGACGATGATCGCCCGGTCCGCGGCGTGCAGGGCGTTGCGGGTGAGCTCGCCCAGCGACGGGGGGCAGTCGATCACGACGACCCCGTAGTCGCGCGGCATCGTGGCCAGCCCGGTACGCAGCCGGCTGGCGGAGTTGCGGCCCTGCCGCGAGTTGCGGTGCTCGAGGCTGCGCTCGGCGCCAAGGACCCGCACCGTCGGACCCCATGCGCTGTCGACAACCGCATCGGCCGCCACCCCGGGGCGCGGGTCGGCCAGCACGTCGCTGGTCGTGAATGGGGCGCCCATGGCATCCAATGCCATCGTGGCGTTGGCCTGCGGGTCGAGGTCGACCACCAGCGCGCGCATGTCGCGGGCCCACGCAGCGCTGGCCAGCCCGAGTGACACGGTGCTCTTGCCCACGCCCCCCTTCATGGAGAGGACGGCGACGACGGTCATGCCCAGCAGTCTGGCAGCCGCAGGCCCCCGCGCCGGGGAGCCACGTCGTCAGGAAGGCCGGCGGATCGCCTCGAAGTCGGCCAGGGCCGCGTCCCGCTCAGCCGCGTGGTCGACCATGCGCTCCGGATAGCCATGGTCGAAGCCGTCCGGGGCGTTCCACGGCTCGTGGACGGCCTTGCCCGCCAGGTGGCGAAGCTCGGGGACGTAGCGGCGCACGTAATCGCCGTCCGGGTCGAACTTCAGGCCCTGGAGGACGGGGTTGAAGACCCGGTAGAACGGGGCGGCGTCGGTGCCGCAGCCAGCAGTCCACTGCCAGCCGTGCGCATTGCTGGCGAGGTCCCCGTCCCGGAGCCAGTGCATGAACTCGCGGGCGCCGTGCTGCCACGGCAGGTGCAGGTCCTTGACCAGGAAGCTGGCGACCACCATCCGCACCCTGTTGTGCACCCAGCCCTCCGCCCGAAGCTGGCGCATGCCCGCATCCACGAACGGGTACCCGGTGCGGCCATGGCGCCATGCGTCGAGGGCTTCGTCGGCGAGCGCCCCGCCGGACCAGCGCATCTCCGCGTCGAACCTGGCGTCGAGCGACCGGCCGGCGCTCGCGGGCTCGTGGTGAAGGACGTCGGCGTAGAACTCGCGCCAGCACAGTTCGCGGCGGTACGTCTCGTCATCCTCGCCGAGCTCCGCGAGCAGGCTCCGAGGATGGACCTCCCCGAACCTGAGGTGATGGCTCATCGCACTGGTCCCGTCGAGGTCGGCGCGGTTGCGGTCCTCGCCGTAGCGTCCCAAAGCCGAGGCACGGAAGGCGGCCCATCGGTCCCGGGCCGCCTGCTCCCCGGCCGGCGGGAGGCGCAGCGTGCCGAGGCCGGGACCTGCCGGGTAGCCGTCGCACTCCAGCGGGGACCACCAGTCGACGTCGGACGGTGGAGGCCCGACGGGTGCCCGCCAGCCGTGCCGAATCCAGGCTCGGTAGAACGGCGTGAAGACGCGGTAGGCGGTGTCGTCCGGCTTGCGGATCCGGCCCGGGGCAACGGCGTAGGGAGAGCCGGTCGGGATGAGCGGGACGGTACCGAGTGCCTGGGCAACCGCCGCGTCGCGGGATGTCCCGTAAGGCGCGAAGTCGCCGGCCACGTGCACCGACGAGGCGCCGGCGGCCCGGGCGACCTCGGGCAGCACCTCGACCGGGTCGCCGTGCTGGAGCAGCAGCGCGCCGGACAGGGATTCGTCCAAGGCCCGCAACGAGGCGAGGAGGTACTCGAGCCGGACCGGCCCGGACGGCAGCCAGAGGGCCGGGTCCACGACGAACAGGGGCACGACCCGCCCGTCCCCGTCCTCGCGGGCCGAGGCCACGGCTGCCAGGAGGGCGGGGTTGTCGCGAAGCCGCAGATCGCGGCGGAACCACATGACGCTCGGCACCGTTGCAGGCTAGGCAGTAGGTTCAGGGTAGGCAAACCAAAGTGGCAGGAGGCTTGGTGAGCGAGCTCATCGACACCACGGAGATGTACCTGCGGACCGTCTTCGAGCTCCAGGAGGAAGGCATCGTCGCGATGCGCGCGCGCATCGCCGAGCGGTTGAACCAGAGCGGACCCACGGTCTCGCAGACCGTTGCGCGCATGGAGCGCGATGGCCTGCTCGTGGTCTCGGGGGACCGCCACCTTGAGTTCACGCCGGCCGGCCGGGAGGCCGCCACCCGGGTCATGCGCAAGCACCGGCTTGCTGAGTGCTTCCTCGTCCAGGTGCTCGGGCTGCCGTGGGAGGACGTCCATGCGGAGGCGTGCCGCTGGGAGCACGTCATGAGTGCCAACGTCGAGCTCCGGCTGCTGGACCTCCTAGGCCACCCGACGGAATCGCCCTATGGCAATCCCATTCCCGGACTGTCCGAGCTGGAGCCCGGCGTGCCGCATCCGACATCCGATGCCGCCGTGGAGCCGCTCAGCACGGCGGCACGCGACGAGGTCCGCCGCGTTGTCGTGCGACGGATCGCCGAGCCGCTCCAGGATGACGCCCCGGCGATGATCACGATGCGACGCATCGGGGCCCTGCCGGGCGCCTCGGTGCAGGTGCACCGGTCCGCCGGCGGGGTCACGGTCGGCAGCGCCGGCGAGTACACCGAGTTGTCGCTCGAGGCCGCCGCCCACGTCCTGGTCGAGGCCGCCGCCTGACCGATGCCTCGTCGGCTGTGGCCGCATTTGCCCCGCGTGTCTCGGCCACGACTGGCGACGCATCGGGCGCGGAACGGTCATCCGGATCGGTCATCCGGATCGGGTCAGGCGTGCGCGGGCGCGCGGTCGAACTCCGGCCTGAGCGGCATGCCGGACGAGCCGCCGGGGCCGAGCTTGACCCCGAGCATCTGGTGCAACTGGATCATGTCGATGTCGAAGCCCAGCCGGGATGCGGCCATGTACAGCCGCCACACCCGCGCGGTGCCCAGGCCCGCCTCCTCGACCGCCTCGTCCCAATGGTCCTCGAGGTTCTGGCACCAGTGCTTGAGGGTGAGGGCGTAGTGCTCACGGAGGTTCTCCTCGTGCCGCACCTCGAAGCCCGCCGTGTTCATGGCCGTCATGACCTGGGAGGGACCGGACAGCTCCCCGTCCGGGAACACGTATCGATTGATGAAGGACTTGCGGAAGTGCGTCACCCATCCGTCGTTCTGCCGGGTGATCGTGTGGTTGAGCAGGCGGCCCTCGGGGCGGAGCTTGCCGTAGAGGAAGGCGAAGTAGGAGGGGTAGTTGGCGCGGCCGATGTGCTCGGTGAGGCCGATCGACGAGACGGCATCGAAGCCCGTCTCGGGGACGTCGCGGTAGTCGCTGTAGCGGATCTGCGCCTGGCCGGTGAGCCCGGCCTGCTCGATCGATTCCTTGCCCCAGAGCGCCTGCTGCTCCGAGAGGGTGACTCCGATGGCGGTCACGCCATAGTGCTTGACCGCATGCATGACCATGCCGCCCCAACCGCAGCCGACATCGAGCAGCCGCATGCCGGGCTGCAGGCCGAGCTTGCGGCAGACCAGGTCGAACTTCTCGTCCTGGGCCTGCTCGAGGGTGGCGTCGACATTCGGGAAGACGGCGCAGGTGTAGGCCATCGAGGGGCCGAGCACCCAGGAGTAGAAGCGATTGCTCACGTCGTAGTGGTGGTGGATGGCGTCGGCGTCGCGGCCCTTGGAGTGCCGGCGGCCGCTGAGCCGGCGCTCCTGCGGCGGAGGGGCCGGCCGCTTGAGGGCGTACGGCGCGAAGGCGCGGGCGAGGGCCAGCCGGTCGCTCCATGACAGGTGGTCCAGCGGCAGCGGGTACAGCCGGCTGAGCGTGGTGTACGCATCGCCGATGATCTCGAGGTCTCCGGACACGTAGGCGCGCGCGAGCCCCAGTTGGTTGGGCGAGGAAGCGAGATAGTGCACGGCTCGGGGGCTGCGTACCTCCATCAGGACTTCGGGGTCCTGCGGCCCCGACGACGAGCCGTCATACGCGCGGAAACCCACGCCGCGCTCGGCGGGCACGATCATGGAGAAGGCGTCAGCCAGCCGCATGGTCTTCACTCCTTGTCGTCCTGGTCGCGGAGCGGGCTACTGCCGTTCCACGACCTTCTCGTACAGGTCGCGCAGTCGTCGTTCGGGATCGTAGAGGGACTTCAGGCGGTGGTACTCCTCGCCTCCGTAAATTGTCCAGAACTCGTCCCGGCCGTAGAAGGCCGTCGAATAGAGGGACTTGCGGCCATCGAGGGCCGTGACGACCTGCTCGATCCGGCGGTTCACCGTGCCCTCGTCGGGTTGCGCCCCGTCGGGAAGCGGGACTGTCGACCAGAAGCCGACGTTCACGTAGAGCACCTCGGGGTCGAATTCGTACAGCGGCCAACGCGCGGCCGGGTCGCGCTGGCGCAGGGGGCAAACCCACACCGGCTCGATGCCCACCTCGCGGTGGAAGAAGTCGAGGAACTCGGCCAGGCGGCCCACCGGGACCTCGACGTCCTGGACGACCGCCTCGCGCACCGGACGACCCCGACGCCTGGCAACCCTGTTGGACAGGTCGTGCTTCCGCTCGAGTGCGACGAGCTTCCAGTAGACGTCGCTGCGGAGCTTGCGCTTCGGCCAGAACCGGCGGATGGCCTTCTTCTGCGCACCGAAGGCGCGCGAGCACCAGAACCAGTCGGTGTCCCAACGCCACAGGTAGTCGTGGATCGTGAGGACGTCGATGGTCCTTGCCTGGATGGACCTGTAGTAGATCCCCATGCCGGTGTAGTCGCTGGCGCTCAGGCCGGCCGGTGGCTCGTCGACCATCGTGCCCACGGTGAGGTACTGCTCGTCGCTGGCGAAGACCGTGCCGTCGACGAAGTCCACGCGACGGCCCTCGAATTCGCGGGTTCCCGTGATGACCGCCATCGCGTCGGCCATGGCCTGCGCGGTCGCGAAGCGCACGTGGCGCAGGACGACATAAGGCCGTGTCGGCTCGAGTTCGATGCGCAACCGCAGGGCGTAGCCCAAGGAGCCATAGGAGTTGGGGAAGCCATGGAACAGGTCGCGATGGGGGTCGTCGGGGCGCCCGCTGACGGTGAGGATCTCGCCAGCGCCGGTGAGGATGTCCATCTCCACGACGGACTCATGCGGGGTGCCGTTGCGGAAGCTGGCACTCTCGATGCCCAGGCCCGTGACCGCGCCGCCCAGCGTGATGGTGCGCAACTGGGGCACGCACATCGGCATGAGCCCGAACGGCAGGGTGGCATCGACGAGGTGCTCGTACGTGGTCATGCCCAGGACGTCGGCCGTGCGGGCCACCGGGTCCACGTGCAGGACACCGTCGAACGCCGCGACGTCGAGTCCGGGAGCGCTGACCGCGTCGCGCGGGCGGAACAGGTTCGATGTGCGCTTGGCGAGGCGGATCGGCGAGCCGGCCGGGATGGCCCGGTACTGGGCGGCAAGGGTGGCTTGCAGGGTCTCGTAGCCTGCGCGCCAGTCCTCCTGCGTGTGAATCGACGTCACGGGGCAACCGTAGTCACGAAGGAACCCCGGTGTGCGCTGGCTGGAGGACTCGGGGGTGACAATGGCCGCATGAAACCGCCCCGCGCCAGCCTTCCGCGCTGGCTTCCGCCGGCCCTGGGGGCCGCCGTGTTCCTCGCCGTGCTGATCAGCGGGGGCCTCGTCACCGCGGACTGGGTCAAGCGCGGCACCGAGATGCGTGCCTTGGTGGCCCAGATCGAGGTGTCGGAGGCGGCGATGGGCCAGGCCCAGGACGCGGTGCGGGAGGCCTTCGCCCCGTATGAGGGCACGGGTGCGCTCACGGACGCGGATCGCCAGGCCCTGGATGCAGCGCTGTCGGCGGTGGCCCGGGACGGGCTCGCCGGAGTCACTCGGGGCGGGGACCTCGTCGCGTCGGTGGCCGCGCTGCCCTGGCACCGCGACATCGAGGAGGCCCGTGCGGCATACCTCGCGCATAACCGAGCCTGGCAGGGGTATCTCAGCGCGGCCGCGGAGGACCCCGCGGAGTTCGCGGTCACCCACGACGACGTGAACTCCACCTGGGAGTCGGCCGAGCCCGTGGTGCGTGGCGCAGTCCCGCGGCCGGACGTGTTCGGCCTTGGGGAGCGGGTGGACGCGATCTTCGCCGACGAACCCGCGACGGCCGCCGAGGGTCAGGTGTCGTTCCGCCAATAGTTGACAATTCAACTATTGTGACGGACACTTGAGGGCATGACCGTCCCCTCGACCCGTGACCGGATGCCGGCCCTCTATCTGGGCCACGGCGCCCCGCCGCTGCTCGACGACCCCCTGTGGACCGCCGAGCTGTCCGCCTGGGCGGCCGGCCTGCCGCGGCCCGAGGCAATCCTGATCGTCTCGGCGCACTGGGAGTCCGCGCCGATGACGCTGTCGTCGCCAGACGCCGGAACGCCCCTCGTCTACGACTTCAGCGGGTTCGACCCGCGCTACTTCGCCGTGACCTACCCCACCCCGGACGCCACGGCGCTGGCCGAGCTGGTGGCCTCGGTGCTGCCGGCCAGCGAGCCGCTCCATCAGCACCCCCGCCGAGGGCTTGACCATGGCGCCTGGGTCCCGTTGAAGGTCATGTACCCGGTCGGGGACATCCCGGTTCTGCAGCTGTCGTTGCCGTCGATGGACCCGCTCAGGCTCCTCGAGATCGGCCGCGCCCTGCAGCCACTTCGCGACCACGGGGTGCTCATCATCGGCTCCGGCTACCTCACCCATGGGCTGCCCTTCCTGCGCGACTGGCGGCCGGAAGCGGCGCCCCCCGGCTGGAGCAGGGACTTCGATGCCTGGGCGGCGGAGGCGCTGGATCGCGGCGACGTGGATGCGCTGGCCGGCTACCGGGACATGGCTCCCGGCATGCCGTACGCCCACCCGACCGTCGAGCACTACGTCCCGCTCTTCATCACGCTGGGCGCTGCGACCGACCCAGGGCGACCGCCAGCGACGGTGATCGACGGCTACTTCTTCGGCTTGTCCAAGCGGTCCATCCAGGTCGCCTGACCGAGTGAGGCTTCGCCGCGCGTAGACTCGCGCGACCCATGAACGACACCTTCGTCACGCTGGCTGGCGGTGCGGTGATCGCCGTCGCGATCGCCGCGTTCACCCGCTCGCGCGGCTGGAACATGGCATTGCCGCTGATCCTTGGCGGTCTCGTCGTCGGGTGGCTGCCCGTGGGACCCACGGCACCGCCCGATCCCGAGGTTGTGCTCGTAGCGGTGCTGGCCCCCCTGGTGTTCGGCGAGGCGCTGGGCTCCTCGTACGTCGACCTGCGCAAGGTCGGCCGACCCGTCATCGCTCTCGCGGTCGGGCTTGTCTTCGCCACCACGCTCGCCGTGGGCATGGCGACGCGGCGGGTCGTCGCCAAGCCCACGGCGTTGGCCCTGGCACTCGGTGCCGGGCGCGCGCCAACCGACGCGGTCTCGGTCAGCGCCGTCGCGCGCCGCGCCGGACTGCCCCGGCGCCTCGTCGCGATCCTCGAGGGCGAGAGCCTCGTCAACGACGGCACCGGGCTCACCGCCCTCAAGGTCGCGCTGCTGGCCGCGAGTGCCGGGTCGGTCACGTTGCTGGAAGTGGGGGGCTACTTCGCCCTCGCGGTCACGGTCGGCGTGGCGGTCGGCGGCATGGGCGGCTGGCTGCTGTCCGTTGTCCTGCGACGGAGCAAGGACCTCGTCGCCGCCAACGCGCTGGTCCTCGTCGCCCCGTTCCTGCTGTACGTCATCGCCGAGGAACTCCGCGGCTCCGGCATCCTGGCCGTCGTAGCGGCCGCACTGGTCATCGCCCACCGGCAGAACTCGCTGCCCGGCCAGTCCGGCCGGGTGCAGAGCGCCATCGTCTGGCGGCACATCACCTTCGTGCTGCAGGCGCTCGCCTTCTTCCTCGTCGGCCTTGAACTCCCCGATGTCCTGGGCCGGCTCGATGGCCAGGCGAAGGTCCACGTCGCAGTCCTCGTGGGCGTCGTGGTCCTCGCACTGGTCGTGACTCGCGCGCTGTTCGTGGCCGGGATGGTCGGGCTCAACCGGGCCGCGCGCCAGGCGTCGCTCGGGCGCACATACCTGCGCGGCTCGGCCGTGCTCGCCTGGGCGGGGGCCCGCGGGCCGGTCTCCGGCCTGGCCGCCTTCTCCATCCCGCTGACCTTCGCCTCCGGCGACGCCGTGCCGTATCGCGACCTGATCCTCGCGACGACCTTCTGCGTCATCGTGGTGACCCTGCTGCTGTCCTTGACCCTCGCCCCCCTTGCCCGCCTGCTCAAGGTGGACTCCGACGACGATGCCGAACTCATCAGGCGGATCGACGTTATGCTCGCCCGGGCGGCGCTGGACCGGCTCAGCGTCGCCGAAGCCGAGGCGGAGGAAGCGGGGGACCCCATCCCGGCCGAGGTCTCCGATCGGCTGCGCGGCGATGCGGAACGGCGGCTGGCCACGCTCACCGCATCGGAGGGGGAAGGGACGTCGGAGGACGAGCGCTCGACCCGCCTGCTCGACGTCGCCCGGGCCATGGTCCGGGCCGAGCAGGAGGAACTGCTGCGCCTGCGGGATGAGGAGGGCCTGCCCGACGCGATCGTGCGGCCCAAGCTGCGCCAACTCGACGTCAGCGAGCAGGCGTTGCGCGTCGAGCGCGGCTAGCCGACCGCAGAGGCGACGGCCCGGGCCGTGGCGGCCGGCAGCAACTGTGCCGCTCGGGAGATCGCGTCCGGGAGGTCAGCCCCATCGTCGAGGGCAGCCCAGGCCGTGGCGCCCGCCGCGCGCACGCGGTCGGCGGGCAGCCCGATCGACCCGCACACGAGCGCCGCTGGGCGGGCGGCCTCGCCCGCCCAGCGCAGCACGAGCGATGGCCCTTTGCCCAGCAGGCTCTGCTCGTCGAAGCTTCCCTCGCCCGTGACGACGAGGCTTGCACGGGCAACAGCGGCTCTCAGCCCGGTCGCTTCCGCGATTGCCTCGGCGCCCGGTGCGATCTCGGCACCCAGGACGGCGAGGGCGGCGGCCGCGGTCCCGCCGGCCGCACCAGAACCGGACACTCCCGCGACGTCCCGGCCCGCAATGCCGGCGAGGACACCGGCCCACGACACCGTCGCCTCCTCCAGGGCACGGACCTGAGCGGGCGATGCACCCTTCTGCGGCCCGAACACCGCAGCGGCACCGGTGTTCCCGGTCAACGGGCTGCTCACGTCCGTGGCGACGGTGACCCGGCAGCCAGCCAGTCGGGCGTCCAGGCGTGACAGGTCCAGGGACGCGATGTGGCCAAGGGTCCCGCCGCATGCCTGCACCGGACGCCCCGTCGCGTCCAGCAGGACCGCGCCGAGTGCCTGCAGCATCCCGGCGCCACCGTCCGTGGACGCGCTCCCGCCCACGCACAGCAGCAGTTCGTCGATTCCCAGATCGAGCGCCGCGCGGATGGCGTCGCCCAGCCCGTGCGTGCTGCTGGCGAGGGGTTCCAGCCGGCCGCCGGGCAATCGGGTCAGTCCGCACGTGCTCGCCAGTTCGACGGCCGCGCGCGCGCCGGTCACCGCGATGGCCGACTGTCCCGGGACCAGCGTCGGGCCGCGTGCCTCGACCTCGTGGGCGGTGAAGCCGGCTCGCACGAGGGCATCGATCGACCCGTCCCCTCCGTCGGCCATCAGCACGACGTCGACGACTGCGCCCGGTAGCGCCGCGTGGACCCCGGCGCTCATGGCTTCCGCTGCCTGCGTGCTCGACAAAGACCCCTTGAAGGCCGAGGGGGCGACGAGCACTCGCATTCCAGCCTGCGGCCCCGTCGCATCGTGCGACAGGATGGGGGTGGCGTCCACCCTGCCAGCCAACACCACGGGGAGACCGAGTGTCCGAGAGCCCGTTGGTCGATCAGCAGGACTTCGATGCACCCCTTGTCGCGGCCTGGCAGCGTGCCATGGCCGCCGCCCGCCGTCCGCTACAGATCCCCGGCCACAAGAACAGGTACGCAGCCGACGCACCCGCGCTCGGCGACGACCTGCTCCGCTCGCTGGTACGCGACGATCTGCCGTTGCAAGGGGGCGTGGACGACAACGCGTTCACGCATCACTACCTGGCACAGGCCGAGGCCCTGTGGTCCGCTGCGGTCGGTGCAGACCATTGCCGGTTCCTCGTGGGTGGCTCGTCGCAGGGCAACATCGCCGCGCTGTCGACCATCACCCATCCGGATCGAGCCGTCGCCGTCGACCGCACGTCGCACCGGAGCACGCACGCGGCCCTGGTGATCACGGGGGCGCGGCCGGTGTGGATCTACCCCGATCTCGACCCTGAGTTCCGCCTGCCCATCGGCATCCCTGCTGCCGACCTGCTGGGCGTGAGCGCGGACATCACTGGCTGCTTCGTCACCTCGCCGTCGTATGTCGGATCGCTCTCCGACATCCCGGGGCTGGCTGCTGCGGCGCATGCCCGCGGCATCCCGCTGGTCGTCGACCAGGCGTGGGGCGCGCACCTGGGCTTCCTGCCGGGTCGCGGCGCGCTGGCGCAGGGCGCGGACGTCTCGGTGACCAGCGTGCACAAGGCGCTCATGGGCTATTCGCAGACGGCGGTCCTGAGCATGCGTGAGGGGGGCGTGGTGCGCGGGCAACTCGACCGCTGCGTCGACCTCGTGGCCACGACGTCTCCGTCGGGCACGCTGCTGGCGTCGATCGATGCCACGAGGGCCGTGCTGGAGCGGGACGGCGGGGCGGCGCTCGACCGGACGATGGAACTGGTGCTGGGAATGCGCCGTCGGCTTTCGGCGGTGCCGGGCGTGGTCGTGCTCGACGACAGCAACGTCCCAGGCGGCGTCGACCCATTCAAGGTGTCGCTGTGGCTGCCCCGGACGGGCGCGTCCGGCGTCGACCTGAACCAGCGGCTGTGGGACCTCGGCCATGGACCTGAATCCGCGGACCGCGACACACTCGTGCTGACGATGACTCTCCTGGACGAGCCGGCCTTCGTCGACGAGGTAACCGACTGCCTCATCGTGCTCATCGAGGAGGGCCGTGGCGAGCCGCGGGCGGGGGCATCGGCGGCCGTGTGGTCGAACGAGCCGGAGGTCGTGGTGACCCCGCGGGAGGCGTTCTTCGCCAGCCGTCGCCGGATCCCGCTGGCGGATGCCATCGGCGAGGTGAGCGCGGAGCAGTTCTGCCCCTACCCGCCCGGAATCCCGTTGCTGGCGCCGGGGGAGCGGGTGACCCAGGAGACCGTCGATGCGATCGCGATCGCCGGCCGAGTGGGTCGGGTGGCCTACTGCAGCGACCCGACGCTCCGCACGATCGAGGTCGTCGACTCTCTGTAGCACCGGCCACGCCGTTGCCCGGCCACCTCCCGCGAGCGGGCACTTGTCGCTGCGATTCGTCGCGGCGCAGCCGCGACGAGTGCCCACTCGCGAGGGTGGTCTAGCCGGTTTGGTAGCGCAGCGCAGGCAGGGCTGCCTGCAGCCGGGCCGTCGTGGCGTCCGTCCAGCCCTCCGGGTTCACCGCCAGCGCGATCGCCGGCCCCATGTTGGCACTGTAGTTGTGCCCCACCTCGGGTGGCTCACCGCCGCCGATCAGGTCCATTCCCACCTGGAGGAACGTGATCACCGGGTACCACTGCATCTCCGGGGCAACGCCGGGGCCGAGCGGCGGGCTCAGCCAGTCCGGCTTGCGCAGCAACAGGTCCGGGCTCCAGTACACGACCGGGTCGTTCGCGTGCGCGGCGAAAACGATGGTCGGCGGCGCCTTCAACTCGTGGCTGGTGTCGGACGGGCTCACCAGCACACGGGTGATCGACCCGTCGCCGATGACCGGGTCCCACGCGGGACCCGACGTGCGCTCGTCCTGCCAGGTGCTCCACAGGACCGCCGCCGCCGGCGGGCCCATCCAGATGACGTGCGGGATCTCGGCGGTGACGTCGACCGGCGTGGCCGCGCCCGTCCATGCCCCCTGCGTGCCCATGGCACCGAGGGACTGGCCGAACAGGATCAGCTCCGGGCGCTGGTCGGCCGGCTGCGCGCGCCACGCAGCGAGCACGCCGTCGATCATGCTTCGGTTCTGGTCGATCGTCGTCTGGGGGTCGATCACGAAGCCAATCCAGCTCGGCACCGCCGAGTACTGGACGGCAACAGTCGTCACATCGCCATCGGTGACGGCCTCGAGCGCGTTGATGGCATTGGGGTCCACCCATCCGGTGCCGGTGACCCCGAAGATGACGAGGTACTCCCGGTCCCATGCGCCGACCCGGTCCAGTTCCTGCACGGCCAGGGCGGTGCGGGCGTCTGGCGTGTCGCCCTGCTGCATGCCGATGTACACCCGCACCGGGACATCGGCCGGCCGGCCCGTGATCGCCGCGATGTCATCCGGGGTCATCGTGTTGCTCACGTAGAACCGGCCCTCGCGGCCCAGCGTGTCCCACGGTGCGAGGCTGCCCTCGCTGCCGCTGTTGATGCCAAGGTCGGTCGGTGACTGCCCCGTCTGGTCGGCGTTGACACTGTCGTAGGACGAGATGAGCATCGAGATGCCCGTGCGCAGGCCCAGGGCACCAAGCACGATGAGCACGATCGCCACCGCGAGCCGCACGACAGCGATGGAGCGGTGGACCTTGCCAGGCTGGTGGCCGCTGACCCACCTGCGGATCGGGCCGATCCTGGCGAGCAATGCGGCCAGACGGTCCGTGGCCAGCCGGGCCAGCCGGCCTAGGCCCAGCAGGACCACCATGATCACGGCGCTGACGACGATGAGCGTGATCGTCGACGGCAGGGCGGCGGGCATGTCGAGGGCCGACTGCTGCTCGGCCTGCCAGGTGACGGCCACGGGGACGAACGCGAGGGCGATCAGCCAGGCCAGCGCGGGCGTCCCGAAGCGCACGAGCCTCGGGACGCGCCATGCCCGCAACGCCGGAATCTTCCGCAGCGCCCACCAGGCCGTCGTGCCGATCGCGTAGCCAGCGATGGCGCCCAGCCCGGTCAGCAGGAGAAGGAAGACCAGGCGCCGAGGCAGGAGCGACGGGGTGAGCGCAGCGGCGAAGCCGAAGGCCGCCACGAACACCCCGGCCATGCTCGGCGCGGCGAGCAGGATGCGGCGCCGGGTGATGGTGGCGACGTGGCTCATGGGTGGGGACCTTACCCACACGGCACCTGCCCCGCAGAGGCAGCGAGCGGCTAGCCTGCCGGGCATGTGCAGGAGCATCAAGACCCTCCGTCCGCCGTTCACCGACGATCCGACGGAGGACGACACGAGAGCGGCGGCCTTGCAGTACGTGCGGAAGGTGAGCGGGTTCCGGGCCCCCGCCGCCCACAACCAGGCCGCCTTCGACGAGGCGGTCGATCGCGTGTCCGCGGCCACGCAGGACCTGCTGGACCGCCTGGTCGTACGGGGCACGGCCTGAGCCGGGGAGCGGTGCCCTCGACGGGAATTGAACCCATGGCCTACCGCTTAGGAGCCGGTAGTCTGCTATGCTCGGGTCCATGAAAAGCGTTGAATACCAACACCTTTCGAGTGCGACCGCTAGCCTCTGCTAGCGGTCGCATGGCTACCCCAATGGCTACCCTTGGAGGAATGATGGCGCGGACCACGCGCAGGCAGCACGGTGACGGGTCGCTGCGCTTCGAGGAATCACGCGGACTGTGGGCCGCGAGCCTGGACCTCGGGGAGGACGCCCGCGGCAAGCGGCAGCGGTGGGTCGGACGCTCCCGCACGCAGGCCGGCGCGCTGGAGAAGCTGCGCCAAGCCCGCCGCGAGAGGGACCGCACCGGTGTCGTCGGGCCACGGCGGCTCACGGTCGGCGCATGGCTCGACCAGTGGCTCGAGGAGATCGCGCGCCCGAACGTCCGGCCGAAGACCTACGCCGAGTACGAGCGTTGCGTCCGACTCCACCTGAAGCCCCGACTCGGCAAGGCCCTGCTGTGGAGTCTCCAGCCGTCGCAGGTCCGCAGGGCACTCGCCGCGATGGCCGCCGAGCACACCGCGGCCACGGCACGGAACAGCCACCGCGCGCTCCGCACGGCCCTCCAGGCCGCCGCGAAGGACGGCCTGGTCACCCAGAACGCGGCCTCGCTCGTCGACCCGCCCAAGGCCCTGTCAGCCCCGCGCGGCACGCTCACGGCAGCCGAGGCCAAGGCACTGCTCGCCACCAGCGCCACCGACCAGCTCGGCTCCCGGTGGGCGTTCGCCCTCTACGCCGGGGCGCGGCAGGGCGAGGCCCTCGGACTGGAATGGGACCGGGTCAGCCTGGCCGACGGCACGGCGGACATCTCGTGGCAGCTGCAACGGCTGGCCTATGACCACGGCTGCGGCGGCGCCTGCGGCCGGAAGCGGGGCGGCAACTGCCCTCAGCGGCGACTCGTCGCACCCGCCGACTTCGAGGTCCGCCCCATCGCCGGCAGCGCACTGGTCCTCACCCGTCCAAAGACTTCCGCCGGGACCCGCATCGTCCCCCTCGGGCCCGCGCTCGTCGAGGCCCTGCGCGAGCATCGCAAGCGCGGCCTCACCACCGGACTCGTCTGGCGCGACGGCGACGGCCCGGTCGACCCGAAGGACGACTACGCCGCCTGGCAGGCCGCCCTCGCCACCGCTGGCATCCGGCCCCTCCCGCTGCACTCCGCCCGCCACACCACCGCGACGCTGCTCCTCGAGGCCGGGGTCGACGCCAAGATCATCCAGGAACTCCTCGGCCACACCGACGTCGCGACCACGCAGGGCTACCAGCACGTCAACCTGGCCCTGGCCCGCGAAGCCATGGAACGGCTCGGCTCGGCGCTCGCCTAGCGCCGGCGCTAGGCCGCGCGCGACTGTCCGGACCTACAGGATGTAGTGCGCGAGCCACTTGGACAGCCCGACGATGTCGTACTTGGCCGCGAACTCGAAGCGTGCCTTCCCCAGGCCGCTGAACCACAGTTCGAGCTCACAGTCCCGATCGAACCCCCCGGCCGTCTCGACCGCGAAGGCCTGCACTTTGCTGTAGGGCAGTGAGGTGAAGTCGGTCTTCTTCCCGGTCAGGCCTTGGACGTTCATGGCGATGATCCGCTTTGAGGTGAAACAGACCATGTCTCGGGACCCTCGGAAGGCGATCGCGACCTCCTCCCCGTCCAGCAGTAGGGCCTGCACCATCTGCTGGCCCTGGGTAGCGTCGACGGGGGAGAGCTTGACGTAGGTCGGGTTCTGGAAGTCCATGCTTCCTCCTAGGCGGCGTTCTCGAGATCGGCATGTGCCCGCGGGTCAGACAAGGTCGGCACGAAGAACTTCGTTCTTGAGCACGCCCACGATCCGGGACGCTTCGGCCGAGTGCCCCGTCTGGCGGCGAAGCTCCTTGCGGATCTCCTCGACGACCTTGTCGCTCAGGATCATGCGTGTGATCGACTTGGGCGAGGTGGCGGCCTGGGCCTTCCACAACTCGTCCATCTGATGGCGTTTCATCGCCTCGCGGGTGACGTAGAACATCGCCGCCGCCTTCGTGGCGAGCGGCTCGTCGGACAGCAGGTCGACTTCGAGCGCCTTGTCCATGATCACGGGTAGCCCGCCCGTGAGGTGCCAGACCTGCCAGACTCGGCCGTTTGTGAGCACCATCCACTCGACGCCTTCATTTACGGCGTAGGTCTGGACCTGGCGGAGGTGGTTGGCGCTCAGCTTCTGGGCGATCCTCTTGACCTCGATGAACGCGACGAGTTGCTTGTCGATGCGGACGCCGTAGTCGGCGAACTCTCCCTTGACGCGGTATTCGGTGGTCAGGTCCTCGTACTTGTCGAATCCCAGTGCGTCGCAGAGGAAGTCCGTTACGAAGAGTCGAGTGTCGCCCTCGTTGGCGTCCCGGCCGAGGATGTCGCTGAGGGGCTTCTGGTATTTGCGGATCGCAGTTTTGACGCGTTCACGTGTGTCGGTCTCCCACTTGGGTGCTCCGCGGGCTGGTTTCGGGACGCTCACGACGTCCGAGGACTCGACCTCGATGGGGACGACCGGCGGCGATGAGTCCAGCGGAGCCGTTGCTGCCCCCATTGCTGCGGTCGAGTCGGCGGGGACCGGTGGCTCGGGGATTGCTGCGCCGAACGTTGCCAGGTTGTCAGGGGTGTCGCTCATTCCGGTCTCCTCTTGTAGTCGTCGCGGCAAGGCAAGCGAGCTCTCCGGGGTTGGTCTGGGTCACGCGGCGTGCTCAATGAGTGCGATGCGGGCTTCGATGTAGTGCCGTTCCGACGGGTGAAGGTGATTCCAGCGCGTCAGGACCGTTGCCCCGTCCACGTTTAGCGCCTCCGCGAGCTGCGCTGAATCGTGTGACCAGGCGTATGCCTCCGCGAGAGCGGCGATTCCGATCAGCCGCCGGGCGGCGAGTTGGTCGGCTTCGGCCTCCTGGCGAGCATCGAACCAGGGGAAGCCAGAGTGCTTGTGCTTGAGATCGATGTGCGCAATCTCGTGCGCCAGGGCGCATCGCCCCTGCGCCCAAGAGAGGGAACTATCGACGAAGATCACCCGAGAATCGGGAAGCCACACGGCCCGGGCGGGTCCTATTTGGCGAACGTCCAACAACACGTCTGAGTGTCGCCGTCCGAGATCGGCCCACGGGCAGTAGTGGCTCACATCCCCGCCTCGCGCCGCAGTTTCCGCCCGGCCGCTTCGATCTGTGCGCGGAACTCATCTAGGAGGGTCGGGTTCATGTCGCGCGTGACCTCACGGATGGTCTGCATGAGCGCAGCCTGGCCTGCAGGTGTGACGTCGGGCTCGTCGGATATGACTGGGGTGGGCTTGCCCCGTGCGATGTCCTCGATGGTCCCTGGTGGCCACTCAAGTGCCATCTCTAGCCGCCCGCGAGTGCGCGACTGGGGCCAATGTCCGCCGCTTAGAAAATCGCGGACGGTCGCCGGATCAACACCTGCCGCGCGGGCGATTGCCGTCGGAGTCGAATGCATTTCTGTGATGCGCGCCAGGACTGCCTCGATCGCTGACCCTGGATCTCGCTCCATGAGTCGAATGATGACGGGAACGGTAGGGAACATCAAGCCCTCTTCTTCTGACGGGATGCCCTATTTGTCACGGAATACCGGCATGAAACTACGCAGACGTAAGTAGTCTCCGCTGAGGCGACACGCCGATCTAATGGATGTTCCCGCGAGTCCCTTGACAAGGTTCCCGTGTGTTCCCTAGTGTGCTCTGCATGGCAAAAGTTCTCCCCGAAGACTCGTGGACAAGGGTCGGTCAGACCATCCGGACGATGCGTGAGTTGCGCGGCCTGACGGTCGATCAGCTGGCGAGAGGGGTCCTGAAGTCCCGCCCCTACGTCGCGAACATCGAAGCCGGGCGCAAGCCGCTCACCCCTCCGATGCTGGTGGCCATAGCAGGGGTGCTGGGCGTCAAGACCGGAGCAATCCTGCGGCCCGACCTGTTTCAGGACGCCGCGTGAGCGTCCTCGCCGAGTCCCTGCTGTACGACCGTGTCGACGCGGCACGCCTCCTCGCGATCTCACCACGGAAGTTCGACGACCTGCGTGCATCGGGGGAGATCCCGACCCGCTACCAGGGCAGCAAGCCCGTCTTCCACATCGACGACCTCCGCGCCTACGCCGCCGCGCTCCCAACTGCGAAAACGGGGCGTGCCTCGTGAGGTTGAACCAGCGGGCCTCCGAGGCCCCGTGGGCTGCGTGGCTCGTGGAGTTCGCGGAGGCCGGCCTGGCCCGGTTCGGCAGCCCGGAGGCATTCATGGAAGCCCTCGAGGAGTTCAACGCAAGCTCACGTCTTCGGGCGTGACACAACGGCTGCCCCCGCAGCCCGCATAGGTCCCCTCCCGCTGCCTACGTCTTGGCGGATGAAGCAGCGGGAGGGGATCACTTCACCTCGAACCCTTTGACGATTGCGAGGCACGCTGATTATGGACCGGACTGCGGAAGTCGTGGCGTTCCTCGCCCTCATGGCGCTGCTGGCAACTGTCATCGGGTACGAGCTGGAGCGGCGGCGCCTGTCCCGTCGCCTCGACGACCTCGAGTTCAGCCTGTCCGACACGCGTCCCGCCCCCCGTCGCCCCGCACGCGTGAACGTCCGCGGCTACCAGGGGGCACAGCGATGACGCGGTGGATGCAGCGGCTCGTGGTCCGCCACCTGGTGCCCCGCCGGCGCCTGGTCAAGATGCTCAACGCCGAGCGGGAGTGGCGCATGGCTTCTCCGTCGACACTGCTCGACCTGCACGTCAAGGTGACCCGGCTGACGGGGGAGCGGGACGACGCCCGGGCCGAGGCCCGCGGGGCGAAGGGCGCACTGGAGGCCGCCCGCCGGGAGCGCGACCACGAAGCCTGGGTAGCGAGTTCCCATCTCGACGAACTGCTGCGAGTGAGCGCCGCAATGGCCGACCTCAAGCGGACCGGCTGGGCGCCTCCCGGCATGGCCCTCGTCACCTACACCCCTGACCACATGGTCCCCGGAACCGGAGAGACCACCCCCAACGCTGCCCGGAGGACCGCATGACCGCCCATGGCTCGCTGGTGTGGATCGACACCGAGACGACTGGACTCGACCCCGAGCACGACGCGCTCCTCGAGGTGGCCTGCATCATCACCGACGCCGATCTCAACATCGTCGGCACACCGGTCTCGTGCGTGATCCGGCCCGAATCATGGGAGGTCCTCAACAGGCTCGACGAGGACGTCTGGCAGATGCACTGGGGCTCAGGGCTGTATGACGCGCTGCCCGGCGGCTGTCCCCTGGCCGAAGCCGAGGCGTGGATCGTCGCCTACGTCGCCGAGAACCTCGACGGCCGCGTGCCACTCGCCGGGTCTTCGGTCCACTTCGACCGGGCCGTGCTCCGCCAGAACATGCCAGGCCTCGGCTTCGCCCTCACCCACCGCAACGTCGACGTCTCCACTGTCAAGGAACTCGCGAGCCGCTGGGCACCCGACGTGTTCGCCTCCCGCCCCACCCCGACCGGCAACCACCGCGCCCTCGGAGACCTGCACGACTCGATCGCCGAGCTCGCGCACTACCGCAAGCACATGGCCGCCTTCACCCCGGCGGCCGCCTCATGATCCTCGGCCTGGTCGCCATCGCCCTCGTCGCCGGGTTCATCGCCCTGTGCGCCTGGATCGGGAAGGGCCACTAGATGCTGCTCATCGCGTCCGCCCTCACGGCGGCATCCTTGCTCGCCGGGCCCGTCGTGACTGCCTCCACCGACGGGCCCGGCGAGACAACGTCAGACGCGCGCGAGTGGTCCGTGCAGCGTCCGAACCGTGGTGCCTACTCCCGGCTCGTCGCCCTGGCGTCGCTGCCTCCGCGGGGCTGGGAGGCGTTCGCGGCCTGCGTGATCCGCCGTGAGTCGCACGGCAATCCCAGCGTCCTCAACCACGAGGGCTCCGGCGCGGCGGGCCTGGTGCAGTTCATGCCCGACTGGCGGCACGGCGCGCCCTTCATCGTGCGGGAGCGGCTCATCCAGTTCGGGATGCCGGCGAAGGTCGCGCGAACCGTGCGCCTGTACCTGTCGAAGGTCCACTACATCCACAAGTACCCCGAGGTCTACCAGCGCATCGCGTTCGCCGAGGTCCTCGAGGACGGCGAATGGCGCCACTGGTCCGGACATACCTGCAACGGATTGAGGCCCTGATGACCGATGTCATGAACCGTCCCGCGTCCCGATGGGTCACCTACCCGGGCGACGTGACCCACATGGTCGGGCAGCCCGTCGGCCCCACGACTGTCGGTGACTACCTCACCGCCGTGGAAGCGACGCACGACCCGGACAGCGGCACGACCCGGGTCGGGTTCGCCTACGGCCTCCCGGCACCTGACGAGGACGGCCGTTGGGTGTGGCACCAGCAGGCCCGCGCGTGGATCCGCGTCCCAGTGGAGGCGGGTTCGTGATCGCCCTGCACTGCGACGGCCCCGGCTGCGAGGAGTTCTCCTTCGGCCTGGACGTGGACAACTGGATCCAGGTCCCATGCCAGGCCGCGAGCCCGCGCGTCCTCCACCTGTGCGGCTGGGCATGCGTCGCGGCGTTCGCCCACACCCAGGCCACGACGGTGAGCGGGGCCCGGCCATGAACGCGTTCGTGAGCCCGGAGACGTTCGACTGCGCTGCGTGTGGCGCGAGCGGTCCGGGTGGGAAGCCTGCCCTCGACGTCCACGTGGCGACCGCGCATCCGTCGACCCCGGCCGACGAGGTCCACTTCGCGCCGCCGTCTCTGCGTACCTGGGCGCGCAGGAACGGGCATCCGGACCTGGAGGACCACGGACGCATCCCCCTGGGCGTGCGTGAGGCGTATGAGCTGGCGATGACTCAGGAGGGCCCCGAATGACCGGCGGCCAGGTGCGCGACTGCACGCATCCCCGAGCGAACCACCAGCACGGCACCTACCCGGCCTACGTGCTCGACAAGTGCCGGTGCACGCCATGCCGGGCCGCCCGCGCGGCCTACGAGAGGCAGCGGGCCCGCCGCAACGCAGCCGCCGCGTTCGACCCGTCCTACTCCCGCCTCGTCGCGGCCGAGCCCGTCCGTGAGCACCTTCGCTGGCTCGCCTCGCAGGACATGGGGCTGAAGACCGTCGCGATGACAGGCGGGATAGGGCACGGCACCCTGTCCGGGATCGTCTACGGCAAGCGCGGCCGCAACCCTGTCGAGCATCGCCCGCCGCGCAGGCGCGTCACCCGGGATGTTGCCGACCGCATCCTCGCCGTCCGGCCCCAGCCTGCGGATGGGGCGAAGGTCGGCGCCACGGGGACCACCCGGAGGCTGCAGGCACTCGTCGCCCTCGGCTGGTCACAGGCCTCCTTGGCCCGGCGCCTGGGCTTCCATCCGGCCAACTTCACCGGCCTCATGCGGGGGGAGCAGGCGCAGGTACGCGAGGGCACCCGCCGTCAGGTCGTCGAGCTGTACTCGGAACTGTCCACCGTCCCCGGCCCGTCGAAGCGGGCACGCAACGACGCCACCCGGAGGGGTTGGCTCGTTCCCGCGTGGTGGGACGACGACACCATCGACGACCCGGGCACGCAACCTGCGGGCGCACTGGCCGACCCCGTGAAGCGGTCCCGCCTCGAGCTGGTCGAGGACTTCCTCGACACCCGGGACCACCACCAGGGCGATGTCCGCCTCGCAGCGGATCGGCTCGGGGTCACCCACGCCGCGCTGTCGAAGACGCTGTACCTCGCGAAGGCACAAGGGGCTGACATCGCGTTCCACAACACGCACAAGGGGAACGCCGCATGAGCGTCGACCTGGTCCGTGCGACGTCGCGGGTGGAGTGCACCGCCTGCCCGTTCCCCATCGCCGCTGGCGACCCATGCACGTCGCCGACAGCGGCTTCTCACATCTCACGTGCGCGCTGGAGCCCCTCGTCGTCGCCTGGTGCCCGTGGTGCAACCACGAGACCGCCCACCAGCGCATGCCCGCCGGCCTCGTGTGCGCGTCCGCGAACCACCCCGGGAGGACCGCATGAGCGCCACCCAGCTCGACCTCCTGGGGACGTGGACCCCGGATCCGGAGAAGGACGCGATCCTCGCCCTGATCGCTGGGGACGTTGTCCACCAGCGGGACCGAGAGGCGATCGTCGACGCGATCCGCGCATCCGTCGACTACACCGGTAGGACGAGCGGCAACACATGGCGCCCGCTCATCCCGACCTGGGTCTACCCGAAAGTCATCGGCGCCACGGTCCACGCCCTTGTCGCAGCCGGTGTCCTGGTCCAGGACGGCTGGCTGATCTCGAATGACGTGCGCGGCCGAAATGCGGGCCGCCCGTGTCGTCAGTACATCTGGCGGACTCCATGACCGACGACCTCGAGCCGGTGATCGATCCGGACCCGTTCCCGCACAACGGCGGCATCGACCCCTCAGCCGGTACCGCCCTGACCATCCACGACGTCATCGACCCGCAAGAGGAGCCCTCAGCATGCTGACCATCACGGACCTGTTCTGCGGCGCGGGCGGCTCGTCGACCGGCGCGATACAGGTCCCCGGCATCGAGGTCCGGGTCGCGTCGAACCATTGGGACCTCGCGGTCGAGACGCACAACACGAACCACCCGGACGCGGACCACATCTGCGCGGACATCTCCAACACCGACCCGCGCTACTTCCCCACGTCGGACCTGCTCTGGGCCAGCCCGGAGTGCACGAACCACTCCCGCGCCAAGGGACGCCGCAACCAGTCGGCGCAGGGCGACCTGTTCGACGAGCGGCTGCCCGACGAGGCCGCCGAAAGGTCACGGGCCACCATGTGGGACGTCGTCCGGTTCACCGAGCACCACCGCTACCAGGCGATCATCGTCGAGAACGTCGTCGAGGTCGCCGACTGGCTGCCGTTCCCCGCCTGGCTGATGGCGATGGACTCCCTCGGGTACGACCACCAGCTCGTGTCGCTGAACTCGATGCACGCCCAGGCCGCGGGGATGCCCGCACCGCAGTCCCGGGACCGGCTGTACGTCGTTTTCCACCGCAAAGGGAACACCCGCCCGGACCTGGCCGCGATGCAGCGCCCCCTGGCGTACTGCCCGGGCTGCGACGAGGTCGTCGCGTCGGTCCAGTCGTGGAAGAAGCCCGGCGGCCGCGGGGTGGGCCGCTACAGGTCGCAGTACGCCTACAGGTGTCCCAACGTGGCCTGCCGGAACAGCATCGTTGAGCCTGGCTGGCTGCCTGCCGCCTCGATCATCGACTGGACCCTGCGCGGCCAGCGGATCGGTGACCGTGCCAAGCCGCTGGCGGAGAAGACCCGCCGCCGCATCACCGCGGGGATCGCCCGCTACTGGTCACCGATCCACCTGGAGGCCGCCGGCAACACCTACGACGCCGCGGACCCCAAGCACGCGCAGTTCGGCAACCCGAACTCCTACTACCGCACCTGGCCCGTCAGTGACGTGCTCCGCACCCTCCACACGATCGAGTCGAAGGCCCTCGCCATCCCCGTCGAAGGACGTGACGGGAAGCAGCCGAAGCCGATGACGGACCCGCTGCGCACGCAGACGACACGGCTGGAGACCGGGTTCGTGGTCCCCGCCGGGGGAACGTGGGACGACCGCTCCCGGCCGTTGAGCGAGCCGATCCACACCCGCACGACCGCGGACAACGACGCCGTCGTGTTCCCGCCGTTCATCCTCGACCGCCGCCATGAGTACCGCGTGCGCGAACTGAGCGACCCGCTCTCCACGATCACCGCGAACGACACGTCGAAGGCACTGCTCACGCCGCCGCTCGTCACGTCGTACTACGGGTCCAACGACGGCGCCCAGCCGACCGACCTGGCATTGCCCACGGTGACGACCGCTGACCGGCATGCACTGCTCATGCGGAACAACACCGCTCGCGGGGACCAGGGACAGATGAGCACCCCCGCCTTCGAGGTCGCCCGGACGATCACCACGGCCGGCCACCAGTCCCTCCTCACCCCTGGGGACATCGACGCCGCGGCCGCGCAGGTCGACGACGTCCTGTTCCGCATGCTGGAGCCATCCGAATGCAAGGGCGCCATGGCGTTCCCCGCCGAGTACGTGATCCTCGGCAACCGCCGCGAGCAGGTCCGCATGGCCGGCAACGCCGTCACCCCACCCGCCGCACGCGACCTCATCCACGCGGTCGCTGCCACCCTCACAGGAGCAGCCGCATGAACACCCGCCTCCGAGCCTGGTGGGACCAACGCTCACCGTGGCGCATCGCAGCCCGCGCGCAGGCTCGCAGTGCCGACTGCCTCTCCCAGCTCATCGACTGCGATCGGGAGTTCACCGCGTACATCAACTGGGCGTCCGTGGAGATCGAGGCCCGGGACCTGACCACCGCCGAGCACGCGTCACGGCTGCGCGTCACGCAGGCTGCCCACGCCCGCCACCTGCAGGACCTGCTCGCGGCGTGGGAGGAGAACGCGCAGGCGCTGCTGGAGCGGAACCGGGCCCGGAACACCGCCGTCCAGCTCGAGCAGCACCTCGACCGGCTCATCACCCTCACCAGTGAACTGATCGGGATCGGCAACCGGGTCCAGCTGCGGGTCCTCGAGGATCAGCGGGGCGTCGTCGAGGACTACGTCGACCGTCTCGACCTCGCTGTCATCGCGGCGACGGGTCGCAGCATCCTCGCGAAGCCACCCGAGGCGCGGCCAGAGGACCCGTCCGTCGACTTCCGGGTGGCGTCATGACGACCACAGCCGTAGCGACCCCGGACCCGTGCCCGCGCAGGCCGTTCCGTAACGCGATCGCCGCGCGGATGGAGTTGAACCGCCTCGACGCCGGCACCCCCAACCCGCGCCGCACAGGCCGCTTCGACCCCCGCATGGACTGGTGCCCTTCCTGCCGCGCCTGGCATGTCACCCACCCCGCCGCCACCGGGGGGACACCGTGAGCAACCTCTCCGGATTCACGACGGGCGAACTGGTCGATGAGTTGACCAGTCGAGGAGCCCTACCCCGCTGCCGTTGCAGGCGCTGGCGGACCTATGTCGGTGCCTGGGACAGCGACGGAATGACGTTGCGGTGCGCTGGCTGCCGTAGAGCGATTGCGAGGTGTACGTGCGGATGAGTGACCTTGTGCCTTCCGACCGTATCGAGGGGATCGTCGGCGTGCAGCGCCACCCGGCCGCGCACTTCGGCAGGGCCGTATCCAGCGAGGAACGGTTCTACATCCTTCACAGCCAGCAGTGCCTCGACACCTTCGCTGACCTCCGTGAGTGCCCGTTCTCGATTGCGCTGGATGGCGGCGAACTGGGCGAGTGGAGGCTGGACTCTCCACGCCGGCTGGACTTCGACGCCTTCGGCCTCATCGACGGCGGGGGGACACCGTGAACACGTGCCGCTCATGCGGGGCACAGATCCGCTGGGTCCGCACCAGCAAGGGCCACCGCATGCCCCTTGACCCCGAACCCCACCCGGAGGGCAACGTCACCCCGGAGCCCGCTACCAGCCCGGCTGTGGAGCCGTTGGCGGTCGTTCATGCCGGGCCTGTGACTGACCGTCCCGCCTGGCGCTCCCACTTCGCGACCTGCGAGTTCGCCGCGCAGCATCGGAGGCGGTCGTGAACACCGTCGACGCCCCACCGACGCGCTGCACCGCGCACCTCGAGGAACCGACGACCTTCCCGTGCGGCGAGTGCGGGGATGCACGCCAGGAGCACGCGGACTGGCTCGCAACCGCACGCATGCGGGAGGCCGACCGTGTCCGGCAGGAACGCGACGACGACCTCCGGGCCCGCCGTGACGCCATCGCCAGGTGCGTGCTGTGCGACGACCGTGGTTACGCCGGTCCCGTGGTGTGCAACCACGACCCCGAAGCAGGTCCCCGGGCCACCAGGTACGTAAAGCAGATCAAGGAGACCCTTGGTGGCGACAGTGAATGCCCGACCTGTGGCCGTGACCTGAACCTCCCATCCGTCACCTGCCGCCAAGGCCACTACGGGTGGCTCTGCGCTGAGGCCGTGGACCGCTACCGAGGACGGGGTGGGTGATGAGCAACCACTACGTCACCTACACCCCGGACCCCGGCAGCGACCCCGAGGAGCCGTCAGGCGAGTTCGTATTCGAGTGCGTGGCACCCGCCGACGCTGACTGCCGTTTCGAGTGCGACTGCGAGGAGTGGGTCGTGACGATGCGCGTCGACGAAGCGTGGCACCTCGACTGCACCGAGGAGTGCGACGAGCACTCCGGGGGGCATCTGATGAGGCCCGTTTCCTGCACCGTCGCGCCGTGGTTCGAGTCCGATGAGGTCACGGATCATCTGGACCCCCCGAGGGCCGGGCGGCATCCCGTCGATTGCGAGTGGCTGAGTTACGGCTACGCCTTCCACTACGCCGCTGCTGGGGGTGGGCAGCATGGCTGAGCGGATCCAGCGGAAGCGCACCAAGGGCTGGCGCATGCCCGATGGTGCGGTGTACGTCGGCCGGCCGACCCCGTTCGGCAACCCGTGGACCCTCGCCGACGCCCGTTCCTGGCAGATCCCCATCGAACGGCGACAGCAGTGGATGGTGAGCAGGTACCGCGCTGAGGTGCTCAATGGCATCTGGCCAACCGACATCACCCCTGCCGACATTGAACCCGGCGAGTCCTTCGTCGACTACGTGCACCGCACCCTGGCGGGCCGTGACCTGGCCTGCTGGTGCCCCCTCGACGTCCCATGCCACTCCGACGTCCTCCTCGAGCTCGCGAACGGCGGTGCGTGATGGACCGCTGCGCTTGGTACCTCCTCGCGGTCGTCTGCACTCTGGGCGGGGTTGTCATCGGATGGAAGTTGGGAGGGCTGTGATGGCTGAGCCGACTCCGTTGCAGGACGCGATCGCCAAGGGGCTGGCTGATGCGTTCGCCGCCCACAGCGACGCAGACGCCGGCGTGATGATCACCGCATGGTGCGTCACCATCGAGATGGTCGACCCCGACGCTGATCCCTGGCTCCACGAGATCCGCTCCCCAGGCCTGCCCGTCTGGAAGGCGCTCGGCATGGTCGAGACCCATGCGAACACCCTGCGCGGCCTCCTCGGACAGCAAGGCGACCCCGCATGACGGCCGTGACGCCCGCTGTGCGGGAGATCGTGCTCACCCGGGCCGGCTGGCACTGCGAGCACTGCTACGCGGCCCTGGACGGCCCGTGGGGCTACTCGGTGCAGCATCGTGACGCCCGCGGGATGGGCGGCAGCCGGCAGGCGTGGCTCGGTGAACCCCCGAACCTCCTCGCCCTGTGCGGATCCGGGACCACGGAATGCCACGGACGCGTCGAGCACCACCCCGCCTGGGCGTACCAGCGCGGCCTGGCCCTGCGCACCGGCGACGACCCCGAGCGAACCCCGTTCATGGACGCCAACGGCGCCTGGTGGCTCCTCATCGCCGACACCAAGCACCCCATCACCATCCCCTTCACCTACCAGCTCGAAGGAGCCACCCACTGATGGCCTGGGTAACGATCGACGACCAGTTCCCCGAGCACCGCAAGGTCGCCGGCCTGACCGACGCCGCCTTCCGCCTCCACTTCTGCGGCATCGCCTACTGCTCCCGACAGCTGACCGACGGCCTCATCGAGACGGACGCGATCCCGACACTGGTCCGCAAGTACCGGCCCGCGGCCCTGGCCGAGCTGGTCGAGCGGGGACTGTGGAAGCCGATCGCGATCGGGGAGGGCAAGCCGGCGGTGTACGAGATCCATGACTACCTGCAGTGGAACCAGCCGAGGGAGGTCGTCCTGGCACGGAAGGAGAAGGCAGCAAAGCGCGCCAAGGAGTCCCGGGAGAAGAGGAACGCATGACGCACCCAACAGCGCGCGTGCCGCTTGCGTGCGCGCTGCGTGCGGCGCACGCACACCGTGACGTGCGTGAAACGTGCGTTACTAAAGCCACTCCACTCCTCAACTACTCAGTCCGTAGTCCCCGTCACCGACCGCGCGAGACGGCACACGACAAGCAATCACATCGAGAGGGAGCCCACGAGTGACGCCCCGACCCGGGAAGGCCCTGTGCCAGGCCCACCACGACCAGCCACGCGAAGCCGCACCCGGGCTGGCCGTGTGCACCTGGCATCGCGGCAAGGCCCTGGAATGCCTGTCCCAGCTGCCCGTGATCCACGACGTCCTCGAGGGGTACATGCCCGTCTCGACCGGGCCGAGCAGCGGCATGGTGACCACGTCACGAGACCCCGGCCTGCGGACCAACACGGCCGCCGCGAACGCACGCCGAGACATCCGCAACTGCCTCGCCTCCTGGGTCTCCTGGGCAACGCAGATCGTCGCGGATACGACCGATCCGCGCACCGGGGCACGGTCGATCACCAGGCGCCTCGACGTCACCCCGCCGCCCACCCCACGAACCACGACCGTGACCGCGACGTTCCTCAGCAAGCGCACCCCAAGCCACCCCCAGGAGCAGCAGGTCAAGGTCACCCGCACCGACCTGAACCCCGCCGTACCAGGACTCGACCTGCACGCCCTCGCAGGATGGCTGGCCCGCTACGTCGACTGGTTCCTCGCCAGCGAACGAGCCGCCGGCTTCGCCGACGACGTCCTCGACACCGCGCGACGCGCCCGCTCCGTCAGGCAATGCAACCACGTCTCCACCTTCGAGATCCGCCCCTGCCCCGAACCCGACTGCGACGGAACCCTCATCGCCACCGTCCGCTCCGCCGACGACCGCCTCCCCAGCGTCATCCTCTGCGACAAGAGCCCCCTCGACCCCGACACCGGTGCACAGCTCCACATCTGGCCCGCGGGCGAGGGATGGCACAACCTCGGCCGGAAGATCCACAAGCGGCAGATCCAATGACCGCACCCGACTCACAGTGGATTAGCGTCGCCACCGTCGCCGACCACTTCAACATCACACACCAGCACGTCTACCAGCTCGCCAGGCGTCGACACTGGCGCCGCAAGAGGCGCGGCAAGGAAGTCCTCTACTACGTGCTCGACGTGCTGGACACGCCGTGGCGCCGCTGACGCTTGCATCCTTGACATCACTGTCAGATGATCTTTCTAGAGTCGGGTCCCCTGTGGGGAGCCCGGCTTCCTCATTTCCACGGTCGGCCTCCCCGTCCCGAGAACGGACCCCCGCATGGGCATGCACACCCCCACCGGGCCCGAGACCACCCAGGGACCGCCCGGGGGCCAGGTGCCGAGTGGACACACCCACATCGTCGGCACGGGATCCCCGGAGGTCTTCGCCCCAGATGCGGCAGGGGTCATCATCCGCGGCCATCGCAACACAGGCGATGCCGAGTAGTCGTGCCGCGCGCGCCGAAGAAGTGCGGTCGCGACGGTTGCGAGAACCGCGTGGTTGCGCGGCCCTACTGTCCCGAGCACACCCCAGTCGGGTGGGCGAAGGTGGTCAACCCACGCACGGGATCCGCGGCGCACAAGGCCTGGCGCAAGGCAGTGCTGGACCGGGATCACTGGCGATGCCGGATCCGTGGAGCACGATGCACAGGCAAGGGCATTCATGCGGACCACATAGTCCCGGTGGCCTGGGGTGGTCCGGAGTTCGACCTGGACAACGGACAGGCTGCATGCCCGACCTGCCACGCCGAGAAGACGCAAGACGAGGCACGACAGAGTCGATTGGGTCGGTAGGGCGGGGGACCCCCCGCCCCGGGTGGCCTGCTCCTACGGAGAGGTGCTGCGGGTTTTCGTCCCTACGGTTCCCCCGCTTTTCCGCCGCCGCGCCCCCTCACGACGTCGGGGTCCGCACAGCAGGGCTTAGCCGGTGTCTTCCGATACCTATTGCGCCCCAACGGGTTTCCGGCCTCTCAGTCTGGAAACCCGTTACACAATCGGGTAGGATGAGTCCATGACTTGCGAGCGGTGCGGCCGGCCGACCAGGCCCGGACGCCGCGGTCCGGCTCCCCGCTTCTGCTCCGGCAGGTGCCGAGTCGCCGCACACCGCGCTCGAGGGAGTCTGCCTCGCGAGCTGGTCGACCGTGCGACTTGGACTCGCCGGGATGGGAAGCGCCCGATCCAGTGCGATGGGTCGCCGGCGTCGAGCACGAACCAGGCGACGTGGGCCCCCTACCTCGCGGTCGCGCAGGCGTCCGCCGGCGACGGGCTCGGTGTGATGCTGGGTCAGGGCCTCGGATGCTGGGACCTGGACCACTGCCTCGATGACGGTCAGGTGAAGCCGTGGGCGGTTGAGGTGCTCGCCGGCATTGACGACCCGATCTGGGTCGAGACGTCCCTGAGTGGGGAAGGCCTGCACGTGTTCGTCGCCGCGGACGAAGGTCCCGGGTGGCGGCGCGGCGGGGTCGAGTTCTACTCCCGGCACCGGTTCATCGCTGTGACCGGCGACCGCTTCACTCGCTAGTCCTCACCGCACGGCCCGTCCGGGCCTGTCCGCGCCCCAGGTGGGCGTCCGCTCACACCCCAGGAGGGTGGTTTCCCCGTGCCCGCTCCCAAGAAGGACCCCAGCCTTCGCGCGCGATCCAACCGCGCAACGACGGCTGGCACCCTTGACCCCTCGGCCAAGGCCGCGAAGCCTGCTCTTCCTGCCCTGTTCGACGAGGACGGCAACGAACTGCCATGGCACGCCCAGGCGGTCGCCTTCTGGGACGACTACTGGGACTCGCCGATGGCGGCGAAGCTGTACTCGAAGGTCGACCGGCATCGTCTCTTCATCGTCGTTGACCTCATCCACCGCTACTGGAGCGGCGACAAGTCGCTGGCCAGCGAGATCCGGCTGGCATGTAAGCCATTCGGCACGACCCCCGAGGAGCGCCGCTCGAATGAGTGGGACGAGCCGGCCAACGATCCAGCCGGCAAGCCGAAGGGCCGCCCCGCGCCGAGCCAGGCCGGGGTGCGGCAGGGCCGCAAGAAGGCCGATCCCCGCCTGACGCTCGTCAGCTAGGCCACGCGTCGTGACGACGCTCATCGTTCCCGAGCTGGACCTGTCGATCCCGACGCTGGGTCCCGCTCTGTGCGACATGATCGAGGAGACCTGCGTCTTCGGACCCGGGTCGCTCGCCGGGCAGCCCGCCGTCCTGGACGACGAGAAGCGCGCGATCATCTACCGGCTGTACGAGGTGCACCCGAAGGGCCATCGCCTGGCAGGTCGGCGCATCTACCAGCGCGGCGCGATCGAACTGAAGAAGGGCGTCGCCAAGACCGAGGTCGGCGTCTGGGTGACCAAGCTCGAGCTGCACCCCGAAGCGCCCGTTCGATGCGATGGCTTCGACGCCAGGGGCAACCCTGTCGGCCGGCCGGTGCGGTTCCCGTACATCCCGATGATGGCGACGACCGAGGAGCAGGTCTCCGAGCTCGCCTACTACGTCCTGACGTTCATCATCGAGCACTCGCCGGACGCCGACCTGTTCGACGTGTCGCTGGACCGAGTCCTGGTCAAGGGGCCTGACGGCAAGGCGGCCGGCAAGGCACTTCCCGTATCGACGGCCCCGGACTCGGCCGACGGCGCCCTGACCACGTTCCAGCACTTCGACGAGCCGCACCGCCTCACCCTCCCGCGGCAGCGGCAGGCGCACGAGACGATGCTCCAGAACACGCACAAGCGGGCGCTCGAGGACCCGTGGTCGCTGTACACGTCGACGGCTGGGCAGCTGGGTCAGAACTCCGTTCAGGAGGACGTGCGCGCGGAGGCCGAGGCGATCGAGCGGGGCGAGCGAGAAGAGCCGTCACTGTTCTTCTTCGCTCGCTGGGCGGGTGAAGCACACGACGACCTGACCACGTTGAACAAGCGGATCGCAGCCGTCGCGGAAGCCACCGGCCCGATAGGCGAGTACGGCCCTGGCCAATTCGAGCGGATCGCGAAGGACTACGACCGTCCGGGCGCAGACCGGGCCTACTGGGAACGCACCCAGCTGAACCGGTGGCGGCGCGGCGGATCGCAGTTCTTCGACATGAAGGCGATCTACCCCCTGTGCCGGCCGGGTGAAGTGCTCGCGAAGAACACCTTCGCCACGCTGGGGTTCGACGGGGCCAGGTTCCGTGACGCGACTGCCCTTGTCGCTGTCGGCATCGCGAGTGGCCTGGAGGAGATGCTCGGCCTCTGGGAGCGTCCCGACGGCGTGGAGACGTGGGAAGTTCCCGAGGACGAGGTGACGGCCGCCGTCGAGGACGCAATGACGCGCCTGGACGTGTGGAAGCTGTACGCGGACCCGCCGCACTGGACCGAGACGGTCGGGGCCTGGTCGGCACGCTGGCCGGATCAGGTCGAGGAGTGGCACACCAACCGCCCCAAGACCATGGCCTACGCACTGCGCGAGTTTCGCGAGGCCATCGACTCAGGGTCGATCACCTTCGGGGGCCTGGACATCGAAGGAGCCGACTGGCTGCCGCACGAGGACCTGCTCAGGCACCTGGCCAACGCCGGCGTGCACGAGCTGCGACTGAAGGACGACGAGGGCAAGCCGCTGCACGTCATGCGCAAGCAGGACGGCAAAGCCGAGCTGAAGTTCGACGCGGGCATGGCGGCCGCGCTGGCATGGAAGGCGCGTCTCGACGCCATCAAGGCCGGGGCCAAGCCCCGCCGTCGCAAGAGGAAGCCACCACGACGGCTCTACTGACTCAGGAGGGGTAGCTCATGGCACGTACCCCCGAGCAGTGGCTCAAGCGTCTCGCGAAGGCCCTCGATGCACGGCAGCCGCAGATCAAGGCGAACCGCGACTACACCGAGGGTCGGGCGCCTCTTCCCGAGATGGGGAAGAACCTCCGCGAGTCCTGGGAACAGTTCCAGAAGAAGAGCATCCGGGACTTCGGCGGACTTGCGAAGGGCTCGCTGTGCGACCGGATGGTGCCGAACGGCATCCGCATCGGCACCGTCAACGATTCCCCCCAACTCGCCGCGGCCCGACGCATCTGGCGGGACAACGGCCTCGACGTCGTCATTCAGGACGTCCTCGATGACTACATTGGCACCGGCTACGGCTACCTCGTGATCGGCCTCGACGAGACCGGCTCAGCCATCGTCACCCGCGAGAAGCCCGAGTCGTTCTACGCCGAGCCGGACGCGATCCGCCCCTGGAAGGCCAAGGCCGGGATCAAGGTCTGGCGCGACGACGACGCGCGGACCGACTTCGCGAAGCTGCTCGTGGCTGGACACTGGTACCTCTACAGCCGGACGAGCACCAACACCTACGGCTCCTTCATGCAGGCCGCCTGGGTCGAGAACGCCACCGGCGACACCGAATGGAAGCTCGTCAGCGAAGGCGAGTACGACGGCGACCCGACAATCGCGATCCTCTCCCGCAAGAACGGCCGTGGCTTCGTCGAGCCGCACCACGGAGCGATCGACGCGATCCAGCTCGGCAAGCTCAACCGCCTGGTCATCACAGCCATGCAGGCCTTCCGACAGCGCGCCCTCAAGAAGCAGAAGGGGGCCGACGACCTCGAGACCGAGGACCAGGACGGCAACGCGATCGACTACCGCAAGGAGTTCTCCCCTGCACCCGGTGCTCTCTGGGACCTCCCCGAGGGATTCGATGTGTGGGAGTCCAACCCGACGGACATCCGCTCACTGCTCGAGGGCGAGAAGACCGACGCGCGCGACTTCGCCGCCCTGACCCGCACCCCGATCTCGGTGTTCATCCCCGACGGCGCGAACCAGTCGGCGGAGGGCGCCGCAGCGGCGAAGGAGGGCCAGATCTCGCAGGCTCACGCCGAGATCAAGCGAGTATCCCCGGCACTCGCGGTCATGCTGGTGTACGCGCTCCGCGCCGAAGGCGTGGACCTGGCCGGCGCGACCCTCGAGGTGCTGTGGACCCCGCCGGAGCACGTCTCGCTATCGGAGAAGAACGCTGCCGCGGCACAGGCGAAGGCAGCCGGTCGCTCGCGCGTCGGCATTCTCCGCGACATCTACGGCATGAGCCCCGACCAGATCGCCCAGGAGGAGCTCGACCTGGCGGAAGAGCAGTTGTCAGCCCTGACGCTGGTGGCCAGCAGTGGCGCAGCCGTCGCCTGACCTGGTCATCCGCGCTCACCGCGCCGCGATGGCCCAGGTACGTGACCGCGTGGCCGCTTACGCCCTGACGGCCTGGGCCGCTCAAAGGTCCTACCGCGACGCCGACGTAGACCGCCTCGTCCGACTGATCACGCCACGCGTCGAAGCGGGGCAGGTGCAGGTCGCCAACCTCACCGCCGTCTACATCGCCCAGGTTGCCGCCCTGCGAGGCGCCAAGGGAGTCCAAGCCGCACTCGTAGACCGCGCCGTCGTCACGGGCGGGCGAGGCATACCCGCCGCGGACGTGTACCGGCGCCCGGCGACCGAGGTGTACACGGCGTTGGCGCAGGGCAAGTCGTTCGGCGTAGCCAAGGAGCTTGGCGCGGCCCGGCTCGGCTCGCTGGTCCGCACGGACCTGCAGATGGCGCAGGTCCGCCAGGCCGACGCGTCATACCGCTCGGCGGGAGTCCGCTTCTACCAGCGGATCCTCGGCCCCGGGAACAACTGCGCACTGTGCGTCATCGCCTCGACCCAGCGGTACCGCGTCGGCGACCTGCTCCCCATCCATCCAGGATGCGGATGCAGCACCGACGACCTAGAACCCGGCACCCCCGTCTACGCGGCCCGCGACGGCGGCGAGCGGGTCATCGACCCGAAGCTGCTCGAGGACACGCACGCGCGGGTCGCCCAGTTCGCTGGGGAGGCCGATCGCGGAGGCCGGTCCCCGGATTACCGCCAGCTGATCGTGACACGCGAGCACGGCGAGTACGGGCCCACGTTGTCGTGGCGCTCCGACCGGTTCACCGGACCGGATGACCTCTAGTTCTTCCCGCCGCACTTCGCGGTCGGGCTTGCTGCACAGGCTGCGGCGACCACATCACCCCAGGAGGGCGATCCAGCAATGCACTCGATCACGGAACAGGTTCGCACGCTTCCCCGTCACCGCTCCACCGGACTGCAGGCAGTCGGGTTCCGCAAGGACGGCCGGCCGATCTGGCCGGTCAAGGGCGGCGCGGAGACCGAGGAAGAGAAGAAGACGCGCGAAGAGAAGGAAGCAGCCGACGCGAAAGCGAAGGACGAGAAGGAGAAGGCGGAGAAGCCCCCGTGGGGTGACGACGAGAGCTTCGACGCCGAGACGGCGTGGAACCTCATCAAGAACTTGCGCGCGCAGAAGAACGACCCCGAAGCGGCCAAGCGGCTGAAGGCGGCCGAGGACCGTGTCGAGGAGCTCGAGAACGAGAAGAAGTCCGATCTCGAGAAGGCCAACGCCCGCGCCGAGAAGGCCGAGAAGGCCCTCAAGGAGCGCACCGATCAGGAGACCGCCGCGCAGTTGCGCAAGGAGGTCGCCGAGGCCAAGGGCGTGAAGCCCGGGGTCCTCTCGGGAACGACTCGGGAAGAGATCGAGGCGTCCGCCGACAAGTTTGTCGAGGAGTACCCCGAGCTCGTCACGAAGAAGGCGCCTCCGGCCGACGGCCAAGGCGAGAACGGCGGCAGCGTCGCCGACGGCAAGGAGATGACCGCGGACGACGTCGTCGCCGCAGCCATGAAGCGGTAACACCCGGAGCACGTTCGCCACGAACGGCCCGGATCTTCATTCCATCAACGCAAGGAGGACCCCGTGGCAAACGTATTCCAGAAGGGCACGAAGTTCGCCCAGACCGCGTTGGCGCTGCTGCGCCGGCAGGTCAAGGCACCTGCCCTCTTCACGATCAAGCTCGGCCTCGCCGACTTCAAGGGGGCTGCCGGCGACGTCGTCAACATCAAGCGGCCGCCGCTGCTCCGTGCCCGCGACAAGGGCTGGCGCTCGGCGAACGCCCTGGTCGTCGACGACATCCAGCAGTCGAAGATCCAGGTCGCGCTCACGATGTTCCCGTACAGCGCGGTCCACCTCTCCCCGGAGGAAGCCACGCTCGACGAGATCGAGTTCGTGCGCGACATCCAGGCGCCGCAGGTGCAGGCCATGCTCGAGTTCTTCGAGGAAGCCGTCATCGACGCCCTGTCCGGCGCGGACTTCGTCCTCGAAGTGCAGTACGACCCGGATTCGGCCACGGCGAAGATCAACGACCCCCGCAAGGTCGCATCCCGCGCCAACAAGCTGTTCGCGGACGCCAAGGTCCCCTCCGGGGGGCGCTACTGGCTCGTCGGATCGTCCGTCGCGGAGGCCATCCGGGACAACGACAAGCTCCTCGACGTGGACACCTCGGGACTGCCCGAGGCGCTCCGCGACGGTGTCGTGACGAAGCTGTCCAGCTTCACCGTCGTCGAGCTCGACGCGCTGGGCGAGGACGAGTCCTACTTCGTCCACGAGACCGCGGTCGCCGTAGCGGCCGTGGCCCCCGTGGTGCCGAAGGGCGCCGTCGGAGGCGGGTCGATCGCAGCCAACGGTCTGGGCCTGACCCAGATCTTCGACTACGACTCCGCCAACGCCAAGGACCGCTCGATCGTCGAGGCCTTCTGCGGAGCCGCCATCGTGCTCGACCCCTCGGTCGATCCCGACGACGGCACCATCGTCATGAGCGGTTCCGATCCGGTCATGGAGTTCTACCGCGGCGTCAAGGTCATCTTCGGGTCGATCGGATCCGATGGCAGCGTGTGGACGTTCGAGATCACCGGCACCCCGACCGGCGGCACGTTCCTGCTGCTCGTCGACGGGGAGACCACGGCCGCGATCGCCTTCGACGCGACCAACGCCGCGATCCGCGACGCTCTCAACGCCATCGACGGCGTCGACCTGGTGAAGGTCACCGGCACGAGCACGAAGACCTTCACCTTCACCGAGCCGGTCCTGCTCACCAAGGACGAAGGCGGCCTGACCGGTGGCACCTCGCCGGACATCACCCTGACCAAGGTCTCCTAGACCGGACGTCGGGAACGTACTCGGGAAGGTGGTGGGGCTGTGACCGTGACCCAGCTCGCGGAAGCCGCGGATGTCGCGGCCGTTCTCGGCCGCAGCCTCACCGCCACCGAGTCAACCAAGGTGGAGCCGGTGCTCGACCGGCTGTCCCAGCAGTTCCGGCGACTGTCGAAGCAACTGTTCACGCCGGGTTCTTCGACCGTGCGGCTTCGTGTCCACGGCGGCGACGTGTACCTCCCGCAGGTGCCCGTCGTCGCCGTGGAAGCCGTCATCGACGATGACGCCAACGCCGTCACGTACACCCGGATGGATCAGTGGCTCAGCGTCACGGACCCCCCGGAGTACGCGGGGCTCGGCGGCCCCCTCGCGTTCGTCCGCGTCACGTACACGCACGGCGACGCGGTCGTGCCCGACGAGGTGCGGCTGTGCATCGCCGAGGCTGCCAAGCGCGCCATCCTGATCCCCGACGCCGCGGCGTCGGGTGCGACCCAGCACACCGAGACGGCCGGGTCTCTCACGGAGTCCACGTCCTTCGCCGCCTGGGCAGTGGGCGGGCAGTCCCTGCTCTCCCCGGACGACCGCGCGTTCGCCAAGTCGTTCCGCCTCCGGTACCCCCGCCTCATCGTGATGCAGCCATGAGTGCTGAAGGGCCTGCATGATGGCGCTACCCAGCTGGGCCGCCACCACGATCGACGTCGTCCGGCCCGCCACCACAGTCGACCGCGGAACGACGATCGTCGACTGGGACGCCCCACCGGCCAGCGACGTCGAGGTCGCCAACTGCGTCGTCGCACCTGGTCCATCAGTCGAGGACCTCGCCAACCGCACGTCAGTCATCGTCCGCTGGACCGTCTCCCTGCCGCCAGGCACGGACGTCCTCGCGACCGACGGGATCCGCGTCAACGGGCATGTGTATCGCGTCAACGGGGAACCCCAGCCTTGGACCTCGCCATCCGGCCTGGTCGACCACATCCGCGTCGAGCTGATCGACTGGAGCGGCTGACGATGGGCCGCGAGAAGGTCACCGTCCGGCTGCACCGGGCCCGGGTCCGCGAGCTGCTCAAGTCCCCCGAGGTCCTGGCCGATCTCACTCGGCGGGCCGAGGCGATCGCCGCGGCCGCCGGCGAGGGGTGCGAGGTCGACAGCGCCGTTGGACGGACTCGCGCGCGAGCTTCCGTCCGCACGGCCACGCCCGAAGCCGTCCGCGCCGAAGCGCGGGACAAGATCCTCACACGCGCCATCGGCGCCGGAAGGTAGGCCCTCATGACCGACTCCCAGGCGATCGTGTTCCCCGATGTCGAGGACCTCCTGAGGGAGTTCTACGTCGACCAGCTCGCCGGCATCGAGGGGTACGCCACCGTTGCCGTCCACGCCGGCGAGCGGCCCGACCCCCTCCCCGCGAAGTTCCTGCTCGTCACCCGCACCGGCGGCACCAGCCAGGACCTCGTCACGGACCGTGCCCAGGTGACCGTGCAGGCGTATGCCAAGAGTGGCGGCTCCGCCGGGCGGTTTGCGTCACTCGCACGTGCGCTCATCGGGCGCGCCGAGCGCAACGGACTCCTGGGCACGGTCCCCATCTACGAAGTGCGGGAGTTCTCCGCCCCGTACTCCGATCCGGACGAGCTCGCTCCGGAGCACTACCGATACTCCGCCACCTACCAGGTCGCGGTCCGGGGACAAGTCCTCTGACGGACCTCGGTGCACCACCCCTTCATCGGTCTCCGCACACCGCCTGAAAGGGGCACATCATGGCAGTTGATGCCGACAACGTCCTGGTAGGTGCGCCGGATCAGGCGACTACCGGAGCGATCCTCTCCGCACCCAAGGGGACCGCCCTCCCGACCACCGCGATCGCGACGTTGAACGTGGCGTTCACCGACTCCGGTTACGTCAACGAGGACGGCGTCACCCTCACGCCGGAGCGCAGCACCAAGACCATCAAGGACTGGTCCGGTGCCGTCATCCGGTCCATCCTCGAGGAGTTCAACGGCACCCTGTCGTGGGCCCACCTCGAGCTCAACGAGGAGTCGCTGAAGAACGCCTTCGGCGACGACTACGTCACCGCCACGGCGGCCGGCGTCTCCAACGGTGCGCAGCTGGCCGTGGAGATCGGCGCGCACGAGATGCCGCGCAAGTCGTGGGTGTTCCGGATGAAGGACGGCCTCGTCCGGATCGTCATCGTGGTGCCCGACGGGCAGATCACGGAGACCGGTGAGGTCTCCTTCACGAAGTCGGACGCCATCACGCTGCCCGTCGTCCTGTCCTGCTACCCGGACGCCGACGGCAACAGCATCTACATCTACACCGACGATGGCGTGAACGCCTGACCCAAGGACAGCGGGTCGGGGCTCTCGCGCGGAGACCGGCCCCGGCCCGCTGCTTCACCACGTCTCCGCGCACCCATCCACGACGAAAGGTCTCCGCCATGGCACTCGAGAAGTTCCACTACACGACCCCCGCCGGCGTCAAGGTCATCCTCCCCAAGTTCGCCAGCCTCCCCTTCGGGGTCATGCGCAAGGTCCGCAAGGAAGGCGAAGCGGAGTCCATGTTCGCCATCATCGAGGAGCTCGCCGACCCGAAGGCACTGGAGCAGCTCGACAAGATGAACATGATCGAGATCCGCGACCTGTTCGCAGCGTGGATGGAGGACTCGAAGGTCACCCTGGGGGAATCCAAGGCCTCCTGAACCTGCTCGACGAGCATCAGGAGGCGATCGAGTACGACCTGATCGTGCTCGGGCTTCGCCTCGCGTGGCTCGGCAGTCCCAGGCTCACCTGGCGTGACCTCGCCGTCATCATCCGCCACTCACCCCGGACGTCCGCCCTCGCTGGGGCAGTCAACGGTGACGAGACCGCCTGGTCCATCACGGACCACCTGCTCGCCGGTGTCACCGATCTCCTCGCCCTGGCCAACTGGCAGCGGTCGGGCAAGAAGAGCGCGCCCAGGCCGAAGCCGCTCCCCAGGCCCGGGAAGAAGGCCTGGGGCAAGCGGATCGGCAAGGACCCCATTCCGATCCGCGACTTCAACAGCTGGTGGGAGAAGGGAGCGTGACCCGTGGGCGTTGAAATCGCAGCGGCCTACGTCTCCCTGATCCCGAGCTTCAAGGGCGGCCGTAACGCGATCGCCAACGAGCTCTCGGGCCCCGCCGACGCTGCCGCCGACTCTGTCGGCCGCTCGTCAGGCAACCGGTTCTCCAAGGCGTGGGGCGCCGCACTCATCGGCGGCGCGGCCGTGGGCGGAGCGGTCCTGCTCGGCAACGCCCTGAAGAACATGGCCGAGCAGGGCATGGAGTCGATCGCGGTCGCGCGCACGACCGAGCAGATCATCGAGGCCACCGGTGGCGCCGCGCTCGTGACGTCGACGCAGGTCGGCAATCTCGCGGACGCCCTGTCCCGCAAGACCGGCATCGACGACGAGGCCATCCAGTCCGCATCCAACCTCCTCCTGACCTTCAAGAACGTCCAGAACGCTGGCGAAGGCCAGGCCGCGATGTTCGACCGCGCCACAGCGGCGGCACTCGACCTGTCCAAGGCCGGGTTCGGGGATGCCGCATCGGCAGCGAAGATGCTCGGGAAGGCCCTCAACGACCCGGAGAAGGGCATCTCCGCGCTGTCCCGCGCCGGTGTCACGTTCACCGAGGGACAGAAGGAGCAGATCAAGGCACTGGTCGAGTCGGGGAAGACCCTCGCCGCCCAGAAGATCATCATGAAGGAGGTCGAGTCGCAGGTCGGCGGAGTCGCCGAAGCGACGAAGTCCCCGATCGAGGCGTTCCAGACCCTCTACGGCAACATCCAGGAGACCATCGGCGGCGCGCTGCTCCCCGCCCTGACCGAGGCGTTCGACACCCTCTCGCCAGTCCTGGAAGGGATTGCCGAGCCGCTCGGCCTCGTGGCCGGAACCCTCGGTGGCGTCCTGTCCGACGCGCTCGCCGCGATCGCGCCCATCCTCCCGCCGATCGCCGACGTCTTCTCCCGCATCGCCGCGACGGCAGGGACGGCCCTCGCTCGCGGCCTCGATGCGCTGATCCCCGCCCTGCTCCCGCTGGTGGAGGCCTTCGGAAGCCTGCTCGACGCCCTTGCACCCCTGCTGGACCTGATCACCCCGCTCGTCGCCGCGTTCTCGCCCCTGCTCGAGCTGTTCGCCGAGGGCGTCGCCGTGATCGCCCCGATCGTGGCCAGCATCGTCGAGTGGGTCATGCAGTCCGACCTGCTCAAGGGCGTGCTCGTCGGCGTGACCGCCGGGGTCATCGCGCTCAACCTCGCGATGAGCGCCAACCCGATCGGCCTGGTGATCGTGGCAATCGTCGCCTTGATCGGCGCGATCAAGTGGCTATGGGAGAACAACGAGACGTTCCGCACCGTCGTCACCGTCGTGTGGGCCGCCATCCAGACCGCGGTCAAGGCCGTCGTCGACTGGTTCATGGAGTACGTGTGGCCCACCGTGAAATGGGTCATCGACGCCCTGGTCACCTACTTCAAGGCGTACTTCACGGTCGTCAAGTGGGTGTGGGACCGGATCTGGGACGCCGTGCAGGTCGTCGTCGCATGGTTCATGGAGTACGTCTGGCCAGTCCTGAAGAAGGTCATCGACTGGATCGTCGAGAAGTTCAAGCTCTACAAGGAAGCCGCGATCCTGGCGTGGAACGCCGTCAAGACCGCCGTCATGGCCGTGGTCGACTGGTTCGTCGACAACGTCTGGCCCAAGATCCAGACCGCCGTCGAGCTGATCAAGATCGGCTTCGAGGGGCTGAAGACCCGGATCGAGGAGATCTGGAACGGCATCACGGGCTTCCTCAGCGGCATGGTCGGCACGTTCCTGGAGATCGGCGGCAACATCGTCCAGGGCATCAAGGACGGCTTCATGGCCCCCTGGAACGCGTTCCTGGGATGGGTCGAAGAGCAGGTCAACAAGCTCCCTGACGTCGTCAAGGATGTTCTGGGCATCGCCTCGCCATCCAAGGTGTTCGAGGCGATCGGATCGGACACCATCGAGGGCTGGATCGTAGGCGCCTGGTCACGCGGCGCCGATGCCCAGGCGGTCGCGATGACCATCGGCCGGGCCGTGATCGCGGCCTACGCCAAGGGCATGCGCGATGAGGACCCGAAGGTCCGGGCCGCGGCGCGCGACACGATGCTGGAGGCGGTCCAGGCCGCATACGAGGCGACCGTCACGCAGCTGCGTGGCAACGTCGACGACATCAAGGCCGAGATGGCCTCCTTCGCGTCGAGCGTCTCCGGCTCGATCATGCGCGTCATGGACTTCGGTGCCGCCTTCTCCCAAGTGGGCACCGAGGGCGGTGTGTCCTTCATGGACGCGCTCCGCCTCCAGGCCGAGCAAGCGAAGCTGTTCGCCGAGCGCGTGCGCCAGCTCATCGCCGCCGGCATGTCCCAGGAAGCCCTCCAGCAGGTGCTCGCCCAGGGCGCCACGGCCGGGACGGCCATCGCCGATGAGCTCCTCCTGGGCGGGGCAGGGCGGATCACCGAGGCGAACGACCTCGTCGCTGCCGCCCAGGGCGCAGCGGACAAGGTCGGGGAGTTCGCGGCGGACTCCTTCTACGGCGCAGGCTTGAAGGACGCCAAGGCGACCCTCTCGGCGTTCGTTGACCACTTCGGCAAGGACGGCGCCGGCCGCGAGCGCCTCATGCGCCTCATGGACAACCTGGCCGCATCGATGGACCGCACCTCGACGATCACGGTCACGGTCACCACGGTCTTCCGGAGCGCCTTCGAGAGCGGAACCCTCCCCGGCCGCGACAGCGGCGGCCCGGTGTCCCGTGGCCACGCCTACATCGTCGGCGAACACCGCGCGGAGGTCTTCGTCCCGGATGCCGACGGGACCATCGTGCCGTCGATCAGCCAGCACATGGCCTCCCTCACGGGCTCCACGGATGGCCGTGGGCGGCAGGTAATCAACCTCCAGGTGAAGCTGGGCGACCGCGACATCACCGAACTGGTCGACGTTCGCATGGACGAGCGGGACGCCGACAGCCTCCAGCTGGTGCTCGCAGGCGCGGGGGTCTGACATGCCGACGATCGACACGTTCGCTGCCGTCCTGAACGGGGACGGCACCGGGTTCGACGTGACCCTGACGACGACGGACTTCGACACGTTCACACTGACCCGCCAGGCACTCGACGGGGCCATCGGGGTCCGCGGCGCTGAGGACGCTGCCCTGTCCGCTGGTGCGGCGTTCGTGTCCGACCTCGAGGCACCGCAGAACACCGCGGTCGCCTACCACGTGTCGTGCGAGCGGACCAGCGACGGCTATCGAGCCACCGCCACCGTCGCGGCGACCGGCGAGATCGACCTCGGGTTCGACGCCCTCTTCGACCTGTCCCGCCCCACGACCATCCTCGAGGTGCACCCCGAGAAGATGCCCACGTGGGGCCAGGGGATCCCGTCCGAGTTCGTCTGGGCCCAGAACCGACCCGACCCCGTCGTGATCTCCCAGGTCCTTCGCCACCCCTCCGGGGCACTGTCGCTGCTCACCGCGACGCTGGCCGCGAAGGACGAGATGAACACCGCCCTCTCGCGGGGCAACATCATCGCGTTCTCCCCCCGCTACCCGGAGACATACGGCTTCGACGGGCTCTGGTATCTCGCGGTCGGTCGCGTCGCCGTGGAGTCCCTCAACCCGCTCGTGGCCACCGAGCCCGGGCGCCGCTTCGTCCTTGACATCCAGCGGATCGCACCGCCGCCAGCCACGTTCACACCGGTCGACGGCCGCACGTGGGAGGAGATCGTCGAGCTGGGCTGGACATGGGAGTACATCGTGGCGTCGGGGATGACCTGGCTCCAGGTGATGTTCTCGTGATCGTCGCGTCCGCCCGGTTCTCCGAGGCGCTGGCGTACTCCCACCGCACCCTGACCCGGATCACGATCGACGGCGACACCATCCCCCTGGAATCCGGATCCCTGAACCTCAACCGGCCCGCCAACGTCCGCCGCACCGCGAACCTCCTCCTCCGCGACGACCCCGCCACGCCAGGACTCCTCGCCGGCATCACGACCGCCTCGCAGGTCCTCGTCGAGAAGGGCATCACCTTCCTCGACCGCTCCACCGAGTACGTGACCGTCGGCACGCTGTACGTCCAGGAGCTCGACGGCGACCCTGACCGGCTCGCGCTCGCTGTTGTCCTGTCCGATGCCGCGCAGCTGGTGGACGACTACCCGCTGATCACCGCGTGGTCGCCCAGCAGCGGCGGGAGCCCGTTGACCGTCGTCAACTCCATCAAGTCGCTCGTCGATGAAGCAGTCCCGGGCACGCCCACGTGGAGCGTCGACGCGGGCATCTCGACCAGCCAGGCCACCCTCGCTGGGGCGGTGTACAAGGCCGGCACTGGCCGATGGTCCGCCATCAACGAACTGGCCGCGATGCTGGGTGCTGCCGTGTTCGTCGACGCGGTCGGCGTGTGGCACATAGACCCCGCCGAGCCCGACCCGACGCCCGTCGCCCGAATCGCCACCGGTGCCGGCGGCGTCCTGGTGCAGGCGTCGATCAAGGCCACCCGCCGCGACACGTACAACGGGATCGCCATCGAGTGGGGCTCGACCGACACCGAGGGCGGCATCGTCCTCGTCACGGACGACGACCCCACCAGCCCGACCTACTGGGACGGAACCTGGGGGCGCCGCCCCAAGCCCACGACGAAGCTCGCCGTCGAAACCGAGGCCGAGGCCATCGCCGCCGCCGCCGCGCTCCTCGCCGGATCCCGCGGCGCGCAGTCCGGCATCAACTTCCAGGCCGTCTACAACCCGCTCCTCGAGCCGAACGACGTCGTCACCATCGCCACCAGCCCGTCCACCGAAGCCGACCACGTCCTCGACCGCATCACCCTGCCCCTCGTCGGAGGCACCATGACCGCCGAGACCCGCGTCGTGAGCGCCGCATGAGCCGCGCACTGCTCGCCGCCATTGCCCAGGCGCAGCGGGGCGCCGCAGATGGCGGCGTCGACGTCCTGGTCGGCAAGGTCACCGCATGGGCCACGCCGCTGGCAACGGTGACCCTGTCCGGTGCGTCTGTTCCCGGCATTCGCACGATCACGCCCGCTCGCGGCGACATGGCCGTCGGGAAGCTCGTCCTCGTCCTCACCACCGGTTCGCTCGCCGTGATCCTCGGCGTTCTCAACTAAGGAGCCCTGATGACCCAGAGCTACACGCCGCCGGGCAAGACCCGGGTGTACGAGGTCCCCGAGTACACCCTCGCCGATGGGCCCGTCAACTTCGAGGAATACTCCGACGCCCTCGACGACCTCCTCGACACGAAGTGCGACGTGGCTCCGTCGCAGAGCGTGAAGACCGCCGACGCCACCTTCGCCCTGACTGATGCGACGGGCGGGAAGTCGGTCGTCGCGAACAAGGCCACCGCGATCGTGTTCACGATCCCTCCACAAGCATCGGTCGCGTTCGGATCTGCGGCCGAGCTGCATTGGTTCAACAAGAACGACGGCGTCCTGACGATCGCCCCGGGTGCCGGGGTGACGTTTATCGGCACCGCGTTGACGTTCGCGAAGGGCACGGGCGGCAAGGCCGTCCGCACCGCGAGTGACGAATGGGTGGTGCTCCCTTTCCTGGGTGGGGCTAGTGCGGCTGCCCTTTCGGGCACGACCGGTAGCCCCGCGACGTCCAGCATCACCGGCTACGCGCTGACGAAGTGGACGGGCAACGGGTCGTTCACGGTGTCTGTCGCCGGGCTGGCGACCTTCCTCGTGCAGGCCGGCGCCGGCGGGGGGTCCTCGTCACGGTCGGGCGGCGCCGGGGGCCAGATCTGGGTGACGGTGTGGCTGGAGCCGGGAACGTACACCGTGGTCGTCGGCGCCGGCGGTGCCGCCGCCACAGGTGGCGGCTGCTCGCAGGTCGGGCTCATCGGCCTGACCGCTATCGGTGGCGGCGCGCTCACCCCCGGCGCGACGGGGTTCTGGGGCAGCGCAGCGGGCACATTCACGAACAACGTCCCCGGCCAGGGCTACCCCTCGGACGGCGCCAACTACGGCGCCGGCGGGGCGGGCGGGCCAGGGGTCGGTGACACCGGCGGCCCTGGCGTGGTGTGGCTGGACGGCAACACCTACGGCGTCGGCGGATCGAAGGCCACCGGCGGGGCGGGTGCAGCGAACACCGGCAACGGCGGCGAAGGCAACACCAACGACGCAGGCGGCTCCGGCGTGGTCATCCTCGCCCAGGCCGCATAGGAGGCACGCATGGACATTGCACGCATCGACAAGGCGACCGGTCTCGTGGTGAACATCGAGTGCGCGGACCAGGAATGGCTCGACGCCCACGCCGACGACCCCGAGTACACGTTCGTCCCCTACACCCCGGAGGCCCCCGCGTCGATCGGCCTCAAGCACGACCCGGTCACTGGGTTCGAGCAGATCGAGCCGACGATCACGACCACCGTGAAGGAACTCACCGACGCCGGCCTGGACGCCAAGACCATCGAAACGCTCAGCAGTCCCTGACCCCCTGTCACGCCCCACCAGCACTGGAGGCTGTCCATGTCCGAAGCCGTCGAGCCGACGTCCCGCGCCTCAGCGGAGCCGATCCCCGTCCAGTTGACCCGCATGGAAGGCGTGCTGAACCTGGTCGCGTTCCAGGTCGCTGACCACGGGAAGCGGCTCGACCGCGCGGAGACCAACATCGACGCCCTGAACCTGGTCACGCAGCGCCTCGGGGACGACGCGCAAGCATCCCGCGCCACTGCGTTGTCGCTGGCGAAAGCACTGAAGGAGGCCGACGAGGCGAGGAGGGACAAGTCCACGGCGGCCTGGTCCCCCTTTCAGCGCGTCGCCATCGCCATCTCGACCCTCACCGCCCTCGTCGCACTCGCTGTCGCATTCCTCAAGTAGGGAGACCCGCATGTCCCAGCCCACCCAGATCCAGTACCCGAGGCGTGCCGCCGTCCGCACCGTGTTCCAGGGCGCGGTCGGCCTGTGCGTCATGGCCCCCGCGATCGTGTCCGCATCCGGCGTCGACGAGAAGGCCCCCTGGGTCGCTGCCGGGCTCGCCGTCACCGGCGGTGTCGCCCGCGTCATGGCCCTCCCGGCGGTGAACGACTGGCTCGAGCGGTTCATCCCCTGGCTTGCCCCCGTTCCGCGCGGGCAGCGCGACGCCGGCGAGACCGAGGAAGCATGAGGGTCACCGGGAAGCGCCTGATCCACTTCCTCGACAAGTACGGTCTCGACTACGAGCTGGCGCCGGGCTGGAATGACCCCCGCAACGACCCCTACAAGGGCCAGGGGGCCCTGCAGGGCATCGTCTTGCACCACACCGCCGGCATCGACTCCGAGGCCTGGGTGATCGCCCGCTCCGCCGGCTACCCCTACAAGCCGTACCGCGCCTGCCACGACCTGTCCCGCCGCGACGGGTCGCAGTTGATCGTCGCCTGGCCCGGCGCCTACCACGCAGGCGAAGGCGGGCCGCTCGAGCTGACCCGCACCACCCCGATCCCGCGGAACGGGGGGAACTCCCGGCTGATCGGCATCGAGATCGAGTCCCTCGGCACCTCGGCCCGGATCGACGGGAAGCGGGAGGGCATGACCCTGGCGCAGGTCGTCGAGACATCGATGCTGTGCGTCGCCTACCTCGACGCCATCTCACCGGTCCCCGGGGTTCCCTACTCGACGAAACGGGTCATCCTGCACCGCACCTGGACGACCCGGAAGATCGACGTCCGCCAGGACCTCGACTGGTGGCGCCACGCCATCCGCATCGCCCGCCACAACCGCGCCAAGCCCGCCATCGCACGCGAGCTCGTCGCCGACTTCGCCCGCGACGAGAAGTCCGGACGTCTCGCTGCCTGAACCTGCCCCTGCCCGCGTACAGGTCTCGGCCATCGCCATGACGACGAGCCCCTCCACCGCGAACACAGCCGCGGCGGGGGCCGGTTCGCGGTCCGCCGCGTGCCGGGGGCAGGGCGAATGTCGCAGTTGTGTCGTTTCGCGTGGCTTGCCCCGGTTCAGCCCTTCCCCCGAATGACGCATAGGTGTCCAATGGGGACATGGCATCCTTCGTGCGCCTCGGCGACCAGCCCGCCGGCGATGGGTCCCTCCCGCCCGGCTGGGGTCCGTTGGAACGGTTCATGGTGCCGTTCGACACCTTGTTCCAGGTCAGCCAGGTCCCCGCCTACGCCTACGACCCGGCGACGCTGCGGATCCTGGTCGCCAACCACGCGGCCGCCGAGTTCTATGGGTATGACCACGACACGTTCCTGTCCTTGACGGTCGACCGGATCGTGGCCGAGCCGCACTGGCCGGTCGTCCGCGACATCATCGCCAATGCGACACCCTTCACGGACGTGGAAGGCGTGCACCAGCACGCCGACGGTCGGCCGCTGCCGGTCCGGGTGACGGCCCGCGCGATAGAGGTGGACGGCCGCCCGATCCGGCTCAACCAGGTCCAGGACATGACCGAGGTGATCTTCACCCGCGCCCAGTTACAGGACTACCTGCGCAACGTGGTCTCCACGATCGCGCGCACCGTGCGCGCACGTGACCCCTACACCCACCGGCACCAGGAGCGGGTGGCCGAGCTGGCCGAGCTGATTGCCCGTGGGATGGGGCTGTCCGAGGACGACATCGTGGGCCTGGTCGTCGGCGCCCGGATCCACGACATCGGCAAGGTCAGCCTTCCGGCGGAGATCCTGTCCTTCCCCGGGCCGCTCAGCCCGGAGGCGATGGAGCTGGTCAAGGGCCACCCCCAGACCGGGTACGAGCTCGTCGCGGACCTGCAGTTCCCCTGGCCGGTTGCCGACATGATCGTGCAGCACCACGAACGCCTCGACGGTTCCGGCTACCCCCACGGGCTCGTCGGCGACCAGGCGCTGCTGGCCAGCCGGATCATCGCCGTCGCCGACGTCGCCGAGGCGATGACCGCCCACCGCCCGTATCGCCCGGCCCGGCCCCTCGACACCGCCCTCGAGGAGATCGAGACCGGCTCAGGGCTCAAATACGAGCCCGACGTCGCCACGGCATGCTCCCGCATCATGCGCGTCGACGGCTTCCGGCTCGACACCCCAGGCATGTGACACGCCTTCGCCCCCTCCCAGCCCCGCACCGGGCCAGGAGGGGGCGCTGCCGGCGCTTCAGGACTGGACGATTGCCATGACGATGAGGTCGGCCGCGACGATGACCGCCACGGTCAAGGCGCACGCCGCGAGGAGCAAGGCAAGGGACCGGACACTGGACGCCCTCGCCTCGGGCTCCACCGCGCCGGCGGGGCCCTGGTGCCGGAAATCGTAGATGACGGTCCCACGTTCAGTGGGGATCCCAGGCACGCCGGGAACCCTGGTCCAGCCCTGGCCACGCAGGTCGTCAAGCCAGGCATTCGGGCTCGGATACTCCAGGACGTCCCACTCGTGCACCTGCCGTGGCTCCATTCGAGCGACGCTAGCCACCGGATGCAACAACGTCATGAAACTTGCATGCGACTTGCATCACAACTCGCCAGTAGGCATTCCCGCGACCAGAGCGCCCCTCCTGCCCCTCACCGGGCCAGGAGGGGCGCTGCTCGCGTTTCAGGTAGGAGCCGGATCGCAAGGGAACACCTACGCGCCTCTCCCATCCTGTGGCAGGCTCACGCCCACGCGGCCGCGGGAGGGGCATTTCGTGATTCCGGCATTCACGACGGCTGGCATGTTGCCCGTCGGGCGCTTTCAGTGCACGGCGGAGGAGTTCGAACAGGCGTTCGTGGGTGCGGAAGCGACGCACGCGCAATCTGAGCGCCGCCAAGATCTCTGGGCGCAGTTTCAGGGAACAGTCGCAGCACTCAAGTCGCTTGGCTGCTCGATCCCCGCAGCCTTCATCGGCGGGTCCTTCACGACTGAGAAGCCGGAGCCGGACGACATCGACGTGACGTTCCTCATCGAGCGGGCCTCGGTGGACGACGACGTGATTGGGCAGATCGACACGATGGCATCCGCCATCTCGTCGCTCACCAATGTTCAGGCGCTCGTCATCTACTGGTGCGCCGTGAGCGATTGGTCGCCGAATGCCGTGGAGTCTGACCTTAGATACATAATGCTCCGCGGCAAGTGGGACGACTGGTGGCAAAGAGATGTTGCCAAGACGGATAGAGTGACATTCACCCGAGATCAGGCTTTCCCGAAGCGGGGCTACTTGGAGGTCATCATCGATGACTACCTCTGATCAGGTGCGCGACAGTCTCCTTGATGCCCTTGCGATGCAGGGCGATGCCACGCCCATGAGCGAGCTTGAGTTCCTGCGCCGCCAAGATGTGCGCTTGGCGCGATCGATGGGCTTCGCCGCGCCGCGCCTCAGGACGACGCTGGACATGCGGTTCTACGGCGGCCCTGTCGAGATACACGACCTTCCGGCTTCGACAGCCGGCCTGGTGATCGCTCGTGCCGCCGACTTGATTGAGACGGCTTCACTGAAGGTGAGGCAGTTCAAGGGCGCGGCCAAGGTCTTCATATCGCCGGTTGTCGCGCCGGGCTCAACCGTGATCACCCTGTTCGGCGAGGCGGTGGCCCAACCTGAGGTGGAGGGATCGCTCGAGGAACCGACTATCGCGCCTACGCATCTGGACCTTGCGCTCGGAGTGGTCTTCGAGTCGCTTCAGAACGTTGACGCGGCCGAGGCTTCGGCCAGTGTGCGCTCGCTGCAGCTTGACCGCGCCCTTGGGGAGCGCATCTACCAGTTCGCGGAGGAACTCGTCCGACACGATCTGAGTGTTGACCTGCGATGGACTCCTGCCAGCGGTCAGGAGCGATCCACTCAGATGGCCCGACCACGGGCCGAGCACATCGCGGCGGTCCTCAATCGTCCGTCGCGGAACGTCACTCCCATCACGGATGTCGGTGTCCTTCAGGTGATTTCCGTCGACGGACTGGTTCGTGTCGCGGTCGAGAACAGGCGGTGGCGCACCGTCGAGATGATGGTCCCGCTGGCCGAGTTGGAGACGATGCGGTCGCTGTGGGGGACTGTCGTGACTGTGAAGTACAACCGAATCATCACGAGGCACCCGCAACGCTCGCAGGACGCGGTTGAGAACCAGTTCGTGTCGATGGTCTCCGGACGGCCGACCCTGGACGGGCAACCTACTCAACTTGTGATCGATACCGATTAGCCTTCCGCCGCGACGTTGAGCAGGTCGCCGGCGATCCAGTGCTCGTGCATGAGCCCTTCCCTGCGGTAGCGGACAAGCCCTGTCCACAGTCCTGCCGCCTGGTCGACCCAGCGCCAAGCCAGGAGCGATCCGGGCCACGTGTCGGCCTTCTCGGGCATCGGCGCGACCACGCCTGGGGGTGCGGGTGGCCGCTCGAGCACGGCCTGGACGCGAACTGGGCGTGGGGGAAGCACGGACGGGACGGCAGCCGTCGGGGCGGACTACGCCAGTACGACCCACAGCACGAGGATGCCCGCCGCGAGGAGGAATGCGACGCCGGCGATGACGGGGTACCAGGGGTTGCGTGCGTGTGGTGAGCGTGGCTTGCCGCGCGGCATCGCTTCCCCCGGACGTCATGTCGACAGCCCAGAGGGTGCCGTGCTCGCGACGATAGGAGCGGACATCCCGGGCACAGTGGACTATTCGGGATGAACCATCCAGATCGGGGTGTGGCCTGCCTCACACCCGAGGCGTAACGTGGTTGTCATGGTCCCTGGCCACGAGATCGACTACGTGAAGGCGCATGTCGTCGGCCTGACCCACGCGGTCAACGAACTCGCCGCGGCTGTCGCGATCCTCGCCGCCGAATCCCCGGACGCAGCGGAGCACGCCACCCAGGCGCAGCTGCACCTGCTGGCCGCTGAGCTGCTGGCCAGTGAAGCGCGGGCGGTCGCGGACCGGTCGGTGGAATGACGTCGCTCCCGGATGATCCGCCGGTGTTCGCGACCCCCGAGGACCGGCAGCGCGCGATCGGAGCGTGGCATCGGGAGTGGTCGGCGAAGTGGGCCGCGAGCGTGGTCCCGGATCCGCAGTACGCCCATGACGGACCGTCGCAGTACGACGAGGGCATGGTCGACGTGTCGTGCTCGGTCGAGGCGAACGACGAGTATTGGGCGGGGATCGACCGGATCGTCGGCCCCCGCCCCGGCACCTGACGGCCTACGGGATCGCCGCGCAACGCTGGGCCAGCGGCCTGTCAGGGCCCGAGTGCACCCTTGTGCACGTGGCGAGCCCAGCGTGCGCGAAGGTCCGGTACCGGGACCGGATCGCGGCCCTGTTCGCCCTCTCCCAGACGCGGCGGCGGTGCCGTCCGACAAGGGCGAAGGATGAGCGACGGGCGTACCGCTGCCCGGATTGCCGCGGCTGGCATCTGACGAGCTGGGCGTCGTCCAGGGCCAGGTGAGCCGGCCCTTCATCAGCCGCCTGTCACACCCTCCCGGGATGATCACCCCATGACCGCGTTGACAGACCAGGAGAAGGCGATCCTGGACTTCGCCGGCCGCACCTACCGGTTCACCGGCAAGCAGGAAGCCGACATGATCCTCGAGCTGGACCTGCAGCCGACGACGTATTGGCGGAAGGTCAACGACCTCATCGAACGGCAGGAAGCCCTCGCCTACGCCCCCATGACCGTCCACCGGCTCCGCCGGCAGCGCGCCGTGAGGCAACGCGCCCGGTCGGCTCGCGCTCGCGGGCTCAAGGTCGATCGCAGCGCCTGAACCTCAGGAGTTTCGCCGAATGGGGCGCGGCGTTCCGTCCCGTGGGCCATCCTTTAGGTCGGGCTCAGGCCGTCGGCTTGAGTGACCTCGGGGGACACCATGGATGGCGCGGGCAGCACCGTAGCTGCCATCGATGCCGTCGACGACAAGGTTGCGGTCTGGTGGATCTATGTCGGTCCCAAGCGAGCCCGTTTGCACGGGCGCCTGGTCGGGGCGTGGATTGTCCCGGATCACGATGCGCAGACCCTTGAATCGCTGCTGAGGGCGAGGGTCTGGTGGCCGTCATCGCGCGCGGTTCCGGCGCTGCCGGAACGAGGCGAGCCGGTCCTCGACATCGCCGCCACGCTGGCTGCGGTGAACTCGGAGCGAGCCAAGCTGGACGCGGCGTTTCATGAGGTTCAGGTTCAGCGGACGCGCTCGACCCGCATGATCGAGCCAGAGTGGCCGATGTTCCCGCAACCCGTCACCCCAGAGGAGTTGCCGGCAACGCGGGGGATCGAGCCGCCTCGTCGCGCCCTCACCATGGCTCGGTGGCTGTCGATGCTGTGTTCCCAATGGGAGGAGCTGGAGGAGCAGCGGCTGGCGCGACCCATGCTGCGAAAGCTAGCTGAGGGATCCGCGAGACCCCTGCCGCTGGTGATGACATGAGCGCAAGCTTCGTGGCCCTCGACGTCGAGACAGCGAACCGTCACCGTGGATCGATCTGCTGCATCGGGCTCGCGGTCGTCGAGGATGGCCGCCTCGTCGCCACGGAGCAGTGGCTGACCCACCCTCCGGCATCCCTCTGCGAGTTCGAAGGCATCAACATCGGCATTCACGGCATCCACGCTGACGACGTGGCCACGCAGCCAACGTTCCGGGAGCGCCTCGACCAGTTGGCCAGCATCGTCGGCGACCGCCCCCTTGTCGCGCACAACGCCAGCTTCGACACGGCAGCGATCGTCCAGGCCTGCGAAGCCGACCAGCTCCAGATCCCCTCGTGGTGGTACACCTGCTCACGGGACCTCGCCAAGCGTTCCATCACTGCGCCGGCGCACAGCCTGGACGTCCTCTGCGGGCAGCTCGGAATCGAGCTGGAGCATCACCGCGCTGGGGCTGACGCTGTCGCCTGCGCGCTGTTGACGCTTCACATGATCGACCTCCTGGGGGCCAGGGACGTCCCCGACCTGGCGGCTCTCCTTCAGATGAAGATGCGACGACTGGGAGACAAGGCCGCACCCTCCGACCATCGTTCCTCGAGTGGTTCCTTCTATGTGCGCGTTGAGGAGATGCCTCCGCCGGACGTCGACGCCGACGTAAGCCACCCGCTCTATGGACATGCGGTTACCTTCACCGGCGCCTTCACCGTTCCGAAGAACGCCCTCTGGGACATGTGCGCAGAAGTTGGCGCCACGGCACTCCAGAACGTGACGAAGAAGACGACCATTCTGGTCGTGGGAGACGGCTACGCCGGCGATCCTGCCGACCTGGTCACAGGCAAGGCCGCCAAGGCGCGCGAACTCCGGAGCCAGGGACACGCCATTGACATACTCACCGAGGTGCAGTTCCTGGACCTGCTCGGCCCCGTGGTCATCCTCGACATCGGCACCGACTGGGACTAGGCCGCCGCCGCCGGTCCATTCGGGGAACCGGCGGGTCGTCAATGGCTACCCCAATGGCTACCCCGAACGGATGTACGAGGACCGCGCCGCCATCGTTTGTGGGGCAGCGATGGTGCCCTCGACGGGAATTGAACCCATGGCCTACCGCTTAGGAGGCGGTCGCTCTATCCGACTGAGCTACGAGGGCGTGCCGAAGGAGTCTAGTCCCGGCAGGATGGCTCGCGTGATGCGCCGATGACCCCCGAGGACGAGGTCCTGGCCGCGTGCGCGGCGGTGCTCGACGAGCGTGACATCGTCACCGATCACGAGATCCTGCCGACGTACTCGCGTGACAGGTCCACCGGGTCCGCGGCGGGGGAGCCCTTCGCCGCCGTGTTCCCTCGACGCGCCGAGCAGGTGTCGGCCGTGCTCGCTGCCGCGCACGCCCACCGCGTGCCCGTCGTGCCGCGAGGGGCCGGTTCGGGGCTCTCGGGCGGCAGCAACGCGATCGACGGGTCACTGGTCGTGTGCCTGGAGCGCATGCGCGAGGTGATCCATGTCGACGTGGCCAACGGCTTCGTCGAGACCCAGCCGGGCGTGCTGAACACGGACCTGCGCGAGCACGTCCTCGGCCACGGTCTCTGGTACGCCCCGGACCCGGCGAGCAAGGACTTCTGCTCGATCGGCGGCAACGTGAACACGAATGCGGGCGGGTTGTGCTGCGTGAAGTACGGGGTCACCCGCGAGGCGGTGCTGGGGCTTGAGGTGGTGTTGGCCGACGGGCGAATCACGCGGCTGGGCAGGCGGACCGTCAAGGGGGTGGCCGGCTACGACCTTGCCGGCCTCGTCGTCGGCAGCGAGGGAACCCTCGGCGTCGTGACCATGGCCCGGCTGAGGCTGCGCCCGGTGCCCCCGCCGGCAACGACGGCCGTGGCGGTGTTCGCGGACATCGGGTCGGCCGGCGCGGCCGTCGCATCGGTGATGCAGGAACTCACGCCCAGCATGCTCGAGCTCATGGACAAGCAGACCGTCGCGGCCGTCGAGGCGTGGCAGCCCATGGGCCTGGATGCCGGTGCGGGCGCGTTGCTGGTGGCCCAGTCCGATGCGCCCCACGGCGGAGCGATGATCGAGGCCGACCGGCTGGTCGAGTTGTGCCTGCGCCACGGCGCCACGGAGGCGTACCGCTCCGACGATCCCGTGGAGTCCGAACTGCTGCTGGGGGCCCGGCGCATGGCGATACCGGCGATCGAGGCCCAGGGCGACTGGCTGCTCGACGACATCGCGGTGCCCCGCTCCGCGCTCGCGGAGGCCATGGTGCGGATCCAGGACGTCGCGGAGGCCAACGACGTGCGCATCTGCACCTTCGGGCACGCCGGCGACGGCAACCTCCACCCGACGATCCTGACCGCGCGCGGCGATCACGACGCGGCTGCGCGTGCGCTGGTCGCCTTCGAGCAGGTCCTCGACGTCGCGTTGGCACTCGGCGGCACCGTCACGGGCGAGCACGGCATCGGCAACCTCAAGCGGCGCGCCCTGGGCCTCGAGCTCGACCCCGTCGCGGCGGGCCTGCACGAGCGGATCAAGTCGGCGTGGGATCCCCAGGGAATCCTCAACCCCGGCAAGGCGCTGCCGCGCTGGTGATCCGTGCTAGGGCTGCTTCGCCCACGTCCAGCGGCGGCGCAGCCAGAGCGACACGTACACCAGCGCGACCAGCGCCGGAACCTCGATGAGCGGGCCGATCACGCCCGCGAGCGCCTGGCCCGACGTGATGCCCCAGACGCTGATGCTGATGGCGATGGCCAGTTCGAAGTTGTTGCCAGCCGCGGTGAACGCCACCGTGGCCGATCGTGGGTAGGGCAGGCCGATCGCGTGCGACGCGAGGATGGCGCTGAACCACATGACGACGAAGTAGATGAGCAATGGGACCGCGACCAGCGCGACCACGAGCGGCTCGCTTGTGATGGTCTCGCCCTGGAGCGCGAACAGCACGACGATCGTGAACAGCAGCCCCCATAGTGCGATGGGAGCGATGCGGGGGGCGAAGACGTCGTCGTACCAGGACTTTCCGCGGCGGGCTACCCCGATGCGACGCGTGGCAAACCCGGCGAGCAGCGGGATGCCGAGGAAGAACAGGACGGCCTTGGTGACATCCCACGTGGAGAACTGGACGTCCTGCGTGTCCAGCCCGAGCCAGCCCGGGAGGATCGCGAGGTAGAACGTGCCGAGGATGGCGTAGGCGAGGATCTGGAAGACGGAGTTGACGGCCACGAGCAGTGCGCCGGCCTCGCGGTCCCCGCAGGCCAGGTCGTTCCAGATGAGGACCATGGCGATGCAGCGGGCCAGGCCTATGACGATGAGACCCGTGCGCAACTCGGGCTCGTCCGCGAGGAAGACCCACGCCAGGGTGAACATCAGCGCAGGACCGATCACCCAGTTCAGCAGCAAGGACAGCCACAGCATGCGCCGGTCGCCGGTGATGTGGCCGATCTCCTCGTACTTCACGCGGGCCAGGACCGGGTACATCATCGCGAGCAGACCGATGGCGATGGGCAGGCTGGTCTGCCCGACCCTGACCGCCTCCAGCCCGGTGTCCAAGCCCGGGACCAGGCGCCCGAGCAGCAGTCCGACAACCATCGCGAGCCCGATCCACACGGGCAGGAATCGGTCGAGCCCGGACATGCGCTGGAGGACCTCGCGCTCGGCGGGGTCCTCCAGCGCAGGGTCGGTCATGAGGCCGGCGCGCTCGCGCAGCAGGGGGTTGGGGCACTCGCGTCGAGCAGGGGAATCGACGAGGACGCCGGGCGTGCGTCGGCAGGGTTGTCGTCCTTGACCACGTAGACCTCCCACGGAGTGCCGGCCGGGTCGTGCACCCACACCTTGTCCTGCAATGCATAGCAGCAGGTGGTGTCGGCCTCGTCGAACGTGGCCAGGCCGGCATCGCGCAGGCGGTCGCTCGCCGCGGCCACGTCGGCCACGTCGAACACCTCCACCCCGAGGTGGTTCAGCGCGCCGGCAGCGCCGGTGCCCCGGTCGTCGGCGGGGACCTCGATCAGCACGAGCTTCAGCGGCGGCTTGGCTATCGCGAAGTTGGCATAGCCGGGGCGGCGCTTGTGCGGCTCGACGCCGAAGACCGCCGAGTAGAAGGCGACGGATGCCTCGAGGTCGGCGACGTTGAGGGCGAGCTGGACCCGCGACGTCGTGGGAGTGGCTGTGGTCATGGTTCCTCCATATCGATGGTTATCGATTTGGATGCTGGCACAGCAGATCGATGTATGTCAATATAGACCCGTGGCCCGCGCTTCGTCCTCCGCAGTCTCCCTGCTTCCCACCGGCCCGGCCTGCTGCCCGGGCGGCCTGGCCACTCCGCTGGACCGGGCAACCGCCGAGGAATTGGCCCGACTGCTCAAGGCGGTGGCGGATCCGGCCCGGCTGCAGTTGCTGTCGCTGATCCGCGCGGGTGCGGACTGCGAGTCCTGCGTCTGCGACCTCACCGAGGCGGTCGGGCTGAGCCAGCCGACCGTGAGCCATCACCTCAAGGTGCTCGTCGACGCCGGGCTGGTCACCCGCGAGAAGAGGGGCTACTGGGCCTGGTACTCGCTCGTGCCGGCCCGGCTCGCCGAACTCGCCGCCGTACTCGGCTGACCCACCGGCGAGCGGCCAGTTGTGGCGGTGGATTCGGCCGCTGGAGCCCCCACGCCTGGCCACTCGACGAGGGTGGTCAAGGCCTCGAGCAACGCGGCACGCAGTGGGATCGCGGCAACGCCGAGCTCGCGCTGCTGCTCCGCATACGTGCGCCGGCCCGCGGGCGTCTCGATGCGGATCGGCGCGTAGCCGAGGTCGCTGAGGTCGTAGGGAGCTGCCCGCATGTCGAGCTCGCGTGCCATGCGGGCCAGCGCGAAGCAGTCGGCGACGAGTTCGCTGCCGACGTACGGCGAGAACCACATCGCGTACTTGTAGAGGTCCATGTTCGCGTGCAGGCAGCCAGGCTGCTCGAGCTCGTGCTGGGTGTCCCGCGTGGGCACGTAGGCGTTCAGGGGCACCGCCGTCTGCGTGAAGAAGCGGTAGGCGTCGATGTGGGTGCACCGAAGGCCCAGGTCGGCGACGGTGGCGGCGATGGCGGCCGGCGAGAGCCGAAGCGGCAACGCAGCGTGCCGCACCTCGTCCTGATCCTGCCCGTGGACCATGGCCCACTCGTGCAGGCCGAAGCAGCCCAGCTGCGCGGGCCGGCTGCCCGTCGACTCCAGCAACCGGCGCACCAGCCTGACGCGACGGGCCGCTGCACCGCCGAGCGGACGGCACGCCGCGATGCCGTCGTCAAGCTCGACGTAGGCGGGCCAGGCCAGGAACTCGCGCGCATCGCCGAGGAGCAGGGTGCCGGCACCCGGGTGCCAGGCGCGCAGTTTCGCAGGCGAGTAGGGGTAGTAGTCGAACAGGAAGTCGTCGACCGCATGAGTGGCCCCGACGCCTCGACGGGCCATCCGCGGCGCGATCCACGGCTCGATGCGCTCCCGGTGCCGTCGCTGGCGGTCGCGCCAGTCCGACTCCTCTAGCGCCGTCCACCTGGCGATCCCGGTGTCAGCCGACACGGACCAGGCCCATCGCGGCGCAGCCATCGACCAGTTCCGTCAGGCCGAAGGCGTCGGCCGGACCTAGTGCACCCGTGCCGAGCTCACGTCGGGTCGCCAGCATCGCCGCGCCCCAGGCGAGCAGGTCCGCCGTGAGGTCGTAGGGACTCGGACCCTCGACCAGCGCCTCGCCGAGCACGCGGCCCACCCCGTCGAGGGCGCGCGCCACGACGACGGTGGCACTGCCCGAGCGCTCGAGGGCGGACGGGCCAACGCCGGTGGCCGAGCCGCCGGCCCAGGCCACCCCCGCGTCGAGGGCGGGCCCGACCAGTGGGATCCGCCTGGCCTGCGCGGTGACCTGTGCCGACAGGTGGACGGCTCGGGTGAGCTGCCCGGCCCAGCCGAGGTACACGCCGACCTCGCGCAGCGCAGGACTCAGGCGGGGCAGCGCAAAGTGCTCCGAGCCCCCCACCGGCATGCCGGACCGCTGGCTGCCGTCCACGCCGAAGGCCACCACGCCGCTGGACCGTTCGGCAATGCGGCCGCCGTGGAAGCAGAAGGGCCGTGCGGCCACGACCGCGGCGAGACTGGCGCGGGTGCCGCTGCTGGCCGCCATCGGACCACGCACGAAGTACCCCACCTCCACGCGGACGGCGGCGCCGCCGGCGTCCTGCAGGGCGAGCGCCCCGGCGAGGTTGCCGGGAACGTAGTCGTAGCCGAACGCGGTGAGCAGGCGGGCACGACGGCGCAGGGCGGGCTCATGATCGCGCTCGAACACGGCTCGCACGAACGGCGGCTCGCCGGTCGAGTCGACGTAGGCGCAGCCTTGGTCGATCGCCGCCTCAAGGGCCGGCCTACCTAGTCGGGTGAAGGGCCCGACGGTCGTGACCAGCACGTCGTCGGGGGAGCGCACGAGGTCCCGGATGCTCCCGGGGTCGGAGGCGTCAGCGTGCTCCCACGTGGGAGCGGCATCGATCGGCCCGAGCCCGGCGAGGTCCGCGACCAGCGCCACGAGGGCATCCTCGGAACGGCCGGCGAGCACCGGAGCCAGCCCGGCCCGCACCAGCGCCTCCGCGGCCAGCCGGCCAGTGAAGCCAGTGGCGCCGAGCAGCACGACGCGTCCGGCCATGCAGCGAAACTACCCCCTACGCTGGCGCCGTGAGCCACCCGTTCTGGCACCCCTTCGCCGACATGGCCCTGGTCGCGGGGCGCGAGCTGGTCATCGTCTCCGGCCACGGCAGCACGGTGGTCGCGGAGGACGGCCGGGAGTTCCTCGATGCGACGGCGGGCCTGTGGTTCTGCAGTGTCGGCCACGGCCGAGACGAACTCGCGGAGGCCGCAGCGAGGCAGATGCGCGCGATCGCGTCGTACTCCAACTTCGGCGACCTCGCCACCCGCTCGACCCTGGACCTCGCCGAGCGGCTGGCCGGCCTGGCGCCCATGGCCGATGCAAAGGTCTTCTTCACGAGCGGCGGCAGCGATGCCGTCGACACCGCGGTCAAGCTGGCCCGGCGCTACTGGTCGCTGCTCGGCCAGCCGGACCGTTCCGTCATCGTGACGCGCAACCGCTCGTACCACGGGATGCACCTGGCCGGCACGTCACTGGCCGGCATCGACGCCAACCGCGAGGGGCATGGGCCGCTGGATCCGCAGGTGGCGCACGTGGCCTGGGACGATCCCGCCGACCTGGTCGCCCGGCTCGATGGCCTCGGCCCGGAGCGCGTGGCGGCCTTCTTCTGCGAGCCGGTCATCGGAGCGGGCGGGGTGTACCTGCCGCCACCGGGGTACCTCGAGGCCGTCCGGCAGGCATGCCGGGAACGGGACGTGCTGTTCATTGCCGACGAGGTCATCACCGGCTACGGGCGCACGGGACGGATGTTCGCGTCGGAGGGCCTCGAGCCGGACCTGGTGCTCACCGCCAAGGGGCTCACGTCCGGCTACCTGCCGATGGGCGCGGTGCTCGTCGCCGGTCGCGTGGCCGAGCCCTTCTGGGCCGGCGGCGTGTGGCGGCACGGCTACACGTACTCCGGTCACGCCTCGGCAGCGGCCGTTGCGCTCGCGAACCTCGACATCATCGACCGAGAGGGCCTCGTTCGGCGGGTGGCTGACGCGCAGCTCACCCTCACGGCGGCCCTCGCGCCGCTGCGCGCGCACGATTGGGTCGCCCAGGTGCGCACCGGAGCGGGCCTGCTCGGTGCTGTGCAGCTGGAGCCGGCCCTGCTGGCCGAGGATCCGGCTGCCCTGGGCCGCGTGGTCTCGGGCCTTCGTGAGCGCGGGGTCATCACGCGGCCGCTCGTCGACGGCTCGCTGCAGGTGTCGCCGCCGTTCGTCACGACGCGCGTGGAACTGCACCGGATTGGTGCGGCGATGGACGAGGCGCTCTCCGCTGCGGGGTCATTGCGCGGCGTGAAGGCCGACCCGCTCACCGACCTCCTGCCGGACATCACCTCCGACGAAGCGGGCGGCTTCGGAAGCACCGATGCCCGCTTGCGCGCTGACGTCCCGCCGCACCACGGCTCGTAGGGACCCGGGCGCAGCGGCTACGGCTCCTGGCGCGCCTTGAGCAGGTCGCGGATCTCGGTGAGCAGTGCGATGTCGACCGGCGTGTCCTCCTCCGTCACCTCGGCGTTGCGGGCCGCCCGCTCGCGGAGCTTGTTCATCGGCAAGACGAAGACGAAGTAGATGACCGCCAGGGTGATGGCGAAGACGATGATCGCGTTGATCATCATCGTGAAGTCGATGACCTGCCCGCGGATCTCGATGGTTCCTGCCGAGATGCCCCCGCCCAGGAAGATGCCGATGACCGGCATGATCAGCGCCGCCGAGAACGCGCCGATCAGGGCCGCGAACGCCGCGCCCACCACGACCGCGACCGCGAGGTCGATCACGTTACCGCGCATAACGAAATCCTTGAAGCCCTTGAGCATCTCTGGTCCTCTCGGTGGGTCGGCCGGGCGTAGCGCGGCGAGCCTACCGGCGTGCGGCCCGCGAGCGGATGATCACCATGACGGTGCCATCGCCCACCGCCTGCCCGACCGGGAGTGCCTCCGACTCGCGCACCGCCAGCACGACGACCGCGGTGGCGGCGGCACCCACGGGGGATCCGGGTATCCCGAGGACTCGCGCGTTGCGGGCCAGCACCGAGGCGACTGGCGTGCCGCCGATGACGTCGACCACGTCGCCCACGGACAGCAGCGCCGCCACGGCGGCTGAGGAAAGGAGTGCGGGGACGGCCACTTCCCCCGCGCGGAGATCGGCGCCTGCCGTGGTGGCGGGCGGGGTGGGCGGGGGCGCAGGCTCGGCCCTCATGGCCCCGACCGCCAGCAGGACGCCGAGCCCCGCCAGCACGCCGGCGACGGAACGCCGATGCCGCCGGACGACCCGGGGCAGCCGTGGGGCCAGGGAACGCACGGCTCGACGCTAGGCGCCGCGCGCCGGTGCGGTCGAATGGCCGTCCACAGGCCGGCTGGCGCCGGTCTAGGCGGGAGCGGCCGCCGGGGCCGGGCTGGCCGACTTCGAGCCGGACTTCGAGCCAGCGGACGAGTCGGACTTGGAGCCAGCGGACGAGGAACCCGAGGACGAGGAATCGGTGCTGCTGGACGCGCTCGAGGAGTCGCTGGACGGCTTCGCCGACGAGGAGGAGTCCGATGCCGAGCCGGATGACGAGCCCTTGTCGCGCGAGTCGTTGCGGTAGAAGCCGCTGCCCTTGAACACGACGCCGACGTTGGTGAACAACTTGCGCAGGCCCGACGTGCCGCAGGACGGACAGTCGGTCAGGCTGGCATCGGTCATCTTCTGCTGGACCTCATGCCGCGTGTCGCACGAGGAGCAGGAGTACTCGTAGGTCGGCAAGGGGTCCTCCGTCGGTCTGGCACTCGTCGGTACCGAGTGCTAATTGTGCCCCGAGGGGGTGGGGCAGCGCAAACCAGCCGTAGCGTTCCCCGCGTGCCCCGCCTGCTGCTGATCGCCCTCGGGGGCATCCTGGGCTCGTCGGCCCGATACGGGGTGGCCCTGGCCATGGGCGAGCATCCCGTGGACGCGTGGCCCTGGGCCACGTTCCTGGTGAACGTCGTCGGGGCCTTGGCCATCGGGATCGTCGCCATCCAACTGGTGGATCAGCCAGCGCTGCGGCCCTTCGTGATCACCGGGATCCTCGGCGGATTCACGACCTTCTCCGCCCTGGCCGTCGAGGCCGGCTCGATGCTCGATGCCGGGCGGCCTGGGTGGGCGCTCGCCTATGTGGCGGCCACCGTGGCGGCCGGGCTCCTCGCGGTCAGGGCCGGCATGGCGATCGGGCGCCAACGATGACTTGGCTCGCCGTCGTCGTCGGAGCCGCGGTCGGCGCGCCCTTGCGCTTCCTGGTGGACCGGTGGCTGACCGAGCGCACCGCGCGACCCGGCGGCGCGGGGGCATTCCCGTGGGGGCTGCTCGCCGTCAACGCGTCCGGTTCGGCGCTCGCCGGCGTCGTGGTCGCTCTGGCCACCGGCGACCTGAGGGTCCTGCTTCTCGTCGGCCTGTGCGGCGCCTACACGACCTTCTCCGGCTACGCCTGGGAGACCGTGCGGCTGTGGCCGGAGGCGCGCGTGGCGTTCTGGGCGTCGGTCGCCCTCTTGCCCACTGCCTGCGTGGCGGCGTTCATGCTGGCATGGCGAATTGCCGGCCTTGCCGCGTCATGAGTTGTTAGCGTGCGGCAGGTGCGTGCGGTCTGGCGGGTCCTTGGGGTCATCGGCCTGCTGCTGATCCTGCTCATCGGGGCGGTTGGCCTGTACGCACTGCATACCGTGCGCGCGTCGTTCCCCCAGGTGTCCGGCGAGGTCGTGGTGCCCGGCCTGGCGGCGCCCGTGACGGTGATCCGGGACGGGCTCGGGGTGCCCCAGATCTACGCCGACAGCATCGAGGACCTCTTCATGGCGCAGGGGTACGTGCATGCGCAGGACCGCTTCTGGGAGATGGACGTGCGCCGCCACATCACGTCCGGCCGCCTGTCGGAGATGTTCGGCGCCAGCCAGGTCACGACGGACTCCTTCCTGCGTACCCTCGGCTGGCGTCGCGTGGCCGAGCAGGAACTCGCGCTGCTGAGCGACCGGTCCCGCGTGATCCTCGACTCCTACGCGCGCGGCGTGAACGCCTACCTCGAGGAACGCAAGGGGTCACGGCTGAGCCTGGAGTACGCGGTGCTCGGCCTGCAGAACCCGGACTACTCGCCCGAGCCATGGCAGCCCGCCGACTCGGTCGCCTGGTTGAAGGCCCTGGCCTGGGACCTCCGCGGCAACATGGAGGACGAGATCTACCGGGCGGTGATGTCCGCTTCGGTCGGGGTGGAGCAGGCCGAGGCGCTCTTCCCGCCGTATCCGTATGCCGCGCACCGGCCGATCGTCGAGGGTGGCGCCGTCGTCGATGGCGTGTTCGAGGCCGACGCGACGCCGACCGGCTCGGTGGTGGGGGCCTCGGTCCTTGGTGCCGCCCGCCCGGCGCTGCTGGCCGTCCAGGCGACCACTCGGCTGCTGGACACCTGGCTCGGTCCGTCCGGAGAGGGCATCGGCTCGAACTCCTGGGTCGTCAGCGGCGAGCACACCGACACGGGGATGCCGCTCCTGGCGAACGACCCGCACCTTGCGCCGATGATGCCGAGCCTGTGGTACCAGTCCGGCCTGCACTGCACCACCGTCATCGCGGCCTGCGACTACGACGTGGCGGGATGGACGATGGCCGGGCTGCCCGGAGTGTTCATCGGCCACAACGGCCGGATCGCGTGGGGGTTCACCAACCTCGGCCCGGATGTCACGGACCTCGTCCTGCAGCAGGTGCAGGGGGACACCTACCTCGTCGACGGCGAGCAGGTGCCGATGGCCGTCCGGCAGGAGGTCATCGAGGTCGCGGGCGGGGACCCCGTCACCATCACCGTGCGCGAGACGGCCGACGGCCCGCTCATCAGCGACGTCGCCGACATCGACACGTACACCGCCGTCGGCACGGACGCGCCCGTACCCGCCCCGGGGTCCGACGCGACGGGTGCGGCTGCGCCTCCCCGCGGCCCCGGCTACGGAGTCGCCTTGCGCTGGACAGCCTTGACTCCGCGCAGCACCTTCGACGCGTTCGACCTGCTCAACACCGCGACCGGCTGGGACGACTTCCGCGAGGCCGCCGAGGTGCTGTCGGTGCCGGCCCAGAACCTCGTCTACGCGGACATCGACGGCACCATCGCGTACCAGTCACCCGGCGTGATACCGATCCGCGACGGGTACGACGGCAAGTGGCCGATCCCGGGATGGGACTCGCGATACCGCTGGACGGGGTACATCCCGTTCGAGGCGCTGCCCAGCGTCGAGAATCCCGATGACGGATGGATCGTCACGGCGAACCAGGCCGTCATCGGGCCCGACTACCCGTACTTCATGACCGACGACTGGTCATACGGCGCGCGCAGCCAGCGGATCAACGACCTGATCGCGGAGGCCACGGCGGCTGGCGCGAAGGTCGGCGTCGCGACGATGCAGACGCTGCAGATGGACTCGTGGAACGAACTGGGCGCCTTCCTCGCGCCGCGGCTCGCCATGTTGCCCGTCACCGAGCAGTCGGGGCCGGCCGTCGACCTGCTCCGGGAGTGGGACTTCACGCAGCCGGTCGACTCGGCGCCGGCCGCGTTCTTCAATGCGGTGTGGCGCCAGATGGTGGCGCGGATGTTCGACGGTGCCGCGGACACCGAGCTGATCCACTCCAGCGGCGGCGACCAGTTCTGGCAGGTCATCTACTCGATCTGGGACGTGCCGGACGACTTCTGGTGGGACGACAAGACCCAGCCCGGCGTGCAGGATCGCGACCAGACCCTGCAGGCATCCATCGCGGGCGCGATCGCGGAGCTCTCGTCCGAGTACGGCGGCGACCCGTCCGGCTGGCGGTGGGGGGCCATGCACACGCTGCTGCTGCAGAACCAGACGCTGGGCGACAGCGGCATCGGCCCGATCGAGGCCATCTTCAACCGTGGTCCCGTCGAGACGGCAGGAGGCGGGTCGATCGTCAACGCCACGGGCTGGACGCCGATCGATGGCTACGCGGTGGACTGGGTCCCCAGCATGCGGCAGGTCGTCGACCTGCAGGACTTCGACCGGTCCACGTGGGTGAACCTCACCGGCGCCAGCGGCCACGCCTTCGACAGCCACTATGACGACCAGAACGAGGCTTGGCGCACCGGGCAGCAGTTCGCCTGGCCGTTCACCCGGCCGGCCGTCGATGCGGCGGCCGTGGACACCTTGACCCTGCTGCCCTGAGCTGGCCGGCCCGGCCTCAGCGGATCCGGACCGCCCTGGTGGGGGTCACGAAGGCATCGACCCGCTGATCCCTGGCGTCGGCCGGCACGTGTTCGACCACGTCGTCGTCGAACACCAGGGCTACTCGAAGCGGCCCTCCCTCGTCGCCGGCCGGAACCGTCGCCAACGCCCGGTCGTAGAAGCCACCGCCCTGCCCGAGCCGGTTCCCCTGCCTGTCGACCGCCGTGGCGGGCATGAGGATGACGGCCATGCCGGCGAGGTCGCCATCCGCCTCCCCGGCCGGCTCGGCGATGCCCATGGGGCCGGTGCGGTAGTCCGTCCCTGGCCCGGTCTCCACCCAGGCCAGGGCCGCGCCCTCGATCCGGGGGACCCAGACACGGTGCCCGCTGGCCAACATGCCCGCGATGAGCAATGCCGTGCCCGGCTCGGCGGCAAGGGAGACGTAGCACGCGATGCGGGCCGCGGACGGCGGAAGCAGGTCGACGGCCTTTGCCGCAAGGCCGGACTCGGCCGCCCGCCGCTGCCCGGGCGGGCGTGCCGCTCGTGCTGCGCGTACCCGACGGCGCAGCGACGCCTTCGCGTCCGCCAAGCCGGGGTGATCGCTGGCCACCCGGCCATTCTCCCTGATCCACGAGGCCTGTCCGATCGTCTAGGGTCGGAACATGCTCCTAGGGCCGGTTCCGTGAGTCGCCACGAGGTGCGCAAGGCCGTCATCCCGGCGGCCGGCCTCGGCACCCGCTTCCTGCCGGCGACAAAGGCCACGCCCAAGGAGATGCTCCCGGTCGTCGACAAGCCGGCCATCCAGTACGTCGTCGAGGAGGCCGTGGCGGCCGGGCTCGAGGATGTCCTGTTCATCACGGGGCGAAGCAAGCGTCCGCTTGAGGACCACTTCGACCGCAACTTCGAGCTCGAGCAGGTGCTTCGCGAGAAGGGCGACGACGCCCGGCTGCGCGCCGTGACCGAGTCCACCGACCTGGCCACCATCCACTACGTCCGTCAGGGCGACCCGCTCGGCCTGGGCCACGCCGTGCTCACTGCCGAGAACCACGTGGGCGACGAGCCGTTCGCCGTGCTGCTCGGCGACGACCTCATCGACCCCCGGAACCCCGTCCTGGCCCGGATGATCGACGTTCGCCGCGAGTTCGGCGGATCTGTCGTCTGCCTCATGCGGGTGCCGCTCGAGCACCTCAGCCTGTACGGCTGCCCCGCCGTCGTGCCCACGTCGGATGATGACGTCGTCCTCATCACGGATCTGGTCGAGAAGCCCGAGTCGGGCTCCGCGCCCAGCGACTACGCGGTGATCGGCCGCTACGTCCTGGACCCCGCCGTCTTCGAGGTGCTGGCGGCGACCGAGCCAGGCAGTGGCGGGGAGATCCAGTTGACCGACGCCCTCAGGGTCCTGGCAGCCATGCCCGAGGCCGAGGGCGGTGGCGTGCGCGGGCTGGTCTTCGACGGCCTGCGCTACGACACGGGAGACCGCCTGTCGTACCTGAAAGCCGTCATCACCCTCGCCTGCGAGCGCGACGACCTCGGCCCCGACCTTCGGGCCTGGCTGGCCGCTTTCGTCGGCCCGTGACCGCGCGGGCCTGGCCGGTCACCCTGGCGGCCGGCGACGTCGGCCTGCGGCCGCTGCGGTACGCCGATTCCTCGCGTTGGCGCGAGGTGCGCCGACGCAACGCGGAGTGGCTGCAGGAGTGGGAGGCCACCCTGCCCCCCGAGGCAGTGGCCGACGGCGACGCCGCGCCCACGTTCGGGATGATGGTCCGCCGGCTTCGCCGAGAGGCCCGCGAGGGACGTACCCTCCCGTGGGCACTGACCTACCAAGGTCGCCTCGTCGGACAGGTCACTGTCGGGGGGATCTCCTGGGGATCCCTTCGCGCGGCGTACATCGGATACTGGGTCGACCGGGAGGTCGCGGGGCGCGGGATCGTGCCCACCGCCGTGGCGTTGGCCTGCGACCACTGCTTCGACGTCCTGCGCCTGCACCGCATCGAGATCAACATCCGTCCGGAGAACGCAGCGTCCCTGCGCGTGGTCGAGAAGCTCGGCCTGCGCCGCGAGGGGGAGCGCGCTGCCTATCTGCACATCAACGGCCAGTGGCGCGACCACGTCACGTTCGTCGCTTACGCGGGCGACGTTCCCGACGGCCTGCTCTCGCGATTCACGGCGTCGAGCCAGGTCGACTGAGTCGCCGGGACCCACCCTCGCGGGCCTGCACGCCCGGCGACACGCCGAACCGCTCGCCAGTCGCATGCGTGATCTTCCTCATGCCACCGCCTAACGTTGCGTTCCGTGACGGGCCTGATCTACGTCGTGATCATTGCCCTATGGGCCGCTGTCCTCATCCCCATGTGGCTGCGGCGCCATGACCAGATCAGCGAGGTCCGGTCGACCGCCCGATTCAGCTCCGCGATGAAGACCCTCAGCGGACAGGGCCAGCCGCAGTACGCCATGGATTCGCCGTACGCGATGGACTCGCCGTACCTCATGCAGGCCGACTCCTCACCGCGCACGCGCTCGAACCGTCCGGAGGTCCCCATGCGACCGACGACTGACAGGCGCTCCGAAGGAATGGACCCCGCCTACGAACGCGAACTGGCCCGCCAGCAGGCCGCCACGCGCCGGGCCGTTGTTCTCGGCGCCCTCACCCTCGTGCTCCTTGCCGCCCTTGTCCTTGCCGTCCTGTCGATCGTGCCCCGATGGGTCCCGTTCGCCGCGGCCCTGCCCCTGGTGGCGTTCGTCCTGGCGGCTGCCATGACGGCGTCCGAGCGCAGCGCGGCCCGGCCGGCCCGCAGCGCCAGCGGCGCGCGCAGCCGCAGGGCCGAACGCCCGGCCCGCGACCGCGCCGCCGAGTCGGAAGGCGCCGCCGCGGCCCCGCAGGCGGCGGTCGAGGACGACTGGGAGACCTGGAACGCCTGGGACGACGACGACGCGTGGGATGCCGTCCCCACGACGCTGCCCACCTACGTCACGGCGCCGCGCGCGTCGGCCGTGCCGCGCGGCATCGACCGTTCCCGCCCCGGAGAGTGGACCGGCGAGGCCATGGTCGAGACCGCGCAGTCCATGCGCACGAGGCCCCGGTCCGAGTCGCTGTCCTCGCCGCCCGCCGCCGCGAGCGACGAGACCGCCGAGCTCCCGGCTATCGCGGACGGCTACGCCCCACGCCGGGTGGGCTAGGCGCGCCGGCCCGCTTGCTAGGCTGTGCCGTCCATTGGGGCTGTAGCGCAGCTGGTAGCGCACCTCGTTCGCAACGAGGGGGTCAGGGGTTCGAGTCCCCTCAGCTCCACCACTCCCTCGCCGACACCAGCAGTTGGCGTCGTTCCCGAGGGTCCGGACTGACGCGAATTGCTGGTGTCGGCGCTCAGAGGGTGATGTGCCACTGGTGGGCCGTGAAGCCGCCCGACTCCGGCGGCACCAGGTACTCCCGCACGTGCACGCCGCCGCAGGCCTGCACGACCGACGCAGAGGCGGTGTTGCTGATGTCGGTGACGATGTCGATCCCGGCCAGGCCCCGGTCCCGGGCGATCGGCAGCATCTGGGCGAGGGCGTCGGTGGCGTAGCCGCGCCGGCGCTTCCACGGGACGACCGCGTACCCGACGTGCCCAAGGCAGTACGGCGGCAGCTCCGTGCTCCCGGGCTGCCAGCGCAGGCTGATCGCCCCGCAGTAGTCCCCGTCCCACATCCACCGGCGCACGCCCGGAAGTCGGGGGACCGTGGTTCCGTCCGGGAGGACGACGGGCTGGTCCAGGCGGGTCGGGTGGTTCAGGGCCGCGAGGAAGGCTTCTGGGCCGGCGTGGATCTCGGCCAGTTCGCCTGCGGCGGTAGCGGCATCCAGCGCGGCCCGCTCGTTCGCCCAGCCCCGCTCGCAGGCAGCGACGTAGGACGCGAGGTAGGGCTCGGCGGGGGCGACCAGGTCCATGCGCGCGAGCATCGCACCGTCACGTCCAGGTCGGCAGCCACATGCGCAGGCGCCACTCCTCGTACGGGATCACCTCGCCGGTCCAGATCGGGTAGAACCACCACGCGGCCGCGACGACGAGGAGGAGGAACGCCCCGACCGCGAGCGCTCCGTTGCGCCTCCGGTTGCCGGGCGCGTTCGCCGGCCCGAGCACGGAACCGAGGGTCATGGCCACGGCCATGGCCACGAAGGGCACGTAGACGATCGTGTAGAAGGTGAAGATCGTGCGGTCGACGTAGATCAGCCAGGGCACCCACCCCGCCGCGATGCCCACCAGCACCGCCCCGCTGCGCCAGTCGCGGCGGCCCAGCCAGCGCCACGCCTGGTGCAGGATGGCGCCGATCGCGGCCCACCAGATGATCGGGTTTCCCAGTGCGAGCACCTCGGCGGCGCAGTTGTCGGTGGGGCAGCCCTGGCTGCCGTCCTTGATGGCGTCCCAGTAGAAGGCCGTGGGGCGGGCCATCAACGGCCACGACATGGCGTTGCTGTCGTACGCATGCCCGGAGTTCAGGCCGACGTGGAAGTTCCACGCCTCTGAGTGGTAGTGCAGCAGGGAGCGAAGCGCGGCCGGTATCGCGGAAGGTGGCTGCGACGCCGCCCAGTCGCGCCCCCAGCCGCCGTCCGTCAGCAGCCAGCCGGACCAGGTAGCGACGTACACGACGGCGGCGATGAGAAGGAATGACCCCGCCGCGGCGGGGGCATCACGCAGCAGCGTGGCCCGCCACGGCCTGCGGACGCCGATCGCCCGTCGAGCAGACACGTCCCACACCACCGTCATGAGCGCGAACAGGGCGAGGAACCACAGGCCCGACCACTTGACCCCGCAGGCAAGTCCGAGCGTGACGGCGGCCGCCCATCGGTAGGGCCGCAGCCCCAGCCGTGGCCCCCAGTCGGTGGCCAGCGCTGCCGCTCCGGCGCTGTCCACCAGTCGCGCGAGGCGGCGCCGGGTGTGGTCACGATCGATGAGCAGCAGGCCGAATGCGGCGAGTACCCAGAACATCAGGACCATGTCGAGGAGCCCGGTTCGGCTCAGCACCAGGTGCATGCCGTCGAGGGCGAGCAGCAGGCCGGTCAGGGTGCCGACCAGGTCGGAGCGGGTCAGCCGTCGGGCGATGCGGGCTGCCATGAGGATCGACAGCGTCCCGAGGACGGCCACGGCGAATCGCCAGCCGAAGGGCGTGGCGCCGAAGAGGTACTCGCCCGCGGCGATCGTCCACTTGCCGAATGGGGGATGCACGACGTAGGCCGGCGTGTCCTTGAAGATGTCGAGGACGCGCCAGTCGCCGTCCGACGCCAGGAGGATGTCGTTGGCCCCCTCGACCAGTTGGCGCTCGTACCCGAAGCGCAGCAGGGCGATGGCGTCCTTGGGGTAGTAGGTCTCGTCGAACATCAGCGCATGCGGCTGGCCGAGGTTCGCGAAGCGCAGCAGGCCACCGATGACCGTGACGATCACCGGACCCAGCCAGCCCCGCCAGCCGCTGGACGGCATCGCGGGGAAGAGTCGGTCCGCCAGGGACGCCGCATCGCGCCGCGGGGCCTGCGGCGCCACGCGACGACGGGCGCGCTCGAGGGTCCCGCTCACGGCGTCATCGTAGGCACGCTGTCAGGATGGGCCGGTGGAAGGCAGTGGCCAGGGCCGCATCGTGCTAGCCGCTACCCCATTGGGCAATCCCGCCGACGCCTCCGCGCGGCTCCTCGAGGCGCTGGCGCAGGCCGACGTCATCGCGGCCGAGGACTCCCGGCGCACCCGCCGCCTGATGGCCGACCTCGGCGTCGTGCCCACGGGGCGGATCGTCTCCTTCTACGACGCGGTCGAACGGGAGCGGTCGGAGGAGCTCGTCGCCGCCGCTGAGCACGGGGCGACCGTCGTGGTGGTGTCGGATGCCGGCATGCCGACGGTAAGCGACCCGGGCTTCCGGCTGGTCCGGCTGGCCATCGACCGTCAGGTTCCGGTATCCGTCCTGCCCGGCCCCTCCGCGGTCCTGACTGCGCTGGCGCTGTCGGGGCTGCCCGTCGACCGGTTCTGCTTCGAGGGCTTCCTGCCACGTCGGGCAGGCGAGCGCTCCGCCCGCCTCGCCGCCCTGTCCGGAGAGCCACGGACGATGGTGTTCTTCGAGGCGCCGCATCGACTGGCCGCGAGCCTGGCCGCGATGTCGACGGCCTTCGGACCCGGTCGCGCGGCGGCGGCCTGCCGCGAGCTGACGAAGACCTACGAGGAGGTCCGACGCGGAACCCTCGACGACCTGGCCGAGTGGGCCGGCACCGGCGTGCGCGGCGAGATCACGGTGGTCGTCTCGGGCGCGGACGCCGAGGGGCAGCGTCAGGCGTTCGGCCTCGTCGATGCGTCGGCGTGGGCGCTCGCGGTGGCGGAGGCCGAGGCAGCCGGGCTGACCCGCAAGGACGCGATGTCCGACGTGGCGCGGCGAGCCGGCGTGCGCAGGTCAGAGGTGTACGACGCGGTCGTCAGCGAGCGCAAGTCCCGAAAGTAGTATCCGTGCATGGCCGATGGCGAGAAGGACTCGTTCTACCTCGCCACGCCCATCTACTACGTCAACGATGCGCCGCACATCGGGCACGCCTACACGACCACAGCGGGCGACGTCGCCACGAGGTGGCGCCGACAGCGCGGCGAGCAGGTCTGGTTCCTCACCGGGGTCGACGAGCACGGGACCAAGGTGCAGCGGGCCGCCGATGCCGGCGGGGTGAGCCCGCAGCAGTGGGTGGACCGGCTCGTCGGCGACGCCTGGCTGCCCGTCCTGGGCACCATCGACGCCGCCAACGACGACTTCATCCGCACGACCGAGCCGCGGCACGTCGAGCGCGTCCAGCGGTTCTGGGAGGTCGTGCGCGCGAACGGCTACGTCTACGACTCGGTGTACGAGGGCCCGTACTGCGTCGGCTGCGAGGAGTTCAAGTTCCCGGGGGACCTCGTCGACGGCACGGGTGAATACGCGGGGCAGCAGGTGTGCCCAGTGCACGGCCGGCCCGTCGACCAGCTCCAGGAGCAGAACTGGTTCTTCCGGCTCTCCGCCTTCCAGGACCGGCTCATCGCCCACTACGAGGCTGATCCGGACGCGATTCAGCCCCGCAGTGCCTACAACGAGGTGATGTCCTTCATCCGCCACGGCCTGGTCGACATCTCGATGTCCCGGTCGAGCGTCAGCTGGGGCATCCCGCTCCCGTGGGATCCCGAGCAGGTCGTCTACGTGTGGTTCGACGCCCTGCTGAACTACGCCACCGCCGTCGGCTACGGGGCCGAGCCCGGTACGCCTGACGCCCAGCGGTTCGCCGAGGTCTGGCCGCCCGACGTCAACCTGGTCGGCAAGGACATCCTGCGGTTCCACGCGGTGTACTGGCCGGCCATGCTCATGGCCGCGGGCGAGTTGCCGCCGCGCAAGGTCTTCGCCCACGGCTGGCTGCTCGTCGGCGGGGAGAAGATGTCGAAGTCGAAGCTGACCGGCATCGCGCCGGAGCAGATCATCGACCACTTCGGCTCAGACGCCTTCCGCTACTACTTCCTGCGCTCGATCCAGTTCGGCCAGGACGGCTCCTTCTCGTGGGAGGACATGTCGGCCCGCTACACCGCGGAGCTTGCCAACGGGCTTGGCAACCTCGCCTCGCGGGCGACGGCGATGGTGGCGCGGTACTGCGACGGCGTCCTGCCCGCGGCGCACGACTTCGGACCGGCGGAAGGCGCCATCGCCGACGGCCTGGCTGCCGCCGCTGCGGCGGCCGACCTGGCGATCGGTGACCTCGACTTCTCGGCCGGCATCACCTCGGTCAAGGACTTCGTCGAGCAGGTCAACGGCTACGTCACCGAGCAGGAGCCTTGGGTGCTGGCCAAGGACCCTGCGTCGGCCGAGCGCCTGAATGTGGTCCTGTACACGGTGTGCGATGCGCTGCGGGGCATCGCGGTCCTATACAACCCGGTGATGCCCAAGGCGATGGCCTCGCTGTGGGATCAGCTCGGCGCCCATGCCACCCTCGGCCCGCTGGCGGATCAGCGGATCGCCGACGTCGGCCGGTGGGCGCAGCTGCCAGCCGGAACCGCCGTTACGAAGGGCGCCGCACTGTTCCCGCGCCTGGACGAGGTGGAGTGACGATGCTCGACCTGCCGGAGCCCCTCGCGGCGCCGGTCATCGACACGCACACCCACCTCAACCTGCATGACCGCTACCTGCACGGAGAAGCGGCGCCTGATGCAGACGAGCTCCTCGCCATGGCCGCGGCGGTCGGGGTTCCCAAGGTCGTGCAGATCGGCTGCGACGTCGAGTACGCGCGGAATTCCGTCGAGCTGGCCCGCACCAGGCCGAACGTCGTGGTCGGCGTGTCCGTCCATCCGAACGACGCAGCCCGCATCCACGAGCGCGACGGGGCGAGGGCATTGGCACAGGCACTCGACGAGATCGCCGTGCTCGCCCGTGACGACGTCGTTCGGGCCGTGGGCGAGACCGGGCTGGACTACTACCGGACCGCAGCGGAGCTGCACGATGCCCAGCAGGGCGCATTCCGGTGGCACATCGCCCTGGCGAAGGAGCTCGGCAAGGCGCTGGTCATCCATGACCGGGACTCGCACGACGACGTCATCGCCGTGCTGGAGGCGGAGGGAGCACCAGAGCGCGTCGTCTTCCACTGCTTCAGCGGCGACGCCGCGATGGCCCAGCACTGTGCCGAGCGCGGCTGGTTCATGTCCTTCGCCGGGCCGATCACCTACAAGGCAAACGACGGGCTGAGGGCGGCTCTTGCCGTGGTGCCTGACGACCTGCTGCTCGTCGAGACCGATGCGCCGTACCTCACTCCGGTGCCGCATCGCGGCAAGCCGAATGCGTCCTTCCTCATGCCGCACACGGTGCGGTTCATGGCGGGCGAGCGAGGAGCCGACGAGGCGGAACTGTGCGCGCTGCTGTACGCAAACGCGCAGCGGGCCTTCGGCGCCTGGTGAAGGCGGGCACCCGGTGAACGACGCTCCGGACGACGGCCTCCTGGGCGGAGGGGACGTGCGGGCCCTCGTGGCCCAACTGGGCTTGCGGCCCACGAAGCGGTGGGGGCAGAACTTCGTCACCGATCCCAACACCGTGCGGCGCATCGTCCGGTCGGCCCGGGTCAACGCCGACGACGTGGTGCTGGAGGTCGGCCCCGGCTTGGGCAGCCTGACCCTCGCGCTGCTGCCGCACGTGCGCAGGGTCGTCGCCGTGGAGGTCGACCCCGTGCTGGCGGCGCGACTTCCGGTCACCGTCGCCGAGCGCCAGCCGGCCCATGCCGGCCGCCTCGATGTCATCCAGGCCGACGCGCTGCGGCTCGTCACCATCCCGCACGAGCCGACAGCGTTGGTAGCCAACCTTCCGTACAACATCGCCGTTCCGGTCGTGCTGCACCTGCTCGAGGTGGTCCCGACGCTGCGGACCGTGCTGGTCATGGTGCAGAAGGAGGTCGCCGACCGACTGGCCGCCGGGCCCGGCAGCCGGGTCTACGGAATCCCGAGCGTCAAGGCCCGGTGGTACTGCGAGGTAGAGGCGGCCGGCAACATCGGCACCACGGTGTTCTGGCCGGTGCCGCACGTGGACTCCGGGCTCGTCCGCATGACCCGGCATGACCCGCCGGCCAGCTCGAGCGGCCGGGCCGCGACGTTCGCGGTCATCGACGCGGCCTTCGCCCAGCGCCGCAAGACGCTCCGCGCCGCTCTGGCCGGCATTGCCGGCGGTGCCACTCGCGCCGAGCAGGCCCTCCTGGCCGCAGGCGTCGCCCCCACGGAGCGAGGGGAGTCGCTCGACGTGGCCGCGTTCGCCCGGATCAGCGACGCCCTCGCCTCCAGGCAGGCCACGCCCGCCGGATCGGCATAGCCTTCTGTGGTGGCCATGTCCTCGGTGACCGTCAGGGTCCCGGCCAAGGTGAACCTCCAGTTGTCGGTGGGCCCGCTTCGCGACGATGGCTATCACGAGCTCGCGACGGTCTTCCAGGCCGTCAGCCTGCTGGATGAGGTCGTTGCCCGGCCGGGCGCAGGAGGCGTCCGCCTGTCGATGACCGGCGAAGGGGACGGGGCGCTGCCGCTGGACGGCCGGAACCTCGCGGTCCGGGCCGCCACCTTGCTGGCCGAGCGCGCGGGCGTGGCCGCGGACGTCGACCTGGCGATCGCCAAGGCCATCCCGGTCGCCGGAGGCATGGCCGGCGGCAGTGCCGACGCGGCCGCAGCCCTGGTCGCCTGCGACGCGCTCTGGCGGCTGGCCACCCCGCGGGAGGACCTCGTCGAGCTGGCCGCCGAGCTCGGTTCCGACGTCCCCTTCCTCCTGCAGGGCGGCACCGCCATCGGCACGGGCAGGGGCGAGCGGCTCACCTCGGTGCTCTCCCGGGGGGAATTCCACTGGGTGTTCGCCCTGGCGAATGGCGGCCTGTCCACGCCCGCGGTCTATGGCGAGTGCGACCGGCTGAGGGCCGACCGGGCGGTCCCGGATCCGTATGTATCGGACATGCTCATGCAGGCGGTCCGGGCGGGGGACCCGGTCCTGCTGGGCAAGGCGCTGCACAACGACCTGCAGCCGGCGGCGTTGTCGCTGCAGCCTGCCCTCCAGCAGGTGCTCGACGTCGGCGAGGACTTCGGGGCGCTGGGCGGACTGGTCTCGGGCAGCGGCCCCACCGTCGCCCTGCTGGCCAGGGACGCCGAGCATGGCCTCGACCTGGCGGTCGCACTGTCGTCGTCCGGCACCTGCCGGTCGGTCCGCCGGGCGACCGGCCCCGTTCCCGGCGCCCGGGTCGTCGGCTGACCCCCGCCCCGTCCAACCCCCCTAGCCGAACTTGAGGTTGGCGCGGTTCCGCCCGCGGCGAGGTCACGCCAACCTCAAGGTCGGCAGGGGCGGATGTTCGCGGTCGGCGTAGCGGTTCCGGAACCGCTTGGGAACAGCCGCCATTCCGGGGGATGTTGACATGAACGTAACCAGCGCGCGGGGGCAGCCACTGCACCGCGCGGTTAGCATGGACCCACGGCACGGCATCGCTCGGCAATGCAGAAGGACGGAGTCACGGATGTTCGAGAGGTTCACCGATCGGGCACGGCGCGTGGTGGTGCTTGCGCAAGAAGAGGCGCGCATGCTCAACCACAACTACATCGGCACCGAGCACATCCTCCTCGGCCTGATCCATGAGGGCGAGGGCGTCGCCGCCAAGGCGCTGGAGAGCCTGGGCATCTCGCTGGAAGCTGTCCGCCAGCAGGTCGAGGAGATCATCGGCCAGGGCCAGCAGGCCCCGAGCGGCCACATCCCCTTCACCCCCCGGGCCAAGAAGGTCCTCGAGCTGAGCCTGCGCGAGGCGCTGCAGCTCTGCCACAACTACATCGGCACCGAGCACATCCTCCTGGGCCTCATCCGCGAGGGCGAGGGCGTGGCGGCCCAGGTGCTGGTCAAACTGGGCGCCGACCTCAACCGGGTCCGCCAGCAGGTCATCCAGCTGCTCAGCGGATACCAGGGCAAGGAGCCAGCCACGTCCGGCGGGCCCGCCGAGGGAACCCCGTCGACCTCGCTCGTCCTCGACCAGTTCGGCCGCAATCTCACCGCTGCCGCCCGTGAGGGCCGGCTCGACCCGGTGATCGGGCGCGAGAAGGAGATCGAGCGGGTCATGCAGGTGCTCTCCCGCCGCACCAAGAACAACCCCGTCCTCATCGGCGAGCCCGGCGTCGGCAAGACCGCCATCGTCGAGGGCCTGGCCCAGAACATCATCAAGGGCGAGGTGCCCGAGACCCTCAAGGACAAGCAGCTCTACACCCTCGATCTCGGCGCGTTGGTGGCCGGCAGCCGCTACCGCGGCGACTTCGAGGAGCGCCTCAAGAAGGTGCTCAAGGAGATCCGCACGCGCGGCGACATCATTCTTTTCATCGACGAGATGCACACCCTCGTCGGTGCCGGCGCTGCCGAGGGCGCGATCGACGCCGCCAGCATCCTCAAGCCGATGCTTGCCCGGGGCGAGTTGCAGACCATCGGCGCGACGACGCTGGACGAGTACCGCAAGTACGTCGAGAAGGACGCGGCACTCGAGCGCCGCTTCGCTCCCATCCAGGTGCAGGCTCCTGACGTCAAGGACACCGTCGAAATCCTGCGCGGCCTGCGTGACCGCTACGAGTCGCACCACCGCGTGTCCATCACCGATGGGGCGCTGGAGGCGGCGGCCCGGCTTTCCGACCGCTACATCTCCGACCGGCAGCTGCCCGACAAGGCCATCGACCTGATCGACGAGGCCGGGTCGCGCCTGCGCATCCGCCGCATGACGGCACCGCCGGACCTGCGCGAGTTCGACGACCGCATCGCGAACGTGCGCCGCGACAAGGAGTCGGCCATCGACGCGCAGGACTTCGAGAAGGCCGCGGCGCTGCGCGACCAGGAGAAGCGGCTGCTCGGCGAGAAGGCCGAGCGCGAGCGCGAGTGGAAGGCCGGCGACCTCGACGTCGTCGCCGAGGTCGACGAGAAGCTCATCGGCGAGGTCCTTGCCCTGATGACGGGCATCCCGGTGTCCGACCTCACCGAGGACGACATCGCCCGGCTGCTGCGCATGGAGGAGGAGCTGCACAAGCGGGTCATCGGCCAGGAGCAGGCGATCAAGGCGCTGTCCAAGTCGATCCGCCGCACCCGCGCCGGGCTCAAGGACCCCAAGCGCCCGTCCGGCTCGTTCATCTTCGCCGGGCCCTCGGGCGTCGGCAAGACCGAGCTGAGCAAGACGCTTGCCGAGTTCCTGTTCGGCGTCGAGGACGCCCTCATCGCGCTGGACATGAGCGAGTTCTCCGAGCGCCACACCGCGTCGCGCCTGTTCGGGTCGCCGCCCGGGTACGTCGGCTACGAGGAGGGCGGCCAGCTCACCGAGAAGGTGCGCCGCAAGCCCTTCTCCGTGGTGCTGTTCGACGAGGTGGAGAAGGCGCACCCGGACATCTTCAACTCGCTGCTGCAGGTGCTGGAGGAAGGCCGGCTCACCGATGCGCAGGGCCGGGTCGTGGACTTCAAGAACACCGTCATCATCATGACCACCAACCTCGGCAGCCGCGACGTCTCCAAGGGGCAGACCCTCGGCTTCGCGCCGGAGAACGACGACGAGAGCGCCTACGAGCGGATGAAGGCGAAGGTGCAGCAGGAGCTCAAGCAGCACTTCCGCCCGGAGTTCCTCAACCGCATCGACGATGTCATCGTGTTCCACCAGCTCACCGAGGCGGAGATCGTGCAGATCGTCGACCTCATGATCAACAACCTCGAGAAGCGGCTCGAGGAGCAGGACATGGCCATCGAGCTCACGCCCGCGGCCAAGGCCCTGCTGGCCCACCGCGGCTACGACACGAGCCTTGGTGCCCGGCCTCTGCGCCGCACGATCCAGCGCGACATCGAGGACCCGCTCAGCGAGAAGATGCTGTTCGGGGACATGAACCCCGGCTCGATCGTGCTCGTCGATGTCGCCACGGACGACGGCGAGGAACCGTTCACGTTCACCGCCATGCCCAAGGGCGAACTGCCTGACGCGCCGCCGGTGGAGGCTGCCGGTACCGCCGAGGGTGAGTCGATCGCCGGGTAGGCCGCCATGAGCAACGGACCGCTCATCCCGGGGATGCGCGAGTTCGACGTGCCACGTCGCCGCGTTCCGCGCTGGCTGCCCTGGCTGCTGGCCACCGTGGGCGTCGTCCTCGCCCTTGTCCTGGCTGCCGGGTTCGTCGCGGGTGCCGGACCGCTGAAGTTCCTCGGCATGACGACCCAGGCGCTGACCCCGACGGCCTACCGGCCGACGGCGACCGAGTCGGTGATCCAGATCGCGGTGGCGCTGCCGGCCAGCGGGCTGTGCCGCGAGGACGTCGTGTCGGCCGTCGCCTTCGAGCGCGGCGGCCGGATCGAGGTCGAGGCCAGCCTGACCCGGCCGCGCCGGCAGGACTGCCCCGTCGCCACCCTCGGCGGGAACGTGGCGTGGGTCGACGTCGCGCTGCAGGCCCCGCTCGGTGAGCGCACCGTGATCAGGCTCCCCGGCCGGGAGCCGATCCTGCGTGACCAGACGACGCAGGAAGAAGGGTGAGGCGGCACGACCGCCCCAGCGGGGCTACAGCCGGAGCGGCTTGATCGGTGCCGCGATGAGCGTGGGGTCGTTGCGCCAGTCGACCCCCGGCACGTCGATGTACAACTCGATCTCGTTGCCGTCCGGATCCGCGATGTACAGGCTGTGCGTGACGGTGTGGTCGCTGGCACCCATGATCGCGACCCCGTGCTCGGTGAGGGTCGAGACCGCCTCGCGGAGGTCATCGTCGCTGTCCCCGATCTTCAGCCCGAAGTGGTACATGCCCACCCGTCGGCCCGGCGGCAGGCTGGCTGCGTCGGCGCCGACCTCGATCAGCAGCAGTTCGTGGTGCGTGCGGCCGGACGGCGCGGAGAAGCCTGCGGCCGGGAACGGCAGGGACGCGTCCCCGCCGATGATCAGCCGCCAGCCCAGCACGTCGCGGTAGAAGTGCACGGACGCGCCCAGGTCGCGCACGTACAGCACCAGATGGCCGAGTTCCTTGACCTCCATCACGCCTCCCAGCGGCGAGGCTAGCGCCCGTCCTGTTCAGTCCGGCAGGGCATAGCGGCCGCCGGGCAGGCGGACCACCAGCCCGTCGGCCAGGAGCGATGCGAGGGCCCGCTTGCGTTGCTCGCGATCAGGCCATTCCCGGGCCAGGGTCGCGGACGCAACACCCGTCGTGCTCGCGCGGACCGCCGCCAGGACACGGCCTCGTGCCTCGCGGTCGCTGCCCGCGTACGCAGGCTGCCGCCGCGGGCCGGTCGGCTGGAGTGGGCTGCCCGCGGCGAGCCACGCGCAGCGGCTCCGGATCGGGCAGTCGCCGCAGGCCGGTGACCGGGCCGTGCAGACCAGTGCCCCGAACTCCATGACGGCCGCGGACCACCGCGCACTGTCGTGATCCTCCGGCGGCCACAGCGACGCCGCTCGATCGCGCTCGGCATTGGTGATGTGGTCTGCCTGCTGCGCCCTGCCCTCGAGGGCGCGGGCCAGGACTCGTCGAACGTTGGTGTCCAGCACGACGGACCTGCGGCCATGAGCGAACGCCATCACCGCGGCCGCCGTGTACTCGCCGACGCCCGGCAGCGCGCGGAGCTCGGCCTCGCTGTCGGGCACCGACCCTCCGTGCTCCGCGGTGATGACGACCGCGGTCTGGTGCAGCCGGGCGGCGCGCCGGGGGTAGCCGAGCCGACCCCACTCGCGCAGCGCATCGGCGACACTCGCGTGGGCGAGGTCCGGCGGCGAGGGCCACCGGGACATCCACGCGTGCCATGCGGGCAGCACCCTCGCGACCGGGGTCTGCTGGAGCATGAACTCGCTCACCAGCACGCCCCACGCATCGGATGCTCGCCAGGGCAACGCCCGGCCGTTCTCGTCGAACCAACGCTGCAATGCCGCCACGATCGGCGAGCCCGCCTCCGTCCACGAGCTGCTCGCCACGAAGGGATCGTTGCACGCGTTCCCGGAGCCCGCAGTACCGTGGACCCCGTGAGCCACCTCATCAGCCCCGTGGGCCCCGAGCCACGGGCGGTGTACTGGATCAGGCGTGCCGCGATCCTCGTCATCGTGATCACGCTCGTCTTCGGGGCATGGTGGCTGGTGTCGTCACTGCGCGGCGGCGGGTCCGCCGATCCCGCGCCGGGGGCGTCCGCCTCGCAGAGCGAGGGCACAGACGAGATCACCGACGAGGGGCAGGCCGAGGCGAGCGAGGGCACCGATGCTGCCGCGAGCCCCGATGCCAGCCCGGCTGCCGCCACGACGGAGTGCCTGGACTCCGCGATCAAGGTGGTGGCCACGACCGATGCCTCCACCTATCCGGTCGGCTCCACGCCCAAGCTCACCCTGACGATCACCAACATCGGGGACGTGGCGTGCAAGCGCGACGTCGGCCCGAAGGCAAACGAGCTGGAGATCACGTCGGGCGGCTATCACGTATGGTCCAGCGACGACTGCAACGCGAGCGGCAAGTCGAAGGTCATGACGCTCAAGCCGGACGAGACAGTCGCCTCGAGCATCACGTGGGATGGCCGGCTCTCCGCGAAGGGGTGCCCGGATCCCGAGGGCGACCAGGCCAAGGCAGGACGCTACGACCTGGTCGGACGCAACGGCGAGGTCGTCAGCAAGACCGAGCCCTTCGCCCTCACCAACAAGGGCTAGTCAGACGAAGCGGTCGAGGATGCTCGCCTCGGCCAGCCGCGAGACGCCATCGCGCACCGACCTGGCCCGGGCCTCGCCGACGCCCTCGACCTGCTGCAGGTCCTCCGTGCTGGCGGCGAGCAGGCGCTGCAGGCCGCCGAAGTGGTCGACGATGCGATCGGTGATGACCTCCGGAAGGCGAGGGACCCGGCTCAGCAGCCGGAACCCGCGCGGTGTCACGGCCTGGTCGAGGGTGTCGCCGCCCTCGCTGAAGCCGAACGCCCGGGCGACCTTGCCGAGGTCGATGAGGTCGGCTTCGGTCAGCGCGTCGAGGTCCTCGAGGGCCTGCTCGACCCCGCGTCGGCGCTTGCCCTTCCCGGTGACGCAGTAGTCGCGCACGAGCAGGACGCGGTCCTTGTCGACGCCGGCGACCAGTTCGTCGAGCTGCAAGGTGAGCAGCCGGCCCTCGGTGCCGAGCTCGACCACGTAGTTGGCCACCTCGCGGTGGATCCGGCGCACCATCTCGACCCGTTGGGCCACGGCGCACGCGTCGCGGACCGTGACGAGGTTCTCGATCTCCAGGGCGGACAGCGTGCCGCTGACCTCATCGAGCCGGGACTTGTACCGCTCGAGGGTCGCCAGCGCCTGGTTGGCGCGCGACAGGATCTCGGCCGAATCCTCCAGGACGTGTCGTCGGCCCCCGACATACAGCGCGACGGTGTTCATCGACTTGCTGACGCTGATGACGGGATGGCCGGTCTGCCGGGAGACGCGGTCGGCCGTGCGGTGGCGGGTGCCGGTCTCCTCGGTGGGCAGGTTCGGATCGGGCATCAGCTGCACGGCCGCCCACATGATGGTGCTGCCGTTGCCGTCGAGGATGATGGCGCCGTCCATCTTGGACAGCTCGCGAAGCCGGGTGGCCGAGAAGCCGACGTCGAGGGCGAAGCCACCATTCGCGACGTGCTCCACCCCGCGGTCCCAGCCCAGCACGATGAGCGCACCCGTGCGGCCGCGCAGGATGCGCTCGAGGCCGTCGCGCAGCGCCGTGCCCGGCGCGACCATGGCGAGGACCTCGCGGATGCGGATGTCGGATGCTGGCTCTGTGTTCATCGAGCTTCCTGTCGGGTGAGTCGCGAAGCGGTGGCGATCGCCTCCTGGATCGAGCCGACCTCGTGCACCGCCATCCCGGCCGGCGGCCCCGACGCCGGTGTCCGGGCGCGGAGGGCCCGTTCAGGCACGATAGCCGTGGTGAAGCCCAGGCGCGCGGCCTCAGCGAGGCGCCGCTCGAGCGAGGCGATCGGACGGATGTCGCCGGCGAGGCCGAGCTCGCCGAACGCGATCAGCCCGGCCGGGAGGGCCTGGTCGGACGCACTGCTCGCGATGGCCAGGGCAACGGCGAGGTCGGTGGCCGGCTCGGACAGTCGTACCCCTCCCACCGTCGCGACGAAGCAGTCGGCCGTGGCCAGCCGGATCCCGGCCCTGCGCTCGAGCACCCCGAGCATCATGGCGATGCGCGCGGAGTCCAGGCCACTGGTCACCCGCCTGGGTTGCGGGGCGTTGGTCGGCGCGATGAGGGCCTGCACCTCGGCCACGAGGGGCCGACGGCCCTCGATGGTCACGGTGACGCACGTGCCCGGGGCCGGATGCTGCCGGTCGCCGAGGAACAGTCCGCTGGGGTCGGCCAAGCCGACGATGCCGTCGTCGACCATCTCGAAGCAGCCGATCTCGTCGGCCGGGCCGAAGCGGTTCTTGACCGCGCGGACCAGCCGCAGCGGGCTCTGCCGGTCCCCTTCGAAGTGCAGCACGACATCGACGAGGTGCTCCAGCGCGCGCGGGCCGGCTACCGAGCCGTCCTTCGTCACGTGGCCCACGAGCACCACCGCGGTCTCGCCGGCCTTGGCGACCGCGATCAGGGACGCCGCGACCTCCTTCACCTGGGTGACGCCGCCCGCTGACCCGTCGACCTCCGCGCTGCTCACGGTCTGCACCGAGTCCAGGATCAGCAGGGAGGGCCGGACGGCCTCGACCTGGCCCAGGACGCTGCCGAGATCGGTCTCGGCGCATAGATAGAGCTCGTCGGCGATGGCGCCGATGCGCTCGGCCCGCAGGCGCACCTGGGCGGCGGACTCCTCGCCCGTGACGTACAGCGCGCGACGCCCGGACCGCGCCCACGTGGCCGCCGTCTCGAGCAGGAGCGTCGACTTGCCGACGCCGGGCTCGCCGGCGAGGAGCAGCACGGCCCCTGGGACCAGGCCACCACCGAGCACCCGGTCGAGCTCGGCAACCCCGGTGGGCACCGCGCGGGCGGCGGCGAGGTCGACGCTGCCGATGGGCACGGCCGGGGTCCGTGCGGCGTTGACGGCAGTGGTCCGGGCGCGGGGGGCGCCGACCTCGTCGACCGTGCCCCAGGCCTGGCACTCACCGCAGCGGCCGACCCACTTGGGCGATGTCCAGCCGCACTCGGAGCAGCGATACGGGGGTACCTGCGCCTTGGCCACGGCCGCTATCTCGGATCGGCGGGATGCGGGGTGAGGCCGAGGTCGAATCGCTTGGCCTGAAGCAGTTGGTCGCGGGCGCGGCAGAGCCGGGCAAGCTCCTCGTAGGCCGGCGTGCCGATCAGGGCCACCAGCTCGTCGCGGCTGCTGACGTAGACGGGCTCGGTGGCGATATGCGCCTCGGTGTTGGCGGTGCAGTACCACGGGAAGTCATGGCCGCCCGCCCCCCAGTCGCGGCGTTCGTACTCGCCGATCACGATGACTGTGCGCTCGACGCCGTCCTCGTACGTGCGGTTCTCGTACGACCGCCGCAGCGGCAACTGCCAGCACACGTCTGGCTTGGTCTCGATGAACGAGACTCCCTCGGCGGCAGCCAGGTGGTGCAGGGCGCACCCGAAGCCGCCCTCGAAACCCTCGTCGTTGTGGAAGATGCACGCACCCCTGACCACCCGGGTCTTGTCGGAGCCGTCCTCCTTCTCGGTCCACCCCTTCTTGCGGCCGGTGGCATGGTTCTGCCACATCGCGGGCGTGAGCCGCTCGACCCAGCCCGCGACGCGCTTGCGGTCCTTCTTGTCCGAGAAGTGCGCTCCGTGAACGCAGCACCCGGCGTCGGGGCGGCGGGCATCGATGCCGCCGCAGCCGCGCCCGAAGATGCACGTCCACCGCGAGGTGAGCCACGTGAGGTCTGCCTTGATCAACTGGCGGGCGTCGGCCGGATCGACGAACTCGACCCACTGGCGAGGGAAGTCGAGTGGCACCTCGGGCATGCAGCCACCCTATTCGGTTCGGCCGACGCACCCGAGCGGCGCCGGAAGGGGTGCGTTGGTGCGCTGCGCGGCCGGCACCGCTAGTTTCGTTCCGTGCGACTCGGCGTGCTGGACCTCGGCTCGAACACCGTCCACCTGCTGCTGGTCGACGCGCACTACGGCGCTGCGCCGATCCCTGCGTCCAAGCTCAAGATGCCGCTGCGGCTGTCCGAGCGGCTCGACGGAACGGGCCGGGTCGAGGACGCAGCCGTGGAGCAACTCATCGACTTCGTGCGCCGTGGGCTGGTGCTCGCGGAGGACAAGGGAGCCACCGAGGTGATGGCATTCGCCACGTCCGCCATCCGCGAGGCGGTCAACGGCGACGAGGTCCTCGCCCGCGTCCGCGCCGAGACCGGGCTCGACATCGAGGTCCTCTCCGGCGAGGACGAGGCCCGCATGACCTTCCTGGCGGTCCGCCGCTGGTACGGGTGGTCCAGCGGGCGGATCCTCGGACTGGACATCGGCGGCGGCTCCCTCGAACTGGCATCCGGCACCGACGAGGAGCCTGATGTCGCGGTGTCGGTCCCGCTCGGCGCCGGGCGGCTGACCCGGGCCTTCCTCGCCGGCGACCCGCCCAGCGCGGACTCGATCCGCGAGGCCCGCAGGCATGCCCGGGCGAGCATCGCCGAGGTGGCCGGACGGCTGCGGCGCGTGGGCGAACCCAGGCTTGCGGTGGCGACGTCCAAGACGTTCCGCCAGTTGGCCCGTATCGCTGGGGCAGCCCCGTCAGGTGAGGGCATGTATGCGCGGCGGATGCTCAAGCTCGCGGACCTGCACGAGATCGTGCCGCGGCTGGCGCAGATGACCGCCGCCGAGCGCAGCAAGATCCCCGGGGTCTCGGAGGGCCGCTCGGAGCAGATGGTGGCGGGTGCCGTCGTGGCCGAGGCGGCGATGGAACTGCTGGAGGTGGACGAGCTCGCGGTGTGCCCGTGGGCCCTCCGCGAAGGGATCATCCTGCGCCGGATGGACCAGTTGCCGCGATGACCACTGCCATGGCGCCGCTTCCGCCCGAGGCGGCCATCGACACAGCATCCGGGCTCTCGGCCGCTCAGGTGGCCGAGCGCATCGCTCAGGGCCAGGTGAACGCCGCCCCCGACGCGCGCAGCCGCAGCCTGGCCGACATCGTCCGCGCCAACACGTTCACCTGGTTCAACGGCCTCATCGGCTCGCTGTGGGTGGCCATGCTGCTCGTGGCGCCCATCCAGGACTCGCTGTTCGGCTTCGTGATCGTGGCCAACACCGCCATCGGCATCATCCAGGAATGGCGGGCCTCGCGGACCCTCGCCAAGCTGGCAGTCATCGGCGAGGCGAAGCCAGCCGTCCGCCGCGATGGCACCGACGTCGAGGTGAGCCCGCACGACGTCGTCCTCGACGAGATCATCGTGCTGCGCACGGGGGACCAACTGGTCGTCGACGGCATCGTCGTCGAGGCCGACGGGCTGGAGATCGACGAGAGCCTGCTCACCGGCGAGGCGGACCCGGTAAGCAAGTCCGTCGGCGACGGAGCGATGTCGGGCTCCTTCGTCGTCGCCGGCTCCGGGCTGTACCAGGCGACCCGCATCGGGAAGGACTCGTTCGCCGCCGGGCTCACCGAGCAGGCGAAGAAGTTCCACCTCACCAACTCCGAGCTTCGTGACTCCATCAACGGCTTCATCCGGGGCATCTCGTTCATGCTGGTGCCGGTCGGGCTCCTGCTGCTGTGGTCGCAGCTCGTACGCGCGGAGCTTCCCGTCGACGAGGCCATCCGCGGCACCATCGCCGGCGTGGTCACGATGGTCCCCGAAGGGCTCGTGCTGCTGACCAGCATCGCCATGGCCGTGGCCGTGATCAGGCTGGCCCAGAAGAAGGTCCTCGTCCAGGACATGCCGGCCGTCGAGGTCCTGGCCCGGGTGGACACGATCTGCGTCGACAAGACCGGCACGCTGACCGAGCCCGGGATGCGGGTGCGCGACGTCGTCGACCTGGGCGGCGCCGGCGCGACAGGCGACGCGTTCGACCTCCCGGCGACGCTGGGCGCCATGGGCGCCAGCGAGGCGAACCCGAACCCGACCCTCGAGGCCATCGCGACCGACTACGCCGACCCAGGCTGGCGGGCCACCGAGACCGTCCCCTTCTCGAGCTCGCGGAAGTGGTCGGCGGCGACGTTCGAGGGCCGTGGCACCTGGCTGCTCGGCGCGCCCGACATCCTCGCGGCGGACGACGCCACGGTGCGGGAGCGCGCCGAGGCGCTCGCCGCGGACGGCGCGCGGGTCCTGCTCCTCGCCCGCGGCACCGGGCGGCCCTCGGCCGAGCGCGGGCCCGGTCCGCTCGAGCCGGCCGCCCTCGTCGTCATCAACCAGCAACTGCGGCCCGACGCCGCCCAGACCGTGGCGTACTTCCTCGAGCAGGACGTCACCGTGAAGGTGATCTCGGGCGACAACGCCGCGACCGTGGGCGCCATCGCTCTGCAGGCGGGCGTGCCGGGCGCCGATCGCCCGGTCGATGCGCGCGAGCTCCCGTCGGACCAGGCCGCCCTGGCCGAGGTGCTGGGCAGCGCCAGCGTCTTCGGCAGGGTCACCCCCGCGCAGAAGCAGGAGATGGTCGACGCCCTGCACCTGCGGGGGTCGACCGTCGCGATGACCGGCGACGGCGTCAACGACGTCCTGGCGCTGAAGAACGCCGATCTGGGCATCGCGATGGGCTCGGGATCCGGGGCGACCCGGGCGGTCGCGCAGCTGGTGCTGCTGGACAACAAGTGGTCGGTCATGCCCAGCGTCGTCGCGGAGGGCCGCCGCGTGCTGGGCAACATCGAGCGCGTGTCCGACGTCTTCCTGACCAAGACCAGCTATGCCGTCGTCATCTCCCTGGTCACCGGCCTGTTCGCCGTCGCCTTCCCGTTCCTGCCGCGGCACCTGTCGCTGATCGGCGCCCTCACCATCGGTGTCCCGGGCTTCTTCCTCGCGCTCATGCCGAACACCGAGCGGTTCCGTCCCGGGTTCCTGCGCCGCGTCCTGCTCTTCGCCGTGCCCAGCGGCATCATCGCCGCGATCGCGGCACTGACCACCTACGCCGCCGTGACGTCGATGCTCCTGGCCGACGGGTTGACGGAGGAGGCCGCGCGCACGACCGCGCAGACGACGGCCACGACCAGCCTGTTCATCGTCGCGACCGCGGTGCTGCTCCAGTCGGCCCGTCCGCTGAACCTGCTGCGCATCGGCATCGTCGCGCTCATGGCGGCCTGCTTCCTCGGCGTCATCCTCATCCCGTGGCTGGCCGACTTCTTCTCGATGAACCTCGCCTGGGACGTCGAGACACTCATCGCGGTGGTGGCCGGCGCGATCGGGGCGGTGCTGGTCTGGGCGGTCTCGCTCGTCACCGACCGCTGGCGTCGCCAGTGACGCCGGGGCCGCGCGTCGGGCTATCGACGTCGTCGGTGTACCCGGAGACGACGGCCAGCGCGTTCGAACTGGCGTCGTTGCTGGGCTATGACGGCGTGGAGGTCATGGTGGGCACCGACACGACCAGCCAGGATTCCGACGCGCTGAAGGCGCTCGTGGACCACTACGAGGTACCGGTCCTGTCCATCCATGCGCCCTGCCTGCTCATCACCCAGCGGGTCTGGGGCACCGATTCCTGGGGCAAGCTGCAGAAGGCCCAGGAGGTGGCCGAGCGGCTCGGCGCGTCCACGGTCGTGGTGCATCCGCCGTTCCGGTGGCAGCGCGACTACGCACGTGACTTCGTGTCCGGCCTGGCCCGCATGGGCTCCGAGACCGACGTCATCTTCGCCGTCGAGAACATGTTCCCCTGGCGGGCCGGCCCCGGGTCGGTCGCGGCGTACCTGCCGGACTGGGATGTCCGCAACGACGACTACCCGCACACGACCCTCGACCTGTCGCACACGTCCGTCTCGCGCTCGGACGCCATCGAGATGGCCGGCGACCTCGGCGATCGGCTGGCCCACCTTCACCTCGCGGATGGCTCGGGCTCGGCCAGGGACGAGCACCTCATCCCCGGCCGAGGGGACCAGCCGGTCGCGGAGGTGCTCGACCTGCTGGCGGGCACCGGCTTCGGGGGCTCCGTCATCGTCGAGGTCAGCACCAGGCGGGCAGCCGACCGGGCGGCCCGCGTGCTGGACCTCGTCGAGGCGCTCGCGTTCGCCCGCCGGCACCTCGCGGCCGCGTCCTAGGGTGGGATGGTGCCGACGCCCAGCCTGAACCCGCAGGACGCGGCGGGCGCCGTCCTGCAGGCGGCCCGCCTGGCCTTCGCGTCCCGGGGTTACGCCCAGACGACCATGAAGTCCGTCGCCGTCGCCGCGGGGGTGGCTCCCGGCGTGGTGAAGTCCCTCTACTCCAACAAGGAGCGGCTGTTCGCCGCGGCCATGCGGCTGCCGTTCGACCCGGCGCAGGCGGTTCCGGAACTGATCGCTCCCGGGCTGGACGGGATGGGCGAACGGCTGGTCCGCATGACCCTGGCGCTGATGGGCGACGAGTCCGTGCGGCGCGACGTCACCCGGGTGCTGCGCTCCGACCGGGCGGCGGCTGTGTCGTCCAGCGCGGCGAAGGCGGCGGGCGACGATTCGACCCTGGCCCTCCTGCGCTTCGTGTCCGAGTACCTGCAGGGCACGGTGGTCGACCGGGTGGTGATGGCGTTGGGGATCCCCGACGCGAGGATGCGGGTCACGCTGATCTCGTCCTATCTCGTGGGGGTCTGCACGACTCGCTACCTCCTGCGCATAGAGCCGCTGGCATCGGCCAGCGATGACGAGGTCGTGGCACTGGTCGGGCCGGCCGTGCAGGCCCTACTCGACCCCACCCGCAGGCCCGGCACCGGCCGCCCGTCCACCCAGGAGCCCGGGCGCGGCCCTGGCCGCGCCGGGTGATCCGCGAGGCCCTGACTGCGATCGCCCGCAACGAGACACTCGGGCAGGCCCTCAGCCGTGCGCCGGTAGCGCGTGACGTGTTCCGGCGCGTGGTGGGCGGTGACACGGTGGCGGAGGCCTTGGAGGTGGCGGCCGGGCTGGCCGACCAGGGCTACTGGGCCAGCCTGGAGCGGGCCGCCCCGGCCGTGACGGATGGGGCTGACGCCGACCGGGTCCTCGCCGACTACCTGAGTCTGGTCGACAGCCTCGCCACGCTGGACCTGGCTGCGGGCGTCGAGATCGCCGTCCTGCCGGGCAGCCTCGGCGCGCACGAGGGGGTGGCGACCGCGGGCGCCTTCGAGCGGCTGGACCGCCTGTGCGCGCACGCGGCCTCGGCCGGGACGCCGGTCATGGTCGGCATGGGGCCGGCAGATGAGGTCGGCCGGACCCTGGAGTGGGTGGAGCCACGACTGTCCGCGGGCGGGTCGCTGGGGGTGACGCTGCAGGCAAGCCTGCGGCGCACCCACGCGGACTGCGCCCGGCTGGCCGGGTACCGGGTCAGGCTGGTCAAGGGCGGGCACCGGGCCGACGCCGCCATGGGCTACGGACAGCCGCTCGAGGTCGACAAGTCCTTCGTGCGGTGCGCCAAGGTGCTGCTGGCCGGTTCGGGCGATCCATCCTTCGCGACCCACGATCCGAGGCTGGTCGAGATCGTCGCGGACCGGGCCGAGCGGTACGGCCGACCCGTCGACGGATTCGAGTTCGCGTTCTACCTCGGCCGGCTGGCATCCGAGCAGCGCCGGCTGGCGGAATCCGGGCACCGGGTCCGGATCTACGTGCCGTACGGGCCCGACTGGTTCGCCCGGCTCGTGGGCGGCCTGGCAGAGCGGCCAAGCGGCGTCGCCGCTGCGGTACGGTCGCTGCTCCCGGGGTGATGGCCGTCGCCCCGACCCACTCGGCTCGGAGGTGGTCGCCATGCGCGTAGCCGTGCTCGGCGGTGGCGTGATGGGGGAGACCCTGGCCAGCGGCCTGCTGCGCCGGATGAACCCGCGCCCATCGGTCGTCGTATCGGAGAAGCGTCGTGAGCGGGGGGAGGAACTGCAGGCCCGTCATGGCGTCGACCTTGCCGACCCCGCCGCTGCGGTCGCGGGGGCCGACGTGATCCTGCTCGCGGTCAAGCCGCAGGATGTCGGCGGCCTCCTCGACGACATCTCCGGCATCGTCCTCGCCGATGCCTTGGTCATCTCCGTCTGCGCGGGCATCACCACGGCCTTCATCGAGGAGCGGCTGCCCGCCGGCATCGCAGTCGTGCGGGCGATGCCGAACACTCCGGCGCGGGTGGATCGCGGAACCACGGGAGTGAGCCCGGGCGCGGCCTGCCCGCCTTCCTCGCTGGCGACCGCGGTGTCACTGCTGGAGTCGGTGGGCGCGGTGGTCGAGGTCCCCGAGGCGCTGCAGGACGCGGTGACGGCGGTGTCGGGCAGCGGCCCGGCCTACCTGTTCTACCTCGCGGAGGCGATGATCGACGCCGGGGTCGACCTCGGCCTGGATCCGGCGACCGCCCAGCGGCTGGTCCACAGCACCCTGCTGGGAGCCGCAGTCCTGCTCGATGCCTCCGCCGAGACTGCCGAGGAGTTGCGGCGTAACGTCACGTCTCCGAACGGGACCACGGCCGCGGCCATCTCGACGATGGATCGGCTAGGAGTCCGGCAGTCGGTCGTCTCGGCGATCACGGCTGCCCGCGATCGCAGCCGCGAGCTGTCAGGGGGCTGAGCATGGGCGATCGGCTCGGCGTCGTGTGGGACGACCGGCTTGCGCAGTACGACTTCGGACCGGGCCACCCGTTCTCCCCGTTGCGGACGCAGCTGGCCATGCGCCTGGCCGGTGACTTCGGACTCCTGGCCCACCCTCACGTCACCACGCTCGGGCCGGTCGAGCCCGTCGACGACGATCTGCTGCTTCGGGTCCACGACGCCGACTACGTCGCCGCGGTGCGCCAGGGATCCGACGATCCGCACTTCTACGACGAGACGTTCGGCCTGGGCACGAGCGACGACCCGGTCTTCCCTGGCATGCACGACGCCGCGGCCCGCGTCGCCGGCGCCTCGCTGCTCGGGGCCCAGGCGGTCCACGAGGGGACCGTCGACCACGCGGTCAGCCTTGCCGGGGGCCTGCACCACGCCATGCGCGGCTCGGCGGCCGGCTTCTGCGTCTACAACGACATCGCGGTCGCCGTGTACTGGCTGCTGGACCAGGGAGTCGAGCGCGTGGCCTACGTCGACGTCGACGTCCACCACGGTGACGGCGTCCAGTCGATCTTCTGGGACGACCCGCGGGTCATGACGATCTCCATCCACGAGGACCCCCGCTCGCTGTTCCCGGGCACCGGGTTCCCCGCCGAGACCGGTGGGCCGCGCGCGCCTGGCACGGCGGTCAACATCGCGGTCCCGGCCGGGACGGGCGACCAAGGCTGGCTGCGCGCGCTGCACGGGGTCGTCCCCGACATCCTCGAGGCGTTCGCCCCGCAGGTGCTGGTCAGCCAGCATGGCGTGGACACCCACTTCGAGGATCCCCTCGCGCATCTGCTCGTCTCCATGGACGGCCAACGGATGGCGTTCGAGGCCGTCCACCGCTGGGCCCATCGCTATGCCGGCGGACGCTGGCTGGCGCTCGGCGGCGGCGGGTACGAGTGGGTCGATGTCGTCCCGCGCGCGTGGACCCACCTGATCGCCATCGCCGCCGGACGGCCAATCGAGCCGGAGGCGCTGCTCCCCGACGGCTTCCATGAGTTCGTGCTGGAGTCTCTGGGCCGACAGGCGCCCGGGCGCATGACCGACGGCAGGCAGCCCTGGCCCAAGCCCTTCGACCACGGGTTCGATGCGGACGACGCCCTGGACGCAGCCGTCCTCGCGACCCGGCTGGCCGTCTTCCCGCGGTGGGGGCTCACCGCGGAGCCTGGGCTGTGGTTCTAGCCGCACCCCCGCTCGGCGCGACCTTCCATCGATTCCTCAATTCAACTTTCACAACCACCACAGAGGCCACTAGTCTTCGCAACGCCTACATGCCGTGAGTCTCCGGAGGGGAAGCCGGGACGGTCCGGGGCAGAGAGTTCGGTGCGCAAATGTCCACGACCCCTGATCGGGCGTTCGCTGAGGTCCGGTTCCTGACCGTCGCGGAGGTCGCTGCTGTCATGCGCGTCTCCAAGATGACGGTCTACCGCCTCGTCCACAACGGCGAGATGCCCGCCGTGCGCGTGGGCCGTTCCTTCCGCGTTCCCGAGCAGGCCGTTCACGACTACCTGCGAGACTCCTTCGTCGAGACCGCGTAGTCGATACCGGCCGAGTGATGCGCCCGCCCGGCGGATAGGCTCAGGGGGCTCGTGACACGGGCCCGGACGGGCCCCAAGGACGATAAGGACACTTGATGGGCTCTGTGGTCAAGAAGCGGCGCAAGCGGATGGCCAAGAAGAAGCACCGCAAGCTGCTCCGCCGTACCCGAGTCCAGCGCCGCAACAAGAAGTAGCGGCAAGAAGCGGCCGGGAACGAGGGGGTCGCATGGGTCGTACCGTGCTGGTCACGGGGGTCTCGCGTTACCTGGGCGGCCGCATGGCCGCTCTCCTTGCCGCTGACCCCGAGGTGGCGACCGTTATCGGCGTCGATGTCGTGGCGCCCGAGCGCGAGATCCCGGGCACCTCGTTCGTACGGGCGGACATCCGCAACCCGGTGATCGCCAAGGTCATGGGCGAATCGGGCGTTGACACGGTCGTGCACATGGGTGTCATCGCGACGCCCAAGCAGGCGGGCGGTCGTTCCACGATGAAGGAGATCAACGTCATCGGAACGATGCAGCTCCTCGCCGCCTGCCAGCGCACGCCGAGCGTGCGCTCGCTGGTCGTGAAGTCCACGGCCTCCGTCTACGGGTCCGGGCCCAAGGACCCGGCGAAGTTCACCGAGGACATGGAGCCGAAGCACGCGCCGAGCCACGGCTGGGCCAAGGACTCGGTCGAGGTCGAGACCTACGTGCGCGGCTTCGCCCGTCGCCGCCCTGACGTATCGGTGACCACGCTGCGCTTCGCCAACGTGATCGGCCCGCGCGTGCAGACGGCGATCACCGGGTACTTCTCGCTGCCGGTCATCCCGACGGTGCTGGGGTTCGACCCTCGGCTGCAGTTCGTCCACGAGGACGACCTCCTCGAGTCCATCCGCACGGCCGTGCGGACGGCCAGGCGCGGGACGTTCAACGTCGCGGGCGACGGCGTGCTGCTGCTCTCCCAGGCAGTGCGTCGCACGGGCCGGCGATGGATCATCGTGCCCCGGCTCATGTTCTCCACGGTGGGCCGCAGCCTTGGTCCGGCGGGGCTGGCGGACTTCTCCCCCGAAGCAGTCCGCTACCTGACCTACGGCCGAGGGCTCGACACCACCGCGATGCGCACGGTGCTGGGGTTCGAGCCGGCCTGGACGTCGGATGCGGCCTTCATGTCATTCGTCGGGCGCAGCGAGGCCCGCGTGTCGGTGGACGTTGCCTGACATGGAGGTGCCCCCGGGGCGGACAGCAGGCCCGTCAAAGGCCGCGCGGCTGGTCGGCAACACCGGCCCGCAGCCGACGCCGACGAGGTCTGCCCCGGGTGCCCGCCTGCCCGCCGCCCGTGCTCCCCGCAAGGCCAAGCGGGTCCTGGTGGCCGCGCCTACACCATCGCCGATGCCCCAGGGACCGGGGGCTGACACGGATTCCTGGCTTGACTTCGCGCGGCGCCGACTGGCCGGCGACTACTCGGTCGACGACTTCGGCTTCGATCCGGAGTTCACCGACCGCGTGCTGCTCGCGATGCTGCGGCCGCTCTACACGTCCTGGTTCCGGGTCGAGACCACGGGACTGGAGAACGTGCCGGCAGAGTCCGGCGCACTGGTGGTCGCCAACCATTCGGGCACGATCGCCCTCGATGCGGCGATGACCCAGGTCGCGCTTCACGACGAGCATCCGGCTCACCGGCACCTGCGGATGCTCGGTGCGAACCTCGTCTTCCAGACCCCCGTCGTCGCAGACATCGCCCGCAAGGCCGGGCACACCCTCGCCTGCCACCCGGATGCCGAGCGACTCCTGTCGGCCGGTGAGCTCGTGGGCGTGTGGCCCGAGGGTTTCAAGGGCGTGGGCAAGCCGTTCAGCCAGCGATACAAGCTGCAGCGCTTCGGTCGGGGCGGTTTCGTGGCCGCGGCCCTGCGCACGCGGACCCCGATCATCCCCACGGCCATCGTCGGCGCCGAGGAGACGTACCCGATGATCGGCAATGCGTCCTTGCTGGCCCGTATCCTGGGCCTGCCGTACTTCCCGATCACCCCGACCTGGCCGTGGCTGGGCCCGCTGGGCCTCGTCCCCCTGCCGAGCAAGTGGCTGATCCACTTCGGCGAGCCGATCCCGACCGACAGCTATCCCGAGGGCGCTGCCGATGACCCCATGGTGGTGTTCAACCTGACCGACCAGGTCCGCGAGCAGATCCAGCAGTCGATCTACCGGCTGCTCGTGAAGCGCCCCTCGGCCTTCGGCTAGTAAGCAGCCGTTCTCGCCGAGTGGCCAGTCGTGGGGGTCCGGAATCGATTCCGGCCCCCCACGACTGGCCACTGAACGGGGGAGGGGTGAGGGGGCATCGGCCTTCGGCTAGTAGCGACGCGCCCGGGCGGTGGCGTAGCCCACCGCCATCCCCAGCGCGATGCCGCCCGCCCCGGCCGCCGCGGGCAGCGCGAACCGCTTGACCTGCTCACGCCGCCGGAAGTCGCGGATCTTCCAGTCGTTCTCGCGAGCGTGCGCGCGCAGCGCCGGGTCCGGGTTGACGGCCACCGGGTTGCCGACCGTGGACAGCATGGGGATGTCGTTGGACGAGTCCGAGTAGGCGGAGCAGCGGGCCAGGTCAAGGCCCTCCCGCGCGGCGAGGGCCTTGATCGCCTCGGCCTTGGCCAGGCCGTGGAGTGGGGGGCCGTCGAGGTGCCCGGTGTACACGCCGTCGCGGATCTCCGACACCGTGCCGAGTGCACCCGTGAGGCCCAAGCGGGTGGCGATGAGGCTGGCCAGCTCGATCGGCGTCGCCGTGACCAGCCACACCTGCTGGCCGGCGTCGAGGTGGCCCTGGGCGATGGCCAGGGTTCCCGGGATGAGCTTGTCGATCATGCTCTCGTCGAAGACCTCCTCGCTCAACGCGACGAGCTCATCGACTCGCCGGCCCTGCACGAAGGAGAGCGCGGCTGCCGTTGCGGAGGCCACGTCCTCGAGGTCCTCGGAACCGCTGAGCACGAACTTCACCTGCTTGACACCGAAGCCGACGATCTCCCGTCCGGTGAAGTAGTTGCGTCGCGCCAGCCCGACGGCGAAGTGGAAGATGCTCGCGCCCCGCATCATCGTGTTGTCCACGTCGAAGAAGGCGGCCGCCGTCGGGTCCGAGGTCGGCCCGCTCGTGACGCGGGCGCCGCCCGCCCGGGCGGATGCCTCGCCCGCCTGGCGGTAGCGCGACAACACATCGTGCCGATCCTGCGAAGAGAGCGGGTCGGGCACCGGCGGGGTGGCGTTCACGCGCCGAGACTACCCAGCGGCGCGCAGGCGTGTGCCACACTCGGACGCGGGGCCGGGCGACCTGCCGGCTGAGCCACGGGAGGGTCGGCGTGACGGCGAACATCGCGGAATTCCTGCGCGCTTCGGCCGCCCGGCATCCCGATGCGGCCTTCGTCATCTCGGGGGACCGGCACTACTCCTGGGCCGAGGCGGACGGCGACGTCGATGCGTATGCCGTCGGGCTGGCCCAGCGGGGCCTGCACCCCGGAGATCGCGTGGCGATGCTGCTCGGCAACACCTACGAGTTCATCGTCGCGTACTACGCGGCGGCGCGGTGCGGGCTGGTCACCGTTCCCCTCAACCCCGCGTACACCGCCCCGGAAGTCGCCGTGCTGCTGGCGGTTTCCGATAGCCGGCTCCTGCTCGTGCAGCCCTCCACGCAGACCGTGGGTGAGGACGCCGCGGCAGCCCTGCCCGGCTGCGAGATCATCAGCGTCGTCGGGTCGGAGTGGGCCAGGACCCGTCGTTCCGGGGAGGGCGCCAGGCCCCCCGATCCCGGCATCGACGGCGAGGGGCTGGCCCTCCTGCTCTTCACGGCGGGCACCAGCGGCCGACCCAAGGCGGCCATGCTCAGCCACGCCGCGTTGCAGGCCAACATCGACATGCTCATGTCGCTCACCGAGCCGCCGGCCGTGGTCGACTCGGACGTGGTGCTCATCGTCCTGCCCATGTTCCACGTCTACGGGCTGAACACGGCCCTCGGGATGGCGGTCGCAGCCGGCGCGACCTGCGTGCTGAGCGACCGCTTCGACCCGGTCGAGACGCTCGCGCTGATCGCGCGCGAACGGGTCACCACCGTTGCCGGGGCCCCGGCGATGTACCAGGCGTGGTGCCGCACGCCCGGCGTCGGCCAGGCGATGGCCGGGGTGCGCCTGCTGTCCAGCGGAGGGGCGCCGCTTCCGCCACGCGTGTTCGCCGAGTTCGCCGAGCTCACCGGCAAGGAGATCTTCGAGGGCTATGGCATGACAGAGACGGCGCCGGTCATCGCGACCACCCTGGTGTCCGGCGTGCCCAAGGCGGGATCCGTGGGCCGGCCGCTTCCTGGGCTGGAACTCAGACTGGTGGACGAGTCCGGTGGCGAGGTCGACGAGGGCGACCCCGGCGAGGTCTGCGTGCGCGGTCCCTCCGTGTTTCGCGGGTACTGGCCCGACGGAGCGGGAGGCCCGGATGCCGAGGGCTGGTTCCGGTCCGGTGACGTGGCATACGCGGACGAGGACGGCGACCTGCACCTCGTGGACCGGCGGCGCGAGGTCATCCTCGTCAACGGGTTCAACGTCTACCCGCGCGAGATCGAACTGGTCATCGACGCGATGGACGGGGTTGCCGAGGCGGCCGTGGTCGGCGTGCCCGACGACGCGACCGGGGAGGCGGTCAGTGCTTTGGTCGTGCCCCTTCCCGGCGTGACGCTGACCCCGGAGCAGATCGCCGAGCATTGCTCGACCCGGCTGGCCCGCTTCAAGTGCCCGGCCAGCATCCGGGTGGTGGAGGCGCTTCCGCACTCGGCCACGGGCAAGGTGGCCAAGGGCCGGCTTCGCGACGTCTACGGCGACACCGGCTACGGCACGTGAGCCGCGCGCGGGTGACGCTGATCGGCAAGCCCGGCTGCCACCTGTGCGACGAGGCACGAGCAGTCGTCGCGTCGGTGTGCGCCGAGACGGGCCAGACGTGGCAGGAATGGTCCATCGAGGGGGATCCCGCGTTGTACGACCAGTACGCCGAGCAGATCCCCGTTGTCCTGGTCGATGGGGAGCAGCACGACTTCTGGCGGGTGGACCCGCAGCGGCTCCGGGTCGCCTTGGGCAGCACGTCCGACCGATAACCGGACGCGAATGTCCGGTCAACTTTGTGCCTTCGTGCGCAAGTGCCTAACCTATGGGGGCCGATACCGCGCGATCGCAGCCCAGTCGCGTGAGATTCGCACCCTGATCCCAGCCGTACTTCCCCTGGAGCACCGTGTCCCAGCCTGTTCGTGGCGCCGAGCGCCGTCGGGACGCCAATCGGGACGCCAATCGGGCGATACCCGACGCCACGATCGCCCGGCTGCCCATCTACCACCGGGTGCTGGGGCAGCTCGTCGAGTCGGGCGTGAGCACGGTCTCCTCCGAGGAACTGGCCGGCGCCTGCGGAGTCTCCTCGGCGAAGCTGCGCAAGGACCTGTCGCATCTCGGCTCGTACGGGACGCGCGGGGTCGGCTATGACGTCCGCTTCCTGGCCTACCAGATCGCCCGTGAGCTCGGCCTGACCCAGCCGTGGGGGGTGGTGATCGTCGGAGCGGGCAATCTCGGTCACGCGCTCGTCGCCTACCGGGGGTTCGCCTCCCGCGGGTTCGAGATCGTCGGCCTCCTGGACACCCACCCCGACGTCATCGGGCAGCGGCTCGGCTCGCCCGGGCGCGAGGTTTCGGTGCGGCCCATGGCGGACCTCGAGCAGATCGTGCTTGGCGGGCGAGCCCAGATCGGCGTCATCGCCACGCCGGCAGACGTCGCCCAGGACGTCTGCGACCGCCTCGTCGCGGCCGGGGTGCGGTCGATCCTGAACTTCGCGCCCGTCGTCCTGGCCGTTACCGGCGATGTCGAGGTGCGCAAGGTCGACCTCGCGGTCGAGTTGCAGATCCTTGCGTTCCACGAGCAGCGTCGAAACGACCTGAGCCCCGAGTTTGACCATCCGTCGGACGCTGAGGCGTTCGATCCCGAATCGCTGGGAGAGGCGATCAACGCATGACAACGAGAGTCGCCAGCCCGAAAGCCGCTACCGGCCAGAAGGCCACCACAGGCAAGTCCGCACCGGCGAAGCCGTCGGCCCGCAAGGCCGCCCCTGCCAAGCCTGCGCCGAAGCCTGCCCCTAAGCCGGTCGCCAAGGCCCCGGGCAAGCCGGCCGCGAAGCCGGCGGCGAAGGCTCCGGTCACGCCGGCAGCCAAGCCGGCCGCCAAGCCGGCCGCAAAGCCCCTAGCCCCGGCCGCCGAGTCGGCGCCTGTGCGCGAGACGCCGGCCAAGGCCCTGTCCCGCAAGAAGGTGCCCGCCGGCACGGTCGCGCTCGTCGCGGCCGGCCCGGGGGACCCGGAACTGCTGACCCTGCGGGCGGCCAGCCTGCTCTCCCAGGCCGACGTGATCATCGTCGACGCGGACGCGGTTGCCGTCGCTCAGGCCCACGCCGGACCACAGGCGACGGTCACCGTCGCGGTCAACGAGGCGGGACTGCCCCTCGACCAGGCGGCGCGAAGCGCCCTCGTCATCGAGTCGGCCCGCGAGGGCAAGGCCACCGTCCGCCTCATCGCCGGCGATCCGGTCATCGACGGCACGCTGCTGCACGAGGCGGCGGCGCTGCGCAAGGCACGCATCGACTTCGACATCGCGCCGGGCGTGAGCGAGGTCACCGGCGTGCCGGCCTACGCGGGCTTCGGCCTGACCGGTGGGCGAACCCGTCAGGTGCGGATCGTCGATGCCAACGACACGGACCTCGCCTGGTCTGACCTGGCCGTCCCGCGCACGACCGTCGTGTTCCTCGACGGAGCGGACCGTGCGGCCGAGATCGCCGCTCGGCTGCTCGGAGCGGGCGCCGACCCCGGGCTCCCCATCGCCGTCACCCGTCGAGGAACGACCGTCGACCAGCGGACCATGGTCTCCACCCTGGGCGAGGTCGCTGTCGCGACCAAGCACGCCAAGCAGGCGGGTCCCGGGCTCGTCGTCGTCGGCGATGTCGTGGCGCAGCGCGAGAAGCTCGACTGGTTCGAGGTCAAGGCCCTGTTCGGGTGGCGCATCCTCATCCCGCGCACGCAGGACCATGCCGACTCCAGCGTGGGGCTGCTCCGCGGGCACGGCGCGGTGCCCATCGAGGTCCCGACCATCTCTGTCGAGCCGCCGCGCACGCCCCAGCAGATCGACCGTGCGGTGCACGGGCTGGTTTCGGGGCGCTACGAATGGATCGGCTTCACGTCCGTCAACGCCGTGCGCGCGATCCGGGAGAAGCTTCAGGAGTACGGTCTCGACGCGCGCTCCTTCGCCGGCCTGAAGGTGGCGGCGGTCGGGGAACCGACCTCTGCGGCGCTCATCGAGTTCGGCGTCCGCCCGGACATCATGCCCGTCGGTGAGCAGACCACCACGGCGTTGCTCGACGAGTGGCCGGCCTACGACACGCTCACGGACCCCATCAACCGGGTCTTCCTGCCTCGCGCGGACATTGCGACCGACACCCTGGTCGCTGGCCTGGCCGAGCTCGGCTGGGAGGTCGAGGACGTCACTGCGTACCGCACCGTCCGGGCGGCACCGCCGCCGGCGGAGACGCGCGAGGCGATCAAGACCGGCGGCTTCGACGCGGTCCTGTTCACGTCGAGCAGCACGGTGCGCAACCTCGTCGGCATCGCTGGCAAGCCGCACCACAGCACCGTCGTGGCGTGCATCGGCCCGCAGACGGCCAAGGCAGCCGAGGAGCACGGCCTCCGGGTCGATGTCCTGGCCGAGACGAGCACGGTGGCCGGGCTGGTGGAGGCGCTTGCCGCGCACGGGGAGTCGCTGCGGCAGTCGGCGATCGACGCGGGCGAGGGCACCTGGCGGCCAAGCCGGCGCAGGGCGACGGCGCGCCGCAAGGCCACGTGAGCCCTGCCGGATGAACGCGGATCGCACGGTTGTCCACCTGCTGCGCCACGGCGAGGTGTTCAACCCGGAAGGCGTGCTGTACGGGCGCCTGCCCGGGTTCAACCTCTCCGACCTCGGCGTGCAGATGGCCGGCCGGGCGGCGGACGCGCTCGCGGCGCATGACGTGAGCCTGGTGGTGTCGTCGCCCATGGAGCGGGCCCAGCAGACCGCGGCGCCGGTGGCCGAACGGCACGGCCTTGGCGTGCAACTGGACCCGCGGCTCATCGAGGCCGACAACGTCTTCGAGGGCCAGCGAGTGAGCGTGGGCGACGGGATCCTCAAGCAGCCACGCGCGTGGCGGCACCTGTGGAACCCCTTCCGCCCCTCGTGGGGGGAGCCGTACGAGGTCGTGGCCGACCGCATGCACGCGGCCATCGAGAGTGCGCGCGACCAGGCCCGCGGGCATGAAGCGGTCCTCGTCAGCCACCAACTGCCCATCTGGATCGCTCGACTGCGCGCTGAGCAGCGCCGCCTCTGGCACGATCCGCGGCACCGTCAATGCACACTGGCTTCCGTGACATCGCTGGAGTTCGAGGGTGAGCGGCTGGCCGCGATCAGCTATACCGAGCCGTCGCGCGACCTGCTGCCCGGAGCGAGCAAGATCGCCGGAGCCTGATGGTGCGCCGTATCCTCGCGGCCGCGTTGGCCGTCCTCGCGGTCGGCACGCTGGCTGCATGCGGTTCCGATGCACCTGGTCCGCAGGCCGACAGCGGGTTCGTCGCGGGTGACGGCTCGATCGTCCTGCTGCCGGCCGACCAGCGGCAGCAGGCCCCGGACCTCGTCGGCACCACGTTGGACGGCGAGCAGTTCCGGCTGGCCGACCAGCTCGGGAACGTCGTCGTGCTCAACGTGTGGGCATCGTGGTGCGCTCCCTGCCGGGCCGAGGCCCCCACGCTCGCCGCACTCGACACCGAACTGCGACCACGTGGCGTGCGACTGGTGGGACTGGACACGCGGGACTCCGACGCGTCAGCCCGTGGCTTCGTCGAGCGCTTCGGCATCGCCTACCCGAACGTCGTCGATCGCGACGGACGCCTGCAGTTGCTGTTCGCCGGCACCCTGCCGCCGCAGGCCATCCCGTCGACCGTCGTCATCGATCGCGAGGGGCGCGTCGCGGCGAGGCTGCTCGGCAAGGCCAGTGAGTCCTCCCTGCGCGGGGTGATCGAGCCGCTGCTCGGCGAGGGGCCCGGCTAGTGGAGCCGGTGGTGGAGGTGGTGTCCAGCGGAGCCATCTGGCTGGCCCTGCCGATCGCCTTCGCCGCGGGCATCGTCGCGTTCCTGAGCCCCTGCGTGCTCCCGCTGGCCCCCGGCTACCTGTCCTACATCACGGGCCTGACCGGCGCCGAGCTGGCCGAGCCGCGGGGCCGCCGCCGGACAGTCCTGCTGGGCAGCCTGCTGTTCGTGCTCGGCTTCAGCGTCGTGTTCGTGTCCTACGGCGTCCTCTTCGGCGGCGTCGGTTCGTTCCTGATCGAGTACGCCGACGTCATCAACCGCGTGCTCGGCGTGGTCGTCATCGTCATGGGCCTGGCCTTCATCGGCGTCATCCCGGGGCTGCAGCGCGAGCTTCGCCTGCACCGCGCGCCGACGTGGGGTGTTGCGGGGGCCCCGCTGCTGGGCATCCTCTTCGGGCTCGGCTGGACGCCGTGCATCGGGCCGACCCTCGCGGCCGTCCAGACGCTGGCGTTCACCGAGGCGAGCGCCCTGCGGGGCGCGATCCTGTCCTTCGCCTACTGCCTGGGACTTGGCCTGCCGTTCGTCGTGCTCGGCCTGGCCTTCAGCCGGGTGGCCACGGCCATCGGCTGGGTGCGGCGCCACTACGTGTGGGTGATGCGGATCGGCGGTGGGATGCTGGTCGTCGTGGGCCTGCTGCTGGTGACCGGATTGTGGACCGACCTCACCGTCTGGCTTCGTGTGCAGATCCCGGGCTTCGAGACCGTGCTGTGACCGCGCCGACCGACGAGGCTGGCCGGGGAACCGATGCTGGCCAGGGCGACGAGGCGCCCCTGCCTCCGCTCGGCTCGGTGGGCTTGCTCCGGTGGGCGTGGCGGCAGCTCACCAGCATGCGCACGGCACTCGTGCTGCTGTTCCTGCTGGCCGTCGCGAGCATCCCGGGATCGGTCCTTCCCCAGCGCGGCACCAATCCGCTGAGAGTCAGCCAGTGGCTGCAGGACAACCCAGCGACGGGTCCGGTCCTGGATCGGCTCGGCTTCTTCGATGTCTACGCCTCGCCCTGGTTCGCCGCCGTCTACCTCCTGCTGTTCGTATCGCTCGTCGGTTGCGTGCTGCCGCGGGCCCGGCAGCACTGGCGGGCCTTGCGCACCCCGCCGCCGCCGGCCCCACGCCGGCTCGAGCGGTTGCCGCAGGCGCTGGAGTTCGAGTCCGACCTGGATCCGGCCGACGTGCTGGCCGGGGCACACGCTGCGCTGGGTGGCTGGCGCCGCCGGGAATCCCCGCCTGAGGCCGGCTGGCTCGCCGCGGAGAAGGGCTACTCGCGTGAGGTCGGGAACCTCGTCTTCCACATGTCGCTCGTCGCGCTGCTCGTCGGGGTCGCGGTGGGCGGGCTCTTCGGCTGGAAGGGCAATGTCATCGTGCGTGAGGGCGAGGGCTTCTCCAACACCCTCACGCAGTACGACGCCTGGGGCGGCGGGCGCATGGTGCGGGCGGATGGGCTGGCCCCCTTCTCGTTCACCCTGGACAGGTTCACGGTCGACTTCGAGCGCGGCGAGGCGCAGCGAGGAGCGCCGAGGGTGTTCGTCGCGGACGTCACCTACCGGGACGAGCCGACGTCGACCGGCAGCCGCACGACCATCGAGGTCAACGAGCCGTTGGCCGTCGACGGGGCCAAGGTGTTCCTCGTCGGCCACGGCTATGCCCCGCACTTCGTCATCCGCGACGCCACGGGCACTGTCGTGTTCGACGACTCGGTGGTGTTCCTGCCGCAGGACGGCAACTTCACGTCGACGGGCGTGATCAAGGTCCCGGATGCCGATCCGGCTCTCGGCATCAGCGGACTGTTCCTGCCCACGGCCGCGCTGGACGATGTCCGCGGACCGCACTCCACCTTCCCGGCGCCGGACTTCCCCGCGGTCTTCCTGTCGGCGTTCACCGGCAACCTCGGCATGGACTCCGGCGTGCCGCAGAGCGTCTACACCCTCGACACCAGCCAGATGGACCAACTGGGCCTGGAGTCGCTGCTCCCCGGCGACACCTGGACCCTCCCGGATGGGGCGGGCACGGTCGAGTTCACCGGCTTCGAGCGGTGGGCGTCCTTCCAGATCGCCTCGGACCCCGGCAAGGAACTCGTCCTCGCCTCGGCGCTGGCCGCGATCGCCGGGCTGCTGGTCTCCTTGTTCGTCCGGAGGCGCAGGATCTGGGTCAAGGCGCTGCCCCGGGAAGGCGGCGGTAGCCTCGTGCAGGTTGCCGGCCTGTCGAAGGCCGAGGACGCGGGGCTCGCCGACGAGGTGGCCCGGGTCGCGTCCCGGCTGGGCTGGCCGGCGACGATGGACGCACCCCGCGCCGACAGGAGGACGACGTGACGAGCATGGAGCTGGCGCAGGCCAGCAACGCGGCGGTCTATGCGTCGATGGTGTCGCTCGCTATCGCCATGGTGTTCTTCGCGGTGTCGTTCGCCGCGGGACGCCGGCGTGCCACGGCCGCTCACCCGGTCGAGAGCGTCGCGTCGGTGGGGGGCACGGCATTGCTGACCCGCCCGCCGGAGACCGATGCCGGCGATCCCGGCCGCCGAGCGGCGAACATCGGGATGTCCCTGACCTGGCTGTCCTTCGTCACGCTGCTCGTGGGCGTGGTGCTCCGCGGCGTGTGGGCGGGCCGGGTGCCGTGGGGCAACATGTACGAGTTCTCCATCACCGCCTCCCTCGGGATCCTCGGCGTGTTCCTGGCCATCTCGCTGAAGCGCGACCTGCGCTGGCTGGGCCTGTTCGTCGTCATCCCGACGCTGCTCAACCTCGGTCTCGCCGTCACCGTCCTGTACACCGAGTCGGCCCAACTGGTCCCGGCCCTGAAGTCGTACTGGCTGGTGATCCACGTCGCCGCCGCCATCATCTGCTTCGGGGCCTTCACCTTCGCCGCGGCGACCGCGGGACTGTCGCTCCTGCGCTCGCGGGCCGAGCGTCGCAGGGGCGACGTCACCGGATGGCTGGCCCGCGTCCCGGATGCCGAGCGGCTGCGCACGCTGACCAACCGAGTCGTCGCCTTCTCGTTCCCGTTGTGGACCTTCGCCGTTGTCGCCGGGGCGATCTGGGCAGAGAACGCCTGGGGTCGCTACTGGGGCTGGGATCCCAAGGAGACGTGGGCCTTCATCACCTGGGTGATCTACGCCGCGTACCTGCACGCCCGCTCGACCGCGGGGTGGCGCACCGATCGCGCCTCGTGGATCGCGCTGATCGGCTGGGTGTCGTTCCTGATCAACTACTTCGGGGTGAACATCTTCGTCACCAGCCTGCACTCGTACGCAGGCACGTGAGGCAGCGGCTCAGCCCTGGGTCTCCCCGCGCCGGCGCTGCATGCGCTTGACCCACGCATCGTCGGCGATCTGCTTGAGGAAGGTCGGGTCATCGTCAGGCGCAAGGGGACCGCGCCGCCTGCCGAAGCGCGAACCCGGTGCCGGCCAGACCCGGCCCAGGGCCAGCCACAGCAGGCCGCCCAGGATCGGAATGAGCACCACCAGGAGCAGCCAGACGAACTTGGGAAGGCTCCTGGTCTCGCCCGACGGGGTCCGCAGGACGTCGATGACGAAGTAGATGTACAGGGCGACCAGCACGAGCACGCCCAGCACCCTCAGCACGTGGTCATACCTCCTCGCCGCGTCACCCAGCGTCCCTAGCCTAAGCCAAGGTCGGCCACCCGCACTCGGCGCGCTCGGCCCGCCGGGCGTACCGTTGCGGCGTGGTTGATGCGGCACCCCACGCAACGCGGGGCAGCAAGGCGGTCGCGATCATCGTCTACACGGTCCTGCGACTGGGCCTGTTCCTGGCTGCGTGGCTCCTGATCGTCCTGCTCACCCCGGTCAAGGGGATCTGGGCCGCTGCAGCGGGGATCCTCATCTCTGGTGCCATCAGCCTCGTGCTGCTGGACCGTCAGCGCAGCGCCGTCGGCGCGGCGGTCAGCGGCTTCGTCGGTCGGATCAACGCACGGATAGAGGCGTCCGCCGCGGCCGAGGACTCAGCCGAGGGCGAGCAGGATCCCGAGGGACAGTCCGTAGACCAGCAGTAGGACGCCGGTCTGCTTGAGCACCGCGATGAGGGCAGGTCCGCGCGCACCCGACATGACGGTGCGGACGGCCGGAACACCGAGCAACAGGGCGAGCAGGGCGACATACGCCAGCGGCGTGGACATCAGCCCCACGCCGATCGTGGCGAGGCCCGCGCAGGCCAGCGTGCCGACGTACAGCAGTCGCGTTCTGCTCTCGCCGAGGCGGACGGCGAGCGTGCGCTTGCCCACAGCGGCATCACCCGGGATGTCCCTGAGGTTGTTCGCGACGAGGATGGCGCACGCCAGCAGCCCGACGGCGAGACCCGCCACGACGTCGACCGCGTGCACGGCAAGGACCTGGACGTAGGCGGTGCCCGCCACCGGCACGATCCCGAAGAAGGCGAGCACGAACACCTCGCCCAGGCCCGCATAGCCGTAGGGTCGTGGCCCACCGGTGTAGAGCCAGGCGGCGGCGATGGACGCGAGGCCGACGAGCAGCAGCCACCACGCCGCGGTCAGGAGCACCAGCGCCAGTCCGGCCACAGCAGCGACGCCGAAGGACGCGAACGCCGCGGCACGCACGCGCGTGGGGGCCGCAAGGCCCTGGCCGACCAGGCGGATGGGTCCCACGCGCACCGCGTCGGTGCCCTTGATTCCGTCGCTGTAGTCGTTCGCGTAATTGACCCCGACCTGCAGGGCGACGGCGACGACGAGGGCGAGCGCGGCGCGGACCGGGATCGCCGACGCGGCATACGCGGCAAGCCCCGTGCCGACAGCCACCGGAGCCAGGGCGGCAGGCAGGGTGCGCGGTCGGGCTCCCTCGAGCCACTGCGCTGCGGTCGCCACTATTCCCCTGCCCCTGCCCCTGCCCGGCCGGGTCCGGTCGCCCACGCCTCGAGTCGCTTTCGGTCCACCTTGCCATTCGGCAGGTAGGGCAGCCGGTCGATCGGCCAGACCCGTGCGGGGCGGGCCGCCCGGCCCAGCCGGTCCTCGACCGCCGCCTCGACCAGGCCGGCCAGGCCCTCTGCCGCATCGCGCGCCTCGATGAAGGCGTGCAGCGATGGCTCGCCGCCGATCACCGGGGCCACGACGGCGGCCGCAGCGACATCGGGGAGGTCCTCGATCACCCGCTCGACGGCCGCGGGAGAGACGTTCACGCCCTTGACCACGACGACATCGTCGATCCGGCCCAGGACGGCGACGGTGCCGTCTTGGGACACGGTGCCGAGGTCGCTCGTGCGGAACCGGCCGTCGACGAAGCACTGCGCGGTGAGCTCGGGCGCTCCCCGGTAGCCGAGGGCAAGGCAGGGGCCCTCGATCACCAGGCGGCCGGGCTCCCGCTCGCCCTCCACGCCGACCGTGACACCCGGCAGCGGAGTGCCGTCGAAGACGCAGCCGCCCGCGGTCTCGGTCGACCCGTAGGTGGCGGTCAGGTCGATGCCCAGTCCTGCCGCTATCGACCGCAGCGACGGGCGCAGCGGCCCTCCGCCGACCAGGATGCGAGTGCACCCGCGCAGGCCCGCCACCCCGTCGTCGTCGGCGAGCAGGCGGGCCACCTGCGCGGGCACGAGCGACACCCGCACGTCGGACGAGCGACTGCGCGCGACGCCGACCGCGGCAGCGAACGCCCCGGGCGTGAAGGGCTCGGCGCCGCCGAGGCTCGGCAGCGCCACCGGGGCGACGCCGGACGCCAGGGCCCGTACGAGGACGTTGAGTCCTCCCATCGAGGTGACCGGCAGTGCCACGATCCACAGCGGCGTGCCCGGTCCGCCGTCAGGCATGGCGTTGGCGGCCGCGCACATCGCGGTGAGCGCCCGCGCCGGCAGCAGCACGCCGCGGGGATCGCCGGTCGACCCCGATGTCGAGAGGACGACGGCGACGTCGTCACGCTCGAGCGGAGCCGAGCGGTCGTCCGGCCGTACCGCGGCCAGGACGGCAGCCACGTACGAGGTCGACACCGCCGCGGAGGCCATGGGCACCGGCGCCACGGGTGGTCCCGAGCCGGCCAGGGCGGCGGCAAGCGCGGGCAGCACGGCATCCACCCCCGCAATGCCGGGGGGCACCGGGAGCCGGGAGAGCAGAGGGCGAGTGGGCATCGGCCCGAGCGTAGGGCGGTAGGTTTTCGCGCATGGACACGCGTACCCGCTACCCGCTCCCGCCGGTCGTTCCCGAGGGCTCGCCGGCCCTTGCCGACCCGGCGCATTCGTCCATCGCCCCGGCCTGCGAATGGCGCGCGGTGGGGGAGTGGGGCGACATCCGGTACGAGGTGTCCACCGGGGACTCGGTCGGCATCGCGAAGATCACGATCGACCGTCCGGCCAAGCGCAACGCCTTCCGGCCGCAGACGCTGTTCGAGTTGCAGGAGGCCTTCAACCGGGCGCGCGACGACGACGCGATCGGCGTCATCGTCCTCACCGGGCAGGGCGACTGGGCCTTCTGCTCCGGCGGTGACCAGGTCATCCGGGGGGACGACGGGTACATCGGTGATGATGCGGTCGCCCAGAAGGGGATCGGCCGCCTGAACGTGCTGGACCTGCAGATCCAGATCCGCCGCACCCCCAAGCCCGTGATCGCCATGGTCGCGGGCTACGCGATCGGCGGGGGGCACGTGCTCCACGTCGTGTGCGATCTCACGATCGCCGCCGACAACGCGCGCTTCGGCCAGACCGGCCCACGCGTGGGTTCCTTCGATGGCGGGTACGGCTCCGGCCTCCTCGCTCGCACCATCGGGCAGAAGCGCTCCCGCGAGGTCTGGTACACCTGCCGCCAGTACGGGGCGGCCCAGGCGTACGACTGGGGGCTGGTCAACTCCGTCGTGCCCATCGAGGACCTCGAGCGCGAGACCGTCGCCTGGGCCATGGAGATGCTGGCCATGTCGCCGCTCGCCCTGCGCATGCTGAAGGCCTCGCACAACGCGGCCGACGACGGCCTCGCCGGGATCCAGCAACTGGCCGGCGACGCCACGATGCTGTTCTACATGACCCAGGAGGCCCAGGAAGGCCGGGACGCCTACAAGGAGCACCGGACGCCGGACTTCGCCCAGTTCCCCAAGCGACCCTGACCTCCGCCGTGCCGGACGACCCCCGGCTGCGCGCCCTGCTGGCCGCGGCCGTCCCCTTCTCGCTGCCGCTGCGCCGGCGGTTCCGCGGCATCGACGTCCGCGAGGGCGTGCTCATCTCCGGCCCGTCCGGGTGGGGGGAGTTCGCCCCGTTCGACGACTACTCCAACGCCGCCGCGGCGCGCTGGCTGGACTGTGCCATCGAGGCGGCGTTCGGCCAGTGGCCCCAGCCCGCGCGCGACCGGGTCGAGGTCAACGCGATAATCCCGGCCGTCGGCGCGGACGATGCTGCGGTGCTCACCCGGGCCGCGGTTTCGGGCACCGGGTGCCGTGTCGTCAAGGTCAAGGTCGGCGATGCGGACCTGGCCGCGGACGAGGCCCGCGTCGCCACGGTTCGCGACGTCCTCGACACCCTCCTCGGCCGGGGGCGGGGCGCGATCCGGGTCGATGCCAACGGCGCCTGGAGCGAGGATGCGGCGGCAACTGCGCTGCGCCGGCTGCAGTCCTACGGGCTGGAGTACGTCGAGCAGCCCTGCCGAACGGCCGAGGAGACCGCGCGGTTGCGCCGCCGGGTGGACGTGCTCATCGCGGTCGACGAACTGGTCCGCCACGCGGAGGATCCCGGGACTGTTCGCCTGCGGGATGTCGCCGACCTGGCCATCCTCAAGGCGGCCCCCCTTGGCGGGGTGGCGGCCTGCCTTCGGCTGGCCGACGCGCTGGACGTTCCGGTGGCGGTCAGCGGCTCGCTTGATTCCTCGGTGGGCCTTGACGCCGGGATCGCCCTGGCGGCCGCGCTCGACGACCTGCCCTTCGCCTGCGGACTGGGGACCGGCGCACTGCTCGCCGCCGATGTCGTCGACGCTCCGCGGCTGGCGGAGGGCGGCACGCTGGCGGCGGGGCGCACCGCCCCGGACCTCCCGGCCCTGCTCGCGGCGCGCGACCGGCTCACCGACGAGCGGGCCGCGTGGTGGCGGGTCCGGCTGGCCGCGGCCTGGCAGGCGGGGTCGCGTGAGCGGATGGGGCACCTTGTCGAGGCATGAAAGGGTGAGCGCGTGAACGCCTCGACCGCCCAGGCCATCGTCATGGTCGACGAGCTGATCCGCTGCGGCGTGACCGATGCGGTGGTGTGCCCTGGCTCCCGCTCCACCCCGCTGGCACTGGCGATCGCCGAGGCGGAGAAGCGAGGCGAGCTGACCCTGCACGTGCGCCTGGACGAGCGCACCGCGGGCTACCTGGCGGTTGGCCTGGCGAAGGTCACGGGGATCCCGGCCGTGGTGGTCACGACATCAGGCACCGCTGCCGTCAACCTGCACCCGGCAATCGTCGAGGCCGACCAGTGCGGAATCCCACTGATCGCCCTGACCGCGGACCGGCCACCGCAGTTGCGTGGCGTGGGCGCCAACCAGGCCATCCGCCAGCCAACCGTGTTCGGCGGCGACGTCCGGCTGGCAGTCGACATGGCTGCCGCCACGGACCAGCCGGGGCAGGTCCGGTACTGGCGGTCGACCGTCGCCCGTGTGGTGGCGGCTGCGACGGACGCGATCCGGCCCGGCCCGGTGCACGTCAATGCCGCCTTCGCCGAGCCGCTGGTGCCGGGCGAAGACCAAGGCTGGGTCGAGGAACTCGACGGTCGCCCCGACGGACGGCCCTGGACGGCCGATGCACGGCTCGTCGCCGGCATGAGCACCCCGCTTGACGACGTCCTGGCTGATCTGCTCGACGACGAGGAGGTGCCCACGCGGGGCCTCGTGGTCATCGGTGATCACGATGACCAGGAGGCCGTGGAGCTCGTCGACGAGCTGGCCGACACCCTCGGCTGGCCGGTCATCGCCGAGCCCAGCGGCAACGGCGCCGGCTGCAGCACGGCGCTCTCGCACGGCCCGTTGCTGCTGGCGGACGCCGCCTTTGCGGACGCGCATGTGCCCGAGATCGTCATCACGGTCGGCCGGGTGGGGCTCAACCGCTCGGTGCTGGCCCTCGTCGCCCGGGCCGGGCTGCATGTCGCTGTCGATGCCCGCCCGGAATGGAGTGACCCGACCCGGACCGCCGACGTGGTCGTCGCGACGGTGCCGCTCCCGCCGACCGAGGGCGAGGTCGACGAAGGATGGCTGGCTTCGTGGCAGCGCGCCGACGTCCTGGCCGCGGCTGCCGTCGAGACGGCGTTGTTCTCGTCGGACGGCGTCCTCACTGGGATGCATGTCGCCCGCGTCACCGCATCGGCGGTCCCTGATGGAGGCCTGCTGTTCATCGGGGCCTCGTGGCCGGTACGGCATGTCGGCTCGTTCGCGGCCAATACCGTGCAGGACGCCGTGATCCTGGGCAATCGCGGCACGTCAGGCATCGACGGGTGCGTGTCGACCGCGTGGGGTGCCGCCGCCGCACTCCAGCGCAACGGCGGGGCAGGTGCCATGGCCCTGGTCGGCGACCACACCTTCCTGTACGACAGCAACGGCTTGCTGGCCCCTGCTGAAGAGGAGCGGCCGGACCTGGTCATCGTGGTGGCGGACAACGACGGGGGAGGGATCTTCTCGTCCCTCGAGCAGGGCGCCGAACGTCATACGGAGCACTTCGAGCGGGTGTTCGGGGTGCCACTCGGCATCGACATCCCTGCCCTGTGCGGGTCCATGGGCATCCCGGCCACACTGGTCACGTCTGCATCAGCACTTGCTGAGGCCATCGACGATGCAGTCGGCACGGGCGGCGTCCGGGTCGTGGTCGCGCAGACCTGCTCGCGTGAGCACGAGGCGGCCGTGCTGGTCAATGTGCAGCGCGCCGTAAGCGAGGCACTCGGCTCGGCCTAGCCCGACGTGCGGCTAGCGTGTGGCCATGGCCCTCGACCCTGAGAAGCGCGAGCGGGTGATCGAGGCAGCGGCCGCGGTCTACTCCGAGCGAGGCATCGTCAACGCGGGCCGGCGCGACATCGCGCGCGAGGCTGATCTTCCGTTGCGCACGGTCACCCAGGTGGGCCGGCACCGAGTCGACTTCCTTCGGCTGGCCGTGGAGCGGCTGCCGTTCCCGCCCATCGCGGAGCATGTCCGCGCCCAGGCCATCGACCCCGCGCAGCCGGCGCTCCAAGCGCTGCTCCAGGCCGCCCGGGAGGTCCTGGGTGACCCCGCGGCAGCATGGGACCCGCTGGAGCTCCAGGGCATCGTTGCCGCACGGTACGACCCGGCGATGCGCGAAGTCGTGTCGGTTCGGCTGAACGAGCGCTGGGATGCCGCCCTCGCGGTGGTCGACCAGTTGCGCGGATCGCAGCCGGCGGAGCCGTTCGACAACGACGCCGCAGCGCTGCACCTCATCGCCGTGGGCCTGGGCCTGTCGTTGCTGTCCCCGCTGGCCCCGCGCTGGAGTGACGCACGCTCGTGGACCGCGCTGTCGGCCCGGCTGCTCGAGGCACTGGCAGCCGAGGATGCGGGTGACCATGACAGGGCGACGACTGCCTGGCGGGCCCGGCTCACGATCGCCGACGTGCCGAGCGCGATGGCGCGGCTGCTCCGCGTGCTGTCCGTGCTCCGGGTCAGGGTGGTCAGCATCTTCACGGCGCCCGCTTTGGAGGGTGCCCAGCTGGTCGACCTGTTCCTCAGCGCGCCGCCCGATGTCGATCGCGACACGATCACGCACGGGCTCTCATCGGTGGGCACGGACGTCATCGTCGCTGGCGGCGGCCCGGACGACGCGACCGACGTCGCCACCCGGGTCCTGCAGCTCAGCGCTGCACTGGTGTCCGATCCGGATGCTGCCCCCGAAGCCGCGGCGAACCTCGTCCTGGCGAACTCCTGGGAGGTCATCGACGCATCCGAGGGCCCGGACGCGTCGGCCTTCGTGCTGCGGCTGCAGTGGACCCTGGAGCGGCACGTCGTGCTGCGGCGCTTCGGCGCCCCGTTCACCCGAACCGAGCAGAACCGTGCTTCCGCCCTTCTGGAACTGGTGTCCGCCCTGTCGGAGGCGCGCGGAGACGAAGGCGGCTTCGGCTGGCGTGAGGCACTTCCCGGAGGGGAGGTGGTGGCGGTCCGGCTGGCCCGTCCGCAGGATGCCGAGGCGGTCGAGGCGATGCACGAGCGGGCGTCCCCCGAGTCGCGCTACCAGAGGTACTTCACGCCCATGAACCAGTGGCGCGAGGACAACCTGCGCCGGATCTCTGGCGGGCACCGGGGAGGCACGCTGGTCGTCACGGGCAGTTCCGGCGAGGTGATCGCCCTGGGCAATGTCTTCCCCATCGGTCCGCACGATGCCGACACCGGCGAGATCGCGCTGATCGTCGACGATGCCTGGCACGGCCGAGGCGTCGGCCAGTTGCTGACCGCGCACCTCATCGGCGTGGCGGGCCGGCTCGGGTTCAGCCGCCTGGTGGCATACGTGCTGGCCGAGAACCGGGCGATGCTGCACGTGCTGGAGCGCACCGGACTGGAGTGGAAGGTCACGCCCGACCACGACCTCGGCGCCTCGGTCACCTGCCTGGCCGCGGACCTCTGACCACCATTCCGCCGACACCAGCAGCCAGCGTCAATCCGGTGGTCCGGGAACGACGCCATTTGCTGGTGTCGCCGGCTAGTAGGTGAACGGCCAGGTGGACGGGGAATCGGCCGCCATCGACGTGACGTCGGCGAGGATCCCCCACGCCCCCCACGCGACCAGCACCCAGTAGAGCGTCACGCCCAGCACGGTGATCGGGGTGCTTCGCCACAGGCGTGGCAGGACCCCGGTGAACGGCGGGACGTCTCGGGCCGAGAGCACCTCGGTGAGCCACGCCGCCACGGCTCCGACCCCGGCCGGGATGGCCAGGAACATCGAGACCGCCAGCCACGTGGGCTGGAGGATGTGGAAGTCGAAGGACGGGTGGTCGTGCAGCAGGCCCGCTCCCGCGATCGTCCCGGTCAGCAGCGCGAAGCCGGCGACCCGCAGCCCGCGCGACGCGGGCAGGATCCGCCGCACCAGCAGGTACACCAGTCCGGCGACCGCGCCCAGGACGGTCAGGAAGATCGCGAGGGTGAGGGAGCCGCCCAGAGTGAACTGACCGACCCGCGCCGCATCGTCGGTGAGCCTGCCTTGGGCGATGTCGGGCGACGTCAGGGCGAGCAGCCGCATGGCGAGCCGGCCGAGGACCCCGCCCACGAGGAAGCCGGCGACGGCCCCGGCGAGCAGGGCAGCCGCGATGCTGCGGATCGCGCCACGCAGGGCCGCGGCGTTGTCGGGCACGGTCGGCGAGTGGGCCGGGGCGAGGGTGGTGTCCATGCGCGGGCTCCTGTGGGGCCGGGGTTGGCGGCCATGCTCCTCGCGGAATGCCCGTGGGGTCAATGGCCGTGGGGCCGTCCGCGCCGACACCAGCAGAGAGCGTCATTCCGGGGGGTCGGGAACGACGCCAGGTGCTGGTGTCGGCGGCTAGCGGGCTTCGAGGGCGTCGCGGATCGGGACGAGCTTGGCCGCCGACTCCGCCAGCTCATCGAGGGGGACCGACCCGGCCACGATCCCGCAGCCGGCGAAGGCGCGCACCTGGCCGGATGCCGCATCGATGGTCGCGCAGCGCAGCGCGATGCCCAGCTCGCCGTCGCCGTGCCGGTCGAACCAGCCGACGGGGCCGGCGTACCGGCCCCGGTCCATTCCTTCGATCTCCCGGATCACGGCGAAGGCACGCTCGGTCGGGGTGCCGCAGACGGCCGCGGTGGGGTGCAGTGAGGCGGCCAGGGCAAGGACGGGCGCCGCGTCGGCCAGCCGGCCGGTGACGTCGGTCGCGAGGTGCTGCACGTTGGCGAGCTCGAGCACGTGCGGGCGGGCGGGCACCTCCAGGTCGGTGCAGTGGGCGGCGAGGGCGCGGGCCACGCTGCGGACCGCGTACTCGTGCTCCTCGGCATCCTTGCCACTGGCGAGGAGGGCGCGGGCCAGTCCCTCGTCGGCAAGGTCGTCGCCGCGTCGTCGCACCGTGCCGGCCAGGACGCGGCTGGTCACGAGGTCGCCCGTGCGCCGCACCAGCAGTTCGGGGGTTGCGCCGAACAGGTCGCCCACGCTGAAGGTCCAGCAGGAGGGGTAGGACTCGGCCAGGCGCAGCAGCAGGTGGCGCACGTCGAGCGGCCCGTCGACGTGTGCGACGACGTCGCGCGCCAGCACGACCTTGTCGAGCTCCCCGGCCCGGATCCGGGTGACCGCCTCCGCCACGGACTCCTGCCATTCGAACGCGCTGCGGCTGCCCTCGGCCCACGTGACGTAGAACGGCTGCTCGGGCACCGACACGGGCGGGAGCGCCGGCCGAGCCTTTGGCTCGCTGCCGATGACGGTGAGCCATGCCTGCCCGCCGCGGCGCCCGACGACGACCGCGGGCACGACCACCAGGGAGGTGCCGGACTCGGGGTCGAACGAGAACGAGGCGAACGCCACGGGGCCGGTGCCCGGCATGCTGACCGTGTCGTCGATCTCCATCCCGGCGCACAGCGTGCTGAACCATCGCTGGGCACGGCTGAACCGCTCGTTGCCCCTGACCTCCAAGGTGGCCGCGACGCCCCAACCGATCAGGCCCTCGCCGTCGCGGACCCAGGCCACCGGGTTGTCGTCCGGCAACCGGGCCAGCAGGTGCTCGGGGTCGGCAATCGGCCGCGTGGTCACGTGGATCCGCTCGGGGGCCGAGGCGGACTCGCCGACGCGCGTGGACGGCACCGGCGAGGTCACGTGGCAGAGCCTAGGCGTCCACCCCCGAAGTGGCATGTCCGGTCGTCGGTGCAAGGATCGCGACGTGGCCCGCGCTGACCTCGACAAGGCACCCGCAGAGGTGGCGGCCATGTTCGACGAAGTCGCGGAGCGCTACGACCTGACCAACGACGTGCTCGCGCTAGGGCAGACCCGTCGGTGGCGCGCCGCGGTCGTGGCGGCCGTTGACCCGCAGCCAGGGGAGCGGATCCTCGACCTCGCAGCGGGCACGGGCACGTCCAGCGTTCCCTTCGCCCGCGCCGGTGCAACTGTCGTCCCGGCCGACTTCTCCCTCGGCATGCTGCAGGTCGGGCGGCGCCGCCAGCCGGGCCTGCCGTTCGTTGCCGGCGACGGCATGCGGCTGCCTTTCAAGGCCGGTGCCTTCGACGTCGCCACGATCTCCTTCGGGCTGCGCAACATCCAGGACCGCAGGGCCGGCCTGCGCGAGCTGGCCAGGGTCGTGCGCCCCGGGGGCCGCCTCGTCGTGTGCGAGTTCTCGCACCCGACCTGGCCTCCGTTCCGGACGGCCTACACCGAGTACCTGATGAAGGCGCTTCCGTCCGTCGCTCGCCGGACGTCCTCGAACCCCGAGGCCTACGTCTACCTGGCTGAGTCCATCAGGGCCTGGCCAGACCAGAAGGCCTTGGCCGCGGACATCGCCGGATGTGGCTGGGAGCACGTCAAGTGGCGGGACCTGACCTTCGGAATCGTGGCCTTGCACAAGGCCGTGCGTGCCGAGGAAGGGCCATGAACGGCGATGCAGGTGGTGTCACGAAGGCATCCCCTGACCACTATGCTTTCGGCGGTCGTGAAGTGATTCACAAGGGCACAAACCGTGAGGAGATGCGGGCGTGAACGTCTATACCCCGATCCTCGTTCTCGGCATCATCGCCTTCGCCTTCGCGGCCTTCTCGGTGACCGTTGCCTCGATCACGGGGCCCAAGCGATACAACCGGGCCAAGTACGACGCCTACGAGTGCGGCATCGAGCCAACGCCCCAGCCGATCGGCGGCGGACGCTTCCCGGTGAAGTACTACCTGACCGCGATGCTGTTCATCGTCTTCGACATCGAGATCGTCTTCCTGTACCCGTGGGCGGTCGCGTTCGACCAGCTCGCGTTGTTCGGGCTGGTCGAGATGTTCCTGTTCATCGTCACCGTCCTCGTCGTCTACGCCTACGTATGGCGCCGACGCGGACTCGAGTGGGACTGACGGAGCGCCATGGGACTCGAGGAAGCACTGCCGTCGGGGATCCTGCTGACGACGGTCGAGAAGTTCGCCGGCTACGCCCGCAAGGGATCGTTGTGGCCGGCGACGTTCGGGCTGGCCTGCTGCGCCATCGAGATGATGGCCGCGGGCGGCCCGCGGTACGACATCGCGCGCTTCGGCATGGAGGTGTTCCGCGCCTCGCCGCGGCAGGCCGACCTCATGATCGTCGCGGGTCGGGTCAGCCAGAAGATGGCCCCCGTGCTGCGTCAGATCTACGACCAGATGCCCAACCCCAAGTGGGTCATCGCCATGGGCGTCTGCGCCTCGAGCGGGGGGATGTTCAACAACTACGCGATCGTCCAAGGCGTCGACCACGTCGTACCGGTCGACATCTACCTTCCGGGATGCCCGCCGCGCCCGGAGATGCTCTTCGACGCGATCCTCAAGCTGCACGACAAGATCCAGGACACGAAGCTGGGCGCGCACCGTCGCACGGAGATCGCCGAGCTGGAGACCCTTGCCCTGGCCGCGCCGGCCACCGTCGAGATGAAGGGGCTCATGCGGTGAGCGAGTCCCCCGTCCCCGCGGTGCCCGAAGGGGTCCGCGAGCTCGACATCATCGGCGTGCGCCAGGGCGCCTTCGGCGTCTCCGGTTCGGGCGACACCAGCGGGTTCGGCGGACTGGTGGAACCCATCGTCATGCCTGGTCCCACCGCGCGGCCCTACGGCGGCTGGTTCGACGACGTCACCGACGAGCTCGAGCTATCCCTTGCGGCCGGCGGCCTGCCGGCAACCGACGCCATCGAGAAGGTCGTGGTCTACCGCGACGAGATCACCTACCACGTACGTCGCGAGCACCTCGTGGCGTTCGCGACGACCCTGCGCGACGAGCCTGGCCTGCGGTTCGAGCTATGCCTCGGCGTGAGCGGGGTGCACTACCCGCACGAGACCGGCCGCGAACTCCACGCCGTCTACCACTTCCTGTCGATCACCCACAACCGCCGCGTGCGGGTGGAGGTGTCGGTGCCGGACGGCGATGCCCGGATCCCTTCGATCGTGGCCGTGTACCCGACCAATGACTGGCACGAGCGCGAGACCTGGGACTTCTTCGGAATCGAGTTCGAGGGGCACCCGTCGCTGACCCGGATCATGATGCCGGACGACTGGCCCGGCCACCCGCAGCGCAAGGACTACCCGCTCGGTGGCATCCCGGTGGAGTACAAGGGCGCCACCATCCCGCCCCCGGACCAGCGGAGGTCCTACAACTGATGTCGACCGACAACGTCACGTACTCGAGCGCGGATGCGACTCCGGGGGCCGACGACGGACGCGACCCGTACGCCGGGTCCTACGACACGACCGAGGGGCGCGTGTACACGGTCGCCGGCGGCGACTGGGACACGATCAGCGCAGCGCCCGAGGGCGAGAAGGACCGCATCGTCGTCAACATGGGCCCGCAGCACCCCTCGACTCACGGGGTGCTCCGCCTCATCCTCGAGATCGACGGCGAGAACGTCATCCAGGCGCGCTGCGGCATCGGCTACCTGCACACGGGCATCGAGAAGAACATGGAGTTCCGGTCCTTCGTGCAGGGAGTCACCTTCGTGACCCGCATGGACTACCTCACGCCGATGTTCAACGAGACGGCGTACTGCCTCGCCGTCGAGAAGGCATTGGGCATCACGGAGCAGATCCCGGAGCGGGCCAGCGTCATCAGGGTGATGATGATGGAGCTGAACCGGATCTCCTCGCACCTGGTGTGCCTGGCCACCGGCGGAATGGAACTGGGTGCGCTGACGGCCATGGAGTTCGGCTTCCGGGAGCGCGAACTCGTCCTCGACATCTTCGAGATGGTGTCGGGACTGCGCATGAACAGCGCGTACATCCGTCCCGGTGGCGTGGCGCAGGACCTCCCCGAGGATGGCGTCCAGAAGATCCGGGAAACCCTGCCTTTGCTGCGGAAGCGGCTCAAGGACACCGCCGACCTGCTCGTGGGCAACGGCATCTGGATGGGCCGCACCGCGGGCGTGGGCTACCTCGACCTCACCGGCTGCATGGCCCTCGGCATCACCGGCCCGGTCCTTCGGGCGACCGGACTCCCGCACGACCTGCGCAAGACCCAGCCGTACTGCGGCTACGAGAACTACGAGTTCGACGTCCAGACAGAGACGACGAACGACGCGTACGGGAGATTCCTGATCCGGATCCGGGAGCTCGGCGAGTCGATCAAGATCGTCGAGCAGTGCCTCGACCGGATCAAGCCGGGACCGGTCATGGTCGCCGACAAGAAGATCGCCTGGCCCTCCAAGCTGTCGATCGGCAGCGATGGGCAGGGCAATTCGCCGGACCACATCAAGGAGATCATGGCCGAATCGATGGAGGCCCTGATCCACCACTTCAAGCTGGTCACGGAGGGTTTCCGCGTCCCGGCCGGCCAAGTCTACACGGCGATCGAGTCGCCGAAGGGCGAGCTTGGCTGCCATCTGGTGAGCTCCGGCGGGACCCGCCCTTACCGCGTGCACTTCCGCGACCCGTCGTTCACCAACCTCCAGGCGGTGGCGGCGATGTGCGAGGGCGGCATGCTGCCGGACGTCATAGCGGCGGTCGCGAGCATCGACCCCGTCATGGGCGGCGTGGACCGGTAAGGAGCAGAGGACCTACACATGGCAATCAGCGACAGCACCCGCGAGCAGATGGCGGAGTTGGCAGCGCGGTACCCGCGCCCCCGCTCGGCGCTGATGCCGATGCTGCACCTCGTCCAGAGCCTCGAGGGGGAGGTCACGGCCGAGGGCATTGCAGCGTGCGCCGACGCAGTGGGCGTCTCGGCCGCCGAGGCCACGGCTGTTGCGAGCTTCTACACGATGTACAAGCGGCGGCCCGTGGGTGAGCACCACATCGGGGTGTGCATCAACACCATGTGCGGCCTGCTGGGCGGCGATGCCGTCTACGAGGCGGTCAGTGACCGCCTCGGAGTCGGGCACAACGAGGCCACGCCGGACGGCAAGTTCTGGCTGGAGCGCATCGAATGCCAGGCGGCGTGCACGCATGCTCCCGTCATGACGGTCGACTGGGAGTACGTCGACGACGTCACGCCCGTGTCGGCCGTCGAGGTCGTCGACCGGCTCGAGCGTGGCGAGCGGGTGCTGTCGACGCGCGGCCCCGCGGTCCGGGGATTCCGCGCCACCGAGCACACGCTCGCCTACCCCGACGACGGGCTCGCCGGCGAGGGCACCCTGGTCGATGCGAAGATGCTGGCCGGCCTGGCCGTCGCCAGGGAACGCGGCATGTCCGCGCCGGGTGTTCCCGCTGCCGGACAGGAGGGCTGACGCATGCCGCTCACCCCCGTCATCACGGAGCACTGGGACGACCCGGAGCTCTACACGCTCGCGGGCTACCAGCGGTACGGCGGCTACCGGGCACTGGCGTCCGCCCTCAAGCAGGAACCCGACGCGCTGATCGGCCAGGTCAAGGACTCCGGGCTGCGCGGTCGCGGTGGCGCCGGCTTCCCGACCGGCCTCAAGTGGTCCTTCGTGCCGCAGAACGACGGCAAGCCGCACTACCTGGTGGTCAACGCAGACGAGTCCGAGCCTGGCGCCTGCAAGGACATCCCGATCATGCTCGCCAATCCGCACGCGCTCGTCGAAGGCGTGATCATCACCGCCTACGCCATCCGCGCGAAGGAGGCGTTCATCTACATCCGCGGCGAGGTGCCAGCCGCGATCCGTCGCGTCGCCAACGCCGTGCGTGAGGCCACCGAGGCCGGCTTCATCGGGCGCGACGTCCTCGGCAGCGGCTTCGATGTGAACGTCGTCGTGCATGCGGGAGCGGGCGCCTACATCTGCGGCGAGGAGACGGCGCTGCTCGACTCGCTCGAGGGCTTCCGCGGGCAGCCACGGCTCAAGCCCCCGTTCCCGGCCGTGGCGGGGCTGTACGCAGCGCCGACGGTCATCAACAACGTCGAGACCATCTGCAACATCCCGTACATCATCGATCGCGGCGTCGACTGGTTCCGGCAGTTCGGCACCGAGAAGTCCCCGGGCTTCAAGGTATTCGCGGTCTCCGGCCACGTGAACCGGCCGGGCATCTACGAGGCTCCCCTGGGCATCACCATGCGTGAGCTGCTCGACTATGCAGGCGGCATGCGCAACGGCGGCGAGGTCAAGTTCTGGCTGCCGGGCGGATCCTCGGTGCCCATGCTCACCGCCGAGCACCTCGATGTCCCGATGACCTACGAGGAGATGGCTGCCGCGGGCACGATGCTGGGCACCGGGACCCCGATGATCTTCGACACCACCGTGAGCGTGGTCAAGGCTGTCACCCGCTGGCTGGAGTTCTACAAGCACGAGTCGTGCGGCAAGTGCACCCCATGCCGTGAGGGCACGTACTGGATCACGGGGACGCTCGAGAAGTTCGAGCACGGGCACGGAACTGCGGCCGAGGTCGACACCCTGGTCGAGCTGTGCGGACAGATCATGGGTCGCTCGTTCTGCGCACTCGGCGATGCTGCGGCCACCCCGTACCCGGCTGCCCTCAAGTACTTCCGCGACGAGTTCGTCGCTGCCACCACGACCCCGGCCGACGAGCAGTTCGATCCGGTCGCGTCCTACGTCTTCGCGGAAGCGGTGGCCCGATGACCGTCACCAACACCCCCGGGACCGACGTGGCCGTCCCGGTCGAGCAGATCACGGTCGAGGTCGACGGTGTCGAGATGGCCGTCCCCAAGGGCACCTTGGCCATCCGGGCAGCGGAACTGCTGGGCATCGAGGTGCCCCGCTTCTGCGACCACCCGCTGCTGGACCCGGTGGCCGCATGCCGCGCCTGCCTCATCGAGATCGAGGGCATGCCCAAGCCGCAGCCGGCCTGCGCCCAGGTGCTCTCGGATGGCATGAAGATCCGCACGCAGCAGTCATCCGACGTCGCCCGCCTCGCGCAGGAGGGCGTCATGGAGTTCCTCCTGCTCAATCATCCGCTCGACTGCCCGGTATGCGACAAGGGCGGCGAGTGCCCCCTGCAGAACCAGGCCATGTCGGTTGGCCGGCCGGAGAGCCGGTTCACCGGCATCAAGCGGACCTTCGACAAGCCCATCAACGTGAGCGCCCAGATCCTCCTGGACCGCGAGAGGTGCGTGTCGTGCGCCCGCTGCACCCGGTTCGCCGAGCAGATCGCCGGCGACCCGATGATCGAACTGCTCGAGCGGGGTGCTCAGCAGCAGGTGGGCACGGCCGACGACGAGCCGTTCGACTCCTACTTCTCCGGCAACACCGTGCAGATCTGCCCGGTCGGCGCGCTCACCAGCGCGTCGTACCGGTTCCGGTCGCGCCCGTTCGACCTCGTCTCGGTGCCGACGACCTGCGAGCACTGCGCCTCCGGCTGCTCGCTGCGGACGGACTACCGGCGCGGCGTGGTCACTCGCCGACTGGCTTGGGACGACCCCGACGTCAACGAGGAGTGGAACTGCGACAAGGGTCGCTTCGCGTTCGCCTATCAAGGGCAGGGCCGGCTGGCCGGGCCGTTGGTTCGGGACGGCGGCGAGCTTCGCCCGGCATCCTGGCCAGAGGCCATCGCGGTGGCTGCGCGCGGGCTCGCAGCAGCGGCCGGGCGGGTCGGCGTCCTCGTCGGGGGCCGGAGCACCGTGGAGGATGCCTACGGATATGCGCGCTTCGCGCGGGTCGTCCTGGGCACCGACGACATTGACTTCCGTGTTCGCGCGACGTCCGACGAGGAGACGGCCTTCCTGGCATCGACCGTCGCCGGCACCCCTGTGCACGTGTCGTACTCGGCCCTCGAGACTGCTCCCGCCGTCCTGCTGGTGTCCCTGGAGCCCGAGGACGAGTCGCCGATCATCTTCCTCCGCCTCCGCAAGGCGTCGCGCCGCGGCACCCGCGTGCTCCAGGTCGGCGCGGTGCGCACGCGAGCGCTGGCCAAGATGGCCGGCGAGCTGGTTCCTGCCTCGCCCGGCCGGGAGGCTGCCGCACTCGACTCGCTGTCCGATGATGCCCTCGCGCTCCTGTCCACGCCCGGCGCCGTGATCCTCATAGGCGAGCGGATCGCCTCGTCTGCCGGTGCCGCCAGCGCGGCCGTCCGGCTGGCGCAGCGCACGGGTGCGGCCCTTGCGTGGGTTCCGCGCCGTGCGGGCGAAAGGGGAGCCCTGGATGCTGGCGCGATGGCCGGGCTGCTGCCGGGCGGACGCCCGCTCACCGACGCTGACGCACGGGCACAGGTCTCGCACGCCTGGGGGATCGATTCGGCCGCACTCCCGGCCCGCGCCGGCCGCTCTGGCAGCGGCCTGCTCCAGGCGGCTGCCGGTGGCTCCCTGGGGGCCCTGGTTGTCGGTGGGGTCGAGCTGGCCGACTTCAGCGACCCCGACCTTGCCGTCGCAGCCATCGAGCGCACCGGCTTCGTCGTGTCCCTCGAGAACCACCACTCGGCCGTGACCGAGCGCGCCGACGTCGTCCTTCCGGTTGCCGTGGTGGCCGAGAAGGCAGGCACCTTCCTCGACTGGGAGGGGCGTCCGCGGCCGTTCGGCCAGGTCTTCCGCGATGCCCTCACCGCTCCGGATGCACAGGTCCTCGCCATGATCGCCGAGGAGATGGGCTTCACCGCTCCTCGCGACGTTGCCTCGCTGCGCCGCGAGATGGGGGTGCTTGGCCCATGGTCAGGTGCCCGGGCGACTGCCCCTTCCCTGCCCGCCCCCGCCCCCGCCTCCATCCCCGACGCCAACGCGGGGACCCGGCTGTCGACGTGGCGGCAACTGCTCGACTCCGGGCTCATGCAGGACGGAGAGCCGCATCTGGCCGCCACCGCCCGCCCGGTCGTCGCCCGGATGAGCGCGGCCACGGCGCGGGGACTCGGCGGTTCCGTCACGATCAACGGACCCAAAGGCTCGATCACGGTCCCGGTTGAGGTGGCCGACGTGGTCGATGGGGCCGTCTGGCTGCCCATGAACTCCCCGGGTTGCCATGTTCATGCCGATCTCGGCGTCGGCGAGGGCGACGAGATCCGACTCAGTGCAGGGGGCGCGGCATGACCGGCTCGCAGTTCGGCCTCTTCGGCCAGGACCCCTGGTGGATGGTGCTGCTCAAGGCAGTCGCCATCTTCGTGATGCTGGTGGTCCTGACCCTGTTCACGATCTGGTGGGAGCGGCGCGTCGTGTCGCGCATGCAGAACCGAATCGGCCCGAACCGCGTCGGTCCGGCCGGTCTGCTGCAGTCGCTGATGGACGGCATCAAGCTCGCCTTGAAAGAGGAGATCATCCCCAAGACGGCCCACCTCGCGGTCTACTGGCTGGCGCCCGTCATCTCGGCTACCACGGCGTTCATGGCCTTTGCGGTCATCCCGTTCGGCCCGACCGTGTCCATCTTCGGCGTGGAGACGCCGCTGCAACTGACCGACTTCCCGGTGTCCGTGCTCTACGTCCTGGCCATCGCGTCGATTGGCATATACGGGATCGTGCTGGCCGGCTGGTCATCGGGATCCACTTACCCGCTGCTCGGCGGCTTGCGCTCGAGCGCCCAGATGATCTCGTACGAGATCGCGATGGGGCTGTCATTCGTGGCGGTGTTCTTGTACGCGGGCTCCATGTCGACCTCGGAGATCGTCTCCGCCCAGCAGCCGATCTGGTTCGCGGTCATCCTGCTGCCGTCATTCATGATCTACGTGACCTCGATGGTCGGCGAGACCAATCGCGCGCCGTTCGACCTGCCAGAGGCAGAGGGCGAACTGGTCGGCGGCTTCCATACCGAGTACTCGTCCCTCAAGTTCGCGCTGTTCTTCCTGGCCGAGTACATCAACATGGTCACCGTCTCAGCACTCGCGACCACCCTCTTCCTCGGCGGCTGGCTGGCGCCGTGGCCGTTGTCCTTGTGGGAAGGTGCCAACCAGGGCTGGTGGCCGCTCCTGTGGTGGCTGGTCAAGGTCCAGATCTTCGTCTTCGGGTTCATCTGGCTGCGCGGAACCCTGCCGCGGCTTCGCTACGACCAGTTCATGAAGTTCGGCTGGAAGCTGCTCATCCCGGTGTCGATCGGCTGGATCATGATCGTGGCCGCCGCGCGGGCGCTGCGCAACGACGTGGCCATCGGCAACCGCGAGATCCTGGCGGGCGGCGCGGTGATCATCGTGCTGCTCCTCCTCGCGACGTGGCTCATCCAGGCGCGCCAGGACCGCAAGGCTGCCGCTCAAGAGCAAGTCGAGGCTGAATCGGCCGCTCGCCCGTTCGACGCCGCCTCGGGCGGGTTCCCGGTGCCACCGCTGCCCGGGCAGGAGTTCACGTACACGTCGCGCCGCTCGCTTGCGGGCGCAACCACCATCGTTCAGGACGCATCCGTCGAGCCGGCGATCACTGCTCGGGAGGGCGACCATGGCTGAAGCCCCCCAGGTGATCCGCGGCTTCGGCGTCACCTTCCTCACGATGTTCAAGCGGGTGGTGACCGAGCAGTACCCCGAGCAGAAGGTCCCCACCAAGCCGCGCTTCCACGGGCGGCACCAGCTCAACCGGTGGGCTGACGGACTCGAGAAGTGCATCGGGTGCGAGCTCTGCGCGTGGGCGTGCCCCGCCGATGCCATCTTCGTCGAGGGTGCCTCCAACAGCGCAACCGAGCGCTTCTCGCCCGGGGAGCGCTACGGACGCGTCTACCAGATCAACTACCTGCGCTGCATCTTCTGCGGACTGTGCATCGAGGCGTGCCCCACCCGTGCGCTGACCATGACCAATGAGTACGAGCTGGCCGACGACAACCGTGCCGACTTGATCTTCGAGAAGAAGGACCTGCTCGGCCCGATGCTGCCCGGGATGCTGCCGGCGCCGCACGCCATGGTCCCGGGGACCACGGAGCAGGACTACTACGCCAACAAGATCACGGGATCCGTGCCGGAGCAGGCGCAGCCGGTCGTCGACGATCCGCAGGAGGTTGCGCCGTGACCGACACTGTGACCGACGTCAATACGGGCGAGGCCGTGGTCTTCTGGGTCTGCGCCATCCTGGCCGTGGCCGGGGCGGCCGGCATGGTCCTGTCGCGCAAAGCCGTCCACAGCGCGCTCTGGATAGCCCTCACGATGATCAACCTGGCTGTCCTGTACGTCGCCAACTCGGCGCCCTTCCTCGGCATGGTCCAGGTGATCGTCTACACCGGCGCGGTCATGATGCTCTTCCTCTTCGTCCTCATGATTGTGGGCGTTGACTCATCCGACTCCCTCATCGAGACGATCAAGGGCCAGCGCCTGGCTGCGATCCTCCTCGTCCTGGGCATCGGGACCATGCTGGTCTGGGGCATCGGGAACGCCCTCGCCGAGACCAGCGACATCGGCCTGGAGGAAGCCAACGCGGCCTACGGCGGCAACGTCCAGGGCATAGCGAACCTCATCTTCACCAAGTACCTCATCGCGTTCGAGGTCACGTCGGCGCTGCTCATCACAGCCGCCATGGGCGCCATGGTGCTGGCGCACCGCGAGCACTGGTCGCCACCGCCCAGCCAGCGCGAACTGTCCGAGCAGCGCTTCAGCGGCGACGGAGTCAAGGGGAACCTCCCGAACCCCGGTGTGTTCGCCCGCCACAACGCGGTGGGCACGCCCGCGCTCCTGCCTGACGGCAGCACCAGCGAGGCGAGCATCCCGGAGCCGCTCCGCGCCCGTGGCGACGTCCCGCCGATCGACCACACGGACGTCGACGAGGTCCAGCAGATCACGGAAGGCAGGACCGAATGAACCCGTCCAACTACGTGATGCTGTCCGCGGTGCTGTTCAGCATCGGCGCTCTCGGAGTGCTCGTGCGCCGCAACGCGATCATCGTGTTCATGTCGGTCGAGCTCATGCTCAACGCCGCCAACCTCGCGTTCGTCGCGTTCTCCCGCATGAACGGCAACCTCGACGGGCAGGTCGTTGCCTTCTTCGTCATGGTGGTCGCGGCGGCCGAGGTCGTGGTCGGACTGGCGATCATCGTGACGATCTTCCGGACCCGAAGATCGGCGTCCATCGACGAGCCCAACCTCCTTAAGTACTAGGCCAGAGCACAGAGACGACGAAGGATAGGACTGCAACGTGACGATGCTCATGCCCGCTGAGGGGGTGTTCTCCCTCATCTGGGTGCTGATCGCGCTGCCGCTCGCCGGTGCCGCGATCCTGCTCTTCGCCGGGCGGCGCACCAACTCGTGGGGTCCCTACCTCGGCGTGCTGACGGTGCTGGGCTCCGCCGTCATCGGCGTGCTCATGCTCTTGGAGATGATGCAGCAGCCCGCTGACGGGCGTACGTACGGGCAGGAACTCTTCACCTGGATCCAGGTGGGCGGCTTCTCCGCCGACATGGCCTTCCAGCTCGACCAGCTCTCGATCGTCTTCGTCCTGCTCATCACGATCGTCGGTTCGCTGATCCACGTGTACTCGCTCGGCTACATGGCGCACGACAAGGACCGTCGCAAGTTCTTCGGGTATCTCAACCTCTTCGTGGCCGCGATGCTGCTGCTTGTCCTGGCCAACAACTACCTGCTCCTGTACGTGGGCTGGGAGGGCGTGGGGCTGGCCTCGTACCTGCTCATCGGGTTCTGGCAGCACAAGCCGTCGGCTGCCGCGGCGGCCAAGAAGGCCTTCATCATCAACCGGGTCGGCGACGTCGGGCTGAGCCTGGCGATCATGCTGATGTTCGTCACGTTCGGCTCGGTGAGCTTCCAGGACGTGTTCGGCGTCGCCGATCAGGCGAGCGAAGGGACGCTCACGGCGATCGGGCTCCTCCTCCTCCTCGCCGCCTGCGGCAAATCGGCCCAGTTCCCGCTCCAGGCGTGGTTGCTCGACGCCATGGAAGGCCCCACCCCGGTCTCCGCGCTGATCCACGCTGCCACGATGGTCACCGCCGGCGTGTACCTGATCGTGCGCAGCAACGTGATCTTCACCGCGGCCGAGTGGGCGGCCATCGCGGTCATCGTCGTGGGCCTCATCACGATGTGGATGGGCGCCATCATCGGCTCGGCGAAGGACGACATCAAGAAGTCGCTCGCCGGTTCCACCATGAGCCAGATCGGCTACATGATCACGGCCGCCGGCCTCGGACCCATCGGGTACGTATTCGCGATCTTCCACCTGCTGACCCACGGCGTGTTCAAGGCCGGCCTCTTCCTTGGTGCGGGGTCGGTCATGCACGGCATGAACGACAACGTGAACATGCGGCGCTATGGGGCGCTGCGCTCGGCCATGGTGATCACGGCCGGCACGTTCATCGTGTGCTACCTGGCCATCATCGGCATCCCGCCGTTCGACGGCTTCTTCTCGAAGGATGACATCATCCACGCGTCCTTCGAGCGCAGCCCCATCATCGGAGTCCTGGCGATGCTGGCTGCCGGCCTCACGGGCTTCTACATGACGCGCATGGTCGCCATGACCTTCTTCGGCAAGGCTCGGTGGGAGGACGACGTCCATCCGCACGAGTCCCCGAAGGTGATGACAATCCCGCTCATCATCCTGGCGATCGGGGCCGCCTTCCTGGGGATGGCGCTGGTGTACTGGGGCGACATCGAGTCGTGGCTCGAGCCCGTCGTCGGCTTCGAGGAGAACCCCCTGCCGCTGGCCAGCTGGGTATACGAGGCCACCACGCTCGCACTCGTCCTCATCGGCGTGGCCATCGGATGGATCATGTACGCCCGGCGCGAAGTGCCGGTCGAAGCGCCTCGCGGCACCGTGCTGACCCGTGCCGCGCGCGAGGAGCTGTACGGCAACCAAGTCAATGACGTCCTGGTGGTCCAGCCCACCCACTACGCCTCCCGCTCGCTCGTCTGGTTCGACAACAAGGCGGTCGACGGGTTCGTCAACGGGAGCGCGGCGTTCGTCGGCGGGCTCTCGGGACGCATGCGCAGGTACCAGACCGGCTTCGTCCGCTCGTATGCGCTGTCAATGGTGGGAGGCGTCCTGCTGGTCGTCCTTGCCCTGGTCCTGGTGAGGATGTCGTGACCTCGTTCCCCTGGCTGACCACGCTCATGGCGGTGCCGCTCGTCGGCAGCGTCCTGATCGTGCTGCTCCCGAAGGGCCGCGCCGTCCTCGCCAAGCAGGTGGCGCTCCTCGTCTCGATCGTGACCCTCGGCCTGACCATCGCCATGGCCCTGCAGTTCCAGGCAGACTCGACGGAGCCCTTCCAGTTCGTCGAGTCCCAGCCGTGGATCCCGGCCTTTGGCATCTCGTACTCGGTGGGCGTCGACGGGATCTCGCTGGTGCTGATCGCACTTGCCGCGACGCTGGTCCCTGTCGTGATCCTCGCCGGATGGAACGACGCGGACGATTCGCGTGGGACCGTCAAGGGCTACTTCGCCCTCATCATGGTGCTCGAGACCCTGATGATCGGGGTGTTCGCGGCCACCGACGTCTTCCTGTTCTACGTGTTCTTCGAGGCCATGCTGATCCCGGTCTACTTCATGATCGGGCGCTACGGCGGTGTGCAGCGGTCATACGCCGCGGTCAAGTTCCTTCTCTACAGCCTGCTCGGCGGACTGTTCATGCTGGCCGCCCTCATCGGGCTGTATGTGGTGTCGGCGCAGATGACGGGGACCGGAACTTTCGACTTCCTCTCGCTGGCATCGCTGGACATCGACCCCGATGTCCAGAAACTGCTCTTCCTCGGGTTCTTCTTCGCCTTCGCCATCAAGGCACCCCTGTGGCCATTCCACACGTGGCTCCCTGACGCGGCCGCCGAATCCAAGCCAGGCACGGCGGTGCTCCTCATTGGCGTGCTGGACAAGGTCGGCACGTTCGGCATGATCCGTTACTGCCTCGAGATCTTCCCCGCCGCGTCGGAGTTCTATGCCCCGGTGGTCATCGGCATGGCCCTCGTGGGCATCTTCTACGGGGCATTCGTCGCCCTTAGCCAGACCGACATGAAGAGGCTGTTCGCCTACTCGTCGATGTCCCACTTCGGGTTCATCGCACTGGGAATCTTCGTGTTCACGTCGACGGGTCAGAGTGGATCCGTGGTCTACATGGTTGCCCACGGCCTGTCGACGGCTGCCCTGTTCCTGACGGCCGGCTTCCTCATGTCGCGGTACCGGAGCTCGAGTTACATCGGCGACTACGCGGGCGTGAACAAGGTGGCACCGGTCCTCGCCGGCTTCTTCATGGTGGCCGCCCTGTCCTCCCTTGCCCTGCCGGGCATGGTCTCGTTCATCGGCGAGTTCCTCGTGCTGCTGGGCACGTTCGAGCGTTACCTGTGGATCGGCGCCCTCGCCACGGTCGGCATCGTCATCACGGCCGCGTATGTGCTGCGGCTCTACCAGCGGACGATGACCGGGCCCCTGAAGCCCGAGCTCGAGGGCATGAAGGACCTCGGCGGCCGCGAGATCACCGCCCTGGTCCCCATCGCGGCATTGACGATCGTGCTGGGCCTGTTCCCTGCGCCGCTGCTCAACGTGATCAACCCGACGGTCGACCGGGTCATGACGAGCGTGGGCGCGAGTGACCCTTCGCCCACCCTCGCCCTCCCCGGTACCCCCGCTGAAGGGACAGCCAAGTGAGCGCCCTGCTGACGGCGACAACCGTCCTGAGCGAGACCACCGAAGAATTCGAGCTTCCCTCGATCAACTACTCGGCCATCGCGCCGATCCTGATCATCTTCGGCGCGGCTATCGTCTCGGTCCTGGTGGAGGCCTTCGCGCCGCGCCGTGCTCGCCGGCCATTGCAGTTGGTTATCGTGCTCGGCTCGGTCATCGCTGCGCTGGTCGTGGTCGTGTCGCTGGCCGGCACGTTCCTCATCACCGCCGAGGGCGCAATCGCGGTCGACGGGCCTACGCTCGTCATGCAGGGAACGCTGCTGGTCGTGTCACTGCTCGGTGCGCTCCTCATGGCCGAACGCACGATCGACCCCCTCGGAGATGCCTTCGCCCCCCGGGCGTCTGCCCTCCCGGGGTCCGAGGACGAGCGGCAGTTCACCGAGCGCGGCTACCTGCAGACCGAGATCTGGCCGTTCTTCCTCTTCGCGCTGACCGGCATGCTCCTGTTCCCTGCGGCCAACGACCTCCTGCTCATGTTCGTGGCCCTGGAGGTCATGTCGCTGCCGCTGTACCTGCTGGCCGGCATGGCCCGGCGCCGACGCCTGCTGTCCCAGGAAGCGTCCCTGAAGTACTTCCTCCTGGGTGCGTTCTCGTCTGCGTTCTTCCTGTACGGCGCCGCCATGCTCTACGGCTACAGCGGAACGGTCTCGCTCACCGGCATAGCGGCTGCACTCAGCGCCAAGCCAGGGGAGGGGGCGCTCGTCACGATCGGAGTGGCCCTGCTCCTGGTCGGACTGCTGTTCAAGATCGCGGCCGTGCCTTTCCACCAGTGGACTCCGGACGTCTATCAAGGTGCCCCGACACCCGTCACCGGCTTCATGGCCGCCACCGTGAAGATCGCTGCGTTCGGCGCCCTCTTCCGACTTCTCTACGTCGGGCTGGGCGGCATGCAGTGGGACTGGGAGCCGGTGCTGTGGATCGTGTCGATCCTCACGATGGTGGTCGGCTCGATCGTCGCGATCACGCAGACCGACATCAAGAGGATGCTTGCCTACTCGTCCATCGCCCAGGCCGGCTTCATTCTCGTGGGCGTCGTCGCCGTGAGCCGGGAGGGCCTGGCGGGCTCGATGTTCTACCTGATCGCGTACGCATTCACCACGATCGGGGCATTCGCGGTGGTCGCCATGGTCCGTGATGCATCCGGCGAGGCGACCCACCTGTCCAAGTGGGCGGGACTGGGCAAGAAGTCGCCCCTGGTAGCCGGCGTATTCGCCGTATTCATGCTTGCCCTCGCGGGCATTCCGCTCACGAGCGGGTTCATCGGCAAGTTCAGCGTGTTCACCGCCGCCATCGCGAGCGGCGCAACCTGGCTGGTGATCGTGGCGGTCGGCGCCAGCCTCATCGCGGCGTTCTTCTACGCGCGGGTCATCGTGCTGATGTTCTTCTCCGAGCCCACCGAGAACACGGCATCCGTCGTGGTGCCCTCGGCGTTCACCACGGTTGCCCTGGCGGCCGGTGCCACCGTCACGATCGTCCTGGGCATCGTGCCGCAGCCGGTGCTGGAGCTGGTCAGCAACGCCGATGTCTTCATCCGGTAGTACGTTGCACTGATGAGCGACTCGCTACGCGGCCTTCGCGTGCCCGACGCCGATCTCGACGCCGCCCTGACAGCGGGGCTGGCACGGGTCGAGGAGGGCCTGCGCCAAGCAGTCGCGAGCGACGATCCGTTCGTGGCCGACGCGTCTCGCTACCTTGTCGAGGCGGGCGGCAAGCGGTTCCGTCCCTTGCTCGTGCTCCTGGCGGCCCAGTTCGGCGACCCCGAAGCCTGGGGCGTCGTGCCCGCCGGCGTTGTTGTCGAGTTGACGCACCTGGCGACGCTCTACCACGACGACGTCATGGACGAGGCTCCGCTGCGACGGGGGGCACAGTCGGCCAACGCCCGGTGGGACAACACCATCGCCATCCTCACCGGGGACTTCCTGTTCGCCCGGTCGTCCGGGATCCTTGCCGACCTCGGCCCCGAGGCGGTCCGGATCCAGGCGCGCACCTTCGAGCGCCTGTGCACCGGGCAGATCCGCGAGACGATCGGCCCTCGGCCCGGGCACGACCCCGTCGAGCACCACCTCCGGGTGGTCGCGGACAAGACGGGCTCGCTCATCGCGGCGTCGGGGCGCTACGGGGCGCTCATGGCTGGCGCCGATCCGCAGGCAGTCGAGACCCTGACCCAGTTCGGCGAGCGGATCGGCGTGGCCTTCCAACTGGCAGATGACCTTGTCGACATCACCTCTGAGTCGCTGCAGTCCGGCAAGACTCCCGGCACTGACCTGCGCGAGGGCATTCCCACGCTGGCCGGCCTGATCGCGCTCACCAGCCCCGACCCTGCCGATGCCCGCCTGCAGGATCTCCTGCGCCGTCCGCTGGCCGACGATGCAGAGCACGTTGAGGCGCTCTCGCTGCTGCGCGACCACCCGGCCCTCGAGGAGGCGCGCGCCGAAGCCCGCCAATGGGCAGACCGGGCGCGTTCATGCCTCGACCCGCTCCCCGACGGCGCGGCGCGCCGGGTGCTCGAACTGCTCTGCGACTACGTGGTGTCGCGCACGGGCTGATCAAGCCTCAGTCGGGCTCGATGACGCTCAGGTCGTCCGCGCGGTTTCGGTTCCCCTGTGCATTGCGCAACCCGTCGATCGACATGACGGCGAGGGACAGCCACACCAGGCCGAAGCCGACCCACCGCAACGGCGACATCGCCTCGTCGAAGACCAGCACCCCGAGCAGGAACTGCAGCACGGGCGTGAAGTACTGCATCAGGCCGAGGGTCGATAGCGGGATGCGCGTGGCTGCGCCGCCGAAGGCCAGCAGCGGGATCGCCGTGATCGGTCCCAGCAGGACGAGCAGCACGACCAAGCCGACGTCGCCGCCAGCGAACGACGTGGTGCCACGCACGGCCATCACGATCATGACGCCGAGGGCGAGCGGGGCCAGCACGGCCGTCTCGATCGTGAGGCTCTCGACGGATCCCGAGCCCACCTGCTTCTTGATCAGCCCGTAGACGCCGAAGGACACGGCGAGCACGAGGCTGATCCAAGGCAGCCTCCCGTAGCTCACGGCCAGGACGCCGACGGCGAGGACGGCGATGCCCACGGCCGCCCACTGCGCCCGTCGCAGTCGCTCGCGCAGGAGGAGGACGCCGAGCGCCACCGACACCAGGGGACTGATGAAGTAGCCCAACGAGGCCTCGACGACCTGGTTCGATGCGATCGCGTAGACGTAGAAGCCCCAGTTGACGGCCAGGAAGGCAGCCGCGATGCCCAGCAGGGCCAGCGCCTTGCGGGAGCGGGTGACCGCGACCGTCCTCGCCCACGAGCGGGTGACCGTGGTCAGGATCGCAAGGAATACGAGCGACCACACGACGCGGTTGGCCACCACCTCGACAGGAGAGACGTCGGCCAGCAGGTGGAAGTACAGCGGGAACAGGCCCCACAGGACGTTTGCGATGAAACCGAGCAGGACTCCCGTCCTGTGACGGGACCGCGGCAGGTGTACCCGGTTGCTCAGTTGACGGTCCAGGTGTCGCTGCCCGTGAGCAGCGACTGCAGTTCGCCGACGCCCTCGCGGGCGGTGACGTCGGCTACCTGGTCTCGGACCAGCCGGTCGTATGACGGGCGCTCGATGTCGCGGAACACCCCGATGGGGGTGTTCTCCAGGGTTCGTGGGTTCGACAGCCGGGAGAGGGCGAATGCCAGCCCGGGGTCCTTCGCGTGCGCGTCGTGCCGCAGGATCGCGTCCTCGCCGACCTCGGCCACGTCGGCCACGGTGATGTGGCCGTCGTCCGTGCGGATGACGGCCTTCTCGAGGTCCTTGCCGAACCGGATGGGCTCGCCGTGGACCAGGCGCATCGTGACGTCGTCGCGGGTGTCGGAGTCCTTGAGTGGCTCGAAGGCGCCGTCATTGAAGATATTGCAGTTCTGGTAGATCTCGACCAGGGCCGTTCCCTCATGCGCGGCCGCCTGGCGCAGCACCTCGGTGAGGTGCTTGCGATCGGAGTCGATGGTGCGGGCGACGAACGTGGCCTCGGCGCCAAGTGCCAGGGACACCGGGTTGAACGCGTAGTCGAGCGACCCCTGCGGCGTGCTCTTGGTGATCTTGCCCTGCTCGGACGTGGGGGAGTACTGGCCCTTGGTCAGGCCGTAGATGCGGTTGTTGAACAGCAGGATCTTCAGGTTGACGTTGCGCCGCAGGGCGTGGATCAGGTGGTTGCCGCCGATCGACAGGGAGTCCCCGTCACCCGTGACTACCCAGACGGACAGGTCGGGACGCGTCACGGCGAGGCCGGTCGCGATGGCCGGCGCGCGGCCGTGGATCGAGTGCATCCCGTACGTGTTCATGTAGTAGGGAAAGCGGGAGCTGCAGCCGATGCCCGAGACGAAGACGATGTTCTCGCGGCGCAGGCCGAGCTCGGGCAGGAAACCCTGCACTGCGGCGAGGACGGCGTAGTCGCCGCAGCCGGGGCACCACCGGACCTCCTGGTCGGACTTGAAGTCCTTGGCGGACTGGGGCGAGTCGGCCTTGGGGACGAGGGTGAGGGACGGGAGCGTGGCGGTCATGCCGGCCTCACAGGGTCTCGAGGGCGTCGCCGATGGCGGCGACCAGTTCGGTGGACTTGAACGGCATGCCGCGGACCTGGTTGATGCCCTGCACGTCGACGAGATACTTGGCCCGCAGCAGCATCGTCAGCTGGCCGAGGTTCATCTCCGGCACGATGACCCGGTCGTACGAGGCCAGCACGGTGCCGAGATTAGCCGGGAATGGGTTGAGGTGGCGCAGGTGCGCCTGGGCCACCTTGGCACCGGTGCGCCGGGTGATCTCGCAGGCCGCCCCGATCGGCCCGAAGGTGGAGCCCCAGCCGAGCACCAGGATCCGGGCGTCGCCGTCGGGATCGTCCACCTCCAGTAGCGGGATGCTGGCCGCGATCGCGTCGACCTTGGCCTGGCGCAGCCGGACCATGGTGTCGTGGTTCTCGGGGTCGTAGGAGATGTTGCCCGTTCCGTCGGCCTTCTCCAGGCCGCCGATACGGTGCTCCAATCCGGGCGTCCCGGGCACCGCCCAGGCCCGGGCGAGGGTCTGCGGGTCGCGCAGGTAGGGCCAGAACTCCTCCGACCCGTCCGCGGCGACGTGGTTGCGGGCCGTCGCGAAGCCGGGATCGATCGTCGGCAGCGAGTCGGCATCGGGTACGAGCCACGGCTCGGAGCCGTTGGCGAGGTAGCCGTCCGAGAGCAGGAACACCGGCGTGCGGTACTCGATCGCGATCCTGGCCGCCTCGATGGCCGCGAAGAAGCAGTCCGACGGGGACTTCGGGGCGACGATGGGCACCGGTGACTCGCCGTTGCGGCCGAACATGGCCTGGAGGAGGTCGGACTGCTCGGTCTTGGTAGGCAGGCCGGTCGACGGGCCGCCTCTCTGCACGTCGACAATGACCAGCGGCAGTTCCAGCGAGACGGCCAGGCCGATCGCCTCGGACTTCAGCGCGATGCCAGGTCCCGAGGTCGTCGTGACGGCCAGCGCACCGCCGTACGCGGCGCCGAGGGCCGAGCCGATGCCGGCAATCTCGTCTTCGGCCTGGAAGGTCACCACACCGAAGCGCTTGTGCTTGCTCAGCTCGTGCAGGATGTCCGATGCCGGGGTGATCGGGTAGCCGCCGAGGAACAACGGCAGCCCGGACTTCTGGCTCGCGGCGACCAGGCCGAAGGCGAGGGCCGGGTTGCCCGCGATGTTCCGGTACACCCCTGCGGGCATGTGCGCCGGTGCCACCTCGTACTGCACCGAGAACGATTCCGTGGTCTCGCCGAACGACCAGCCCGCCTCGAAGGCCGCGAGGTTGGCCGCCAGGATGTCGGGCTTGCTGGCGAACTTCTTCTCCAGGAATGCGCGCGTCCCCTGGTGCCCTCGGGAGTAGAGCCACGACAGCAGGCCGAGCGCGTACATGTTCTTCGCCCGCTCGGCCTCCTTCTTGGACACGTCGAACGCCTTCAGGGCCTCGACCGTCTGCGAGGTGAGCGCCACGGCGTGGACGTTGAACTGGTCGAGGGAGCCGTCTTCGAGCGGGTTCGTCTCGTAGCCCACCTTCTCCAGGGCCCGCTTGCCGAACTCGTCGGTGTTGACGATGAGGTCCGCTCCGCGGGGCAGGTCCTTGATGTTGGCCTTCAGGGCCGCGGGATTCATGGCCACGAGGACGTTGGGCACGTCGCCCGGCGTGGTGATGTCGTGATCGGCGAAGGCCAACTGGAAGGCCGACACCCCGCCAATGGTCCCCGCTGGCGCGCGGATCTCGGCCGGGAAGTCGGGCAGCGTCGACAGGTCGTTGCCCAGCCCGGCCGTCTCGGAGGTGAACCGGTCTCCGGTCAACTGCATTCCGTCGCCGGAATCCCCCGCGAACCTGATGACGACGCGGTTCAACTGGACTACCTGCTTGGACACGTATTCCCCTCGCCTCTGGGAGATCGTTGCGCCGTGCGGATGGCGTCGCGGGCTAACCGACCCATTCTGCCCGTGCCCGCTCCGCTCTGCCATGGTTGGGGCGCGCGGGTTCTAGGCTGCGACCGTGAAATGGGTCACGTCGCCACCCGCCTCGGCCTACCGACTGGCCGGCGACCTGGGTGTCCGCGTGGTCGTCGCGAACCTCGGTCTGGCCTGCTGCTCGATGGAGGTCGAAGCCGCCGTCGCCCGTGGCCTGCTCGTCCCGGACGATGGACAGGACCCCGAGAGCACCGTGCTGCTGGTCTCCGGGACCGTGACGGATGCCCTTGCCCCGGCCGTCCTCTCCGCCCGGGACCACCTCGATGGCGAGGTGGTGGTCGTGTCCTTCGGCGCCTGCGCGAGCACCGGGGGCCCGTACTGGGACGCCCCGACCGTGACAAAGGGCATCGACCAGTTGCTCCCGGTGGCCGGCTACGTTCCTGGCTGCCCGCCGAGGCCCGAAGCCCTGGTCGCCGGGCTGCTCGACGTCCTGCGGGACCGGCCATGAGGCTGGTGCCGCGGGACGAGTGGCGGACTGTCCTGGCCGCGCTGCACGCCTCGGGGCTGGTGTATCTCGACCTGCTCACGGCCGTCGAGCGGGACGCTGGCCTGGAGGTTGTCGCCCGTGTGGTCCGCCCCGGGTCGGCCGCCGCCGAGGTCATCGTCGCCGCCCTGCCGGCCGACGACCTGCGCATCGACAGCGCGGTGCCCGTCTACCCCGGGGCGGCCTGGCACGAGCGCGAGACGGCCGAGATGTTCGGGATCGAGTTCACCGGACATCCTGACCCTCGACCCCTCCTGCTGCGCACCGGTCTCGGTGCCCCGCCGTTGCGCAAGGGCACCGTGCTCGCCGCGCGCGTGGTCCAGCCGTGGCCCGGGGAGTTCGAGCCATCGCGGCCCGACCGCGCGGGCAGCCCGTCGCGGCGCCGTGCGCGCCCCCTGGGCGTCCTGGACGGCTGGCCCGACGAGGGCGGCCGGCCGTGACCGTGCGGGGGGTCATCGCCCTCATCCCGGACGCCTGCACCTCGTGCATGCTGTGCGTGCGCGAGTGCCCCACCTGGTGCATCTCGTTGCAGGCCCACCCTGAGCAGGTTGTCGACGAGGGAGCCCGACGGCCGCGCACGGTCAACGTGCTCGATGCCTTCGCCATCGACTTCGGCCTTTGCATGTACTGCGGGATCTGTGTCGACGTGTGCCCGTTCGACGCGCTGGAGTGGGCTCCCGACCACGACTACGGGGCAGCCACGCGCGCCGGCCTGGTGCAGCCGATGGAACGACTGGCGGCCTGGCTCGCCCCGCCCTAACCCTGATGCCTCGTCACTTGTGGCCCCGCCGCGCCGACGTTCTGCGGCCACATGTGACGAGGCATCGGGTTAGTCCACAGGCCTTGGCCGCACTGGTTTCACCCACCCTCCGTTGATTTGCCGGTGCCGCCACTTCGGAGGTTGCCGCAGCCTTGACGCATGTCGGAGACAGGCCCGCCGGTGCCGTTCCGCGTCGGAGCGACCGGAGGTGGCGGCCTGACTCGCAGCCGGGCTCGCAGTGATCGGTACGTGGTACCGAGCCGGTCCCTGAGGATCCCCCGCGAACTACCGGACAGCATGGAGGTGCGGATCCAGGCGGTCGCACTCGCGTCGCGCGAAGACGCGCTGTTCTGCGGCCCTTCGGCGGCAGTCCTCCTCGGCCTTCCGATTCCATACCGGCTTCAGGATGGTCCCGTCTGGGTCATGGTGCCCGAGGGAATGCCCCGCCCACGGCGACGGGACGTCCGGGCGAGACAGGCGGACGTCGTGGCGGCAGAGATTTCGGTCGCTCATGGGCTGCGCGTGACGTCGCCGGCGCGGACGTTCGTCGACCTGGCCCCGTTGCTGTCGCTTCCGGACCTCGTGGCCGTGGGCGATGCCGCCATGCGTGGGTGGCGCGTGACACCGGAGGAGCTGCTCAGGGTCATTCGACGACGAGTTCGTTACCACGGCAAGGTCAAGGCGAGGCATGCCGCCCCCTTGCTGAATCCGCGAGCCGAGTCTCCGCAGGAGTCCCGGTTGCGCATGGTGATCATCGGGGGCGGCCTTCCCGCGCCGACGGTGAACCTTGAGGTGTACGACGAATGGGGCGGGTTCATCGCGCGATGCGACCTTGGCTACGAGGAGTGGAAGGTGGCCGTCGAGTACGACGGTGCGGTCCATGCGATGAGAGCACGCCGATTCGCAGACGCCACTCGCCGGACGCTCCTTCGTGAGCATGGCTGGTATGTAGTGGAGGTCGTCGCCGACGACCTCAGGTTTCCGCACCGCGCCGTCGCCAAGGTGCAGGGCGCCCTGCGATCGCGAGGAGCCGTCAGCTAGCCCGATGCGTCGTCGGTTGTGACCGCGCCGCGCCGGCGGAGGCCAACCACAAGTGACGAGGCATCGAAGGGTCAGCGGTAGTTGTCGAACTGGACCGCGAAATCCAGGTCGGCCCCCTTCACCAGAGCCTGCACGGCCTGAAGATCGTCACGGCTCTTGCTCGTGACGCGAAGTTCCTCGCCCATGACCTGAGTCTTGACGGACTTCGGTCCCTCGTCGCGGATCAGCTTGCCGATCTTCTTTGCCTGCTCCTGGCTTATGCCCGCCTTGAAGGTGCCGGTGATCTTGTACTCCTTGCCGGACGAGCGCGGGTCCTCGGCCTCGAAGGACTTCAGGCTCAGCCCGCGCTTGATGATCTTCTCCTGGAAGACGTCAAGGGCCGCCTTGGCCCGGTCCTCGGTGCTGGACGTGATCTCGACGGCGAGCTCGCCCTTCCACTCGATCGTGGTGCCGGTGTTCTTGAAGTCAAAGCGCTGGGCGAGCTCCTTGGCCGCCTGGTTCAGTGCGTTGTCGGCCTCCTGGCGATCCACCTTGGAGACGATGTCGAAGCTGCTGTCAGCCATGTGCCCTCCTTCGTGCCAGGTACCCGTGTGCGTGATGACGTCATTGTTCCTCGCGACGCATGGGCAGCGGTCGCGAGGGGTCGGGGGACTCGAGCTCACGGGCCAGCCGGTGCCCATCGAACACCGCCTCCGAGATCCAGCCCGGGGCGGCGGCGTCGCCGATCAGGTGGACCGATCTGATGCCGGACTCGCGGAGCCGGGGGTCGTCGGCAGCCAGTTCGCGGTAGAGGTCGTCGACGGGGACCTGGCGTGTGACGAGGACGAGGTCATCGGCAGGCAGGCGGACCGGCCGGCCGAACTCGTCCGCACCGAGCACGACATCGTCCTCGCGATGTGTCACGGTCACGCCAGTCCGAAACTCCACTCCCGCCGCGTGCAGGTGCCGACGCAGCATGGGCCCCTCCAGGGTGCCGTCCGAGATGGGCGAAACCACGGGATGAGGAGTGGCCAGCACGACCTGGTAGCCCTCGCGGGCCAGCATCTCGGCAATCCCGGGGCCGACGTAGTAGCCGTCCTCGTCGACCACGACGACACGGACCCCACGCGGACGCTCACCCGCCATCACCCGCTCGGGGGTCAGCGGGCCGCCCGAGGCCCACCTGCTCCCGGTCGCGATGACGATCACGTCGGCGCCGTAGTCGAGGACGTCCGCCGCCGACAGCTGCCGGTTCAGGACCACCTCGACGTTCGGCAGTTCCTCCAGCTGGGTAGCCCGCCAGTCGATCACCCGGCCCCAGTCCCCCAGGGTTGGCAGGCGACGGGTCCAGAGCAGGCGCCCCCCGATCGCGGCGCCGGCATCGACCAGGTGCACGGCGCGCGCCCCTCGTCGGCCCAGGACGACGGCGCATTCCATCCCGGCAGGCCCCGCTCCGACGACGAGGACGCTGATCGCCGGGTCGGCGAGCGGCGGGACGATCTCCGGGTGCCAGCCGCGCCGGAACTCCTCGCCCGCCGTCGGGTTCTGGATGCAGCCGATCTGGCCGAACTCCTCCTCGCGAAGGATGCAGACATTGGAGCCGGTGCATTCGCGGATGTCGGCGAGCCTTCCCTCAGCGATCTTGCGCGGCAGGAAGGGATCGGCAATTGCCGGGCGGGCCGCGCCGATGAGGTCGAGGGCGCCTGATCGGATCACCTGCGCCATGTGGTCCGGGCTGGTGAAGCGGCCGACGCCGACGATGGGCTTCGCCGTCGCTTCGCGCACCCGGGACGACCAAGGGAGCTCATGCCCCTCGGGGTAGTACCGGGAGGTTCCGGAATCCTCCGGCCACGATCCGACGACCACGTCGAACAGGTCGACCAGCGGATCGGCGAGGCGGACGAAGTCCAGCATGTCGTCCAGTCGGATGCCGGGCAGGCCGTCGCGCCCGTCGATGCAGATGCGGGTGGCCACGGCACAGTCGTCGCCGATCGCCTCGCGCACCGAAGCGAGCGTCTCGAGATGGAAGCGGGCGCGGTTGGCCAGGGTGCCGCCGTACCCGTCGGTCCTGCGGTTCGTGGACGTGGACAGGAACTGGGAGAGCAGGTAGCCGTGGGCCCCGTAGACGTAGACGATGTCGAAGCCGGCGTCGCGTGCCCGGCGCGCGGCCGCGACGAAGTCCGCTTGGACGCGGGTGATGTCATCGCCGGTCATCGTGCGCGGCAGCGATCCCCACCGAGGCGCGGCCGCCGACTGGCTGGGCGCGATGCGGGTCAGCCGGGACGCGACGTTGTTGCTCGACGCGCCGCCGTGGTAGAGCTCGACCCCCGCCAGGGCGCCGTGCGCGTGGACAGCCTCGGCCGTGAGCCGGAGCGCACGGGCATCCCGGTCGTCGCGCAGGTTGGCAGCCACGAACGGGGACTCGTCGGCGTCATCGGACACGGGGGCGTACTCGACACAGACCCCGCCCCAGCCGCCCTCGGCCTTGACCGCGCGGAAGGCAGCCTGCGCCTGCGGCCGCCCGCTCCCGAACCCGGAGGCGTGCGGAACCTGGTAGAAGCGGTTGGCAAGCGTCTTGGGGCCGATCGTCACGGGCTCGAACAGGATCGCGTGCCGGGGGTCCACTGGGCCATTCTGGCCGGGTCCCGGCGCTGTGTATCCTTCTCGCTGCACCACGGCAGGTTGCCCGAGCGGCCAATGGGAGCGGACTGTAAATCCGTCGGCTTTGCCTTCGAAGGTTCGAATCCTTCACCTGCCACGTGCAGGAAGGGGCCGCCCACGCAGGGCGGCCCCTTCCTCGTTGCCTGGTCGCCGCGATCATCGGCCTTTCCAGCGAACAGAGCCGATAGCGTCGCCTCAGCCGGCTGCTCGACTTCACGAACTGCGGCCGGGCGTGCTCGTGGCGACATCGCGCCGGTACGCCACGACATCGACGGTCCTGCTCGATGGAGCGGGTGGCGCTGTCGTCATTGACCCGGCGTGGGACCCGGACGAGCTCGCCGCCATCCCGTCTGACCTCGGCGCCCTCGGGGTGCGGTGCCTGGCCGGAGTGGCCACCCATGAGCATTACGACCACGTGATGTGGCATCCCGGGCTGGTGACGTCCGGCGCTGGAGCACCCCAGGAACCGTGGCCCACCTGGCCGTCGAGCGCGATGCCCTGCTCGCGCCGCTCGCCGAATACCTCACGCCTGACCTGATCGCCATCGCCGGCAGGCTCTGCCCGCTGCCCGACGAGTTGCTCCCGTGGCCCGGTCCGGCGGCGCGCATCGTCGTCCACGATGCGCATGCGCCTGCGCACCTGGCCCTGCTCGTCGATGACTGGGGCCTGCTCGTGAGTGGGGACATGCTCAGCGACGTGGAACTCCCGATGCCTGCCGCATCCGACACCTCGCTCGTGACCTACGTGGAGGGCTTGGAGCGGCTACGCGAGCCTGCGCGAACGGCGAGGTGGCTGGTGCCAGGGCACGGCACCCCGACGGACCGTCCGCTGGAGCGCTTCGACGCCGACATGCGCTACTTGGACGACCTGCTGATGGGACGCCCGTCGGACGACCCCCGAATCGACGACCCGGAGATGACCGACCTGCACGCCGCGAACCTGCGGCGCGCGCGGGCCTAGGCCTCGAGGGGGTATCGCACCCCGGTCAGCTCCTCGCTTGCCTGCCACAGGCGGCGGGCGTCCGCGTCGCTGCGCGCCGCGCTCGTCCGGCCGACGAGCCGGGGGTGCCCGTGCTGTTCGAGGAAGCCATCCGGCCCGACATAGCTGTCGCCGGGCAGCCCCGGGGCGGTGGCGGCGAAGAGCGTGGGCAGCGCGCCCATCTCCGCCGACTGGCCAAAGAGATGGTTCGCGGCGTCGGCGAAGGGCCGTTGCCATCGTGTGCTCACCCCGCGTGAGGCGGCGGACTGGAGGTTGGTGGCCGCCCAGCCCGGATGGGCCGCCACGGCCAGGGTCGCAATGCCGTTGCGGTCGAGTCTGCGCTGGAGTTCCCGGGTGAAGAGGAGATTGGCCAGCTTGCTCTGGCCGTAGGCCGCCCAGCTCTGGTATCGACGCTCGCCCATGAGGTCGTCGAAGCGCATCCGGCCCATCCGATGCGCTGCGGAGGAGACCGTGACCACGCGCGAGCGGGGCCGGGCCACGAGCGCGGGCAGGAGCAGGCCGGTCAGGGCGAAGTGGCCGAGGTGGTTGGTGCCGAATTGCGCCTCGAAGCCGTCTGGAGTCCTGCGATGCGGGGTGGCCATGATGCCGGCGTTGTTGATGAGCAGGTCCAGGCCGCCCGGATGGGCCTGTGCCCATGAGTCGGCGAACGCCCGCACCGAGCCCAGGTCCGCGAGGTCGAGGCGCTCCGCGGTGACCGGGGCACCGGCTGCCCACCCCTGGATCGCGGCCACCGCGTCGGCACCCCGGGCCAGGCTTCGAACCGCGAGCGTGACATCGGCACCGTGAGCGGCCAGCTGCCGGGCGGTCTGCAGGCCGATGCCCGAATTGGCCCCCGTCACGATGGCCACCCGACCCGTGAGGTCGGGCAGGTCGTCGGCGGTCCACCGGAGGGGATTCGGCATGCCTCGAGGCTATTGCCGTAGCGGCTGACGCGCTCGACGGCCTGATTTCCTCGTGCACCGAACGCTCTTGTAGGCTTGCGTGGCTTTGCGCCCCTTTAGCTCATTGGTAGAGCGCTCCCTTGGTAAGGGCGAGGTACCGGGTCCGATTCCCGGAAGGGGCTCGATGGGGTGATATTGCCCATCGAGGCGGGGTAGCTCAGTTGGTAGAGCAAGCGGCTCATAATCGCTGTGTCGCCGGTTCAAGTCCGGCCTCCGCTACGCGAACAACCGGTCGCCCGACCGGTCGGCGTGCACGACCATCGATCTTGGCGAGTCCCCTCGCCAAGGCATCACGGAAGAGGAAGACCAGTGGCCAAGGCAACCGACATTCGCCCCAAGATCACGATGGCGTGCGAGGACTGCAAGCACCGCAACTACATCACCAAGAAGAACCGCCGCAACGACCCGGACCGGCTCGAGGCCAAGAAGTTCTGCCCGAACTGCAAGAAGCACACAAACCACAAGGAAACCCGCTAGCTGCTTCCGCGGGCATGTCACTCAACCCGGAGTTCGTGGGGCGCGTCTACCCGCCCGCGGCAATCTACGTGGTGGGTCGGGAGAAGATCCGGGAGTTCGCCGCTGCCGTCGGCGAGGCGAACCCTGCCTGCACCGACGTCGCGGCAGCCCGTGCGCTGGGCTACCCCGACCTCGTCGCCCCGCCGACCTTCGGCATCGTCCTGTCCATGCGGGCGAGCCGGGCCGTCATCTTCGACCCCGATCTCGGCCTGGACTACACCCGTGTCGTGCACGGGGAGCAGCGGTTCTCCTTCATCCGTCCGATCGTCGCAGGCGACGAGCTCCTCGTGGCGACGACGATCGAGTCGATCCGGTCGATGGCCGGCAACGACATGATCATGACGCGCGGCGACGTCGGCACGGCTTCGGGCGAGGCAGTCCTCACCACCTATTCGCTGCTGGTCGCCCGCGGCCCGGACGAGGACGCCCCGTGAGGCCGTCACGCAGCACGGTCTCGGCTGGCCTCGAGCTGCCTGCCTTGTCCTTCGCCATCACGCGCGCAGACCTCATCCGCTATGCCGGCGCATCCGGCGACTTCAACGTCATCCACTGGAACGAGCGCATCGCCGTGTCCGTCGGTCTGCCCGACGTCATCGCGCACGGCATGCTCACCATGGGCATGGCCGCCAGGGTCGTGACCGACTGGATCGGCGACCCGGGCGCGGTGGTGGAGTACGGCGTGCGGTTCACCCGGCCGGTGGTGGTCCCGGACGACGACGAGGGCGCCCGCGTCGACGTGACGGGCAAGGTCACCGCAGTGTCCGACGACGGCGTGGCCACGGTGGCGATCACCGCCAGCTCTGGTGGAGTGACCGTGCTCGGCAGGGCGCAGGCCGTCGTCCGCCTGCCGGCATGACGCGCGAAGAGCCTCCGCCCGGCTCGGCCCCGCCTGACGTGGTCGCACTCGCCGAGCAGCGCTCCGTCGCCAGAGCCGGGCGCGACTTCGCTGCCGCCGACCACCTGCGGGCCGTGATCGGAGAACGTGGCTGGGTCGTTGCCGACAACCCCGACGGGTTCAGTCTCGCGCCACGGCCGCCATTCGACGTGCACCCGACGATCACGGCCCTGCTGGCCGCGGGGCCGCCCATCCCGACGGCTCCGCTGACCATGGGCCTGGTCGTCGACGGCTGGCCGGACGATGTCGACCGGTGCATCGAGGCCCTGCTCACTCACGGACCCGACGGGATGGTCGTCGTCGGCCTCGATTGCGGCAACGCGTCAGGGGCCGGGGAGGCGCTGCACCGTCAGGCGCTGGCACACCCGGGTCGGGTCGTCGACCTTCACCTGTCCGGGATGCTCGATTCCGTCGGGTGGTCGTCGGCCGTGGTCGCCCTGCTGACGCTGGCGCCATCCGGGCTGGTGGGCGTCATGGACCTCTCGACTGTGCTCGACGGGGACGCGCTCACCCCGATCGTCGCTGCCCTCGACGATGAATCGGTGTCAGCGTCGGGCTGGCGAGGCGTCGACGTCGACCGTGCGGACGAATGGCGCTCGTTCGTCGACGCAGGCCCGGGCGAGGTCGACGCGATCCTCGGCTACCTGATGGTCGTGCGGCGGACGGCCGGGTTGGCGAGCCCGCCGCATCCCAAGGCGCGCTTCTACCGCAATGCCGACATGGAGTGGTCCCTCGCCCTGCGCGAGGCCGGTGGACGGCTGGTCATCCCGGAAGCCCCGCTGCCCATCCATCAGGAGCGGCACCACGGCTACCACGACTCGGCGCCGGAGTACCGCGACAAGGAGAGCAAGCGGACATACGACCGCCTGCTGGCCCGCTTCCGGGGCAAGGACGCCATCCTGCGCCCACGCGATCCGGGCTCCCGCGCCTAGGGTGGCGGGCATGCCGCCGCCGACCCTCGCCCAGCGCACCACCCTGCGCGTCGGTGGCCCGGCCCAGGCCTGGATCCGCGCCGAATCGGCCGACGCACTGGTCGAGGCGGTCCGGACGGCGGACGTGGCGGGCAGCCCCCTCCTCGTGCTGGGCGACGGCAGCAACGTGGTGTGTCCCGACGAGGGCTTCCCCGGGACCGTGCTGGAGGTGCGCTCGCGGGGCATTGCCGAGGATGTCCGGGACGGCCGGGTGCGCATCGTCGTGGAGGCGGGGGAACCGTGGGACGACGTGGTCGCCCTCGCGGCGGCTCGCGGCTGGTCGGGCATCGAGGCACTGTCCGGGATCCCCGGACGGTGCGGGGCGACCCCGATCCAGAACGTGGGGGCCTACGGGCAGGAACTCGCTCAGGTCGTGGCGTGGGTCCGCGTCCTGGATCGCTCGGCCGGTGAGGTCCGCGTCCTCGCCCCGGCGGACTGCGGGTTCGAGTACCGGTCCAGTGCCTTCAAGGCCGAGCCCGGTCGGTGGGCCGTGCTCTCGCTCGCGCTGGACCTATCCACCGACCGTTATGGCGTGGTCAGGTACCCCGAACTGGCGGCCACGGTCGGTGTCGCGACGGGCGGCCGGGCGGATGTCGAGGAGATCAGGGCCGCCGTGCTGCTCCTGCGGCGGGCGAAGGGCATGGTGCTCGACGAGTCCGACCACGACACGTGGAGTGCTGGCTCGTTCTTCACGAACCCGGTGGTGGCCGATCCCGCCCGCTTCCCCGATGCCTGCCCGCGGTACCCGGCCCGCACCGGCACCAAACTGAGCGCGGCCTGGCTGATCGAGCAGTCCGGCATGCCACGCGGCTTCGCGCTTGCGGGCAGCAGGGCGGCCATCTCCGGCAAGCACACCCTTGCGCTCACCAACCGGGGCGGCGCCAGCGCGGGCGAGGTCCTCGCCCTGGCCGATGAGGTGAAGCGGCGGGTGAGCGAGACGTTCGCGGTGGACCTGGCGATCGAGCCCGTCCTGATCGGGACGTGACCCCGAGGGGACTACTCGGCCTCGCCGAGCAGGGCAGCCATGCGCCCCACCCCCTCGACGATGTCTGAGTCGGACGTGGCGTAGCTCAGCCGCAGGTACCCGGGGGTGCCGAAGGCCTCGCCCGGCACCACCGCGACCTCTGCTTCGTCGAGGATCAGCCCGGCCAGGTGGGCCGACGACTCGACGACAACCCCCTTCAGGCGGTGGCCGACGAGTGCGCGAACCGACGGGTAGACGTAGAACGCCCCCTCGGGGAGCGGGCAGTCGACCCCGGGAATGGCGTCGAGCAGGCCGGCCATCAGCACGCGTCGACGGTCGAAGGCCTCGCGCATGTGAGCGACGGCCGACAGGTCGCCGGAGACGGCCGCCAGCGCCGCCACCTGGGAGACGTTGGCCACATTGGAGGTGGCGTGCGACTGGAGATTGGTGGCCGCCTTCACGACGTCCACGGGGCCGATCATCCAGCCGACCCGCCAGCCGGTCATGGCGTAGGTCTTGGCCACGCCGTTGACCACGACGCACCGGTCGGCCAGCGCGGGGACGAGCACCGGCATGGAGGAGAACTCCGCGTCGCCGTAGACAAGGTGCTCGTAGATCTCGTCGGTGACCACCCAGAGTCCGTGGCCCTCGGCCCACTCGCCGATCGCCTGCACCTCCACAGGGGAGTAGACGGCTCCCGTCGGGTTCGAGGGGGAGACGAAGACCAGCACCTTGGTTCGGTCGGTGCGGGCCGCCTCGAGCTGCGCGACCGTTGCCCGGTACCCGGACGTCTCGTCGGTGTGGACCTCGACAGGCGTACCGCCGGCCAGCCGGATCGACTCGGGGTACGTGGTCCAGTACGGGGCGGGCAGCAGTACCTCGTCGCCCGGGTCCAGCAGGGTCGCGAAGGCGTTGTAGAGGGCCTGCTTGCCACCGTTGGTCACCAGCACCTGCCCCGAGGTGACCGCCAGGCCGGAGTCGCGGGCCGTCTTGGCGGCGATGGCCTCCTTCAGCTCGGGCAGCCCTCCGGCCGGGGTGTACCGGTGCCACCGGGGGTCGGCGCACGCGGAGATGGCCGCCTGCACGATGTAATCGGGGGTCGGGAAGTCCGGCTCGCCGGCCCCGAATCCGATGACCGGCCGCCCCGCTGCCTTCAAGGCCTTGGCCTTGGCATCTACGGCGAGGGTGGCGGACTCGGTGATGGCCCCGATGCGGCGGGAGATGCGTGAACTCATGCGGCCATCCTTCCAGCCCCTGCGGGGCCACCGGATTGGACCCCGCTGCGGGGCGGACCGTAGACTCCCCTGCGAACTAGGTCGGCGGCAGCCTGCCCTCGGGCGGGTTCGGATGGCCGGGCGAAGGGTCGTAGCTCAATTGGTAGAGCACCGGTCTCCAAAACCGGCGGTTGGGGGTTCAAGTCCCTCCGGCCCTGCGAAAGGCGCAGGCGCGGCAATGATGCCGTGGCTGCATCGATGGCGAGTGGAGAGTGGGACGGCATGACCGACACCGACACCGACCGCGGGTCGGGTGGGTCTGGCTCACGTGGCCAGGCTCGTGGCGGGGTCTTCGCGCGGCTGGCGCTGTTCATCCGCCAGGTGGTTGCCGAGCTCCGCAAGGTCATCTGGCCCACCCGCAAGGAACTCGTCGCCTACACGACCGTGGTCATCATCTTCGTGCTCGTGATGGCGGGGATCATTGCCGCCTTTGACTACGTGTTCGGCCAAGGAGTGCTCTTCGTCTTCGGCTGACCGCCGCTCGCCGCTCTTCCCCCACACCACTCAAGGAGAAATGACCATCGTGTCCGACCAGGACTTCACGACGCCCTCGCGCGACCCCTTCAGCACGGGGCCGAGTGCCGACGCGGTCGATGACGCGGTGGAGGCGACTCCCGAGTTGGCCGAAGCGGCCGTCGAGGCTGTCGAGTCCGTGGTGAACGCCGAGGAGGAGGGCACCGCCGACGCCGAGGCCACCGAAGCCGAGGAAGCCGTCGTGACGGAGGCCGAGGCCATCGTGGACGCGGCCGAGGAGGCCCTCGTCGAGGAGGAAGAGGCCGAGGACCCGGTCGTCGCCTTCCGCGAGCAGATGCGCATCGCGCCGGGCGACTGGTACGTCATCCACTCGTATGCGGGGTACGAGAACAAGGTCAAGGGGAACATCGAGACCCGGATCTCCACGCTCAACATGGAGGACTACATCTTCCAGGTCGAGGTGCCGATGGAGGAGGTCACCGAGATCAAGAGCGGCGTGCGCAAGCTCGTGCGACGCAACAAGTTCCCGGGATACGTCCTCGTTCGCATGGAACTCACCGATGAGTCCTGGGGCGCCATCCGGCACACGCCAGGCGTGACCGGTTTCGTCGGCCACGGGCACCAGCCCGCGCCCCTGTCGCTCGACGAGGTCGTGGCGATCCTTGCCCCTGCTCCCGAGAAGAAGACCGGCGTCCCGGGCGCGGCCGCCGTGTCCTCGGGCGGTTCGGCCGCCGCAGACATCGAGATCGATTTCGGCGTCGGGGACTCCGTGACCGTGGTGGATGGACCGTTCGCCACCCTGCACGCCACCATCTCCGAGATCAACATCGAGGCCCAGAAGGTCACGGGCCTGGTCGAGATCTTCGGCCGCGAAACTCCTGTAGAGCTGGCCTTCAGCCAGATCAACAAGAACTAGCGGAGCACCACCCCCCCCGGGCGCCAGCCCGAGGGCCAACCACGACGAAGGACCCGACACACCATGGCACCGAAGAAGAAGAAGGTTGCCGGCCTGATCAAGTTGCAGATCCAGGCGGGCGCCGCGAACCCGGCGCCGCCGGTCGGCCCAGCCCTGGGCCAGCACGGCGTCAACATCATGGAGTTCTGCAAGGCCTACAACGCTGCCACCGAGAACCAGCGTGGCAACGTCATCCCCGTGGAGATCACGGTCTACGAGGACCGGTCGTTCGACTTCACGCTGAAGACCCCGCCCGCGTCGCGCCTCATCCTCAAGGCCGCCGGCCTGGAGAAGGGCTCCGGCGAGGCACCCAAGGTCAAGGCCGGGTCGATCACCAAGGCCCAGGTCCGCGAGATCGCTGAGACCAAGATGCCGGACCTCAACGCCAACGACGTCGATGCCGCGATGAGGATCATCGAGGGCACCGCCCGCCAGATGGGCATCACGATCTCGGCCTAACCGCCGGGCAGCACGATCCCGGCCTCCCGGCCGGGCCCAACCACCCCCGTGGGAGAGCCAGCGCGGCTCGCCAACCACGACCTGCGAAGGAGCAGACATGAAGCGCAGCAAGGCCTACCGGGCCGCGGAAGAGAAGTTCGACAGGGACGCCCTCTACGCGCCCCTCGCGGCCGTCCGCATCGTCAAGGACACCACGGCCACCAAGTTCGACCCCACCGTCGAGGTCTCCCTCCGACTGGGCGTCGACCCCCGCAAGGCGGACCAGATGGTCCGCGGCACCGTCAACCTGCCCCACGGCACCGGCAAGACCGCTCGGGTCCTGGTCTTCGCCAATGGCGAGAAGGCAGACGAGGCGAGGGCGGCTGGCGCCGACTTCGTCGGCGGTGACGACATGATCGAGAAGGTCAAGGGTGGCTGGACCGACTTCGACGCCGCGGTCGCCACCCCCGATCTCATGGGCAAGGTGGGAACCCTCGGCAAGGTCCTCGGCCCCCGGGGCCTCATGCCCAACCCCAAGACCGGCACCGTGACCATGGACGTGGCGAAGGCGGTCGGCGAGATCAAGGGCGGCAAGATCGAGTTCCGCGTCGACAAGCACGCAAACCTGCAGTTCCCGATCGGGAAGGCGTCGTTCACCGAGCAGGCCCTCGTCGAGAACTACGCGGCTGCCATTGACGAGGTCATGCGGCTCAAGCCGTCGGCCGCCAAGGGCCGCTACGTGCGCAAGGCCACGATGTCGTCGACCATGGGACCGGGCGTGCCCGTCGATCCCAACCGGGTCAAGAACCTCCTGGCCGAGGACGAGGGCTGACCCAGCCGAGAGTGCATCCATACGAACGCACCGAGGGGCCCCGCCGCACCGGCGGGGCCCCTCGGCGTCCGGCTCCGCATCGTTACCTCCAATTGGCCCGTTGTTGTTGCATGGCCCTGTGTGCCCGTACAGACTGGGCCACTGCTGTCGGCGTCGGGCCGCGGCGATGCCGTGCACCCAGGGAGCGTGATCCGTGTCGGACGCTGACTCGATCAATCTCCTCGAACTCGACGAGATCAAGGTCAAGCTCAGCGGCCTGCAGATCCTGGACGGCGTCACGATCCGGGTCCCGCATGGCCTCGTGACGGGGCTGATCGGTCCCAATGGCGCCGGTAAGACGACGGTCTTCAACGTCATCAGCGGCTTCGTCAAGCAGGACTCCGGCTCGGTCACCTACGACGACAAGCGGCTCAAGCACATCAAGGCCCACCACCTCACGAAGATGGGGATCTCGCGGACCCTCCAGGGGGTTGGCCTGTTCAGCACCCTCACCGCGCTGGAGAACGTCATGCTCGGCGGGTCCGCCCAGGTCCGCAGCGGGATCCTGTCGCAGTCGTTCGCGATGCCCTGGACCGATGTCGAGACCGAGCGCCTGCGAATCGCGGCCATGGCGGCCCTTGAGGAGATGGGCGTCGCCGACGTCGCCAATCGGCTGCCCAGTGAGCTGCCGTATCCCCTCCAGAAGAAGGTCGCCCTGGCCCGAGCCCTCGTCTGTGACCCGAAGCTGCTGCTGCTGGACGAGCCCGCGGGCGGCGTCGGGGCGGCCGACATGGCCGACCTCGAGCGACTCATCCGCAGTTGGGTGCCCCAGCGCACGGTCCTCCTCGTGGAGCACCACATGGAGCTGGTCATGTCCGTGTGCGACCTCATCTGGGTGCTGGATGCGGGCAAGGTCATCGCCTGGGGCACGCCGGACGAGGTCAGGAACGACCCTGCGGTACTGGCCGCGTACCTCGGCGAGGACGGAGCGGCCTGATGCTCACCGTCAGTGATCTCAGCGTGAACTACGGACCCGTGCACGCGCTGTCCCACGTGTCGATCGAGGTGCCCCGCGGCGAGGTGACGGCGGTCATCGGGGCCAACGGCGCGGGCAAGTCCACCCTCATGCGCACGCTCGCCGGCCTGGCCAAGGCGGCCGGCGGGAGCGCTTCCCTCGATGGCAACCCCATCCTCGGCCGCAAGTCCGAGGACCTCGTCCGCATGGGAATTGCCCTGGTGCCCGAGGGCCGCTCGACGATCCCCGAGCTCACTGTGGAGGAGAACCTCCGACTGGGTGGCATGTGGCGCTCGCGTGCCGACCGGGCCACCAGCGTGGGCGAGGTGTTCGACCTCTTCCCGGTGCTGGGACAGCGCCGGTCCATGGGAGCGGCGACGCTGAGCGGCGGCGAGAGGCAGCAACTGGCGATCGGCCGGGCACTCATGTGCGACCCCAGATGCCTGCTGCTGGACGAGCCCTCCCTCGGCCTGGCACCGATCATCGTGACCCAGATCCTCACCCTGGTGAAGCGGTTGGCGACGGAGGCGAACCTGGCCGTCCTTCTGGTCGAGCAGAACGCCGTCACCGCACTGCGGGTGGCCACCCAGGGCGTCGTGCTGAACCTCGGCCAGGTCGTCATGGCCGGGCCGGCCGCCGAGATCGCGTCGCATGACGAGCTCCGTCATGCCTACCTGGGCTACTAGGAGGGAGTCGAGAGCATGACGAACTTCATCGAGTACCTCCTGGGCGGCCTCGGCTCCGGCGCCATCATCGCGCTGATGGCCCTCGCCCTGGTCCTCACGTGGCGAGCCACCCGCGTCGTGAACTTCGCGCAGATCGGCCAGGCGATGTTCACCACGTTCATCGCCCTGACGGTCCAGGAGATCAGCGGGAGCTGGTTCGTGGCCCTGGTCGCCGCGATCGCGGCCGGTGCACTCCTCGGCGTCGTCGTGCAGTACCTCGTGCTCCGTCCGGTCAAGCGCTCGGACACCTCAGGCGCGATCATTGCCACGTTCGGGGTCCTCATCGCCCTGCAGGCCGCCGCCGGAATGATCTGGGGAGGCGAGCAGGAGGCCTACCCGCAGCCGTTCAACACGGCTGGCATCAGTGCCTTCGGCCGCGAGTGGCCGATCTCGGTGTACGACCTGGTCGTCATCGGCGTCACGATCGGGCTGGTCGTGGGCCTGTCCCTTCTGTTCACGCGGACCAACCTGGGCCTGTCCATGAGGGCGACGGCATTCAACCCCGAGGTGGCCCGCCTGTCCGGCATCCGGGTGAGCCGCACCCTGACGATCGGCTGGGCCATCGCGGGCGTCGTGGGCGCGGTCGCCGGGGTCCTGGTTGCGCCGATCTCCACGTTGTCGCCGAACAGCTTCGACATCCTGCTCGTGTTCGCATTCACCGCAGCCGTGATCGGCGGCCTGGACAGTCTCGTGGGCGCGGTTGCCCTGGGCGTCGGAACTGGCCTGGTCATCTCGCTGGTGACTGGCTACAGCGACTCGAGCAACGCTCCGGTCGTCGCGCTCGTCCTGCTTGCCCTGAACCTCCTGCTGAAGCCGGACGGCGTGTTCGGCCATACCTCGTCACGATCGGTCTAAGGGGAGAGCATGTCGAACCTCATGCGCCTCCCAGGCGCCCGCCTCGTCGCTCACGCAGCGTTCTTCCTTGCCATCTTCCTGGTCCTCATGTGGTTCATGGGCGGGGCGGACCCGTTGACGATGTCGAACGTCGCGCTGGCCGCCATGTACGCGACCGCGATGTTCGGGATGGTCATCCTTGTGGGGCTCTCCGGGCAGGTCTCCCTCGGCAACGGGGCCCTGATGGCCGTGGGCGCCTACACATTCGCCCTCGTGAGCATGAACTGGGCCACGGTGCCCATCATCGGCGTGGCCATGAACGGCTGGTGGGCCATGGGGTTCGCCCTCGTGGGCGGCATCGTGTTCGGACTGGTCATCGGCGGCCTCGGCGCCCGACTGAAGGGGCCCTACCTGGCCGGCCTGACCTTGGGCATCGCCGTGGGCATCCCGGCCATCGCCAACCGCTTCCCCGACCTGTTCGGCGGCGAGACGGGCCTCCTGCTCACCGTCCCCTACCCCGAGGGTGGCTACCTGCCCGAGCCGGAGGAGGGATTCGAGGAGATCCCCGTCGACGAGGCAACCGCGGGCACCGAGACCGGGACGGAGACCCTTCCCACCGAGGGGGAGGGGGCCGACGAGACGCTGGCCCCGGAGGACCTGCTGACCGTCGAGGACCTCGGCGGCGACGCCGCGGCATCCGATGCCGCCAGCCCCGAGGTGCTTCCCACCGAGGGGGAGGGGGCCGACGAGTCATTGGCGCCGGAGGACCTGCTCACCGTCGACGACCTCGCCGCGGACGGGTCGGCCATCGATGCGTCACCCACGGACGTGCCGTCGGCGGACGTGCCCGTCGACGTGCCGGCGGACATCCCGGTCGACACGCTCCCGCCGAGCACCGACATGAACGACCCGGGCTTCCTCATCGAGTACTGGCAGGTGTCACTGGCACTCATCGTCGCCTGCTTTGTCGGTTTCGTGGCGCTGAACCTGGTCCGTGGACGGCAGGGCATCGTGTGGCGGGCCGTCCGGGACGACCCGGTCGCGGCGGCCGTCTCGGGCATCTCGCCGGCCTGGGCAAAGGTCTCCGCCTTCATGATCAGCAGCGTGTTCGCGGCACTCGCTGGGGGGGTGTTTGCGCAGTTGCTGTCCTATGTCGGCCCCGGTGCCTTCCCCCTCGGCCTGTCCTTGTCCCTCCTGGTCGGCGTCGTGCTCGGCGGGCGATCCTCGCTCCTCGGCGCAGTGATCGGCGCCCTGATCATCGTGTGGCTGCCCAACGTCGTCCGGGACCTGTCCGATGGCAGGGGATGGGACGAGCAGGTCACGAACAACATGCCCAACCTGCTTTACGGACTGCTCGTGGTCCTTGTCGTGCTGGTCGCCCCGGGAGGGATCGTGGGCAGCATCATGGCCGGCGTGGCCAAGCTGCGACGGACCCGCCGGGAAGTCGAGCCCCCGGCTGCCGCGATTCCGCCCGCTCCAGCCGAGGGACATACTCGCCGGTAACAAGTAGGCCAAAGTTGTTGCAGAGCCGCTTGGCGGTGTTAGCCTCCAAGCACATCGCGTAGCGATTGGAAACCGAAGCTTCACCAGTACGACACATAAGCCGACTAGGGCGTGCTCTGCATGCCCGTCTTGGGGAGGAACGTCCGTGAGCAGAGTGATCGCGACTCGAATAGTCGCCTTGGGTGCGGTGGCAGCCGTTGGGCTGTCGCTTTCCGTGCCCGCCGGAGCAGCGGCACCCGCCGCCGATCCCGGTGTCAGCGCAACCGAGATCGTCATCGGCACCACCACGCCGCTGACCGGTCCGGCATCACCGGGCTACAAGGACATCGCCCCGGCCGCGCAGGCGTACTTCAACTACGTCAATTCGAAGGGCGGCATCAACGGCCGCAAGATCAAGTACGTGGTCTACGACGACCAGTACAACCCCGGTCTCACCAAGAAGGTGACCAACCAGCTGATCCTGCGCGACAAGATGTTCGCGCTCTTCGGTGCTCTGGGCACGCCGACCCACTCGGCGGTCGTCGCCGACCTCAACCGACGCGGCATCCCGGACGTGTTCGTCAACACCGGAGGCTCGTCGTTCGACAACCCCCGCAAGTACCCGACCACCTTCCCGTACTTCCCGTCGTACACGGTCGAGGCGAAGGTGATGTCGTACTACATCAAGAACACGGCTGACCTGGCCAGCAAGAAGGCTTGCCTGTTCTACCAGGATGGTGAGTTCGGCGAGGACGCCGCTCGCGGCTTCAACGCGGGTGGCGTGAAGTTCGCCGAGACGGTCTCCTACTTCTCGGGCTCTCAGGTCTCGCCGTTCACGGCGCAGATCACCAAGCTCAAGAGCGCCGGCTGCCAGCTTGTGGTGTTCTTCGGCGTCACGTCGGCAACCGCGCAGCTGCTCGGCACGGCCGCCCGCTCCCAGTTCGCGCCCACGTGGATGATCACGTCGGTCGGCTCGGATCCCACGGTCCTCGGCGCCTCGCTCGGGTCATCGGCCAACGCGCTGCTCAAGGGCATCTACACCCCGTCGTGGATCGTGCCGATCCAGGACACGTCGAACCCCTTCGTCTCGCAGATGAAGGCCATCGCCACGGCCAGCGGCCTGAGCTGGAACTTCTACACGTACTACGGCATCAACACCGCGTACGTGCTGTCCCAGGCGCTCAAGGCGGGTGGCAAGAACCTGACGAGGGCATCGCTGATCAACGCCCTCAATACCAAGGCAGCGACCTTCCGGTCAGCCGCGGTGGTACCCATGGTCATCTCGAAGACCTCGCACCAGGGCCTTACCGGCGCCTACATGGGCCAGTACAACGCCTCGGGACAGGTCGAGCGGTTGACGTCGTACATCATGACGGCCACTAGCTCCTCGAGTGGTACCGCAAAGAAGGCGACGTACCGTCCAGGTTCCCCCACTCCCAAGCTCCTGCCGTAGGTGAGGACACATATGCGAATCTCCATGACCCGTCGCGCGATCGCGGCCGTCGCCACCGCCGGACTGCTCCTCGTGGGCGTCCCGGCGGCGGTGACGCCCGCCAGCGCGGCAACCGCCTGCGCCCTGGGCGCTACGTGCGAGGGCAGCCTCGAGGGATCCCTCGGTGCCTCGCCCTTCAAGATCCAGATGCCGTCCACGTTCAACGGGACGGTTCTGATCTACAACCACGGGTACCGCTTCAGCGGCCCGATTCCGGCGGCCTTCGCGGGGCCGACCGCCCTCGCGCTGTCGACCAACCCGGCGTACACCGCGATCAGCGTCCCGGCCTTCGCCACGGCGTTCGGCTCGTCCGTCGCCTACCAGGCCAACAACATGGCCCAGGTGGCGCAGAACGACAAGATCGCGGCCGGTCTCCTGGCCCAGGGCTACGCCCTGGCGGGCCTGGGCTACTCGGCCCAGGGCTGGGCCATCGCCGAGGCACTGCAGGCCAACGAGAACATGATCAAGTACGTCAACGGCGGCGGTGTTGCCGGCGTCAAGAAGATCATGGTCTGGGGCGACTCGTTCGGTGGCTACGTCTCGGCCACGGTGGCCGAGCGCAACCCGGGCAAGGTGGCCGGCGTGCTGCCCACCTGCGCCCCGCTGGCGGGTCCCGAGCAGGCGATGCAGAGCGCCATGACGGTGATGTTCACCTGGAAGACGCTCATCGCACCGACCCTGCGCGTGGCCAACTACCAGAGCTACACGCAAGCCCTGAGTGACTTGGCGACAGTGCTGAGCACGCTCGGTGCCGTGGGGGCCGGAACGGCCTCGACCTCGGCAGTGGGCTACCCGATCGCGCAGGCCAACCTGCTCGGCGGCCTCATGGGCGGCCTGCCCACGAAGTCGGCGGTATACGACGGCCAGACGGTCAACCCGATGTTCGCCACCCTCGGCACGGCCGCCGGCCTCGCCGGTGGCTACTCGCCGGCGTCGGCGGGTGCCTCGTCGGCAGCAGCCATGCTGCAGAACGTCGGCGCGGCCGCGGCCCTCGGGATCATGGTCCGCTACGACCTCGAGCAGAGGGCACGTGCGCTGGGGCAGATCCCGGCGACCGAGTCGGCGAACTTCACCGACAACGTCGGGGTGACCTACACCGAGCTGCTCTCGTCCGAGCAGCGAGGGGAGTTCGGCGACACGCTGAACGCCACCGCGGTCATGCCGAACGCGCTCAACGCCATGCTGGCCAAGCTGGACGAGTCGAAGGGCAATGCGGCGGCCAGGTTCCCGGCCAGTGCAGCAGCCCTGAAGGCCGTCCGGTCGCTGCCGGCGCCCAAGGGCGTCTACAAGGTGCCGACCCTGCTCATCTCGACCACGTTCGACCCGGTCGTCCCGGCAGGTAACACCGAGAACTACTACCTGAAGCTGCACAGCAAGCAGGGCAACCGCATGGTGAAGGCGCTGCAGTTCTACACCAGCCCGCCCGAGGATGGCTGGACGACGTTCGACGCAGGCGCCAAGTCGCCGAACTCGGCGGCGTCCGCAGCCAAGGCGACGTCGGGTGTGGGTCACTGCAACTGGGCGATCGACAACGGCATCCAGATGATCAACGCGGTCACCGCGCTGAACCGCCTGGTCAATGCCAAGACGGTCAAGCAGATCAAGGCGATCAACCGGCTCATGTGGAGCACTCCTGGCGTCAACAGCGATGGGGCGTTCGTCCCCGAGCCGTTGAAGCGTCCGGGCCTCACGGTCAGCTAGTCGCTCGGCACGTCGGAGGGGCGGGTGAGCGATCACCCGCCCCTCCTGCATGTCCGGGGGACCGTGACAGCGAGTCGCGCGCCTCTGGCGAACGGCCAGACGTGGGTGTCCCGAGTCGGGGCGCGGCCCCCACGACCGGCCACTCAACGGGGATGCCCTCCGCATGTCCAGGGCCGATTTGCCGGTCCGGGACCGCACGCCGTACGCTGTGCCACGCCGAAGACCGCAGGTTGCCAGTGCCGGGAAGCCGTCACTGGTCGAAGGTCCCGCGAACGCGGGCGGCCCGCGCAGGTGAACGAGTTGAGCACCAGGCCGTCCGTCGGCCTCCTGCCCGCCCCGTGCGCCCGCGCCGGGGCGTTCTGCATTTCGTGGGGCGACATGAAAGGAGCCCCATGGCACGGCCGAACAAGGCGACATCGGTCGCTGAGCTCGCCGACCACTTCCGCAGTTCCAACGCGGCAGTGCTCACCGAGTACCGCGGTCTGACCGTCGCGCAGATGAAGACTCTGCGCCGAACCCTCGGAACGACGGTCACGTACGCGGTCGTCAAGAACACCTTGACCAAGATCGCAGCGAAGGAAGCGGGCGTCACCGGCGTCGACGACCTCCTCGCCGGGCCGAGCGCGATCGCGTTCGTCAAGGGCGATGCGGTCGATGCCGCCAAGGTGATCCGCAACTTCGCAAAGGAGCACCCCGCCCTCGTCATAAAGGGCGGCTACATGGACGGCAAGACGCTCAGCGCCGCCGACGTCCAGAAGATCGCCGACCTCGAGTCGCGCGAGGTGCTCCTGTCCAGGCTCGCTGGGGCATTCAAGGCCAAGCAGTCGCAGGCTGCCGCCCTGTTCGCCGCTCCACTGGCCAAGACCGCCCGCGCCCTGGGCGCACTGCAGGCCAAGCTCGAGTCGGAGGCGTCGGCCCCCGCCGCCGCGCCGGTCGAGGAAGCACCGAACGAGGACGCTCCCCCCGTGGATGCGGTCCTGCCCGAAGCCGAGGCTCCCGCCGAGGCCGTTACCGAAGCCGAGACGCCACAGGCCGTCGAGGAAACCACCGAGGGCTAAAGGCCCACCCGGCCCTCGGCCGGATGTACCCGAAAGGACGCCACCATGGCGAAGTTGAGCACTGACGAGCTTCTCGACACGTTCAAGGAGATGACCCTCCTCGAGCTTTCCGAGTTCGTGAAGCTGTTCGAGGAGACCTTCGATGTCACCGCGGCCGCCCCGGTCGCCGTGGCTGCTGCTGCCCCGGCCGGCGGCGGCGCTGCCGAGGTCGCTGCCGAGCAGGACGAGTTCGATGTCGTCCTCGAGGCAGCCGGCGAGAACAAGATCCCGGTCATCAAGGAGGTGCGTGCCCTCACCAACCTCGGCCTGAAGGAGGCCAAGGACCTGGTCGAGGCCGCCCCCAAGGCGGTCCTGGAGAAGGTCACCAAGGAGGCCGCTGAGAAGGCCAAGGAGGCCCTTGAGGGCGCCGGCGCCAAGGTCACGCTGAAGTAGTCCCGACGTGAGGGGCGGTCCGGGGCAGTCGCCCCGGACCG